>NZ_ABCF01000006.1 GCF_000181495.1 Bacillus sp. SG-1
AGGATGAAGGATACTGTTTTCCACAGTTAAACTTCCTGGCTCCTCCAGTTTTGAAGGAATCAAGTGGTGAGTGGCTAGAGTCTCAAAGGAATCTCCTGAATGATACGTTGGCAAACTTCAATGTAAGAGCAAGTGTTGTGAATGTAACGGAAGGACCGTCCGTAACCAGATTCGAAGTCCAGCCGGAGCCAGGGGTGAAAGTGAACAAAATCACGAACCTGGCTGATGATATTAAATTGAGTCTTGCAGCAAGAGATATCCGGATTGAGGCACCGATACCTGGAAAACACACGATTGGTATCGAGGTTCCGAATAAGCAAAGCCGGCCGGTAGCACTCAGTGAGATTATCTCAAGCAGTTCGTTCCAAGAAAGCTCATCGCCGTTAACTGCCGCACTGGGCCTTGATATTTCAGGTGAACCGATTGTAACAGATTTGAACAAAATGCCTCACGGACTGATTGCCGGTGCGACGGGATCAGGGAAAAGTGTCTGCATCAATTCAATCTTGATCAGTCTCTTATACAAAGCTTCTCCGCAGGATTTGAAGCTCCTGCTAATTGATCCAAAAATGGTGGAGCTGGCTCCATATAATCGTATGCCTCACCTCGTCAGTCCGGTCATCACAGATGTGAAAGCTGCGACAGCAGCATTGAAATGGGCGGTAGAGGAAATGGAAAGAAGATATGAGTTGTTTGCCCATACTGGTGTCCGTGACATTGGAAGGTACAACCTGAAAGCTGAGCGGAATGGAGAGAAAAGCCAGAAGCTGCCGTATCTTGTCATTGTTATTGATGAGCTGGCAGATCTGATGATGATGTCTCCTGCAGATGTTGAAGAAGCCATCTGCCGTATCGCCCAGAAGGCAAGAGCGTGCGGAATTCACTTGATTATTGCGACTCAGCGTCCATCGGTGGATGTCATCACTGGCTTGATTAAGGCAAATGTGCCAACAAGGGTTGCATTCTCTGTATCGTCAGGAGTGGATTCAAGAACCATAATCGATTCAAGCGGGGCAGAGAAACTCCTTGGGAAAGGAGATATGCTGTTCCTTGAAAATGGCTCGTCCAAGCCTGTCAGACTGCAAGGAACCTTTGTGTCGGACGATGAAATTGATGAGATTGTCAATCACGTCAGAGAGCAGGGAGAGCCGAATTATCTTTTCCAGCAGGATGAATTGCTGAAAAAGGCAGAGGTCAATGAACAAGAAGATGATCTGTTCGTTGAAGCCTGCGAGTTTGTGGTCGATCAAGGTGGAGCATCCACTTCCCTTATCCAGAGGCATTTCAGGGTCGGATACAACCGTGCGGCCAGACTGATTGACATGATGGAAAGCCACGGGATAGTCTCAGAAGCAAAAGGAAGCAAACCTAGAGACGTGTTAATTTCTTCTAGGGAGCTTGAAGAGCTGCAAGACACTAGTACAATCAATTAATAAGTGGTATTCTTAAGACGGACTAAATCACAAAAACAATACAAGTAACTATATAGCAAAAAAGTGAAGGATGTTCGTGAATCGTTCTTCACTTTTTTGTTTCGTCTTATATAATGCTGTTTTTCAATATCTGCTCTTCCAAAAGGTATAGGCTGATTTCCGCTGCAGGGAGGCATGACCCCGGGGCTGGGGGCCTCACCTGTCCTGCTAATCAGGCAAGGAGTCATACACTCTTCCACTTATTCCTTAATGGCAGCAGAACCTACTATTACTCAGAACACTCGCTTTGGAAAGACAGTCTTGTATTACTTAATTAACGACAATCAAATAAACGTGTACAGTTGATGGTAAGGAGCTTTTAGGATGAAAGAAATTCAATTGAAACTTCAGGGTAAATTGAAAAGGTTAACAAACGAGACATTCAAGTTCGATGAGAGGGTCAAAGAGGGATGGTTCTCTGCCGTATACTTTTTGAAAACGAGAGAAATTGCAAAAAAATATAAGCGGGATGCAATCATCACGATGCAGTTTTTCCAAAAGGAGCATGCCGTTCTTTGCGGGACGGATGAGGTCATTGCACTTCTTCATACATTCGCTGATAACCCCGAGGAACTCGAGATTCATTCTTTAAAAGACGGGGACAAAATCTCTCCTTTTGAGACAGTACTGACGGTCAAGGGGAGATACCAGGATTTCGGCTATCTTGAAGGGATCATCGATGGAATACTTGCCAGAAGGACCTCTGTCGCCACTAACGTTTATAAATTGATGAAGGCGGCTTCGCTTTCAGGTAAGCAAAAGCCGGTCATTTTTATGGGAGACCGCGATGATCATTACACCCAGCAGGCTGGGGACGGCTATGCAGCTTTCATTGGCGGCTCTACCGCACAAGCGACACATGCAATGAATGAATGGTGGGGCAAACAGGGAATGGGGACGATGCCGCATGCTCTTATCCAGCTATTCAATGGTGACATTGTAGAAGCGACCCGCGCATACAAGGAAACATTTCCTGAAGATGAGCTGATAGCTCTGGTTGATTACAATAATGATGTGATCTCTGATGCCTTGAAAGTGGCAAGGGAGTTCGGTGCCGAGTTGAAAGGGGTTCGAGTTGATACTTCACGTACCATGATTGACAAGTATTTTGTGAGGAACCAGCATGTCCTTGGAACATTTGATCCCAGGGGCGTCAATGCGGAACTGATTCGTGCGCTCCGTGATGAACTGGATGCAGAGGGCTTCAATCATGTGAAAATTGTAGTATCAGGCGGATTTACAGAAGAACGCATCAGCACTTTTGAAGAAAATAAAGTACCTGTGGATGTTTATGGAGTCGGAGGAAGCCTCTTGAAAGTCAATATCGGCTTCACAGGGGATAATGTCACCCTGGACGGGAAGCCTCAGGCCAAAGCCGGTAGAAAATTCAGATGGAATGAACGTCTGGAAAAAGTCGAATGGCAATAGGTGTGAATATAGGTGAAGAAACAAGAACCGCTGATCAATTTAGCATCTTATAAGCGGAAAAAACAGCAGCAGGCTGAAAAGCATACTGAGGACCTGTATGAGCAAAGTCTGCTGTTTTTGGAAAGGGAGACGAACATCCGGGAGAAGGTGAGGGCAAAGTTCGTGTTCTCTCAGAAATTCTCCCTTCCGCTTGAAGATGCCGATCCAGGATCTGAATTGGATATCCTTTTCAGGCAATGGCTTTTATTTGATTATAAAACGGCTGCAAATAAAACGGTTTTCCATCAATTTCTCAACGTCAAAGCGGAACATATGGCGGAAACCGACCGGATGCTCGGAGCCCTGTTTCTGACTGCCGCTTGGGAGCCGGTGGAAGTGCTGGGAATTGATTGCGATGAAAATTCATTAATTGTACAGAATATATTACATAAGCATAAAGAGATGGTTATGTGTCCATATCTTCAAGAAAACCACTGGGGGCCCGGGGATTTAGCGTTTATTAGAAAAATCCCTTTAGTTACAAAAGGGATGTTAATCGGGCCTCCTTTCAGGGTAAAGGATGGAGAAATATTCGGCGGCCTAATGGACGATTATGAAAACATGAGCAGGGACCATGGCATTACCTGGCGAAGTTATTTAAAGGAAAATGCTGCACGGTTCATTTCTCAGTCACTATAAAGTCATACTTGTCGTTCATAGCCACTGGCAGAAAAAGATGATATAATCTTTTCATTATTATACGGTCAATACTGAAGCTGGTTGTTGTTCATTAAGGGTTCCGTTTTTGGCAGGCCGCATACGGGGGCTGGCAAAAATGGATTAATGTCATATACTGCTTACAGATAGATGATTGTTGGAGGTTCTAATATGACAATATACCATTTCGTTGGAATAAAGGGATCTGGAATGAGCGCGCTGGCCCAGGTGCTTCACGATATGGAGTATGAAGTACAGGGCTCGGATGTAGAGAAGTACTTTTTTACACAGAAAGCTCTTGAAGATTCTCACATAAAAATCCTGCCTTTTCAAAAAGAAAATATCGGCGGGGATATGAGTGTAATTGCCGGGAATGCCTTTCCGGATACACATGAAGAAATCGAAGAAGCGAGAAGTCAGGGGCTGCCGGTCACCAGGTACCATAGCTTCCTAGGTGACTTCATGCAGGAATTCACCTCTGTTGCGGTCACTGGAGCGCACGGTAAGACTTCTACCACAGGACTTCTTTCACATGTCATCAGAGGGGCAAAGCCTACATCCTATCTGATTGGGGATGGCACGGGAAAAGGCGAAAAAGATGCGGAGTACTTTGTTTTCGAAGCTTGCGAGTACAGAAGGCACTTTTTGTCCTATCATCCTGACTATGCCATTATGACAAATATCGATTTCGATCACCCTGATTATTTCGCCAATGTGGATGATGTTTTTCAGGCTTTCCAAGAGATGGCGATGCAAGTCAAGAAGGGAATCATTGCCTGCGGTGATGATGAACACTTGCAAAAAATCCAGGCAAAAGTTCCTGTTCTTTTCTACGGTTTTGCCGAAGAAAATGATTTCCAGGCGAGAAACGTGAACAAAACACCTGAAGGAACAACGTTTGATGTGTTTGTGAGAAATGAATTTTTCGCAACTTTCTCTATCCCGGGTTATGGAGATCACAGTATCATGAATGCCCTGTCTGTCATTGCTCTATGTCATTATGAAGATATTGACACGGAAATCGTCAAGGAAAGATTGACTTCATTCCAAGGGGTTAAGAGAAGATTCTCTGAGAAGAAAATCGGGGAGCAGATCCTGATTGATGATTATGCTCATCACCCTACTGAAATCAAGGTGACGATTGAAGCAGCAAGGCAAAAGTTTCCTGACCGGGAAATCATCGCTGTATTCCAGCCGCATACATTCACCAGAACTCAAACATTCTTGAATGAATTTGCAGACAGCTTATCCGAAGCTGATCAGGTCTATCTGTGTGAAATTTTTGGTTCTGCACGCGAAAACCATGGGAAGCTTTCAATAGATGACCTAAAAGGCAAAATTGAAAATGCAAAAATCATCGACGAACACGACACGAAGCCATTGATGGCTCATGAAAAAGGTGTCCTGATCTTCATGGGGGCGGGCGACGTCCAGAAATTCCAGGACGCCTACGAAGAGACCCTCAGAAATCATGTAGAATAATAACAAATAAAAAAGCTGACAGCCTGAATAAAATGTACCCTATAGAGTAGACACTTAAAAAAGTCTACCTATAGGGTATTTTTTTGTATAATGACAAATAGACAACTAGTAGAAATCGGGGAAAACACCATGAGTAAAAAAACATTCACAGAGAAAGAAATCAAACAATTATCCATTAATCCTTTTGTGAAAGCTGTAAGTGCTAAGGGAATTACCTACACAGATGAATTTAAACGCCAATTTATCGCTGAGAAAGAGAAAGGCAAATTCTCTAGACAGATCTTTGAAGAGGCTGGATTTGATACAGATATAATTGGTATGGCACGTATTCATGCCGCTAGTAAGAGATGGAGTGCTGCTTATAAAAGAAACGGAGTTTTAGGGCTCAATGACACAAGGAAAGGCAATTCCGGGAGACCTAGAGAACGGGAGTTATCCCTTGAGGATAAGAATGCTCGACTAGAAGCTCAAATTAACCTCCTTAAGGCGGAAAATGAACTTCTAAAAAAGATTCGATTCGCGGAAAGGGGGCTAAAGAAGTAGTCCTCTCCCCAAGTCAAAAGTTCATTCTCATCCGTTCCGTAATAGAGAAATATAAGCTCAAAAAAATGGTGAGATTCCTTTGTGGGGTCGCAGGAGTTTCCAGAAGTGCTTATTATAAATACTACTCTCCCGAGTCCCAAGAGCGTAGAAAACAACGGGAAGCAAGGGATGAGGAACTGAAAGAAATCATCTTAAAAGCATTCCGTCATAAGAATCGCAAGAAAGGGGCGCGTCAAATCAAAATGACTTTGGCGGGTCAATTTAAGATTGTCTTTAACTTGAAAAGAATTCGAAGAATCATGAAGAAGTATAACATCGTTTGTCCCTTCCGGAGGGCGAATCCATATAGGCGTCTAATGAAGGCCACCCAGGAACATTCAGTGGTCCCTAACCTACTGGAGCGCCAATTCAATCAGGGTAAACCCGGGAAAGTGCTATTAACAGACATCACCTACTTGAGCTATGGAAAAAGTTCAAGAGCTTATTTATCTATGATATTGGATGGTTCCAGTGGTGAAGCTCTTGCTTACCATGTGTCTGACAGAATGACTATGGAATTAGCCACAGATACCATCAAAAAACTAAAGAAAAACAAAAGGTTTAAAAAACATAAAGACTCACTCATCCATTCAGATCAAGGGGTTCACTATACCCATCCCCAATTTCAGAAAATGGTTAAAAAACTTGGAATCCGCCAATCAATGTCCCGAAGGGGAAACTGTTGGGACAACGCTCCCATTGAATCGTTCTTTGGCCACCTGAAAGATGAAACCTCTATTAAAACCTGTCTGACATTAGAGGATGTACAAAAGGAAATCAAGCAATACATGAATTACTATAACCACCATAGATACCAATGGAATCGAAAAAAGATGACCCCTGTACAATACAGAGATCATCTTTTAAAAGTAGCTTAGGCTTTTTTAAAATGTCCTTTACAAAGGGTACACTTTAGAACGGGTTGTCAGCTTTTTTATTTTAGTGTTACTTTAGCCCTTTAAAGCACTAAGAGGGACAGTCCCTCTTAGTGCTTTAAAGGGCTGAAGAAATATATTTTAATAAAAGTGAAACCTTCCGCTGTTTAATTCGTCTTAGCAGTAAAAGGAACGAGGTGAACACCATTTGAATAATGGAGCAGATGTTGAACCTGAATACCCTGCCTGCAAAGAAGAATGGCTTGAGGGCCTCATGAATATGTACGGTGAAAACCTGACAAAGCTGGCCTATAACTATGTGAAGGACTGGAAACTTGCTGAAGATATCGTCCAGGATGTTTTCGTTACCTGCTATCATCATTTCGAAAAGATAGAAGAGATCAACTCTATCAAGTCGTGTATCTATAGAATTTCCATCAATAAATCAAAGGATGTTTTGAGAAGCTCTGCTTACCGGAAAACAATTGTCGGATCTAGCTTCTTCAGTCTTTTTAAAGCAAGCGAGCCATCCCCTGAAATGAGGATGATCAAACGAAGCGAAGAAGAGAGACTGTCCCTTAGTGTCCTTGATCTGCCAGTAAAATATCGTGAAATAATTATTCTTTATTACTATGAAGAGTTATCGGTTGAAAAAATCTGCGAAATTTTGAACATGAACCCTAATACTGTCAAAACCAGACTGAACAGAGGAAGGGCAAAACTGAAAAACTCAATGGAAAGGAGGGATTCTGAATGAACAGCAAGCTTGAAAACTTGAAGAAAGCGATGGATGCCACAACGCATAAGGGCCCCCACTTTACAGGAATTCAAAAACGAAATATCCAAGCAGCCATTCATTTAGAAAAAAAGGAAAACCAAAGGCCAAACCGGTTCATGATTTTTTCTTTATCAGCTGCGGCCATCACAATCATGATTATTTTATTTTCAACTCAGTTATTGCCGATGCCTGAAAATAATTCAGGTTCCTACCCTCTATCACTGGAATGGGAAGTTCGTGACGAATTTGTAGAAGATGGAGTTGAGAAATTCGGCGTTTTTCCCGAACCGCAACTGACTGCAGGACAGAACTCCGGGTATCTGTTCAGCTTCAGGGAGCCGTTCGATACCTATAAAGGGAAAGAATTATCGATAGATGCTTATAACAGAAAAACGGGAGAACGGATTAATGTCGTTCCTCCTGAAAAAATAACAGACCCATCACCCGGTTACTCATCCCTTCAGCGATTTACGGCGAGGTTTGAAATACCATATGCTGGCGTGTGGAGATACGAGGTTTTGCTGGATGGGCAATCCTATGGAGATGTGGTCCTAACAGTCGGTGATGAGGAGGGGATTATGTTACCTGTGGATATTCCCTCATTCGTCGAGCAACAAGACTTTGAAGCCATTGACTGGGAACGAAATGCTGTGAATTTCAGCGGGGGAATCTTCGGGAATGAAAATAAATCAGGTGTTATAGGGGCGGATATGCCGAGTCTGACACCCCAAAAATGGATGTGGCATCTTTGGGGAAATCAGTCAGCGAATTTAACGGTTGTCGCATTTCATAAGGTATCAAACACGGTACATCCTATCCTGGACAACGGCTGGAAGTGGACCGTGGAATTAGGCGGACCGGTTAATGGAGCGGATGCACATGTACCAACCTCGGTTACCCTCCCTGAACCAGGGCAGTGGGCTATGCTCCTTTATGATGGAGACGTGTTGTTTGATGTGCTGGTGTTTGATATTAAGGAATAGGTAATAGCTGCAAATAAGAGAGGAGTTTTTTATCCAATAGCGTGGACTAAGTACATGAGTTGCAAGAGAAGTGAAGGGATATGTATCAAGCGTGCATTAATTACATGGGAACTTGTACTAGAGTAAGAGATTTTTTCAGTTGGTAAACCCGGCAAAAAGAGACATGTAATAACAATAAGCTGAACGCCAATTCCCCCCACCGGCTCATAATGCAAGAAAGCACCCAGCCTCATAAAAAGGCAGGGTGCTTTTTAAAATTGCTTACTTCAAGTTCTCAGGATTAAGCTGTTCCAGTTCAGGAAGAGTGAAACGGCCGTCTTTGCGGATGAGTACGTCATCAAAGTAAATTTCTCCTCCGCCGTACTCCGGCCTTTGAATCGACACCATATCCCAGTGGATATTGGAGTGATTTCCATTGTAAGCCTGTTCATAGCATTCACCAGGAGTGAAGTGGAAGCTGCCATCGATTTTTTCATCAAACAGGATATCCTGCATTGGGTGAAGGATATAAGGATTCACCCCGATTGCGAATTCGCCGATATAACGAGCTCCTTCATCGGTATCAAATATCTTATTGATTCTTTTTGTATCGTTGGCTTCAGCGTCAACGATTTTACCATTCTCAAAAGTAAGCTTGACGTTTTCAAATGTAAAACCATGGTAAGGTGAAGGCGTGTTATAGGTAATAGTTCCGTTTACAGAATCTTTTACAGGAGCTGTATACACTTCACCATCTGGTATATTCAATCGGCCTGCACACTTAACGGCAGGAATATCTTTAATGGAGAACGTTAAATCTGTTCCTTCGCCCGTGATGCGCACCTTATCGGTCTTATTCATCAGATCAACCAGGCTGTCCATGGCTTTGTCCATTTTCGCGTAATCAAGGTTGCATACATTGAAATAAAAATCTTCAAATCCTTCTGTACTCATTTTGGCAAGCTGCGCCATGGAGGCATTCGGGTATCTCAAAACAACCCACTTTTTCTTAGGGACGCGAATTTCCCGGTGAACTTTTTTGCCGATCGTATTTCCTTGAATCTTCATTTTCTCATCCGGCACATCGGCATGCTCATTGATGTTGTCTCCGGATCGAAGGCCGATATAGGCATCCATCTTGTCCATCACGCTAGCTTCAAACTCAGCCATCATTTCATATTGTTCTTCTTGAGCGCCCATCAACAAAGAGCGGTCCACTGAATGATCTTTCAACGATACAAAAGGATAGCCCCCAGCCTCATATGCTTCTTTTACCAAAGCCGTTACAAGCTCACGCTGCAAGCCGAAGTTCTCGATTAAAACTTTTTCACCTTTTTGAAGCTGAACAGAATAACGAATTAAATTCCTGGCCAGTTTTTCAATACGCGGGTCTTTCATATATGTATTCCTCCTAGAGTATAATCCTTTGCCTAATAGCAAAGTTGAATTTTAAACCTAACCATATTGTAACCGAAAGTGCAATTCTTTTTATATAGAAAGATTGTCAGTTCTAATCAGGTTAGGGAAAAGTTGCGTAAACTGAGCCAGGCTCAAAAGGGTGGATCTGAGCCAGGCTCAAAAGGGTGGGTCTGAGCCAGGCTCAAAAGAGTGGATCTGAGCCAGGCTCAAAAAGGGGAATCTGAGCCAGGCTCAAAAGGGTAGATCTGAGCCAGTCTCAAAAGGAGTAATCTGAGCCAGGCTCAAAATAACTGGCACGGCCATTCACTAGAAAAAACAAAAGAGGGAAATAATAAACTGGAAAATCATGCAGGATATTCAGGCGCGGATGGAGAAACTAGTGTTTAAGGACATTTAGTGCCGGGTATAGAAATGTTATAAACAGGAGGTGCTGAAAAGATGGAAATCATTTTATATTTGAGTGTGGCAGTGATCGCCATTGCGTTTTTGGTTTTGGTTATCAGCCTGACAAAAACCCTTAAGTCGGTTCAAACGACTTTAGATAGTGTTTCCCATACTTTAGACGGTTTGGAAACACAATTACAGGGAGTGACAAAAGAATCTGCGGATCTCCTACATAAGACGAACAGGCTTGCAGAGGATATCCAGCAGAAGTCAGAGGAGTTGAACACGGTTGTCTATGCAGTGAAAGATGTGGGCAGTTCCATTCAGGGCCTGAATTCTTCTGTGAAAAAGGTGACAACATCCATTTCAACGAATCTTGAAAAGAACCAGGACAAGATTTCGCAATTTGTTCAGTGGGGAAAAGCAGCAATGGAGCTGCGTGATAAGTGGAAGACCAAAGAAAAGCCTTATCACGGAACACGAAATGCTTATGCAGCCGAAGAGGCGAAAGCTTCTGCAGAGATAGACAGACGAGAGAAAATGATTCGCAGGGCAAGACAAAACTAATTTAATATTCTAGGGGAGGATGTTACGATGACACAAGAACAAAATGAAGTAAACAAAAACCAGGTAAGCCATGGCCACCCAAATGGCGGCAGCAACACTACTCATGAAGGAAGCATCAATGCAAAGGATTTCTTGATTGGTTCTTTGATTGGCGGCATCGTAGGAGCTGCAACAGCTTTATTCCTGGCTCCGAAGTCCGGTAAAGAACTGCGTGATGAATTGAACACACATGCAGGTACACTGAAAGAGAAAAGCGGCCAGTGGAGAGAAATTGCGATGGAACGCGGTAATGAACTTGCTGCGGCCGCAAAAGAAAGAACTTCCGGCATTACTCAGACCGTTCAGGAACAGTCCAATAACTTGGTTAATAAAGTGAAAACAAGAAATAATAATGAGAACAGTGAAGTTAATGGCGAAGAGCAGCTTCCTGTTGAAACGGAGCAAAATGATGCTCAGGAGTTAAATCAAAGACTTGAAGAAACAAAGAAAGCTTTTGATGAGACAGAGCAGTCCATCCATCAATAAGGAATGACGGTGTAGCGGGAAACCGCCGCACCGTTTTTGCTGAAAGGCTCTTTTATTAAACTTTGTTAAATCTAATGTGAATTTTAAAAAAGAAATATCCTGGTAAGCAAGAAAGAAAAGAGCTACTCTTCTTGTTTAGAGAGAAGAAACCTTTTATCAGGGGAAAAATCCGGCACTTGGGGTTTTTTTCCGAAAGCAACAATTTATTCAACAACAGCATGCTGAAAGGAGCAAGAGCGTTGGAGAAAATACAAACTATTGAAGAATTCAACCAGCTTGTGGAGGGAAAAGATAGATTCTTTTTTCTGAAACACAGTTTAACCTGTCCAATTAGCGGCAGTGCTTTTGAGGAGTACCAAAAGTTTGCACAAGAAACGGAAGAGAAGGACGCCTATTATTTAGCGGTCCAGGAATCAAGGGATTTATCCAATCATATTGCGGAAACATTCGGGATTAAACATGAATCGCCGCAAGCCTTCTTGTTCAAAGAAGGAAAGCCGGTTTGGAATGAATCGCATTGGAGAATCACCAGCAAAGAATTGAAAAGCATATAACCTGAAAAGCCTGGAATACAACTATTCCAGGCTTTTATAATTATAAAATTCTCCTGCTCTTTTTCTTTAAGTGAGAGTATGCTTCTTCAGCAAAGTGAGCCTATCTGTTTTGTTTATACAGATAGCGGCCAGCGGATTTCGAGTTTATCTCCGGTCTGGATGGTTTCATAAAATGTAGTCTCTTCTCCATTTTTCAAAAGAAGGAACTTTCCTTGTGCATTGGAAGGCATATTAATTTCGACATGCCTGAATAGGTCTTGGAAAATAAATGATCCTGCTTCTTTGGAAATCGCAGTCAGTTTATCACCCGAATGAACGGGGCTGTTTTCATCCAGCTTTTCTCCGTTACGAAATACCTCTGTAACTTGTTTTGAAAGTTCAAGTTCTTCATCATTAAAAAATATTTGAATTTTATCACTCAATTTCATTTGTTTCTTATCCATAATCATCTTGAGAGTGGGGGCCTCTGTTTTTTTTATATCGATTACGTCTCCATTCTTAATAACAGTAGAGAGCTTTGTCTCTCTTCCATTGACCGTGACCCGGCCGGAGAAGGCAGGAATGAATGTCTCTTTCTCATTGATGGTCACGTGGAATGTCCGTAAATATTGAAGCAAGTTTTCATGCCCGGTACGTCTCAAGGCGGACTCCAAGGAAGGCAGCGGTTCAACCTCAATCATGTCTCTGTCCTGAACAATGGTTTCCATTAGTGATGTCTTGCCGTTCACCATTACATTCATTACGAATGAATAGTTTTTTCCATTTATGGTGAGGGCCACTTCAGGCTGGGATTCAATTAGATCAGAGATCATAATGCTCGGGTCTTCTCCATTTTCGCCTCTCATAACGGTTATTTTATCTCCATTTTGAATCGGCTGGTCTATCCCGCTCTTTTGTCCATTTTTTAAAATGGTCGGGGCCTTGCCATGCTTTCCAGGAAGGGTGATGGACTGGCCGTTTACAGAAACAATCATGGCCATCCCCGGTTTGCCGTATAGTTTGTTCATTTTCAGACCGGCTGCAAGCAGGCAATCTCCTATGGTCAGCTCTTTCACTTCAAATAAGCGGACAGGTTGTTCATTTACGTAGGCTGTAACATATTGGACAGGCGCTTTCTTTGCTGCAATGGCAATGCCGATAGGGGTCACGAGCTCAGGTCCCTTTGATACTTGGTGGATGATCTTTAAATCCTGAATGGCATCAATGCCGCGAACGGCTACCCGGTTAACCGGCAATTGCAGTGCAGAGGATAGTCTTTCAGGCAATTCAGGTGTCAGGCTACCGCCGCCGACCAGCATCACTGCTTTAGGGGACTTACCATTATTGAGCCGCAGAATTTCAGTCTTTATTTCCTCAGCCAGATGATCGATGGCTGGAGAGATTTTCTCAACGGTCTCTTCCCGGGAAATCTCAGTTTCGAAACCGAGAATATCAGACACCGTAATGGTATCATGATGGATAAGTTCCCTTTTTGCTTTTTCTGCAAGCGGAAAATCAAGGAGTAGTGCATCGCTGATGGCCTCTGTTATTTCGTCTCCTGCCGTCGGGACCATTCCAAAAGCAATGATGGTTCCCATGTCCGTTAAAGCTATGTCGGAAGTACCGGCGCCTATATCAACCAATGCCACATTCAGCCTCCGCATGGAAGCGGGAATCAAGACATTTATAGCTGCAATCGGCTCGAGCGTCAATGCTTCCATTTCCAATCCGGCCCTGTTCAATGCTGCAAGAAGAGACTCTACGACAACTTTGGGCAGGAATGTGGAGATGATTTCTACCGTTGCTTCATCTCCTTGTTGATCGACAAGGCTGCCGATCTCTTCTCCATCCAGTTTATAGTAAAGAACAGAATATCCCACACAATAATAATGATAGGTTTGATCTGCATTTTGTGCAGCGAGTGCTTGAGCCTGCTGAACAGCACTGAGTTCGAGATGAAGGACGTCTTCCTTGGTCAGGAGAGGCTTACCCGAAATGGGGATAGAGGCACTAGCGAATTCTGTTTTCAAAGCTCTTCCTGCTGCAGCAACACATACCTTTTGGAGCGGCCCATGCTTTTTTTCCATTTCAGCTTTTATAGAGGTAATGACCGCTGCTACTGCTGGAACATCATGGATCTGACCATCGAGCATTGCCCGTTCTTTATGCTCCAGTGAGAGAATATCTATGACCTCATATTGTTTCTCTTCATTTTCTATCAGGATAATCCCCACCACAGATCTAGTACCAATATCCAGGGCAAAAATCTTCGTTTTCTCCATCACTTTACACACCCACTTTTATCTATTTCACTAATCAAAGCTTTCTTCGTGTAGCTTGTTGCTCCGTTCCCTCGGTACTGATAAAAAATGCAAAATTACTTAGCTTAAAATCTTCTATAAATACAACGATTTTAACGATAATAGCGCTTAATAACTATTCGGAAACCACTCCAGACACTTTAATACGTGAATGCGTTGAAAGGATAAAGTGTTTTCCGTGACTTTTATTGTACATTCTATTATAATAAATCCTATTATAAAAAATGTATCATACTTTTATAGAAAAAAGTTAGCAGTGTTGGTTTTTCGATAGAAAAGGATGCAACGAGAGAGGATGGTTGGTTATGAGCAATAAGGAACTTGAACAGCTGAGAAGTCAAGTTGACGAGGTGAATCTGAAACTGTTGGAAAGTATCAATGAGCGTGCCCGCCTAGTTCAGGAAATCGGCAGAGTGAAAGAAAAGCAAGGCTCGAACCGCTTTGATCCTGTAAGGGAAAGAGACATGCTTAACAATATTATTGACAATAATGACGGTCCTTTTGACAACACCACGATTGAACATATCTTTAAAGAGATCTTCAAAGCAGGACTTGATCTGCTTCATGACAGCCATCGAAAAGAACTGCTGGTTTCAAGAAAGAAAAAACCGACTGATACGATTGTAAAAGTAAACGATGAAGCAATCGGTGACGGTAATCCACATTTTATCTTCGGTCCTTGTGCAGTGGAATCCTATGAGCAGGTTTCTGAAGTTGCCCGTGCAATCAGAGGGAAAGGGCTGAACCTTATCCGCGGTGGAGCATTCAAGCCCCGTACATCTCCATATGATTTTCAGGGATTAGGCCTTGAAGGGTTAAAAATATTGAGAAAAGCTGCAGATGAATACAATCTTGCAGTCGTCAGTGAAATAGTGAATCCGGCAGACATTGAGCCGGCATCTGAGTATGTTGATGTGATTCAAATCGGCGCCCGGAACATGCAAAACTTCGAATTATTGAAAGCTGCAGGGTCAGCAAGAAAACCTGTACTTCTGAAGCGGGGGCTTTCTGCAACTCTTGAAGAATTCATGAATGCCGCTGAATATATCATTTCGCAAGGAAATGGTGATATTATCCTTTGTGAAAGAGGTATCCGCACGTATGAACGTGCTACAAGGAATACTCTCGATATTTCTGCAGTGCCGATTTTGAAAAAAGAAACCCATCTTCCTGTATTTGTCGACGTGACGCACTCTACTGGCAGACGCGATCTACTGCTTCCTGCAGCAAAAGCAGCACTGGCAATCGGCGCTGACGGAGTGATGGCAGAGGTTCATCCTGATCCAGCTGTGGCCTTGTCTGACGCTGCTCAGCAAATGGATCTGGAACAGTTTGATCACTTCTTTTCCGAATTAACTGGAGGCAAATAAGTTAATCCTTACTGGTCATCTATTCGATGGCCATTTTTTATTGAAATGTTATTTTCACAAAGCTTTATTGTGGGTAGGGTATAAATGTAGATTCATTGCAGTCGAGACCCCACTCGAGTATGATATATCTATATTTCATACAATGGACATGAAAAGATTTTCATTATATTTTTTAAAGATGGTACATTAGTGTAAAATAAGGACAATCAGCAATACGAAATTGAAGGAGTGGATTCCATGAATGTAACGATATATGATGTAGCCAGGGAAGCGAATGTTTCCATGGCGACGGTTTCCCGGGTTGTGAACGGAAATCCGAATGTCAAACCAGCAACAAGGAAAAAGGTAGTCGAAGTCATCGACAGACTTGGTTATCGACCAAATGCAGTAGCAAGGGGTCTTGCTAGTAAAAAAACGACGACTGTAGGGGTTATCATCCCGGATATCTCCAATATCTTCTTTGCAGAACTGGCCAGAGGAATTGAAGATATCGCGACGATGTATAAATATAACATCATTCTCAGCAACTCCGACCAGAACACAGAAAAAGAACTGCATCTTCTGAACACTATGCTTGGCAAACAGGTAGATGGAATCGTCTTCATGGGCGGAAACATTACTGAAGAACATGTGCGGGAATTCGAACTGTCACCGGTACCGATCGTATTGGCAGGTACGGTGGAAGACTCTAAAAAAGTACCTTCCGTCAATATTGATTATCAAGCAGCTGCTTATGACGCAGTGAAAGAACTGATTGGCAAAGGCCATAAAAGAATTGCCTATGTGAGCGGACCTTTCCATGATAAAGTCAACAATGAAGCCAAACTTCCCGGCTATAAACAAGCATTGGAGGAAGCGGGAATCGAGTTCAGTGAAGAACTTGTAATCGAAGGAGATTACACGTATGATTCCGGCCTTGAAGCTTGGCAGAGACTGCAAGAATTGAATGATAAGCCGACTGCCGTATTTGTCGGAAACGACGAGATGGCTTTGGGAGTCGTTCATGGCGCTCAGGATGCAGGTGTGAACATCCCGGAAGAAGCAGAAGTCATCAGTTTTGATAACACAAGACTGGCGCTTATGGTTCGTCCGCAATTGACTTCAATCGTGCAGCCTTTATATGATATCGGTGCTGTAGCGATGCGCCTGCTGACGAAATTCATGAACAAAGAACAAGTAGACGAGCAAATTGTAGTTCTTCCGCATAGAATTGAAGAGAGAGATTCTACAAAATAAAATTGATTTGAAAAAGGGTCCGGTCCTCGGATCCTTTTTTCTATATAACCGAGTCTAAAAGATTTTAGAACACAGGGCGTTATTTGTTTTTTCCTATGTTAACTTGAGAGAAAAACCACGATAATTATATGAGTAAACACTCTTAAAAACTCACCTTTTAAAATGGAATTGGGTTAAAGGGGCTCTGTCCAAATAAAAGTGATGCTTATAGAATGAGGATAGGCATTTTTTTGTTAAAATTATCCTTGAGTAAGTTAATGTGTTTTGAAATAATTGGTATTACGTTGACGGGCGGAATTGCTCAATAATTAGTCATTATTTTGGAGGGACAAATGAAAAACAAAATTTGTAGTTATGTTGCAATGTTAATTTCTGTTCTTTTACTGAGTGCTTGTGGTGATAAATCAGAAGTGGATAATGTACCGGCAATATACGAGTTTAAGGAACCTAATGATTTTCCATTTGAAATAACAGAGGTATCTACTGAGATTGACTTGGAAGTTCCAAACCACTTACACCAGTTTATCTTTTACTATTCAAATGAAGATACATCACAACAACTTAAATATATTGTAAGTAAAGTATTAGAAGAGCCAGAGGACAATAAAGCAACCAAAGATCTCGGAACCGAATATACACTTGAAAACGGGTTACCAGCTTATTATGACGAAAGGCCAGGAAAGCAGTCATTATGGTGGGAAAATGCAGATGGGTTTCTGGCTCGTTATGTGTATTTTGCAAACGACAATACAAGTGAATTTGGCGATAATAAGTTGGAAGTGGAAGATTTATTAGATTTAGCTAATCAAGTGCAGTAGGGTTTTTCTTAGTTATTTATGAGTAGGCTATTTGATTAAAATAAGTTATAGGGAAGTTAACTTGACTAGGAGCCAAAAATCCTAAATGGTATGTTGAATGTATTTTAGTGAGATGACCTTTGGGGTTGGATGTGGAGGAGAATAAATGAAACCATTACAAGGAAAGATTGCTGTTGTTACAGGTGCATCTCGAGGAGCAGGCAGGGGAATTGCTTTCGAACTAGGCAGTGCAGGAGCAACGGTGTATGTGACAGGTCGGAGTGTAAAGGGAGCAACAACCGATAATCGACCAGAAACTATTGAGGAAACGGCTACTGGTGTTACTTCACGCGGTGGGAAAGGAATAGCAATTCGATGTAATCATACAAACAACAACGATGTGAGAGAACTGTTTGATCAAATAGAAAGGGAATACGGTCGGATTGATATTCTAGTCAATAGTGTATTTGGAGGTTCTGAAAGGGAGAAGGACGGCTTTTTTGGCAGCGGCCACTGGAGCATTGGGATGCTATGATGGTTGCTGGACCGCAGGCTTACTTGCTGACTACTCGCTATGCTGCACCCCTGATGATTAAGCACCGTAAAGGTTTGATTGTAAATCTCACTTTTTTTATAAAGGAGAGAATAGCAGGTAATTTATATTACGATTTAGCCATGAATGCTATCAATCGAATGACACTCGGAATGGCAAAGGAATTGAAGGAGTTTAACGTTTCAGCGGTTGCTGTTTGCCCAGGTTGGATGCGAACAGAAAGAGTTACAGATTCCGGTTTTAGACCAGAGGATGGAACAACGGAAACAACTGCATATGTAGGTCGTGCTGTTGTGTCATTGGCATCAGATTCCCAGGTATCTAAAATTTCTGGTGAAGCAATTCTGGTGGCTGAGCTAGCAAGAAAATATGCCTTTACAGATGTTGATGGAACTAAACCTTTGCCGTTTGAGGGATAACCGGCTTCAGGTCATCAGGGAGGTTGATTAAGGGCTACAGTTTAATCTCCCTGCTTGGTCTTTATCTGGTACTGGTCTAAGGCTTAATCGATACTTCATAAAGGAACAGTTTAGTTTAATAAGGAGTTGTTTATTATTAGTGCAATCATAAGTATCATTCTATATTTAGTAGTTCTTTTGGGTGTTTCAATATTATTGTTTATTTCGTTAGTTTCAATTTGGAGTACATCTGAACCTGTCATTGCGTACTTATTGTCGTTAATTAGTACTCATCTGATATTAAGTACATTCGGGGAGATGGGTAGAAAGGAGAAGTAATAGGGTTATTGACCAGGTCAATCATCAGCTTTTTCTTTAACTCACAGGATTGTTGAGGAAGTTTGTGGAGTTTTTGTTATTTTTGTAAGTTCAATATATTAATAGGGGGGAGACATATTGGATATTGGAGCTTGCTTGCAACTTTTTGAATCAATAGATGCTTTGTTAATAATCGGTCTTATTATCTCTGTATTGGTTAATATGTATCAATATTTTCAGTTGAAACGATACCAAATGAATGATAGTTCCTATAAAGCAAAATGGCAGGAAGTGATGGGTCTAGATAAACCATTAAATGTTTTATTATGGTTAGTGCTAACCTTGTGGATTGTGATTGGCGTACCGATGGCTTTATATAACTTATTCAATTAGAGTGCTTTTACTGAAAAACAGTATGGATAAAGAGAGAAGGTTATTGAACAATTACTTTTACTTAACATAGGACATCCTTGAATACCTATTAAACTTTTCCTTATCAGAAAATGAGAGGGCAGAACCGTTAACGATACAAAAATATCAGAATTCAAGAAAGGACGTTAAGTTAATGATTAAACCACGTGCCTTACAAAAGGGTGATCGGGTAGCCATTATTGCACCGGCAGGACCACCAGACAAAGAGCAGCTGATGCAGGGAAAACGTGTACTTGAAGGAATGGGGCTTGATGTCGTCCTTGGAAATCACGTGTTCGATTTGGAGGAGAATCTTGTTGCTTTGGATCAAAAGCGGGTTGCTGATTTGCATGAGGCCTTTTTCGATCCTTCTATCGACGGGATTTTTTGTGCTAATGGAGGGTTCGGGACAGCTAGAATCGCACCATTGATCGATTACGTAATGATTCAGGGAAACCCTAAGATATTCTGGGGTTACAGCGATATTACGTACCTGCTAAATGCAATTCATAATTTTAGCAGCTTGGTTACTTTCCATGGACCGATGGTGGCATCCGATTTGAATGACGAAGATAGAACAACAGAGACAGAATCCTCATTTAAATCTTTATTCACTGGAGAATCTTTGACTTATGATTCTAGTGTTTCGCCCCTCGAGACTCTGGTTTCCGGCACAGGAGAAGGACGTTTGGTGGGAGGGAATCTAACTTTGCTCACCAATGGATTGGGCACGCCTTATCAAGTGAAAACGGACGAGGCGATCCTACTAATCGAGGAAGTTGAAGAACCTGCGTTTAAAATTAACTTGATGTTAACTCACCTCCAACAAGCAGGGGTCTTCGATGCTCTTCAAGGTGTCGTCATTGGTAATTTTCAAGCGGAACCAGATGAATATGAAAGAATAAAAAAAATGTTTAGGGTTTTCTTCGCTGGTGCGTCGTTCCCTGTTGTTGAGAATTTTCACATCGGTCATTGCCAACCTAATTATGGAGTGCCGCTGGGCGTAAACGCCAAACTCACAACGTCGCCGGCTCGATTGATGATTGATTCAGGTGTGAGCCTTAAGTGAGTATTAGGTTCAGTTTTGAACGTCGGTATTTTTTAAGGTATGGGCTATAGTTAAATTAGCATATAGCCCTTGGCTATTGATAAGGCAGCATTTACCTTATAACATATTCGTCATCAAATTTTTTATAGTGAGTTCAACAGCTATAGAAACAATGAAATTCTTCCAAATATAAAAAAAGATCAGCAGCACCAGCCACTGACCATCCTTTCTATCCCCTTCAACCATTATTCATAAAATTCTGTTTATCTAAATAATTCAAAACGGTCTGTGAGAATTCATGATGAGACTCCTTAGTATACTTGGCAATGGTATAGATTTGAGCAAGATTCTTTAACCCTAACTGTTCTGTCATTTCCTTTAGTTTAGGGTTTTCCATGTATCGGTTCCAGCCATTTTTATCTCTATCCCTGTATATGTCCAGTATATCTTCATCCGAGTAGTCATGATACTGCTCGTAGTGTACAAGTCCTTGTTTGGGCAGCCGGTCACGCGGTGCAGGGTTCTCAGCAGGATATCCCAAAGAATAACCGACAACCGGGACGACATTTGGCGGTAAGTTCAACAGTTCGCCAATTCTATCGCAATTGGCAAGAGTTGAGCCCATATAACATATGCCAAGGCCGGCATTTTCTGCTGCTAAGGCACAGTTTTGGGATGCCAAAGTCGCATCGATGGCACCTATCATAAAACTCATAAAGTTATCGAAATGGACAGGTGCTTCCTTGAGGTCAAGCCATTTTCTCATTCGATTGAAGTCGGCACAAAATGTTAAGAGAACCGGTGCATCCACCACCATTGACTGTTCCATATGTGCGTCATATAATTTTCCCTTAATTTCTTTGTCTCTTGTGACAATGATCGAATAAGATTGCATATTGCCGCTTGAAGAAGCTCGAATTCCTGCATTTAATATTTGATCGAGCAGTTCTTGGCTTACTTCCCTGTCCTCATATTCTCTTATGGATCTGTGTCCGTGAATAACGTCATTTAATTCCATAGTAACACTCCTTCTGCTATCTGCTGGACTATGTAGGTTCTTTATTCTTATTCGACTAACGATGTGTGCCTCCCTCTTTTTTCTTCATTTCCTTTGCAATGGAACTTTCTTTCATAAGGGTCATTCAGTGCATCATAACTATAAAGGAGTTAACTGTCAGCTGATAAAAATTTGACTGGGGGAAATCTTATGCTGAAACGCAAGACGAGGGAGCTATTAGATTCACTAGATAAACCTTCGAAGTCTGATCTTAAAGATGTCCTATTAAACTTGGAGATTACGAAGCAAGAAGTAGAAGGTTCCCTGGAGAGCGCAGGTGGGAAGCCCTATTACAGGAAGCTTCTATATCAAACCGAAGAAGTCGAATTACTGGTCATGAACTGGTCACAGCTTGAATGTGCCCCTCATGATCACGGGGAGTCACAGGGGTGGATACAAGTACTGGCCGGAACTTCCGTTAATGCCGTGTTTGAAATTGATGAAAAGGGCTGGCCATCAGAATTGTTTGAAGAGCAGCATCAACAAGGCAAATGTTTCTATGCACCTAAAAGAGGGGTCCATAAAATGAGTGCGGGCGGAGGAAAGGACTTGGTCACTCTTCATCTTTATTCGCCTCCCATCAGCGGGATGAAGGTATATGACCTGGAGAAGTGTGCGGCTTGTATCGTATCCGATGACTGCGGGGCCTGGTGGCCGGAGGAGCAGAGGCAGAAAGTGAAGGAAATTCAGTTAGAAAAAAGGATTAAGTGAATACAATGAAGACGACCCCTCTAAATCGATGAGTCGTCTTCATGCTCTGGAAATTATGCAGTGGTTACTGCTTCAAGGACCTCGAAAGGATCCGAGGGGACAGTGCACTGTCTGTTAGGGTACTACTGAGCTTTATTATCCCCCTGCTGCTGTCTTAGTTGATAAAGGGCTTTTTCGACAGTCTGGGAGTTTTTCTCTGTGATTTCCCGTTTTCGCGGAATTTCCGGATAGATTCCAGAAGGATCATCCCAACTTACAGGAAGAGCAACGGGAGCTTTTTTCTCCCACCGTTCAGTCCAGGGTTTCGGAAAAGGAGGGAGCTTCTTATGCAGGCCAGACATTTCCATCCACAGAAGGCTCCATGCACGGGGCACTACACGCCAGATATCATAACCGCCCCCACCGACAGCAATCCACCTTCCATCACAATACTGATGGGCAAGTTCATGGGTGATCCTTGGAATCTCCTGATAAATTTTCATGGTAGATGACAGGTGAGTGAGCGGATCATAATAGTGCGCATCCGTCCCGTTTTGGGAAAGGATCACATCAGGTTTGAAAAACTCGATGACTTCTCTGATTGAAGTTTCGTAAGCGTGCAGCCACGATTCATCTTCTGTGAAGGCATCCAACGGAATATTGAAGGAATAACCATAGCCTTTACCATGGCCCCGCTCATTAATGTTGCCTGTCCCAGGAAACAGGTAGCGGCCGGTTTCATGAATGGAAAGGGTACAGACATCCGGATCATCATAGAAAGACCATTGGACACCGTCCCCGTGATGGGCATCCGTATCTACATACAATACCCTGGCACCATACTTCTCCTGCATATACTTAATGGCAACCGAGCTGTCATTATAAATGCAGAATCCAGAGGCTTTCCCTTTAAATCCGTGATGCAGACCGCCTCCAAAATGGGCAGCGTGCTTTGAGGCTCCTCCCATTACACAATCCACAGCTGTCAGCGTTCCACCTACCATGAGGGCACTGGCTTCATGCATTCCTTTGAAAATAGGGGTATCCTCTGTGCCGATCCCATAACTTTCGGCCTTGTCCTGTGGGAGGGTGCCGCTGCCCGCAGACTTGACAGCGCTTACGAAAGCAGGATCATGAATCAAATGAAGCTCCTCATCAGTGGCCAGTCTGGGTTCTACAATATCATCTTTATTCAATGCGCCGGCTTCTTCAAGCAAATCAATGGTCAGCTTGAGCCTGAATTGATTGAATGGATGGTTGTCGGAAAAACGATAGTCTAACAGCTTGTCAGAATAGACAAATACAGCTTCCTTTGTCATGATGACATACCGGGCATGTTTGGCCAGGGAACCTCATACCCTTCTTTCTTTAAATCTTCAATGACGGCCATCGGATTGATAGTTCTTACTCTGAAGACGAGGATTTTATACTTTTCATCATTACGGTCAGGGTACACCAGCACACTATGTATGTTGGCGTTGTGTTTGCGAATGATGCCGGCCACTTCATATAATACACCCGAGCGGTTTTCCACCTTCACTTCAATTTGCGAACCAGGCTGATGTGCCCCTGTCAATTGGATCAAGGTATAAAGAAGATCCGTCTCTGTAATGATTCCAACAAGTTTATTTTCCTTGACGATCGGCAGGCACCCAATATGATGTTCGTAAAACAGGGCAGCCGCTTCTTCGACAAAATCGAGTGGGTGGCCTGTGATGACATTTGTCTTCATGATCAGCTTCAAAGGGTTTTGTAGTTCTTCCGCGGCCTTATCTTTTTGAAAAATAGATGGAGTACCGTCTTTGACATCCCTATCACTGACGATGCCGATCACGGCCATGTGGTCATCGACAATGGGAATGTGCCTGATTTTCTTGTCCCTTAATGTTTTGATTGCCTGTTCTATCGTATCGTCTGCTCTTAGTGTCTCTACTTCTGTTTTCATGATTTCTTCTACTATCATGTTCCCATCCCCTTTGAGAGAGTCATTAATACATATAGCGGTTCATGAATCTCAATCTGTCAAATTGCTGGACAGAATCACTGTTGATTCTTTTCCCGATTCTGGCCATCAGGCAGTTGGCCGGGTGTGAGCTGATTTCAGGATCATCCGTCGCATAATATTCCAGCCCGCCTGCATTCATCATTTTTTCCATGATTTTTCGATACTCCCAAACATTAAGGCCGGTACCCTTTAAATCCCAATGCCAATAATATTCAGTTGTGATGATGATATAGTCTTCCATTGCATCATCCATCATGGAAACCTTCAGCAGATTTTTTCCGACCGAAGCTCCTCTATATTTCGGAATGACCTCAATTGCCCCTAGCTCAATCAGTTCTTCCATTTTCCCTTGTGACCATCGTTCAAGAGGGTCGGGATACAGATATGTAACATAGCCCACTATCATATTATCTTCCCGGGCAATGATGATTCTTCCTTCCGGCAGGCCGGCAATTTCGACAAGTGCCTTATGCTGTTTTTCCGGTATACGGAAGGCTGTCAGGTCTTCATGAAACTCTAAATCTATCATTTCACTTACTGGCACAGGTCCTTCAATGATAAGATTTCCTTTCGGAGTTTTTAATTCCATGGCGTTATAGGTTTTTTGGTGGTTCATTTTGTCACCGCCTCAAAATAATAATACTTTAGTCATTATGACATAAATTCAGCAGTCATAGTAGGACGTAAAAGCCCTCTGTTAAAGCTTTTTTATATAATTTTAAATATGGGGGAAAAACGTCACATACCAATATTATAACAAAAATTAAAAATCGAACAATTTTTAAAATTGAGAAAAATAGATTTTTGTAATATAATAATATAGTAATTTCTTACATAAGGAGGAATCGTTCGAATGAAGTTGGAAGCGCTGCCAGTAACTCAAGGAAACTACAATCTTTCTAGTTATGAAGACACGTACAAGGATTTCGATTGGAATGAGACCAAAAAGAATTTTTCCTGGAACGAAACAGGCCGTGTGAATATTGCATATGAAGCGATCGATCGGCATGCAGAGTCGTTCAGGAAAAACAAAGTGGCACTTTACTACACGGACGACAACAGAGATGAAAAGTATACATTCAGGGAAATGAAGAACCTGACGAACAAAGCAGGGAATGTCCTGAAGACGCATGGTGATGTGGAAAAAGGTGATAGAGTGTTCATCTTTATGCCAAGGTCTCCGGAGTTATACTTTACTGTCCTTGGGGCACTGAAGTTGGGCGCCATTGTCGGACCGTTGTTTGAAGCCTTCATGGAAGGTGCTGTCAGGGACCGTCTGGAAGACAGTGAAGCCAAAGTTCTTGTTACGACGCCGGAATTGCTTGAAAGGGTTCCTGTTGATGAACTGCCTGCCCTCGAGCACGTAATCCTCGTCGGGAATGATGTAGAGGAGAAAGGCAAGTATGTTGATTTCCTCACACGATTTGAAGAAGCCAGCGATAAACTGGATATTGAATGGGTTGACTTGAAAGACGGAATGATCCTTCATTATACTTCCGGTTCTACCGGGAAGCCGAAGGGAGTTCTTCATGTCCATAACGCCATGCTGCAGCACTACCAGACTGCCAAGTGGGTCTTAGACCTGAAGGAAGAGGATGTATATTGGTGCACTGCTGATCCTGGCTGGGTAACGGGAACTTCATACGGAATCTTCGGACCATGGCTTACAGGGGCATCCAATATCATTGCGGGTGGACGTTTCAAGCCTGAAAAGTGGTATAACACAATCCAGAAATACGGAGTAACCGTTTGGTATAGTGCACCTACTGCCTTCAGGATGCTGATGGGAGCAGGCGATGAGGTTGTAAAGAAATTTGATCTAAGCAGCTTGAGACACATCCTGAGTGTAGGGGAGCCTTTGAACCCCGAAGTCATCCGCTGGGGAATGAAGGTATTTAACCTTCGCATCCATGATACATGGTGGATGACGGAAACAGGAGGACAAGTGATTTGTAACTACCCTAGTATGGAGATCAAGCCCGGTTCTATGGGGAAACCAATTCCGGGAATCAAGGCTGCTATCGTCGATGACCAGGGGAACGAGCTTCCTCCATATCGAATGGGGAATCTTGCGATTAAGCGAGGCTGGCCGTCCATGATGAATGCCATCTGGAAAAATGAACAAAAATACGATTCCTATTTCATGCCGGGTGACTGGTATGTATCCGGGGATTCTGCTTACATGGATGAAGACGGATATTTCTGGTTCCAAGGACGAATCGATGATGTCATCATGACTTCAGGCGAAAGAGTAGGGCCGTTCGAAGTTGAAAGTAAACTGGTTGAACATCCGGCAGTGGCAGAAGCTGGGGTAATCGGTAAGCCGGATCCGGTTCGCGGGGAAATCATCAAGGCTTTCGTTGCATTGCGTGAAGGATACGAAGTAACGGATGAGCTGAAAGAGGAAATCCGCCAGTTTGTGAAAAAAGGATTGGCTGCTCATGCGGCTCCGAGAGAAATCGAATTCAAAGAGAAGCTGCCGAAAACACGCAGCGGTAAAATCATGAGACGTGTGTTGAAAGCATGGGAACTAGACCTTCCGACAGGGGACTTATCGACAATGGAAGATTGATTAACAGGAAAACCGCTCAGTGATCTGGGCGGTTTTTTTGATTTGATTTGTGGTGGTATTCTAAATGTGAATCTCAACGGATACAAAGATTCTTTAACACTTTAAAGCGTAAAGAGGGACTGTCCCTTTTCGTGGTTTAACGTGCTAAAGTGTTCGATGAAACAAAAAGAGGTGGATCCGCCTGAGCGGATTCACCTCTTTTGTTGTTGGTTATCCTTGGTTGTTGTTGGTTATCCTTGGTTGTTGTTGGTTATCCTTGGTTGTTGCTGTTGTTTCCTCCAGAGCCTGAGTTGTTCCCAGAGCCGGAGCTTGGTCCTGAGTTTGATCCAGAATCTGATCCGGAGTCATCGCTGCCCCCGCTATCATTTCCTCCATCATTTCCGGAATCCGAGCCGCCGTCTCCCTGCCCTGAATCATCGTCCGAATCACCAGGATCCGGTTTAGGTTCTTCAGGCTTCTCAGGGTTTGGTTTGTCCTCTTTTTTAGGAGGTTTCGGTTCTTCTTTTTCTTTACCGATTCGTACAGTATTGGATTTACCAGATTGTTTTCCGGCTACATCCACCGCCACGACATAATACTCACCGTCACCGAGAGTGGAAACGAGATTTTCATCAGATTTGATGCTGGCTACTTTTTGTCCGCTTACTGTGAAGACTCTGTAACCTACGACATCGCTGCTGGCCGATGCGGTCCAAGTCACTTTGTTACCAGAAGCTGTGGCCTTAACAGTGCCTGGTGCCGCGCCGTCATCTTCTATCTTGTTTTCAGCAACCAGAATATTTTTGTATCGTTCTTCGTCAGCTGGGATCAGCTGGCGAGGATCTGCATTGATTCCATTCAAAATGTTTTCGACGAAATCAGGATTCAGAATGACTCCCGGCTGAGAGAACTCTTCAGGAGTAGAGTCGAGAGCAAGAAACTTCTTGCCGTTAATCATTACATAACGGCTTTTCAGCAGGCTGTCGTCCGTTTTGCTTGGCACATATTGTGCATTGAACAAGTCACTCTTCACCAGACCAGCCTGACTGCAGGCCTCAGATGGAAGAAGACCGGATATGCCGCAGAATGATCGTGTAACAACACCCTTTGGAGCTGTGAACGACGCTTCAGGATCAATCAAATCCGGTGCAAGATCACGAGCATCATTCAGCAAGTAAGACCATAGGCGAATGTTTCTCAAACCATAGTGCCCGTAGGTTGGAATGGCCCTGTACATGGATTGAGGATCGTCATAACCAAGCCACGTACCGAATGTAATACTTGGGTTTGAAGCGATAAACCAGTGATCTTTATAATCCTGGGTTGTCCCTGATTTACCAGCCCAGTCGGATGAGAAATTAAGGAATTTCTTAGCATAGCGCCCTGTTCCGGCATAGTGGTCCAGAGTATCTCTCATCATATCAATTGTCAGATAAGCTGTTTGCGGACTGAATACATCCACAGATTCAACCTCATGCTGATAAATAGTGTTTCCGTTCTTGTCCACAATTTTATCAATCATGTACGCATCGACGAACTTTCCGCCGTTAGCGAAAGTTGTATAAGCGTTTGTATTCTCTTCAAGGGTAACTCCGCGTTCCATACCACCAAGGGAAAGGGAGAGGTTCTCTTTTTCCCGGCTTGTCAACGTAGAGAAGCCCATTTTTTCGATGAACTGGATCGGCTGCTTATTGAAAATCCTTGTATACAAACGAGCTGCAGGGATATTCAAGGACTCTGCCAGCGCATATCTGGCAGGAATCAGGCCGTTGTAGTCAAACGAATAGTTCTGCGGTGTCCACATTACTCCATTACCGGCCATGATAGACATTTCAACATCTGGCAATGGAGAACCTGGTCCGATTTCTCCGAATTCCAATGCAGGAGCATATACAAGAAGCGGCTTCATTGTCGATCCGTTCTGACGGATGGATTGAGTCGCGTGGTTAAGCTGTTCCAGTTTGAAATCCCGGCCACCGACAAAGCTGATGATTTTTCCTGATTTGTTTTCAATCATGATGGCGCCGACCTGGACAGGATTAGGAACTTCTATTTCTTCTCCTGTTTCAGGGTCGATTTTCGTTCTTGTAAGTTCTTGTCCGTACATTTCATATGCATCTTTTGTCTTTTGCATACTGTCGTAAATTTCTTTATTGATCGTAGAATGAATGTGATATCCTCGCTGTCTCATTTCACGATCAGCGAGTGTTATATATTTTTCATAAAGTTCATCATTATTTTCAAGGTCATCTTCCGAATATCCATCTTTTTCAGCGAGGATCTTCGAGATGACTTCCATTGCGCGGCTTTCGATTTCCGCTGTCAGCCAAGGGTAATTATCATTGACTGAAGGCTTTGGATCAATGAAATCTTTTGATATATCATAACTGGACGCAGTTTGATATTCCTCTTCCGTAATATAGCCTTCTTCAAACATGCGGTATAGCACAGTCTGCATTCTCGTAAGTCCTGGCTCAAGATTTTCTTTCACTTCTCCTCCATTTGTAAAAGGAGTATAGGCAAACGGTGCTTGCGGAAGTCCGGCGATAAACGCTGCCTGAGGCAGAGTGAGATCTTTCGGTTCAACCCCGAAAATTCCTTTCGCTGCAGACTTGACCCCGGCAATATTTCTTCCTGAAGAGTTACGTCCAAGTGTTGCTACATTCAGGTATGCTTCAAGAATTTCCTCTTTTTCAAAGAAGCGCTCCAATCGCAAGGCCAAGAGGATTTCCTTGGCTTTCCGGTCAAAGGATACTTCGTTTGTGAGAATCTGGTTCTTGATTAGCTGCTGAGTAAGCGTGCTTCCCCCGGATTGAGTGGCCGAGTTGGTGAATTCCTGCACGATTGCACGCAGGATCGCTTTCGGAACAACCCCGTTGTGTTCCTTAAAATATTCATCCTCGGTTGCAATGACCGCGTTGACCAAGTTCTCTGATACTTCCTCAATGCTAACTTCTTCCCGCTCTAAATCTGTTCTCATTTTTCCGAGATAGACATCATTGGCAAAATAGAGCTGTGAAGTTTCTTCGTAGTTGTAGATATCCTGTTTCATATTGTCGTATGGCCGAATTGGTTCTTCTTTTACCAAGGAGGCAAAATACCCGGCCCCGACACCGCCAGCGAATGCTGTGCCCAGAACAGCCACCACAATAAAAATCAATAATAAATTCCATAGAACCCCATAGGTGATTCTGGCACGTTTTAAAAATCTATTGTTAGCAAAAAACTTGATGACAGGCTGAGATCGCTGCAGTAAAGATTGAAATTTTTCCCTCATATATACACTCATCCTAAAATCATCTATATTATAGCATATTTCGACCGTGTAAAGACCACAATAAGGAATTTACCAAGGGAGAGCCTGAGAGGCTTGAAGAACCGCTGGATAAAAGGGCGAGGTATTTTTTACCTTAAGATTAAGAGTGATTATGGCAGACAACCAGAGTTGCACTGAAGGGATTTAGAGGCCTATAAAATCTATAAAGAGGAATCAAGGTCCTTTTAAGAGTCTCTATAGTACTTTAAAAATGAAAAAGTAGAATTAAAGTCCTTTAAAGGGTTTCTATAAGACTTTAAACTTAAAAGCGGAATTAGTAACTTTTAAACAGTTGCTAGAGATTTTCTATAAGACTACGGGGAAAGTGCTTTTATTTAAGTCTACAAGACAAGCGAATATAGCTTCAGAGGTTTATCAATGTCGATTGGAGCGGAAGGTGGGCGACCTCCTGCGGGACTAGCGGGACGTCTAGTTCCAGCGCCCGGGGTTACGTACCCACTGGAACGTAACCCCACAGGCAAAGCCGAGGAGGCCAATCCAGCTTTAGCGGCCAGCGACTAGCAGATTTCGGTCTTTCTCCTTGCGAATCCAGCTGCAAGGCCCCAACGGCTAGCAGACTTCCCTGCCCCCTCCTTGCGATAAGTCAACATCAACTCACTGCGTTCGTTGTGTTTCCTTTATCTCATGCGGAGACAGTCCAGTCTGTACGCCGCTGAACGGGGCCTTTCCACTTTATATAGATAAATCATCATCGAATCGCTAACGCTCTTCGTGATTCCTTTATCTCATGCGTGAGCCCTAAAATCTGTACGTCGCTGAACGGCCGCTTCCGCTTTTTAATTCACCGTCCGCCCCGCGGAGTCGCACGCCTGAAGCGGAAATCCGAAAACCATTAGTCCTTTAAAGCAAATCTTAGAGGATTATCCCGCCTCAAATTGACAAAAGGGTTTGAACTATGATAAAAAAAGGTATCTGAGAAATTTTTATAACGAAATGGCTTTGACAGGAACAAGTAGTCCCGTTATCCCTATTGCAGAGAGTCAGTGGCTGGTGGAAACTGACATACATAACGTGATGAATTACCTCCTTGAGCTTTTGCTGTGAACGACTCGGTTCAGTAGCAGCAAACGGGAAAACCGTTATTTTATCAAGTGAAGGATACTTGTGTCCTTAAGTTGGGTGGTACCGCGTGTTAGACGTCCCTGCATTGGCAGGGGCGTTTTTTTGTGGAGAAATTTGTCCACTATCAAAAAATCAGGAGGAAGATAAAATGGACTTATTAAAGGATTTAGAGTGGCGTGGCATTACGTATCAGCAGACTGATGAAGAAGGGTTAAAAAACCTTTTAGATAAAGAGAAGATTTCGATTTATTGTGGAATTGATCCTACTGCAGACAGCATGCATATCGGGCATTTGCTGCCATTCCTGACATTAAGACGCTTTCAAAATCAAGGCCATCGCCCGCTGGTACTTGTCGGAGGAGCAACTGGACTGATCGGGGATCCAAGTGGTAAGAGTGAGGAAAGAAAGCTTCAGACCGTAGAGTCTATTCAACATAATGTAGAGTGTATCAAAAGCCAGCTGAAAAGCATCTTTGATTTTGAAGGTGAAACCGGCGCGGTAATGGTTAATAATTTTGACTGGATCGGTCCGATGGATATGGTGACATTCCTTCGTGACTTCGGTAAGCATATCGGTGTCAATTACATGCTTGCAAAGGATACTATTGCATCCCGTCTGGAAACAGGAATTTCTTATACGGAATTCACTTACACAATTTTACAGGCGATGGACTTTAATCATTTGTATGAAAATTACAACTGTAAGCTTCAAATCGGGGGAAGCGATCAATGGGGTAACATTACCACAGGGCTTGAACTAATCAGGCGTACGAGGGAAGAGGAATCAAAAGCATTTGGATTCACAATTCCACTCGTTACAAAAGCAGACGGTTCGAAGTTCGGAAAAACAGAAAGCGGCGCTATCTGGCTTGATCCTGAAAAAACATCTCCTTACGAGTTCTATCAGTTCTGGATCAACACAGCGGATGCTGATGTTGTCAAATATCTAAAATACTTTACGTTCCTATCACACGAAGAAATTGAAGCATTAGCGGAAACAGTGGAAACGGAACCGCACCTGCGCAAAGCACAGAAAGCGTTGGCAGAGGAAATGACGAAGCTGATTCATGGAGAAGAGGCTCTTGCCCAGGCAATCAAAATCACGGAAGCTCTTTTCAGCGGTAACATCAAGGAATTGTCTTCTGCAGAGATCAAGCAGGGCTTCAAGGATGTCCCATCATTTACACAGTCTACAGAGGAAGAAATCAATCTGGTGGATCTTCTTGTAAATACAAAAATCTCTCCTTCTAAAAGACAGGCGAGAGAAGATATCGGCAACGGTGCTATTTACATCAATGGCGACCGCACAACAGACCTTCAGCATGTTATGTCTGAAGCGGACCGGATCGATGGACAGTTCACGATTATCCGAAGAGGGAAGAAAAAGTACTTTATGATTCAATACTCTTAATAAGTAAGAATAGAAAAAGGTGCTCGATAGTGAGCACCTTTTTTCTATTAATGAGCCTGTACCTGCTGATGGGCACTTTTTTACTAACTAAATACCCTGCAAGCAGCACAGAGAGTGTAAGCGCTGGATTGCCTATCTCGGCTCTGGGATCCTTGGCTTCACCCTGGAAGAAAAATAAGTGTTCAGAAGAAGAGAGAGACATTCTCTAATCGGCTTTTTTGAGTTTTACTGCACATACAGCAAATTGTCAAAGAGAAAAAAAACCTTTCCCGAATGGGAAAGGTTTTTTTAGGAAGATTAACGAGAGTAGAACTCAACGATAAGTGCTTCGTTAATTTCAGCTGGAAGTTCAGAACGCTCTGGTAAGCGAGTGAAAGATCCTTCAAGCTTGTCAGCATCGAAAGTCAAGAAGTCAGGAACAAAGCTGTTCACTTCAAGAGCTTCTTTAACGATGTTAAGGTTGCGGGATTTTTCGCGAACACCGATCGTTTGACCAGCTTGCAGACGGTAAGATGGGATATCTACGCGAGATCCATCAACAGTTACGTGACCGTGGTTAACAAGTTGGCGTGCTTGACGGCGAGTACGAGCCAAACCAAGACGATAAACAACGTTATCAAGGCGAGATTCAAGAAGTGCCATGAAGTTTTCACCGTGTTTACCTTGCATTTTGCCTGCTCTGTCGAATAGGTTACGGAATTGACGCTCAGTCACTCCATACATATGACGAAGCTTTTGCTTCTCTTGTAATTGTAAACCATATTCAGAGATTTTTTTGCGTTGGTTAGGACCATGTTGTCCAGGAGCGTAAGGACGCTTTTCTAATTCTTTACCCGTACCGCTTAGAGAGATTCCAAGACGACGAGATAATTTCCAGCTAGGGCCAGTATATCGAGCCATTGAAGACTCCTCCTTCGTGTTTTTATTTTGTTGTAAAATAAAAACCGTGTGTGAATTAACAATTATGGGTATTATGTTTTCATGTACCTTCGCTCCAGCAGCAGAGAGTTACAAGATACACCTCCTAAACCGAGGAACAAAATACAGCATAAAGGACTTCACATAGGCTGCTTTATTTTACACAAAGAATATTATATGTTTTTCATTGGACTAAGTCAAGGGCTAATTGAAATATCATGAAAATACTAGTGATTATAAAGTACTGATTAAAAGTAGTGAATTTAGAATATTACTTGGGATTCACTCCAATCTTTATGATATAATTAGACTTAATAGAAAAATTGTCAAATTTGTATTTTCATCATTATCCGTGAAGCCAATTTAGTTGGAGGCACGGATAATGATGAAACTCGGGTACTTACATATAGATATTCGGTTCAAGAGATTAATCAGGAAAGCAAAGATAAGAGGGACATGCTATGACGAATGATCGTATGGATACGCAGGTGATCGGGTTGGAGAGAGAAGAAAAAATATTCCTGAATGACTATAAAGCTCGGTTATTCGACTTGATGAATGAGAAATTCAGTGAAGACGCGAGTCACTGCACTGAATGTCTTTCCGCATGGTTAGAAGTTGTACAAGACTTACTGCAGGCAGAGACAGTACTATTCTACCAGCGTTCGGAAAGCAGTTATCAGCTTACTGAAAGCCTGTCTTTGAACATGCATCCTATAACTGTTTTTCCAGAAACATTGGATGATATCTTTGAGGGTGATGATGGTATCGCCGTTAGAACCATCACCGGAACCGTGTTTGTCAATCTCAACCTTGCCTTCCGGTTAATGGATCAAAAAGGCTTCCCATATGGCGCACTTCTGATCTCCGCACCCCAGTTGGAATGGTCCCGTCACACTCTCATGAGCTTCGCTGAATACAGTTCTATGTACTTAAGAAAAATACAGTACTTCAACCAGGTTGTCGAAGAGGAGCATCGTTATCGTGAATTGTTCAAGGTAAATGAAGCCTTCCACTCCTCGATGGATGTCAATATCTTGTTGGGACAGATCATCAGCACGTTAAAAAGGGTTTTTCCTGACTATGGTTTTCTTTTGCTCCTTTCTAATGATAATGATAAAAATCATGGCGACCTTCCTATCAGGGATTTCGATTATGACAGTGCAAACACAGCTGCCATGCAGGCATTTGTGAATGGAACCATTGAAACGGAATTTCAGGCTTCCGAGCAAAAGCTGACCCTGTATGCGCCGTTAAAAGGGAAACAGGGAGTATATGGAGTGCTGGAGGTCATCACATCCAGCCAATTCAGATTTCATGAAAATCACAGGGAATTCATCAGCCTTCTGGCTTATACAGCTGGCAGCGCCCTTGAAAATGCGAAACTTTATCAGCAGTCCAGAAGGCTGATTTCCGACCTTCAACTGATCAATGAGACCTCGCACAGACTTAATTCAAATTTAAGGATGACCGAAACCCTTACATTTTTGAAAAAACAAATAAAGCGTTCTTTCCAGGCTACTTCAATCGGTTTCATTTTCATGGATGAAAATGAAGAATGTAAGGTTCTCCCGGAAAGTTCATCCTTTTTTCAAAGTTTTGAAGGGGCTTCCTACATAAATTTTGTGAAACGAAACATTATCAAAGAAAAAGATGCCATTTTTATAGGAGATATTAGTGGAAAGTTCGGCAAAGAATTATCCTATCTTTCTCTGATGGCGGTCCCGATGGTCCAAAATGATGCCATTATCGGCTTCTGTATTGTCCTTCATAAAAATCCATATTCTTTTTCTTTTGACATGTATAAACTGCTGCAGTCATTCATTCACCATTCCACATTGGCTTTGACCAATTCCATGCTGCGTGAAAAATTAGAGGAGCTTGTGGAGACCGATCATTTAACCCAGCTTTACGCAAGGAATTTCCTTGATGAAGAAATGGTCCGAGCCATGAAAGATGATGAGCAGGGAACGCTTCTTTTGCTGGATATCGATGACTTCAAGGTAATCAACGATACATACGGGCATCAAACGGGAGATGAAGTTCTTATACAGGTAGCAAGGACCCTCATGAATGAATCGGAAGACATAGGTTATGCTGCCAGATGGGGAGGGGAGGAACTTGCGATTTACCTCCCTCACAAGGATTTGAAGTCCGGTCTTGAGTTGGGTGAACGGATAGTTGAAAAAATACCTGAAATGACAACCCCTTCCGTAACGGTATCCTGTGGTGTCTCATATTGGAGTGGTCCGAATGATCATGTTAAAGATTTGGTTAAAAGGGCGGATACCTCTATGTACTACGCAAAGAATAATGGGAAAAATCAAGTCGCGAACATTTAATCATCACTAAAAGACCTTGAAACGCATATGTTTTAAGGTCTTTTTTATGTTTATCCTATTTTGGCAAAGCACAAAGTGAGTTTAATGTAAACGCTTTCTTTTTTCGGTGAAATGTCATATGCTATTAATGAATTCTTATGAGATAAATAGGCCGGCCGACATGCTGAATAATAATGTGGCGGAGAGACCCTGTACTAATGGGAGAGATAAGATAACCTGCTATGAGTTCGGATTAGCTAACAGGAGGAGAAAGAAAATGAAGAAAGATTTCGAAAGGTTCGAAACGAAAGTAATTCATGAAGGATATAATTCAACTGAATATAATGATAGTTTAGCACCCCCTCTCTATCAAACCTCTACCTTTACATTTAAGGATGCCCAGCAGGGTGAAAGAAGATTTGCCGGCGAAGAAGGCGGCTATATTTATTCCCGCCTTGGAAATCCAACCGTTACCATGCTGGAAGACCGGATGGCAGCACTTGAAAATGGAGAAGCTGCACTTGCATTTGGTTCCGGGATGGCTGCGGTTTCTGCTGTCTTATTGTCCATGACAAAAGCCAACGATCACATTCTCTGTTCTCAAGGAGTGTATGGATGCACCTTCGGATTGTTGAACTTAATGGAAGAAAAATATGGAATTACCCATGATTTTTCGGCTATGGACAGTGCGGATGAAATAAGAAGAAGCATTAAACCTGAAACGGTCTGCATCTATGTGGAAACACCGATCAACCCGACGATGAAGTTGATTGATCTTGAGCTGGTCGCAAGTATTGCTAAAGAAAAAGGTATCCCAGTGATAGTGGATAATACTTTTTCATCACCATACCTGCAAAAGCCCCTTGATTTCGGCTGCGATATTATCATTCACAGTGCAACTAAATATATTTGTGGTCACGGGGATGTTATCGCTGGGATTGTGGTAGGTAAAAAAGATTTGATGGATCATATTAGAATGACTACCCAGAAAGACATCGGTGGAGTGATTTCTCCATTTGATGCCTGGCTGTTGCTCAGGGGATTAAAGACGCTGCCGGTGAGAATGGACCGCCATTGCGAAAACGCTGGGAAAATAGCGGATTTCTTAAAAGAACAGCCGCAGGTGGAAAAGCTGTATTTCCCTGGAGATGCCGACAACCCTAACTATGAAACAATGAAAAAACAAATGAGTAAACCTGGTGGATTGATAGCCTTCACAATAAAAGGGACCAAAGAGACAGCCCAGCAATTCATGAATGAACTAAAGCTGATTAAGATTGCTGTAAGCCTTGGCGATGCTGAAACATTAATTCAGCACCCGGCCACGATGACACATGCAGTTGTTCCGGAAGAGTCCAGAGAAAAAATGGGCATAACCGATACCCTGTTAAGACTATCGATAGGACTGGAAGCGTGGGAAGATATCCAGGAGGATCTACTGCAAGCCTTCAGTAAAGTGAAATAAAAGTAAAGACAGAGCCGTTGTGGTTCTGTTTTTTTGTGGATGGTGACAGGACGTCGGGTTCCGTTACCAAGAGATGTTGTACCTGGGCTCGCCACTGTTGCAGGGTGTCCCATGAAGGGGTCATAAGACCAAAAGTGAGGTTGAAAACTGGTTAGGGTGTCTCATGAAAGATTCATAAGACCAAAAGTGAACTTGAAAACAGATTAGGGTATCTCATGAAAGATTCATAGGGCCAAAAAAGAGGTTAGAACCAGGTTAAGGTAAAACCGAAGGGTACAAATAGTGAAACAAATACAAACCTTTCCGCCGTTGGGTTGGCTTATTGAGTTCCTAAGCATACCCACAGGCATTTTCTGATAAATTCCGGGTATGTAACCTGTATCAGAATTTGTGGGAGGTTACGCATAGATGAACGAGCAAATGATACCAAAAGAGTCTTACTCTTACTGGCGCAAAGCCGCGGAGGAAAAGGGACTTGGTTTTGAAAAACTGGGAAGTCAAACATACCATGCAGATGTGACCATTGTCGGAGCAGGAATTACAGGCATCATTGCCGCCTATTTACTTTCACGTGAGGGCAAAAAGGTAGTCCTTGTGGAAGGTGACAGAGTGATGAATGGGACCACTGGATATACAACTGCCAAAATTTCTGCACAGCATGGATTAATATATGACGAGCTGCTAAAGCATCATGGAGAAGAGAAAGCGTCCTTATATTATCAGGCGAACGTAGAGGCGCTAAATTTTATAGAAAAATTGATCGAAGAACTAAATATATCTTGTGAATTCACAAAATTGCCTTCATATGTTTACTCTGAGACCGAAAAGGGTTCAGAAGAAATCCGAATGGAAGCGGAAGCCTATCAGCAATTGAATATCCCGGGGGAACTTACCGAAGAGACTGATCTGCCTTTTCAGGTGACATCGGCTCTTAAGATGCCGAATCAGGCACAGTTTCACCCTGTGAATTTCTTGATGCCGCTGTTGGAAGAAATCACATCAAATGGAGGAACCATTTTTGAACACACCAGAGTGACAAGGATTAATGGAGAAAATCCGGTAGAGGTGGTAACGGAAGATGGCGGTAAAATTACATCTCAAAAGGTGATTGTCTCTACTCATTTTCCGATCAATGACTTCAGAGGGTTTTATTTTTCAAGACTCGATATTGAGAGGTCATATACCCTTGCTGCCAAGACAGATGATGAAATCCCGGACGGTATGTACTTAAGTGCCGATCAACCTAAAAGATCGATCAGGTACAGTACCGATTCAAACGGCGGGAAGATGATCCTCTTTGGAGGAGACAGTCACAAAACAGGTGAAGGAGGGGATACGACGGACCATTATCATAACCTCCAGCACTTCGCTGAAAAGCATTTCTCTATTAAAGACTATCCCTATCGCTGGTCTGCACAAGACTTGACCACCTTGGATAAAGTTCCTTATATCGGTCCTGTGACAGAACATCAACCAAATATTCTAGTTGCGACAGGTTACGCCAAATGGGGTATGACCAATGGAACGGCGGCAGCGTTGTTAATAGCTGATTTGGTTCAAGAGAGAGATAATCTTTTTGAGGAATTATTTACTCCTTCCCGATTTAATGCAAACCCAGCTGTAAAAAACTTTGTTAAAGAAAATGCAGATGTCGCCATGCAATTTGTCAAAGGCAAACTGGGCAAGCCTGACAAGAAACTTGAAGAGCTGGAAAAAGGAGAAGGTTCGGTAGTAACTGTTGACGGCAAAAGAGCAGGGGCCTATCGCAATGAGAATGGAGAAGTTACAGTGGTCGATACAACCTGCACCCATATGGGATGTGAGCTCGGCTGGAACAATGCAGAAAAATCATGGGACTGCCCATGTCATGGCAGCCGCTTCTCTGTATGCGGGGATGTCATTGAAGGTCCTGCCGTCAAGCCTCTGAAAAAAATATATGAATAATAAATGCTGTTTTTGTATAGATATCGGGAAAATCCCTAGTGCTGGATCCCCCCCTGGCTACAAGTTTTTTTCTCTCTTGCTTACCATGATATTTCCTTTGGAATTCATAATAAATAGCAACAAGGTTTAAGGAAAAGAGTCATAATAAAACACCCGAAAAGAATCCCTTTTCGGGTGTTTTATTACTGTTCTTCTTTCCAGAGGGAAAGCAATGGACCGCTGTTCCCATAGACTGGATCTTGGGACGGGAGGTCTACTTCCTTAATTTCAATTAACAGCTGTGTTCTTTCATTGTTCTCATCCGTTTTTAAATTATGATCCTTTCCATCAGGGTAGGCACCGGCAACCGTGAAATCTTGACTGGCCGTTAACCGTTTATGTCCGGTGCCGGCCGGCAGAACCACTACATCCCCTGGTTGGACCTCGACTTTTTTGCCGCTTTCACCACCGACAATCAATTCCGCAGTTCCACTGACCACCCCGAGAACCTCGTGAGTATTACTGTGAAAGTGGTGATAATCAAAAACCCCGCCCTGCCAGCTGTTTCGCCAGTTATGATCATTGAATACCTTCTCAGCTTTTTCAGGATCATCTTTAAAAACACCTTTATAAAACAGAACTGGCAAATCAGGATTGTTCGGAATTGATCCGCTCTCGTCAAAATACAAAGTGTCTACATCTTTGGTCTGCATGAACCATCCTCCTTTTCAGTATTCTATCAATTGGAATTCCCTAGGGGTGCTCCGGGTAAACTATATGTCCTATTGATTCCGCATTTATAGGAATAAGATCTTAGGTTGTTGAATAACTTTCTAAGTTGCCCCAAACCAGAAGAAGATGCTGTCGGTCCCTCATTTTTCAAGCTTTTCTCACTCGTAATACTTAAAAGCTCCAGCATTGCCAGGAACCTCTCCTTCCCTGTCACCCACCTATCCTTGAAAAATAAAAAAGCCGGGGAACCCCCCCGGCTTAAAATCAAATGTATTGAATTAATGCTTGAACAAACTCTTCAAGTTTGGCTTTATCGGTCTCATCAAATCTGCTTTTCTCCGGGCTGTCGATATCCAGGACGCCGATCACTTCGCCGTCTTTCATCATTGGAACGACAATTTCGGATTGAGATGCTGCATCACAGGCGATATGCCCTGGAAATGCATGGACATCATCGACCAGATAGGTTTTCTTATCTTTTACAGCTGAACCGCAAACGCCTCTTCCGACTGCAATTCGTACACAGGCAGGAAGTCCCTGGAATGGTCCGAGGACAAGCTCACCATCTTCCATAAGGTAAAATCCAACCCAGTTAATACGGTCTAAAAATTGATTAAGTAAAGCAGAAGCATTACTCAAGTTGGCGATACGATTGCTCTCTCCCTCTAACAGGGCGTGCAATTGTTTAATGACCAGGTCATAGTTTTCTTCGCGGGTACCTTGGTACATAGAAGTTTGAAACATGGAAATCCCTCATTTCTACAGAATGTGATGACAAAATCATAGATTCACCGTTTTCCTACAAGATTGGCAGGAAAGTGTCGAGAAATACATAAAGGAATATAGGCTGGAGCACCGAATTTTTATGTATTAACGGGTTTCACTATTTTCTAAAATAAGAGCTGTCCGAAAAACGGATTCTCTGATTAGCGGCAATCCTAATGAACCATTTTTAGCATATTTCCAAAAGTGAATCAACTAATAAATCCGAAAGTAGGGAGAACATGGCAAAACCAGCTGCGCAGGGCATGACGAAAGAAAATATCCTCTTATCTGCTGTTTCTCTGTTTAATACCAAAGGATACAATGGCACTTCCGTCAGGGATATTGCGAAAAAAGCTTCCGTTAACGCTGCAAACATTTCCTACCACTTTCATGGCAAACAAGGGCTGCTCGAATCCTGTTTCACCCGCTTTTTTGAGGCTTATCTAGAATGTCTTGAGGCTGAAGCCGATAAGTTGGATTTCACTCCTGCGGATGAATGCTTAAAGAGGGCTGTTTACAACATCCTGCAGTATCAGAGTGAAAACCACCTTCTGTCCCGCTTTGTCTGGAGGGAGGTTTCCATCGACTCGCAAGTCGTCCGTGAAATTATTTCTTCTTATCTAATGAAAGAACGTTACTTGTTGAAGCGGTTTTTTGAGGGAGTAAATGAACAAAACCGATTCACCTCGATGCCGGTGAGTATTTTTATCATCCAGCTGAAGTCGATGATTTCCATGCCATTCCTCAACAGCCAATATTTAAGGGAAGTCTGGCATGTATTCCCGCAGGAGCAATATTTTGTTGACCGGTATTTTACTTCCTTGGAGCAATGGATCGATCATTGCCTATTAGCAAGGCAGAACATACCGAGTCAATAGTTCATTCAAAGATCATGCGGTCTCTGCCTTGATTCAGGTCCTTCGCTTGATGTGCATCTGAGCCGTATACAAGTGGGATTCCCATTTCAAGAGCCTGCTTTGCAATTTCAGGCGGCGGATAGGAAACGCCGCAGCCTGTTTTAAAAAAGCCTGCCCCATTAAAATCAAGTTCCATTTTGCGCTTTGCGACCTCGTTTAGAATTGCGTTTATTTGCTGGACGAACGAGCCTGCCGGTGGGAAATCTTTTTTGAATTTATCGGCAAGAGTAATATGTCCGATTCGGTTCGGTTTATATTTTCCGAGATCAGCTTTAATCGATTTCAACACTGCAGCATAATAGGCTTGATGAATCCTGTCCACAGAGCCGTAAAGCTCAATCATTCTTCCGAAATTTTCTTTGCTGAAATCCAGGCAGTCATAAGTTCCTTCTTTCAATAAAAAGTGCACCGAAAGCAGGCTGTCATCCAGATGAGGTCCTATTGCGTTCAGAAACTGGGTTGTTTCTTCCTCATATCCTTCTATATAGTCTATTTCCAATCCCGTCTTAATCGTGATTATCCCTTTAAACTCTATCTTCAGGTTGGCAAGATCTTTGATATATTGCTCCAGGTATTCCATTTTCATCCCACTGTCACTATCAGGAACAGGGTCTTTGAAACCGGCGGGGAGAGGTGCGTGTTCCGTGAAAGTAATTTCCTCATACCCGAGCTGGATGGCCCTGTTTATATACTCATGAAATGTATCCTTCGTCCCATGGGGGCAGTATGGAGTATGAATATGTCCGTCAATTTTCATCAAATCCCTCGTTTCCTTTTACTGTCATATCCATTTATAATAGTAAAATATCAATAATTTTGTTGAATAGATAGACTTTTATAACAAAACTTCTATTCGAAGAGGAAAAATTGCAAATAAATCGTCAAAAAATGTCGTTATCATGGTATCATAATAAAAGCTATGATGTGAGATTTTACAGTTTTTACATAGAGCAGACCAAGTTATAGAAGCAGGGGGCTTACGATGGAATTTATCATCGGAGGAATTATACTTTTAATCATACTATTTATCATCGGTTATTTTATAAGACGAAAATATTATCACCATGTCGACCGTCTCGAATCCTGGAAGGTCGACATCTTGAACAGGCCCATTCTTGATGAACTGTCTAAAGTCAAGCAGCTTAACATGACAGGCCAGACGGAAGAACTCTTTGAAAAGTGGCGTAAAGGGTGGGATGACATTGTTACGGTCGACCTTCCAGAAGTGGAAGAACTGCTTTTTACCGCTGAAGAATACATTGACAAGTTCCGGTTTGGAACCGCTAAGGAAGTATTGGCTAAAATTGAAGCGATCTTGAATCAGACTGAAGATAAGATGGAGAGGATCCATTCTGAAGTCGAAGAACTGGTCGGAAGTGAAGAGAAGAACAGGCTTGAGATTGAAGAATTGAAAGAAGCCTTCCGAAAAAGCAAAAAGACTTTGCTTGCCCACCGCCATGCGTACGGCAAAGCAGCTTATGGGCTTGAAGCCAAGCTGGATGAAATGTCAGAGAAAATTGAAGACTTCAATAAACTTACTGAAGAAGGGAATTACCTTGAGGCCAGGGAGCTAGTTCTGGCATTGACAGCTGACACACAGGGTATCGTCGAAAAGATGGAAGCCATTCCTGATTTGCTAACAGAATGTCAAAGTTCTCTTCCGAATCAACTGAATGAAGTGGAAGCAGGATACAATGAAATGGAATCTCAAGGGTATGTCTTGAAACACCTTGGCATCAACACAGAACTCGCAAAGCTGCGCGAAGAGCTGGCAGCCTGCGTTGATTCGTTGGAAAAACTTCAAACAGATAAAGTGACAGAAGAAGTGAATGCTTTGAAAGAAAGCGTTGACCATTTGTATGACATGCTGGAAAAAGAAGTTCTGGCCAAGCACTTTGTTCTGCAAAATGAGGCGAAATCTACTGAGCTTCTTGAGACCGTCAAAGCTGCCAACAAAGAAATCAAGCAGGAAACAGAGTTTGTTCAGCAGGGCTATCACCTGCAGGATGAAGACTTGCAGATTCCTGTTCAATTGGAAAAGAAAATCAATACCCTGTTCAAACGTTTCCAGCAGCTTCAAGAAAAAGTCGTAGAAAACGATTCGGCTTATACCTTCCTGAGTGAAGAAATGCAGGATATCCAACAGCAGCTTGAAGTGATCAAAAACGAACAGAACACCTTCTCTGAACAGCTGCAGACCTTAAGAAAAGATGAAATTGAAGCGAAAGAAAAAGTTTCTGAGCTTAAGAGAAAAATCGGTGAAGCAAGCAGAATGATCTCGAAGAGCAATGTACCGGGATTACCTTCCGACTATAACGCGCTTCTCGAGGAAGCTTATAAGAATATCACCGACGTGGTTCGAGCGCTTGAAGAAAAGCCGCTCAATATGCCTGTCGTTCAAAAATATCTGGAAAAAGCAGTAGACACTGTTGAACATTTCCATAAAAAGACGGTAGATTTGATTGAGACGGTCCTGCTTGCTGAAAAGGTCATTCAATACGGAAACCGTTACAGAAGCCGGTATGGTGATGTTTCTCAAAGACTCGAAAAAGCAGAGTCGGCATTTAGAAGCTATGATTACAGAGACGCTCTTGAACAAGCCGCAACAGCCATTGAGGAAGTTGAGCCTGGGGCCATAAAAAGAATTGAAAGTTTAGTGAATGAAGAATTAAATGATTAATACGAAAAAATCCCGGACTGACTAACATCAGACCGGGATTTTCTTATGCTCTTGAACGCAAACTTGCAGACAAGAGGAAGCCGATGATGGCTCCTATTAATGCCGGCAGCAGCCAGCCAATACCCTCGTTGAAAAGCGGTAAAACACTTAGAATATCATTCAACTTTGAAAATTCAATCCCCGCTATTTTCAAACCGTCAATCAAACTGATAAGGAACGTTGGAATTAATGCTCCGATATACACACTGGAGTAACCGTTAAACCAGTTATGCATGAATGAAAGCAAAATCAGAACAATCGCCAATGGATAAATCACAATCAGGACCGGCAAGGATACGGAAATCAGCTGAGTCAGCCCAATGTTGGCAATAATCATACTGAATACACTGATAATGATGACCAGAATGCGGTACGAAACCGGCAAAAGTTTTGAAAAGTATTGTGCACATGCTGACACCAAGCCGATGGAAGTCGTCAAACAGGCAAAGGTGATGGCCAGCCCCAAAATAATAGTTCCGATTTGACCATACAGGTAATTCGCGGAACCAGCCAGGATTGCCCCCCCGTTGTCCTTCAGCCCTATGGCTTCCGTGCTTGTCGCCCCGATGAATCCGAGCGAAAGGTATACAAGTGCCAAGCCGGTGGCTGCAATGATACCGGCAAGGATACAAGCTTTAGTAATCGAAGCTTTTGATGTTATTCCTTTTTCTCTGACGGCATTGATGACGACTATGCCAAAGACGAGTGCAGCGATGGTGTCCATTGTCAGGTATCCTTCAAGGAACCCTTTGAAGACTGGACCATCATTATAGGATCCTGAAGGCGCCTGAAAATCGCCCATTGGTGAAAAGATGCTTCTGATGACCAATATTGTCAGGATTACAAGTAAAGCAGGAGTAAGAACCTTTCCAATCCTGTCCACAAGTTTAGCTGGATTCATTGCCAGCCATATGGTCAATCCAAAAAAGATGATGGTATAAATGAACAACGGCATTCCGTATTTGCTGATATCTTCGCCCAGGAAAGGGGTGACACCAATTTCATACGCAACCGTACCTGTCCGTGGAATCCCAAAGAAGGGACCAATTGCCAGATACATAATGACAGTAAACACGACCCCGTAAGCAGGACTGACTCTGCTTGCCAGCGTTTGGAGATCACCGCCTGTCCTGGCAATCGCAATGATTCCCAGCAAAGGAAGTCCGACACCGGTTATCAGGAACCCAAAGATACCTGTCCAGATATTCTCCCCCGCCTGCTGTCCCAAAAAAGGCGGAAATATCATATTGCCCGCTCCCAGAAACAGGGCGAACAGCATAAGACCAACCGTAACAATTAAATTAAATGACAGCGCTTTCTCTCTCATATAAATAACCCCCTAAAATACAAAGGTGAATCAAACCGTTTTATAGTAACACATAAATCGCGAATATTGTCGAAATAATTAAAAGTTAAAAAATTCAGTATATTGACATAACATATTAAATTTTCTTTATTATTTACACTCTTACAAAAATAGAGCAGCCATCCATGTAAGTCAAGGGTTTGAGGAAATGGAATGCATTATTCATGTAAACTATTTAAACCGTTTTTCCAAGCGAGATTACCGTGAATCCACATTCGGAAAATTTTGGGAGTGCACACGACCGCTTGGTGGGCACGGGAGGTATGGAACGTAAGGCTTTGAAGATTGATCGGACCAGCCAAAATTGAGTTAGTAAACAGTCTTAAAAAAGGAAAAGGGTATTATTATGTGTATCATGGTATTAAAGCAACACAGGTTTGATTGAAGCGGAAGGTGTGTGACCTCCTGCGGGAACAGCGGGACGTCTAGTTCCAGCGCCTAGCCCCTCGGGGTCAAATAACCCAGAGAGATTAAAAGGAAAGGTCGCCTTTTATTCTCTCCGGAACATTTGCCTGTCGGGGCTGACCAAGGCGCTTCCACTTTTGATGACAGGTGAGACTCCCATCCAGTTGCAGCGCCCGAGGTTACGTACCCACTGGAACGTAACCCAGCCCCTCGGGGTCAAATAACCCTCAGCGAATAAAAGGAAAGATCACCTTTTTTTCGCTGAGTAACATTTGCCTGTCGGGGCTGAACGGGGCGCTTCCTCTTTTTAAACAGGCGCAGCCGAGGAGGCCAATCTAGCTCTAGCGGCCAGCGCCTAGCAGATTTCTGTCTCTCTCCTTGCGAATCCAGCTGCAAGGCCCCAACGGCTAGCGGACTTCCCTGCCCCCTCCTTGCGATAAGTCAACATCAACTCACTGCGTTCGTTGTGTTTCCTTTATCTCATGCGGTGACAGTCCAGTCCGTACGCCGCTGAACGGGGCCTTTTCACTTTATATAGATAAGTCATCATCGAATCGCTCTGCTCTTCGTGATTCCTATATCTCATGCGAGAGCCCTAAAATCTGTACGGCGCTGAACGGCCGCTTACGCTTTTTAATTCACCGCCCGCCCCGCGGAGTCACGCACCTGAAGCGGAAATCAGGTTAACACTTATCTAGTGCACCAATGTTTCACCACTCTGCATTCTTCTGAGAGCAAAATGAGGTTGTTTTTGGCTTCCTGTAGGACCATTCAAATCCCCTAAAAATAAATCATCTAAACAAAGATGGAATTTTTTTAATAATGGATTTGTGATAGTATAATCTTTTGTAAACAATAGATTTTAACGTACTTTCAAACTGAACTTATCAGAAGGTGTAAATATATGATTTATTTTGATAACAGCGCAACGACGAAACCGTATAAAGAAGTTCTTCAAACCTTTTTGAAAGTGAATGAAGATTATTTTGCCAATCCTTCCTCAATCCATGCACTTGGTGGAAGAGTAGAGACATTGATCACCAAGTCAAGAAAGCAGGTTGCCAGTCTGCTGGAGATAAAGGAAACAGAAGTCTTTTTCACTTCGGGGGGGACGGAATCAAATAATCTTGCCTTAAAAGGGACCGCTTTACATTACCGTAATCGTGGCAGGCACATTATCACAACTGTGATCGAACATCCATCCATCATTGAAACATGCGAACAATTAAAGGAACTCGGTTTTGACATCACGTACCTGCCAGTCGATTCACATGGCAGTGTCCGGGTACAGGATGTGCTGGATGCCCTTAGAGATGATACGATTTTAGTCTCCATCATGCATGTGAATAATGAAGTGGGGAGTATTCAGCCGGTTGAAGCAATCGGAAAAGCATTGAAGTCCTATCCCAAAGTCATTTTTCATGTCGATCATATCCAGGGAATTGGCAAGGTTCCGCTTTCCTTCCATGAAGCAGGTATAGATTTATGCTCGATCTCCGGACATAAAATACATGGATTGAAAGGCACAGGCATGTTGTATATTAAGGAAGGATTAAAAATTTCACCATTGCTTTCAGGCGGTGAACAGGAAAGAAAAATCAGGAGTGGAACCGAGAATACCGGGGGAATCGTTTCCTTTGCTAAAGCCTTAAGATTACATTTTGAAAAGAGCGGCAAAGAACTTGAGTACATCCGTAAGCTTAATGCCTACCTTAGGGGGAAATTAAATCAAATAGACGGAATTACGATTCATTCACCTGCAGCAGGAGCGGCTCCACATATAGTGAACTTTTCGGTACAGGATATCCGGGGTGAAATATTCGTACACGCGTTAGAAGAGTTCAATATATACGTATCCACCACCAGTGCCTGTTCATCCAAAAAGAACATTCCTTCGCGGACATTGCAGGGGATGGGTGTGAATGAAAGCCTCCTTGATACATCTGTCAGGGTCAGCTTTTCATTTGAAAATACAAAAGAAGAAGTGGATGCATTCTGCAGTGCAATTGAAAAAGTGAAGAAAAATCTAGAGGAAACGACGAGGAGAAGAAAATGATTTATGATCAGATATTAGTCCGTTATGGAGAGATTTCAACTAAAGGACGCAACCGAAAAGCATTTACAAAAAAATTGAGAGAAAACATCCTCATGATGTTAAAAGACTTCCCTAATATAAAGATTAGTGCCACCCGTGATAGGCTTCATATCTATCTTAATGGCGAAAATGGGGAAGAAGTACTGAAGAAGCTGGAGAATGTATTTGGAATTCAATCCTACAGCCCTGTTGTAAAAACGGCAAAGGATATTGATGAAATAAAAGAAGCAGCCCTAACCCTTATGAAGAAAACACATATAGAAGGAAAGACATTCAAAGTATCTGCAAGAAGGGCTGATAAGACCTTTGAACTGGATACAAATGAAATTAACTATGCAGTGGGGTCCCATGTGTTAAAAAATACGGAAGGGTTAACGGTAGACGTGAAAAACCCTGATATTAAGCTGAATGTGGAAATCAGGAAAGAAGGTGCCTATCTTTCCAGTGAAGTTTATCCGGGAGCCGGAGGGATGCCTGCCGGAGCCAGCGGTAAAGCGATGCTGATGCTTTCCGGTGGATTGGACAGCCCTGTTGCAGGTTATTTAATCATGAAACGCGGGGTTGAAGTTGAAGCGGTACACTTCCACAGTCCCCCTTTTACAAGTGAAAGAGCAAAGCAAAAAGTCATAGACCTGGCAAAGTCATTATCTGCTTTTAGCGGAAGAATCAAGCTTCATGTTGTTCCATTCACGGAAATCCAGCAGACTGTCCATAATCAAGTCCCTGAAAACTATACGATGACATCCACACGAAGAATGATGCTGAGGATTACCGAGAAGTTGAGGCAGAAGCATGAAGGTCTGGGCATCGTCACCGGCGAAAGCCTCGGACAAGTGGCAAGCCAGACATTAGACAGCATGCTGGCCATTAATGAGGTTACGAACACTCCTGTCCTTAGGCCTCTGATTTCAGTGGATAAACTTGAAATCATTGATATTGCAAAAGAAATCGGAACACATGATATTTCCATCCTTCCATATGAAGACTGCTGTACAATCTTTACGCCGCCCGCGCCAAAAACAAAGCCAAAAAAGGAGAAAATCCAATACTATGAAAGCTTTGTTGATTTTGAGCCGCTAATAGATAAAGCTGTCGCCGATACGGAACTGCTGATCATCGACGGGGGAAGCCTGCAAACAGAAAACGATGAACTGGATGAATTGTTGTAATATTATTAGGAAGAATTACCAATAGGAAACTCGAATGAAGCCATGTGTTTTCGCACATTCTATACTCACAAGGAGGTGAAAGACACATGGCAAACAACAACAGTTCAAACCAACTAGTAGCTCCAGGAGCTCAACAAGCGATTGACCAAATGAAATTTGAAATCGCTTCTGAATTCGGTGTGCAACTTGGTGCAGATACAACTGCACGTGCTAACGGTTCTGTCGGTGGTGAAATCACTAAACGTTTAGTTCAAATGGCTGAACAACAAATCGGCGGAGGCTACCAACAATAATTCAACTAAATATAATGGCTACAAGGAGCGGGATTTCCCCCGCTCCTTTATTTTATTTCTGCGTCAAGAGCACGAACTTGTCCCGGGTTAACTGCAGGAAATCCTTCAGATTTAAAATAATATTAAAGTAATCAAAAGCTTTTGCGAAGATAGCTTTAGGTGCTTGGAATGTAACAAAACAAAAATTAAAATAAAGTTTTCTTATCCAAATCCATAGGAGCTTAAGAGTGTGCTCATGCCTTGTGGAGACTCGACTCCTGAAACGGAAACTGCGTTTTTTATCGACGGTTTTATTTCTATTTTTACCCTCTTAAATAGATTGAGACAAAATAACTTCAAATTAATTATTTTAAATATTATAAAAATTTAGTATAATATAACAGAATAACATCAAAGGGGGAGAAAATATGAGAAGAGAGGATTTACTTTCACCAGAAAGGTATAATCTAATCAGCGAAGTCGAGAAATTTGCAGGTGAACAAGGTAAGAAGGCAATAATATGGAAGAGTGAACAAGGGGAAGAGAAAGAAATTACATATGAAAATTTAATTAAGAATGCGAACAAAATTGGAAACGCATTCATAAATAACGGACTCGAAAAAGGCGATGTCGTCCTGGTTATGATTCCAAGGTTGATTGAGGCATACGAGACGTATGTCGCTGCGCTGAAAGCAGGAATGGTGGTTATCCCTAGTTCTGAAATGCTGCGAGCCAAAGACTTGAAATACAGAATTGAACATGGAGATGTCAAAGCGGTCGTTTGTTATGAGCCGTACACCGAGCAATTTGATGAGTTGGAAGAAAGTTCAGGACTTATGAAATTTGTGGTAGGGGCAGAAAAAGAAGGGTGGCTTTCGTTAGATTCACTAAAGAATGAGTCATCTGACGAGCTCGCACTTGCTGATACCGGCCGGGAAGATATGGCATTCCTTTCTTATACATCAGGAACAACAGGCAACCCCAAGGGAGTCGTTCATACACATGGATGGGCTTATGCTCACTTGCGTACAGCGGCGAAAAAATGGCTGAGCATCGAAGAGGGAGATACTGTATGGGCAACGGCAGGTCCCGGCTGGCAAAAATGGATCTGGAGTCCCTTCCTTTCTGTACTGGGTTCCGGGGCAACAGGACTTGTTTACCAAGGGAAATTCGAACCGGATACCTACCTGCAAATGCTTGAAGACTATCAGGTCAATGTGCTTTGCTGTACGCCTACTGAGTATCGTTTGATGGCCAAAGTCGATGACCTGGGCAAATACCATCTTCAACACCTGCATAGTGCTGTTTCTGCGGGAGAACCATTGAACAGGGAAGTCATTGATGCTTTTCAAAAGCATTTTAATGTAGATGTCAGGGACGGATATGGACAAACGGAAAATACACTGCTTGTCGGAATCATGAAAGGAATGGAATTGAAACCGGGCTCCATGGGAAAACCAACGCCTGGGAACCGAGTAGAAATCATAGATGAAGATGGCAAACCGTGCTCTCCTGGCGAAGTTGGGGATATTGCGGTTCATGTAGATACACCGGCACTGTTCAAAAATTATTATAAAGATCCTGAACGGACAGCTATGCAGTTTAGGGGAGATTATTATATTACCGGGGATAAAGCGAAAAAGGATGAGGATGGATATTTCTGGTTTGAAGGCAGGGGAGATGACATTATCATCAGTTCAGGGTATACCATTGGACCATTTGAAGTGGAAGACGCACTTGTCAAACATCCATCGGTGAAAGAATGTGCTGTTGTGGCAAGCCCTGATGAAGTCAGAGGAAATATCGTCAAAGCCTTTGTCGTGTTGAGGGACGGAGTGAGCCCGGAAGATCCCGACCTGGTGAAAAGCCTTCAGGATCATGTGAAGGAATTGACGGCACCTTACAAATATCCGAGAAAGATTGAATTCATTGAAGAGCTGCCGAAAACGACTTCAGGAAAGATCAGAAGAATAGAGCTGAGACAGAACGAAAGAAAGACTGTACAAAAGTAAACGGAGTCCTTAGATTTTTTAGAGTGCTGTACCCCGCAGGAGGAGCGGGGTACAGTTTTTTTAATTTAGGGGGATGATGCTTCGCGCATACGGACCGAGGTAAATCATATTGAAATTTTGTTGGAATGAAGTCCTCGTCAGGGGAGTGGGGTACATCCTAATATAGTTTGGTACATCAAATCAAGGTGGTCCACGCAATAATGCCCTAATAAAATTAGAATTGGTACATCAAATCAAGGTGGTTAACGTAATGATGCCCTAATAAAATTAGAATTGGTACATCAAATCCAGGTGGTCCACGTAATGATGTCCTAATAAAGTCAGAATTGGTACATCAAATCAAGGTGGTCCACGCAATGATGTCCTAATAAAGTCAGAATTGGTACATCAAATCAAGGTGGTCCACGTAATGATGTCCTAATAAAGTCAGAATTGGTACATCAAATCAAGGTGGTCCACGCAATGATGTCCTAATAAAGTCAGAATTGGTACATCAAATCAAGGTGGTTCACGCAATGATGTCCTAATAAAGTCAGAATTGGTACATCAAATCAAGGTGGTCCACGCAATGATATCCTAATAAAATTAGAATTGGTACATCAAATCAAGGTGGTCCACGCAATGATGTCCTAATAAAGTCAGAATTGGTACATCAAATCAAGGTGGTCAACGTAATGATGTCCTAATAAAGTCAGAATTGGTACATCACATCAAGGTAGTTCACGCAATGATGTCCTAATAAAGTCAGAATTGGTACATCAAATCAAGGTGATCAACGTAATGATGTCCTAATAAAATTAGAATTGATACATCAAATCAAGATGATCAACGCAATGATGTCCTAATAAAGTCAGAACTGGTGCATTAAATAAAGGATGTCCCGCGCAGGCGCGGGACATCCTTTAAAATTTTTCACGAGATGATATCAGCGCTGTATGAACGCCGACTCCCTCATTAGCTGATATTTCTGAAAACGAAATGCTTTAAAGTGTTAAAGCGATATAGTAAAATAAAATAGGCCGAAATAAGACGGGAGTGGCTCCCGGACTTGATAGAGCGGCGGGACGTGTTTCCGCCCTGTATGGGAAAACCTCTATCAGGACGTTGAGCCAGTCCTTTTTTGTATAGATTACAATCAGGACAAGGAGTTTTTCAGATGGGTACTTTATGGTATAACGGAACGTTTTATACAATGACGGAAGAAGGCGCAGCAGCCGATGCCGTTTTTACAGAGAATGGTGTTATTAAAGGGGTTGGCTCCGTACAAGAAATGGAATCTAGATTTGCAGATGCTGTTGCGCAACGAGTCGATATGCAGGGGAACACGGTTTTCCCTGGATTTGTCGACAGTCATATGCATCTTATCGGACATGGTGAAACATTGATTCGATTGGACCTTTCGAAAATGAATACCAAAGCAGAAGTTTTGAAGTCAGTAAAAGAAAAAGCTGAAAATACGCCGGAAGGCATCTGGGTTATCGGAGAAGGATTCAATGAGAATCTCTGGGAAAACAGTGAGGTCATCACTAGACAGGAAATTGATGAAGTTGTGTCCGACAAGCCGGTCCTGCTTAAACGGATCTGCCGACATGCCATGGTTGCCAACTCGAAGGCGTTGGAGCTGGCAGGAATTTATGAAAGTACAGAAAATCCTGCAGGCGGTGTCATAGAAAGAAATGAAAAAGGCGAGTTGAATGGGGTATTGAAGGATACTGCACAGGATATCCTTGTTGATGCCCTCCCATCACCGACAGGCGAGTATTTGGAGGAAGCATTGACAAAAGCAATTGAGAACTGCTGGAGACTTGGACTTGTCGGAGGGCATACGGAAGATTTGAGTTATTACGGCAACTTCGAGAAAACCTACAAAACCTTTTTGAATGTCATTGAGGAAGGCGGCAAGAAGTTCCGATCACATTTGCTTGTCCATCAAGCAGTAATCGATGATTGGAAAGAAGCTGGGTTTACTTTTATGGACGGAACGCCCCTGGTGGAATTTGGAGCTATGAAAATTTTTGCCGATGGTGCACTTGGAGGAAGAACCGCGTTGCTGAGCCATCCGTATAGTGACGATCCTTCTACCAATGGTGTAGCCATCCATTCACAGGAAAAACTGACGGAACTGGTGAAAAAAGCAAGAGAGTACCAGCTTCCAATTGCCGTGCACACAATTGGTGACCAGGCATTTGAAAACGTGCTGGATGTAGTCGAGGAATATCCAACTTACAATGGCCGAAGGGACCGCTTTATTCATGCTCAGTTGTTGCGCAGAGAATTGATTGACAGGATAAAGGGCCTTCCCCTTATTCTCGATATTCAGCCAAGGTTTGTCCCTTCAGATTTTCCATGGGTGATCGAGCGTGTCGGGGAAGAAAATATGGAATACAATTATGCTTGGAAAACCTTATTGGACGAGGGGATCCATTGTGCGGGGGGATCTGATGCCCCGATTGAGCCGGTAGATCCGTTACTCGGAATTCATGCTGCTGTCACAAGAACCAATCCATTGGATCCGGAAAAAACGGTCTATATGGAAGAGCAAAGGTTATCGATGTATGAAGCGGTTTCCTTATTCACAAAAGGCAGTGCTTATGCGTGCCATCATGAGCATGATCACGGGATGATCAAAGAAGGATACAAAGCCGATTTCACTGTCCTTCCTAAAGATCTCTTCCAGGTAGATGCCGACGAACTGCTTGATATGGAAGTGGAGATGACGGTCGTGGACGAAACCGTTGTTTACAAAAAAGCTTGAAAAAGTGAAGGTGCCGTTTAACCAGGCACCTTCTTTTGGTGTAAACACAATTTTCAGATTGCCCTTTGGGAGGAACCGATATATAATGAAATTATTTCGAGAGTAGAAATAGTTTTGAAAGGGGTGGCCGGCATTAAGACAGAAGAACAAGCTGGTATTCTGTATACGGCATTTTCCTATTTTCTATGGGGACTCTTGCCGATTTATTGGAAGTTGCTGAATCATGTACCGGCAGATGAAATATTAGCAAACAGGATATTCTGGTCATTCTGGTTTATGATTGTCGTTTTAATCGTCATCAAAAAGTTCCCTGCTTTCTGGGATATGATAAAGGGAATGATGAACACAAAGAAGAAGCTTGCTGCATTGGCAACCGCCTCTCTTCTTGTCAGCGCAAACTGGTTTATTTACATCTGGGCGGTCAACACCGATCAGATGGTTGAAGCAAGTCTCGGGTACTATATCAATCCGCTTGTGAGTGTCTTGCTTGGAGTTTTCATTTTAAGAGAAAAAATGACGAAAGCTCAGGTGGTTTCTTTCATATTGGCAGCTATAGGGGTCATTGTTCTGACTGCTTCTTACGGAAGATTCCCTTGGATTGCCATTGGGCTTGCAGTTTCCTTTGGTCTGTACGGATTGGCAAAAAAACTGATCAAAGTGGATTCGGATATCGGTTTGACGCTGGAAACCATGACCACAGCGCCATTTGCCCTTATCTACCTGATCTATTTGTCTTCTAAAGGAGATATTTCTTTGTTTCAGTTTTCAGCAGGAACTGATTTGCTATTGATTGGCGCAGGTGCCGTAACGGCTGTACCGCTTCTCTATTTTGCCAAAGGGGCGCAACGAATTCCTTTATATATGGTAGGGTTTCTGCAGTACATCGCTCCGACCCTTACATTGATTTTAGGGGTATTCCTCTATGGAGAGCCTTTTACTCAGACTCATCTGATTGCATTCACTTTCATTTGGTCAGCATTGACGATTTTCTCTGTTTCAAGAATGAAGAGGGTGAAGCGAAAAACGAAAACCCAGGAAAAATGTGCATAGCTGGAACTGAAGCTGGCAGCCTTGATGGCTGTCGGCTTTTTGATTTTTTCTTCTGTGGGGTAATTGGTAATGATATGGTAGTATTAAGTGGCGGAATATTCACTCATTGAGAAGCTTCATAGGAATGCAAAAGGAGGGGACAACATGCAAAGCCTGGTGGCGGAATTTTGGTGGCATCTTTTTATCATCATAGGAAGTTTTAGCCTGATCCTTTTTATAGTTAATATCATTCTAAGAAATTACTTCAGGGTACAAAAGAAAAAGTTTTTCTCTTATAATCATGTAAATGAGAAACATAAAAAAATTGAGTGGAGAATAAGGTGGTCCTTTCTTGTATTGTTGCTCATCACGAGCTTCATAAATATCTTTTTGGCGGAAGAAAGACTCTGGTATTTAGAAACACATATCCTTCTCATCCCTTTTATCATTGCGCTTGAAGTGACCAGGGCGGTAATGGAAAAGAAGCATGCTGATAATGAAAATGATTATAAATTCACCCTTGCTCAACTTGGATTTATACTGATTTTACTAGTAGTGATGGATATATATTTTTTTAATTATTATGCGCTTTCAAGTGAATAATCTGTTACATAAGAAAGAAGCCTGTCCGTCAGGCTTCTTTTCACTTTTCCCCTTTAAGGCTTGTTTGCTCGTCTTAATGATGGATAGTTCCTACAAAAACGTTCTTTTTACTTTCTCCCAGAAGGAGTTGTCTTTCAGTTTAACGGTTTTGATTTTATCTTCACTCAGTCCAAAGACGACTTGTTTCACGTGCTGAATACCGACGGCCTCGTTATCCATTCCCATTGAAGGGTAGTCATTGCCGTCCTGCACGACTTCCAGTTTCAGTTTGCGGTCCCCGCTTAAAATAAAGGAAGATCCGAGCGTGCGGTAACGGTTGTTGTTCAACGATGCAAGCTCGCTGACCTGCAGGCAAGGGAGCATCGGGTCCACGACCGCTCCGTTTACTGATTTATTGTAAGCGGTACTGCCTGTTGGTGTGGCGATGACCATGCCGTCTCCTCTAAATGTCTCAAAGTGAAGGTCATCGATATGTACCTCGATTACGAATGTTTTGATGATTCCAGAACGGATACTGAATTCATTCAGGCACTTGAAGGTTGCTTGATCATCAATGGTTACATCAATGGTCGGGTAACGGCGGACTTCGATTTCTTCTTCTGTCATTGCCTTTATCATCTTGTCGGTATCATCAATGTGGAAGTCACAATACATGCTTAAGCTGCCGGTTGTAGAAATACCGGCATACAGGCAATCCTGGCGGAACCCTGTAGTACGGACAGCCTGCAGAAATGCACCGTCTCCTCCGATACTTACAATAATGTTTGCCTCTTTTTCGTTCTTAACAACATTAAAGCCATACTCCTCGGCAAGGCGTGATAGCTCTTCGGCCTGCTGGAGTGTTTCTTTATCTTTTAGTGTGTAAAAATATAAGTTTCGTCTTTCATTCATGTTTATGCCTCCTCAAAAATTAATCAGTAATTTTGCCTGAATTTTTCCAATCACGTTAGATTTTGCTAGAATAATGATTATATGCAATTTGCTGCTGCTCTTGGTGATTTTCTTTGAGGTACATTCTGTGAGACGCGATGCAGTTTGCATGCATCATTATTTTATCATGATAGTGAAACTTTATGATAGTGAAGCACGTATTCAATCATGAAGAGAAGAAGAGGAGGAAAATGTATATGAGTGGAAAACGTTGGACAGCACTCGCAATTGCTGCCGGCCTATTCATTTTTTCGGTTGTGGCCAATTTTGCGAGTTCAGCCATGACGGGTGATTTTGATAAGGCGTTTGAAGATATGTTTGCAGGGGCGGAAAATCCTTTTACTGAGGAGGTTATAGAAGAGGGCTCTGCTGCGAAAAGAATTGCCGTTTTGGAAGTTGAAGGCGTCATTCAGGATGTGAATACGGCGACGTCGATTTTTGAAAGTCCGGGGTACAATCACGAGCTATTCATGGAACAATTGAGGAGAGTCCAGGAAGATGACAGCATCCGGGCAGTGATCTTAAAAGTGAACTCCCCTGGCGGCGGTGTAGTGGAAAGTGCCCAAATCCACGAAAAGCTTGTTGAAATACAGGAAGAAGCCAAGAAGCCGATCTATGTTTCTATGGGCTCAATGGCTGCTTCCGGCGGTTATTATATTGCAGCACCTGCAGAGAAAATCTTCGCCAGCAGAGAAACACTCACGGGTTCACTGGGTGTCATCATGCAAAGCATCAATTACTCTGAACTGGCGGAAAAATACGGTGTTGATTTTGTCACCATCAAAAGCGGGCCGCATAAAGACATCATGAGCCCTACAAGGGAAATGACAGAAGAGGAGCGGGAAATCCTTCAATCCATGGTCAATAACTCTTATGAAGGGTTTGTGGATGTCATCGCTCAAGGGCGTGGAATGTCCGAGGATCAAGTAAAGAAGATTGCAGATGGCCGGGTCTATGATGGTATCCAGGCAAAGGAAATCAATTTAATTGATGATTTTGGCTATATTGAAGATGTGATCGCGCAAATGAAGAAGGACCTTAAGCTTGAGGATGCGCAGGTCATCGAGTATACAAATGACGGCGGCTTTGCTTCTCTATTGGATATGGGAGCCAAAAGGCTGGCTGGTGGAGATATCGAAGCGGCAGCCTTGATGAAAATATTATCTCAGCCTAATTCACCGCGTCTGATGTATCTCTATGCGGAATAACTTAAGAGGAGGTACCGTTCATGAGCGACATGAGTAATCACGAAGAAATCATGACAACCCAACAGGATAAGGAAGAGAACGTTTTTGAATTAGGCGGCTTCTGGATGAGATTTTGGGCCTATCTCCTGGATCTGGTCGTTATCTCCAGCATAGGCAGGCTGATTGTCTACCCTATCTTCAGAGCCCTTGACCTATCTTTGGTAAAAGATGATCTGTTCGCCCCGATATCGATTTTAAGCTCCATCATCTTTTATGGTTATTTTGTTTTGATGACCAAGTATTTTGGGCAGACTCTGGGAAAAATGGCTTTTGGATTGAAGGTCATAGAGTTGGATGGAAAACCGTTGAAATGGGGAACCGTCATCTTTAGGGAATTGATAGGCAGATTCATTTCTGCGAGCATCTTAATTTTATATATCGTCGTAGCGTTCACGAATAAAAAGCAGGGGATCCATGACTTGTTTGCGGATACAACTGTCATTCGTGAGAAGCGGGCGGCGGTGTATAGACCGGTGAGTGCTCAGGGGTAGATTTTCAGCAGCGCTTTTATGAGACATGCTGCGTGATGGAAAACGGGAAAGTAGTCCTGTGAAGCGGCCATGAGACACCCAAAGTGGAGAAAAAGCGGGAAAGTGGTCCTATGGATCGTTTATGAGACACTCTAAGCTGTGAAAAAGTGGCAAAGTGGTCTTATGAAGCAAGTGGTCCCATGAATCGTTCACGTGTCACCATAAACCCGAAAGAAGCAGCCATCAAAATGACGGCTGCTTCTTTCAGTATTTAAGGCTAGTTACTTTCCAATATACCTTTTATCTTCAGCAAATCTTTCTTGTTCTCTTTCTTCATCATTGGCGCAATGAACGGAGAGAACAACTTGGAAAACCCGGCAGGCTTGCCTTTGTTTTGCAGAGTCATCAAAGTGTTCCGCTCATCTACAGCTCTCCATGTATACGTCGTTTCCATTGGGAAGGGTCCTTGTGCCGTTCTCATGACCAGTTTCTTCTCCGGGATGTATTCGACTATTTTATAAGTGTAAGATAGCTTGCGTCCAAGGAAATCAGCTTTAAATGCAATTTCTGAACCGAGCTGAAGAGGTTTTGGCGTCTGCCATTCGGCGCTTGAAATGTTGTTGTACCACTGTGGGGCATTATCTGGGTCAGCGGCATAGGCTGCCACTTTTGATACTGGTGCTTCAATCGTTATTTCTGTTAGTACATTTACCATATTTGTTCCTCCGGTAGGTTAGCATAATAGACTGTTATTTTCCTTCGACATAATTTTTCAGCAAATTTCCCAATAGGTGTTCCCAGCCTTTTCTATGGCTTTCTTCCCATTCATCTTCAATCAGGCCGGAAGCCGTATGGGAAAGCTGGAGGGTTGTTACCCCATTTTCCTCACTTAAACGATAAGTGTAGGCACTGTTAACGGCTCCTTGCATGCCGAGGTGTCCCTGGATTCTGATTTCCTTCGGAGCATTAACAAAGTACACATTTCCCCAGACAGCACCGGCATCCTTCTCCCATGTTTCAAGAAATTGTCCACCCGGAACAGGATTCAGTGTTAAAGTTGATGTTTTTCCTTCCGGTGCGAGACGGAATTCCCACCAGCTTTCGACTTTTTCCGTCAATGCCTTAAACACTTTTTCACGGGGAGCGTTAATAAGGGTTTCTTGCTCAATTTGAAAAACTTTGTTTTGCATATCTTTTCCTCCTGTTTCTTCTGCTGCTGCTTTTAAGTTTAGAAGCGATGCGGCAGCCGGTTCCATATATTTTCCTACCCAGCGGTTATGCATTTCCTGAAGGGGAACTGCGTTTAGGAAGTTCACTCTGTATTTGCCTTTTTTCCTCGAGAGAATCAAATTTCCTTCTTGTAAAGCCGTTAAATGCTTCATGATGGCGTAACGTGATACTTCCGGGAAGTGGTTGTTGAGTTCACCAGTTGTTGATGGAGACTCTTTAAGAATATCAAGAATCCTTCTTCTGATCGGATGAGATAATGCCTTGAATAATGGTGAAAGATGGTCTTCCATAAAAATATCCTTTCTAGTAAATATCAATTTAATATGTGACTAAATGGTAACGTGTAGGTTTGCAAAAAACAATTCAATTTCTTATTTTTTCTCTGGCAGAACTAAAGGTGTATTTTGGGAAAGAATAGCCAATACTTACTAATTGAAGGGTTGTGAAAAAAGTGAATGGGTGGATTATTACACTGATCGTAGTTATAGGCCTGCTATTATTCTTATTATTACTCATCATCATTACCAAGCTGACGATTACAATTTCACTTTATCATGGAAATGATAATGACCATTTTACCATTCAGTTCAGGGCATGGTTCGGGTTAATAAAATATAAAGTAGAAGTGCCGATGGTCAAGGTGGATGATGACGGACCTAACCTCGTATTTGAAGAAAAGACCGAGAAAGGCGAGGAAGGCAAAGGGACCGAAAAAGAAAAGCTGAAAAAAGAGACGCCGGAAGAAATCATGACTTCTCTGAAGGATTTTCGGGAGCTCCTTCAACATGTGGCAGGTCTTCATCGGATTGTACGAACTTTCTTCAGTAAAATAAACGTTTACGATGTGAAGTGGCAGACTGTTTTTGGGACTGGGGATGCAGCATCAACCGGGACGATGACAGGTCTTATCTGGGGTGCGAAGGGAGGGGTCATAGGTGTCGTAAGCGGCTATATGAACCTTCAGGAGATGCCGCAAATAGCAGTGGTTCCGAGTTTTCAAAAAGCAATCATTCAAACGGACTTTTCATGTATCATAACTTTTCGCATCGGGCATGCTATGTTAGCAGGAATTAAATTGATCAAATTCTGGAAAGGCGGAAAACCGAAGTTTCAATCGAAACCCCTTTCCGTAGTGTCAGAAAAGAATCAATCAGTCTAACTAGACAACGCTTTACCACACTAACGCACTAAGAGGGACTGTCCCCTACGGTGCTTTAGAGTGCTAAAGGGTCTGTACATAACATTTTAGGAGGTAATCTTATGTCTGATCATCCAATTGAAGGACTTATGACCACAGCAATGGAAAATTTAAAAGAAATGATCGATGTGAATACGATTATCGGAGATCCTGTTGAAACGCCTGATGGAAGCGTCATTCTAACCGTTTCAAAGGTCGGTTTTGGATTTGCGGCTGGAGGAAGCGAATTCGTCATCAAGGGTAAAGGCGGTAAGGGTGTCCAGGATGACAAACAAGGCGAGAAGAAGCAGCCCTTTGGCGGAGGTAGCGGGGGAGGAGTCTCTATAACGCCAATTGCGTTTTTGATCGTAGGGTCAAAAGGAATTAAAATGCTCCATCTTGATGAAAACACGCATCTATTAGAAAAGCTGGTTGACCTAGCTCCGGGCGTGATGGAGAAAATTCAGGGAATGATGAAAAAGAATAACCAAAACAATAATCAGAACAACGGTCAAGGACAACAGCAGAATCAGAATCAAGGTCAGAATCAATCGTTTGATTTTTAATACTGACAAACTAATGGACTGATCAGGGGACATCACAGAGTGCGACCTGATCAGTCCTCATTGTTTGTCAAACGGAGACAGCCACTACATAGAGTTTTTTTAGAAACCATACGGTATCGCATTCTATAATCAAATTAGTTGATTTCGCATCATGCCGTTATGTACGATTGAAGAGATTCATACTTATAGAGGAGGTATTTCAATATGGCTGATATCACATTTAAAAATAATCCTGTGACTCTTTTAGGAAACGAAGTAAAATCTGGTGACACGGCTCCTGACTTTACTGTTTTAGCTAACGATCTATCAGAAGTATCTCTTAACGACCCGAAAGGAAAAGTGCGTTTGATCAGTGTCGTACCATCTCTTGATACAGGGGTATGCGACGCGCAGACACGAAAATTCAACGAAGAAGCTGGAAGCATTGACAATGTGGAAGTCCTGACAATTTCCGCAGACTTGCCATTTGCTCAAAGACGCTGGTGCGGAGCGAACGGACTGGAGAATGTTAAAACATTTTCCGACCATCGCGACATGTCTTTCGGTGAAGCTTATGGCGTTCATATGAAAGAACTGCGTTTACTTGCTCGTGCCGTGTTCGTTATCGACAGCAACGACAAAGTGACGTACGCTGAATATGTCAGTGAGGGAACTAACCACCCTGACTATGATGCAGCTATTGAAGCGGTGAAAAACGCTAAGTAACAAGGTGTTTTGATAATTCATGATGATACTGACCCGGGAGTAATCCGACAGGGTCAGTTTTTGTTTGGTAGAAATATCAGGTCCGAAAGTGGCATCTTCTTTGACACAAGTTCTGACAAAGGTAAAATAGAGAAAGAATTAATAGTAAAGGAGACAGAGAACCTATGACAGTTTCTCCAACAGAAAACCTATTCAATGTGTTAGATGAGACAGCATTGATCCTCCAAGAAGAATTATCTTATACATATTTAGAAGCCGTTGCAGAAAGTGGTGAAAATCTTTTTCATCAAGACGTGCTGCAAGACGAGTTAAACGAACTGAGCAAGAAAAGACTCGAAAAGAAATATGCGGAAGCCGGATTGGAGCAGATGGGCAAAGAACAGATACGGAAAGCCCTTCAGCTTGCAATGCTTAAAGGAATGAAGGAAAGTTCGCAGCCTAATCATCAGATGACTCCTGATGCTATTGGGATGTTCATCAGTTATCTGGTTGGAAAATTCACAAGCGGCAGCCAGGAGATTCGTGTGTTGGATCCTGCGGTCGGCACCGGCAACTTGCTGACAACCGTGCTGAATGGATTGGGAGACAAGAAAACAGCATCCATCGGAGCGGACATCGATGACCTATTGATCAAGCTTTCCTACATTGGGGCGAATCTGCAAAAGCACCCTCTTCAGCTATTCAACCAGGATTCGCTCGAGCCGTTGTTCATTGATCCGGTCGATGTCGTTATCAGTGATCTGCCTGTCGGATATTATCCGAATGATTTAAGAGCGGCAGAATATGAACTCAAAAGTGATGAAGGACATTCCTATTCACATCATCTCTTCATTGAACAGAGCATTAAGCATACGAACCCAGGTGGTTATTTATTCTTCCTGGTCCCGAATCATCTTTTTGAATCAGATGAGGCAAAAAAGCTCCATGCCTTCTTTAAAGACCAAGTTTACATTCAAGGTTTGCTTCAGCTGCCAATGTCACTTTTTAAAAATGAACAATCAGCAAAGAGCATCCTGATCCTGCAAAAGAAGAAAGCGGATATCAAACCGCCTAAAGAAGTTCTGATGGCAAACATGCCGTCCCTGTCCAATCAAAAAGCGATGGAAAACATGCTTGGCAAGTTGGAGCAGTGGTTTAAGGAAAACAAATAAGGGAAAAGAAATAAGTAAGGTAAAGTCACGTTGTTTATGGGGCTTTACCTTTTTTGTGGGAAAAATCCATTCTCATGCCTAACTACTTTAAAGCACTAAAAGGGACAGTCCCTCTTAGTACTTTAAAGTGATAAAGCGTTTGTTCCCGTAATGATTCACTCCTTAAGTTCAGTTTTTCTTTCCTAACTTCTAAATTAACTTAAATACGTTATCTGGAGAGGGAATCATCTTTTATAGTTCACAAAAGTCTTTTTTATCTTGGTACGGTCTAATTCCTATACGTATGCCGCTGGACGGGAACTTTTCGCTTATATGTTATTTTCTGAATATATTTAATTTAAGATGTAAACGATTACCTCGGAAGCTTACCCTTGAAAAGGCCAACAAGCAGTGATTTAATGAAAAATTGAGAGATATTAAGTCCTGAAATGAACAAACTATGATAGAGAGTTACGAGTTCAGACTGAACAGAAAAAAAGGAGCGGTATTAGAATGGCAAAAATGATCGCAATCAACGCTGGGAGTTCTTCTTTAAAATTCCAGCTTTTCGAAATGCCTCAAGAAGAGGTAATTACAAAAGGTTTAATCGAACGTATCGGATTGAATGACTCTGTTTTCAGTATTTCCGTAAATGGAGAGAAACAGAAAGAAGTAACGGATATTCCTAATCATGAAGTAGCCGTGAAAATGCTATTGGACAAATTGACTTCAGCAGGCATCATTGAGTCGCTTGATGAGATTGAAGGAATTGGACACCGCGTCGTGCATGGCGGCGAAATTTTCAATGATTCCGTAATCATTACGGAAGAAGTAATCGAAAAAATTGAAGAGCTTTCTGAACTTGCCCCTCTTCATAATCCTGCCAATGTGACAGGTATCAGATCATTCCAAAGTGTCCTGCCAAATGTCCCTGCAGTAGCGGTATTTGATACAGCTTTCCACCAAACAATGCCGGAAAGTTCTTTCCTATACAGCCTGCCTTACGAGTATTATGAGAACTATGGTATCCGTAAATATGGTTTCCACGGAACTTCTCATAAATATGTATCTGAAAGAGCCGCAGAAATGCTCGGCCGTCCAAAAGAGCAGCTGAGATTGATCTCCTGCCACCTTGGCAATGGTGCGAGTATTGCTGCTATTGAAGGCGGGAAATCAATTGATACATCCATGGGATTCACACCGCTTGCAGGTGTAGCCATGGGAACGAGATCAGGTAACATCGACCCTGCCCTTATTCCATTCATCATGGAGAAAACAGGGAAGTCAGCGGATGAAGTCCTTGATGTACTGAATAAAAAATCTGGTATGCTTGGTGTCTCTGGGCTATCCAGTGACCTGCGTGATATTGAAAGCCAGGCGGAAGAAGGCAACGAGCGTGCTGAACTGGCACTTGAAGTGTTTGCAAACCGTATCCACAAGTACATCGGTTCTTATGCATCCCGCATGTACGGTGTAGATGCTATCATCTTTACAGCAGGTATCGGTGAGAACAGCGACATCGTTCGTGAAAAAGTTTTGAAAGGCCTTGAATTCATGGGCATCTACTGGGATCCTGCCCGTAACAAGGTAAGAGGAGAAGAAACATTCATCAACTATCCTCACTCACCAGTTAAAGTTATGATCATCCCAACAAACGAAGAAGTCATGATCGCCCGTGATGTTCAGCGTTTGACTGTATAATAATGTCTTTTATCAAGACCTCACAATTGTGGGGTCTTTTTCTATATTATTAACAATCTTAATTATTGAAAATTCTAAAAATAACAGACAGCTAATATTCTGTCTGTTATAATTAAGTGGAAAATTATTCTAAACAGTATGAGTGAGGAGTGTAATAGATGGAGGATTTTAAGCAGCAGATTAAAAGTGTAGCGGGCCGGATTGAAAGAATTAAGGGAAATATTCTTACAGAAGAAGCCACAAAAACTTCTTTAATAATGCCGTTAATTCAGGCTCTAGGATATGATATTTTTAACCCAGAGGAATTAGTTCCTGAATTTGTAGCTGATGTAGGAATTAAAAAAGGTGAAAAAATCGATTATGCAATTATGCAAGATAATGATCCAGTAATTTTAATTGAAGCAAAGAGTGTTAATGAAGTTTTAACAAAACATGATTCACAATTATTCCGATATTTTGGAACAACAAAAGCTAAATTTGCTATCCTTACTAATGGTGTTGAATACAAGTTTTTCACTGACTTAGAAGAGCAAAATAAAATGGATCAAAAGCCTTTTTTCACTATTAACATGTTAGATTTGAAAGAAGTAGACATAGTTGAGCTTGCTAAATTCCGTAAGAATGATTTTGATGTAGTTAATGTTCTTACAACAGCCTCTGAATTGAAGTATACAGGTGAGATAAAGCAATACCTAGGTCGACAGTGGGAAGAGCCATCAGAGGATTTTATCAAAGTCATTCTTAATGATATTTACCAAGGGGTGAAAACCAAAAAGGTTGTAGATAATTTTAGAGATTTGGTAAAAAAATCATTGAATCAATTTGTTAATGAGAAAGTAAATGATAAATTACAAAAGGCACTGAATTCTTCTAGTGAAAATAATGAGGATCCTAATATTAATGCAGCTATAGAGGTTGAAAAGGAAAAAGAAAACATTCCAACCGAAGTTAAATCTCAGCAAGACGAGATTCATACAACCGAAGAAGAAATTGAAGGGTATGTTCTAGTCAAACTAATACTAAAAGAGGAGTTTGATCCTGCAAGAGTTTATTATAGGGACAATAAAAGTTACTTCAATGTACTATTGGATGATAATATAAGAAAGTGGATTTGTAGATTGGGATTTAATGGGTCTAATAAATACATTCAGTTAAATAATGAAAGTAGAACTAATATCAAAATCGAGTCAGTTAATGAAATTACAAATTATAAAAACGAGATTCTTGCTGTTGCAAGACAATTTGAGACCTTAGTAAGTAAATGATAGATAACCAACCTTAAAATAATCAATAGCTAAAGGGTGAAGGAGTTCTTCGCTCTTTTTTGCTTGCAAAAAGTCAGTACAGTTTGTATGAAAAATGAGTCGTATATGACTCTCCCCACTGTTATGGTATATTAAAAGTAATCATGTCTTCATAAGGGGTTGAAAATTGATGGAATGGTCTGAAAGAGATGAACAGGTTCTGGAGGAAATCCGGCAGTGGCAGGATTCCTTGTACGATTATGAAGCGAATGATCTTGAGAATACATATGTAAAATGGCTGGACAGTGCTTTTTCCACGCTCCCGGTCGAATTACAGGAACAGTTCTTCCAAAGGCTTGACGGATGGCTGTTTCACCTGCATTCTTTACTTCAGGGCTCACAGCTTCAAAATGATGCACGGGAGCGAATATTAAAAACCGCGCGTGCATTCAACCATGAGATCGACACAATAGAAGACCTTCATTTACTAACGATTGACCAGCTGCATTACATTGCCATGCAGCATACAGGGAGACACCAGCTGTACTCTTTCATTCAAGGCGGAATGACGGGGACTGGAGGAGCGGCTGCTCTGAGCACGGACTTGCCGGCAATGGCTGTTATCAATCTGCGTTCTGTACAGCTGGTTGCAATTTCGTATGGTTTTGACGTCCAGACACCTTTTGAAATGATGACATCATTGAAAGTTTTCCATGCGGCTACGCTTCCGGCCAGGCTGAGGGCAGAAGCCTGGGAAGAGCTAATGGAGGAACTTGAGAAAAAAGAAAATGACTATTTCTATAATGGAACTGAAAAGCTGACGGATTATACATGGCTGGAAGGTCCATTAAAGCATTTGCTTAAAGCAATGGTGATTACAACGTTCCGAAGAAAACGCTTGTCCGGAATGCCTTTAATCAGTATGGCAGTTGGAGCAGGGTTCAATTATCAATACACAAGAAAGATTAATGATTTCGCAGAAAAATATTATCAGTATCGTTATCTATCCAGGAAGCGTTTGGAAGAGTAAGTTTTTCTGCTGCTCCCCGACTGGTTTAACGTAGCTGCAGTGAGAATTTTTATTAAGGAGGTCAGATTTGCTAATACAGAATCTGACCTCCTTATCTTTTGTCCGCACTAATCATTCAAAAGGTAACAAGAATATGTACCGATCATTTTGACTTCACAGCCGAGAGCTTCCATTTCTCTGATGGCACCCGGAAGCAATATATCATCCATGCTTTGATCTACATCAATTAGAAAAAAATAATCGCCCAAGCCAGTCTTCAACGGCCGTGATTCAATTTTGCTGAGGTTCAGCTGCCTCCATGCAAATGCGGAAAGGACTTGATGCAATGCGCCGGAACGGTCTTTCGGCAATGTTACCATCAAGCTTGTTTTTTCTGTGCTTTTTTTATTGAGAAGCTGCAGTCTGACTGGTTTCTTATGTAAAACGATGAACCGGGTATGATTGTAGGCAAAATCATGGATGTTTTCATGCAGGATCTTAAGTCCGTATTCTCTTGCAGATAATTCATTTCCTATTGAAGCAAGATTCTCCTCGGGATGCTCACTTAAATATTTTGCGGCTGCAGATGTCGAGGTCGTCTGTTCTAACGGCGTGTCCCGGAAATTGCTGTGAAGGAATTTATGGCATTGCGCCAATGCGTGGGAATGGGACAGGATTTTATCCGGCTTTATCCCGCAATCAAAATGTTTAGGGTGTACCATAAAATGCTGCTGTATGGGGGAAGTAAGTTCAGCTACGATGGATAAATTTTCTTCATGAAACAAGTAATCAACCGTAATATGTACTGACCCTTCGAGTGCATTCTCCAAAGGAACAACCGCATAATCAACTTTCTCTTCGATAACCGCTTCGATGCAGTCAGGTATTGTCACACATGGTACTGTTTCTCTTTTCGGAAAAGCTTTTCTTACAGCCAGGTCTGTAAAAGAAGCCTGTGGTCCCAGATAGGCAATTTTCAATTGGATTCTTCCCTTCGAGAAAATTTATTGAACATTCTAACATGTTGTCGATATGGTTGTATATAAAAAGGCTGAAAAATTATTTTAATATTATTTTTCCGACTGCAGCAGGGTGTCTCTCCAGAGAAGAAAGAAAAAAGCTTGCAGAAAAGATCCTGCAAGCTTGAATAATTTAAATAATATTTACTGATCATCTGTTCTGACTACAAGTACATCGCATTCAGCTGAGCGGGTAATATGTTCGGACACGCTGCCAATCAGAAATCTTTCCATCGCACTCAAGCCGGTTGCTCCGCACACAATGAGATCTGCATTGGCTTTCTCCGCTCCATCTTTCGGGATGACAGCTTTAGGGGAACCGTACTCAATCAGTATGTGGACATCGGTTACGCCCGCCCTTTCTGCCTGTTCTTTATAAGAAGTCATGATTTCTTCGGCATACTGGCTGGCTCTTTCACCTACAGATTGATCGTAGGATTCAACTGTTGCAAACGATCTTGAATCGATGACATGGATAATCGAAAGAGTTGCATCATTACGTAAAGCAATATCAATTGATTTCTTGAACGCCCATTCCGCTTCTTTTGACCCATCAACGGCTACCAGTATATTTTTATATTTCAAAGTCATGGCTCATCACTCCTTATCTATAGTTTACTATATATTTCCTTTAATAATTGTTACACCTTAACAAAAGATATTAGTAATTATTTTTCCGGAAAAGGAGGACATTAAACAATGGAAAAAAAGAACCGGGTAAAACAGCAAAGTTTTTATGACGAACGTGCAGCCGAGCAGACCTCTATGCAAATCATGGATTCCTATGAGTCAGGGCTGCATGATGGTGAGGCAGGACCTTTGAACTCAAATTTGTTTGAAGATGAAAAGAAAATGTAGTTTTTAAAATGCTGTCCGCGGAATCATTGGGGACAGTATTTTTGTTTGTTAAAAGAGCTCTAACTCCTGTATCAGTATTTATTGATAGTAATAAAGCCGCCATACTTTATTAAGCATGACGGCTTTTCTTATAATCATTTACGTTGTTTTTGGATGACTGTTTTGATATGAAACTATACATCATAAATGTCAGCAAAAAGCTGATGAATCCGGGGGACCAGCCTTCCGGTATTAAGAAATAGATGAACAAGGCAACAGCAAGTGTATAGATGGCTTTTTGATTGTACTGAAATGTACCTGATGCAAGTCTTTCGAGATCCTTATCTGGTATCCTCGCTTTTTTGATATACAAAAAGTCTGCAACAATGACGGCCGATAAGGGGATGACAAAAGCACCCAACAAGGAGATATAATCTTTTGCATTATTGACCAATGCCGGGAAGCAGCTCAAGATAATCCCGGCGGCACCAAATACCAGTGCGCTTTTGACTCTCCCGAGAGAAGGGATGGCATTCAACAAGCTGAATCCGCCTGTGTAGGCATTGCTGAGATTGATGGATATCATCGAAACCATGGCGCATATCCCGATTAATATGGTCAGGAGGACGGAGCCAGTCTGCTCGGTTGCTGCTACAAAAGGATTTAGGTTGTTAAATAAGGCTGCACTGAAGGTCCCCAGCAGGGCAGTCATAAAGAAGCCGAATACATTTCCAGCGAACAATCCCCAAAAGCCCTGTTTTCCAGATTTCGCATACCGTGTAATATCGGAAGAGGCACTTACTCCTGATACATATTGAACAAAAGCAAGGCTGGCAAAAAACACAAAGGCCCCAATCGAAAACCCTTCACCCGAAAACAATACGTTGATTCCACTTCCGTTTGCTGACGTATTGATAAAAATGATTAAGATAGCTGCCTGCCCAATCAATAGGAAAGGCATGAACAACTTGGTTGCTTTTTTGACTGCCTCAAAACCAATCAGGGCCAGGATGGTCATAATCAATGCAAGGGAAACAGCAATGGGGATTAAAGGGAATTCAACCCCTACAGCCTTTTTCAGCAGAGAGAGAACAACCAACGTACCTCCAATGGTTTGGACACTGAACCAATACAGCGATGTCAGCGACCTGACCGGAGAGGCGATAAGTCTTGAAAGCCTGGTACCAATCATGGACCTGATGACATACTGGGCAGGCAAACCATACCTCGCACCCGGCAATGAGAGGACAGAAACAAAAAAGAAGGCAAGTGTTCCTCCGATCAATGTGCTGAGGATGGCCCAGAACATTGATAATCCGCCCTCCATTACGGCTAAAGCAGGGACGAGAAAATTCCCGGAGTTGACTGAAAAGGCAAGCTGGATAATGAAATACTCAAACCAGGTAGTGGTCTTTAAATTTTGCGGAACGGATTCTAATCCTAGTCTTTCTATTGCTGGATTTTTCATTTGAAGACTCCTTATTTCGATCATATGAGATAATTCTATTCCTATTGTATAGGAAGTTTACCAAAAGGAAATAATATAAAGTTCGATTCTGAACATTCAGTAAATAAAAGTCCGTTATTTCTTTCTTTTAGGAGGGTTTAAAGTCGTTTCTTCCTGCCATTATGGGTAGGGAAAATTCAGGCTTTTCAGTCTGAATGTAAATGCTTACATTTACGTAAAAATTGTTTAGCATTTTAGGGATGATAGTGTTATATTTGATTAAGAAAGTTTACATATGGATTTGAAATGAGGAGGTTTTTTTTATGCGTATCGGAGTACCTGCAGAAATAAAAAACAATGAGAACCGAGTGGCAATGACACCGGCAGGAGTGGTGAATCTAACCCAGTTCGGTCATGAAGTATATATTGAATCCGGGGCGGGCCTCGGCTCTGGTTTTACAGACGAAGATTATACAGCTGCGGGCGGTCATATTGTTGAAAGTGCATCTGAAGCATGGTCCATGGATATGGTCATGAAAGTAAAAGAACCGCTGCCAAGCGAATATCAGTATTTCCGTGAAGGGCTTATCCTGTTTACATACTTACACTTGGCTCCAGAGCCTGAACTGACAAAAGCCCTTATTGAAAATAAAGTGGTCGGAATCGCATACGAGACAGTTGAAATGAATCGTACTCTTCCGTTGCTTACACCAATGAGTGAAGTGGCTGGCAGGATGTCCACTCAACTCGGTGCTCAATTCCTTGAAAAAATTCATGGCGGGAAAGGTGTTCTTCTATCTGGCGTTCCGGGAGTTTCACGCAGTCGTGTAACAATCATCGGTGGTGGTGTAGCTGGAACGAATGCAGCAAAAATTGCTGTTGGAATGGGTGCACAAGTGACGATCCTTGACTTGAGTCCTGAACGTCTTCGCCAGCTTGATGATATCTTCGGAAGCGATGTGCAGACATTGATGTCCAATCCGCTTAACATCGAAAAAGCTGTTGCAGAATCTGACCTTGTTATCGGAGCCGTACTGATTCCGGGAGCAAAGGCACCGAAGCTTGTAACGGAAGATATGATCAAATCCATGATGCCTGGTTCAGTAGTAGTGGATATTGCCATCGACCAAGGTGGAATATTTGAAACGACAGACCGCATCACAACCCATGATGATCCAACTTATGTGAAACACGGAGTTGTTCACTATGCAGTTGCCAACATGCCTGGTGCCGTGCCGCGTACATCCACTATTGCGCTTACGAATGTAACAGTTCCTTACGCAATCCAGATTGCCAACAAAGGTTATAAAGCAGCATGTCTTGAAAATGAAGCCCTGTTGAAAGGAATCAATACATTGAACGGATATGTGACGTATAAAGCTGTCGCAGAAGCGCATGACTTGGACTACTCTGATACCAAAACACTTCTCGATCAAATTTAATGATAGAAAAGGCTGTTCCGCTAATTTGGTGGGACAGCCTTTTTTTCATGTTGTCAGATTGGGGGATAAATTCCGTTAAAGGCTTTTTAAAAATAAAATTTCAGGGTAAAAATGAATGGGGTGCTTGGTTAAAGGAGGAAATGTCTCTTCAATCAAGAACTAAGTAGGAAAGTGGTGTTTTCTGATTGTTCTTTTAGGTGCTAATGGAAAACAGCATGAAAACTAGTTTCAAGGAGGGCTTAAAATGAAAGTTTCTTATCATGGACATTCAGTTGTTAAAGTCGTGACCGAAACACACACAATCTTAATTGACCCTTTTATCAATGGGAATGAACTCACTGACCTGAAAGTAGAAAATGAAAAGCCGGATGTCATTTTGCTTACCCATGGTCATAATGATCATGTCGGAGATACTGTCCAACTCGCAAAGCAAAGTGATGCGCTTGTAGTAGCTCCTTTTGAATTGGCTACATATTTAAGCTGGCAGGGTGTGAAAACTCACCCGCTGCACATTGGCGGAGGGTACGATTTCGAGTTCGGTAGAGTGAAACTGACTCAGGCTTTTCATGGTTCTTCATATGAGACAGAAGACAAGCAAATCATCTACACAGGTATGCCTGCGGGAATTCTTTTCACAGTAGACGGGAAAACGATCTATCACGCAGGGGATACTGCCCTTTTCTCCGACATGAAGCTGATCGGAATGCGCAATTCCATTGACCTGGCATTCCTTCCAATTGGAGATAATTTTACAATGGGACCGGAGGATGCAGCGTTGGCCGCAGAATTTGTGAACGCCAAAACTGTTGTTCCGATTCACTACAATACATTCCCGCCAATCAAGCAGGACCCTGAGAAGTTTGTCTCCATGTTAAATGGCCAGGAAGCCAAAGTAATGAATGCAGGAGATGTCATCGAGCTATAATAGAATCTTTGGAACACTGATCCGTTATTGGATCAGTGTTTTTTGTTCCGGGCCGAACATAGAGAGTGAGATTGGCAGGTGGATGACTGAAAAACCGAATCTCGCCTACAAATTGATTGGTAGGTGAGTGCCAGAAAAAAAGGAGATTACCTACAAATTCCCGGGTAATCGCCACCAAAATCCACTAAGAACGCTGTATTCGTATCCATTGTTGCTATCGGAAAAATCCAAAAGGCAAGGGCTAATCTAACTGAACAGGGTGAATAGCTCTTTTCTTTAATGTTTCCCAGGATAATTCCTCTGAAATATGGCTATTTCACTTGAAATTCATCGTAAATAGCAACAAAGTTTTAGAAAAGAGCCTAAAAGAAAAAACTAATGAGAACGGTTTGTCCCGCATACAATGAAACAAGCAAGGAAAAGGGGGATTATATGAAAAAGCAACGATATTTGATTTGTTTATTGCTTGCGGGGATGATGCTCTATTACGCGGTTCCACGCCTGAATGTTTTTGCAGAAGGTCTGCAGGGGGCGTTTGCGCTGATCTGGCTTGCTTTTGCAGCCATTGTCATTGCAGGCAACTTATCAGGAATGCTCTTTGCTCCTCGTGCTGCCAAGGCACAAATACAGAGGGCGAAATCGAAGAAAGGTGCAAGAAGGGTTCGTTCTTTTGGCTGAGTATTAAGGAGAAAATTGAAACACCGGGCTTTTCACTTTATAATGAAAGGTATATTCAGGCAGTATAAAAAAGGGTGAAAAGCTTGGCAACCAAACATGAACAAATCATAGAATATATTGATACGCTCCCGATAGGGGAAAAAATATCTGTCAGGCAAATTGCGAAGGCTCTGAGTGTCAGTGAAGGCACTGCATACAGAGCTATTAAGGATGCAGAGACCAAGGGATATGTCAGCACCATCGAAAGAGTCGGAACCATCAGGATTGAAAGAAAGAAAAAGGAAAACATCGAAAAGCTGACTTTCGCGGAAGTGGTCAATATTATTGACGGACAAGTACTCGGCGGGAGAACAGGCTTACATAAAATGCTGAATAAATTTGTCATCGGCGCGATGAAACTCGAAGCAATGATGCGTTACACAGAAGCCGGAAACTTACTGATTGTCGGGAACCGGACGAAGGCTCACGAACTGGCCCTTAAGGCCGGGGCAGCTGTGTTGATAACCGGGGGCTTTGATACGGACGAAGCTGTCAAGCGGATCGCCGATGAACTGGAATTGCCGGTCATTTCAACAAGCTATGATACTTTTACCGTGGCGGCAATGATCAACCGTGCGATTTACGATCAGCTGATAAAAAAAGACATTGTACTGGTTGAGGATATTTTAACCGCGGAAGACAAGACGGTGTATTTACATGTAGGTGACACCCTGGAAGATTGGTACGAAAAAAACCAATCAACCTTCCATAGTCGTTTTCCTGTCATCGACCGAAATAGGAAGGTCCAGGGAATGGTGACTTCTAAAGATGTAATGGGCCAGGAAAAGGACGTTATGATTGACAAGGTCATGACGAAAAAACCTATTACCGTCAGGCCCAATACAAGCGTTGCATCTGCTGCACACATGATGATTTGGGAAGGGATTGAAGTCCTGCCGGTAGTCGATGACTTGAACAGGATTCAGGGAATCATCAGCCGTCAGGATGTATTGAAAGCAATGCAAATGATCCAGCGGCAGCCTCAGGTAGGGGAAACCATCGATGACAACATCACTAGCAACATGACAACATTGGAGTCAAAAGATTCCAGTGATGCCGCCTATCAATTCCCGGTAACCCCGCAGATGACAAATGGGCTTGGAACGATGTCTTATGGGGTATTTACGACTCTTGTAACAGAAGCCGCAAACAGGGCCTTGAAGAATTATAAAAAAGGCGACCTGGTTGTAGAGAATATGACCGTGTATTTTATCAGGCCCGTCCAGATGGAAAGCATCATAGAAATCCGTCCTAAAGTATTGGATGTAGGCCGGAAGTTCGGTAAGGTCGATGTCGAAGTTTATCATGAAACAGTGCTGGTAGGAAAGGCAATGATGATTTGCCAGCTGATTGATAAACATTAAGGTGTAACAGAAAAACCTGCATCCAAAGAAAGATGCAGGTTTTGAGAATTCTATCGATTATCCAATTGCTCTGCTTCTTTTACAGCCTGAGGCAGGAAGTGCTTGTACACTTTCCATCCCATCCATGCACTGCCAAGACCGATGATGATAAAAATCGCTGCAATGATGTATGTGAAGGTGGTTTGAAAAAGAAACAGCTGGTTGATCCCGAACAGGGCCACAAATAAGCCCAATGCAATACTGGATTTTCCGGAAAGCCATTTTTTCTCGATGAATCTATTGCTCCGTACCGATTTCACTTTATAGTAAAAATAAAAAGAAAATGAAAGAATGATTAAAAAAACTAAAACAGGCATATCTTGTATCCTCCAAAATATCGTTGGTTGTTTTATGAATCTCCTTTTACTATTTTAACGGTATTTTAACAGGATTCCAAATGAACGTTTTATGTCTAAAAAAAGGAGTATCATATGAAAGATCAAATTATCGCTGCCATTAAAGAGTATCAGACCATCATTGTCCACAGGCACGTAAGGCCGGATCCGGATGCTTACGGTTCTCAGGGGGGGCTTGTGGAAATCCTGAAAGCCTCCTTCCCTGAAAAGAATATTTATGCTGTTGGAGAGGAAGAGCCCACACTTCATTATTTGAGAAGATTGGACAAAGTTGAGGACAGTGTCTTTAAGGGGGCGCTGATCATCGTCTGTGATACAGCGAATTCTGCCCGTATTTGTGACGACAGATATGAATTGGGAGAGAAGCTTATCAAAATCGATCACCATCCAAATGAAGATCCGTACGGAGATCTGTTGTGGGTAGACACAGAAGCAAGCTCGGTCAGTGAGATGATTTATTTACTCTATAATCACGGGAAAGACCAGGGCTTGAAAATGACAGACGAAGCGGCACGTCTGCTATATGGCGGGATTGTCGGCGATACTGGGAGATTCCTGTATCCAAGCACAACCCAGCGTACGTTTGATGTAGCGGGTGAACTCATCCGTTTTGATTTTGACCGAAATGAACTCTATAACAAAATGTATGAATCAGATCCACAGGTGCTTAAGCTTCAAGGCTATGTTCTTCAAAACTTCGAAATGCTGGAGAACAGGGTGGGATGCATGATCATTACAAAAGAAATCCTGGATGACTTCGGTCTCGTGCCCGCTGAAGCCTCACTGCTCGTAAGTTCCCTGGGTAATGTAAAAGGAATCAAGGCCTGGGTCTTTTTCATAGAGGAGAGCGACCAAATCAGAGTTCGTTTCCGCTCCAAAGGACCGGTCATCAATACGGTTGCAAAAAAGTATAATGGAGGCGGACATCCGCTTGCTGCAGGCGCATCCATCTTTGGCTGGGAGCAGAAGGATGAAGTGTTGAAAGATTTAATAGAGGTTTGCGAGCAAAGTTGAGACTATTAGGAAAGAGGTTCATCGAAAAGCGATGAACCTCTTTTATTGTGGGTGGATTTCTTTTCATGAAAAAGTGACTCGTCGATAGGACTGGTGTTCTCGACGATAGAACCGTCAACTCGTCAATAGAATGTTCAATCTCGACGATAGGAGCATCCAACTCGTCGATAGAGAGAGCAAAGTCGTTGATAGAATATCGGGAACCAGAAGATAGCAGCATTTGTCTCTCCCGCCTACCCATCATACTCCAGTTCAAGGACGATCTGGATCACAGTATAAAAATAGATTTCCTTTATTTTTACTTTGTATCTTTTGTCATTGATTTTGAGGGTCTTGTTTTCGATTGTCTTTTTGACAAGCTCCTTGTTCTTGTAAACAGAGTCCAGGTCTTTTGCCAGCAAGGGAATGAGGTCGCCTTTAAGCTCTTCTTCCGCTTCGAAGATGCTCAGTGAATCGTTAATTCTGTATTCTTTGGCATTTACGATTTTCAGCTTGATATCCTGGATCGTCAGCAGCTTGCTGTTCTCTTTATTCAACTCTTTAAAATCATCCTGCCAATGGGAAATATCCGCCTTAAGGTCACTGATCGTTTTTTGCTGTTTTTCAATCGTGGAGGTTTGCTTTTCCTGAAGGACGCCGAACATAAACAAGAAAATCATCCAGCTGATTATACCGCCGATAAGTGCTCCGGCAAAGAATCTTTGCCAAGCGGGCTGCCTGTAATATGGTGGAATCCTCATGTCGAGATATGCTCCTGTGTCAGCCAGTAGATAAATAATGCTGCTGTCTGTGCTCCACCCATAGCGGACAGGATCAGGAGGAACTGTTTGAACACTTCTTTCGTCTCGCCGTTCATAAATCCTTTTTCAAAACTGTAAAGTGTATCAAAGGTACCGCCGATGGCCGCAATGATTGCCCAAATCCTCAGTATCCTGGACAACCGCGAAATTTCAGTCAGGAGCGGCTGTCCGGTCATGAATGCGGCCAGGCCTCCAAGCAGGCAGCCGCCAAGCATTACGCCCATTGCAATAAAATAACTTTTGAAAAGCTCCGGAAAGAAAGCTTCTGTCATTATGATCAACTCCGAAATAGATAATCTTCTTCCACTGCCGGCACCAGAAACAGAGCCTCGTACTGCTTATATTTATATATATATGGGACTGGCTGCTTACATATGAAGAATACCCGTCCGAAAAAAGCGAACATATTTTCTTTTTTGCTTATAGTTTCTTATAATGAAGGAAGGAGAATGAGAAAAGGAGAGTGAGTGCTCATGTCGTTTGTTCACTTGCAGGTGTCAAGCGCTTTCAGTTTATTGTCGAGCACAGCTTCGGTCAAATCGCTTGTACATAAAGCTGTACAGCATAACTATCGTGCAATGGCCATCACGGATCGGAATGTGATGTACGGGGTCATTCCGTTTTATCAGGAATGCAGGAAAAATAATATTAAGCCGATCATCGGAATGACGGCGGATGTAATGAGCGAAAGGGAAGAAAGAAGTTTCCCTCTTGTTCTGCTTGCAAAAAATAATGCAGGTTATCAAAACCTGTTGAAAATTTCAAGCGTGATTGGGACTAAATCTCCCGAAGGCATCCCTTATAAATGGCTGAAAGGCTATGGGGAAGGCCTGATTGGAATAACTCCGGGAGGTAAAGGAGAGATAGAGCAGCATTTACTGGCAGGTGACATTAACCAAGCGGAAGATGTTGTTCATAGAATGCAGCAGGTATTTGGCGAAGAATCCTTCTTTCTTTCACTGCAGAATCATGGGCTTGAAGATGACAGAAAGATAGAGGATGGGATAGAAAAGCTGAAACAAAAGCTGTCTATCAGACAAGTTGTGACGAACGATGTCCAGTTTGTAGAGAAAGAGGATGCTTTCGCTCACGAATGCCTTCTTGCCATTAGGGATGGAGTCAAGTTAGCGGATGATGACCGGGAAATCCTGCCTAATGATCAGTACTACTTCAAAAGCCGGGATGAGATGCTTGATTTATTTGGCAGCCACGTGGATGCCTTGGAAAATACGATGAAGGTAGCCAATCAGTGTAATGTGGAGATAGCCTTTAATCAAAATCTGCTGCCTAAATATCCGCTGCCAGCTGGTGAAGAGGCTGATCAATATCTCCATGGAGTTTGTATGCAAGGTCTTAAGGAAAGAGGATTGGAAAATATCCCTGACTATTTAGATAGGTTGGAATATGAATTGACAGTGATTCAAAAGATGAACTTCAGTGATTACTTCCTTATTGTCTGGGATTTTATGAAGTATGCGAAGGATCAGCATATTTTAACAGGTCCGGGAAGGGGCTCCGCTGCAGGTTCTCTTGTTGCATATGCCTTGAGGATAACGGACGTTGACCCAATTAAGCACGGCTTGTTATTTGAAAGATTCTTGAATCCTGAAAGAATCTCCATGCCGGATATCGACATCGACTTTCCCGATTACCGCAGGGAAGAAGTCATTGAATATGTGCATAAAAAGTACGGAGACCTGCATGTAGCACAAATCATCACGTTCGGGACCCTTGCTGCCAAAGCAGCTCTCCGGGATACTGCGAGAGTCTTTGGTTTCAACTCAAAGGAATTGGAACAGCTTTCAAAGTTCATTCCTTCACGCCCTGGTTCCTTGAAATCCGTATATGATGAATCGGCTGACTTTCGTAATTTCATAAATGAATCACAGCATAAACAGAGATTGTTCCAGACGGCGCTTAAACTCGAAGGACTGCCGAGACACGCTTCCACACACGCCGCGGGTGTCATCATCAGTGAAAGGCCGCTCGTTGACTTGATCCCAATACAGGCAGGACAGGGAAATGTCCATCTGACTCAATACCCAATGGAAATACTCGAAGAAATCGGTCTGTTGAAAATGGACTTTCTTGGTCTTAGGAACTTAACAATTCTTGACAGGATTGTTGCTTCGATAAGAAAGGGGACTGGAAAGAGGCTGTCTTTAGATGACCTTCCCCAGAATGATGAGAAGACGTTTGACCTGCTCAGCCAGGGAAGGACGGACGGAGTATTCCAGCTTGAATCGGATGGAATGAAGAATGTCCTTGTCAAGCTGAGACCGAATTCTTTTGAAGACATCGTGGCAGTCAACGCATTATTCAGGCCGGGCCCTATGGAAAACATTCCATTATTCATTTCAAGGAAGCATGGGGAGGAAACGATCGAATATCCTCATCCCGATTTAAAAGAAATCCTGGGGGTCACGTACGGAGTCATCGTTTACCAGGAACAAATCATGCAAATTGCTTCCAAGATGGCTGGTTTTAGTTTGGGAGAAGCCGATCTGCTCAGAAGGGCGGTCAGTAAGAAGAAAAGGGAAGTCCTGGACAGTGAACGGAAACACTTTATAGATGGTGCGTTGAATAAAGGGTATTCTTTTGAAACTGCACAGGAAATTTATGATTTAATCGTACGGTTCGCGAATTACGGGTTTAATCGTTCGCATGCTGTCGCCTATAGTATGATTGCTTACCAGCTTGCTTATTTGAAAGCAAATTATCCATCCTACTTTCTTGCAGCGCTGCTTACTTCAGTCATAGGAAATGACACGAAAGTTTCTCAATACATCCGTGAAGCCAAGCAGAATGATATCAATATCCTTCCTCCTTCCATAAACCTCAGCCAGTTTCCTTTTAAAGTGGAAAAAGGGGGGATTCGATACAGTCTTGGAGCCGTTAGAGGTGTAGGTGCTGCAGCTTTAAAGGAAATCTATCAGGAACGGCAGGAAAAACCTTTTGTAGATTTGTTTGATTTCTGTTTAAGGGTCTCTCTCAAGGCAGTGAATAGAAAGACACTGGAAGCTCTGGTGTTTTCAGGGGCACTCGATGATTTCGGAGTAGACCGGTCAACCCTGCTGGCCTCACTGGACGTAGCCCTTGAACATTCCGAATTGGTCCGCCCTCAGGATCAGGATTATGATTTATTTCAGGAAGAGGAAGCTTTCTTCTTAAAACCGAAGTACACAGAAGTTGAAGATATGCCGCTTGAAAAAAAACTTGAATACGAAAAGCAGGTTCTCGGATTGTACCTTTCCGACCATCCTGTATCACCTTTTGAAAGCTTGTTCAAAAACGTATCTGCCATCGACCTCTTTGACCTGGAGGCAGGTAACAAAAACATCCGGGTGGGTGTCTACCTTACAGCAGTCAAGACGATCCGGACAAAAAAAGGGGAAGTGATGGCCTTCATTACAATGAGCGATTCAAGTGGTGAAATGGAAGGTGTCATTTTTCCGAATGCATTCAGGCACTATACTGCCTCCGTCAAAGAAGGGAATATTGTCATGATGGAAGGTTCCGTTGAAGAACGGAATGATAAAATGCAGCTCTTGGTCAATAAAGTATATAGTATGGACGAAGTAAAGGACCTGTCGGAAGAAATCAACAAAAAGCTCTACTTGAAAATAAAGCATACTTCAGGAGATGAGTTTGCTGCCGTGAAAGGGACTTTAAGAAAGTATAAAGGGAGGGTCCCTGTCATTATCCATTTTGATACGGAAAGCAGGACTGTACAGCTTCCGAACAATCAGTGGGTGAACCCGACAGCCCAATGCATGCAAGAGTTGAGGAAGATATTAGGAGAAAAAAATACGATATTGAAATAAACATTTAAGAAAAAGTGACCACTTAAATTAATAATATATCCTTTACTTACATCAATATTTATTATATTGTTTAAAGGGAAAAGGGTGGTCAGACCACCTCTCCCGTTATAATTATTAAGGTATTTACCAGGATATTCTATTTGGGCTGTTCTTTTGTTGGAAAAAGGGTTTGTTGGAGCAATAGGCTTACGACCCCTGCTGCGGAAATCAAAAAATCCATTCCTAACAAGTTCAGATCACCAGTTAACTAAACGCAAATGCAGATACTTAAGGAGTGAACCAGCTTGTCATTACGTGAAGAAGCGTTGCACATGCACCGGGTAAACCAGGGAAAATTAGAGTCAAAATCAAAAGTGGAAGTCAAAAATGCAAAAGATTTAAGTCTGGCTTATTCTCCAGGTGTAGCGGAACCATGTAAAGTGATTTACGACAAACCTGAAACTGTTTATGAATATACGATGAAAGGCAATATGGTGGCGGTTGTATCCGATGGGACAGCTGTGCTTGGCCTTGGGAATATCGGACCAGCAGCGGCTCTTCCGGTCATGGAAGGGAAAGCAGTATTATTCAAAAGTTTTGCCGGAGTAGATGCATTCCCAATCTGTCTCGATACCAATGATGTGGACAAGATCGTTGAGACGGTCAAATTAATGGAACCGACATTTGGCGGTGTGAACTTGGAAGATATCGCTGCACCAAATTGCTTTGTCATAGAAGAACGGTTAAAAAAAGAAACAAATATCCCGATTTTCCATGATGATCAGCACGGAACAGCGATCGTTACGGTAGCTGGACTCGTTAATGCCTTGAAGATCGTCGAAAAAAAGATGTCGGAAATCAAAGTTGTGGCAAATGGGGCCGGGGCAGCAGGTATTGCCATTATCAAGCTCCTGCACAACTATGGCGTTCGCGATATTGTCATGTGTGATACACGGGGAGCCATTTATGAAGGCCGCCCGAACGGCATGAATGATATCAAGAATGAAGTAGCTAAATTCACCAACCGTGACCGTGTTGAAGGCGGTCTGGAGGATGTCATCAAGGATGCGGATGTATTCATCGGGGTATCGGTTGCCGGAGCACTGACAGAAGAAATGGTGAGCTCCATGAACGAAGATCCGGTTATTTTTGCCATGGCTAACCCTGTACCGGAAATCATGCCTGAGAAGGCTAAAGCAGCAGGAGCCAAAGTGGTGGGAACAGGCCGTTCGGACTTCCCGAACCAAGTAAACAATGTCTTGGCGTTTCCTGGTATCTTCAGGGGAGCTCTCGATGTACGGGCTACCCACATCAATGAAAAAATGAAGCAGGCAGCAGTAGAAGCGATAGCCGCGCTGGTGGATGAAAAGGACTTGAATGAGGACTATGTCATCCCTGCACCATTTGATGCTCGTGTAGCACCGGCTGTTGCGGCAGCGGTCGCTCAAGCGGCGATGGAGACCGGTGTTGCAAGGCAGAAGGTCGACCCTGAAGAAGTCCGGAAAAAAACCGAACAACTTGCAGTCATTGGAAAGGGTGAATAACCCAACCAATGGACTCACCAAAACCTAATTCTAAGATCTTCATTGAAATCGTAAATAGAATCAGGGATATGATCTCCGAAGATGGCTTGCAGCCTGGAGATAAAATTCCTTCTGAAAGAGAGTTGTCAGAACGCCTGAAAGCAGGGCGTTCTTCTATTAGAGAAGCTTTAAGGGCCTTGGAGCTTTTAGGCCTCATTGAAACAAGGCGCGGAGAAGGCACCTTCCTAAAAGATTTCAGGAACCATCGCCTAGTGGAGCTGCTGGGCACTTTTATCCTGAAAGAAGGGCAGGCAAGGGACGACGTTTTGCTTACAAAAGAATGGCTGGAAAAAGAAAGCTTGAGAACCATCCTCCATTCTGAATTGAGCTTGAGACCCCTTCAACAGTGCCTGGATTCGGATGATCTGCAGACAGTAGACAGCTTCTTGAAGAAAATCATCCATCAATCCAATAATCTGCTGGCGGAAAAGATTTGGTATATACTCTCCCAATATGGAGCAATGGTGCAGAAAGCAGTCCCAATGGATGAACACTATAGAAAAGCTTGTATGGGGCTCATCGATTCTCTGCAAGCAAAACAAGAAGAGAAGATGTGGGAATACTATTATTCCTTGAAAAATGATCCGGCTGACATTTAGGCAGTGTGGAAAGTTGTCGAGAAGACGACGACATGTTCCTACATCTTTTTTGCTCCAAGTAATGTAGAGTGAATGAAAAGCAAGTCCAAATGCAAATCCATTCTCAGTATAAAATATAGTTCGCCCTTTAAGGGCAGACGCAAATAGTATAGTAATTAAGGAGGTTTCACTAGTGCTTAAGGATCTTTTTGTTAAAACGAAAAAGAAGAAGTACGCAACCATCCCCTCCGATGCGGCAAAACAAGACGTACCGGAAGGAATCATGACAAAGTGTCCTGACTGTAAAAAAATCATGTATACGAAAGAGCTGCAAAAAAACCTGAAAGTTTGCCTGCATTGTGGGTTTCATCACCGAATGAGCGCCTTCGAACGTTCCGACAGCTTTTTCGATGAGGGCACTTTTGAAGAATTGGATGCCGGGTTAATATCAGAGAATCCATTGAATTTTCCTGACTACATAGAAAAATTGGAAAAAGACCGTGAAAAAACGAATATTAATGAGGCTGTGGTAACAGGCACAGGTAAAGTGAATGGGTGTGACGCTGTGGCCGCAATCATGGATTCCCGGTTCCGGATGGGAAGCATGGGCTCAGTTGTGGGTGAGAAAATCACAAGAGCAATTGAAGAGGCAGATAGAAGAAGCTGCCCATTCATCATCTTCACGGCATCAGGCGGAGCGAGAATGCAGGAGGGAGTCTTGTCCCTGATGCAGATGGCCAAAACGTCTGTGGCGTTAAAAAGATTCAGTGATAATGGCGGCTTGTTCATCTCCATAATGACCCACCCGACAACGGGGGGAGTTTCAGCGAGTTTTGCCTCTCTGGGAGACTATAACTTTGCCGAACCAGGGGCACTGATAGGCTTCGCTGGAAGAAGAATCATCGAACAGACGATCAGGGAAGATTTGCCTGAAGATTTCCAAACGGCAGAGTTCCTCTTAAAGCATGGCCAATTGGATGATGTTATTTCACGCTTGGATTTAAAAGAGAAGATCTCAACTATCCTGGAGATCCATCAATGGGACGGTGAACTGACATGGTAAATGAAATGGAATTTGAAAAACCAGTAGTGCAGTTAAGGAATAAGATTTCCGAACTGAAGGAATTTACGCAGAAATCGGATGTGGACCTTTCCTCTGAAATCGAAAAACTGGAAAACCGTCTGCAAAAGCTTGAGAGTGATCTTTATGAAAATATGAAACCTTGGGACAGGGTTCAAGTTGCGAGACATCCCAATAGACCGACAACCCTTGATTATATCAGTCATCTATTTACCGACTTCCATGAGATGCATGGGGACCGGCTTTATGGCGAGGATGAAGCCATCGTTGCCGGGATTGCTAAGTTCAATGACCTTCCTGTGACGGTCATCGGCCATCAACGTGGAAAGGATACGAAAGAAAATATCCGCCGCAACTTTGGGATGCCTCATCCTGAGGGATACCGAAAAGCTTTGAGACTGATGAAACAGGCTGATAAGTTTGGAAGACCGATTATCTGCTTCATTGATACTAAGGGGGCATACCCGGGGAAAGCTGCCGAAGAACGTGGGCAGAGTGAAGCCATTGCACGCAACCTGTTCGAGATGGCAGGCTTAAGTGTTCCGGTCATCTGTATTGTCATCGGTGAAGGCGGGAGTGGTGGAGCTCTTGCCTTGGGAGTGGGGAACCATATTCATATGCTGGAGAACTCTACCTATTCCGTTATTTCGCCTGAGGGTGCAGCTGCACTCCTATGGAAAGATTCAACACAGGCGAAAAGGGCTGCTGAAACAATGAAAATCACTGCACCTGACTTGAAAGAACTGGGTGTCATCGATGAGATCATCCCGGAAGTAAAAGGCGGGGCGCATAAGGACGTTCAAGTACAAGCTCTCAGCATTGGTGTCGTGATTAAAGCTTCTTTGGAACAATTGGTATCGCAGAGTCCGGAGCAATTAATCCAATCCCGTTATGAAAAATATAAATTAATGGGTCAATATACTGTTTTAGATGAATATACAGGGGTAAATTCTTAAGCGTGGAAACTTTTCCACGCTTTTGCTTTTTTTTGGGACAGAGGACATTTTAGACAGCAGGCTGCAATGTAAACGCATTATTTTACAATGAAACGCTTTCACTATTTTGATAATTTCGTCTTTAAAGAATAACACGCTATATTCATTGTTCGCTGTCAATCTTCATGTTATTTTAGAAATAATCCATAGGTGTTTTGCCTATAATAGTAAGTGTTGAATCTGTTTCCCCGAAACTCTTCTTTATTGCACCCCAAAAGGAACAATACTAAATTTACTATACATAGAGACTTAATAAGAGGTGGTTATTTATGAAAAGAATAGGTGTATTGACAAGCGGCGGAGATTCGCCTGGCATGAACGCTGCTGTACGCGCGGTCGTAAGACAGGCCATTTATCAGGATATTGAAGTCTACGGTATCTATCAGGGATATAACGGCTTGATCAACGGTAATATCAAGAAGCTTGAACTTGGGTCTGTCGGTGATATCATTCACCGCGGAGGAACAATGTTGTACACAGCCCGCTGTGAAGAATTCAAGACAAAGGAAGGTCAGAAAAAGGGGATTGAACAGCTTAATAAGCATGGCATCGAGGGCTTGGTCGTTATCGGCGGAGACGGCTCTTACCGCGGAGCGAAAGCCTTGACGGAATTGGGATACCCTTGTGTTGGCGTACCGGGTACGATTGACAATGACATTCCTGGCACTGAATACACAATCGGGTTTGATACAGCATTGAATACCGTTATCGATGCAATCGATAAAATCCGCGATACCGCTACATCCCATGAAAGAACATTCATCATTGAGGTAATGGGACGAAATGCCGGAGACCTTGCGCTTTGGTCCGGACTTGCAGGCGGAGCGGAAACAATTCTTATTCCGGAAGACAAGCATGACATGGATGATATTGCCCGCCGTCTGAAAAAAGGCCAGGAGCGCGGCAAGAAGCACAGTATCATTGTAGTTGCTGAAGGTGTAATGAGCGGAAATGAATTTGCTGCCAGACTGAAAGAAGAAACGAATCTTGAAACTCGTGTATCCGTGCTGGGCCATATTCAGCGTGGAGGCACCCCGACTGCATCCGACCGTGTGCTTGCGAGCCGATTGGGGTCACGTGCAGTGGACCTGCTTGCGGAAGGCAAGGGCGGCAGAGCAGTCGGAATCGAGAAGAACCAGCTGGTTGATTACGATATCATTGAAGCATTAGCTAAGGAACATGTGGTAGATTTAAATATGTATAAACTTTCTAAAGAGTTGTCTATCTAATAGAGTTTGCAGATGGGTTTAATATGACAGGAATATCCAGGAGGGCATGTAGTAATGAGAAAAACGAAAATTGTATGTACCATTGGACCGGCAAGTGAATCGGTTGAAAAATTAACAGAACTAATTGAAGCAGGAATGAATGTAGCACGCCTCAATTTCTCACATGGTGACCATGAAGAACATGGTGCCAGAATTCAAAACATCCGGACAGCTTCCGAAAAGACAGGCAAGACTGTAGGGATCCTGTTGGATACGAAAGGTCCCGAAATCCGTACGAACAACATGGAGAACGGGTCCATCGAGCTTGAGAAAGGTTCTGAAGTTATCGTTTCCATGAAAGAAGTACTGGGAACACAAGAGAAATTCTCTATCACATACGAGAGCTTGATTGATGATGTGGAAGAGGGATCTAAAATCCTTTTGGATGACGGATTAATCGGCCTTGAAGTTCTTTCTCTTGATAAAGCTGCAGGAGAAATCAAGACAAAAGTACTTAACTCGGGAACGCTAAAGAACAAAAAAGGCGTGAATGTTCCTGGAGTATCTGTAAATCTGCCTGGAATCACTGAGAAGGATGCCAAGGATATCATTTTCGGAATCGAGCAAGGTGTTGATTTCATCGCAGCTTCATTCGTTCGCCGTGCTTCAGATGTTTTGGAAATCCATCAGCTGTTGGAAGATCATAATGCAGGAGATATCCAAATCATCCCTAAAATCGAAAACCAGGAAGGTGTCGACAATATCGATGAAGTACTGGAAGTTTCTGATGGTCTAATGGTCGCTCGTGGTGATCTTGGAGTGGAAATCCCAGCAGAAGAAGTTCCTCTTGTACAAAAAGCATTGATCAAAAAATGTAATGCACTGGGCAAGCCGGTTATCACAGCAACTCAAATGCTTGACTCCATGCAGCGCAATCCGCGTCCGACAAGAGCGGAAGCAAGTGACGTTGCAAATGCAATCTTTGACGGCACGGATGCAATCATGCTTTCAGGGGAAACAGCAGCCGGTGTTTACCCTGTAGAAGCTGTTCAGACAATGCATAACATCGCGTCCCGTGCAGAAACGGCATTGGATTATAAAGAAATCCTATCCAACCGCAGCAAAGACACAGGTCATAACATGACAGATGCTATCGGGCAATCCGTTGCACACACAGCTATCAACCTTTCTGTGAATGCCATCGTGGCACCGACAGAAAGCGGCCATACAGCAAAAATGATCTCAAAATACCGTCCAAAAGCACCAATCATCGCGGTAACGGCAAATGATTCTGTTTCCCGTAAGCTAGCATTGGCTTGGGGCGTATATTCGCAAAAAGGCAGAAAAGTGGCCACTACAGATGAAATGTTGGAAATGGCAGTTGAAGAAAGTGTCAATTCCGGTATGATTACTCACGGTGACCGCATCATCATCACGGCGGGTGTGCCTATCGGTGAGTCCGGCACAACCAACCTTATGAAAATCCACGTAGTTGGCGATATCCTTGCAAAAGGCCAGGGAATCGGACGCAAAACGGCATTCGGGAAAGCGGTAGTTGCAAAAAATGCAGCCGAAGCCAATGAGAAAGTCAAGCCTGGTTCTATACTTGTGACAGTAGGCAGCGACAAAGATATGGTCCCTGCACTTGAAAAATGCTCTGCATTGATTACAGAAGAAGGCGGCCTGACAAGCCATGCTGCAGTCGTTGGAATCAATATCGGCATTCCGGTCATCGTTGGAGTGGAAAATGCTATGTCCATTCTAAAAGATGGACAGGAAATCACAGTTGATTCCTCTAGAGGTGTCATCTACGACGGACATGCAAGTGTACTATAATATATATTTTTAAAAGTGATGTCTCCTTGAGGAGACGTCACTTTTTTTGTGAGAAACGTCTTACCTTTCATTTGTTGCAAAATTGTCGCAACCCGTCATCAGTTTGATAGGGCTGAATATGATATAATAAAGACAGGTCGTCCACTAAAATGGGGGTATCAAGTAATGAAATATATGCTTTTCTTTTTGATCGTAGTGCCTGCGCTTGAAATTGGGCTGTTGATCCTTTCAGGGCAGACATTTGGAGTACCCGCAACAATTCTGATGATCATTGCCACTGGTGTGCTGGGGGCTTTCCTGGCAAAGAAACAAGGTCTCCAGGCCATTAGAAGTGTCCAAGATCAAATCAGGTTTGGCCAGCTTCCTGGAGATGCCATCGTGGATGGATTATGCGTCCTTGTCGGCGGAGTAGTGCTCCTAACTCCCGGATTCATAACCGATGCCATAGGGTTCCTTTTGTTATTCCCGCAAACCAGAAAAGTGATCAAACCGTTCATTCTTAAATTGTTTAGAAAATGGATTGATAACGGCAACGTTATTATATATCGATAATAGGAAAAAGCTCCGTTCAACTTGAATGGAGCTTTTTTTTGTGATTTGGACTCTTATAGAGGGATGTAGGTAAAGAAATTGTCCGGGCAAGTGGGGAGTGGCTATAGGAGGGGTCTAAAGTCCAAAAGGCCGTTAAATTAAGGTGAAAAGTACCTCTAGAGAAGTTCTAGAGACACAAAAGGAATGGAAACAAGAGAGAAAGTGCCTCTAAGAAGATTAGAGAGGCAAAGATCTCTCCAGAGCCGAAAAATTAGCCACCAAGGCAATCATCTCCTACAAAAAAACTCTCCAGTAAACTTTAACCAGACTGTACAGTCAGTAATCAAAGCATCTGAAGAGTAATAGAAAAAACTATTCTGTTATCTTCGGCTTACCTATAATGAATGCCCACAAGTCCTGGAATACACCTGCGTTTCTTAAGGTTGATAGAATCACCAGGGTAACAGGACCAAGAATAAGTCCGAGAAAACCAACTAATTTGAAACCTACAAAAAGGGCGATCAATGTTGCCAAAGGGTCCAATCCGATGCTGGATGACAGCACTTTGGGTTCCATGATTTGCCGTTGAACGACAACAACCAGGTAGAGCACACCAAGTCCCACCCCCAGTCCGATATTTCCCGTGATCAACTCATAAATGATCCAAGGGACGAACACCGCGCCGGTACCTAGATAAGGGAGGATGTCAACTAACCCGGTAACCAGTGCGATCGTGATGGCGTAGTCGACTCTAAGAATCAAAAGGCCAATCAGGACGATGACCGCTGTAATCGATATTAAGGTGAATTGTGCGCGGATAAATCCAAACAATGCTTTCTTTAAATCGTGGAACACTCTTCTGCCGCTTGTTGCCGCTTTTACAGGCACATATTTTGAAAACTTTTCAGAAAGATGATACCAGTCTTTGCTGATAAAGAAAGTGGCCAGGGCGGAAAAAATCAAAACAGTAGCCGCATTTGGGATCCAAGAAACAAGGTTTGGCAGTCTTTGGAAGAAATTCTGGAGGAAGTCGCCTGCAGATGAGGCGATCTTTTCACCAGCCGCTTGGATGTTCTCCATGATGGCTCCCTGCTGTCCGGCTTCTAAGTTTTTAAATAGGCCGATAATCTGGTGGTAAAAAGGAATGACTTGTGCCGCAATGAAGTTTTCAAAGTATTCTACAAGTGTTGTTACATGCTGAGGTAATACGTTTGCGAGGTAGTTTGCACCCGAAACGATTTCTGTAATCAGCAATGTAATCAGACCGATGAAAACCCCAATGATCAGGAATAAAGACAAGGCGACAGCCAGGCCGCGCGGCATCTTGGATTTCCTCTCCAGGAAATTTACAATCGGGTTGATGAGAAGGGCAATAACTAATGCGATGATGAATGGGTATGTCACTTTAGATATGTAAAAAACCGCTATTCCCGTTAAAACGATTACCGCTATGACAAATAAAAAGCGTAAGCAGCGGTATAGAAATTCTAAGTTCAAGTATATCCCCCCTGCCGGAATTTTCTATTTATTACTATTATATTTTAGCTGAGGAAAGAAATGAAAGAAAGATTTATCCGGGTGTAAGCTGCATATTCTTTCAATTCCATGTAGTATGCTTGGAAAAATGATTTGAGAAAGTATGGAAAAACATTAGTTTCTCTATATACTATCCTCTTGAAAAAAGTCCTGAGTAAACTACTCACTGATAACATGATAGAATTTGAAGAAGCCGCTCTGGATCTTTAATCTCAATAAGTCTTCCGGATTATTATTCGATATTCGATGGATAAGGAATACTATGTTACGATAGAGATAGAAATGCCGCAGTATATTTTTCTGATAAAATAATTATTACAGAAATTAATCCGTTTTCATTCACAAAAGTCAGATAATTGTTTATAATAGAAAATGAAAGCGCATCCCATTATGCGAATCTGTGTTATATTCAGAATTCATGCTTGGCGAATGTGTGGTACTGTGTTGAGCGAGCGCTCGATAGCGTTGGTTTATAAACAATTATCTTTTGAAACAAGCCTTTTTAAGAGACTATTGTACTCTTGAAAATATGTTCATTTTCATAATGGACGAGTGGCAATAATTCAGATAAAGGAGAGGTTTTTATGACAGCAACTCGAGGATTAGAAGGTGTTGTAGCTACTACGTCTTCAATCAGTTCAATCATTGATGATACCCTTACATATGTTGGATATAACATCGATGATTTAACAAACAATGCCAGCTTCGAAGAAATAATCTATCTATTATGGAATCTTAAATTGCCTACTGCTTCAGAGCTTGATGCGCTGAAAAAGGATCTAGCAGAAAATGCAGCACTTCCTAAGGAAGTAATCGAGCATTTTAAGATGTACCCTATCAAAGACGTTCACCCTATGGCTGCTCTAAGATCGGCAGTTTCTTTACTTGGCTTATACGATGAGGAAGCCGACGTAATGGAAGAAGGAGCAAATTTCCGCAAAGCCGTTCGTCTTCAAGCTAAAATCCCGACAATTGTTACATCATTCGCCCGCATCAGAAGCGGAAAAGAGCCAATCGCTCCAAGAACAGACCTTGGATTCGCTGCGAATTTCCTATATATGCTTACAGGGAATGAGCCTGCTGATATCGAAGTTGAAGCATTCAATAAAGCCCTTGTTCTTCATGCGGACCATGAGCTGAATGCATCCACTTTCACAGCACGTGTATGTGTAGCGACTCTGTCAGATGTTTATTCTGGAGTTACTGCAGCCATCGGCGCGTTGAAGGGTCCTCTTCATGGCGGTGCCAACGAGCAGGTTATGAAAATGCTTACTGAAATCGATTCAGTAGACAATGTGGAATCCGTAATCCGCGAAAAGCTTGCTAATAAAGAAAAAATCATGGGCTTCGGCCACCGTGTATACCAGCAGGGTGATCCAAGAGCGAAACACTTGAAAGAGATGTCCAAGAAGCTGACTGAACTAAGAGGCGAAAGCAAATATTATGAAATGTCCACGAAGATTGAAGAAATCGTGACATCTGAAAAAGGTTTGCCGCCAAATGTTGATTTCTACTCTGCTTCTGTCTATCACAGCCTTGGAATCGATCATGACTTGTTCACACCGATTTTTGCGGTCAGCAGGGTTTCTGGATGGCTTGCTCATATCCTTGAACAGTATTCCAACAACCGCCTGATCCGTCCTCGTGCGGATTACATTGGTCCAGGAAAACAAGCGTATGTTCCTGTAGAGCAGCGCGGTTAATATTTTACAAAAAGCTTAATATCTGGTGTAATGACAATGGAAAAGGCTTTATTTTTCAAGGAGCCTTTTCCGTCAACAATAATAAAGCGGGTCTGATTCCAAAGGTTTTCATGCCTTTTATCAGTCCCTTTAATCATGAATTTGGAGGTAATAGTATGTCTGAAGGTCAAAAAATTACTGTTGAAAATGGTAGCTTGAATGTACCAAATAACCCAATCGTTCCTTTCATCGAAGGTGACGGAACGGGTCCTGATATCTGGGCTTCTGCTTCCCGCGTTTTGGATGCAGCAGTTGAAAAAGCATATAACGGTGAGCGCAAGCTTGTCTGGAAAGAAGTATTAGCTGGAGAAAAGGCCTACAATCAAACTGGCGAGTGGCTTCCAAGCGAAACACTTGATGCAGTGCGCGAGTACTTCATCGCAATCAAAGGACCTCTAACAACACCTATCGGAGGCGGTATCCGTTCATTGAACGTTGCACTTCGTCAAGAGTTGGATTTGTTCACATGTCTTCGTCCGGTACGTTACTTTGAAGGTGTACCTTCTCCAGTAAAACGCCCTGAAGATACAGACATGGTTATCTTCCGTGAAAACACTGAAGATATTTATGCAGGTATTGAGTATGCCAAAGGTTCTGATGAAGTGAAAAAGATCATCTCTTTCCTTCAAAATGAAATGGGTGCAAACAAAATCCGTTTCCCAGAAACTTCCGGTATCGGTATCAAACCTGTATCTGAAGAAGGGACAAAGCGTCTGGTACGTGCGGCAATCAACTATGCTATCTCAGAAGGCCGTAAGTCTGTAACACTTGTACATAAAGGCAACATCATGAAGTTTACTGAAGGTGCCTTCAAGAACTGGGGTTACGAACTTGCTGAACAAGAATTCGGTGAAAAAGTATTCACATGGGCTGAATATGACCGCATTAAAGATGAAAAAGGCACTGACGCTGCAAACCAAGCACAATCTGAAGCAGAAGCAGCTGGCAAGATCATCGTGAAAGATGCAATCGCTGATATCTTCTTACAACAAATCCTGACTCGCCCAGCAGAGTTCGATGTAGTAGCAACAATGAACTTGAACGGTGACTATATCTCTGACGCCCTTGCTGCACAAGTTGGAGGTATCGGAATCGCTCCTGGAGCAAATATTAACTATGATACTGGACATGCAATCTTTGAAGCGACTCATGGTACAGCACCTAAATATGCAGGATTGGATAAAGTTAACCCATCTTCAGTCATCCTATCCGGTGTACTTATGCTTGAACACCTTGGCTGGAATGAAGCTGCCACATTGATTACAAAATCAATGGAGAAAACGATTGCATCTAAAGTTGTAACATATGATTTCGCTCGTCTAATGGACGGTGCTACAGAAGTTAAATGTTCTGAGTTTGGTAATGCATTAATTGAAAATATGTAATACATTCCATTCATTTGGATGAAAACAAGTCGGCTTGCATTTATGCAAGCCTTCTCTGTTAACACACACTATGAAACTGGGGGCGATTCTTGTGGCAATCAGACGTAAGAAAATTTCTGTTATCGGCGGAGGATTCACAGGAGCTACAACCGCACTTATGCTTGCACAGAAAGAGCTTGGTGATGTAGTACTGGTAGATATCCCGCAAATGGAAGACCCTACAAAAGGCAAGGCATTGGATATGGAAGAAGCAAGCCCTGTCCAAGGGTTCGATGCGAAAATCACAGGTACCTCAAACTATGAAGATACGAAGGATTCGGATATCGTCGTAATCACGGCAGGAATTGCCCGTAAGCCGGGCATGAGCCGCGACGACCTAGTGCAGACTAACCAAAAGATCATGAAATCTGTCACTCAGGAAATTGTCAAATATTCTCCTGAAAGTATCATCATCGTTTTGACAAATCCGGTTGATGCGATGACTTACACTGTATTCAAAGAATCAGGATTCCCGAAAAACCGGGTAATCGGCCAATCCGGTGTACTGGATACTGCCCGTTTCCGTACATTTGTTGCCCAGGAATTAAACATATCTATCAAAGATATTACAGGCTTCGTATTAGGCGGTCATGGTGATGACATGGTGCCGCTTGTAAGATACTCATACGCTGGCGGAATCCCGCTTGAAAAATTAATTTCGAAAGACCGCTTGGATGCTATCGTTGAACGTACCCGTAAAGGCGGTGGGGAAATTGTTGGATTGTTAGGAAACGGAAGTGCCTATTACGCTCCGGCGGCTTCTCTTGTACAAATGGTAGAAGCGATCCTCAAAGATCAGCGCAGAGTCATCCCGGCTATCGCTTACCTGGAAGGGGAGTATGGATTCGAAGGAATCTACCTGGGTGTCCCGACCATACTGGGAGGCAACGGCCTTGAGCAGATCATTGAACTCGACTTGGAAGAAGAAGAAAAAGAAGCTCTTTCCAAGTCTGCAGACTCTGTGAAAAATGTTATGGATGTTTTGAAATAATAGTACAGAAAGAAACCGAATTCGCATCTTTGAATTCGGTTTTTTGTTTATTGTGAAAGTGGTGATTTTGAAGAATGAATATGTAATATTAATAGAAAGGAAAAGAAATTTTTTAGTTGAAATATACAGAACATCCTATAGTGACAACAAGCTGGTTTCTATTTCTCTTAGCTTCACCACAACGGTGAATTACTTTAGCTCTTTTTAGGGGGTTAGCAACAAATTCGCATAATTTGCATGTGTTGATTGGAACGGAAGGTGTGTGACCTTCAATTCGACTGCGTTTCCTTCAATCCCTGGCAGGACGCTTTCTCCCTCGACCCTTATATTGCTATAGCCTTTATGATTCTTACGCCTTTTTTCCAATTCCGGAACAGGTTTTGATTTCAGTTTGCCATTTTCCAAAATCAATTCGCGCGGGATGGTCATGGCACCTGCAAACCCCTCTTCCTGTTCAGGCATGTGGCTCTCCCACATATTCATCCAGGCAATCATGATCCTTCTTCCCCAAGGGTCTTCCATTGTTTGCGGAGCGTAAAAGTCAAAGCCATGGTCAAGCAGCTCAAACTCCCCATGCTTCAGGTTGCCCGTCTCATAATCAAGCTGACCGACGACATATCCAGCCTGATGAAGATTATGATAAAGACTGCCTTCAGGCTCCATCCCCTGGGGAGACATCATGAGGATAGTTTGTCCGTCTATCTCAAAAAGGTCGGGACATTCCCACATGAAACCAAAGTTGCCTTCCCCTTTGGCTGCTACATTTACGAACTCCCAATGATAAAGGTCTTCCGAGCGGTATAGAAGTACCTGTCCTGCATGTTCCTTTGTACGTGAACCAAGGACACAGTAGTAATGATCTCCTTTTTTCCAAACCTTTGGATCCCTAAAATGATAGGGATGGATATCGCCTTCAGGAGCTGGATCTATGACCGGATTTTCAGTACCTTTTCAAACGTAATTCCATCCTCACTGACAGCAGGGCCTGCACCTGATAAGATCCTTATCATGATCTGGACTGTCCACTGATTTCCTGTATACATCAA
>NZ_ABCF01000005.1 GCF_000181495.1 Bacillus sp. SG-1
TAAGTTTTACATATAAAATACATATTTTGTAACTTATTATACAATTATGTTACATTATGAAAACGTTTCTCTCTAATTAACAGAATTATGGTAGATTAGTAAAGTACCATTTTCAAAAATACTTATTTTTTAGGTAAAAGAGACTAAGATTATAATTGTTACCCGGTTTCTTTGTCTTTAGCTAGGAGGAAAGACCAGTGGCTTGGAGAAATACTAAAGAAGAAAGTCCAAATACATTCATACATAAATCAGTTAAGCTTTTGAAAAGAGCAGCAATGACTACTATGGCATTATCTGCCATTACATTCGGATCTGCTTATGCAAACAGTGATTCCGAACTGAAGACAATCTATCATGTTTACATGGGCAGTGAATATTATGGCTCTGTAACAGATAAAGCAGCCGTTGAAAAAGCAATTGAAAGCAAGCTTGACGCCGAAGAAGAAAAATACGAATCAATTGAACTGGAACTTGCCGAAGAGGTATCTTTCATACCTGAACAAGTTTTCAGGACAAACGCAAAAAATGATACAGTGATCGAACAGCTGACTGACTCGGTAGAAGCCAAAGCAAATGCTGTTGCAATCTCATTTGGAGATAAACCGGCAGTATTCGTGAAAGACCAGCAAGAGGCAGAACTGACACTGAAAAAGTTGAAACTTAGGTTCGTAACAGAGGAAGAAATGAAAGAGCTTGAAGAAGGAACGCCTGATTCCAATGAAGATTCCAAGCTGATCTCAGTTGAAATCTCTGAAGAAGCTAAGTTTGAAGAAACAAAAGCGGTCCCAGGAGAAGTCCTGACTGCCGATAAAGCCGTCGATTTCTTGTTAAAGGGAACTCTCGAAGAAAAGAAATACAAAGTGCAAGAAGGAGATGTTCTGGGAAGCATTGCCCAAAAACATGACCTTACTTCAGGAAAGTTGCTTGAGCTGAATCCAGGGTTAGAAGAGGACAGTCTGCTTCAAATCGATCAGGAAATCAATGTAACTGTTTATAAACCGCTTGTTCATGTAACGGTTGAAAGAGAGCAATCTACTGTTGAGACAATTGCCTATGAAAAAGAAGTTATTGAAGATTCTTCATTGAATAAAGGCGATATCAAGGTCAAACAGGAAGGCCAGGACGGAGAAAAGGCCATGACGTACCTGACGAAAGATGAAAATGGAGTCCAGGTCAACCGTACGGTGAAAGAAGAAAAGGTTACGAAAGAACCTGTGAAATATATCGTCATCAAGGGAACAAAAGTAACTCCTTCAAGGGGATCGGGAAGCTTCGTATGGCCGACAAACGGAGGATACGTTTCTTCCAAAGTCGGACAGCGCTGGGGCAGAATGCACAAAGGGATTGATATTGCCCGTCCGAACAACCTTACGATCAAAGCCATTGATAACGGAACAGTAGTATCTGCTGGATGGGATTCAGGCGGATATGGGAATAAAGTGATCATCGACCACAATAACGGGTACCGTTCTGTATATGCACACTTGAGCAGCATCAGTGTTTCGGCAGGGCAAACGGTCTCGGCAGGTGCTTCTATCGGAAACATGGGCCAAACCGGCCAATCAACAGGTGTACACCTTCATTTGGAGGTCTACAAAAATGGCGCGTTGGTTAATCCTTTAAGCCTCTATTAATCTTAACAATCAAGTTTATAATTTCATGCCTCTGGCCAGCCGGCTCAGGGGCCTTTTCTTTATATTCCCCGGGAGATAAAGGCTATAAACGAAATGTTAGGGAAAGATTACAATATGAAGACATTACCACTCTAAATTGGGATAAAAGATGAATTAAAGCTCATTAAATGATAAATTAGAATCAACCCGGAAAGTTATTAACCGGGCTGTTTTACACAATAAAAGCAGAAACACATTCATTTAAATACAGATAATCAGAATAAAGGAGACTTGGGACTATGGATAAGAAGATACTTGTCGTTGACGATGAAAAACCGATTGCGGATATTTTGCAGTTCAACCTGAAGAAAGAAGGTTATGAAGTTCATTGTGCATACGACGGAGACGAAGCTGTCAAAATGGCAGAAGAAATTAAGCCTGACTTAGTTCTGCTTGATATCATGCTGCCAAACCGCGATGGTATGGAAGTATGCCGTGAAATCAGAAAGAAATATGAAATGCCGATCATCATGCTGACGGCTAAAGACTCAGAAATCGATAAAGTCCTCGGGCTTGAGCTTGGTGCGGATGACTATGTAACGAAGCCGTTCAGTACAAGGGAACTGATTGCCAGAGTCAAAGCAAATCTTCGCAGACACCAGCACGGTGCTGCTCAACAGGCTGCTGAAGGAGCTAAAAACGAAATTGCTGTAGGTTCATTGGTGATTCACCCTGATGCCTATATTGTTTCAAAGAGGGGAGATACGATTGAGCTGACTCACCGTGAATTTGAGCTGCTTCACTACCTTGCCAAGCATATCGGACAAGTCATGACCCGTGAGCACCTATTGCAAACGGTTTGGGGCTATGACTATTACGGTGATGTACGAACAGTCGATGTAACGGTAAGACGTCTGCGGGAAAAAATCGAGGACAACCCTAGTCATCCGAATTGGATCGTGACAAGAAGAGGAGTCGGCTACTATCTCCGCAATCCGGAACAGGAGTAACTAAATGAAGAAAGTAGGCATCACCCGCTCGATACATTTAAAGTTCGTCTTGATTTATGTCCTGCTTATCCTTCTGGCTATGCAAATCATCAGTGTCTATTTTGTGCGTGAACTGGAAGATAAGCTGATTACGAATTTCACCAGTAATATTGAAGAGAATGTGAGCTTCTTAAAATATAATATAAAGGAAGAAATGCTAAAGGAAAGAACGGATAAAGACTTGAGCCTGGAGGATGATATCGACCGGATTCTCAGAGACTTCAGGGGTTCCGATGTATCCGAAGTCAGGGTAATTGACAGCAAATTCCGCATCCTTGGTTCTTCTAGGGAAGATAATCTCGATGCTGTTGGACAGCGTGCCACCGACACCATGGTGAAAAGGGTTTTCGCCACGGGGAAGGAAATAGACGAGGCCTATATCGACAATGAGACGGGCAACCGCATTTGGGTATATACCTCCCCGATCATTAATGGAAAAGATGAAATCGGCGCCATCTACCTCATTTCCAAGATAGAAAATGTCTATCAGCAATTAGAAGAAATCAATGAAATCTTTTCAACCGGTACAGTCATAGCGCTTGCCATAACCGCTATTCTTGGTGTTCTACTGGGCCAAACTGTCACAAGGCCGATATCGGATATGAGGAAACAAGCTCTTGCCATGGCAAAAGGAAACTTTTCCAGAAAAGTTAAGGTTTATGGATACGATGAAATTGGACAGCTTGCCATCACTTTTAACAACTTAACTAAAAGGCTGCAGGAAGCCCAGGCTACGACAGAGGGCGAGAGAAGGAAGCTGTCTTCCGTCCTTTCCTATATGACGGATGGAGTTATCGCGACAGATCGCAAAGGCAGAGTCATCTTAATTAATGATCCTGCTGCTAAAATGCTGAATGTTTCACGTGAAACAGTTCTATCACAGCCGCTTGTTTCCCTCTTGGGATTGGATGAAAATTATACATTTGAGGATCTATCAAATGAACAGGATTCCATCATATTGGATTACAGTACGAAAGAACAGCCATATATTCTAAGAGCCAATTTCTCTGTCATTCAAAAAGAAACGGGATTTGTAAATGGAATTATAACTGTTCTTCATGATATTACCGAGCAGGAAAAGATTGATATGGAACGAAGAGACTTCGTTTCGAATGTTTCCCATGAGTTGAGAACCCCTTTGACTACAATGAGAAGCTATTTAGAAGCACTGGCAGAGGGTGCGTGGCAGGATGAAGAAATTGCCCCGCGTTTCCTCAGTGTTACCCAGGATGAAACAGAGCGTATGATTCGCCTTGTAAACGATTTGCTTCAGCTTTCTAAAATGGACAGCAAAGATTATCGTTTCAATAAAGAGTGGATTGAGTTTGTCGGCTTTTTCCACCAGATCATCGACCGTTTTGAAATGTCTAAAAACCAAAACGTAACGTTTAAGAGGCAGCTGCCTAAGACAGCACTTTTTGTGGAAATAGATAAGGATAAATTGACTCAGGTGCTTGATAATATTATCTCCAATGCGTTGAAATACTCTCCTGAGGGCGGACTGATTGCTTTTAATGTAGTAGAAAAAGATAAAATGATTGTCGTGAGTGTATCCGACCAGGGGCTAGGTATCCCGCAAGATAACCTGTCCAAGATCTTTGAGCGTTTTTATCGTGTAGATAAAGCACGCTCCAGACAAATGGGAGGTACTGGTTTAGGACTCGCCATTGCGAAAGAGATGATTTCAGCTCATGGCGGCAATATATGGGCGGAGAGTAAGGAAGGCAAAGGGACAACCATTTCATTTTCACTTCCTTACGACAGTACTCAAGAGGATGAATGGCTATGAAATATGAACAAATTAAATCGATAATCTTGACCCTGCTTGTTGTTTCAAGTGTTTTTTTAACCTGGAACTTGTGGACCTATCAGCCCTATTTGGAACCGATTGGAGAAAGCAATATTACGGAGGATGTCATTATTAATGCTCAACAGGAAATGCAGGATATCATCGTCCCTTTCAAGCTCCTTTATCATCGCAACGACAGGACTTATGGAACCCAAAGGAAATTTGAGATTCAAAGCATGATGGACCAAATGTCTTCTTGGGATATCTATGGACTGAATGATATTACTAGGATGCTCACTGATGCTGAATTCAAGGAATTGGTGCATGGGGAAGACAGAGTTGAAATCATTTTCCCTGATCTTATAACCTTTGATGTTTATAAAAGTATATTAAAGTTTAGAGATACGGACCTGCCTGCAGATACTTTTGACCGCATTATCGTCAAGACTACGGAAGAATCTGCTGATTTCGCAGCGGTTTACTTCGTCTCCTATACAGATCAGAGAGTATATGAAAGCCGGATTAACTATTCAGCTGTACAAGCCTTTAAAGAAGATTTCGTCTCCAAATCCATTCAGCACCCGGAATACTTTAGTTATGATCCGACAGAGCGCAGGAGAATTTACCTGCCGGAAAACTCTTTGGATATGAATAGCTATAGGTATGTGACTTCTCCTGAATCGATTGAAGGATTCGTGAATGCCTTGTTCAGTGAGCCGTCTCTTGTAAGCCATGAATATACCAATATCGGTGAGGAGTACAACGATGATTCCAGCTTAATGAGGGTAAATGTGAATAATAAGACTTTCACTTTTGTAAATATTGAGGAAGAGGCAGAGGTTGAATTAGAAACGAATATTACGGACTTAATTACCCAGACAAGCGGATTTATCAACGACCATGGCGGCTGGCCGGAGGAAGTTACCTCTTATCAGTATTTCAGTGTAAGCAAGCCGCAACGGCTCGTTCATTACCGGATGTTCGTCCATGACCTCCCTGTTTTTAATGAAAGCGGGATGGCTGAATACTCGGTAGTGCTTGGGAAGTTGAATATTTTTAAGTATTCCAGGCCTTACACAAATTTGGAAGGCATGACGAAAGATACAAACAGCGTTACTCTCCCTTCAGGCCAAGAAGTGCTTGACCGACTCCTGGAAGACAATATCAACCCGGAGCAAATTGAAGATATTATCCCGGGATTCAAACTAACAAATGATGTATCAAGCTTCGTAATCCTCGAGCCTGCCTGGTACTATAAGTATGCAGGAGCATGGATTAGAATCCAGCCGGATGATGTTGGGAGGGGTCAGCTTGGATTGGAGTAAAACGAAAACCATTTTTATCATTGTCTTTTTGATTTTGGATATTTTCCTGTTAACCCTCTTCATAAACAAGTATAATGAAAGTCAGTATGATTTTCTTGGTGAAGCCAAGCTTGAAGATTCACTTCAACTGGAAAACATTGAATATGAGCTGCCCCTCTCAAAAGAATTCGAGAAACAGCCTTATTTAAATGCCATTACCAAAGCCTTCACTGAAGAAGAGATTCAGGAACTGAAGAATCAATCTGTTGAGATCATTGATTCCACAACGATCACCTCGAAGCTTGAAGATGGAGAATACGTGCTAAGTGAGAAATTCAAGCCCGAAGAACTCAATGATTTTATCAGCCAAAATGTCCTGCATGGGGATTCATACTCCTATTGGGGTATAGATGAAGACCAGCAGAGAGTTCTCTATTATCAAACTTATAAAGATAAACCTCTTTTTCAAAATATTAATGGGCAGCTGGTGATCTACTTTAATGAAGATCGTAAAATCGTCTCTTATACGCAGACATTGATGACAGACTTTGAAGAATTTACCGATACAAAATCAGTCATCACTCCAATACAGGCTGTGGAGACCCTTTACGATAAAGAGAAGCTGCTGCCTGATAGCAGTATAGGAATGCCGGAAATAGGATTTTACACGCTGGTACCGGAAGCTGAAAGACAAGTAATGGCACCGGCCTGGCATTTTACCGTTACAAAGGATGGAGAATCCGACCATCTATTTGTAAATGCCTTCGAAGGCAATATCATCGAGTTTAGCAACACAGAAAAAGAATTACTGGAGTGAGAGAAATGTCTATGCATTTTAGTGTACTTGCCAGCGGCAGTACGGGGAATGCCATTTACGTTGAAACGGACCAGAACTCATTCCTCGTGGATGCTGGCCTGAGTGGAAAGCAAATGGAAGCTTTGTTTCAGAAGATTGACCGGAAAATTAAAGATTTAACAGGGATCCTTGTGACTCATGAACACAGTGATCATATAAAGGGTATAGGGATACTGGCCAGAAAGTATAATCTTCCTATCTATGCGAACGAAAAAACATGGAAAGCCATGGATCCGTTGATCGGGAATGTACCGACCGAACAGAAATTCGAATTTGGTATGGAAAAGGTCCAATCCTTTGGTTCCCTAGATATTGAATCCTTCGGTGTTTCTCATGATGCGGCTGAACCGATGTTCTATACCTTCCATCATGAGGGAAGAAAATTGGTTCTGGTGACCGATACTGGTTATGTAAGTGACCGTATGAAAGGCATCATTTCCAATGCAAATACGTATGTGTTCGAGAGTAATCATGATGTGGACATGCTTAGAATGTGCCGTTATCCCTGGAGCATTAAACGACGCATCCTCAGTGATGTAGGACATGTTTCGAATGAGGATGCAGCCATTGCCATGAGCGAGGTATTTGGTGATCAGACAAAGAGCATCTATCTCGCCCATCTCAGCAAAGATAATAACATGAAAGACTTGGCGCGTATGAGTGTTTCTCAAACATTGGAATCCAAAGGGATTAAAGTTGGGGAGCAATTCGATCTGCTTGATACCGATCCGAAAATCCCGACCTCACTGGTAGCGGTCTGATGATGTTTACGCCTCTGGTTGAACAGGGAATTAAAAGATGAAAGCGCATTGTTGCTTTCATCTTTTTTTGGTTGTTTTAACAGGCTCCAAGTGGATAAATTTGAAAATATTTTATAAAATGAAAGCGAAAATCCATTTTACCTGACTATATTTTTGACTATGTAGGAAAATATAAAAGATGTATAGGAAAGGGTGTATCAGTAGATGGGCTATTACGATCAGGATTACGAAAATACAAGATCGAAACAAAAAGGAAATCGCGGTGGCTATTTCCTTGCTAGTCTCATTGGGATTATTCTTGGGGCTATCCTGGTGATTGTCGCACTGCCGCAGCTGGATGATTGGGATGTACTGCCGTATAACCCAGGGAGCAATCTGGCAGAAACGGATGAAGCTTATCATAATGGACAGAATGGTGAATCAAGAAATCTATCTGTTAGTGTGACAAGCGATGTTACAGCTGCCGTTGAAAAGGCTGAAGATGCGGTTGTCGGGATAAGCAATATCCGCTCTCAAAGCTTTTGGGAACAAACCGGACAGGAAGCTGGAACAGGATCTGGTGTCATTTATAAGAAGGCTGGCGGGAAGGCATACATAGTCACAAACTTCCATGTTATTGAAGGAGCTGACCAGCTGGAAATAACTCTTTCTGATGGAACCAAGGTGCCTGCACAATTACGTGGCGGCGATGTATGGACAGATCTGGCTGTTCTTGAGGTTGACGGCAGTGAAATTAAGTCTGTAGCTGAATTCGGTAATTCCGATGAGCTAAAGACCGGCGAACCGGTACTTGCTATCGGGAACCCGCTTGGACTGGCATTTTCAGGTTCTGTCACTCAAGGGATAATATCTGGATTGGAACGGACCATCCCGGTAGATATTAACCAGGATGGCATGGAAGATTGGCAGGCCGAGGTTATTCAGACTGATGCTGCAATCAACCCGGGAAATAGCGGGGGCGCACTTGTGAATATAGCAGGACAGCTGATCGGAATCAACTCCATGAAAATTGCCCAGGAAGCAGTTGAAGGGATCGGATTAGCTATTCCGATCAATGCTGCACAGCCAATCATTGAGGATCTGGAGCAATTCGGGGAAGTGAAACGCCCTGCAATGGGTGTCTCCCTCGAAAACGTAAATGAAATTACGGCTTATCATCAGCAGCAAACCCTCAATCTCCCTGAGGATGTGAAAGATGGCGTGATGATCCGCCAAGTGGTTCCTAACTCTCCCGCAGCGCAGGCAGGACTTCAGGAACTTGACGTCATTGTTGAGCTTGATGGAGAAAAGATTACCGACATTATTGCTTTAAGAAAGCACCTTTATAATGTAAAAGATGTCGGCGATCAAATGACAGTGACGATCTATAGAAATGGTGAGCTTCAAGAGGTGGCAATGAAGCTGACAGATGAATCACGTCTATAGTGTGGATAACTCAGAAAGCAGGAAAGGGACCATTACTTTCCTGCTTTCTTTTTTAATGATATGATGGCTTGTGGATAAATTAAATAGTATACAATTCAGTTTAGAGTGGAGGAAAAAACAATGATTTATTGTTGCAAAGAGCATGTAGAGCTTGCGATGGACGTTATTGTGGATGAATATGAAGTTGCTCCAAAATTAGAACAATTAACAGATAATCAGGAGTTATCCACAACCTGTGAATATTGCAATAATCAGGCAGAATATCTAGTGGCGAACTAATATTCGCATACGATATGTGGATAGTGACTGTTGATATGTGGATAACTTCTGTGTATAACTTGTTCGTAAATTGTTTGCAAAGCGAGTGTGAATTGTGAATATCTCAATTGTGACAGTAGGAAAATTAAAAGAGAAATATCTCAAGCAAGGAATCGATGAATATTTAAAACGTTTGAGTGCATACGCCAAGGTTGAAATTATTGAAGTTTCTGATGAAAAAGCCCCTGAAGAATTAAGTGAAACAGAAATGGCCCAGGTCAAGGGAAAAGAAGGAGAACGAATTCTCAGCAAGATTTCACCTGATGCCCATGTGATTGCGCTTGCTATAGAAGGAAAAATGAGAACATCTGAGGATTTGGCAGATAACCTTGATAAGCTGGCTACATACGGCAAAAGCAAAGTGACCTTCGTTATCGGAGGTTCCCTTGGATTAAGTGACGAGGTCATGAAGCGGGCAAACGAGACGCTCTCTTTTTCAAAGATGACGTTTCCCCATCAGTTGATGCGTCTTTTCTTGGTTGAACAGGTTTATCGGGCTTTTCGGATTAATCGGAATGAACCGTATCATAAATAGTGGTATAAAATCAATAAGGAATTGTTAAAGTAGTTATAGAAGGGATACTGTTATTAACGGTATCCTTATTTTTGTCAGTGAAGCACATTCACTTATATTGTAGTAGAATGAATCAGTATGTATGTGTTAACGATAAATGCCGTATAAATCCGGCTTTTGGGATTTTTACGAAGGCAACAATATATACGAAAAGTGCATAATAGAAAAATGATATTTCAATTTAGTTTATGGAGGCAGATTAATGATAAAAATCATGGCTGATTCAACCTGTGATTTATCTGATGAAGTACTGCAAATGTACGATATCAGCTTGGCACCTCTAACCATAAATATAGAGGGAAAAATATATAGAGACAGGGTAGATATCCAACCAGATGAATTTTATGGAATGATGGAAGCTTTGCCGGATTTTCCGACCACAGGGATGCCTAGCCCAGCAGAGTACTTGAAGATAATAAAGCAGGCTGTTGAGGCTGGAATTAAGGAAGTATTATGTATATGCATGTCTAGTGGAACAAGCGGTTCATATCAATCAGCTATAATAGCGAAGGATTATTTCTTCGAGGAAAGTCCGGAATCTAACGTTAAGATACATGTAGTTGATTCAAAATGTATGAGTCATGGAAGCGGTTGGCTTATTATGAAAAGTGCGATGATGAGGGAACAGGGAGCATCGTTTGAAGAAATAGTTGCTTTTAATGAAAAGTATAAGAGAAAGATAAAGCATTTCCTCTCCGTGGATGATTTAGATCATTTGATAAAGAGTGGCAGGCTTTCTAATACAAGTGCCTTAATAGGGAAAATCTTAATGCTAAAGCCAATCATGACTATGAAGGATGGAAAAGGGGCCATAGTTGGAAAGGAAAGAGGATTAAAGAGGGTACTTAACCATTACACGCAGGAGTTTATGAAAAGAAATGATCAAGAATTGACGGACTTTATCATAGTTGGTTATACATCAGATATCAAAGTTGCCGAAAATCTTAAAGCTAAACTTCAATCGGATACTGGTTTCTCTGGAGACATTTATATTATGCAAATGGGAGTATCAGTTGGGACCCATGTGGGCTTAGGTGCTATTTCAATGTATTTTGTAGAAAAGTGAGGGAAGATCAAATAAATTTCACTTTTAAAGACGTTACTAGCCAGTCCTCAACCAAGTATAAACAAAAGCCTTTCCGTTATTATGGAAAGGCTTTTGTTAAGATTATTTATAAAAACTAAGTACTATCATTGAGTATGTCTTCTTACAAATTGACCTAATAACTCATTTAATTCATTTGCTGCTTTTGTTGGTATTCTGTGGTCTACATTTTCAATAAGAACCAATTCATTATCCGGTAATTTATCATGTAATAAATTGGCGTAAGAATGAAATTGCTTATCCTTTTGACCATAGATTAAGAGTGTTGGCAGGTTTATATTTCCTAGACGACTTGTGCAATTATAGTGCAAACTATATGTGTAATACTGCTCAATGTTTCTATAATCTCCTTGTTTGGCATCACTAAACATCTTTTTGAACAACTTGTTATTAGAGTTTTTCCTTGAAATAGACCAAGATAAAAGCGAAACCAAACCAGCCTTAGCTAGCTTAACTCCTAAAGAAATTCTACTTTTTAGGAGTGTATCATTAACTTCGGACAGTCCACTTATAATCACACCACCTAAAGAACGATGTGAAGAAGTTAATAAGAATTCCACCACAATTGAACCTCCAGTAGAATAACCGCTACTATAAGCTTCATTGTAGAGAGTGCCTATTTTTGGACCTAAAAAACCAGGCTGAACAGCAACATAAGTAATCTTCTGACCTATCCCTCCACCCTGGATTGAATAAAATGGTGTTCCGAGTGGCTCAGCAATTATAGTTTCCACTAAGACCCACAGGGACTCCTGACAAATTCAATTCAAAGCTACTAGATTCCCAGATTCCTATAATGAGATATTGCTTTAATTGTTATAATAATAGGAAACTGCTTGATGAATAATGAAAATCTGAGTGAGGTGGCGCCATGAACACAGAACAGAAGCTAATGAGTTTGATTAATTCGACACGGGTGTTGACATCTACATTAAACCTTGAAGAGGTATTGGATCAGTTGAATAAAGAGGTTTTAAATGTCATAGACGGTGCTAATGCGAGTGTTCTTTTCTTATATGATAAGAAAACAGGGAAGCTTTACCCGAAGAGTTCGGCAGGATTTGATATGACCTATTTGAAAGAAATCAGAATTTCTCCCGGTGAGGGGATGAGCGGTCAGACTTTCCAGGAGGGTAGAGGAAAAATCTTTCTTTCCAAGACGGATACGATGGATGGGATGTCCAATATTTCTGGTGAGACGGGAGAGTTATACGGAAAGGCCCTGGGTAATTTTCAATATCCTGATAGTGCCATCTGCGTACCTATCATGACGAAAAGGGAATGTATCGGTGTGCTGACAGTGGATATCTATGATAAGAAGAATCTAACATTCAATGAAAATGAACTCCGGCTTCTGGAAACTTTTGCTGTGCAGGCCTCTGTGGCAATTGAGAATGCGATGTTGTTTTCTCAAACCGAGCGGACACAGGAAATTCATGAAAAGCTGACATCTGTCTCGCTATCCAAAGGAGGTCTTGAGGAGATCACCTTGGCTTTATCGAAGCTTGTTCATCAGGAAGTGGTGGTCTTCAATGAGTTTTTTGATGTGCTCGCCATTTCCTCTTCCGAATATCAAACATATGTACAAGAATTCTTACAAGAGGAAGTACATATTCTGCAGGAAGTCATTGAAAGTGAAGAGCCCTTATCATGTTTTCTGCCCCGCTCAACTATTTCTGAACTTACGTTTTTCTCGATTAAAATGGATCGGTATAAAATTGGTTATGTGGCTATCTTTTCAGAAAAGACGTCCAACCTGGACCCACTGGATCAATTCGCCATCGATCAAGCGATGACCATTTTCGCGTTGGAAATGAATCGCATTGAGAAAATGACGATTAATAATTTTCAGTATTCTGGTTATGTTATGGAAAAACTTATTCAGAATGCCCCCGATGCTATTGCTGCTTTGTCACAGATGAATTTTTCCGAGTATGAGCAGCACCAGTTTGTCGTGTGCAAGATGTTGATGAAGGAGCCGCTTGTTTCTTTTAAAGAACTGACAGAAAGTAAAAGCAAGTTGACTCGTCTCATCCATAGGGAGATTTCCAAATTTCGTTATAAAACCTTTGTTCTGGACCGCAATATGGAAATTGTGTTCATGTTCGTCCTGTCTCCTTATGACAGCAAGGAGCTTTTAATACGCAATGTTAATGATTTTATTGAAGGCATTCAAAATCGATTGCGTGAAGGCTTGGAGCTCTCAAGCTATGCCGGGATCGGGAGGATTGTGGGATCATTACAAGAAGTCCATCTTTCTTTCCGGGATACCAAGAGGTGTGTGGAGTACCTGCTTTCCAAACAGAAAGAAGGATTGATTTCTTACAATGATCTTGGGATACAGCGACTCTTTATGAAAACAGATAAAGAAGAGCTTGAGGAGTTCGTGCAGGATATGCTGGGACCGATCCTTGAGTATGACGAAATCAGGGATGCCAACCTTTATGAAACGTTGAAAACGTATTTGGAATCCAATCTTAATATGGCGGCAAGCGCTGCCAAACTCTTTGTACACACAAATACGGTCAAGTACCGCCTGAACACGATAAAGGAAATATTAAAAATGGATTGGTCGGCAGGGACAAGTGTATTTTCCCTGCAATTAGCACTGCAGATACAGGAATTTTTACAAGAAGAATAATGAGTTTGTCGGTAACCAACAAAAAGTGAGCCGTAATTTTGTTGGTTACCGATATTTTTTAATATACAGAATTATATTACAATTCTGTATATTATCTATTCCAAGGAGGGAAAGGCGTTTATGGTGGTAGGAACTGAAGGACAGGAAATAATGCAAAAGCTGCTGCTTGATTATGATCATTCGCTGGATAGCAATGGGGTAAACGGAAAAAGACTGGCAAGCAGGCTGGATGAGCTTTCAAAAATTGGCTTGACCGAAAATGGCGGCTTAAGAAGAATCGCCTTTTCTCCTGAAGAGCGAAAAGCGAAAGAACTCGTAAAGGAGTGGATGAAGGAAGCAGGACTTCAGATTAAAGAAGATGGGGCGGGAAATGTTTTTGGAAGACTGGAAGGAAAGGTCAAGTCCTCGACTGTCCTGTCAGGTTCGCATGTAGACAGTGTGCCTGATGGAGGACATTTCGATGGACCGCTGGGAGTAATTGCCGCTTTGGAAGTCGCACAAGCTTGGAAAGACACTGGATATGTCCCAAATAAATCATACGAAGTCGTTATTTTCACAGATGAAGAAGGGGCGAGATTCAACGGTGGACTGACAGGAAGCCGGGCCATGACGGGCGAAGTGGATATCGAGTTCCAAAAGCAATTAAAGGATATGAACGGAATACCTTTTGAAGAGGTCATTAAAAGAGACGGCTTGAACGTTGAAGGGTTTGTAGAGGCAAAGAGGGATCTATCGGAGATTGAAGCTTATGTTGAGGTTCACATTGAGCAAGGAAAGAGATTGGAAAAAGCTCAATTGCCGGTTGGCATCGTTACAGGTATTGCCGGTCCTTGCTGGTTGAATATTTCTGTTATGGGTGAAGCCGGCCATGCGGGCAACACGCCAATGAATGATCGCAAGGACGCTTTGATAGCAGCCAGTGAGTTAGTAATTGAAATCGAAAAATTGGCGGGCGAGGTAAGTGAAACAGCTGTAGCAACCGTCGGGAAACTCGAAGTGCTGCCGAATGGAGTCAATGTTATACCAGGGGAAGTCCGGATGACAGCTGATATCCGTGACATACATGCGGAATCAAGGGATGAGCTTATTCAACTGATCAAGGATGCCGCAGAAAGGATCAAGAACCGGCAGCAAGTAGATATTCAAATTGAAGAGACTTATAAGATAGCCCCTGTCCCGGTTGAGAAAGAAATGCAGGAAAAAGCGGCCGAGGCGGTCAAAAATACGCTCCAAATCGAACCTTTTTATCTGCCAAGCGGAGCGGGGCATGATGCCATGATCATCGGGCGCTATGTACCGATGGCAATGTTATTCACACAAAGCAAGAATGGTGTCAGTCATAACCCAAGTGAATGGTCATCCCTGCAGGACTGCATTCAGACCGTACACGTACTAAAAGCATTACTGGAGGATTTAATACAATTAAAGGGGGAAACGATTTGAAAAAGTTCAGGAAATCCGCATTTATTCTATTCACTATTATGGTGTTGTTCATATCTGGCTGTTCAGGCGGCGAAGAGGCCTCAGGCAATGATGCAGGCCAGGAGTATGAATGGAAGATGGGCTGGAATTCAGGTTTGGAAGATACACCGAGGGGCACATTTGCTCAAGCATTCAAGGATTATATTGAGAAAGAATCTGAAGGACGCATTACAATCGAATTTTTCCCTAATGAAACATATGCGACTTCTCAAGAAATGATTGAAGCTGTCCAAATGGGCGCACTTGAAATGCAAATTGTAGGCGCGAATATGGTTGGGAATATCATTCCGCAATATTCAGCCCTGTCACTGCCTTTCCTGACTCACGGATTTGATGAGGCACATGCGGTGCTGGATGGTCCGATTGGTGAAGAATTAAACAAGATGGGTGAAGAACATGGAATGAAAGTCGTTGGGAATTTGGACCTTGGATTTACACAGATAACCAATAACGTCCGCCCTATTAATACCCCGGAAGACTTGGTAGGTGTCAAATTGAGATCGCCTAATGATAAGAGTTTGATTGAAACGTTCAAAGCGATGGGAGCAACTGTTTCTACCATGGCATATACAGAAATTTATAATGGATTGTCTCAAGGTGTCATTGATGGACAATTTAACCCATTGTTCCATATTTTTGATCAAAATATGGATGAGGTACAGGATTACCTGGCAATGACCAATCACATGTACTACTACGCTTATACCATTATGAATCACGACTTATTTGAAAGCTTGGATGAAGAAACACAGCAGCTTGTCATGGATGCAGGGAAGCATGCTACAGAAGCGGCAAGGCAATATGTTGCCGAGAATGACGAGGAATTGTTCGAACAAGCCAAGGGCGGAGCGTTCAAAGAGATCACTTATCCTGAGCTTGAGCCATTCCAGGAGGCTGTAGTCCCTGTATACAAAACGATGGAAGATGTAATGGGTGCAGAAATCATTAATGATATCCAAAACTTCTTAGAAGAATACCGAAAAAACTAAAGAAACGAGAGGCCTATTTCGGGCCTCTTTTACTAGGAGGCAACAGCAGTGAAGATACTGGATCGATTCATAAACGTCATAGATGTCTTTGCGAGTATTCTGATGGTCCTCTTAACGATGGTGGTGTTTGGCGAAGTTCTCAGCCGTTATGTATTTAACTTCCCACTCGTGTTCTCTACGGAATTAACAAATCTATTATTTCCATGGATTATATTTATTACAGCTATTTCTGTAACGAAGAATGAGGATCACCTTTCCATCAATTTTTTAAGAGATAAAATGTCCAGAAACGGAAGGAAAATTACTTTTATCCTCACTAAGTTGGTCATGATGTTTTTTTCTTTCTACATGGTGCTATCAAGCTATCAGATAGCCAAATCAGTGGTAAACCAGCCCTTGCCGATGCTTAGGATTTCAAAGGCTTGGCTATATTCATCCGTAACGGTTTCCTTTACCTTAATTTTTATCATCCTAACCTATCAATTAATCATGATCATCATGAACAAAATGGAAGCACCGAGAGAGGAGGACATGTATGATTTGGTTGATGATCGCTAGTTTTTTCATTCTTATTATTTTCGGGGTGCCGATTGCGTTCTCGATGGGTGCTGCTGCTTTACTGTATATCCTGATTGAGGGAATTCCCCTCGGGATGGTCGCACAGCGGTTTTTCTCAAATACGCAATCTTTTTCTTTCCTGGCGATTCCTTTCTTCATTCTTGCCGGAAACCTGATGATTAAAGGGGATATTGCTCAAAAAATCATCAAGGTGGCTGATTCCATGGTAAGACAACTTCCGGGCGGCTTGGGGTGTGTATCCGTTGTAACGAGTATGGGAATGGCGGGTGTGTCTGGGTCCTCTGTGGCGGATGCGGCTTCAACCGGGAGTGTCCTGATACCCGAGATGAAACGAAAGGGATACACAGCCTCTTTCTCCGCAGCAATCAATGCATCAAGCTCTGTTGTCGGTATCATCATCCCGCCAAGCAGTACGATGATCATCATCGCATGGCTCGCTGATCTGTCGGTCGCTAAAATGTTCATTGCCGGTATCATTCCAGGTGTATTAGTTGGTTTGATCTATCTGGTAACAACGGTGATTGTGTCTATAAAAAGAGGATATCCCAGGGAGAGCAAACCGACTCTCAGGGAATTCCTGACCAATATCCGAAAAGCGTTCTGGGCTCTGCTTTTACCTATCATTCTGGTGGGATCGATCGTCCTGGGGATCGCCACGGCGACGGAAGCTGCTGCTATCTCGGTCATTTATGCCTTTTTAGTAGGACTGCTGGTGTATAGAACCTTGAATTTTAAAAATATCATGTCCTCCCTGAGAGACACCATTTATGGTACAAGCGTCGTCATGATTACGATCTGTACTTCCATGATCTTTACATGGGTTCTGATTTCAGAGGGCATTCCTAAATTGATTTCCGAAGCGTTGTTGTCATTTGACCTTCCATCTTGGGCCTTATTTTTAATTTTAATTGTTATTATGCTGGTTGCGGGAATGGTCATGGAATTAGTTCCGAATCTTTTCTTATTGATTCCGATTTTCTTTCCGATCGCGACAGACTTGGGCATGGATCCTATTCAATTTTCCCTGGTCATGCTGGTCAGCCTGGCCCTGGGGATGTTCACTCCCCCGGTTGGTGCGACCCTGTTCATTTCATGTTATATTGCAAAAGTCGGTATTGAGAAAACAGTCAAGGATATCATGCCATATTTCCTGGCGGGAATTGTTGTCGTCCTGTTGATTACCTTCATACCAAGCCTCACACTATGGCTGCCAAGCTTGATGGAATGAGGAAACGGTTGATTGATTACCAAAGGCTGTCGAGAAAGTCTCGGCAGCCTTTTATATTTATAAAATAATTATTAGCTTAAGGCTGCAGAATCGTTACGAGAAAGTGCATGACATTAAAAAAACAAAGTCTCAATAAAAGTCCAGGCACCAATCAAGAATACAATACTGCCTGCTATTTTATCAGCAGCTGACCAGTTATTCAGAAAACGTTTAAGTTTAGAGCCAATGGTCAGGCCTATTAGTGTATAAATAAAACTCTTTATAATATCGACTATTAATACAAAGAGTATCGGGAATCCCAGCAAACCAATTGAAACGCCCACTGCCAATTCATCAATGCTTACTCCTATGATGACGAATATGAAGGCAATACCGAACACTCTATTTTTCCCTTCAGTTTTATCCTTATCCAGAATATTATAAAGCCCCATTAGCATAAGGATTACAGCTCCAATTGATGGAGCCCAGCTTCCAAGGAATGAAGCCTCCAGATACTCGCCAAGCTTCATGCCAGCTAATAATAAAACAGCTTCAGCTAAAGCTACAGTGGCAGCCACTTTGTATTTGCTGACTTTCCCAACTAGTCCGAATGAAATGATGACTAATAAAGCATCAATCCCGAGAGTCATTATCAGGAGGATTAATTTAAATTCATCCATGCCTACACCTCTTTATCTTTGAAAGAGTATTAACACAGTTTATTCACAGCTTGAGTATGGCGTGCTTTCTTAAAGAAAATCGAGTAGTTTCTTGGTGGTTTTCTGGTGATTATCATGCGATTAAATATTAATCTGCTTATCAAATACAAAGGTATTGTTTCATTTTTCCGGCATAATCAAAAAAAAACCAAGCAATTGAAGAATATAATCTCCAATCGCTTGGTTAAAAGAACATGACTCTAATAATGTTTAACCGTGCTAAAGGCTCTCTCTTTATTACCTATCAGTTGAGGGGTGTGTTTCAATGTCTCCAATGATTTTGATGAAGTGATTGACTACATCATGGTCAAATTGTGTACCTTGCCCTTTTCTTAATTGCTCTATAGCTAATTCCAAAGATAAGGGTTGTTTCCGGTAGGGTCTAGCGGAAGTCATTGAATGAAAAGCATCTACGACACCTATTATCCTTGCGCCTAATGGGATTTCCGGAGATTTAAGCCCTTGGGGGTAGCCCTTTCCGTCAGGCCTCTCGTGATGATAAAGTACATAAGGCAGTGTATCTTCCAATTCATCAACACCGGCAAGAATATTGTAGCCCAATACAGGGTGTGTTTTCATTATTTCATATTCCTCTTCTGTTAAACGGCCTTCTTTATTCAGGATATCGTCAGGAACCCCTATTTTTCCTATATCATGCAGGAGTCCTGCGATGGAGATCTTTTTCACCTCTTCATCAGTAAGGCCCATACTGCTTGCTACTGTCCCTGCATATTTCGAGACCATTTCCGAATGGCTGTGAGTATAGGAATCTTTTAACTCTACTGCTTTTGTCAGAGAGAGAATGGTATCAAGTATCCATTTCTGATCATCTATTCTTCTCTCATAATCTTGTTTTTTATAGGAAGATAGATCTTGAGCTGCGACCACTCGATTTTTTCCAAGACTCTTGGCGGTATACATTGCTTGGTCAGCGATATGAACGATATTTTCTTCATCTGCATCTTGAGGGAAAACAGCAACTCCAATACTCATCGTAATGGGTGTTAGAATGCTTCGATGGCCATTAAGGGCAACCATATGACGTACTTTTTCGGCTATGGCCGTTGCGGTTGAGGCATCGGTATCCCTCATGATAATGACAAATTCTTCTCCACCATACCTGCAAACGATATCGTGCTCCCTGACATGATCATGTATGACCTTGGCTATTTGTTTTAGAACTTTATCTCCATAAAGATGCCCTTCATGGTCATTTAATTTTTTGAAATTATCAATGTCGCAGAAAAGCAGTGCCATAGGTTGATTATAATATCGAGCATCTTTCATGACTTCTGCCAGTTTCTGTTTGAAATAGGCACTGTTATAACTGCCCGTAAGTGAATCCGTTACACTCTTTTGGTAACGATCTTCTAAATCATAAACCATCTCATTGAATGCAGATGCCACCTCATTGATTTCCTGGCTTGCATTCAATTTTACATCCTCATATTTTTTACCATGTTGGATAGATGCGGCTGCTTCCCGTAATGCCATTAAAGGTAGTACAAGTACCCGCCGTATTATACTCGATAATAAAACGATTAATATAAGGCTGCTGATAATACCGCCAATTGTGATCAACATGATCCTTTCACGAATCATGGCCATTTCTTTAGAAATATCTAAGTATAACTCAATGGCCCCAACAGTCAGACCATCTTCTAAAAGAGGTGCCACCAGTCTTACGATAGGGGTGCCTCTAAGCTCTGAATGAGCAATCATCGTCTCTCCCGAATCGAACGTTAATGAAAGAATTTCCGGAGAATTTGTTCCTATTAAACTTCTGTCCGTAGAAGCCATGATAGTATGACGCTCTTCTTTAATTACATGTAGAGTTAAGTTTAAGACATTTTTCTCCCGATGTTTTATATAATCAAATATTGTTTGGACATTTTCTATGGAGCGGGACTCCTCATATCCCCCGTTAATGGTTGTTGTAATCCCTTTTAATTGACTGACATACGTCTTCTTCATTGAATCATTGAACGTATAGGAATTAAAGATGATGGCAATAGACATAGTAGAAATGATAACAGCAGAGAATATCAGTATGATTTTGGATTGTAAGCTGAGTTTATTTAGCACGATGATTCCTGCCTATCCCTATTTAATATGTAAACTCTATTTTTTTGGAAACCCCGTAGGGTGTGTGGTCATTATTATGTAATGAAACCTTAACTTGGTTCGATCCATTTTTTAGATCCTTTAACTCAAAAGGAAAACTGGTAACGCCCTGCTTTTCTCCATTGTTTACATATACATGGATATGGCCTTGTCCATTAATTTTTTCTTTTCCGTACTTTTCCTTGGAAATAATAAGATCTGTATCTACCAATAGAAACACTTTATCGCCTTCTTGTTTTGTTTCTACATGAAGGGTAGGTTTCTGTTCTTCTTTTGTAGCAGAATTGGTTTCTATTACTTCAAAGTTATTAGTTGAAGATGTGCCACAGGCTGTCAGTAATAAAATACTAGTTAGTATTGAGGTTGCTAATTTCTTCATGCTTTCCACCTTTTTCTCTAAAAATACATTTATAATAGTCATTATTCGAAGATTATTAATTAATCGCTTCCATACTTACATATATTATAACATTTTAAATTCCTATACATTAGAATTTTCAGGGGTCTTGTTCATTAAGAAGTTAATAATATCTCTTTTAGAAGGAGGTCGGATAAATGAAAAATAGTAAGCAATTAAACTGTGAGAAAAGGATATCTTTTAAGTGAGGTGAGCAAAATGACGGTAAAATGGTCTCCTTTCTTGATATTATGTGCCGCAATACTTTGGGGGACAACAGGTACGGCGCAGGCTCTTGCACCGGCAGCGGCCCACCCGGTCGCCATCGGGGCGGCCCGCTTGGCAGTAGGAGGTGGATTTTTAGCAGCAATCGTTCTGATTGCAGGTAAATTCAGTTTTAGAAATTGGCCTATTAGGTCGACATTATTGGCTTCTCTATGTATGGCTTTGTACCAACCTCTTTTCTTCACTGCCGTTTCAATTACGGGAGTGGCGATCGGACGGTGGTCGCTATTGGAAGTGCCCCTATTTTATCGGGTCTCATAGAATGGTTGTATTTGAAAAAACGTCCGGCTGCCGTATGGTGGATTTCTACTTTTCTATCCATTTCAGGCTGCCTCCTGCTGTTTATGAATAAAGAATCCGTACATGCAGATCCTGTTGGAATATTGATGGCACTTGGGGCGGGTTTATCGTTTGCTGGCTATACTCTTGTCAGCAGAGATTTGGTTGATAGGCACTCGTCTTTATCCGTAGTTGCGGTCGTCTTTACACTTAGTGCCATATGTTTATCACCATTATTATTCATCTTTGATATGTCATGGGTAGGGAGCCTGCAGGGGATGAGTGTAAGCCTTCACCTTGGGATTATGGCGACCGGGGCAGCGTATTTTCTTTTTGTTAAAGGCCTCGTCCACGTGTCTTCATCAACAGCAGTTACACTTTCACTTGCAGAGCCCTTAACTGCGGCAGTATTAGGAGTTTTCATAGTAGGGGAATATTTGAGTATCACTTCCTGGGTAGGGATTTTCCTATTGTTGCTGGGGATTGGCTTATTAATCGGAAGCTCCCAAAAAGCTGTTAGGAAAGGGAGTCTGCCATAGCCTAATTTGGGTACTCTCAATTCAATTAGTCCAAGGGCTTACGTGTTATAAAATAGGCACACTTAAGGTTCAATAGTTTGTGCTGCTAATGGAATCTTGTGCTATATTTAAGTTAACTAATTAACAAATATAAATGGGAGTCTCTAATTATGAGCTACGTGGGTAGAATTTCTGTAATTATTATCTATATAACGATAGTATTGGCGTGGCATTCTTTTTACTTTTTGGTAGACTATGAGGCCTCCTATATTTTTATGTTCGAAAAGGGTCAGTACAAGTGGGACTTAGTGTTTATCCCTTTATTAAGTCCATTTTTTTGGTGGTTGGGCTATCAGTTCGACAAAGCTAAATATCTCTCTGAAAAGGATACGTTAACAGGACTTTATAATCGGCGGTTTGTCTCTACGACAACACCAAAGATCTTATCCAAAACAGAGTCCTCCAATAAAAAACTGACCATTTCAGTTATAGATTGCGATGACTTTAAGCAAATCAATGATACTTATGGACATGAAACTGGCGATTTAGTTCTCCAAAGAGTCTCGGAAATACTTGTAGAAAACAAGAGAAAAAGTGATATCGTTGCAAGATGGGGCGGGGATGAGTTTTTGATTGTTTCATCGGAAACAGACCTGGAAAGCTGTAAACTGATATCCAATAAGATAAAAGAGGATTTAAATAAGTTATCGAAAGAGCTGAGTATGAATATTTCAGTGTCGATAGGTACGTCTGTTTATCCGGATGACTCTACCGCACAAAAAGACTTATTAATCATTGCAGATAGGAACATGTATCATTGTAAGCAGGAGAATAAAAAAGTTTTATAAAAGCGGAAGTACTATTAAGAACACTATTCCATTTGGGTAGTGTTCTTTTTTAATGGAAAAGGTGAAGCAGGATAGTAGAAAATCTAAACTTATTTGGCCCCTTCTCAAGCCAACCATTTTTTAATGCTTTTGTAATAGCTGGGAAATCAACGTATCCGTCCGAATCTTTGCACCATTGGTAGAGGAGATAAAACAGCCAGGGGCATATTTAACGATAGCTCTATTTAGTTGTTTGTCTCCCGACTACTTTAGATCTTAAGATATTTATACGATTAATAGAATTAGTTCTTTTTACTCACATTTCGACAAAACTAGTCATTGTAAATAGGTAATAATAACCCTATAATTAAATATATATTAAATAGTTAGTGATTTTAAACTATTCCAAATTAATCAAAATAGTTAACGAAAAGGCAAACTTGCTGAAAGGCAAGGACGCAAAACCACAGATCTAAAGATTGCTAGAGCAATCCAAGATGGCTGGGTTACCGAATGGCTTGAAGAGGGCTATTCTCTGAATAGCCCTCTTTTTTATTGACTACAACAGCGGTCCTGCATGAATAAAAAACCTAGGTGGGAGGAATGGGAGCATCAGAAAAGACGAGTTAAGAATGACTTCGACAAAATACTGTTAACGGGAGGAAATAAGTGTGAAGAAATTTGTATCATCTATTTTAGTAAGCTCTTTGCTTATCGGCAGCTTTATTGCGCCATTGCCCAACAATAATGCGCAAGCAACAAATGAGATTAGTGTAGTTGAGAAAGTAAATAGTACAAAAGAATTCATCATTGGAGTTAAAGCAGGCACAGGAAATATAGAAAGTGTAGCTAACGATGTTTCTAGATTGGGAGGAACAGTATTAAAGACATGGGGGTTCATTAATTCTTTGGCGGTAGAAATGGTTCCTGCTAAAGTGCACATGTTGGCAACTAATCCGCATGTTATGTTTATAAATGAGAATTCAGAAGTGGAAACAGCCAAGTCTAAGTCAACTTCTGTTCCGGATAGTAAGCTTGTAGTTAATGCCTATAATGAAGCTGTTTCAGCAGAAAAAGTATGGTCAAAAGGATACACAGGAAAAGGTGTAACTGTTGCAGTTGTAGATAGCGGTATAGCAGAAGGAAATGGTTCAGATTTTAGTGGCCGAATCATTGCCAATCAGAAGTTCGCTGATACAAATCAGATGTCAGATTTCTTCGGCCATGGAACACATGTTGCCGGAATTATTGGCGGAGATGGGAGTCAAAGTGGTGGTAAATATGTTGGTGTTGCCCCAGGTGTAAATCTTGTGAATGTAAAGATTAGTGACGATGAAGGAAGAACCGGTGAAAAGAATCTGGTGGACAGTTTGCAATGGATTTATGAAAACCATGAGAAATATAATATCCGAGTTGTGAATATTTCCAATCAAATAGCGACTAAACAAAGTTATAAGGAAAGTGCAACTAATGCTGCTGTTCAGTTATTGTGGAAAGCCGGAATTGTAGTGGTAGTGTCAGCTGGTAATAAAGGCGGCACAGATTGTTCAGTCTGCTATGCTCCTGCAAACGATCCTCACGTAATTACGGTTGGTGCAGTTGATGATAATGGTACAAAGGACTTAGTCGATGATTCTTTAAAGAGTTGGTCTGCGAGCGGAACTACACTGGACGGACATTCCAAGCCAGAAGTTGTTGCTCCTGGTTCTGAAATTGTCGCCTATATGCCAAAAGGAACAATCCGGGATATAAGACCAGGCAATATTGTCGACAAATCTTACTTTAGAATGGGCGGTACCTCTATGTCTGCTCCAGTGGTAAGTGGAATTGTTGCCTTGATGCTGCAAGTTAATCCCGATTTAACGCCGGATCAAGTAAAATGGGTTCTTAAAAACACAACAAGAGAATATGCATATCAGCCATCTGGAACGGGTGGAATGGTTAGAGCTGATGCGGCGGTATTCTTTGATAAGAGTCAAATTCCTCAAAATGTATCCCAAAATTATGAGATATCTCCTTTGCTAAATCCGTTAGCGGATGAAAATGGTTCTTTTAGCAATATTTCATGGGCTAACATTTCATGGGCCAATATTTCGTGGGCTAACATCTCATGGGCCAACATATCGTGGGCTAATAATTTCGAGTATTAATGAGAAGCGCCCCTTGTAAAAGGGGCGCTGTTTATTCCTATTATATCCTGATTTAAAAAGTCGATTTAAAACGGATTTCGAAAAAATCTATTAAGTAAAAGGGTGATGGATTGTGAAGAAGAAGCATCCAAGACAAGCAATTGCTTTCATATGGGTCAGTAATATATTAGCAGTTGCCGCTACCATTTATCTGATTGCCGAAAGAGACCCAATATCAGTGGAGTCCATTCCGACATTTGTAATATGGCTTATATTAGTGGCTGTAGCACGTCACGGTGGGCTGTTCCGATTCGTGGATTCAAAGATTTCAGCCGGAGTTGGTTGTGTTTTTGAGTTTGCTGCACTCGTTGTACTCCCCTTTCCTCAGTTTGCGTTGGTTATCATCATTTCTTGTTTTGTTAACATAGTTGACCGATTACTAAAGAAACACCCAGAGCCTTTCCTTGGTCCTGATTTTAATGCCTCTAATGCTATTATCTCTGGACTGTTGGCACAAATCCTATTTAGCGTAGTTCTATCATTCAACTTTAATCCTGAGTTTATATTTACACTCGCCTTGTTTATCAAAGCAATTACTTTCGGATTTATTCAAGTGGTTATGATTAATACACTGATAAGCCTAGATGAAAGAATAAAATGGAAGCATGCCCCTGCTATTAAGAAGGATACTATTCTTATGGAAGGGATTTTAATTATCACCGGCTCAATACTTGCCATAACGTATCTATTTAACCCTTATTTATTACTTTTCTTTATTTTCCCCGTGCTATTTTTGCAAAAATTATTGCAAAATGCCAATAAAGCTCAATTGATCTACATCGATGAGAAGACAGGAATTTATAATTATCGGTTTTTTGATGAGAAGATAAATGAGCTCTATCTATTATGTAAAAAATCAGGTAAACCCTTGACATTAATCTTTGGGGACATGGATTATTTACGTGATGTTAATAACAAATTTGGTCATGCAGCTGGGGATGAAGCGATCACAGCCATTGGTAAGGTATTTAAGGATAGCCAACAGAACCGGTTTTTCTCTGCACGATTCGGAGGGGAAGAATTCGTTATGATCCTCCCAAGTACGACTAAGGATGAAGCCGCCCGACATGCTGAGGATGTCAGAAGGAAAATTGAAGACATAAACTTGTTAAGTGAAGAAGGTGAAAAAATACCGCTAAGTATTAGTCTGGGAGTGGCCAGTTTCCCAGCTGACGCAGAGGATATTCAAACTCTTATTCAGTCAGCGGACGAGGCACTTTATGAAGCAAAAAGAAATGGAAGGAATCAGGTCCAATTGTATGGTAATAGTAAGTTGCATCCAGATTTAGCTGACAAGCCTATAGAGAATAGAAAGGGAGAGAGTAATGCAACTGTCTATTAAAATCTATATATTCATACTGGCTGCAATATCTATCTCCTTCTCACTCCTTTGGTTTGACCCCTCATCCATGCACATGCTTACTTTACCATTGTTTATCTTATTAATGATTTTAGGAGAAGCGTATAAAATACCAGTCATTCTTTATGATTCTAAAGAGTATGTGAAAATCTCATGGTCTCTTGTAGTGAGTATTTCGGTATTAGCGGGAAGTGGTATTACAGATGCCATTATTGTTAATTTAATTGGAGGTATAATTTGCTCATTATATCCGAAAAGGTTACCTCTAATTAAAGTTTTCTATAATATTTTTTCTTATTTATCATCCATGACTATCACCTATTTGTTTTATAAATCATTAAAAGAAGTGCATATCCTTTCTGGTAGCAGCTATCTATTTGAGCTGCTCGTAATTCCCCTCATATATTTAATCGTAAACTGTACTATTAACCTAGTCTTATTAAATCTTGTCACTAAAAAGAACTTTATGCAATTAGTCAATAATATGATAATGCCGCATCTGCACCATTTTATTTTATTTTCCTTTATCGGAGGTATACAGGGATATTTTTATAAGGAAAATGGAATATTTGCTTTTATACCCACTTCTATTTTAATAGGTATTGTTCTATACAGTTTTAGGAATAATGCTCATTATGCTAATGAACGAATTATGGAGTTGGAAAGCAGCAATAGAAATATGGAAAAATTAGCAGAAGCATTAGACCAAACGCTGGATGAGTTTATCATGACTTTAACGGCTACGATAGACGCAAGAGATCCGTATACCTACGGTCATTCTTTGCAGGTGTCCAACTATGCAGTAGCTTTGGCTACAGAGCTAAAATTTAATGAGGAAGAAATTGAGACAATTAGGATAGCTGGTCTCCTGCACGATATAGGAAAAATTTCTATTCCTGAAGAAATCTTATTCAAAGAAGGAAGACTCACTTCGGAAGAGTATGAAATTATGAAGAAACACCCTGTGATAGGGGAAGAAATCCTTTCAGACATTCCAAAGCTGTCTAAGGTAGCTGAGTTGGTAGGGATGCACCATGAAAGATATAATGGCTCCGGCTATCCTAGAAGCCTGGTAGAAAAGCAAATCCCATTGGGTGCTCACGTATTAGGGGTTGCAGACACTCTTGATGCTATACTTTCCAGCCGATCTTACAAGAAAGAGCGGACAGTCGAAGAAGCGATGACTGAATTCAGCCGTTGCAGAGGTACCGATTTCCATCCAACTGTCGTGGACGCTTTATTCAAGCTAAGAACTAGGGCGGGAGATGAAGCATTTTTAAATTCCGCAACACTAATAGATTCATCACTCATCAAAGGGAAAATAAAAACTAATCGGGGTTATCTATATAATAATATAAATAAAAAGCAAAATTTAATATTAACCAGGGCTCAGTAATGTTAGGGCTAGAAATAGTCCTTTTTTATTCGCTTCCTGGAATAGTGAAACCGTCCTTTTATAACTGGTAAGAATCTTGTGTATGTATATCTTAGTTTTTATCATTAGAAAGACACTTTTAAATTTATCATCTTTTTACAAGCGGCCTAAAATAGTTTATAATTATCAGACAATAGTATTTTTTTTAATTTGAAAAATTATTATAATAGAATAAGATATAATTGAGATGGATAGAGTATAGGTATGTGAAACGGTGGCGCTCATGTTTATGGAACACTTAAGCAATAGCGCCTTGATCATTTTTCAAATATAGGGGATGAGGAAGTAATCATGAGCAGCGTGCAGAAGAAAACAGACGTTATTTTAATCGGTGCCGGAGTCATGAGTGCAACACTAGGGTCGATATTGAAGGAATTAGCTCCGGAATGGGAAATTAAAGTTTTTGAGAAGCTTGCCAGTGCAGGTGAAGAAAGTTCGAATGAATGGAATAATGCAGGTACAGGACATGCCGCATTATGTGAGCTTAACTACACATCTGAAAAAGCGGATGGATCGATCGATATCACGAAAGCAGTAAAAATCAATGAGCAGTTTCAGCTTTCAAGACAGTTTTGGTCCTACCTTGTTAACAGCAACCTGATTCAGAACCCGCAGGAATTCATCATGCCAATTCCTCATATGAGTCTGGTTCAAGGGGAAAGTAATGTCAATTTTTTAAAAAATCGTTTTAAAGCGCTTTCAAATAACCCGCTGTTTCAGGGGATGGAGTTTTCGAATGATCCTGAAAAGCTGAAGGAATGGATCCCGCTCATCATGAACGGACGAAAATCGGAAGAACCGATTGCGGCTACCAAAATCGATTCCGGATCGGATGTTAACTTTGGTGCTTTGACCCGCATGCTGTTCGATCACTTGAAGAATCAGAATGTAGAGGTCAATTACAAGCATAGTGTGGAGAATTTCAAGCGCACCAGTGATGGTTCATGGGAAGTGAAAGTTCATGATATGGAAAATAACCGCATTGAATATCATACAGCTAAATTCGTCTTTATCGGTGGCGGAGGCGGAAGTCTGCATTTACTTCAGAAAACAGGAATTCCAGAGTCGAAGCGTATCGGGGGCTTCCCGGTTAGCGGCCTATTTTTAGTATGTAACAAACCTGAGATTGCCGCTCTTCATCACGGGAAAGTGTACGGTAAAGCCAAGGTCGGGGCACCTCCAATGTCTGTTCCCCATCTTGATACAAGGTATATCGATAACAAGAAATCCCTGCTGTTTGGTCCATTTGCAGGTTTCTCACCGAAGTTTTTGAAAACAGGTTCAAATATGGATCTAATCAGCTCTGTTAAGCCAAATAATGTCCTTACGATGCTGGCGGCAGGTGCAAAAGAGATGGGATTGACAAAATATTTGATCCAGCAGGTAACATTATCTCATGAACAGCGCATGGATGAATTAAGAGAATTCATTCCAGATGCGAAGAATGAGGACTGGGATATTGTCGTAGCTGGCCAGCGAGTCCAAGTCATCAAAGATACAGAGGCAGGCGGAAAAGGGACTCTTCAGTTTGGTACGGAAGTGGTAAGTGCTGAAGATGGGTCTATCGCAGCTTTACTAGGTGCTTCTCCAGGAGCATCTACAGCGGTCCATGTCATGTTAGAGGTGCTGGAAAAGTGCTTCCCGCAGCATATGGACAAGTGGACACCGAAAATTAAAGAGATGGTGCCATCTTATGGCGTATCGCTGGTGGAAAATCCAGAGTTTTTCAGGGAGATCCATGCTTCCACTGCAGAAACACTTAAACTGGATGAAAACAGAATTTCTTTAGTTGAATCCCTGGACAAAGAATCCATTAATGAAAAGGTAACAAGCTGATTATTTCAACATCATAAACAAATAGGGAATCTTTGATCTGTTTTCAGGTTGAAGATTCTTTTTTGTAGAAGCTGGATTCCAGAGTACTTGTGGACTGCATAAAAGGTATTGATACAAAGATTAAAAGCAACATTTGTATATAGGGACAAAAAAGCCGCTTCTGGAATTCCAGAAGCGGCTTTTAATTATTAATTGCGGATTAGGTAGTCAAATGCACCGAGGGCTGCAGTTGCACCCGATCCCATAGAGATGATGATTTGTTTATAAGCACTGTCCGTACAGTCTCCTGCGGCAAATACTCCAGGCATGCTTGTAGCACCATGCTTATCGACTACAATTTCACCCATACGGTTACGGTCAAGTGCATCGCCTAACCAATCTGTGTTCGGGACAAGGCCGATTTGAACGAAGACACCTTCTAAGTTGATGTGCTGTTCTTGTTCTGTATCACGATCAATATAAGTGAGACCATTTACTTTATCAGTACCTGTAATCTCCTTAGTTTGAGCGTTTTTAATAACTGTTGCATTCGGAAGGCTGTACAGGCGGTCCTGTAATACAGCGTCCGCTTTCAGCTCAGAATTATATTCAATCACTGTTACGTGCTTAACGATACCGGCCAGGTCAATTGCCGCTTCGACACCGGAATTTCCACCGCCGATTACCGCAACGTGTTTTCCTTCGAATAACGGGCCGTCACAGTGAGGGCAGTAAGCGACGCCTTTGTTCTTGAACTCTTCTTCACCAGGTACTCCGACTTTGCGCCAGCGTGCCCCAGTTGAAAGGATAAGGGTCTTACTCTTAAGGACAGCCCCGTTATCCAGTTCAAGCTCAATCATATCTTTCTTTTCAAGACGTTTTGCACGCTGGAGATTCATGACGTCGATGCCATAATCTTTAACATGCTCCTCAAGGCTGGCAACAAGCTTAGGTCCTTCTGTTTGTTTGACACTGATGAAGTTCTCAATGCCTAACGTGTCCATGACTTGCCCGCCGAAGCGCTCAGCGACAATACCGGTACGGATGCCTTTACGCGCTGTGTAAATGGCAGCACTCGCACCCGCAGGTCCTCCGCCTACTACAAGGACATCGTAGGGATCTTTGCCGGAAAGCTCAGCCGCATCAGGACCGCCTCCCAGTTTGCCGAGGATTTCCTCAAGTGACATGCGTCCGCTGCCGAATTCTTCTCCATTAAGGAAAACAGTCGGTACGGCCATAATCTCTTTGCTCTCTACTTCATCTTTGAACGCAGCACCGTCAATCATGGTATGCGTGATACCTTCATTGAAAATGCTCATCAGGTTAAGGGACTGCACTACGTCTGGACAGTTGTGGCAGCTCAAGCTGATGTATGATTCAAAGTGATACTCACCTTTAAGGTTCTTAACTTGTTCAAGCACACTCTCATCGACTTTAGGAGCTCTTCCGCTCACTTGCAGAAGGGCTAGGATCAATGAAGTGAACTCATGTCCAAGAGGGATACCAGCAAAGGTTACGCCGGTATCTTCTCCGATACGGTTCACACTAAAGCTTGGGGTACGCTCTAACTCAGCGTGTTCCACTTTGATGTGTGATGACATGGTAGCCAGTTCATCCACTAACTCAAGCATATCACGGGAAGTTTCATCAGACCCGGCGCTCACTTTAAGCAGGATGTCGCCCTCCAGCAATTCAAGATATTGGGCTAACTGTGCTTTAATATCTGCATCGAGTAACATTTAATCCAACTCCTTAGATTTTACCTACAAGGTCAAGGCTTGGCTTAAGTGTTTCAGAACCTTCTTGCCATTTTGCCGGGCAAACTTCGCCTGGGTTCTTTCTTACATATTGTGCAGCCTTGATTTTGCTTACTAGAATATCTGCATCACGGCCGATGCCGCCAGCATTGATTTCAACCGTTTGGATAACACCATCTGGATCGATGATGAATGTTCCGCGGTCAGCAAGACCTTCTTCTTCGTTCAGTACTTCAAAGTTGCGAGTGATTTTTTGAGAAGGGTCACCAATCATCGCGTATTTGATTTTACCGATTGTTTCTGAGCTGTCGTGCCAGCCCTTATGTGTGAAATGTGTATCAGTAGAAACAGAGTAAACTTCTACACCTAGTGATTTAAGTTCATCATAGTTATTTTGAAGATCTTCAAGCTCAGTCGGGCAAACGAATGTGAAATCTGCAGGATAGAAGCAGAAAATGCTCCATTGCCCTTTCAGGCTTTCTTCTGTTACTTCGATGAATTCTCCATCTTTATAAGCTTGTGCTGTGAATGGTTTTACTTCAGAACCGATAAGAGACATAGTAAATCTTCCTCCTTGAATATAGTTAATTTTTTATAATAATTCTAATCAAATATAAATTATTATATAGACCGTTTACTTTGTCAAGAATGAAACCTGATTCTTAATTTTTTCAATGATAGTCATAGACTTTAAGCCATTTAGCCTTGTTAAGTGATTAAACTATTGAAAAATTAAGAAAGATTTTCCTCACACAACTAAAATAACAGAAAACGGTATTTTTCTCAAAAGAGAAGGTCTCAAATGATAAAAAACAATACTTTCCTGCTGTGACAATGTAAATCAATTCACATTACACTTATACCCTGTAGATAACACCTCCCCAAAAGATAAAAGGTTCTTTTCTTCAGGAGGAGTCATTATTTTCTAATTCTTCCCTCATCTGTTTTTCTTGATCCTGCACTGAAATCCTGTTGATCTGGTCAATCAGGAAGTGATTCATGTAATCGAATTCCTGACATCCAGGATCCTTTTCTTTTTCCATAAAGATTCTCCTTTATTCAGACATTCAAGATAGCTTCATTTTTCCCTGGATCCCACTGAGTATACAAAAGAAATGAGCCTAATTTTGGAGACGAGGGAAAGGCTGTTTTCAGGGTCGTGCCGCTATACCTGTAGTTTAACAACAACGGAAAAAAGGAATAGATACTAGAGCCCAAGGTTAAAATAAGCGGAGCAAAAAGCGTAGATAAGAAATTTTCCATGATAGATCAGTTCTTTTTTGACTTTTGAAAAATTTATTAGCATTATATAGAAGTAAAGGGGAGTAGCTGTACAATAAATGTCGTCATCACGAGGGACAACCTCCGGCTTTATTGGCAATTTACATTGTTAGCCAGACCTTTACTGCAAATACTTTGGTTTAGAGGAAGGAGAGGTATTTTGGAGTCGATCTGGCTTGAATATGCTTGGGCATTATTAATTTTAATTGGTTTGGAAGGATTACTTTCTGCTGACAACGCACTTGTTCTCGCGGTTATCGCAAAACATTTACCGGATGACCAGAAGAAAAAAGCAATCAGCTACGGAATCATTATGGCGTTCGTTTTCCGGTTTGGAGCGCTTTTCGCCATTTCATTTATCGCAAATGTATGGCAGGTGCAGGCCATCGGAGCTGCTTACCTGATTTACCTTGGAGGTAAACACCTGATTACCGCCAAATTCGGTAAAGAAAATGAGAATATTGAAGAGGAAATAGAAGAGGAAGCAAGAGGGAAAGGCTTTTGGCCGACAGTTGGTAAAATTGGTTTAGCCGACCTTGCGTTTGCCATTGATTCTATCCTTGCGGCTGTTGCCCTAGCTCTTGGCTTGCCTGCTTCAGGCCTTGGTGACTTTGGAGGCATGGATGCCGGTAAGTTCATCGTCGTCGTCCTAGGAGGTATTGCCGGACTGGTCTTAATTAAGTATGCAGCCACATGGTTTGTACAGTTACTTTCGAAACGGCCGGCTTTGGAAACAACAGCTTATGCGATCGTGGCATGGGTGGGTGTGAAGCTAGCTGTCATTACCCTTGCCCATGAGGACATTGGGGTACTTGATTACCATTTCCCTCATAGTGCAGGCTGGACGATTACCTTCTACGGAATCTTAATAGCGATTGCACTGCTTGGATGGTTTGCTCCTGCTAAGGACTCATCTCCACAAGAAGGTAATGAATAATTTTCATTAAGAAACGGACTCTGACTAAAGGGTCCGTTTCTTGTTTCACGTGAAACAATTTCTGTATGGATCTTCATTTGTATTCTTGCTATCCGAATAAGATAGTTATTTTCTCTCCAGTTGCCCGTCACGCTGTGCTGAGTACTGAAATCGGACGTCCTGCAGGAGATCGCACATTTCCGCTGATGTGGAAAGCTGGAAGAAGATTAAACCATAATTTGAAAAGAGGGGCCGGTATAACGGCCTCTTTTCTTTGGCCTCATCAGAAGCAGCTGACTGCAAGTTCTATTAGTCCGGCAGAAATCATATTATTTTGTCATGTAACTAAATAGCTCTATAATATATATTAAGTAACATTATGGAGGATTTCTATGGAGTTTGTTGAGCCAATCAGAGATGTGGAAGATATTATCAAAATAAAAAAATGGTTATATCAACATTCAAAGAGAGACTACCTATTTTTTATATTTGGAATAAACACGGGGCTGCGCATAAGTGACCTGCTTTATGTAAAAGTGAAAGACATCCATAAAGAAGGTACGGTAGAAGAGTTTTTTGCTCCGCCGGGAACAGATACGGCCTTTTACTTAAATAAGATCGTCAGACACGCATTGATAGACTACCTGAACAACTGTCTATTGGACGAAGAGGACTACCTGTTTCGATCCAGGAAAAACAATCAGCCCATCACCCGCCAGCAAGCCTACCGTATTATCAATAGAGCGGCACAGGAAGCAGGAATAGAGGGGAAAATAGGCACCCATACACTACGGAAGACATTTGGATATCACGCTTATAAAAAAGGAATTGCCTTATCCATCCTGCAGAACATCTTCAATCATTCTACACCATCAGACACCCTGAACTATATTGATATTGATCCATACACTGAAGGTCCAATTAAAGTGGACGTGAATTTATAAGACTATCGTTAAAAACTTTGTTGCTGACTGAATTTCAAAAGTATAAGCAAAATTCACAGAGAAAACCCTTATAAGTCGAGATGCTTTCCCAGAAAATCCGCCTCTTGTGATCTTCCGAAAGCAGCAACCTATACGAAAAGCCATCTATACAAGAAAGAGGTGAGAGTCACAACCAATATGGAAGAATTATTGGTAAACTCAGACTATTTTATTCTGCTGACCGCTTTGTTATTGTGCGCAGGGGTTATAACCACCAAGTTTTCAACCCGCCTGGGAGTCCCGGCCCTTGTTCTGTTTATATTAGTTGGAATGATTACAGGAAGTGACGGTTTAGGGTTCATCTATTTTGATAATGCACGGCTTACTCAGATGATCGGTGTACTTGCCCTCATTATCATCCTCTTTGAAGGAGGACTCCAAACAAAGATTTCTACAGTGAAAGCAGTAGCGAAGCCAGCTTTATCACTTGCTACAGCAGGTGTTTTGATTACCACCACCGTTGTGGCTGTTGCTGCTAAATTGATTTTGGGGGTTTCCTGGCTTGAGGGATTTCTGTTTGGTTCAATTGTGGGGTCCACTGATGCAGCGGCTGTCTTTGCTGTGTTGAAGGGTAAGAACGTCAAGGGGAAACTCGGTTCGATCTTAGAAGTTGAATCTGGAACCAATGATCCAATGGCTGTTTTCCTGACAATCTTTTTTATAGAATTATTGACGGTTGATAAACCCGTCTACTTCCTATTAGCCGGCTCGTTCTTTTGGCAGATGGGGATAGGACTTCTGCTCGGAATAATTATTGGAAAGGCAGGATCTTTCTTTATTAACAGAATCAACTTGGACTCCAGCGGTTTATATCCTGTTTTCACTATGGCATTCGCACTGTTGGCATATAGTATCACCGACCTTTTAAATGCCAGCGGCCTACTGGCTGTTTATGTGGCGGCAATGGTAATAGGGAATAAAGAATTGACCTACAGGCATTCAATCTTTAAGTTTAATGAAGGATTTGCGTGGATGATGCAAATATTGATGTTTGTCATCCTGGGATTGCTCGTCTTTCCTGCACAGTTGTTTACTTGGGAAGTTGTCGGAAAAGGATTATTGCTTTCTGCCATCTTAATTTTCGTGGCAAGACCGATAGCTGTTTTTGTTTCTATGATCAAGATGAACTATCAGCTGAATGAGAAGATATTTCTATCATGGGCTGGCCTCCGGGGTGCTGTTCCGATTGTCCTTGCAACCTTTCCGTTGATTGCGGGATTGGAAAATTCCCAGATGATCTTTAATGTCGTCTTTTTCGTCGTATTGACCTCAGCCTTGATCCAAGGATCTACCATTTCCAAGTTTGCAGCAAAACTGGGATTAACGGGTTCCACTAAGGCGGAACCTGCCCATTCACTTGAACTGATATCCATAGGAAAAGCAGACGCGGAGATCCTGGAAGCTGAAGTGAATGAGGAAATGCCGATTGTTGGCAAGAGCCTTGCAGATATCTCATTTCCAAAAGACGTCTTAATCAACGCAGTCATTCGCGGTGCCGACCTGGTTACCCCTTATGGAGAAACGGTCATTCAAAAAGGTGACATCCTGTATATCCTTGTTTCAAGAAACAGCAAAAGGGAACTGAAGGAAATGCTACACATTAATGAATAATGGAGGAGTAGAAGTTGAACGATGAATCCATAAAACAGCAAATACAAACAGAACTCAAACATCAGAAGTTAAGTACAAAGAAAGTGATTAAACGAACCTTTTTCATTCTATTAGGTGCTATATTAATGGCCTTGGGAATTGAAGTATTTTTGGTACCGAACATGATCATGGATGGGGGAATTGTCGGGATCTCGATTATTCTATATAATCTCACCGGCATAAAACTTGGTGTATTCATTTTCCTTTTGAATATCCCGTTTTTCTTTTTAGGCTATAAACAGATTGGAAAGACATTTGCCATATCGACTGTTTTCGGGATTGCGGTTCTTTCGCTTGCCACCAACTATCTCCATACGGTCGCGGCATTTACACAGGATGTTTTGCTTGCCACCGTGTTTGGCGGAATCGTACTGGGTGCAGGAGTGGGGCTGGTCATCCGTTTTGGAGGGGCGCTGGACGGAAGTGAAATCCTCGCAATCCTTTTGAATAAAAAATTTCCTTTTTCAGTTGGCGAGTTCATCATGCTGTTCAATGTATTCATTTTTGCCTGGGGTGGTTTTGTGCTCGGCTGGGACAGGGCAATGTATTCGGTTCTAGCGTATGTCATCGCCTTTAAAACAATTGATATTGTTATAGATGGATTTGACGAATCAAAATCCGCCTGGATCATCAGCGATAAAGACCGGGAAATCGGCGATGCCATCCTTGCCCGTTTGGGGCGCGGTGTCACGTACCTTAAAGGAGAAGGCGGATATTCAGGGGATGATAAGAAAGTCATCTTCTGCATCGTGACGAGACTTGAGGAGGCCAAATTAAAATCCATAGTCGAAGAACTTGATCCGACGGCGTTCCTGGCAGTAGCAGATATTAATGAGGTCCGCGGAGGAAGGTTTAAGAAGAGGGATATCCACTAAGAAGGAACATTTATAATTGCTGGAAACAAAGAAAAGAGGCTGGGCAAATGCCCAGCCTCTTTCAGGACGGCTCTTTTTTAGAGCCCTGTCAAAAACAAGGCTGCCCCAACATATTTTTTTGCGAGTGATTGATAATAAGCGGATTGTACAGTAAGAGCAGAGGCTATCAGGACATTCAGAACGATGTCTTGGTTTTCTTTACTCAAACCGTTGAAAAGAGGTATTAATTCGAGGCACTCTTCTTTAATTATTTTGTCGGTACATCCATTCAGCGACCTGTGGGAGGTATCTATAATGCCAGGTTTTGTATGGTGATGCAATTTATCAAAAACGGATGCATAGGCGGAGTATAGATCTACTGGACTAACCATGTCATCAGTCCGGTCTTCGGGGTTGTTGAATATCAACGTCAGGAGTTTTCGTATTGATTCAAAGTCCAAAGCGGCTTTAAGGTCCTCGACGATAAAGAGGATTGCGGCCTGGTCAATTGTATACTTCCTCCCAAGTTGGGGTGAACCTATCAGCTCTTTAATATCCCGTTTCACCCAATTTTGGACAGCGCTTGGTGATAGGTTGGTAAATTCTATCTGGTTTCCCAGGGAAACGATCTCATTAATAGAGAATCCAAATTCCACGCTTTCTGTTTTAAAAAATTTTTGAAATATGGACGGCATTTCTGTTGAGATAAATGCTTTTAATGCTTTTCCATTCTTCATTTCTTCTTCATGGGCGGAGGACCATGCTTCCTGCAGCACCATCAAAGGTGTAATCTCCGTTGAGCGATTTAATGAGGAAAGTAAATCGGCCATATTTTTTCTGGATAGTTTGAAGGCTTCCACGTTCTTCACTCCTGCCCTTCCAAATTTTCTCCAATGTCCCTTTATCGTAATGGTTGAGAGGGCTTCAGTCAATCCTTCAGAGTCATAAGGACGGCAACAGTAGTGGTTTGCTGAAGAAAGAATAAGATTGATATTCAAATGAGAAAATCGTATAATAGGTTCATATACAAGTTCATTTGAACTTGAAAAAGCGAGGGAGATACAATGGGTAAACGAATTTTCTATTTTCTTTTGACGAATATACTCGTATTGCTAACGATTAGCATTATCTTCTCTGTCACAGGAGCAGGTAATTATATTGATCCTCAAGGCAACATCGACTTAGGAGCGTTGCTTGTATTCAGTGCCATTATTGGTTTCTCTGGATCATTCATTTCACTGGCTATGTCCCGTTGGATGGCCAAAAAAATGATGAATGTAAGGGTATTGGATCCGAATAAATCTTTATCAGCTCATGAACAAGAGGTAGTTGAAAAAGTTCACCGCTTGTCCAAGGCGGCTGGCTTAATGCATATGCCTGAAGTTGGTATCTACGATTCACCAGAAGTAAACGCCTTTGCTACAGGCCCATCAAAGAAGCGCTCCTTGGTTGCTGTTTCAACAGGACTGTTGCGTGAAATGGATGACGATGCGGTGGAAGGTGTCATTGCCCACGAAGTTGCACATATTGCAAACGGTGATATGGTAACGATGACCTTACTGCAAGGGGTCGTCAATACATTTGTGGTTTTCCTTGCGAGAATTGCAGCCTGGATTGCATCCCGTTTTGTAAAAGAAGATATGGCGCCAATCGTCCATTTCATCGCCGTGATCGTATTCCAGATTGTCTTTTCGATCCTCGGAAGCTTAGTTGTCTTCGCCTATTCCCGTCACAGAGAATACCATGCTGACAGGGGCGGGGCAGACCTTGCCGGGAAGGATAAAATGGTGCATGCCCTGCGTATGCTGAAAGCTTACTCCAACCGTGTTGTTGAGGAAAGGGATACAGCCGTCGCAACATTAAAAATCAGCGGAAGAAGAAAATCCCCTATTTTCTCTACACATCCTGATTTGGATGACCGCATCAGCAGACTGGAAGGCAGATAATAATCTGTGCAAATGTTTTAAAAAAGAAGGACACCCCTGGTAAAATGTAAGTAGTTCACTTTAGAGGTACAGACCATAAAAATTTATAGTCTTTAGCATACGAATCTGCACCATTATTCGTATGCTTTTTTTATGGATTTTTACAGCATCTCTTGTTTCTATAATCGCAGCACTGAATTACAGTACTTTGATTTACGTGGGGAATTCACATGGGAATGGTATAAATAAATCTTAACGAATTATATCCATTATGGTTAACTGGTTCTTAGCATTTCACACTGATTGAAAAATGATAAAACAAGCCCTTCATTAGTTGGATAAATCTTATACCTGGCACCCTCCACAATAAATCAAGGACCATAAAAGTTTTCTTACCATGAGCTTATATAATAAGGGAAGAAATGTCCCTTATTAAAGAAAAGTCGAGAAAAATAGGTCAAATAGGGTAAGAGTTTTCCGCTATTAACTTAAAAAACATGAAAATGGGGTTACTGAGCATGTTTAACGGAAGATTCTTCCCTTATTTACCTCTTCCCAGCTAAATTCTGCAGTTTAACGGAAAAAATTCCCCTTATTTTAAGCACCTTTCCTCTTCCCTTGGTGACTTTCTCAATTAATGGATTTATTATGTTTTTTTATTACAACATCATTGTAAAAAGGAGTGTCCTTCTTTTTTTAGGAAGGGAGAAAATAGTGAATATTTAAGCGTTTGACTAAAGGTTGGATTTGTAAGATAGTTACATATATCACGGTATTTAGGCGGTGAGACGATTGAAGGAATTTTATACTCATTTCAATAAAAAGTTATACTATGGCGTTTCCTTAATGATTATTATCCTAATGGCCTCCGGGTTATTGGTCGCGAATCCAAGGAAGGAAAATTTTGATACAGGCTATATGCTGCATGCAGCCCTTGTTGTCCTTCTGGCCCTATGTTTGCTTCTGTATCCAAAATTTGAGGGCCGGATTTTAAGAATCTTACTGATATTAGTGACGACTGCCTATTTTTATCTTCTGTTTTTCATTTATCCTGAAACATGGTCGACGTTTATTTTCCTCTGCTTTATACCAGCTATATCCATCCTGTTTTTTGATAAAAAGCTATTTTATTTTTCTATAATTATGAATGGGATTCTTATCAGCTTGACCTTTAGTTATATTTATCTCGTTGACCAGGGGAAGAACTACGCTCATATCGAAATGGATATGATAGGCAATATTATCAATTTTATCGGCAGCCAAATGATCATCTCTTTCATTTTCTATTTAACCAATGTGCGGATTCAAAAACAGCGCGTGTATTATGAACAGGTTCAGAATGCAGAGAGGCTGAAAACAACAGGACAACTGGCTGCTGCTGTTGCCCATGAAATCAGGAATCCCCTTACGGTCGTAAAAGGTTTTTTACAATATTATGTAGAAGATAATGAATTGAATAAACAATATAAGAGGAACTTTTCTCTTATGATAGACGAATTGGATACCGCTGAACATGTGATTTCTCAGTTTCTCTCAATTGCTAAACCTGAGAAGGAAAGTAATTTGAGCAGAGTGGAAGTGCAGGTGGTATTGGATGATGTGACAGAGTTATTGAAATCATACGGACTGCTCCATGATAATCATATCGACTTGCAAGTTCAGGAAGAGTGTTATGTATTTGCGAATTCAATTGAATTCAAGCAGCTGCTCATCAACCTGATTAAGAATGCGATTGAAGCATCTCCACATGGGTCCACGGTTCTGGTAAAAGCAGAAAAGAAAAAGGACAGGGTGGAAATCATAGTGGAAGATAAAGGCCAAGGGATGTCGAAGGAAGAAATCAGCCTTCTGGGTACCCCCTTCTACTCTTTGAAAAGCAGAGGGACCGGCCTTGGATTAATGATTTGCTATAACATTGTTGAAAAATATAATGGTACCATTCAATTTACCAGTCAATTGGGAGTCGGAACCACTGTCACCCTTCGCTTCCCTCGAGTAAAAGAAAAGGAGTAATTCAATGAACGCGAATTCGCAGAAAAGTATCATTGAGAAGTTAAATTTAAACAAATTCTCATCTAAAGCCATTCTTAATATCCCGCAAGACGTTAACGACTTTGAAGAGCTGGTTTATGACTCGGCTGTCAAGGAAGAACAGTACGACCTGGTGTTTACGTTTGTTTTCAGCCTGGAGGAGTTCAATGAGGTTTTGAAGGAAGCTGTGAATAAACAGCTGATCAAGGATAAAGGTTATTTATATTTTGCCTATCCCAAGAAAAACAACCCCGTTTATGATCAGTATATAGAGCGTGACAGTCTCTATAATCAAGACCACTTTAATGAAGAAGGCTTCGCTCATGGAAGCAACTTGAAGTTTTCAAGGATGGTCAGCTTGAATGAGGTTTTTACCGTGATCGGAATGAAAGCACAGCCTCCAAAGAAAAAAGCTGCCATCAAAAAGAGCCAGTGTGTGGATGACTACATTGAGAACATAGGGGATCTGAAGCAGTATTTGAGAAACAACGTGGAAATATTGCAGGCCTACAATGACTTGACTTACGGCTACCAAAAGGATTGGGCCCGTTATGTCTACAGTGCTAAGAGAAAAGAGACTCAGGAAAAACGACTGCAGCAGATGGAAGCGGTCTTAGCGGAAGGATATAAGTCGATGGATTTGTACAGACAGCAGAAAAGATAAGTAATAGAGAGGCAGGTCCTTTAAGGCCTGCCTCTCTATTTTTGTTATGCAAACACTTCGCTCCACAGAGATGCTTATTACCTTCTATTTCCATATAAAAGGTTATCCACGTTTCAGCTGTCCCCTTTAAGCGAGGACATGGGGCTCATCCATAAGTGTTGCGTCCTTTTCTGTTAGCGCTTCAAAAGCTAGCTTAATATCTTTCACCTCAAAATAGAGCTGGCTTGCGTGAACTTCTCCCCATTTACAGGCAGCGAAAGCATTAGGCGAAGTCCGTTACTCTCAGAATATGAAGAACTCTAACCTCCAATCGGTCAGTTACATACGCAGATAACCGATACAGTATGAAAATGAGGAAATGAGAAATAACAGGTTGGAACATATCGAAAAGAACAAAAAAAGAATAATTGGAAACCTTGGCGTTAGAAGGATACTGGATTGTGCTAGTTAATGAGCTGTGAAGGGGAATGAAGGCGCATTCATAACCATCTCTTAGGATTTGTATATCTAACATGGGTAAACTGATCTCTATGTTGAAAATTGCGAAATTTGACGAAATATGAAAGCTACAGGTGTTTTTCTATTTGTTCAGATTATGATTTAATAGATATTTGTACTAGGTACATAGGATTATTTATTAAAGTAGTAAAGGATTGATGCAAATGGACAGGTCCGTTTTTAGGATCTCGGTAGGAATTTCCGTTGTTTTTGTCCTAATTGGGGTGTTGTTACCTGAACAATTGGGATCGGCAATGGACGTAGCAAAAGGATTTGTACTAGAGAATTTCGGCTGGTTTTATCAGCTGGTCGCCACCTTTTTCCTCATATTTGCCGTGTTTATGATTTTCAGTAAATATGGAAAAATCAAATTAGGAAAACAAGATTCACAACCCGAATTCAGCAGACCGACCTGGTTTGCTATGCTATTTTCGGCCGGAATGGGAATCGGTTTATTGTTTTACGGCGTTTCTGAGCCAATTTCCCACTTTTCTTCACCACCTTTAGGAGATGGCGGGACGGCACAAGCGGGAATTACGGGAATGCGATATACCTGGCTTCATTGGGGATTGCATGCCTGGGCGATTTATGCAATCGTTGCTTTGGCACTTGCGTATCAGAAGTTTAACAGGGGTGCGCCTGGATTAATGAGCGCCACTCTTCATCCTGTAATTGGTGAAAAGGTGAAAGGCCCAATCGGTAAGACAATTGATGTTGTCGCCGTGTTTGCAACATTATTTGGCGTTGCTGCATCATTAGGATTGGGATCTCAACAGATTAACGCTGGACTGGAGTATCTGATTGGAATTCCGAACAACTTCTTTGTCCAGTTCATCATTATGATGATCATTACTGTACTTTTCATTGTTTCAGCGACTACAGGCATTTCAAAAGGAATCAAGTTATTAAGTAATATCAATATGTCGTTAGCTGTCATATTATTTATTGCCATGCTTATACTTGGTCCTACGTTATTCTTGATGAACATGTTTACCACCACCATGGGCAGCTATTTGCAAAATGTCGTTCAAATGGGCTTGCGTTTATCTCCCTTCAATGCGGATGAAGCTGCATGGACCCAAGGCTGGACTGTGTTCTATTGGGCTTGGTGGATTTCGTGGACTCCATTTGTGGGAATGTTCATTGCGCGTGTATCAAAAGGACGTACCATCCGTGAGTTCACGATTGCGGTCCTATTAGTTCCAACCCTTGTCTGTACCTTGTGGTTTACTGTGTTCGGCGGAACGGGAATAAACCTTCAGATCGCCGAGGGCTTGGATGTTTCAGGCCAAAGCTTAGAAACGGCTCTATTCTTTACCTATCAACAACTACCGTTCGGAGCGCTTCTATCGGTGTTGACTGTGGCACTGATTACGACTTTCTTCGTCACATCAGCCGACTCAGCGACTTTTGTTCTTGGAATGCTCACAACAGGCGGGAAATTAAACCCTGCTAACAGTGTTAAAGTGGTATGGGGTATTATCCTGGTCGCATCCACACTTGTGCTGATGGCGTCCGGTGGTCTGACAGGACTGCAGACAGCAATCATCGTAAGTGCACTTCCGCTTACATTTGTCGTGCTTGTCATGTGCTATGGATTGGTCAAGGAGCTTGGAAAAGAATATGACATGCAAATGAATCATTTTAAAACGAAGGAAAAGAAAGCTGAGGAAATTTCTCATTTGGAGAGAAAACCAAAAATTACACCTTAGCTAACCCAGTTTTTAGGATTGTATTTAACTAGTCAGAATACGAGAACCAACTGGTTCTGCATTCTGACAATAGACACCCCCACCCCGACCTTATGAGCGGAGTGGGGGTTTGTTTAAATCAGTGTTTACGTATCAAAATCAGCTAATGGAGAAGGAGTACTGCAACGGGGACGCACCGCCTGCCACGTGAAGTTGTGCGCATGCAGCGAAATCAATTATTTCTAATAACCACTCCAATTTTTGACTAGGCAGTACCCAATTTAAATATACAAAAGCTTATAGGCATGGTCTATATCTTAAACTTCGTCTACAAGACAAAGCACTGTTCCTAATAGTAGAAACAGTGCTTTGATTGGATACTCTTCTGTTATTTTTATTTACGTTGTGAACGGACTTCTTTTTGAATGTCTTTGAAGAAAGACACGCACATTAAAATCATAACAACAGCAAATGGCAGGGCTGCGATGATCAGCATGTTCTGTAAACCTTGCGTTCCGCCAAAATAGACCACGACTGCTGCGATGGTTGATTGAATCAATCCCCATCCAATTTTCACTGAGTTACCAGGATTCAACTGTCCGTTTGTGCTTAACATACCTAGCACGAAGGTAGCAGAATCTGCGGAAGTGATAAAGAAAATTGCTATGACAAGAATGGTGAGAACAGACATGAAGAATCCTAATGGATACTCTGCGAGTACACCGAATGTCGATGTTTCCAGGGTAAGTTCAGAGATCGCCGCAGTTCCAAGTTGTTCCAGCTCAAGAGCGGAGACACCGAAAACAGCGAAGAAAACAAAACATACGACGGATGGAAGCAGTAAGACACCGAATAGGAATTCACGAACTGTACGTCCTTTAGAAATACGGGCGATAAAGATTCCCACGAATGGCGCCCAGGAGATCCACCAAGCCCAATAGAAGATTGTCCAGCCGTTGATCCAGCTGCGATTATCCTCATTTAATGGAGCCAGTCTGAAGCTCATATCAAAGAAATCCGAGATGTATCTTCCCAGGGTATCGGTGAACATATTGAGGATATACATGCTTGGTCCGACAATGAATAGAAGAATCAGCAGAAATAGCGCTAATCCCATATTAATATTACTTAAGTATTTGATTCCTTTCCCGATTCCTGACCAGGCAGACCAGATGAACAACACGGTTGCGATGGCCAGTACAAGGATTTGAACAGTAAAGTTATTCGGAGTCCCAAATAAGTAGGAAAGTCCGCCTGTGATTTGGGCAGAACCGAACCCCAGGGTTGCAGCGACACCGATAACTGTTGCAAATACAGCAAGTACGTCAATGATTTTCCCAAGTGCCCCTCTCATCATCTCTTCGCCGAATAAAGGAGTAAGAGTGGCACTGATCAAGCCGGGAGCCCCCTTATTAAACTTGAAATAAGCGAGAATCAGTCCGACAATTCCATAGACTGCCCAGGCATGGACGCCCCAGTGGAAAAAGGAATATTTTAACGCTTCTTTTATTGCTTCGTTTGATCCTTCGTCACTCATAGGACTGCTGATAAATGCGTGCGAAATAGGTTCTGCAGTTGTCCAGAAAACAAGACCAATCCCCATTCCGGCACTAAAGAGCATGGCAAACCAAGAAGTTTTGCTAAACTCGGGCTCGTCATCCTTCTTTCCCAGTTTTAACTTACCAAATTTAGAAAACATGAGGAAAACACAGAAAAGAAGAATGGCGATAACAATCAGCAAGTAGAACCAGCCAAAATCACTTAAAATACGGCCAGTTAGATTAGAAGAAAAGTTATTCAAATTCTCAGGAGCAACAGCTCCCCAAATGACGACTATCAAGGAGATAGCCAAAGCATACCAAAATACATGTGTCGCTTTACTCATACTTCACCTCTCAAAAAAATTTAGAGTTTGAGAGTATCCAACTCTATTATTATAACATAATATTCGGAATAGCGCTTCCAATCCCAGAGTATCGAAAGGCTATCGGACTGATGAAAGGCGATAACTATCCTTCTTATGATAGTTTTTTTAATATAATTTCTGTTCCTGCTGCAAAGTTCTCACTGGCGCTTTTAATGGTAATAGTATCATCCTTTTTTTCAGGGGAATCACCGTCTCCCACCCAGAAGAACGTTATATCTTTTGCACCGTATTGCCTGGCTGTTTCAGCCATGATGAAATCCCCCTGGCTGTCCCCAAACACATAAACCGTTTCTTCTGAAACAGAATGTTGCTCCAATATCCACTGTGCTCCGATCTTTTTGGAAAGGTCAGGCGGGACTACATCGACTCCATAAGTAGAGACAACGACCTTTTTGTTATGCATTTCGGCGACTTTTTTAGCTTCTTCTGCGTACACCTTTAATGCTTGTCTTGTCTTTTTAAGGTGCTCTTCGTCTCCCGGCTCACCGTGAACCGCCTCAACTGTGCCCATGGATTCCTTTGTTTCATCCCATTCAATAAGGCCTTTGTAGTCAGGTTTTTTGCTGATTCTTTGCAGTTTGTCTTTTATCTCATCTTGAATAATAAAATCTTCATCAAGCTGCCAGTTGCTGATATCATGTCCTTTTCCTTTGATTGCACCATGCTCAGCAACACAGTACAGTCTTGACCAATCCTCCTCTTTATCGAGGGAGGAAAAAATGTTTTCTGCCAGCCACTTTCTTGACCGGCCTGTAATGAAGGCCAGCTGTTCGTTTTGCTGGTAAAGCTTTTCGATGATATGTAAAACTTTCTCGCTCGGTTGGGCATGCTCATCCGTCAGGACGCCGTCCACATCAAACATAAAGAATGCCATAGTATCCTCCTTTCTTCCCTAAACCACTATACCCGATTTTCCAAAAAAGTAGGCCTCTAGGAGAATAAAAAGTTTTGGAGCAAGGAAATTCGGAAAGTTTTTATTGTTTGGTAGTTTTGGCGCTGGCCGGTGGATAATAATTCATACTGTGGAGGGTCCTGATTTCTAGGACATCTTGGGAGAGTGTTCTAAGTTTTATAGGGTGTCCTGAGGCGGTGGTTTATTTCTCAGAGGAATAGCCCAAATTTTCGAGGGTGCTCCGAGGAATTGGTTATATCCACAGAAAAATGATCCGATTTTTACAGAATCCCGAAGAATGTGGTTCGTTTCGTTAAGAAATAGTCCTATTGTTAGAGGATGCCAGGAGAAGATGGTTCATTCTCCTTAAGAATGGTCCACACTTCAAACGGTCTTCGAAAAGATGGTCTACTCCGCTAAAGAATAGACCATTTTTTTGATTGTCGGCCGGAGAGGTTGGTTCATTTTGTTGCGTACATCCCCAACAGAAATGAAACGCCCATGACCTTCATAGTATTTATTTTTAAAGGCTCACCATTCTTTTGGCTCATAATCCAGTTCGCGGAATAATTGCTGCTTTTCTTTCTTTGTCAGGTCCCGCCATTGGCCGACAGGTAGATTCCCTAAATGGATATTCATGATGCGGACACGCTGAAGTCTGAACACTTCGTAGCCCAGCGCCTCACACATGCGGCGGATCTGGCGATTCAGGCCTTGTGTCAGGATGATCTTGAAATCAAATTTGGAAAGCTGCTCTACCTTACATGGCAGGGTTTTGGTCCCAAGGATTTTGACCCCTTCGGACATTTGAGTCAAGAATTCAGGCGTGATCGGCTTGTCGACGGAAACGATATATTCTTTCTCATGCTGGTTTTCCGCCCTCAGGATTTCATTGACAATATCACCATCGTTTGTCAGAAGGATCAACCCGTCTGAGTCTTTATCGAGACGGCCAATATTGAATACTCTTAATGGGTGGTTCACGAGGTCCACAATATTGCCCTTTACATTCTTTTCCGTAGTACTGGTGATGCCCACCGGTTTATTCAAGGCGAGGTAAACGTTATTCCGCGCTACCCGGATTTGCTGCCCGCTTACCCTGATATCGTCACCTGGCTCAACCTGGTCGCCGATTTTAGCTTTTTTGCCATTGATGGTAACTCGGCCTTCTTCAATCAGCCTGTCTGCCCCTCGTCTTGAAGCTTTCCCGGCTTCACTGATAAATTTATTTATACGCAATTCGAACACACACCTTCATTTATATCATTGTAGCTTTAAGAATATCCAATTAACGTTATGTTTTCAAGAAATGCCTTAAGAGACATCTTCTACAAAGCCTCCTTTTGTGCAATTCAACAAAATAAACACCCCCTTTTTAAGAAGGGAGTGCGGAATTAAATACTCAATTACAACTGTCAGCTGGTCGTGAATTGGATAGAGGTGAATAGGAACCTGCTCTTCGTTCTTAATGTCCCATGGCGTCGTGGTTGATTTCCCTTAAAATAGGAAGAGAACAGCAACGGAAGGACCCCCCTGACTTAATGATTTCAGTAATATCGACTTCTAAAACGTTATAGCCCCTGTCGCGGAGTTGTTTATTCACCTCTTTGTTAACCGGCAGACTGAAAACCTTCTTGTTTCCAATGGAAAGCACATTGGTTCCGAGGGTGAATTGTTCGTCTTTGGTTACCTCTATTAATTCGTAGCGGGAGCTGAAAAATTCAATGTCCTCTTCTGTCATGGCATCGCGGAAGATGATAGCCTCTGTCGGTGAGATGACATTGAAGACACAATCCAAATGCAGATACTCTTCCTTGAATTTGATTCCCTTTACATCGAAGTTTGGAAGGAGGCTTTGCAAATGGTCGACGGAATCTTGTGTTGTTCTGTCACTAAGTCCGATATAGATGGTGTTTCGGTCGATGATGACATCCCCACCTTCAATCTTGTCTTCAGCTAAATTGTAATAAGACAATTCTTCATCGTCGAGCCATTGCTTCAAGACTTCTTCTTCGCCTTTTCTCGCCTGGCTGGCCATTCTGGCGACAAAGACTGTCTGCCCAAGAGTGAAGCCGATATCACGGGTAAATACCTGCTCATGATATTTTTTATGATAAGGTAATAGCGCAACTTCTACTCCGTTTTCCCTCAATGTTTTGACAAACTCACCATGCTGTTCGACGGCTTTTTCTATATGTATGCCTTCATCCTTGAACTTTTTCTGCGTCTCATTGATGACATCCCTGATCGTCATATAGTGCGGCTCACAAAGAATGACTCGCTTCAGGGTGTCATATTCGCTGTTGCAAAAGGTTCTGTATGTCTCTTGAGAATCTGTACTCATAAGAACTCTCCTCATCAATCAAGTTATCTTTAGGATAAACAGTTCGAGCCGATAATATTTACCTTTTTCAGTTGTCTTTAACGCTTTAACGCGCTAAGAGGGACAGTCCCTTTTAGTGGGCTAAAGGGTTACTTTAAAGAGGAAAAATAATTTCGATTAGGCAGCTGAATAGTAAATAGAGCTGGAAATGATTTTCAAGAGTGCTCAAGGTATAAAAGGATGAATTAATTTGTGATATAGTATGTATAACATGAAACCGTAAGTTTTCTGCTTGTGGTTTTATTTCATAATAGAGAGTGAGAGGTTTATTATGTTAATGACCGAAAATCAATTCATGATTCAAAAACTTCAGGAGTTGTTCAAAGGGACTTCTGGAGATATAGATACAGATATTATTAAAGCACAACAGTATATGGATGGGATCAAAAGCCTGATTGAAATCTGCGGCGATGACCCAAACCGTGATGGCCTTCAGGAAACACCGTTCCGAGTGCTGAAAGCTTTCATGGAATACACAGAAGGTTATCGGGAAGACCCGAAAGCGCACCTTGAGAAAGTATTCGATGTTCAGCATAAAGAGCTGGTGATGGTGAAAGATATCGAGTTCTATTCCATGTGCGAACATCATTTTGCGCCATTCTTTGGTGTAGCCCATGTCGGCTATATCCCTGACAAGAAGATTACAGGGTTATCCAAAATCGGCCGCATGGTTGAAGGGTACGCCAAGCGTTTTCAGGTTCAGGAAAGGCTGACGAATGAAATTGCCCAAGCTGTTGAAGATATTCTAGAACCTCAAGGCGCGATGGTTGTTATTGAAGCAAAACATATGTGTATGTGCGGCCGTGGCATCAAGAAATCGAATGCCTCCACGACAACGACAGCAGTCAGGGGATTGTATGCTGATAAAGCAGATGCAAGAATGGAATTTCTAACCCTTCTAAATAGATAAAGTCGATAGTGCAGGTGAGAAAAATGAGACATGCAGTGATCACTGCCGGTTCCAAAGGGCTTGGAAAAAAGGTAACAGAGCATTTTCTCAATAAAGGTTGTTCGGTCACGGTCAATTACAGAAGTGACTTTGAGAGGGTCGAACAATTAAAGCAGGAGTGGGCTCCTTATCTTGACCAGCTCCTATTTGTTCAAGGTGATATCACCAGAAAAGAAGATATCGTCAACATTATCCAGCAGACGATGAACCGATTTGGCCGTATTGATTATCTGATCAATAATGCCGGTCCGTATATTTTTGAGCGCAAGAAGCTGATCGACTATGACGATGCGGAGTGGGAGGAGATGATCAACGGTAATTTGACAGCTGTTTTTCACTTCTTGAAATTGACCATTCCGATCATGAGAAAACAAAAATTCGGCCGGGTCGTTAATTATGGCTTCCAGGATGCTGAGCACTCTCCTGGCTGGATATACCGCTCAGCTTTCAGTGCAGCAAAGGTTGGTTTGGTTTCTTTAACGAGATCCATTGCATTGGAAGAAGCTGAACACGGTATAACGGCCAACATGATTTGCCCTGGAGATATCAGGGGGGAGATGAAAGAGTCATCCATCGAAGAGGCAAGAGGGATTAGGGATGACCGGACCCCGATTGGAAGATCAGGTACAGGCGAGGACATTTCCCGTCTTATCGGGTTTATATGCGATGAGAACTCTGATCTCATCACTGGGAGTATCATCTCCGCTTCTGGCGGAATAAATGTTGTGAACCGAAATGGTGTTATTCTCTAATGAAATGAAAAATCCTGCATCCAATGTGATGCAGGGTTTTTTATATTATCGGACTCTTACTTCGGAACCGATGGCAAGGCTGCGAGGATCGATATCAGGGTTTAAATCGTAAAGATCATCGAGAGTCAAATTGGCATGGAGGTTTGAAATGCTCCAGAGTGTCTCATCAGGTTTTACTGTATGGAAAACCTCTCGTGAGCTTGGGCTTACTTTTACATCTGAACCGATGACAAGGCTATAAGGATCAACTTCAGGATTCAATTCATATAATTCTTCTAAGGTTAGTCCCGCATGGAGGTTGGCGATGCTCCAAAGGGTTTCTCCGGGAGTTACCGTGTGAAAAGTTTCATTAGGGTATTCAGGTTTATCGTGAAGCATGATTTCTGAACCGATTTCCAGGCTGCGGGCATCGAGACCGGGATTCCAATCATATAAATTGTTTACTGACACATTATCATGGTTTTGTGCAATTCCCCATAAAGTGTCTCCCTTTTCAACTGTGACAGAGGTACCGGCAGCTGAAGCTGCACCTCCTCCAGCTATCATTCCTAAGGCTAAAGCAGGGGCTAAAATCTTTGAAGTTTTCTTCATCTGTTTTCTCCTCCCTTTTTAGTCTTACAGTATTTATCTTCCTGTTAAAAAAAGTCTCAAACATAATAAGGAGAAAAGCTTGTCCACGTTTAAGATATGGAAAAAGGAAAGAACCGCTGTGTGGACGGCGCCCTCCATTATTAGCATCAAAATGTCAAAAAAGGCTTAGGAACACTGGAAGTATAATCAGGCCCGGTTCTTTCAGCATTATCACTAAGCAAAAGTGAAGAACAAGAGTCATCAAAGTCATAAGGAATGAACTGCTTGAAATCCACAGGGAAAATATCTGCATCTTGAAAGTGTCTATAAGGTTTGTCTATTTGCCTGAAATCGGAATTTATTTGTTTTTGAATATCTTCTGTAATGACCTTGCCAATGTACCGTCCAAGATTAACCCCCTGGTCATTATCCGAAGGGAAATGGACTCCGGCATATAGTCTTCCAACCGCATTATCATTGGCAATCTTACGCAATTTTCTTGTTTCACCTGGAAAGAAATAACTTAATACAGCTTCAGAACATCCCGACATAACGGCGTGACCAGAAGGATAAGTGGGAAAACGTGGAGTACATAGAAGCGTTTCAAGTGTTTCATCATATTGATCGGGTCTTGCGACATCCCAATCATATTTCAAGTGCCAGGCAATGATCATAGCATCATTTATCGCTCCGTGATAGATAGACAAGATTCTTGCTGCCTGAGTAGGTCCTACATTATAGGCATCAATCAAGCGATCAATGACAGGAGTCCACTGCTTGGTAGGAACTCCCGTGCCATAATAAGTAGCTATTTCCTTTTGGGCGGGGGTTAGTGTTGTTAAAGTTCTTTGAACAATTTTTAATTCCCTTTCGAAGTCAATTTGCTCCGGGTGTGTAATGGGAAGCTTCAGCTTTTTCCCTCTAGGATTAAAAAAGTTCCCCTTCTTGTCTGCTTGTAAAAAAAGTAAAGGCCAGGAACCTGCCAGAGGGGTGACAGGATCTGCAGGGGGAAACTGTTCACCTGCATATGGGACCTCTGACCACTTTAGATAGTTCGACATCTCTATTCACCTCCCTCGGTCTTTCTCCTTTATTTTATGTCTTGCACAGAAAAAGGGACTAGGCTATCACCCGCCACTTTATATTGGGCGGCAAGTAAGCTAAGGATTGAAAAAAATATTCATGAGTTAACGAATAAAACAGCCTTAAAACAAGGACAATAAAGGAGTGAATTTTTCCAGAAAAGAGGTCATAAGATATGCAACAGCATGATAACCAGGGATTCTCGCATGACGAATTCAAGCTTTCTAAAACAGGTTTTGATCCGAAAATGCCGGGACATCAAAATCAACATTCCAATGAAATGATTCTCAGACAAGAACCAAGAACAGCACGAAAAGAAGGGAGCGGTATCAGCCTTCCTTATGAAACCCGCCTGGAGATGGGGTTGATGCTTGATGAGCATCTTTGTGCTCTGAATGTGGCGCTTCATCAATATACAAAGCATCACTGGTTGACGGAAGGAGCTGAGTCATTTGGAAGTCTCCATCACATTCTGGATGAACATATCGATGTTACTGAAAAGCATATTGATGAGGTTGGCGAGAGGGTGGCAAGGCTGGGGGTCGTTCCAACTGCTCATCCTGTGACACAACATGAAATTTCTTATATCAAACATGAAGTGGAAGGCCGTTATACAATGAGGGATTTCTTACGCAATGACCTGGAACATGAAATCAAAATCCAGGGCATGATGAGAAAGACCATTAAACGTGCTCATGAGCTGAATGACTTCGGAACGGTTCAGGTTCTGGAAGAAGTACTACTGAAGCGAGAAGACCTTGGCTATCACCTTTGGAGTCTTCTTGAAGATGATTCACTGGTTCGCGGTATGACGCATTTATTAGATGGCAATCAGGATATTGCTAATAATCGTCATTTGAATGATAATCTGCCGAATTAGACATGGAGTGCCATGAGATAGCTGTAAAGGTATAAACGTAACTCCAGACCCAATAATGCTGATTTTCAGCAGTTATTGGGTTTTTAGTTTGCACAAATTGTATACTTAAAGGAATTTTAAGAAGTGAATTTTTTAATATTTTAATATTCACCAAAACTAGACAGAATATTACAATCATTTCACTAGACTTAGGTCTTAAGTCCTTATATACTAAGATTAACAAGAGAATAGTAAATAAAGGCAACCTCTTCCGAAAGGAATTGGACGCAAAGCTAAAGGGGCTAACGTACATAAATACAATGCCAGCCAGTTGCAGAACAATGGACCCTTTAGATTTTGATAGGGCTTTTTTTGTGCCTATCGATAAAGTATAAAAACTCTAAAGGAGAGATTATTGGATGAAGAAACTGTTTTCGATGTTAATCGCAAGTGCTATGTTTTTTGGATTAGGTTCTAATGCGTTAGCTAATGAAAATAAGGCTGAAGACCAGGCAAAAGCAATGGAAATGATTGAAAAAACAAATAGGGATATTGATAAAAAGATTGAAAAAGCGGTAGAAAAGGCTGATGAGCTTCAGGAAGAATATCTAATGGAAGTACGTGAAATCGAAGAAGGAAAAGAGATACTGGAACTCACCGAGGAACATGGAGAGGTTTTAATAGAGCTTGAAATGAACCGCCATGATGCAAAAAAATTCAAGAAGCTGGTAAAGAAATTGGCTAAGATTGATGAGAAAATTATTAAAGAAAGAGAAAAAATTGATCTGAAGATATCGGAATTAAATAATGAAATAACTCTATTAACAACTCAATTAGTTGAAGCAGAAGACAAAGAGGAAAACAAATTAAATAAAAAGCTTGCTAAGCTGAGAGAAAAACTAAATAAAAAGAATGAAGCGGCAGAAGAAAAGACTGCTAAATATACGGAAGACCTTGAAGATGTCATTGACAAGGTATTCAACGAAACATTGGAAATGTCAGCTGAGACAATAGAGAAAGCAGCAAAATTGGGTGTACAGGCAGAGTGTAGCTGGAAGCTTGTGCGTTTTGCTGACAGATGGGTTTGGATTGATCCACTTCGAGTGGTAGGCATTTAATTTTTAATGCTAAAAATACGGAATTTTAGTAAAATTTAGAACAAGTTTAAAAAGACTTGTTCTTATTTTCTTTATAAGTGGGTGTAAAGATGGAAGGTTTGAAAATAGGTTCCAAAGAATCCTCACTTGAAAAGGTGGTTCTTGACCCGTTAGAACTAAGTTTAATATCACGTGGTCAAGGTGTTGAAGTCATAACACAGCGAATTGAAGCAGGCAGAATGGTGTATCTTTACCCGAGTGATAATCCTGATGCCTTTGAATTCTATTTTATCCTATCAGGGGAAATAACTTTTGAAGATCAAGGTGTTAACTGTACACTAGGAACCGAAGATTACTTTTCAGCAGAAGGGTTAAAAGAAACAATTTTCTTTAAAGTGATATCTGAAGTTAAATTGCTTTGTATTTTTACCGAGCAGACTTTTTTTCATATCAGTAAAGAGATTAACTCTTTATATGAAATTGCAAAACAAGTTGAGCTAAAAGATCGTTATACTTTCAAGCATAGTGATAGGGTTGCAAATTATTCAATGAGAATTGCAAAAAAACTCAAGCTAAATAGATCTCAATTGGATAATTTGAATATTGCAGCCAGCCTCCACGACATCGGAAAAATCAACGTCCCTGAAGAAATCCTCAACAAGCCAGGACGTCTGACAGATGAAGAGTTTGCCATCATCAAAAAGCATCCTGGGGATGGAGCGGAGATGATTAAGGGTACTTACTATGAAGAAATCCACCCAATTATCGAGCAGCACCATGAGAGGTTGAACGGGACCGGGTATCCTCAAGGATTAAAAGGTGATGAAATCTCTCTTGAAGCAAGAATCATTGCGGTCAGTGACACGTTTGATGCGATGACTGAAGACCGGGCATACCGGAAGGCTTTTAATGCCCAATTTGCATTGGATGAGTTAAAAAAGCTCTCGGGTACCCATTATGACCCGCAAGTTGTGAAGGCTTTTGAAGAAGTGTTGATCGAAGAAGGCCTTGTAGGTAAACAAGACTCCGAAAATACTGGATAAAAAACCTGCTCCTCGAGAAGGAAGCAGGTTTTTTGCTTTTATGTCATCTATTAAATCCTTTTCTGCAGGGCCTATTGCTTGGACTTCTTGGTTAAGGGTTTCTGGGTGGCAGGTGACTGGCAATAGTGCTGTGTAAGTAGCGGTCATTGATAGAATCGAGTAAGTTGTTGATAGAAATTCCAGACTTGATGATAGAACATCTAAAGCCGTCGATAGAATACCCAAACTCATCGTTAGAACCACAAGCCTTCAACGATAATGTCCATGAACCACCAAAAAGACTCCTGACATATGTCAGGAGCCTCTCTAAATTAATCGTCACTACCTACCGGGCCGGCATGGCATCCTTTTGATTTGCTTGCATCTTATATTTACCTAAGTACCAGAAACCGCCATCCAAGGAAGAACCGATTGGTGAATATAACGCCATTCCTGTGGAAGTGATACCGTTTGCTTCATATTTAAATACTCCCTCACTGGAGCCGATGTTCTCACCTGTTTTTCCATACGTATTTTGAATGGCTGCAGGCTGCAGTTCTGGAAGGAATCGAACAGATAACTGATATTGTTTTTCGGTATCAGGCCGTTCAAGAACAATCAGGAAGCTGCCATCCTCCGAGGTTTCGCTTGTTTTCTCCAGTATATACTCATCCAGCGGTTCAATAACGCCATTGATGACATCTAATTGCTCAGCGCCATCTGGGTATTGTTTCACGCCTGAATGGATGACGGCTCCTTCCGGAAGATTGGTCTGACCGCGGATGACAAGCCTGTTGCGGTTATATTGAACAGTGGCTTCCAAGAGGATGGTTTCCTTTCCTCTAGCCACTTCCGGAGACTTTTTCTGCTCTAGCGTTTCATCTACCCAGACAACCCGGCAAGCTGTTAAGAGAAGCAGGACAAATAAAAACAGTACGAGTTTAATAGTCTTCTTTAACATGCTTCTTCCTCTTTGCGGTTAATGAAAGTGAAATCTTCTTTGCCAGGTTCGCGGTTTGCACGAGCCGGGTTTAGTTTGCTCTTCTTTTTGCGTTTGAAGCCGATATGGTTTCCTTCAATCAATACAGATCTCAATACTGCACTGATTTCGTTTACACAGAAGATGGTAAGCGCGAAGAATAAGAGTGGCCCCAGGACAATATACGGTCGGATGAATACTTGCTGTATATTAATCGCAATGGTTGCAGCCCACTCATTGGTAGCAGAAAAATAAACTGGAATAAATTCCAGGATTCCAAAGTTAGAAGTCATTAATCCGCCAAGGCAGATATGCAGGATGCCAAGCTGGATTAAGAGAAGGAGCGTTTGTGACAGTTGTTCAGAGAACAATACAATGGAATGACGGCCGAAGTGAGGCATCAAATGTTTTCTGATCAAGTGAAAACGGCTGGCTCCCATTTGTCTGGAGACATCAATGAACTCCTGTTTCATAAAATCATTCATTCCCTGGCCTACGTACATACCGAGAGACGGAATGACGATGAGCGCTATCACGATGACTTCAATGACAGTGAAGCGGAAGCTGGTCAGCGCGTCGTTTTCGTAGGCGAGCTGAAGCGGATGAAGCAGGATGAAACCGACAATGGCCAGGGGAATGAAATTAAACGTATCCCAAAAGCCTTTGAATCCGGAACGAAGCCATCTCGGCATGAATGCATAGATAAGCCCTGTGATGAACCCGCCGGCCATGCGCAGCAATGCGATGGCCAATGCACCTAGCAGCGTATATTTAGCACCATCCATGAGCATGAGGAAAATGTTTCTCCCAATCTTGTCACTTCCCAAAGGGGGCATCTCAGATGGCGAGTATGGAGGTGCAGCAATGACCTTGTTAGTTTCAGGATCTTTTAAATAAGGTGGCCCTGACTCTGATAAATCAGGGTAGAGAACGGGCACGAGAAAGCTTCCGATAATCATCGCAGCAATAATCACAAATGGAATCCAAAAACGGAATGATCTAAATACACTCATACCTCAAACTCCCCTCCAATCATTTTTGTCAAAAGAATCCGGCCGATGCTGAAGATGATAAAGAATGGAATATATATCAGGAGCATCCCTATAAAGAAAGCACTTGGCTTGGCAGTGGCGGTTGCCAGCATGACATACATAAATCCATGGATATTAAACAGGATTTCAATGATCAGCAGATTAGAAAGCATCAAAAGAAAAATCGGTTTAATATGATAATAGAATTGGATCCAGACATTGCGGAACAGGTGGACCCAAAGGGTATAAGCCTTCGAAAAGCCTTTTGAAAAAGAATATTCAACATAAGGCCTGTCTTCTTCTTCCCTGATTTGGAAAAGAAATTGCTTGGTGAGAAAAGCAATGGGCAGTACAGACAGGCAGACAATCGGCAGCACATAAATTTTATCTTCACCCAGCTTGTAAATATCAAACAAAAGGATGTCCGTCTGTTTGAAAAGCCAAATGATGAATAATTGTAAAGAGACGACAATCAAAACGTCCGGTAGAGAATCAAATACATCCAGTACCCTCATGCAAATCCGGTAGGCCCATCTTGGAAGGAACATAATCAGATAGCTGATGGCAGCCGAAACAACAACGGCAATGGCAAATGCTGTGATTAACAGGAGGAACGAATACCCAAACAGTTTCAACAGCATAGGGAAGATAGGATAGGTTTTTTCGTCTTGCCCGACCGTAATGAAAATAGAGCCGGGGTTCAATAAATCATGGAAGATTTGTTTTAAGGTATGAAAATATTTGGCGATATGTATAACAAGTTCATGATCGTAAAAAAGCAAAGAACCCGCAGCACTGAATAAAAAAAGACCTGCGCACGTGAGTAGAAACTGAACGGGCAGCCATATGACCTGCTTCATGAAAGGCCTCCTCAAGCATGTAAAGTAAATTAAGAATCGTTGTTTTATACAGTTCTATTTTGAATTTTTCAGATTATTTCATTTTATACTATAACACTTACAATTTATTCCTTCAAGAAAGGCCTGATTTTCCGATTGCTTTTTAAGAGCAGAACTTGCCAGAGTGATAACTGGAAAGTATATATAATGGAAGGGTACCTTATGTTATTTTAGATAAAAGGTTAGTAGATAAGAATAAAGGGGATAAATATGACTGAATTAAAAGCGATTCAACAATTACAAACACCGAACACAACCTCCAGCTTAATGGATGATTTTCTACGAATGGGTATAGAAAAAGGAATGACACTGATTGTCCATTCCTCTCTAAGTTCACTGGGCTGGGTTTGTGGAGGTGCCGTTTCCGTGGTGACAGCATTGATGGAAGCAGTAGGGAAAGAGGGAACACTGATTATGCCCTCTCAATCGGCTGACAACTCTGATCCGGCTGAGTGGCAGCAACCGCCCGTTCCTGAAGCATGGTGGCCGACTATCCGTGACAAAATGCCGGCATACGACCCGGATACCACTCCTGCAAGAGGCATGGGTGTAATAGCAGAAACATTTAGAAGTTTCCCAGGTGTAAAAAGAAGTTTACATCCGATGTATTCATTTACCGCCTGGGGAAAACATGCTGAGTATATACTGAGTGAACAACCTCTTGAGGAAGGATTTGGTCCGCGGTCGCCACTGGCTAAAATATATGAACTGGATGGAGACGTCCTCTTACTGGGCGTCACGCATGACAGCAATACGTCCCTGCATTTTGCCGAACACAGCATTCCCCATCGTGAAAAAGTCCAAAAAGGAGCCGCGATGAAAGAGAACGGCAATCGGGTATGGAACACCTATGAAGAGATTCTGTATGATTCCGATCCTTTTGAAAAACTGGGAAAAGAATTTGAGAAACAACAGCCTGTAAAGTCCGCAGTGATCGGGAATGCAGACTGTAGATTGATGAAACAGCGGGCGGCAGTTGATTTTGCGAGAAATTGGCTTCAGCAAAATCAATCCAAATAGCTACCTGAACATAGAAAGGGATGGGCGACCAATATGAGTGAAAAACTGTTAAGAGTAGGGACTACATATCTTCCTGTCCGGAATGTCGCTTCGGCCGCTGAATGGTATACCGTGAATCTTGGGGCGAAAGTTAACTATAGTGATGAGGATAAGGCAATTTTGGACTTAGCCAACCAGAGCTTCTTCCTCGTACAGGCAGGAAACAATCAATCAGCCAATTTCTTTGACAAAAATGGCAAAGAGCATTTCTCAATGACATTTGAAGTCAACGGGTTGTCTGCATTGAAAGATCTTCATAAAGATTTCAAAGAGAAGAAGCTGAAAGTCGGCGATATTGAAGACAGGGGCCACGCTGGCAAAAATTTTGTCTTCTGGGATATGGATGGCAATAAATTCGACGCCTGGAGCGAGCTAAGTCCTGATTTCAAAGAGAAATATACCGTTCAGTGACTGTTTCACGTGAAACGGCCTTTTTAAAGGGATTGGCGAATGGGGCCGATTGGTACATCATTTGGAGAGAAAGTCAGAAATGATGCTGTAAAAGGGACGGAATAGGTACATCATTGTTATAAAATCATAAAAAAACAAACAGGAGGAGATCTCAATGACCCAACCACAATATCAAAAAGCGACTTTTGCCGGGGGCTGTTTTTGGTGCATGGTTTCTCCTTTTGATGAGCAGGAAGGCATTCAAGAAGTTGTTTCGGGCTACATCGGCGGAGATAAAAAAAATCCATCCTACAAAGAAGTGGTCTCAGGAGTCACAGGACACAGGGAAGCAGTACAAATCACCTTTGATCCTGATATATTTCCTTTTGAAAAGCTTCTGGAGTTGTACTGGCAGCAAATCGATCCCACAGATGCGGAAGGCCAGTTCAGTGACAAGGGGATAGCTTATACGACCGCAATCTATTATCACAGTGAGGAACAAAGGAGAAAAGCGGAAAAGTCGAAAGAGGAGCTTGCAGGGAGCGGGCGGTTCAACAAGTCTATCGTAACCGAAATCCTGCCTGCCCAGCCTTTTTATCCCGCAGAAGAATATCATCAGGACTTTTACAAGAAAAATAATTTCAGGTACGAACTGTATCAAAGAGGTTCGGGGAGACGAGATTTCCTGAAAAAGTACTGGCCGAAAGATACTTCTCATCTTAGGGAAAAGCTGACGCCCTTGCAGTATTATGTGACTCAGGAAAATGGAACGGAGCCACCTTTTGAAAACGAATATTGGGATAACAAACGTGATGGGATTTATGTCGATATCGTATCCGGTGAACCGCTGTTCACCTCCAAGGATCAATATGACAGCGGCTGCGGCTGGCCGAGTTTTACCAAGCCTGTCATGTCTGCCAGTGTTAAAGAAAAGTATGATTTAAGCCACAGAAGCACAAGGGTGGAGGTGCGCAGCCGGGAGGCCGATTCTCATTTGGGTCATGTATTTGAGGATGGCCCCGGAAAAAATGGTTTAAGGTACTGTATCAACTCAGCTGCTTTGCGGTTCATCCCTGTTGAAAATTTTGAAAAAGAGGGATATGGGGACTTTAAGATTCTCTTTCCTGGAAAGTAGATATCCTCTGAAATTATCAGGAAATATGAAAATGGCTCAGGGCCCTGAGCCATTTCTATTTAATCAGTGTTTCTGCGCCCTTTTGATTCAAAGAGAAGCACAACTGGATATGCAGCAATCAAAAACAGGGAAATGTAAGTGGATCTCTCAAATGAAGTTTTAAACTTTTCTTGAGACCACCCGTCTTCCCCGATAATCCAATAGGCTAATTGGTTTGAAATGCCTACTCCATCGTTAGCTTCAGGAAAGGCTCTGGGTATAGTTCTGTCCGAGGCTGATGGCTGCCAAAAGGGAAAACGCTATAGTGAGACCTACTCCTTTGGAATAAGGATTGGGAATACCGAACCTTTTTAGAATTGCCGCTGATATACCCAGCAGAACGATGCATCCATAAATGAACAACCTATCTCCCCCTATGCAACATGGTATTAGCTCTGTCAAAACTTAAATATTTATTATGATTTCTGATTTATATCCACTGCAGCTATATGCTGTTTCGGCTCAGGCACCCGGGAAAGGATGATGATTCCGATGATGAAGAGAAGGACCAGGCTGAAAACACCGGTGCTTGAATCGCCTGTCACCTGGGCAGTCACCCCGACAAGTAAAGGCCCCATGATCGAGGCGAACTTCCCGAAAATATTATAAAAACCGAAGAATTCATTCGAATTCTGCTTCGGAACCAGCTTGGCGAAATAAGACCGGCTCAATGCCTGGATGCCCCCTTGGGATGTGGCAACAAGCATCGCCAATATCCAGAAGTCCAGGGTGGTTTCAAGGAAGTAGGCGTAGATACAGACAAAAATATAAACGATAATGCCGACATAGAGCATTTTCTTCCCAGTAAACTTCTCCGAAAGCCTTCCGTAAAGAACGGCAAATGGAGCCGCCACGACTTGCGTGACAAACAAAATGATCAACAGGCTGGTGGATGAGATGCCGAGATCTGATCCATAGGCAGTGGACATCGTAATGATGGTTCCCACTCCATCAATATAAAAGAAGTATGCAAGAAGGAACAAAAATAACGGACGATATTTCTTGATTTCCTTAAACGTTTTGCCAAGACGCTTGAAGCTGTTGACTACAGGTTTCGGTTCGGGCTCGATATAATAACGCTGATGGACATTCTTAAACATCGGGATGGCAAATAGTCCCCACCATAAAGCAGTGATCAGGAAGGCAATCTTACTCGCCAGCGTAGTGGAAAGAGGGATGATCCCGCTTTGGGAAAGGACGATGATGGCGATGCTGATGAAGAAAGGTATGGTGCTTCCGATATACCCAAGGGCAAAGCCTCTCGAGGAAACTCTGTCCATCTTTTCATCTGTTGTGACATCAGTCAAGAAGGCGTCATAAAATACATTGGCCCCTGCAGAACCGACGGCGGCAAAGGTATAGCAAATCAACAGAAGGAGCCACTGGTCGCTGGGGATAAAAGCCAAAAGGGCAGTGAAACTCACACCCAGGATAAAAAAGAAGGTAAAGAACTTCTTTTTAAAGCCTTTATAGTCAGCGATGGTTCCGAGAATCGGGCCAAGCATGGCTAATATAAATGTAGCGATGGCAATGGTATATCCTAAATAGGCAGTGGAATCCGAGGCGCTTACTCCAGCTTTGGTGGCCGCAGCCTTATAAAACAACGGAAAAACAGCAGTGGATATGATGATGGTATAAGCAGAATTAGCCCAATCATAGTACATCCAGCTGTTTTCTTCTTTAGTGAAAGCCTTCATCAGTCTAACCTCCCCGAACGATTTCATTTTTTTGAAGAAGGGCGAAAAATTAAGTGCACGTCACTTTACATACTTTTTACAGCTGAAAAAGGTCCTGTACAGCCTCGCCGTCTGTATCACCCAGATGAAGACCAAGCAGTCTGGCAAAGGTGGGACCTTCATCTGTAAGATGCATGGAAGGGATGACAGCTCCCTCTTTGATTCCCTTGCCGGCAGCCATAAAAATCGTGTGATAATCCGGTTTTTCCGGTGAATATCCGTGAGAGGCATAGGTGTACTTGCCGGTTTTCACATCTTCTGGGGTGATGTCATCCAGATACTTTCCTTGAATTCCTTCTGTGATGTAATAGCCCAGTGAGGCTTCTATCATAAATGCACAAGTCTCATCAGCTCCTCTTTCCCCGGCTTCCTTTCCAGTCAGAATCCTTTCAATACCATTCTTTTCATCTTTTTGGAGCTTGTTTAGAATTTGTTCAGCTTTCTGCAGGCTTTGATGATCATTGGGATCTTTTAGATATATATATGCCGAGCCGTCGCAGCTCTTGCAGTAGACTTTCCAATCAGTCACACGGCCCTGGGAATTAACGCTGACCAGCCCTTCCTCTTTTAAAAGGACATTCGGTTTAATGGCCTTTGATTCATCAAGGGCACTGTGATCGCCGAGTGCAACGATTGTTGAATTTTCATAAATTCCTGCTTCTCTTAGGGCCGCTGTAATTCTGCCAAGCCGCTGGTCATGCCGCCTTAAAGCTTGACGCGCCTCTTCGGAAGAGAAGCCATGATAGTGGCGGTGGGAGTCAAGGTCTGTAAAGTGGATGAGCATCAGGTTCGGTTTCTTTTTGCGGATAGTTTCCACGGCTGATTCCAAAACAAAGTCATCTAGCTGCGGTTGATGAAGTCCGTTGCGGATATGGCCAAATCGACGGTTCATTTCAAGCTGGAAAGAGGTGCTTCCATTCCAAAGGGAAACGGCAATTTGGTGATGCCATGGCCGGTTGGCAAAGATTTCGGGCATATTGTAATCAATTTCTGCTTTAGCGGTCACCGGCCATAATAAAGCTGCAGTCGTCATGCCTGCTTTCTTTGCTTCATCATATAGTGTGGTGCCCTTTACATGATGCCTGTGCCAGTACCAATCTGGAGAAGAGCTTCCGGGCTGTAGGTGTGTATTGTTTATGACCCCATGCTTATTGGGGAAGTTGCCAGTTACGATAGTGGCATGACAGGGGTACGTAACGGAAGGGTAAATGGACTTTACGTTAGGGCAATGGGAACCTTTTACCAAAAGATCTTTAAAATTCGGCATATCTTTTATCGCAGGAAAATCTAGAGATGAAAGACAGTCAAATGAAATCACAATCAGGTGGTCTGTAAGTCGTTTCATGAAAGCCTCCAATTGTCAAAATGTTTTTAAAATTAACATATGTATTAAATATAACAGAAAACCTGACAGACTATACATGTTTTGTATATGCTAGACTGAGTATATACAAATTCCTTTTGTTTAAAGCTGTTTTCCGCTTAGGTGAGGGACTCCGCATGGCAGGCGGTCATACACCTTCCAGTTCGTGATAATTCATATATAACAAACCGGGTTGGATTACAATGAAAGGTGCTCTTCATGTTTGAAATTTAATCAGAGAGGCAGTTTATACAATGAAACGGTTATGTTTTAGTCCGTTTCCAACATTGGAAACGCACAGATTAATATTAAGGCAACTTGAATCTAACGATGCTGAAGCTATCTTTGCTTATCAGTCAAATAAAGAAAATTTCCCGTATGTGGACATGCCCATTTATACAAATATTGCTGAAGCGAAAACTTATATTGAAAAGATGAATACAGGAATTAAGGATAAGAAATGGGTCATATGGGCCATCGCTGACAACAAAACGAATAGTATCTTGGGCACCATCTCCATTTGGAATATTTCAAATGATTTAGAAACAGCGGACTTGGGATATGGGTTATTTCCTGGAAATGTCGGAAGGGGGATAATGAGTGAGGCGTTAGTAAAAGTGCTTGATTACGGATTTAATGAAATAGGACTAAACACTATTGAAGCTTGTACGAACACTTTAAATCAAAAATCCATATACCTATTGAAAAGGAATCATTTTAATTATTCGTCCTCTTTTACGGAACCGGCCTCTAACGGCGGGACCATTAAGATGGATGTTTACAGCATTACTAAGAGATAGAACCTTCAGCTGCTGGTTGATTAAGCTGGATATAGTAAAAACGCTCAGAACATTATCTGAGCGTTTAGCAAGTTAAGCAATCATGCCTGAATATAGCCATAATCGTAATTAACGCTGTCATCATTGAAGTAGCTTTTGATCAAGTCTTTGTCGGAATGGGGGATTTCTTTTCCTTCTACAATCTGGGCACCGTTGATACAACCGCTTGTCAGCAGGACCAGGTCGTTCTCATTACTGAGGGCGAGCGCGGACAGTACTGCCTCTGCCCGGGTCCTTTCTGTATAAATGTTATCAGCAGAAGGATTTGAAAAGCCTGCCAGGACATTGCTGATAATTTCATCGGGATCATTGAAGTCCGGGTGATCGACGGACACTACTATTTCATCGGCTCTGCCTTCCACTGTTTCCGCCATGAGGGGCATCTTTGATTTATCTCTTAGTCCGATACCGGTAATAAGGACAATCAGACGGTTATACTCCAGCTTCTTTACTTCCCGCAGCAGGTTGTCCAGAGCAGCTGGTGTATGAGCATAGTCGAGCATGATTTTCCGATTTCCATATTCGGTAAGCAATTCAAATCTTCCTTCTGGCCCTTCAATTGAAGTCAAGGCCAGGAGTATTTGATGAATGGAATAGCCGGAATGCAACGCTGTACATACAGCAGCGAGGATATTAGCAACGTTATAATCTCCAATAACCGGAGCCCTCACGATATAGGATTCCTTCTGAAACTTTAACTCAAAGAATGTCTCATGCCCGATAGTTCTTAAATTAGATGCTTTCACATCGGCATCAGACCGCTTATCCAAACTGTACGTTAAAACATCTCCAGAGTGAATTTTGAGGATATCCTTTGCCATACCGCTGTCATCAATATTCACTACTGCTTTTTTAGCCTGTTTGAAAAGCTTCAGCTTAGCTTCCTTGTAGTTTTCAAATGTTTTATGGAACTCCAGGTGTTCGGGGGAAAGGTTGGTATGTATCGCGATGTCAAATTCTATTCCCTCAACTCGTTTTTGAACGGTGGAAACCGAGGATACCTCCATGACCGCCGCTTCATCACCGCGTTCTTTGAACTGGTCGAAGATGTAATGTAAATCGGAAGCCTCAGGTGTCGTCGGTGTACTTTTCTTCAAGTTGATTGTACCTGTAGAAGATATAATGCCGGTTGTCCCGATGGAGCCCGTAGGTGTACCGAGTAAAGTCAATAATGATTTTACATAGGCAGTGACAGTGGTTTTCCCGTTCGTTCCCGTCACTCCGATTGTCGTTAGATTTTCATGAGCTCTTTTATAAAATAAAATGGACAACTGTGCGAGAAAGGCCCTGGCGTCTTCTACGAGAATAAAAGTCCTGTCAGGATACTTTCTGCCCGCTTTTTCCAGTACCTCAGCACTCTCTCCAGCCAATACAGCCGCTCCATTCCGAATGGCATCTTCAAGAAATGAATGTCCATCATGTTTTTCCCCGCTTATGCAAACAAACGCAGCATCTTTCTGCACTCTTCTAGAGTCATAATTTACATTTGATATCACTCTCTTTGTTTGTCCCCAGAGGCGTTTGATTCCCAACTGTTCCTGTTGTGTAAAGTCAATATTCATTGGCTCTCTCCCTTTGATATGAAAGTCAGTTATACTGATTCATATATAGTTTGACCGTAACAGCAGCGAGCATATACAAGTGGAATGAAAGCTTGTCATGCATCCGAATACTTTCTGGTTCATTTCTATCCGTCTATACCCGCTTTTCTGAAAAATATTCTGGAAAAAATTTCTTTAAGCACATCAAAATAGGAGGAATTGCGGTTGACAGAATGGAAGGAATAGAACAAGGTAGTATGTAATGATATTTACAAATATGTCCATTTATAAACGAAGGAGGGGCAAAAGTGAATATAGTCAAATGGGGAATTCTAAGCACGGCCAATATTGCAAAGAAAGCAATTATCCCGGCTCTTCAAACTAGTAAAAATACGGAAGTTTCAGCTATAGCAAGCATCAGCGGCAAGGCAGGTGAAATAGCGGGGGAGTTTTCAATTCCTAAGGCCTATGGAAGCTATGAGGAACTGCTGGATGACGAGGAAGTTCAGGCAGTCTATATTCCGCTTCCCAATACACTTCACAAAGAATGGGTAACGAAAGCTGCGAGAAAAGGAAAGCATGTGCTTTGTGAGAAGCCGGCTGCGTTGACTGCTGAGGATGTAAAGGAAATGGCCGATGTCTGCCGTTCCAACAATGTACTGTTCATGGAGGCTTTCATGTACCAGTTCCATCCCCAGAATAGCAGGGTAAAAGAGCTGATTGCCGAAGGTGCGATAGGAGAAGTCCGTCAAATGCGTTCAGCCTTTACTTTTAAGCTGGATTTTGAGAAAAATAAACAGAATATCCGCCTGAACAAAGAACTTGGCGGGGGAAGCATATGGGATGTAGGCTGTTATTGCATTCATTCCGCCCGTTACATTCTTAACGAGGAACCTTCCGAAGTATTCGTCAAAGGAGAGAGACATGAGGGGTTTGGGGTCGATACAAAAGCTGCAGGCATCCTCAGCTTTAAAAATGGAATAACGGCGAGCTTTGAATGCAGTTTTGAGCAGCCAATGAAGGACCTATATGAAATATCAGGGACAAAGGGTACGATCAAGGTACCATTTGCTTACCGGCCGGACCGCTTCCCAGCTGGAGAAGTCCAAATTAAAATCATTGGTGAAAAAGGCGAAGAGCGAAGCGAAACCTTGAAAGGAAACCCTTATGAAATCCAGGTTTCCCATTTCAGTGATTGTATTTTGAACGGCAGTGAGCCAGCCTATTCACCTGAAGCAACTATTAAAAATGTACAAGCCATTCAGGCATGCTATCAGTCAATGGACACTAGCGCCGCTGTCCGGCTGTAAAAATTATTTACTGTCTCCGTTGGGGGCAGTTTTTTGTTAACCTCTCCTCTTTCGTCTTATAACTTCACTTTCAACAACTATTCAACAAAATTTTGACAACACCAGCACATCCAAATGTTTTGGATTTTTTGATGTGGGCATATAGTAAAGCATGAAAGAGAATATAACTCTTTAAGGAGGGGAAATCATGAAAGCATTGGATTCAATCGCACTGATTCTATTAATTGTCGGAGGCTTGAACTGGCTTCTTGTCGGACTATTCGAATTCGACTTGGTGGCAGCTATTTTCGGTGGACAAACAGCTGTTTTATCTAAAATCGTTTATATCTTAGTCGGACTTTCAGCCATCTACTGCATTAAACTTTTTGGCAGAATTAAAGATTAATGAAGAAAGCCATTCCGAAAGCGGAATGGCTTTACTTATTTATTTACAGGTTCCCACAGATTGTCAATCCCCTGGACGCGCTTCAGTGTTGTGATCGCGCCCTGGTGGAGTCCTTCATGCCAATTGGCAAACGAAACCACCTCGTCCAGTGTTTCAAAAGCGATGTCTTTTGTCAGTTGAAAAGGTTTCTCTCCTTTTTCAGATAACCTCCCCACGAACGTTTCCTTTAATCTTTTGGGCTGGCCGGAAAGTAATTCTCTTAATTGGGACAGGGAAGGAGCATCTGTTTCCCATTGATCAGGACTTGTGTTAAAGCCGAACAACTCCTTGAAACCTTCGGGAATATTTCCTTTCTCCCCAACGAAAGAGTGGATGATATTTTCATGAGAAAGGTAGATATGTCCCAAGTTCCATCGAATTGAATTTTTTAAGCCGGGCGGAACAATGTCTGCCATTTCTTCTGTAGTGTTATCCAATGCAGCAATGGTTCTCATCCGGATAAAATCCATCTGTTTGAAAAGCTGTAAATCCTCCATATAATATCGCAGCCCCCTATAATCTTTTCCTCCCTACTTCTCTATATAATGAAAAAAATCCTTTTATTTATGGAAAAATAGAGGAATCCGAGCAGAGGACTTGAAGTTATTTAAGTGGGTTAATTCACTTGGTAATTATAATTGTGAAGAGCGGGCCAGTTCCATTATTCTTTAGGTAAATAGATCATGTTTTAGAGCAGACGTTTTTTACTAATAACTATCAGGTTAGATGCCCCGATTAAATGGGCAACTATTAGAAGAAGATCTCTTTTAGTAAACAGACATTATAATTTTTACAGTAAATGTATTTTGTGATTGATTGAAACTTTTCAGACCATATTACGTATATGTTAATAAGAACAAGAATCAATAAGGCGGAGGTGAAAACATGAGTATTTTAAAAAGGCTCTTTGGAAAAAAAGAGAAAGATATACCGGTAGTGAAAGACAGGAATGTTTTCACCATCGAAGTCGGGGACATTGTGGCATATGACCTGGAGGACTATGAAGTGGTCAGCAAGCTTACATATAATGATCACGGGTTTGAATGGCTTGCCTATCAGCTGGAAAGCCCAGGACGGACAGTATGGCTCAGTGCCGAGATGGATGACCAGGTCTACCTGGGTATCTATGAAAAAGTGAAGCTGAAACTGAGTGAACCCCTGCCGGAAGAAATCGAGTTTGAAGGCACCCGCTATTTTCTTGATGAGTCAGGTGAAGCAAGAGTAAAAGGGGACGGCCGCGGGCAAAATGTGAATGGTATAAATTGCCGTTACTTTGATTATGAGGATGAAGATGAAGAAAAGTATCTATCCGTTGAAATTTGGGGAAGTGAAATCGAAGTCAGCAGGGGATATGAAATCAATGAATATGAAATCAAAATCATTGCAAGTAAATAATATTCAGGAGGTCAAATGATGTTTCAATTATTTAAAAGAGTAAAGACAGTAGTAGGTTCTGAATTGAATGCCATGCTTGATAAAGCTGAAGATCCGGTGAAAATGCTGGACCAATTCATGCGCGAAATGGAAGCGGATATCCGTGACGCCGAGGCGGCAGTGGCAAAGCAGATCGCCAATGAAAAAATGCTTCAAAGAAAGCTGGAAGATGCAGAAAAAATGGTCGAGAAAAGACAGCAGCAGGCAGTCAAGGCATTGGAAGCAGCAAACGATGACCTGGCAAGAAGAGCCCTGGAAGATAAAAAGACTCATAGCAACCAGGCAGACACTATGCGGGAGTCCTATGAAAGGGCAAAGGCGGATGCAAATAACCTGCGCTCCAAGCTTGATGAAATGAAAGCTGAATACAACCAGATGAAGCTCAAAAAAGATTCCCTAAAAGCCCGTGCAGAGTCGGCAAAGACGCGTACTAAAATGAATCGTGCCATGTCATCTATTGGCGGAGACGAATCAAAAAAAGGCTTCGAACGAATGGAAGAAAAGGTGCTCCAATATGAAGCCGAAGCAGAAACAAGCGACGATATGAGATCCTCCAGCCGCAGCCTCGATGATGAACTGGATGCCCTGGATAAGAATAACGATATAGACGATGAGCTGGCAGCCTTAAAGAAACAAATGGGCAAAGAATAATGTTTAGCAGGAGCCGCCAATACCGCGGTTCCTGCTGATGTTTATGCGGTTTTTCCGAGTCTTTTGATAGTTGAAACTAAAGAAATATTCTTTAACAAAGGCAAAAGGCTTTATTATGCCTGGAGTGAAATTAAAGTCCTATAAAAAAAGTTCTAAAGGACATTAAAAAGGCAAAAGTGAAATTAAAGTCCTATAAAAGGTTTCTAAAGGACATTAAAAAAGCAAAAGCGAAATTAAAGTCCTATAAAAGGTTTCTAAAGGACATTAAAAAAGCAAAAGCGAAATTAAAGTCCTATAAAAGGTTTCTAAAGGACATTAAAAAAGCAAAAGCGAAATTAAAGTCCTATAAAAGGTTTCTAAAGGGCATTAAAAAAGCAAAAGCGAAATTAAAGTCCTATAAAAGGTTTCTAAAGGACATTAAAAAGGCAAAAGCGAAATTAAAGTCCTATAAAAGGTTTCTAAAGGACATTAAAAAGGCAGAAGCGAAATTAAAGTACTATAAAAGGTTTCTAAAGGACATTAAAAAAGCAAAAGCGAAATTAAAGTCCTATAAAGGTTTCTAAAGGACATTAAAAAAGCAAAAGCGAAATTAAAGTCCTATAAAAGGTTTCTAAAGGACATTAAAAAGGCAGAAGCGAAATTAAAGTCCTATAAAAGGTTTCTAAAGGACATTAAAAAGGCAAAAGCGAAATTAAAGTCCTATAAAAGGTTTCTAAAGGACATTAAAATGGCAAAAGCAAAATTACAGTCCTTTAAGGGAGTCACCCGGCTAATGTTAGGTAAACCGCCTAAAGGAAATCTGCAAACAACCTATTTATAAGTAATAGAAAAGTGCAAGACGAAAGAGGTGAGAGAATGAAGAAGTCGTTAGCGGTCTTGATCCTTGCGATGGTTACGCTGGCAGGATGCGGTCCGGGTATTGATTCTGGAGGCGGATCGATTTTTAAAGAAAGTGTAGTCGATTTTATTAATAATAACTATACCTTTACCGACACAGTAGCAAGCGCGGAAGATAACAGCAATTATTCCGAGATATACATAGCGGAGAATCAGTCGATAGACGAAGTGGCACAGGCAATCCAGAATCATCAGGAACCGGTGAGGGTAAGTGAGAAGAAAGACAATAAGCAGGTGCTCGTCTATGACCAGATGTTTGTCATCATGACAGCGGATGAGCAAAATGGTGCCAATACCATGATTGAAGTGGCGAATGATCAGTTTGTCCAAAACAATTACAGTCCGGATTTCTTTGATGGTCTGCTGCTCCTCTGGGTATTGGATGAAGTCCTTGATGTCGATGACTGGGGCAAGAAACAGCGGCTGAAATGCAGCAATAATCCTGCCCTGTGCTATGGCGGCTACAGCTCCTCAGGCGGGGCATTCAAAGGCTATAATAAATCGCCGATCCGCGGCGGATCCTCCTCAGTAAGAGGCGGCGGTCCAGGAGCCGGCAAATAGGGAAATTAGAAGGGAGAAGAAAAGATGGAACCATTTATTTTAACGGTTATGTACTTTGCAGTAGCAATCATTATCGTGTTATTCGGGCTTTATATTTTTGAACTGCTTACCCGCAAGTATAAGGATTGGGATGAGGTATTGAAAGGAAATAACGCAGTGGCCCTTTCAATCAGCGGTAAAATCATCGGGATTTGTATTATCCTTGCTTTCTCGATTTACCATAGTTCAGCGGTTACTGACACATTGATATGGGGAGTTTTCGGTGTCGTCTTACAAATGGCTGCATACTTGCTGTTTGAACTGCTGACTAGAAAATTCTCAGTAGAAGAGCAGCTCCAAAAAGGAAACATTGCTGTAGGAATCATCACTTTTGCCGTGTCCGTGGGATTGGCGTTCGTCATAGGTGCTTCGATTACATAAAGCGGCCGCACAGTAATTATGGATTGGACCGCTAAACAATATAGTTTGGCGGATCTTTTTCATTGGCTTTGTTAGTTAACTGATGCTGTTATTTTTAGGTTCAAATACGGAAGATTGGATCCATTATCAGTTTAGCCTTTGATCTTCCTTCTTTATTTTTAAATAGGTGTTTTGGAATCCATCTAGACATCACTTAAGGATTCAGATTTAGAAATAACGATTGATTGGAGATACCCCCTGTAGCCGCCAATCAGGCAGCAACGTGCATAAAAACAACATCACTTTTAACTAAGCATTTTCAATAAAAAAACCCGAAAGCTTTATAAAGGGGACCTATTAGTGGAGAATGACGGAATTCGAAAAACAAAAGCAATTTATTGGGCTTCAGGGATTGTCTCGATTTGCGGGATCATCTTTGAAGTCTTGTTTGGTGCAGCCGGATCTTATATTCTCGGAGACGGCGTGAAGCAATATACTCTGACCATCTCGATATTCTTAACCGGGATGGGGATCGGGGCTTCGGTCAGTGAGAAGGTGACAAAGCACCTCATTGTTTCATTTATTTGGATCGAACTGCTCATCGGTTTGATTGGCGGACTTTCGATCTTCACCTTATTCGGAATAACAGCTTTCTTCAGTGAAGGGACGGATGCATTTTTCCTTTATGCAGTGACAGCCATTGTGGGAGCATTGACTGGTGTCGAACTGCCGATCCTGATCCGGAAAGCCAATGAAATAGGTGAGACCCTGAACCGAAGTACTGCCAGGGTTCTTTTTTCAGACTATGCCGGGGGTTTGATCGGCGGACTGTTGTTTGTCTTTTTGCTGAGACCGCAGTTGGGGCTTGTTAAAACAGCTTTCATTGTTGCATTGGTAAATGTCATCGTCGCTCTCTGGCTCATGTTTTACTTTAGAGACGAAATCAAATCTGTAAAAAAACATGGAGCCGCCGGCATTTTCGTACTGATCTTTTTATTGTCAGGCGTGTTTTGGGGAGAGGAAATGGCTTTTACATTCGAACAAAAGCTGTACCGGGACCCTATTGTCCACTCCGAAAACACCAACTATCAACAGATCATCTTGACCAAGGAACAGGGAGATCTGCGAATGTTCCTGGATGGTCAACTGCAATTCAGCTCCTCGGATGAATACCGTTATCATGAAACCCTCGTTCACCCTGCACTGTCTGCGGCTGAAAGAAAAGAGAATGTCCTCATATTAGGCGGAGGTGACGGCCTTGCCATCAGGGAATTGAGGAAATATGACGAGGTCAAACATATTACGCTGGTGGACCTTGATCCCCGGGTCATTGAGCTTGCACGTACCAACCCTGCGATAGCCGAATTGAATGGACATGCCTTTGAGGATGAAAGGGTGGAAGTCATCAATCAAGATGCCTTTACCTTTATGGAAAAATCGGATGAGTTTTATGATGTCATTTTGGTTGATCTGCCTGACCCGAATAACGAATCACTAAATAAGCTTTACACGCTTGAATTTTACCAGCTGCTTCGTAATCATCTTCCTCCCGGCGGGACTATGATGGTGCAGAGTACAAGCCCGACGTTTGCGACCGAAGTATACTGGACGATTGATAAAACAATCAAAGCAGCAGGGCTACAGACAGAGAACCTGCATGTAGATGTTCCGAGTTTCGGGGATTGGGGATTCGTTCTCGCTGCCCGGGATGAACTATCACTATCTGAACTGACTCTCCAGGTGGAAACAAAGTTCTTAACAGATGAAGTCCTCAAAGGCTTGGGGGCTTTTGGAAAAGATACCGACGCTTTGATAACCGATCAGGATGGCAATGAAGTGGAGCTTGAAGTGAACACCCTCATCAACCCCATTTTGATTCAAAAATATGAGAGAGCATGGTCGACGTATTAGGCACCCAACTGCCTAATACGTTTTTTTGTTTCAAAAACGGATAATGTAATAAGACACAGCATTATGTCCAAGGGCATGTTCCACTAAATAATGAATACAATAAAGTGTGACAACAACGCAGGTTATTCCTGAAAAATTTTAAAAAAAGGTGTGTTTGGATTTGGAAATAGACAGCAATTTGCAGCAAATCACAAGTACCTTACAAGCAAGAGCGGGCAGCAGCGTCAATGTGATCCTGGAAAAAAACTTTCCCGGAAAAAGGATTGCTGGCGGAAAGTACAATATGGGCACACATACAATTACGATGTATATTGACGAAATCAAGAGACAGTGTAAAATGCTGTTCTCTTCACTGGAAAACTTTTATGAATATTTTGCAGTTGTCTTTGCTCATGAACTAGGTCATGCGGAAGACGAGGAGCTTGAGGCATTGGCGGAGCGAATGGACACAGCAGATGACTATGAACGAAAGAAACTGGCCTTGCAGATTGAAGAGAATGCCTGGTGCATAGCCAAAGAACTGATTCCTGAAATTGACAGTAATTTCACGCGCCAAATCATACAGGAATCATTGCTCTCCTATCGCGACCAAGTCAAGACAGAAACCGTCTCTGTACCTGCCTGCATAATTCCATGATGCTCTCTTCATACTATAAGTGTAACAATTTAAAGGAGAGATGAGCATGGGACGCACAAAGTCTGGCAACGCTAACGCACAGCGTAATGACAACCAGAAAAAAGGAAACCGAACGAGTAGTGAAATGGTCGAATTCACGACAGGTGACGTGAAGAAGAATAAGAACCGATTCCAGGATTAATGAAAAGGGCATCTCTCTTTATGAGGTGCCCTTTTTGTGTGATATTCTGCTTTTTGAGTTTGTTGTTACATTTGTCGAAAAATGTAGAATGGTCGATAAGTTATAGGTTTCCGCCGATAAAATTGGGAAATCGCTGATAAAACTGAGTAATCGCCGATAAATCTCAAAAATCGCTGATAAAACTGAGTAATCGCCGATAAAAAGTCTTACGGGGTGCGCTCTAAAATTCAAATGGGCGATATTCGACAAGGCTTGGCTGTTAATCGATAAAGAGCGGCTGATATTCGACACGCAGCGGCCGAAAAACGACAAACTAAGGGCGTTATTCGACAAAACACCAGCCAATAACCGGAAAAGCAAATACCTCAGTAACCCAATTTCTTCAAAGGCTTCTTAGCAGGCCCTTCTAAAACATCTCCATCAATGGAAAACCGGGAGCCATGACACGGGCAGTCCCAAGTGCGTTCCCCATGATTCCAGTTGACTTCACAGCCCAAATGAGTACAGGTGGTATCAACGAGGTGAAGATTGCCTTCTTCATCCTTGTAGCCACCGCCTTTTTGGCCATTGACGGATACATGGGCGCCTTCCCCAATCTTCAAGTCATCCGGTGATTTGGAAGCTGGGGTTACTTTCCCCCTAATAAGATGCTTGGCGACATCGCCATTCTGCTGAAGAAAATGTTTGATGCTCGGATCGGCTGCGAACCGGGATGGGTTGAATATTTCCTCATACGGACTGGCCTTTTTTATGATGAGATCCGAAAGAATCATCCCAGCCGCAGTTCCTGATGTCATCCCCCATTTCTTAAAACCGGTCGCCACAAAGATATTTTTATGATTGGATGTAAGTTGTCCGATGTATGGAACCTTATCAACCGAGATTAAATCCTGGGCTGACCACCTGTAAGGAATCTCAGCCACACCAAGAACAGACTCAACATATTCCTGTAAAGCTTCATAGTGCTTGACGGTATCTTTACCCTGACCCGCTTTATGGTCATCGCCGCCAACCAGAATCAGTTTTTCGCCATTTACGTCGGTATAACGAAGCGAACGCGTTGGGTTTTCAGCATTTAGGTACATGCCGCCGGGGAATTCTTGTTTTGCTTTAACTCCAAGTATATAGGACCGGCTTGCGTACATTTTCGTGAAATAAAAGCCCTTTCCATCAAAAAAAGGAAAGTGGGAGCAGATCAGGACATTGTTGCAGGTCAATTTGTGTCCATCTCTCGTCACAATGACAGGATTGTTTCCTTCCTGGATATCCACGGCGGTCGTGTTTTCATAAATGGTGCCCCCGTTCTTAGTAAACTCCTCAACAAGCACTTTCAAATATTTTAATGGATGGTACTGAGCCTGCTTTTTCATGACGACAGCAGATTTGATCTCGAGGTTGATCGGCAGCTGTTCAACGAGCTCGCCGTCAATGCCGAGTTTGCTGTAAGCAGTGAATTCCTTCCGAACCTTTTGGTCGTATTTTTCAGTTACGGCATAGACGTAGGCATCTTCTTCAGTCAGATCACACTCGATCTTCAGGTCGCTGACGTTCTTTTTTATGTATTGAAGCGCATCGTCATTTGCCTGATAGTACGTTTTGGTGAGGTCGACGCCAAAATGCTGAATGAGTTCATCATAAATAAGCCCATGCTGTGCGGTGATTTTGGCCGTCGTATGGCCGGTTGTGCCATTGAGGATGCTGTTTGCCTCAATGATGGCTACATTTTTCCCTTGCTTGGCCAATTCATAGCCTGCTGTAATGCCGGCAATACCTCCACCGACAATAGCGATATCTACCTCCGCGTCCTCACTTAGTGCCGGATAGCTGGTAAAGCTGACCGACTCCCTCCAGTAGGGCTCCGGCGGTTGATTCATAGCCTGATTTTTATCCTCTGCTGACATAATACTCCTCCTAGCATTAAGCTGATATGCCTATGCTTTCCAAAAGGCTCTTTTCTTAAACTTTGTTGCTATTTGATATGAATTTCGAAAAATATAGACATCACACACGAGATATCCGGATAAGCATGGAAGAAAAGAGCTACCCACTCTGTTCAGAAGGAATTCCCTGTACCCAGAGGAAAAATCCGGCCCTTGGGATTTTTCCGAAAGCAACCATTTGTGCGGAAATAGCTTTTCAAAAAGAGGAAAATTATACTTCGGTGCCAGGCGCGACCCGGATTGTGTCGATTGGCCGGGCTGGGAGGTGTTGCCTGGTCTCAAAAATAAAGTATGTCAGGCACAACAGTCAGGCGTTGTCCCCCGTCCCCGCTGCCAAGCAACTTCCGATAAATAAAAAAAGACTCCGCACATGTGCAGAGCCCCCATAATCATATTAATTTTTCCGCCGCTTCAACGGTTTGTTTCAATAGCATCGAAATGGTTACCGGACCGACTCCGCCGGGAACGGGGGTGATGGCATCTGCGCGTTCAAGGCATTCTTCATAGTCGACGTCACCGACATTGCCTTTGTTATAACCGGCGTCCAATACCATGGCGCCTTCTTTGATCCAGGAACCTTTGACGAAGTTCGGCTTGCCGACGGCCGCCACGACGATGTCTGCCTTTTTCACGATTTCTTCAAGGTTTTCAGTATATGAATGGCAGGTCGTCACGGTTGCATTCCGGTTCAAGAGCATCATGGAAACAGGTTTTCCCAAGATAGGGCTGCGGCCGATGACGACAGCGTGCTTTCCTTGAATAGGCAGCTCGTAATGATCCATAATCGCCAGAATGGCCGCAGGGGTACAGGAAGGATAGGTGCCGAAACCGAGTGAAGTCTGGCCGAATCCTAAAGACGTTACACCATCCACATCTTTTTCAATCGCAATCGCTTCAAATGCAGCCCGTTCATCTATCTGTGGGGGCACAGGATGCTGCAGAAGGATTCCGTGGACCCCTTCATCCTCGTTCAATGATTGTATGGTTTCCAGTAATTCTTCCGTTGTGGTGTCGGTTGGAAGATGTATTCTTCTAGAACGGATGCCCAGGCGTTCGCACGCATTTCCTTTCATTTTTACATAAGTGGCGGAAGACGGATCTTCTCCGACAAGGATAGTGGCAAGACAAGGAGTGATTCCATTCTCTTTAAGTTTTTCGACTCGCGGCTTCAAATCCTCTTTTACGGCAGTTGCGACACGGTTACCATCCAGAATTAATTTTTCTTTCACAATCATTTTATTCCCTCCTGGTTAATGTCAGTTGATTTTGGTTTGAGAACAAGAAAAGAGACTGACTCACAGAACATACCTCTCCTTCAGAGTGGATTCTGTAAATCAGCCTCAGCCCAGGCGAACGGCTATTAAGCGTAAGAAAAGCAGCTCCCTTGTGGTTGGTTCCACAGTTTTCGCCAGTTACTGCTTTTGTCGTTATGTTTGTTGGTCTTAGTATAACACGAATGTAAAGTGTAATTCCAACATTAATGTTCGGTTTTTAAAGAAAAGCTACTGAACATAAAACTTCTTCATGCTTCGGTCAAAAGTCGCAGACCAGACTCATGCTAATTAGTGAAAGCAATCTCTCTCTAATACCCGATTAGTTTAAACAGCCTCCCCAATATAATGAATGTAACAACTGAAACGAAAGGGGATTTTAAAATGAATTCAGATAAAGTGGTTATGATTACAGGAGCTTCCAAAGGATTGGGGAGAGAGCTGGCGTTTGCTTTTGCAAAAGAGGGGGCTAAGCTTGCGATCTGTGCCCGCGGAGAGGAAAAGTTGAAGGAGGTACAACGTGACCTGGAAAGAATAGGTGCAGAGGTACTGGCGGTCGCAGCCGATGTATCGAACCAGAGAGATGTCGACCGCTTTGTTTCAATTACAGAAGGGGTCTACGGACGAGTCGATGTGCTAATCAATAATGCTTCTGTATTTGGTAAGGGGCCATGCCTGCTGCTGGATTATCTAAATGAAGAGTTTGAAGACGTGCTGAGAGTCAACGTGATGAATACGCTGATGATGACAAAACGGGTCCTGCCTGGAATGCTTTCACGCGGAGGGGGTTCGGTCATCAATTTGACTTCGGAAGCGGGCAAAACCGGATTTGCTGAGTGGGGGGCATACGGAATCAGTAAATTTGCGGTTGAAGGAATGACGCAGACATGGGCGGATGAACTGAGTGAAACGGGTGTGCGAATGAACATGGTCGATCCGGGAGAGATGGATACGGAAATGCATGATAGGGCTGTTCCTGACTGTGACTATGAGCTTGCCAATCCTGCAGAAGTCGTAGATGTTTTCTTATATCTGGCTTCAGATGAATCATCACAGATAAACGGTCAGAGATTTGAAGCCCAAAATTTTAATGTAAGGGAGGAGGAGATCTGATGACGGCGATCAATAATGCGTTCGAAATTCCGCAGTCGCTTAACGCAAAGGTTCCGGCAGAACAAAGAGGTGCGGGAAGGGATGATGTCCGCTTGATGGTCATGAACGGTGAAGAAATTCATCATGAACGTTTTTCCTCCCTCCCTGACTTCATGGAAGAAGGAGACCTTCTCGTGTTTAACAACAGCCGTACTATTCCTGCGGTCCTGAAAGGGAAGGCATGCAATAGGGAAATGGAAATCAGGTTGTCAAGGCAGCTGGATGACCAGCGCTGGGAGGCACTAATTTGGGGAGGGCTGTTTTCTGCAGGAGACGAATTGGAGCTGAAAAACGGGGTGAAGGCGGTTATCACGGGGACCGGCAATGAGAAACCGTTGGTCACTATCGACTTTTCTATAGGAGGAGTTGATCTGATCGACTATATCTACAGCTATGGAGAACCGATTCGATATGAATATATTGATTCCCCCTGGACGCTGGATGTCTATCAGACTGCCTACGCTTCCGTTCCTGGATCCGTTGAAATGGCATCTGCCGGGAGGGCTTTCTCCTGGAGGATGTTCGAAAAATTAAAGGAAAAAGGAGTCCGGACAGCCTTTCTGACGCTTCACACCGGATTGAGTTACTATGGAAACGACCGCTGGCCGAATCCGCAAAAGCATCCGGAAGCGTTTCATATACCGGAGGAAACAGCCAAGCTTATCAACGCTGTTCGGGAAAAAAAGGGGCGTGTGATTGCCGTGGGTACGACTGTGGTAAGAGCCTTGGAAACAGCAGTTGATGAAAAAGGTTATGTTTCCGCATCAAAAGGCATCACGAACCTTTACATCCAGAAAGACTATCAGCTGAAAGCCATCGACGGTCTTGTTACAGGCCTGCATGAACCTGAGGCGACCCACCTTGAAATGCTGGCAGCATTTACGTATGAACACCATCTCTTTGATGCATACAGACAGGCATTGAAAAAAGGATATCTGTGGCATGAGTTCGGGGATATGAATTTAATTTTTGCAGAAAGATTGAAGTCATGAAGTGGCATCACGCCGGTATTGAGGTAAGCAGCCTGGAGAAGTCAGTCCCATTCTATGAAGAGTACTTCCAGTTTGAAGTGCAGAGCTGCCTCATGTTGGGGGAGGAAAAAATCATTTTCATGAGCCGGGGGTCTGTCGTAGTCGAGCTGATTGAGAACCCGGAAAGCCAGGCCCGCTCTTCCTCCCTCCATTTTGCTTGGGAGGTGGAGGACCTCTCCTGGTGGATAGAGCGCTTGGAAAATTGCGGACTGCAGCCAATTGAAGGTCCGTATCAATTAGACAGCGGAATGACTGTCATTTTTTACAAAGGACCTGATGGGGAAGTGATTGAGCTCGTTTCCCAGTGAAGAGGTGTTTATTAAACTTCCATTCTATGATAAAGTATTTCGAGTGGCAAACTAACAAATAGGATGGGATTTCATGAACAGACAATACAGGTTGCGCTGGGCGTTCTTTACCATCGGACTATTGGTACTTGCATTCGGAATTACTTTAACAATAAAAGGGAAAGACCTTGGCATCGGGCCATGGGATGTTTTCCACTATGGATTGTTCTTAAAGTTCGGGCTGACGATCGGATCCTGGTCCATTATCGCAGGTCTTATCCTCTTGCTCATAACCGGTCTGGCAACAAAGACATTTCCTAAAATCGGCGCTTTCCTTAACATGCTATTAATTGGATTATTTATAGATTTCTTTAACTTTATCATTCCTGACACTTCTTCAATTGTGATACAAAGCATATTATTTGCGGCTGGGACGATCATTATCGGATACGGAATAGGAATCTATGTTTCCGCCGACTTTGGTGCGGGTCCCCGTGACAGCTTAATGCTCCTCATTGTTGAAAAGACCGGTTGGAAGATACAATGGGTGAGAAACGGAATTGAAGTCGCCGTATTCCTTCTGGGCTGGATGTTAGGCGGTCCTGTCGGCATCGGAACAATCATTATCGCTTTCTTTCTTGGATCGGTTGTCGGTGTATCGCTGCCTCAATGCCAGCGCCTGCTCCGTACATTGGCGGAGAGAGAAAGAGAAGCAGAAACAGCTTCTACCAAAATATAAAGTTTTTAAAAAGGCATGCCCAGGTGGTGTGTCTTTTTTTTATTGCACAATGGAAATTTGATTGGTCATTTCATGAGAGAAGAAGGTAAAACTACGCTCGTTGTTGAAGAAGAGAATAGAAAAACCTATTACAGGAGGAACGGGATGGAGAAAATAGCTCAATTATTCAACTATCACGCATGGGCGACAGACAAGCTGCTTGCTTATATCGAAAAAGAGGTGCCTCACACGTTTTCAGTGCAGATCAAAAGTGTATTTCCATCAATTGCAGAAACAATCCAACATCAGTATGAAGTCGATTGCTTGTGGTATGGCAGGATGAATACGGGGTTTCAAGACGACCGAAAAGAGCTTTTGACACTGAAAGAATACCGGATGACGTTTCAAGACTTGCACGAGGGAATCAAGAGTTTCATTGCCGACAGTCCGGATCTCACCCGACTGGTTCACTATCAAACTTCCTCTGGAGAAGAGTTCACGAATAGATTGGAAGATCTTCTTCAGCACCTTGTCAATCATGGCACTTATCACCGGGGAAATATCAGTGCCATGCTGCGCCAGCAGGGATGTCCAGGACATTCAACGGATTATATCTATTTTTTGAGAGAGATGGAACGATGAAGGAATATATTGGAGAATGTCAGATTTGCAGGAAACCCCTGTATTGCCTGGATGGTTTTTTCAATGGCATTCATGACTCCGTTACGAAAAAACTTATATGTTTTAACTGTACAGAGTCACAAATGGAGGTTGAAAATGACGTATGCGCAAAAGGTAATCGAACTCTTCAGACAGCATAAAAATGAAGAAAGTGCAGGTCCGATGGAAGCTTATATGAGGAATCAGTTTGAGTTTCTCGGAATCAAAACACCGGAGAGAAAAGCGCTGTTGAGTGCACTCATTAAAGAACATGGGAACCCGGACCTTAACGAGCTTCCTGAAACGGTCAGGACACTTTGGGAGCAGCCTCAGCGTGAGTTCCAGTATGTGGCTATAACATTGCTCGATAAGCAAAGAAGAAAGCTGCAGCCGGAGCATCTTTCTCTGCTGGAGGAACTCGTTGTCACGAAATCGTGGTGGGACACAATTGACTCGATTGCTTCGCGGCTTGCAGGATTTGTGATTAATAAGTACCCGGAAGAAGGAGAAGCTTATTTGGATAGATGGATTTCTTCCGACAATTTCTGGCTGAACCGGACAGCGATTCTTCACCAGCTTACTTACAAAGGGGATACCGATGAAGAAAAACTGTTTTCCTATATAAAGCAGCACTCTTCCTCCAGGGAGTTTTTTATCGAAAAAGCGATAGGATGGTCACTGAGGGAGTATTCGAAAACAGCACCGGAAACCGTGGTGGATTTTATTGAAAAGGAAGACCTTCGTCCGCTGAGCAAACGGGAAGGGTTGAAGTACTTGAAGAATAAAAAGTTAATATAGTCTTTTCTTGACTGAGCTTCGGCTTGGAGAAAGCTGTTTTTGTAATGGTCGGAATAGAGCTGATTCCAGCAGAAGATATGTGACTTCGAGCGTCAAGCCCCCGGAATCAAACCACATATATTAATCTCTCCCATTCCGTACGCCGATGAATAACCGCTTGTAATATTTCTTATTGGGCATTCACCCAACCGGTTTTGCTGCATAAGATAGAATGTGTTCTCCTATTTATCAGTATCCGAAAAGGAGTGTTTTTAGTGAGCGGAAGAATTCGTAATTATTATGCCGGCGGAAATACAGCCAGGGGTTTTCACAGTTTATATGCTTCCAACCTGCAGGGGCTGGATCGCCTATTCATCTTGAAGGGTGGACCGGGAACAGGGAAATCGTCTTTGATGAAAGCAATCGGCAGCTACTGGAATAACAAGGGCTGGGATGTCGAGTATCTTCACTGTTCATCCGATAACGATAGCATAGACGGATTGATCATTCCCGCTTTAAAGGCAGGAATTGTGGATGGAACGGCCCCTCATGTCATCGAGCCGAATCTGCCGGGTGTGGTTGAAGAATATATTAATCTTGGTGCTGCTTGGGATTCAGGGATTTTAAGAAATCATAAAGACGAGATAACAGCTTTGACGTCCGAAATTACGGAGGCTTTTCAAACAGCGTATAGTACTTTTGCAAAAGCGCTGAAGATTCACGATGATTGGGAAAAAATCTATATAGACAATATGAGCTTTGAAAAATGTGATGCGCTGACTGCAGAGCTGATGGAGAAATTCTATTCACATATATACTTAAACAAAAAGGCTGAGGTAAGGCACCGGTTTTTGGGCGCCGCTACTCCAAAGGGGCCGCGTGATTTCATCGGCAACCTGACAGAAGAGCTGCCGAGGCGCTACTTCATTAAAGGCAGACCGGGGACAGGAAAATCCACTATGCTCAAAAAGCTCGCTCAGGCGGCGGAAGACAGGGGTCTGGATGTAGAGATCTATCATTGCGGCTTTGATCCGAACAGCCTCGACATGGTGATTGTACGTGAGCTCGGTTTCGCGATCTTTGACAGTACGGCTCCCCATGAGTATTTTCCAGAACGGGATGGGGATGAAATCGTCGATGTGTATGAACGGGCTGTCACGCCGGGAACTGACGAAAAATATGCGGAGTCCATTAAGGAAATCAGCAAGCGCTATTCAGATACAATGAAAGAGGCAACATCTTACCTGGCAAAAGCAAAAGCACTACACGATGATCTGGAAGCGTACTATATCAGTGCCATGAACTTTGAAGTCGTTGAAGAGCTGAAAAATAACATCCAGGCAGAACTGGCTGGTTTATCTCAAAGAGAATAAAGTAAGAAAGGATAACCCGGAAGGCGGGTTATCCTTTTGCGTTAGCGCTTTAAACCACTAAAAGGGACAGTCCCTCTTAGTGGTTTAAAGCACTAAAGGACTTGCTGCTGGAACTTAAATTTCATCGAATTGAGTTCTTATTTTCATGGTATAGTGGGAAACGGGGGATAAGAATATTAGAGGGAGAATAAGGGGGAATATCAATGAGTTGGAATGATTGCATTGTGAGGCATAATACCCACTCAGTCAAATGGTCCTTTTCAGACGAAGAAATCATCCCTATGTGCATTGCTGATATGGACTTTCAAGTGTCAGCCGCAATCACAGAGGCAATGAAAGAAAAGGCAAAACACGGTATCTACGGATATACAACGTTTAGTGAGCAATACTTCCAGACAATCCTTACGTGGTGGAAAAACCGACATGGTCTGGAGGTTAAAAGAGAGTGGATTTCATTCAGCCCGGGAATCATTCCTGGGATAAACATCTTATTGGGACTTTTAACCGAACCGGGAGACGCTGTCATCGTACAGGATCCTGTTTACTATCCGTTCTACAGCTCTATTGAAAACCATGGCTGTACAGTTTTAAAAAATACACTTACATATAAAGATAGCCGTTATCAGATGGATTTTACAGATTTGGAGTCAAAAGCGAAGGACCCCAACACGAAGGTCCTGATTCTCTGCAGTCCACATAATCCTGTGGGGCGGGTTTGGACAAGAGAAGAGCTTGAGAGGGTCGTTAAGATTTGCCTAAAGCATAATGTTTGGGTCATTTCCGATGAAATGCATGGCGATCTGACTTATGAAGGAAACACTCATCTTCCGTTATTCAGTATTAATGAGGAAATCAAACAGAAAAGCATCCTATGTGCAGCTCCAAGTAAAACCTTCAATATCGCCGGACTGCAGACTTCGATTCTAATGATCCCTAACCAACAATTGCGAGAAAAATATGAGCAAAAACTGCAGAACTTTGGTCTGGCCCGGCCAAACGCCTTTGGGGTCGAAGGAACAATTGCGGCATATGGACAGGGAGAACCCTGGCTGGATGAATTGCTGATGTACTTAGAAGAAAATCGCCAATTGGCTATCAATTATTTGAAGGAAAACATCCCTTCCGTGAAACCGGTCGTGCCGGAAGCAACACATCTCATCTGGCTAGATTGTTCAGAACTAGGATTGAATCAAGAAGAGCTGTTTGATTTCTTTCTTGTAGAAGCCAAGATTAGATTTGACGAAGGATACAAATTCGGCTCAAGCGGCAGCAATTTTGTCAGGATGAACATCGCCTGTCCACGAGAACGATTGAATGAGGCTTTGAGAAGAATGGAAGAAGCTGTCTTGCGAAAGCAGGTGCGTGATGGGGCGGGTTCTGTGTAGTTTTATGGGGTAAATCCAATGCCCAGTAGATAAATTTGGAGATAAACATACCACCATAAAAGGGAAAAGCCAGTGATGTTGGATAGATTAGAGGCTAAGCATACCATCATAAGAAGGAAAGCCGTTGATGTTGGGTAGATTAGAGGCTAAGCATACCATCATAAGAGGGAAAAGCCAGTGATGTTGGATAGATTATAGGCTAAACATCCCATTATAAAAGGGAAAAGCCGTTGATGTTGGATAGATTAGAGGCTAAGCATACCATTATAAGAGGGAAATGCTGGTTATATGGGTAGATTAGAGGCTGAGCATACCATTATAAAAGAGTAAGACCACTTATAGTGGTAAGATTCCTGGGTTACCGACTGCAATTAGTCTTTGCATAACATAATCAAACTCCTGAAGAACAAGCTAAGGGCCGCTTCTCTAAAGAAGCAGCCCTTTTGTTATGCTCTTTTTTGCATTTCCACCAAAACCTGCTGATATGCCTTGGCTTCATTCGCCATTCCTTTTTCCTGGTACAGCCGGGACAGCCATTTGACAGGTTGCGGATCATCAGGACGCAGCTCCATCTCCCAGCTGAAGCAGTCTATGGCACGGTCGATGTTATCCAATTGATAGTAGTGTTCGCCCAATTGTGACTGCCGTTCAGGATCATCCAGGAGGGCAAGCATCTTGCTGATTTTCGCAGCGATCGGCAGCGATATATTTTGGGTTTTCAGGGGAGTCATCCACTTCACAATAAACGGGACATCGTACCCTTTAAGAAGTGATTGGACACAGGATTTCAGTATTTTATCCAGCTTGGCTGGCTGTTCCTGCAGGACAGAGATGATTAAAGTGTTTAATTTCTCTAATGGGATGTCAGTTTTTTGCCATTGAACCGCTTCAATGATGCCGGATAATAGATTCGCATCGATCGACTTGAGGCCGGCAGGAGATTGGCTAAGCAAATCCAATGCCTTCTCGTACTCTCCCGATTCAATTGATGCTTGAAGGAACTGTTGGAAGATTCCTGTGTTATCAGGCAATGCTTTTGCGAGTTGGAATAGGATATCTCTTTCTTCGTCTGCACTGAAATGTGTACGTATCCATAGGGTTAGGGATTGGAGATTTTCACCGCAAGGGTTCTTAAGGAAGCTTTCAATCATTAAAGCGGTGGTGGTCAATGCTTGTTTCTGCTGAAGTAAAAGTTGTTGAAGGGCTTCGTTGTTTTCTTTTTCGTGTCTCTGTTTCCAAAGTTCTGAAGCAGCATAAAGCGGATCTTTTTCGAGAAGGTTGATTGGGCGCTGGTTATAAAGTTTTTCATAGGAGCGAAAATTCAAATCGGCACTTGTCTGGCGGACCCAGGAGTGATTAGGGAAAGTTTCAGCTAGTATCCAAAGAATTTTATAAGCGTGAAGGAATTGACCATTCCGGCGGTATTCGTAATAAAGATTCCGGATCAGGCGGAAGAGTTTCTCGTTTGACAAGAAGGCATCAAGTGCCCGGAAAATATAGGCTGTTTCCTGATTCGTCATAGTATTAAGCAGTTTTTTATGTAGGTCATTGAAGCTGGACATTTTAAATGGTGTGTTCCTCTCCATCAGGACGGCTGCCAGTGGATGTGGGCATAAAAAAACAATTCCCTCTTTGAAAGCCTGTTCGATAAAGGAGCTTCGTTTAAGCTTCAAGGCTTTTTTGCATGTCAGGAATTGTTCTTTATAGAAAAATAGGTAATGTAATTCTCGCTGTGAATCCAAGGCTTCTACAAAAGTGAGATCTCTGAAAAACGCAATTCGTTCAGGGGTAAACTTCCAAGGTTCCATTAAGGTTTTATTAGTGGTCATGCCTACCGCCTCCTTTTGCCCTCAGTATAACATACTTTCCTTAAACAATCACAATCCGTTATGTATCCAGGCAAGCCACCCGCAAAACAGAGTAATCTTTCCTTGTTTTAGCAATACTATTTGCAAATAAGTTTTTGCCGATAGAGGGTGAGCATATGTCATTGCAGCTGATTGAAGCATATATTCCAAAGAAGCATTTTGACAAAGTCGATGAGAAGCTGCAGAAGTTTTATTCAACATCATATGTGGTCCGCAATCATTCTAAAGAGAAGTGTCTTGTCAGAATGATCGTGAATACGAGTGACTCAGAAGAGATCCTGAACTATTTGGAGAGCATCATCAATGTCGTGGATGGGTTCGAAGCGACGTTATTTCCTGTCCAGAGCCATATCAGGCGGAAATCGGCAGAGGAGATTGAGAACGAAAAAAAAGAGAAAGAGGATGAACGTAAGTCGATCCAACGGGCAAGCCGGCATGAGTTATATGTGAAGATTGAATCGATGAGCAATATTCATATGAATTATCTATTATTCGTGATTCTGTCATCCATAGTCGTGACCATCGGTATCATTAAGAACAGCTCTGCCATCGTCATTGGCGGGATGGTGATTGCCCCGCTGCTCGGCCCGGTCATTGCCTTGGCTTTCGGGTCGATCCTTGGAGATTTCAAGCTCGTAAAACAGGCCCTGTTAACCGTGCTGGCTGGAGTAGGGATTTCCCTGCTCATTGCCATTCTATCGAGTCTTGTATTACCGGTCCCTGTAGAAAGTGAAGAATTTGTTTCTCGCATGAGAGTCGATTTCATGGACGGAATCCTGGCACTTGCTTCCGGTGCAGCAGGAGCGCTGGCGATTTTGAGGGGCTCCCCAAGTTCTCTTGTCGGAGTCATGGTTGCAGTCGCTCTGCTTCCTCCGACCATTGTCCTCGGAGTCACCATCGGGGCTGCCTTATGGGAGCATGTCCTCCCGTCCCTGCTGCTGTTATCCGTGAATATCAACAGTGTTCTGCTTTCAGCGGTAGTCGTTTTCAACCTCTCAGGAATCCGCCCAATAAAGTATGATGAAATCCAAAGGGCGAACAACTCCAGAAAATTCGCTTTGATATTTGTCAGTATTATCTTCTTAATCTTGATTGTGACGATATTTTTCAATAACCATGCATACTCGACGAATGTAGGCTCCTAAGTAACTAAGGAAGTCCGGGGAACCGCGGATGCCAATATAATCGACACTACAGCACAATAATTTTGTCCGTCACACGTAAACATGTTAAAATATATAAGTAGTAATCATAGCAAACAGCTTTTAAATAATTTAAATTATGTACACCTGACGTGTACATTTGTTTCTGAAGCGCTTACAAATTCTCACTATTACATATGGAGGGTTACGTGATATGACAAGCAAAAAATTAGATCAATTTTTACAGGAAAACCTGAATGACTTAAGAGACCGTGGACTTTACAACGAAATCGATCCGGTTGAAGGTGCGAATGGCCCGATCATCAAAATCGGCGGAAGAGATTTAATCAATCTTTCTTCCAACAACTACCTTGGACTGGCAACAGACGAAAGACTGAAAAAAGAAGCCATCAAAGCAGTAGATAAGTATGGTGTCGGCGCTGGTGCAGTGCGTACCATCAACGGGACTCTTGATATCCACCTTGAGCTAGAAAGGAAAATTGCCGAATTCAAAGGAACAGAAGCAGCCATCGCGTATCAATCCGGCTTCAACTGTAACATGGCGGCCATTTCTGCTGTCATGAACAAGCATGATGCCATCCTTTCCGACGAATTAAACCATGCTTCCATCATCGACGGATGCCGCCTTTCACGTGCAAAAGTCATCCGTTATAACCACTCTGACATGGAGGACCTGCGTGCGAAAGCAAAAGAAGCGGTTGAGTCTGGTCAATACAATAAGGTAATGGTCATCACGGACGGAGTCTTCTCCATGGACGGAGATGTTGCGAAGCTTCCGGAAATCGTCGAAATCGCTGAAGAATTCGATATCATGACGTATGTGGATGATGCTCACGGTTCAGGTGTCCTTGGGAAAGGTTCCGGTACAGTTAAACACTTCGGATTGTCTGACCGTGTTGATTTCCAAATCGGTACACTGTCAAAAGCAATCGGTGTAATCGGAGGCTATGTAGCCGGTAAGCAGAACTTGATTGACTGGCTGAAAGTGGCGTCGAGACCTTTCTTGTTCTCTACTGCGTTGACCCCAGCGGATGTTGCAGCAACAACAAAAGCGATCGAGCTGATTTTAAACAGCACAGAACTTCAGGATAAAATGTGGGAAAACAGCAATTACCTGAAAGAAGGCTTAGAAAAACTTGGTTTCGACATTGGTAAAAGTGAAACACCGATCACGCCATGTATCATTGGCGATGAGAAAACGACTCAGCAGTTCAGCAAGCGCCTGAATGAGGAGGGCGTCTATGCAAAATCGATCGTGTTCCCAACGGTGCCTCGCGGAACAGGACGTGTAAGAAACATGCCGACTGCAGCTCATACAAAAGAGATGCTTGATGAGGCTCTTGCAATCTATGAAAAAGTCGGCAAAGAAATGGAACTGATCTAAGAGAATTCATCGGTGGTACTAGTTATAAAAAGAAAAGGTTTATAAAGGGTTGGTTGGAGAGGAAGATTAGATCCCGGGATCAATCCAGCTCCAGCGGCCAGCGCCTAGCAGATTTCGGTCTTCCTCCTTGCGATAAGTCAACATCGACCCACTAGTTCGTCGTGTTTCCTTTATCTCATGCGGGAGCCCTCCAATCTGTACGGCGCTGAACGGCCGCTTACGCTTTTTATTGGGAGGTTGGAAAAGATGAAGAAGATTTTAGTAACAGGAGCTCTTGGGCAGATTGGTTCAGAGCTTGTCATCAAAATGCGCGGTATCTATGGCAAAGACAATGTCATTGCCACAGATATCCGTGAAATCGACTGTGAAGTGGTAACAGGGGGTCCATTTGAAATCCTTGATGTAACGAACGCAGAAAAAATGATGGAAATCGCTAAAAGGCATGAAGTGGATACCATAATCCATTTAGCTGCTCTTTTATCAGCAACTGCAGAAGCGCAACCGCTGCTAGCCTGGAACCTGAATATGGGCGGGATTGTCAACGCGCTTGAAGTGGCAAGAGAGCTTGACTGCAAGTTCTTTACCCCGAGCTCAATTGGTGCGTTCGGTCCTTCCACACCGAAGGATCATACACCGCAGGACACGATCCAGCGTCCGACAACTATGTATGGTGTCAACAAAGTATCCGGTGAACTGCTTTGTGACTATTACTACAACAAATTCGGCGTTGATACCCGCGGTTTGCGTTTCCCGGGACTGATTTCTTATGCAACACCACCGGGCGGCGGCACAACCGATTATGCAGTTGATATTTATTATAAAGCCATTGAAAATGGCTCTTATACATCTTACATCGATAAAGGGACATACATGGACATGATGTATATGCCTGATGCTCTGAACGCCATCATCAATCTGATGGAAGCCGATCCGACTAAGTTGAAGCATAGAAATTCATTCAATGTGACTGCCATGAGTATTGAGCCAGAAATGGTAGCGGCTGAAATCCGAAAGCATATTCCTGATTTCAAGCTGGACTATGACGTAGATCCAGTCCGACAAGGAATTGCCGATAGCTGGCCAAACTCCATTGACGCCTCAGCAGCGTCCGAAGAGTGGGGCTTCAAGGCAGAGTATGATCTTGCCCGTATGACGGAAGATATGCTGGAAAAATTGAAAAAGTAAAGATGAGATGAGCGGGTGCCAATAGGGCATCCGCTTATTTTAGTGGCTTTTGTAGTGGGAAATACTGCAGAATGTGGAATTGCGTTAAAATCCAGAGTAATTGCTATTCTGGAATATTTGCATTTAAGACAAAATAATCTTGCGTCGATTTAGAAATTATTGCGTCTAATTCTAGATAAAATTACCTCAAACGAAAATTCCATCGATATAACTAAAACCCGCAGTGACCTGCGGGTTTTAGTTATATCGATTAAAAAACAATATGTCCGATAAGAACGATAATCGGCAAAGTGATTAGGGTTCTTTCCAAGAAAATGATGACCAGGTCTTTAAAGTCTACGGGGATTTTCGATCCAAGCAGCAATCCGCCGACTTCGGATAAATAAATTAACTGTGTGACGGAAAGACTGGCAATGACAAAGCGTGTCAGTTCACTTTCAATGCTGGAGCCGAAAATGGCCGGCAGGAACATGTCAGCGAAACCGACAAGAATGCTTTTGGAAGCTTCAGCTGCTTCGGGTACTTGCAATAATTCAAGAATCGGGATGAACGGCGTTCCGATCCAGCCGAACACAGGCGTGTTTTCGGCGATGATCAGTGCAGCTGTACCGATGGCCATGACAATCGGAGCCACTCCGAGCCACATATCCAGTACATTCTTGAAGCCATCTTTGAAGAATTTTTTGAAACTGTTATTTTTGCGTGCTTGTATCAAAGCCTGTTCGAAGCCATAACCCAAACGTGAGTACCCTTGAGGAATCACATCCATCGTATCCTGACCTTCCTGGCCGTTGTAGTACGTATTTGGCTTCCGGGAAAGCGGCGGGATACGGGGCATGATCAGGGCTGCTACAATCCCTGACAGCACTACAGCTCCATAGAAAGGTAAAAAGTAATTCCCCAGACCGACTTCAGCTATGACCACAAGGCTGAATGTAATCGAAACAACAGAGAATGTCGTTCCAATAATGGCAGCTTCTTTCTTTGTATAGTAACCATCTTCATACTGCTTGTTTGTCAAAAGGACACCGATGGTTCCATCACCAAGCCAGGAAGCCAGAGCATCAATGGAGGAGCGTCCAGGCAACCCGAATAAAGGGCGCATTACTTTTGTCAGAAGTGCCCCCAAGAGCTCCAGCAAACCAAAGTTAAGCAGCAGAGGCAGAAACAGTCCGGCAAAAAGGAAAACAGAGAAAAGGATTGTCAATAATCCATCAACGCTTAACAGCAACCCTCCGGTAGCATCTGACCAGACCCATTCCGGTCCGATTTGAAACAGTGTCATGACGGCAAAGATCCCGCCGAAAAGACGAATGATAAGCCATACCATATTTACAGCGAATAAATTATTTAAGAAGGCATTATTCATAATAAAGTCAGGTTTAAAAAATTTTGCTGTAAAAGAACCCAATACGGTCACGATGATTAAACCAGTCATAATAGAAGGAACGAATGCACCGATATTATCCTGGATAATCCCGGAAAGGACCGCTATTGGAATCGTCACTCCATCACCCTGCGGGATAGGAATCATAAATAAAAATATACCTAACAGCGACGGGAAAAGAAACAGAAGCACATTTCCCGCGCTAACATTACCTTTTACATTAGATTTTCCATTGTCCATAAAACTTCACCTCAACGACGTAATATAATACATGATAATTCATATTTATTCAACTATCTAGAAATACTTAAAACTATGAAGCTACCAAGCTGCCAAGCAAACTTCCTCCCTTCCCATTCCCCTATCTTCTATTATAGAAACAAAAGCACTTATATTCAAAATTTTATAATAAATCAAACAGATTTTATAGAGATTTAAGTCTTACTTCTCGGGCGCCAAGCAGCAGCCTCGATACTTTTTTGGAAATAAACTTCAAAAAAAATAGGAAAATAGGTTTATAGGTGAGACGAAAGGGGTATATTGCCTACCATATAAAAAAGTATTGAATTAGTAGGTGGGTCTGTATGAATTCTCTTTTTAAACTTTCGGATAAACAAATACTGGAAATTTATGAGCGATCAGTTGAACAGAATGTTGTAGAAGATTTTATAGAGATGGTAAAGCAGGAATTGAACAGACGCGGTCTGTTATCAGCATAGGAAGCTGCCTTAATGGGGCTTCTTTTTTATTTGAAGCTCTGTTAAATCTTAATGTTGTTTTTTTGCTACAATGTTTGAAACAGATGGCAACAACTACTGGAAGGCCGCCGCCTGCTGGTAGAAGCGTGTGCTGGGTGAAAATCAACAGCCGTGGTCAACTACTCCCTGTTATTCGTTCAAGTCATCACGATTCTTATAAGAACTCAAGGTTTAAGGGAATATAGAAACAACGGTTGATTGGAGCGGAAATCAGGCAACTCCTAATATAAAATAAAATTCTTTGCGATTATTAGTTAAGTAAAGCGAGCAAGGGTAAAATAACCGTGAGTGTATCTTTACAAAAAATTAGTATTTGGGTGTTAAAATGCCCTTAGACAGGAACAGTTCCTGTCATGCAACTAAGGAGTAAATACCCTTTTAGAAAGAAGGTAATGTCGAATGATTTCAATTATTGCAAGTGACATGGACGGGACGCTTTTGAACGGCAAGCAGGAAATAAGCGAAGCAAACCGTAAGGCTATTCTGGAGGCTCAGGAAAAAGGAGTCCAGGTGGTCGTTGCGACAGGGAGATCTTATGAAGAAGCAAAATATGTTCTAAAAGAAGCGGGAATTTCATGCCCGATTATCTGTGTGAATGGAGCCGAAGTCCGCAATGAGGAAGGGCAAGTGGTGAAAACGAATGCGATTGAAGAAGAGAAGGCCCTTGAAGTCATGCGGATTTTGAAGGATCTTGGTATTTATTATGAATTATACACAAACCAAGGTGTATATACGGAGGATTTTGAGAGAGGCATCCAATCCATCATTGATATTTTCAAGACGGCCAATCCGGAGACGTCCGAGCAGGCCATCAGGGACTCAGCACAGGAGCGTTTTGAGAAAGGCCATATCAAGGTTGTCGAGGATTACAGCGAGGCCTTTTCAAACGGTAATGTTGTATATAAATTTCTGGTCTTTTCGTTTGACGATCATCTTTTAAAAAAGGCAAAAGACCAACTTGAAAATGCGGGCGGTCTCGCCATTAGTGCTTCAGGCCGTGAAAACCTGGAAGTGACGAGTGAAGATGCCCAAAAAGGCATTGCCTTAAAGAACCTTATTGAAGAAAAAGGTCTTAACGCTGAAGATGCCTTGGCAGTAGGCGATAATCTTAACGACCTTTCAATGATGAAAGTAGTCGGAAGACCGGTGGCTATGGAAAATGCAGCAGAAGAAATCCTGGCATTTTGCGGATACAAGACATCAAGCAATGAAGAAGATGGTGTCGCCAAAGCAATATACGAAGCCTTAGAGGAGAAGTCTGCAGCAGTTGATTAAACTCGTTTTAACGGGTACATAATGGATATGACAAGCACCTCCTGAGATTGGACTAAACATAGGAGGTGTTTTCTTTTGATTTTCTTAAGCATAGCAGATGTTAGCAAATTGTGTTTATACTTAGCCTTCTTCAGGTCTCGATATATCTAATGGGCAAACACTTATTAAAGTATAGGAAGGGGTATTCCCGTGAAAAAACAGTTCAAAACGATGACAATCTTATGTCTCTTGCTGCTCGCTGCTTGTTCTGATACACCTTCAGAATCTGCGCACCCTCCTGAAAGCCAGGAAACGGGAGGCAGCAGAAATCCTGATGTTGAAGTGTTAGCCGATCGTTTGGAAGTGCCGTGGTCGATTAATAAGAAAGGAAATGCCTTTTATATCAATGAGCGGACAGGAGGTATTGTAAAGGTATCCGACGGGAAAATCACGCGGATGAAGGTGAACTTGAAAGAACCTTTGGCGCAAGTTCCTGAGGCGGGTTTCCTTGGCTTCGTTCTGCACCCTGATTTTCCTGAGACACCTTCTGCATATGCCTACTATACATATCAAAATAGCAGCAGCCCTCATAACCGGTTAATGGTATTGAACCTTGACGGTGATGTGTGGGAAGAGAAAAATGTTTTGCTGGATGATATTCCGAGCGGGCAATATCATCATGGCGGCCGTCTGGAGATTGGGCAGGACAACAAGCTTTATATTACGACCGGTGATGCCACTGAGCAGGAAATCGCACAAGATCTAAACTCATTGGGCGGTAAAATTCTCCGAATGAACCTTGATGGCTCACTTCCTGTTGATAACCCGTTTGAAAATTCTTTTGTTTACAGTTATGGCCACCGTAATCCGCAAGGGCTTGCCTGGAATGAGGGCGGCGAAATCTACAGTACCGAGCACGGTCCCTCCGGCTTGGATGAAATAAATAGGATTAGTGCAGGAAATAATTACGGCTGGCCGCTGATAACAGGAGATGAAAAACGTGAAGGAATGCAGCCCCCGGTTGTCCATTCGGGAGATACGACGTGGGCGCCATCTGGAGCTGATTTTCATAAAAATTACCTATACTTTGCGGCGCTTAGAGGTCAAGGGGTAAAACGGTTTTCTTTAGACACAGGAAAGGTCGAGGAAGTCCTTTCAGGGTATGGCAGGATAAGGGACGTCCATATTGACGGCGAAACGCTATACTTTGTCAGCAATAATACAGATGGGCGGGGAAATCCTGCTGAGGATGATGATAAGCTTTACAAGGTCTCGCTTACAGAATTGAACAGCGGACGAAGTGAGGAATAGCGAGTTTGTTTTGTGAAAAATTCCCTGGGGATGAGGCTGCCGAATGAGATAAGGTTCATTCGGCAGTTTCCTGTTTCACGGCTTCTTTCTTTACTAACTCAAGGAAATCCTCGACGACTTTCTTGTTATTCTTTTCTCCTCCAAGTTTCAACATGGCACGTCCAACAAAATTTTTGCCCTTGTTATGCCCCTCATAAATAAATCTGGTATGCCTTTCATCTACTTTTTCAAAAGTGAAGGAGAGATCAATTTCAAAAGCTTTAGCCAGGACAAATCCTATGCGTTTATATTTTCTGGTGTCGGTGTTTTCATACCCAAGGGTTTCGACAATATAGGTTTCAATCCTTTTTCCTTCTTGGTATTTTTGCTGATACTTTGACCCTGTTACTTCCTCTGTCAGGTGGACAGGTTTGTTTTCAATCACCTTTGGCATGATTCTGGGCATATTTTCTTCCAGGAATAAATTCCACACCTTTTCGATATTTGCAGAAATGATTGCTTCTTCTTTCCATTGAATCATTCTATGTCCTCCCTTCCGGACTCTATAAATTCGTCGATATCGCTTAGTTTTTGCTGTAACTCTTTTATTTGCTTTACAATATTTTGTCTTTTTTGCAGCAGGAGTGTCTTCAGGTTGAAAAAAGATTCATCGTTCATCACACCTTGCATTTCCTGAATCGTCAATCCAAAGTTCCTCAGTTTGCTGAGCAGTACGGCCAGGAAATAAGACCCGTCATCATAATAGCGATAGTTATTGGTCGGATCGATATAAGCAGGTTCAAGCAATCCTATTTCAGCATAATATCGCAAGGTTTCTTTACTTAGCCCTGTAAGCTCGGAAAATTCACTAATCTTATACATATCTCCCCTCCGTCATTTTTATCATAAACTATGGGGTGCACCACATGGTCAAATGATTTTAAAATTTTCTTTCGGCTTTGTTAGTTGATGGTGATGTTACTATTTTGTTCGATTGGAGCCGAGTCGCACGCCTGAAGAGGAAATCAATGGTTGCACATACTACATAATCCTCGCATTCAACAGGTCATATATTCTGAGCAGCCTCATAATATAGAGAAGTATAAGCCAAAAACCGCCTCGAACAAAGAAAGGGCTTACATAAAATTAATTTAAAAATTTGAAATAAATGTATTGACACTTTTGAAATGCCGTTGTAAAGTGTAAATCAAGTTAAAAAACAGAATAAATTTCCATACTTCTTATCAAGAGAGGCAGAGGGACTGGCCCTATGAAGCCTCGGCAGCGGACTATTTATAGTACCGTGCCAAATCCAGCAAGCAACGCTTGAGAGATGAGAAGAGGACGGATTACATAATCATGCCCTCTTCGTTTTCAAGAAGAGGGTTTTTTATTTTGTTTTCATAAAAAAGGGCAAAAAGGAGGAATAGTTGTAGCTTCTTGGCAGTAAATCTGAGTAAACCAATATAAAAAATAAGTGATTCTTATCGAGAGAGGCAGAGGGACTGGCCCTGTGAAGCCTCGGCAGCGGACTATTTATAGTACCGTGCCAAATCCAGCAAGCATGTCTTGGGAGATAAGAAGAGTCCTTTTTGCCTGCGTGTAAAAACCTCTTCCAACTCCTGGGAGAGGTTTTTAATTTTGTAGTACATCTAAAGAAAGGAGCCGCAAAATGATTGAATTTAAAGGATTGACAAAAGTTTATGAGAGCGGTGATCAGCCTGTCCGAGCATTGGACGGCATAGATTTGAAGATAAATGAAGGGGAAATATTCGGGGTCATCGGCTTCAGCGGTGCAGGGAAAAGTTCTTTGATCCGCTGTGTCAACTGGCTGGAAAAGCCGACATCCGGAAGTGTAATTGTCGATGGGAAGGACCTTACCCGACTGACTCCAAAAGAGATCAGGGAAGTCAAACGAAACATCGGGATGATTTTCCAACACTTCAACCTATTAAACTCCAAGACAGTGTTTGCCAATGTAGCGATGCCCCTGAAGCTCGCAAAAGTTCCAAAGGATGCGATCAAGGAACGGGTAACAGAACTACTTGAGTTTGTTGGATTGGGAGATAAAGCGGACTATTATCCAGACCAGCTCTCGGGCGGACAAAAACAAAGGGTCGGGATTGCAAGGGCGCTGGCTACAAGGCCGTCCATGCTGCTTTGCGATGAAGCTACTTCCGCTCTGGATCCGCAGACCACTAACTCTATACTGCAGCTTCTTCGGAAAGTCAACAAGGAATACAACATAACCGTATTGATTATCACCCATGAAATGACAGTCATCAGGGAGATTTGTGACAGGGTGGCGGTGATTGAAGCAGGAAAAATTATCGAAGAAGGTTCGGTTTTCAATGTCTTTTCAACGCCAAAAACCAACACAGCAAGGAACTTTGTCAGCACGGTGATGAACGATGCCCTGCCGGAATCGATCAAGGAAATCGTCAGGAAAAATGCAGGACTGCAAAAAATCTTCAGAATCAATTTCGTCGGGGAATCTGCGGGACAGCCGCTTCTTTCGAAAATTGCCAAGAAGTTCGATATTGATACAAATGTGTTGTTCGGCAATATCACAGAATTACAAGGAGTGCCGTTTGGCAACCTTATTGTCGAATTCATCGGCAGTGAAAGTGAAATTAACCGGGCGCTAATGTACATCAATCAAGAGAAAGTCGGAATCAAGGAGGTCGAAGCAAATGCTAGTTGATCAGGCGCAAATAATCGAAGCGCTCATTGAAACAATCCAAATGGTCGCCTTTTCGCTGTTATTCTCAGCCCTTCTCGGCTTGCCGCTGGGAATTCTGCTGGTTGTAACAAGGAAAGGCCATCTGCTGGAAAACCTGCCGGTGTTTAACGTCTTGAACGGAATCATCAATGTGTTCAGGTCCATTCCATTCATCATTCTAATGGTCGCCATCATTCCGGTAACGAGACTCATCGTCGGGACTTCGATCGGCACGGCGGCAGCAGTCGTCCCGTTAGTATTCTATGCGGGTCCATATATTGCCAGATTGATAGAGAACTCTCTGCTGGAAGTCGAACCGGGGGTCATTGAGGCAGCGGAGTCCATGGGGGCTACCCCATGGCAGATCATCATTAAATTTTTGATCCCGGAAGCCCTCAGTTCATTGGTTCTCGCCTTCACGATTGCAACCGTCGGGCTAGTAGGTGCATCTGCAATGGCCGGAGCAGTCGGCGGCGGCGGGCTTGGAGACCTTGCGATTACATACGGCTACCAGCGTTTTGACACAACCGTCATGCTGATTACCGTCGGGATACTGGTCATTATGGTCCAGGGGCTTCAAACACTTGGAAACATTTCATCTAAAAAAATCAGAAGAAGATAACAGGAGGAATCATCTATGAAGAAACTATTTTTAGCAGTATTAATCTTGGCACTTGCAGTCACAGGGGCGGCCTGCTCCAACTCCACAAGCGGGGAAGAAACAGTGAAAGTAAAGGTCGGTGTAAGCGGATCGGATAACCGAATCTGGGATTATGTTTCCGAAAAAGCTGAGAAAGAAGGCATCGAAGTGGAAATCGTTCGTTTCTCTGATTACGTTCAACCGAATATCGCTCTTGCAGAAGGTGAACTGGATGCGAATGCATTCCAAACAATCTCTTACTTCAATGCTTTCAAGAAAGAGCATGACCTGGATTTAGCACCAATCGCCACCACTGTCATTGCTCCGATGGGAATTTACTCTGAAAAATATGAATCCGTAGAAGACATTCCGGAAGGCGGCAAAATTGCGGTACCGAACGAAGCGACCAACATGGGTAGAGCATTGCTGCTGCTTCAGGAAGCAGGCTTGATTACCCTTCCGGAAGAATTTGACGGAAATGGCGCAGTAGAGAAAATCGTAAGCAATCCGAAAAACCTTGAAATCGTTCCTGTCGTAGCAGGCCAGACTCCAAGGGTACTCCCTGATGTCGCGGCTTCAATCATCAACAATGGTATTGCCGTCGATGCCGGATTCACACCTACAAAAGATGCCATCTTCCATGAAAGTGAAACAGCAACACCTTATATCAATATCATTGCGGTACGTAGCGAAGATAAAAACAATGAAACACTTAAAAAACTTGCTGAAATCTATCAGGAAGACGATGTAAAAGAGTTCATCGAAAAAGAATACAAGGGAAATGTCATCCCGACGTTTGTTCCGTTAAGCCATATTGGAGAATGATCGTTTCCGGATCTTGGTTAGACCAGCTTAAAAGTCTCCTATAAAAAGTCAGCGTATCGACAGAATCGTGTCGTTTAACAATCAAACTGTGTCGAATATCGGCCATTCCTTGTCGAATAACGATCAAACTTTGTCGTTTATCGACCCAAGCGTGTCGAATATCAGCCAATTCGCAGTTTCCAGCATGACAAGCCAAAACAAATGAACAGGAGGAACTATCATGTCTTCAGTAACAGAGGTCCATACAGAATTAACAAACGTAATTATCGAGAACGTTGAAAGCCAAAGGGAAAAGTACATTTCCACAAGTCACAGTATCCATCAAAAACCGGAAATAGGTAACGAAGAATTTTTCGCATCAAAGCTTCTTTCCGGTATTTTAGAAGAAGAAGGTTTTGAGGTAGAGAGAGCCGTTGCTGGTCATGAAACATCCTTCCTGGCCAGAAAGAAATCAGGCACTCCCGGACCGGTAATCGCCTATTTGGCCGAGTATGATGCTCTCCCTGGACTGGGTCATGCCTGCGGTCATAACATTATCGGTACAACCAGTGTCGGAGCTGCTATTGCCCTGAGCAAAGTGCTCGATACAACAGGGGGAGAAGTCGTTGTACTTGGAACGCCGGCAGAAGAAGGCGGTCCAAACGGCAGTGCGAAAGGCAGCTTCGTGAAACACGGTTTGCTGAAAGGCGTTGATGCCGCGATGATGGTCCATCCAGCAAATTCAACAAGAGTGACATCCACCTCCCTTGCAGTCGATCCGCTCGACTTTGAATATCGTGGAGTGCCTGCCCACGCGGCCGCTTCACCGCATGAAGGAGTCAATGCATTGGATGCGGTCATCCAGCTTTTCAATGGGATCAATGCGCTGAGACAACAGCTGACGGATGACGTCCGAATTCATGGCATCATCACTCACGGGGGAGATGCCCCCAACATAATTCCTGAGTATGCCAAAGCCAGATTCTTCATCAGGGCGGCTTCCAGGTCGGCCCTGAATGAAGTAACGAAGAAAGTTAAAGCAGTGGCAGAAGGAGCAGCACTTGCAACAGGAGCCGAACTGAATGTCATTGCATTCCAAAACGAAGTGGATAACCTTCTTTTGAATAAAACTTTTGACCGTGTCTTTATAGAAGCTATTGAACAATTTGGGGAGACGGTCGACCTGAACGACAGGGAAGGTCTTGGTTCCACGGATGCCGGCAATATCAGCCAAGTAGTGCCGACAATCCACCCATTCATTAAAGTAGGTCCTGAAAACTTGGTTGGTCACACGGTACCGTTCAGGGAAGCTGCTGCCTCCCCTCAAGGAGACGAAGCGCTGATTAAGGGGGCAAAAGCTCTTGCTCTCACAGGTCTTAAACTGTTGACCGATCACCAGCTCCTATCAGCTATTAAGGAAGAATTTCTGGAAAGAAAGCAGGAACAAGACGGTAAATAATATAGGTGGATTGAGTGAAGGCAGAATCTCTTGGGGTTCTGCTTTTTTCTATAACGTAGTTTCAAGATGGCCTCCTATCCTTCCAGATAGAGGTCATCTTGTTTATTGAGAAAGCCTTATTTATTATAGAGATAAATAAAAGAGCTTTGGTTTGTCTAGTGAAAAAGATAGAAGATTAAGGGTGATTGGAAGGATTATAGACGATCGACATGTAAAAGCATCTACAGCAGGTCAGAAAATCCCGACACTCAAGGAAACCAAGTGATATTTCAGGAGGATAATGATATGAACCGTCATCAAAAATTGATCCAAGAGGCCGCAGCCTCAGTGAAGGAAATGCGCGATAAAGTCAACCAGAGCCCATGGAAGCCATCTTACCACCTGGCACCGCCAGCCTATTGGATGAATGACCCGAACGGATTCAGTTACTACCATGGTGAGTACCACCTTTTTTATCAGCACCATCCGTTTTCTCCGGATTGGGGTCCTATGTACTGGGGGCATTTCAAGAGCAGGGATCTAGCCCATTGGGAGGAAGCCCCGATAGCACTGGCTCCAAGTGAAGAGTACGATCGAGACGGTTGTTTTTCCGGAAGTGCGATTGAAAAGGATGGAAAGCTCTATTTGATGTATACAGGAAATCAGTGGACAGGTCCAGATCATGATAAGGATCTTTATCAGGTGCAGGCCCTTGCTGTCAGTGAGGATGGAATTACGTTTGAAAAGGTACCTGAAAATCCGGTCATAGATCCAGCTCCTGAAGGCGATATCCATCCCTATCATTTTAGGGATCCAAAGGTTTGGAAAAAAGGAGATCATTACTACTGTGTCCTTGGTTCACGTACAAAGGAACATGCAGGACAGGTACTTCTATACCGCTCGGAAGACCTTTATCATTGGGAGTTCGTAAATGTAGCAGCCAAAGGGGAAGGCAACTTTGGTTTCATGTGGGAATGTCCCGACCTTTTTGAGATAGACGGACAAACTATCCTCATGATGTCTCCCCAGGGGATGGAGCCTGAAGGCAGTCTTTATCATAATCTTCATCAGGCTGGATATGTCGTCGGTCAGCTTGATTATGAGACGGGCAACCTGAAGCATGGGGAGTTTGAGCTGCTTGACCATGGCTTTGACTTTTACGCTCCGCAAACAATGGAAGACCCTTGGGGAAGAAGGATCATGATTGCCTGGATGAATATGTGGGAGAGCCACATGCCTGAACAGGAAGAGGGGTTTGCAGGTGCCATGACCATCCCGCGCGAATTGATTTTGGAAAATGGCAAACTGAAATCAAAACCTGTTCCGGAATTGGAAAAAAGGCGTAAGAATCATAAAGGCTATAGCAATATAAGGGTCGAGGGAGAAAGCGTC
>NZ_ABCF01000004.1 GCF_000181495.1 Bacillus sp. SG-1
CTGATGGATGAGCATCATTATCTATCCGCAGGTAATGCGAGCGGCGCGCTGACGATCGAGGGTGTTCCATCTGCCGCTTTCATTTGCTACGATATCAGATTTCCGGAATGGATGAGAACACACACAGCCGGCGGGGCAGAAGTGCTTTACGTCGTTGCGGAATGGCCGCTGGCCCGGCTTAACCATTGGAGAACGCTTCTCCTGTCCCGAGCCATCGAAAACCAGTGCTATATCGTAGCATGCAACCGCAGCGGCAGTGATCCAAAAAACAAATTCGCCGGTCATTCCATGATCATCGACCCATGGGGAGAGATCCTGGAGGAAGCAGGTGAAGAAACAGAGGTCATCACCGCCGAATTGAACTTGGAAAAAGTAAAAGAGGTAAGAAAGCAGATTCCGATATTCCAGGATAGACGTCCGGAGCTTTATTAATTGACTTTAACTCCAGATGCTCCACAAAATTGGAGTGTGAATTTTTTGAGTTTCGCTCGGCTGTCAGTCCTGTGCCCCTGTTTTTATAAAAGTGAGTGCTAAGAAAACCGAAGTATGTTGTATTCAGGGGTGATTGTAGCGTAAGGGGCGTGACCTCCTGCGGGACTAGCGGGACGTCCAGTTCCAGCACCCAGCCCCTCGGGATCAAATAACCCACAGAGAAAAAAAGGAAAGATCACCTTTTCTTCTCTGTGGAACATTTGCCTGTCGGGTCTGAGCAGGGCGCTTCCACTTTTTATACAGGCGCAGCCGAGGAGGCGCAACGCCCGCCCCGCGGAGTCATGCAACTGGAGCGGAAATCACGCAATATTTACAAAAAGAGCTGAGATATTTTTTAAAAACTATTGACAATTAAACCCAAAGTTAGTTTAATGTTCATCAGGAATATTAAATGTTTTAAAAAATCAAATATTACATTCTCTTATCAAGAGTAGGCGGAGGGATTTGGCCCGATGAAGCCCAGCAACCGACTGTCACCAGCATAGCTGGAGCGTTTTATTAAACGCTGGTATCCACCTGACAGCACGGTGCTACTTCCAACAGAAAGAGTAATCTTTCTGGCAGATAAGAGGTGCGAAGTCCAAATGTCTTCAAGCCTCTTTCTAAATGAAAGGGGCTTTTTACTTAGATAAAAAGCCTCCTTAACCAAGGAGGAATCAGAAATGGGAATCTTAAAACAAAATGGATATTATCCTTTAACAGAAAATAGTGCAGTGGATTTAGCCAGGTCATTAGGCTTTTTTGACGAAAATGAAGAGCTGTACTGCAATGAAATCGGCGATGGAAATCTGAATTATGTGTTCAGGGTCGGCAATCACCTTTACGAAAAATCAATTATCATCAAACAGGCGCTTCCTTATGCGAAAGTCGTCGGAGAAAGCATGCCGCTGACACTGAAGAGAGCTCAGATTGAAAGCAGTGCCCTCCAGAAATACCGTGAGCTCATCCCGGAATCCATCCCGCAAATATTGTATACAGATGATGAGCTCGCTGTGACGGTGATGGAAGATTTATCAGATTATAAGATTCTGAGAAAAGGCTTGATTGAAGGAGAAGTATATCCGCATCTGCCAAAGCATGTTGGTAATTACCTGGCAAAAACCCTCTTTTCACTTCGGATTTTGGCTTGAACGGCAGAGAGAAGAAAGAACTGGTTGGCCGGTTCATCAACCCTGAGTTGTGCAAGATCACGGAGGACCTTGTTTTTACCGACCCGTTCTATGACCATGAAAGCAATGATTTTGAGGAAGAGCTAAGAGAGAAGGTTGAAGGCCTCTGGAGTGATTCTGTGGTAAGACTTGAAGCCGGTAAACTAAAGAGAAAATTCTTAACACAGGCTGATGCCTTGCTTCACGGTGATCTTCATACAGGTAGTATCTTCGTTAAAGAAGACGATACCAAAATCATCGACCCGGAGTTCGCATTCTTTGGGCCAATCGGATTTGATATCGGACAGTTTTTTGCGAACATCCTCTTAAATTCCCTATCAAGACCAAAAGAGGACCATGCCGGAAGACTCTCAATCATTTCTGAAACTTGGAGAGTATTTTCCTCTGAATTTACTAAACTATGGCTCGAGCACAATCAGGAAACCTACTCCACAACAGCTGGTTACCTGGAACATATCCTGGCTGAAATCTTTGAGGATTCCATCGGTTTTGCCGGATGTGAAATCATCAGGCGTACAATCGGACTCGCTCACGTCGCAGACCTTGATGGAATTACAGACAAGACAACCAGATTAAAAGCTAAATCAGAGGCCATCGATTTGGGAAGAAGGTTGATTCTCCAAAGGAAAATCATTAAAGGCCCTGAACAACTGGCATTATATTAGGCTCTTTTCTAAATTTGTTGCTATTTAATATAAAGTTCAAGAGATATAGCCATATTTCATACGAATCACCTTGGTAAACAAGAAAGAAAAGAGCTATTCCCCCTGTTCAGTAAGCCCCGGTACCCGAGGGAAAATTCCGGCCCTTTGGATTTTTCCGATAGCAACAATCTTTACGAATTCAGCGTTTCTAAAACTTTGTTGCTATTCAATATGAAAGACAAAAAAATATAGTCATAATCCAAGGAAATATCATGGTAAGCAAGATAGAAAAGAGCTACTCTCCCTGTTCACAGAGAAAAAACCTTGTAACCAGGGGAAAAATCCGGCACTAGGGATTTTTTCCGGAAACAACACTCAATACGAAAAACAGCATTATACTAAGGGGGAAGATCATGACAACCGAGACGACAACCATCCGCTCTGTACAGTGGAAGGACGATCACATTCTGCTGCTGGATCAGCAAAAACTTCCGCATGTAACGGAGTTCATTAAACTTACGACAATTGAGCATGTATGGGAGAGCATTCACACTCTGAAGGTCAGAGGAGCACCGGCTATTGGTATCACGGCAGCTTTCGGGCTTGCACTCTGGGCTCAATCTTTTCAGGAAAAAGAAAATTACCTTGGCTTTTACTATGAACTTGAAAAAAAGCGCAAATACTTGGAAAGTTCCCGTCCAACAGCGGTAAACCTGGCGTGGGCCCTGACAAGGCTTTTTAACCGGTTCGCCCAGGCGGCTACCGTTGAAGAAGGACAATCACTTCTGCTGGAAGAAGCATTAATCATCGCCAACGAGGATGAAGAAGTTTGCAGATCAATCGGGGAGTATGCCGCTGAACTATTCAATGAAGGGGATGCTGTCCTGACGCATTGTAATGCAGGCGGAATTGCCACTGCCCGGTATGGCACAGCCTTAGCTCCGTTTTATATTGCCAAAGAAAAAGGAATCGAACTGAAAGTATACGCTACCGAAACAAGACCGGTCCTTCAGGGGGCACGGTTGACCGTCTGGGAATTAATGCAGGCCGGTATTGATGTCACCCTCATCACAGATAACATGGCCGCCCATACAATCGCAGAAAAAAATATTTCTGCCATCATCGTTGGTGCGGACAGAATTGCGGCGAACGGCGATACAGCCAATAAAATCGGAACCCTGGGACTGGCAATCCTGGCAAAAGCATTCAATATCCCTTTCTACGTAGCGTCCCCTTTATCAACGATTGACCTGGCCATCGAAACAGGGGCTGAGATTCCTATCGAAGAACGAACCCCTGAAGAGGTTACCCACTTGAATGGAGTGGAAGTGGCTGCCAAAGGGGTAAAAGTGTTTAACCCTGCCTTCGACGTTACACCGAATGAATACATTACAGCCATTATTACAGAAAAAGGAATCCTTAAAGGGAATTATAAAGAACAGTTATCCTCTTTAATATAGTGAATTCTATTCTAATGAGTATTGATTTTCGCTTCAGGTTCGCTCCGGCACCATCAACAACTTTAACAAATCAAGCCCAATCTTTTAGAGAACTTTCTTAGAGTAAAACCCTACTAGTGTGCCTGGTACAAATCAGATGTTCTGTACCAGGCACCTTTTTTTGTAGAAGCCCCTTCTCAATACGTATAATGAAAGAAATATCTATAGCGAAAAACTAGATGATGTGAGGACTTGGAGTTTTTCAAGGACATCAAACAACAAAATGAAAGCTATAAGTGTCTTGAGCACCTTTCTCAAGGACATCAAACATGAAAACGAATGCCAAAAGTGTCTTGAGCACCTCTCTCAAGGACATCAAACAAGAAAACGAAAGCCATAAGTGTCTTGAAGACCTTTCTCAAGGACAACAAACATTAAAAATAAAGCAAAAAGTGTCTTGGGCACTTCTCTCACTGACATGAAAGCAGGGATCATCATGGCAAAAAAACGCTATAAAAACTTAGACAATGTCAACAACCAAAAATCAGTAGGTGACCTGCTGAAATGGATGAAGGAACGACGATCGAAAACAAAAGATCTGAAGACACAGATTCCGCAGGCTCCTCATAAAGAGGTAAGAAGGCTGCAGCACAACCGGGAACAGGCTTCCATCACATGGATCGGTCACTCAACATTCCTTATTCAATTGAACGGATTGAATATTTTGACGGACCCTGTATGGGCAAGAAGGATGGGGGCGGGCAAGAGACTGACAGACCCTGGGCTGGATCTGAAGGAGATCCCAGCTATTGACATCGTGTTGATTTCCCACGGGCACTATGATCATTTGGATTTTGCCACCATCAGAAAAATTAAAGGCACCCCAACCTTCTATATCCCTCATGGTCTGAAACCAGCATTTACAAGAAGGGGATACAAGAAGGTTATAGAAGCGAACTGGTGGGATTCGTTCAACTCGCAAGGAATCACCATCGAATTTGTGCCTGCGCAGCATTGGACTAAACGCACTCTGTCAGATACCAACACATCCCATTGGGGAGGCTGGGTACTGGGTTTCGAAAGCCAAAAACAACCGATATATTTTGTCGGTGATACAGGATACTTTAGAGGCTTCAAAGACATTGCAGAGAAGCTCTCACCAGAGATCATTCTAATGCCGATAGGGGCCTATGAACCTGAATGGTTTATGAAGGACAGCCATATCAATCCGGAAGATGCGGTGAAAGCCTTCATCGAAATGAATGCCGGATTGTTCATTCCGATGCATTACGGTGCTTACCGGCTTGCAGATGACACTGGTCCGGAAGCACTTGACCGCCTTCTTGCTGAATGGCAGAAAACCGGCTTGGAAGATGAAAAACTAAAAGTACTGGCTATTGGGGAGACTCTCTGGCTTTGAGAACTGCCATGAATAGAGCAGTTTTACCTTCAGCGGTTTCCCTTTTTTACAGACAACAAATGTTTTCATGTCAAACTTCAAAGATCCCAAAATAATCGCCACTAATTTTCTTCTTTTGAATATACATGGTTATTAGGATTGACAAAAGGAGGTATGTTTCTATATGGCAGTTTTGAAAGCGCCGGAGGAACATGTTAAACTGCTGGCGAGACTGATGAGAGCGGAAGCAGAAGGGGACGGCCGCCTGGGGATGCTTACAGTAGGCAATACCGGGGTAAACCGAGTCATATCAAACTGTTTGGATTTTAAGGATATCAGGACATTGAGAGATATGATTTATCAAAGTCCGGGCGGATTTGAAGCCACCGTGAAAGGTTATTTTTATCAGAGGGCAAGGGAAAAAGATATTGCTCTTGCAAGACAGGTCATAAAAGGGTGGAAGTATCACCCTGCATCCTATGCCTTATGGTTTTACCGGCCGGATGGTGCTTGTCCGCCAACCTGGTACAATCAGAAGAATGTGGGAAGATACAAAGCACACTGCTTCTTCGCGCCGACTCGCGAAGACTGCCCGCAGGTATATTATTAATGGCTGTTTTTGTGTAGATTGCTGCTTTTGGAAAAATCCCTTGGGCCGGATTTTTCCCCAGGTTACAGGATTTTCCTCTCTGAACAGGGAGAGCAGCTCTATTCTTCCTTGCTTACCAGGATATTTCGTGTGAATGATGTTATATTTTTCGAATTCATATTAAATAGCAACAAAATTTGAGAAAAGAGCCTTATTAATACACAAAGCAAAGCTTGCGAGCTCACCCGCAAGCTTTTTCCCGGTGACGTCCCGGTTTTTGTCGAATTCAGCCATTGTTTACGAAAAATCCTATGGGATATGATATAACTAATAATGAATAGACTTTAGGAGGATCATAGATGCTTAGCAAAACAATCAAAACGTACATAGAAGAAGAAATGAAGGATAACAGAATCAGCTTGTTTTCAGATGAAAGAGTCTTTGCAGAGGAACACGGACTTCTACCTGAAGGAACCGCTGCGGAACCTTTGGATGATTCCGTACGCTTTCATGACGCACTGATTGAACGGGTGAATAAAGAAACAGAAGAGCTTGTAAAAACAGAAGAGACCCCAGACTTTCTGCAAACTCCTGTCAATTTTGTCAAACAGCATGTAGATGAGTTTCTATATATCGACAGCAAGTGGTTTGATATCATCAGAATCGATGGTTTAACAATTGAAGTCGATGATGTTTTTGGCCATTACAGCGTTTTAACTGGTCTAAAGCAGCAAAAGAAGTACACCAATGAGTTGAAAGCCATCCTGTCGGAAAAACTTCATGGTGAAGACAAAGTTCAACTGATGTGGAATGACAAAGATGGTTTGTTTGATATCAATCTTTCAATCGACAAACTGGAAGGTTTTAATGAAAATGAGTCACTTGGAAAAAACCTTCAGCTGATTTACCATTTCTTCTTTTCTTCTCTTAAAGAGATGGAAGAAAAGAATAGTAACAAAGCGTAATCAGTCCCGTTTTTTTGAAGAAACAAAAAAATAATTCTGAAATAGCACCCAACTAACATTTTATTGTGTTAATGTGGGTGCTATTTTATTTGGTCAATCTTAGCCTATTACCAGTTCATTCAAAAACATATAGCAATATGTGGTAAAATATACTGAAAGATTATGAGAATTCAGTCTTTAACTAACGGGATTCAGTAAAGAAGAGGGGTAAATAATATGGCTGAACAAAGTCAATTGTTGGATGATCTTATTGATTTAGGAGATGGATTGAGATTAGTTTATAAAGAACCTAAAGAATACATTCGTTACTATTCCATCTATTATGGACAAAAATATGCAGACTACTTTTTTAGAAGATCTACGGAGACGATGATTGAAGTCGCATCCATTTTTGACTGTGGATATTTAATCATGAAGGAAGAAAACATCATCGGCGGTGTATTCCTGAAGCCGAATTTCATGTCAGATTTATTTGTTATTCCGCCTTATCAGGGTTATAAAGGATTAGCGCACAAGCTTTTATGCCATCTAAAAAAGATTTCAAAGCCTGAAGAGAAAATCTTCCTGAGAGAGATTGTAGAAGAACACGTCGCAACTTATATACAAAAAGGATGCGAGGTTAATGAGGTTAATTATTGGATGATTCGCCCGACGCAATCATTAGAGGCAGTTCTCCCTGAAGGTTATTTATCAAGATCTGTTTTATCGGAAGACATAGAGGATATAGCCTGTTTAATTATGAAAGCTTATAAAGCAAATCCAGCCTATAAACAAATCGGAACGAAAGAGGATTATGCTAATCACGTGAAGGAGTTCATAGAAAAATATCAAACCAATAGAATCATGGATGAGTGTTCAAGGGTTATTGTAGAACAGAGCACGACCAACATAGTGGGTGTCTGTCTGCATATGGAATTCGAACAATATCCTCTGATCATGAGTCTCGCCGTAGACCCTGAGCATCAGCAAAAAGGGATTGGACGATTCCTTTTAACCAATTCCATTAACATATCGAGTAAAGAGTACCCGGCAACCCGTTTATCTGTACTAAAAGACAATTCAGCAATCAAGCTTTATGAAAGCCTTGGATTCATTAAAAATAAATCTATTACGGATATGTATTTAGTGTACTAAAATGAAAGCCTTAGTGATTGTTAGACTTATAAGAACTAGGAAGAAGTATACTAAATGAAAAAGCTTGGGGGTACCACTCCCAAGCTTTTTTGTGTCATTTGTATGCTTACCTCCAGGTTATCATTTAATTTCAAGGGAAATCGCTTCACTGTTATAACTTCCAACGAAATGTTAGTGACAACACCTTTTTCATGAAATCCTCAAACGTAAATTGGGGGCCTTTTGTCTGATTGAACCAGACACGGACTGTTTCCATCAGCCAGGATGGGACCGGTTTTCCGTCTATATAACGGTAATACTGTTCATATCCTTTCTTCAGATACTCCCAGCGCTTATCATTTCCAGGCTGGACATATTCCGAAACATCGATAATTTTTGCTTTGCCATCATGCAGCAGGATATTTTTCAAGTGCATATCCCGTGGGTTCAATCCCTGTCTACGAATATGATCCCTGGCTTCTTCCACTTCAACTATCACAGAAGGCGGGATTGAAATTCCCTGAAGCAAACAATCATAAAGCGTTGTGCCTTCCACGAAACTTAAGACAAGAAAGTTTTCACCGCTGCCGAGTTTCTGTGAAAAGTAAGGGGAGACCCCCAGACGGTCATACACATATTCCTCAACAGCCTTTTTATCCCGTTTTTCATCCGCATATACTTTGAATGCCAGGTGGGGAAGGAGCATAGATCGAAATACAGCCGCGTCCGTTCCCGTCCCAACTAAAAGAAGACCATGTGCATCTCCATCGATGGAGACCGGTTCATTATTTGGATTTGCTTTGATTACGAGTTTATTTAAATCGGGTATAACGGCTTGCCATTCAGCCAGCATCATCTTCACTCCTCACATCTACTTCTTATTATAGTATAGTAGAAGAAAACAAATGAAATGAGGAAAATGATGTTCATTCCAAAAGATTTTAAAGTGGAAGATCAACAAAAGATACTGGAGTTTATCAAAGACAACAGCTTTGGCATCTTATTTTCACAGGATGATGAAGGTCCTCACGCGACACATTTGCCCTTCATTCTTTCACAAAAAGACAAACCAGAACTCATCGGACATATAGCCAAGGCGAACCCGCAATGGAAAACGATACATGGAAAGAAAGTGCTGGTCGTGTTCTCCGGTCCTCACTCATACATCTCCGCCTCCTGGTATAAAGAAAAGAGAAATGTACCGACTTGGAATTATGTTGCCGTACATGTCCAGGGAACCATTGAAATAATAAAAGAAGAAACCGAATTGCTGTCCATTCTCCACCAATCCGTGGATTTCTATGAGAAAGATTTCGAAAATCCTTGGAAGATGGATAATGAACCTGAAACCGTCAGCCGGCTTCTAAATGGGATTATCGGATTCAGGATTGTGATTGATTCTATCGAAGGGAAATGGAAACTGAATCAGAACAAAAGCTCTGATAATAAAAAAGAAGTCATCAAGAACCTCAGGAAACAGGACATCTATGATTCCCATGAAATTGCAGACTTGATGGAGAAAGACTTGTAAATAGAAGGAATTCCCCTACTTAAAGAGAAGTTAGTAATAGAAAGATTTATGAGAGGGGAACCCTATGATATTTGAAATGACCTATCAAATTAGAGTATCTGATTTTGAAAAAGGAAAGCACTGGTATGAGACTCTGCTCAAAAAGAAACCTGATTTTGTGCCCCACGAAGATTTTGCAGAATGGGAAATCATTCCCTGCTGCTGGCTGCAAGTTACCAAAGGGGATCCTGCAGAAAACAGTGGGCCAATTCGCTTGGGCATTAAGAATATCGAATCCGAACGGCAAAGATTGATGAAGGAACTTCAAACTGATTATTTCGAAATCCATGAAAGGGAAGAGGTGCCTGTTAAGTGGGCAACTTTTAAAGATCCTTGGGGCAATCAGCTCGGGTTCTTTCAGTACCTCGATGAAAAAGAAAGGGATTTCAGGATTGCTGAACTAATCGGAAATAAATAGATTTAAAATTTCAGGAGGAAACAGGTTGATCATTATTTCAAAAGCGCAAATTACAGACTTGGATGAAATCGTTGCTGTGGACTCCGAAGTCATCGGCAGCAAGGCGAGAAGTTCAATTATTAGAGAAGCAATCAAGACTGGCCAATGTCTTGCAGCCAAAGAGAATGACACAGTGGGCGGATTCCTGATCTATAACCTCCATTTTTTTGAATGTACATTTATTTCACTGGTTATCGTTTCTCCCCCACAGAGGAGACGAGGGTATGCCAGCCGCCTGATTGAGTCTATGTTTCACCACTCACCGACTCCTAAGATTTTTTCTTCTACCAACCGCTCCAACCTTGCTATGCAGCGTGTCTTTGCCGCCTGTGGATTTCAACCGAGCGGAATTGTTGAGAACCTTGATGAAGGGGACCCGGAACTGATTTATTTTAAAAGAATAGCAAAAGAGTGAAAAGGAACACTATATTTATATTAAAAAAGGTCAGAGGCTCCCCTGATCTTTTTTTGCGTGCAGAATAAAAGCAGATATGAAACAGAAAAATCCACACTCTGAACGTTTTTGAAAGAAATTGAATTTTTATGATTGAAAAATGTAAAGGCTTACTTTATAATGAAGATACTTCAAAGCGAATTGGAGGATGAAAATGCTTACACCTGAACGACAGCAAATCATTCTTTCTCTTTTGGAAGAGAAGGGTGTCGTAAAACTTCAAGAACTGATTGAAGAAACAGATGCCTCTGAATCGACGATCAGACGCGATTTGATTCAACTGGAAGATGAGAAGAAGCTAAAAAGGGTTCATGGCGGTGCATCTTTACTGCAAGGTAAACGAAATGAACCGAGCATGACGGAAAAAACATTCAAAAACCTTCAAGATAAAATTCAAATAGCAAAGACAGCGGCTTCCTTCATCAAAGATGGAGACTCTATCTTTATGGATGCAGGATCTACCACACAACAGATGATCTCCTTTTTGAACCAGGAGAAATTAACGGTGGTAACCAACGGAATCACCCTGATCGAGCCTTTATTGGAAAAAGGCATATCCACCTACTTGCTTGGCGGGATGATCAAAGGCTCGACCCGCGCAATGATCGGCAGGTCTGCACTTGAAACTCTGAAGACCTATCGTTTTGACAAATGTTTCATTGGGACAAACGGAGTAGATCTTGATTATGGCTATACCACCCCGGATCCGGAAGAAGCCCTGATCAAGCAAGCAGCTATGAATCTATCACAAGAAAGATTTGTCCTTGCCGACCATTCAAAAATCGGAGAAGTATCTTTCAGCAAGATTGCTGAAATGGAAGAGGCTGTCCTGATTACAAACAAAACAAGTGAAAACATACAACAATTTCAACAGCATACTTCAATAAAGGTTGTGACAACATGATTTACACACTTACCCTTAATCCCTCTATCGATTACTTTGTGACAGTCGATGAACTGGCACTTGGAGGAACGAATCGGATGGAGCATGAAACAAAGGCTCCAGGCGGAAAAGGGATCAACGTCTCAAGAGTACTAACTTCTTTGGGTATCCAAAACAAAGCTTTGGGATTTCTAGGCGGTTTTACAGGTCAGTACATTTTGGATGAGTTGTCAAAGGAAAAAATTAATACTGATTTTATCGAAGTGGACAGCGATACGCGCATCAATATCAAACTTCGCGGAAAACAAGAAACCGAAATTAACGGAAGCGGACCGGAAATTCCTGCTGATGCACTTTCACATTTGAACGAACAGCTGCAAGCACTTACCGAAGGGGATGTATTGGTCCTGGCAGGCAGCATTCCACCATCCATGCCTTCTGATTTTTACGAACAGATTGTGAAGCAGTTGGAAAACAAAGGAGTCAAAATTGTCGTTGATACGACGAAAGAAAAACTGTTAAACACCCTGAAATACGAGCCATTCCTGATCAAGCCGAACCATCATGAGTTGGGCGAGCTCTTTGATGCTTCCATCGACAGCAAAGAGGATGCAATACCATACGGGAAGAAACTGGCTTCAATGGGAGCTCAGCATGTCATTGTCTCAATGGGGGGAAGCGGTACTTTATACTTTACCGGGGAAGAAGCCCACTTCGCCCCTGTACCAGCAGGAAAGCTGGTCAATTCAGTTGGAGCTGGAGATTCGGTGGTCGCAGGATTCATCGCGGCCTATGAGCAGACAGGGGACGCGCTGTACAGCTTTAAATATGGTGCTGCAGCCGGCAGTGCTACAGCATATTCTTCAGGCTTCTGCACAAAAGGAACAATCGAAAAACTGTTAAATGAAATAGAGACAACACCTATTTCAGGGAGGGAAAACCAATGAGGATAACAGAACTACTGCAAAAAAACACCATGATCCTTCATTTACAATCAGACTCCAAAGCGGATGTCATCGATGAGCTTGTCAAAAAGCTCGATGATGCAGGAAAGCTGAATGATCGCGAAGGATATAAGAAGGCAATCCTGGCAAGAGAAGAACAAAGTACAACAGGAATCGGGGAAGGCATTGCTATTCCGCATGCCAAAACTGCATCCGTAAAAACTCCTGCCATCGCATTTGGCCGCTCAACAGAAGGAATTGATTATGAAGCACTCGATGGTCAAAACAGCCATTTATTCTTCATGATTGCGGCTTCTGAAGGAGCAAACAATGCCCATTTAGAAACACTTTCACGCCTGTCATCACTATTGATGGACGAAGCTTTCAGAAAGAAATTATTGAATGCAGCGGATGAGGAAGAAGTACTTCGTCTGATTGATGAAAAAGAAAAAGAGGTTCTAGCAGAAGAAGAACCTCAAGAAACAGATTCACAGAGCAGCGGCACGAAGACTGTGAAAGTTCTCGCAGTAACGGCCTGTCCAACAGGGATTGCCCATACGTATATGGCGGCAGATTCACTGAAGGCGAAAGCAAAAGAAAGAAATATCGACATTAAAGTTGAAACCAATGGTTCCAGCGGCGCTAAAAACCGTTTGACTAAAGAAGAAATTGAGAATGCAGCGGCCATCATCGTTGCAGCGGATACAAAAGTTGAAATGGAGCGATTCAAAGGGAAAAAGGTCATCCAGGTGCCTGTAGCGGAAGGTATCCGTAATCCCGACAAACTCCTGGACCGGGCAGTTAATGGGGATGCACCTGTTTACGAAGGCAGCGGTAAATCCGCCTTAGACGAAGAAGGAGAAACGAAAGAAAAACGCAGCGGTTTCTATAAGCATTTGATGAACGGTGTTTCCAACATGCTTCCATTCGTTGTCGGAGGCGGTATTTTAATCGCCATTTCCTTTATGTTTGGGATTGAGGCATTTGACCCTGAACATGAAAGCTATCACCCAATTGCCGAAGCACTTATGACTATCGGCGGCGGTTCAGGTGCCTTTGGTCTGATGATTCCTGTTCTTGCAGCATTCATTGCGATGAGTATTGCTGACAGACCAGGTTTTGCGGCAGGTATGGTCGGCGGTTTCCTTGCAGCTTCAGGCGGAGGCGGCTTCCTTGGCGGTTTGATTGCCGGTTTCCTTGCAGGTTATGTTGTCCTTCTTTTAAAGAAACTATTTGCAAATCTTCCAAACTGGCTTGAAGGCTTAAAGCCGGTACTTCTTTACCCGATCTTTGGAATTTTGATTACAGGTCTTATCATGCTATTTGTCGTCAACGAGCCTGTATCTTTTATCAATAATCAATTGCAAGAATGGCTCGGCGGCATGGGGACAACGAACTTAGTCCTTCTCGGTATTCTGCTTGGCGGAATGATGGCCGTTGACCTTGGCGGCCCGATCAACAAAGCGGCATTCACATTCGGAATTGCCATGATCGATGCCGGTAACTTCGGACCGCACGCAGCTATTATGGCGGGTGGAATGGCTCCACCGCTTGGTTTGGCATTAGCGACGACATTCTTTAAAAATAAATTTACAGCGCAAGAAAGAAAAGCAGGTTTCACTTGCTACTTCATGGGTGCATCATTCATCACAGAAGGAGCAATCCCATTTGCAGCAGCAGATCCAGGACGCGTCATCCCATCTGCGATAGTCGGGTCTGCAGTAGCAGGCGGACTGTCCATGGCATTCGGAATCGGCCTTCCTGCTCCTCACGGCGGAATATTCGTCATTCCAGTCGTAGGCGGAAATCCTTTTATGTACATCCTGGCTATCCTGATCGGTTCACTTGTAACAGCCATCATGGTGGGATTACTCAAAAAACCTGTTCAACAATAAGGAAGAAGCGAAGGCTGGGGGTTCCCGGCCTTCGTTTTTTTGTTCATTTTTAAAAATTTGCTGCTTTTCCCTTTTTCTTAAACATCAATGTTAGATGAAGCTTTCCGCTCCACGTGCGTGACTCCGCTTCAATCAACTTTATATTCAAATTCTTATATTAAGTTCATAAACTTTCCCGTATGACAGTCATTATTTAACATCGTGGCTAAGAGAAGTAGTGCGTTGAATTCTACTCCTGGTCCGTAACTATAAGGAGATAGACCCTGAATCTGCATTTTCACTGATCTTGCAAGACCCCCTGTACATTCCGCTACAGTCAACTCATTATAGAATAAAGGAATCTACACTTTACAAATACATAAGCTCTAAATAAAAAAGGGTTCGCTTACAAAAATCTTGATGTAGATCCAGCGAAACAGCAATAATGTCACGGCAAATAATAAACAGAAGTATACAGGGTGCCATTGGGGACCCAAAACCATAATTCCGCTCTTAACCAGCATATATGTAAACCCACATTCCAAAAGAACCAGCAATAATCCCCAATACCATTTAAAGTAAAATACAATCACAAGAGCCATCAAGATTGTGATAAAAAACAGATAAATCGAATTACCAAAAATAGAATCGCGTATAGGGTCCTCAAATACTCCTATCCGGTAATAATGTGACGAAGAGAGAGAAACCATAAAAAATTTTAGTGAATGTGCATACGTATTAAGACCTAAATAAATTGTTAAAACCATTGCTGCTTTTTTTGGTACCAGCATGGAAGTGTACCACACCCGAGCAAGCCTGAATCCCACCGGAAGCAGGAGTGCCGTATAAATAGTACTCCACCAGTAATGGTGATAAATATCCATATGCAGAAAGGTGAGCTCGGCCCCTGCTAATACAGCAGTTACAATGAAAATCCATACCCAATTCAATTGAAAAGCAGCAAGAAATACAGCTGCTGAAGGGACCGCGAGCCCTTGAGAAGTGAAAGAACCAAAAACGTTATCCAGCCATTTCAGATCAAAAACACCAGGCGTATAGGCATAAGCATTGAAACAGATTAGTATAATGAAATCCAAAATGAAACTAAGTCCTGAAATAAAAAAATAGACGGATAGTACCCTTTTAAATTCATGGTTTTTAAAAATGAAAGTAGAGAAAAGAATGATTAAGGCTATAAGGGACAAAAGAATATACCAAGTATAGTTAGGCATAGACACCATTTTAACACCTGCTTATGTACTGCCTGTTATTTAACATCATAACTATAATTTGCTTACCGATACTCCGGATTATTCATTCAATCCTCCTTTTTAAAAGGAAAAGCACCTCCCAAAATGTTTGGAAAGGTACTTTTCATTTCTTATTTAATAAAAACCTGGACGGCCATACCCATAGCCTGGTCTGCCGTAGCCAAATCCGGGACGGCCGAAACCATATCCATATCCTGGTCTGCCGTAACCAAACCCGGGGCGGCCATACCCATATCCAAAACCAGGTCTGCCATAACCAAACCCTGGACGGCCGTAACCATATCCATATCCGCCAAATCCTCCAGCAGCACCTAAAAGAAGTAAAGGTAATATTCTTTCATCCTGTTCGTGAACAGGGAAACTTTCTCTATACATAAGCAACCTCCTTAAATAACATTCGATTTATTGTATGGAAAACAATGACTAACGGTTTACGATTGAAGCAAAAAGGGGCTTGAACTGCTAATATCGGTGCGCTTTATCGCTTTAAACCACTAAGAGGGACAGTCCCTCTTAGTGGTTTAAAGTAATAAAGCAGCTTAACAAGTTTCCCTTTTATGGGACTTGTTTTTTGTGCCGGTTCGGTAAAGATAAGGAAAAAAGAGTGGGAGTGATACCATGCCGGAACTTCCTGAAATGGAGAACTATAAGAACCTTTTATCAGAGCGTATCCTTAATAAGCAAATATCCGAGGTAGAGATCGGAAGGGAGAAATCGATAAACGTTCCTGTAGATGAGTTTACACATCTCGTCAAAAACCGGACGATAAAAAAAGTGACAAGAAGAGCAAAGCACTTGCTGTTTCACCTCGATAATGATGTAGTATTATTATTGCATTTAATGCTCGGCGGCTGGATGTTTTACGGCAGTGAACAGGAGAAGCCTGACCGAACCATCCAAATCCGCTTATCTTTTGGAATTCAGCATTTATATTTTATCGGCCTGAGACTTGGGTATTTACATTTATATAAAGACTTGGATGAAGCAGCAAAAGAATTGGATGATCTCGGCCCTGAGCCTATAACCCCTCCATTTTCGGTTGAGCAATTTCTCGACTTGGCCGGAAAGCGAAGAGGGAGCTTGAAAACCACATTGGTAAATCAGCGTTTTCTCGCAGGCATTGGAAATTGTTATTCCGATGAGATTTGTTTTCATGCGGCGATCATGCCCGGACGGAAATTCAATGAGCTTTCCCAACATGAAACCCGTCAACTCTTTCAGTCCATGCAGTTTATATTGAATGATGCAATTGCAAGTGGTGGATATATGGAAGAACCGTTGTTTCCCGGAGACAACCTCACTGGCGGGTATAATTCTAAATGCAGGGTGTATGACAGGGAAGGAGAGCCATGCATCCGTTGCGGAAGTCAAATAATCAAGGATAAAATTTCTTCAAAAAAAACATTCTATTGCGGAAATTGCCAAAAGTAAGATTCTCTAAAGCAGTATAGAAAAGGTGATTAAAATGGATAAGTTACATGAATTGCATGAAGAGGCAGTACAAGACACAAAACGAAAAATAAAAGAAGACATCTTCCGCTTTATGGAGACAAAAGAGACAGCTCCTTCTTTTAATGATTACCTCAGCGAAAGAATACATTATATAGAGCAGTTATGGGTAAACGTCTGGCTGAATAAAGTCACTAATTTTGTCAGCAGGAGTGAAAAGAAAGCATTCCTCCGTGACCGGGACTACGAGGTCGAAGGGGTGGATAAAAAGATAATCAATCAAGTTTTCAGAAATGAAATGAGGGGTTATCAACCTTTCGATGTCATTCCTTGGCTGCAAGGACTTTCAGAGTCCAAAGCAGAACAATGGGAAGAACGTTATAAGCTGGCAAGGGAAGGCTATCTGCTGCGATTGGAGCAGGATAAAATTGAGGTTGAACAAAAAAGTGTTAAGTTTGAGATCACGAAAGCACTCGAGAGTACTTTTCATTCAGTAAAACAGGATTGGTATCTCCCTGTCCGTTATGCAGTTGCCCAAAAACTGGCGAGTGACTTTAAAGAAAAAGTAAGATACCGTCATGTCGATACTTTTATGCTGGAAGAACAGTTGGAAGAAATCGGACCATTTTATCCTGATGAATTTGGAACGCTTTCCGAGTTCTTTCATGAACTGAATGGACTAATTCACCGTACAATGCACCGCGGAAGAAGTTACTGGGAGTATGAGACTTATTTTTACGTATATGAAGAGTTTGTATCAAACTATGTATTGAAAACCTTCCCTAAATTACTTCTCAAACGAGTTAGCGAAGAACACTTAACGAAGTATCAGAAGGCTTTTGAGGATGAATTGACTTCCGATGAGTTAAGAAAATGGCTTCAACATGAATTTCTCGATGCCGCCCTTGTGTATACGGACTATCTGCAGGAAGAATACGTGGAGGACCTTCTTAACCTTGCCCAAATTCCTTTTGAAGAGGAAGCACATAAGGCCATATATCATGAAGATGTTTCCCGCAGAGAAGAAAGAAAAGCGGCGGAACTGGCGGAACTGGAACGCAAGAGGCAAGAAGAAGACCGCATGATGAATGATATTTTCGGCCGGGAGTACAGTGTCTCCCTCGGCGGTAATACCCGATACGTCCTTCACATCGGAGAAACCAACACAGGGAAGACGCACCAGGCATTAGAAAGCATGAGAGAGGCAGGGAGCGGGATCTACCTTGCACCTTTACGTCTCCTTGCCTTGGAAGTGTATGACCGATTGAACAATGAAGGTGTGCCATGTAATCTAAAAACGGGGGAAGAAGAGAAGACCGTACCAGGCGCCAATCATGTTGCCTGTACAGTGGAGATGTTTTATGAGAAAGAAGAATTCGATGTAGTAGTCATTGATGAAGCGCAAATGATGGCTGATAAAGACCGTGGGTTCTCCTGGTATAAAGCGATTACCAAAGCGCGGGCTAGAGAAGTCCATATCATTGGGAGCCGCAACGTTAAGCCAATGCTCCTGGGACTTCTGGAAAATTGTGATGTAGAAATCAATGAATACAACCGGGACATCCCACTCCAAGTAGAAGAACGCGAATTTTCATTGAAGCATGCAAAAAGAGGAGACGCATTGGTTTGCTTTTCCAGAAGACGGGTCCTCGAAACGGCCTCCAAGCTGCAAAATAACGGGCATTCGGTCAGCATGATATATGGAAGCATGCCGCCTGAAACCCGAAAAAAACAGATGCAGCGGTTCATCAAAGGGGAAACACGGGTCATTGTTGCAACAGATGCAATCGGAATGGGCCTGAACCTGCCGATCCGCCGGATTGTATTTTTAGAAAACGATAAATTCGATGGAACCAGAAGAAGAATCCTTACTTCTCAGGAAGTAAAACAAATAGCAGGCCGTGCCGGACGCAAAGGGATATACGATGTCGGAAAAGTAGCTTTTACAAAAGACATCAAAAAGATGAGCAAGCTGCTTGATCAAGAGGATGAACCTGTTCAATCTTTTGCGATAGCACCGACAAATTCCATTTTCGAACGTTTTCAAAAATATTATCATGACCTAGGCCGCTTTTTCGAGCTGTGGGAGAAGTTTGAAAGCCCATTTGGGACTCAAAAAGCTTCCTTATCCGAAGAAAGAGAGCTATATGAACTGGTAAGGGGCACAGAGATAGAAGGCCGATTGTCTATGATGGATCTATACGGATTCCTCCATCTTCCGTTTTCCAAGAAAGAACCTGAATTGACATCACAATGGCTTGAAACAATGGATGCCATTATAAGTGGAACCGAGCTCCCTGAGCCTAAATTAAAACGAAAAAACCTTGAGCAACAAGAGGTCGCCTATAAAGCAGTTGGGCTGCATCTGCTATTCCTTTATCGGCTTGGAAGAGGAACAGAAGCGATCTACTGGGAACGCTTGAGGGAAGATATTGCCGATGGGGTTCACGAAAGCCTGAACACAGAAGTATCATCCATGACACTAAAATGCAAGCAGTGCGGAAAAAGACTGCCTGCCGGATTTAGATTCCCTATCTGTGACAGCTGCCATTACGCCCGTGTAAGAAAACGGGGCAGAGGAAATAGAGGCTGAACCAGTAAGAAAGCCGCTTCCTTGGGGGAAGCGGCTTTCTTTTGTATGATGGTGTGTGGAATGTAGTTTTCGAGCAAGTGATTTGAGGACATATTCAGTCTCCTTTTACGAGTAACATGTCCCAGAGCTAGCACTTTGACTTCATATTAACCTTCATTTTGCGAGGAATATGTACCCAGGCTGGCACTTTGAGTACATATCAAGCCTCAATTTACGAAGAGTATGCCCCCGAGTTATTACTCAGACGGAAGATTCTATAAAGTTGACTGTAGCGGAAGGTGCGTGAACTCCTGCGGGGTTAGCGGGACAGGAGAGACCCCCAATCCAGTTCAGCGCACCTAACCTGCAAACACATTACAATAGCCTATATTGAACTAAAAACAAAAAAAAAACCGCACCCTCAAAGGCACGGCAAACATCAATCACGATAAAAATTCTCTGTATAATAGGGTTGTGATTCCTGGTTGAATGCAACTCCGACACCAAGGAACTCATATTCCTCTTTCAATATATTTTTCCTGTGCCCTTCAGAGTTCATCAGACCTTCATGTGCAAAAATGGAACTGAATTGACCATAAGCCAAATTTTCTCCTGCAACCGTAAATGTGATATTATCTTCCTGCATCCGGTCGAATGGGGACTGTCCTTCCAGGTTTGTATGATTAAAATAGTTATTATCGGCCATATCCAAGCTATGTTTCCGCGCTGTACTTCTTACATGCTCATCCCACGTCAATACTGGCAACCCATGATTGACCCGGGTAGCATTCGTCAGGTCAAAAAGCTGATATTCAAATCCTTCTTTCAAACCGTCATTACCATCGGAATAGATATCTTTTTTGGCATGTTCCAAGTCTTCGTCAATAATTTGCAGTGCAGTAACCGTATTATTTTCATGTTTGTCGTAAAAAACGGTAATGTAGCTATCATCGCGCTGGTACATTTCGTATTCGCCGTCATTTTGCAATTGATAGTATACCAATCCTTTTCTAATCTTAGAGATGGGCTCACCGAGTGTTTTATGAACTTCATCCTTCGAACTGTTCAATCCGATTCCAGAATCGGAAGCAATGAGGTCCTGATTGGTATAAAGGGCACTCACCTGATCATTTTCATCAAAGGATACCATGAGGAAATTTCGATAGCCCTGGTGGTAAGCGTGCCATTCAATGCCGTATTCGTTCACCGTTGATCGAACAGGAGTACCCACTGTTTGTTCAACGTACTCCTTGGTGTCTCCAATTTCAAGATTATGAACTGAAAATACCTGATCTTCCGGTTTTGAAAGTTCGGGCTTGCTCACTTCTACAGCTTCTGCATCATTATTAGGTTCTTTAACCTCTTCCTTAACCTCTTGTAGTGAATCTTCCAACCCGTAGATGATTGAACTGATCCGGTCACTTATGCCGGCAAGGGCATCCTGCACTTCCGGCTTTTCCTTAAAGGACTCGAGCTTAGCAATGGTGTCTTCAAGTATGGATGGGTCAATATGTTCCTCCCAATAGGGCTTTGTATTATAGGCGACCAGTATAATCAATACCAGCAGTAGTAGACGTCTCATGGTTCACGCTCCAATCTTAATTACCATTCTACCCGATTTCATCGTGCTCAAAAACTCTTAAACAGACCGATTTACGCATTTTTACACTGGAATATTATGCTAATCGCCTTACTTTCTACGAAGAATACCGTTTTATTCTTTGAATGACAGGGTATCATAAAAAATATCACTGAATTGAGACGAAGAGTTTCTGCACAATTCTACATAGGGGGAAAGATAACATGAAAATGTCTCATGAAGAAAGAATCCAACTTCACGAATTCAATAATTTGACTAAATCCTTAAGTTTCAATATGTATGACATTTGTTTTACTAAAACGAGAGAAGAGCGGGAAGCTTATATTGAATATATTGATGAACAGTATAATGCGGACAGGCTCACCAAGATCCTTTCGAATGTATCGGATATCATTGGAGCCCATGTTCTCAATATAGCAAAACAGGACTATGTCCCACAAGGAGCTTCTGTGACGATCCTCGTGTCGGAGGGCCCGATCGTCGAAGTCCCGAATGAACACTTTGATGAGTCACCAGGACCGCTTCCTTCTGCTGTTACGATGCAGCTCGATAAAAGCCATATCACAGTCCATACTTACCCGGAATACCACCCGCATGAAGGCATCAGCACATTCCGTGCCGATATTGATGTTTCGACTTGCGGGGAAATCTCTCCTTTGAAGGCCCTGAATTATCTCATCCATTCATTTGAGACGGATGTCATGACGATGGATTACAGAGTCAGGGGCTTTACGAGGGATATCAGCGGACGCAAACTTTTTATTGATCATAACATCAACTCGATTCAGAATTATATCCCTGAAGAAATCAAAGAAGAGTATGACATGATCGATGTGAACGTCTATCCTCAAAATATCTTTCATACGAAGTGTAAGTTGAAAGAATTTGATATAAATAATTATCTGTTCGGCTATACCAAGGAAAAACTGGAAGACGAGGAAGTAAAAGAGATCACAGACAAGCTGAAGTTGGAAATGGATGAGATTTTCTACGGAAAAAACATTCCTGGAAGTCCAAATCAGTAATTTTTAAATATAAGTCCCTTGCCCAAAGGGACTTTTTTTCAACGAAAAAATATGCCCCCTTCAAAAGAAGAGGGCTATGCATTATTTGTTCTGTCCTTCAGCCAAGGTCTGTTCAGCAAGGGCTACAAGACGCTTCGTCATTTCCCCTCCGACTGAACCGTTGGCACGTGCGGTTGTATCTGCTCCAAGTGTTACTCCAAACTCATTGGCGATTTCTTCTTTCATCTGGTTCAGGACTTTCTCTGACCCAGGAACCACAAGTTTGTTTCTTGCCATGGTCAAATCACTCCCGATGAAGGATTGAGCAATATAGTGCTCAATGTTTAATTTCTCCTTATCAAGAATATTCATTCCGGCAATAATTTCAAGCAAAATTAAGTCTTATGGTAGGAATTTATCTCTTAACAGCCGAATAAATAGGGGAGGATAGTAAGAAAAAGGAGGATACATAATGAATTCACATGAAATTGAATACCAGTTATATGGAGATGATATGCAGTTTGTTGAAGTGGAACTGGATCCGAGCGAAAGTGTCATCGCTGAAGCGGGTGCCATGATGATGATGGAGGACGGCATTGAGATGGAAACTATTTTTGGCGATGGTTCTGCGAGTGGAAAATCCGGCTTCTTTGGGAAACTCGTTGGTGCTGGAAAACGTGTGTTAACTGGCGAAAGCTTGTTCATGACCGTTTTTACCAACCAGGGGATGGGCAAGAAGCATGTTTCCTTTGCTGCACCTTACCCGGGAAAAATTATTTCAGTTGACTTGAGTGAAATGGGTGGAAAAGTAATCTGCCAAAAAGATTCCTTCCTTTGTGCTGCAAAAGGCGTTTCGGTTGGAATTGATTTCCAAAGAAAACTTGGAACAGGATTTTTCGGCGGCGAAGGATTTATCATGCAAAAGCTGGAAGGAGACGGGCTCGCTTTCCTACATGCAGGGGGAACAATTCACAGGAAAGAGCTTCAGCCTGGAGAAAAACTGCGCGTCGATACCGGGTGCCTGGTAGCCATGACTAGAGAAGTGGACTACAACATCGAATATGTCGGTAAAATCAAATCGGCATTCTTTGGCGGAGAAGGGATGTTTTTCGCAACCGTTCAAGGCCCGGGCACCGTGTGGATCCAGTCACTTCCATTCAGCCGCCTTGCTGACAGGGTTTTTGCCAGCGCTCCTCAAGGGGGAGGACAATCAAGGGGTGAAGGAAGCTTATTGGGTGGACTCGGGGATTTCCTTAACGGAGACGATTGAGTGATTCTTTAAAACGGCACTTTGCCGTTTTTTTGTTTTTCCATAAGGCTCTTTTCGTAAACTTTGTTGCTATTTAATACAAACTATAAAAAATACTTACTTAATTAACTAAAAATAGCTGATAAACAAGAAGAAAAGAGCTAATTCACCTTATTCAGAGAAAAAAGCCCTTGTCTCCAAGGGAAAAATCCGGCTTTTTGGATTTTTCCGAGTGCAACAATATATACGAAAACAGCGTTCCATAAAAAGCTTTTTGATTAACGGCAACTCAAAGATTTGTTAAAATATTTAGAAATCAGGACATAAGGAAGGTGCTGATTACAATCGATTGGGAAAAAATAAAAGAGATGGGGCTTATAAAATTCCTCTATTATTTAGCCGCATTGATTGTAGCTTTTGTCGGTTTGATTGTGTTAATTTCTCTAATTACACTCGTGCTCCTGGAAAGATTCGACGACCGGTACAAGAAATCGCATCCAGAAGAATTCGGACATGCCGTCAAGTCAGTAAACATCCGTACTTAAAAAGGAGGTCCTACATTGTATCGAAAGAAATTGTTTGTTTTTAAAAAGGACAAACCTATTGAAGCAGTGATCAGAACCTATAACAAATCAGATTTTCCAGGATTGATTAAAGTCCAGAAGGAAAGCTTTCCACCGCCGTTTCCTTCTGATTTATGGTGGAATGAAGATCAGCTGACAAATCACATTACCCTTTTCCCAGAGGGGGCTCTATGTATAGAGGTTGAGGGTGAGATTGCGGGGTCGATCACTGGAATGATCACAACTTTCGACCCTTCGAATATTCAGCACTCCTGGTCTGAAGTGACCGATGATGGTTATATCAAAACACATGACCCAAACGGGAATGCTCTTTACATCGTAGACATTGGTGTTTCACCTAGATTCAGAGGGCTTGGACTAGGTAAAGCCCTTATGCATTCCATGTATGAAGTGGTCATTCAACTCAAATTGGAACGGCTTTTGGGCGGGGGAAGAATGCCGGGTTATCGAAAGGCCTCCGAGAAAATGACAGCCACCCAATACCTTGACTCCGTTGTCAAAGGGGGGACTCATGACCAAGTGATTTCATTCCTCCTTCGCTGCGGCCGTTTACCGGTTGGTGTCATCCCTGACTATTTAGAAGATGAAGAATCACTGAATCACGCTGCACTCATGGAATGGAGAAATCCGTTCTTTAATAATTAAACTATTTAAACTTTAATCATTAGATTAGAGGAGGAATCTTATAAGATTTCCTCCTTTAATTTTATTTTCTATACGTTCAATGTTATCAAAGGTTGAGAGCTGAATTGCAAACTATGAATGATTTCAGCGGAAGGTCATGATTTCCTGCGGGATTAGCGAGATTGGTGAGACATCAAATAACCCCCAGCGAATGAAAGGAAAGACCACCTTTTTTTTAGTTGAGGATCATTTGCCTGTCGAGGTTGAACATGGCACTTCCACTTTTTAAACAGGCGAATCTAAGGAGGATCACCGCCCGCCCAGCGGAGTCGTGCACTCGTTGCGGAATAATAGCACCAATGTAAATAACAAGATATTTCTTTTTTATTGAGATTGAATGCACTTTTTTCTCCTAGAACCGTTTTACATAATCTTCTAACCCAGAGATTTTATATTTTAAACTAGGCAGAATGATTTCCTTACTCTTTTCAAAGACTAAATATACGAAGAGCCTAAGCAGGAAATTAGATGGATTCGACAGAGATCACAATTAACAATTATTGTTCAAATTCCGACTTCCTAACCAAGTATTATTGAATAAACCACAAACCTCCGACAGATTTAAATAGCAATCGACATTTTTATGTGCTATCATACACTATGTTGCTGTTATCAATCTGCTAGCACTTTGATAACAGCTGCTAGAATGCTGTCAGGAAAGGAAGTATTGTCACTGTGAGTGATCAAAATAGAATCCAGCTGAATGTCAGAATAAGCAAAGAAACGGCAGATATGCTTGAGGAAATTGTGGAGTATTATCAAGAAAACACAAAGCTTGGCAGAATTTATAAAGGCGATGTGCTTACAGATATTATCGAAAAATCTCACGGCTTAATGGAAAAGCAAAAAGCCATTCATAAAAGAAAATATTAAGAGAGTAATCAAATTAAAGATTTCCTTTTAAAGCGAAAGTAGGGACAGAATTGAATAATTTCAAATCGTTAGGTATCTCCGAAGCTGTCATAGAAAGACTGCAGAAAGAGAATGTTACAACCCCGACCCCCATTCAGGAAAAAGCCATTCCTGCTGTCATAAAGGGTAAAGATGTTATAGCTCAGGCACAGACAGGGACCGGGAAAACCCTTGCATTTATCTTACCAATCATCGAAAATTTTGATTTTAACCAGCAAAGTATACAGGCTCTAATTGTTACCCCGACAAGAGAACTTGCCCTTCAAATTACGGAAGAGGTCCGCAAGCTGATCCGTCATATTGAAGGCATCAGTGTTCTGCCTGTGTATGGCGGACAGGATGTTGAAAAGCAGCTTAATAAACTCAGAAAAAATGTCGGCATTGTAGTAGGAACACCAGGAAGGATACTTGATCATATCGGCAGAGGAACCATTGATCTGTCAGAATTGAATTCCCTCGTTTTGGATGAAGCCGACCAAATGCTTCATATCGGATTTTTAAAAGAAGTGGAAATGATTATCAGGGAAACACCAAAAACACGACAAACTCTTCTGTTTTCAGCTACGATACCTGATGAAATTAAAACACTCGCGAAAAAGCATATGAAAAGCCCTGAGTATATCAGTGTTGAACGGAAACAGGGGCCTGCCAAAAGTGTTGAACAGAAAGCAGTCTTTGTAAACGACAGAGCAAAACAGGCAACCCTTATCGAAATGATAAAAGAATATCGGCCTTATCTTGCCGTCATCTTCTGCCGGACGAAACGAAGAGTGACCAAACTTTACGAAGCTCTGGCTTCCGAGGGCTTTATGTGCGATGAGTTACACGGTGACCTATCGCAGGCCAAACGTGAAAAAGTAATGAAGCGATTCAGGGATGCTGAGTTTCAGTTGTTAATCGCGACTGATGTGGCTGCCAGAGGACTAGATGTGGAAGGAATCACTCATGTATTCAACTACGATATACCTGAAGATGCCGACAGTTATGTTCATCGAATCGGAAGGACAGGGCGAGCAGGCGAAAAAGGGCTTGCAGTCACATTCTATTCTCCTCAACAAAAAGATCAGCTTGCTGAAATTGAAAAAGAGTTAAACATACGACTGCCAAAACAGAATATCGGCAATATCATCGACAGAGATGACACAGAAAAAAGGAAGCCTAAAAAAGCCGCTTCCAGGAAAGAACATACCTCAAGAGACAAAAAGCCGCGGGAAGATAGAAAAGGGAGCAGAAGCAAACAAGAAAATCACTCCCGAAATGGCAAGGGCAAAAAGGGTGAAGCTGCTGATTCGACCAGGAGCAGCCAAAAACCAAAAACATCCTCAAAGCCGAAAAAGCGATCAAATATGCTCGAAGCCAAAGAAGTCAAACGCGGAGCACTTCATAAATTTGCCGATAAAAATTCAGGCGGCAAAAACAAAAGAGGAAGCACCTCCAAAAGCAGCGCAGAAGGCAGAAGAGGCCGCAGCTCCTCAGGATTAAAAAATAAGCGAAATAAGTAAGAGGAAAGAGTATAAGTCCTTCAGGGGTTATACTCTTTTTCATTTATTGAAGTGGAAAGTATATGACCTCCTGCGGGATCCATTTTTATCCTCATTTCACTTAGTGGAGGGTAATCCATCCATGAATAATAGAAGAATATCTGCTAAAATAGTAATCTAGTAAATCAACAGGAGAGATCATTAAATGAAAATAGTGTCTTGGAATGTCAACGGCATAAGGGCATGTGTAAAAAAAGGCTTTATGGACTTTTTCAAAGATGTCGATGCCGATATATTTTGTATACAGGAATCAAAGCTTCAAGAGGGACAGATCCAGTTAGACTTGGAGAATTATCACCAATATTGGAATTATGCTGAGAGAAAAGGGTATTCAGGAACAGCCGTTTTCACGAAACAAGAACCGCTTTCCGTATCCTATGGCATTGGGGAAGATGATGATGAACCAGAGGGCCGTTGCATTACATTGGAGTTTGAGGATTTCTACCTCCTGAATGTCTATACACCCAACTCCAAGAGGGACCTTTCCCGGTTAGAGGACAGGCTTCATTGGGAAGAACGAGTAAGAGCGTATATCAAGGAACTTGATGAGATCAAACCAGTCATTTATTGCGGCGACTTGAATGTCGCTCATAATGAGATTGATCTTCGCAATCCAAAATCCAATCATGGGAATTCCGGCTTCACTACAGAAGAAAGAGAGAAGATGAGCACTCTTCTTAATGAAGGTTTTGTTGATAGTTTCAGGCACCTCTACCCTGAGAAGGATCAGTCCTACACCTGGTGGTCGTATATGAGCAAGGTCCGGGAAAGGAACATTGGATGGAGAATTGACTACTTTATTGTTTCTGATAGATTAAAAGATTCATTGAAGGATGCCGGCATGCATACCGATGTTCTTGGCAGTGACCATTGTCCTGTATATATCGAGATAGATTTTAAAAAATGATCTGTGTTTTCACAGATCATTTTTCGTTGGGATAATCACAGTATTCAATGATGGTCCCTTCGGTATCAGCAGGGTTGAGATAGATAAGACGCCGCCCATGTTTATTGATCCTCAAAGTATCCTCCAACGTACGAATTCCCTGATCCTTTAATTCAATCAGAGCTTCATCCAAATTGCCGACTCTATAAGCTACATGATGCACACCCTTGCCTTTCTGTCTGATAAAGCGGGCGATGGGGGAAGTGGTGTTATTTGTCGGTGACAGCAGCTCGAAACGGTCGCCATTTAACTCGATGACAGCTATTTCACTTTCCACACCAACCGCATCACTTCGGTACCGATCAACCAATACGCCTCCCAGTACATTCGTATAAATATGTATACTGTTTTCCATATCCCTGACCGCTATTCCGATATGGTCTAATATTTTTTCCATACGATCACTCCTTTCCGTTTATTCTACTATATAAAAGATTTCTCTCAAAAAAAAAGAGACTGCAGAATGCACAGTCCCTGAGAGATTAGCAACGCTTTCTGTACAGCAAGGCTTTTATGGCCAGGAAAATGATGATCAAGGCGAAGACGATTATTATAATAACCGCAAACACCACTAACAACTTTACCAGCCCAGGGCCGAGAAAATATGCAGCTCCAGTACATAATACAAATAACAGAGCTAGTCCTGCACCGATAGCCGCCAAAAACAACAACAGCGAATAATACATATTGCTCCCCTCCTTACTATCAGATTATGCTTTTCAGAGGAGATTGCTTGGTCATGTATCTACTATCTAAAATTAAGTTTCTTTTTCTTTTGAATTTTGATAGATTGCGAGCTAATCGACACATCGAGATCCATTTTCCGGAGGGATGCTGGTCTGTTTAGGAGCTAATCAAGCCAGTGAGATTCAACTTTCGAAGGGATGTTGGTCTGTTTAGGAGCTAATCAGGCCAGTGAGATTCAACTTTCGAAGGGATTGTGGTCTGTTTAAGAGCTAATCAGGCCAGTGAGGTCCATTTTTCGAAGGGATGTTGGGCCGTTTAGGAGCTAATCGAACCAGTGAGATTCAATTTTCGAAGGGATTTTGGTCTGTTTAAGAGCTAATCAGGCCAGTGAGATTCATTTTCTGATGAGATGTTGGCCTGTTTAGGTGCTAATCGGGCCAGTGAGATCCATTTTTTGAAGGGATGTTGGGTCGTTAAGGAGCTAATCAGGCCACTGAGATTCAATTTTCGAAGGGATGCTGGTCTGTTTAAGACCTAATCAAACCAGTGAGATCCATTTTTCGAAGGGATGTTGGTCTGTTTAGGAGCTAATCAGGCCAATGAGATCCATTTTTTGAAGGAATGTTAGGTCGTTAAGGAGCTAATCAGGCCACTGAGATTCAATTTTCGAAGGGATGTTGGTCTGTTTAGGAGCTAATCAGGCTAGTGAGATTCAATCTTCGTAAGGATGTTGGTCTGATTAGGAGCTAATCAGGCCAGTGAGATTCAATCATTGATGGGATGTTGTACCGTTTAGGAACTAATCAGACCACTGAGATTCAATATTCGCAAGGATGTTGGTCTGATTAGAAGCTAATCAAACCAGTGAGATTCATTTTCCGAAGAGGTGTTGAGCCGTTAAGGAGGTAACCGAACCATTGATCTCCACTATCAGAAGGACTAATCATGCCATTGTGATGCAATAACCAATAAGATGTTAGGCCATAAACAAAGTAATCGGAACTCCAAGATCCAATTTCAGTAATTGCCCAGAAGGGACAAGCATATGTTGAAGTAAAGTCTTTTATAAGAAAGGGATAAGAGTAATGGGTGCATTAAATTCCAAGATGGCTGCTTCATTATATGCAGGGATGGCAATCTTTTTCTGGGGTGTTTCCTTTGTTTCAGCTAAAGTGGTATTGGATAAACTCGATCCCTTTACTTTAGTGACTTTTCGTTTTGGAATAGGAGCCGTATTTTTGTTGATGATCGTATTGCTCAATGGAGAGAGAATGCGCTTCCCACTTAATTATTTTCCTCATCTATTCATCCTGGCAATCCTCGGAACGTTCTGCCACCAGCTGCTGCAAACGACGTCACTTATTTTCATCGATGCTTCTTCAGCCGGCTGGCTGATCTCGGTAACACCTGTTTTCACCGTCTTTCTGTCCATGATTTTTTTACATGAGAAAATGAACTTCCGGAAAGCTATCGGAATAATTACCGCTATCATCGGAGTTTTCATGGTCACGACGGCCGGCGCAGAAAACCGATTTGAGTTTGGCTTGAACTTTGGTTTTTTCTTGATGCTCTTAAGCACGTTAAATTGGGCTGTCTACACGGTCTTGTTAAAAAGTTTAAAGATTCCTCTCCGGCCTACTGTGCTTACATTTTATATCACTCTGATCGGCTTCATTGTCAGCACTCCATTCATTATAAGGAATCATGGATGGGAGAGGCTGCCTGACTTATCAACGGTTGAATGGGGACACCTTATATTTTTAGGGGTATTTGTGTCAGGGACAGGCTATTGGTTCTGGGCTAAATCTTTGGAAGTGCTTCAGGCTTCCCAGGCAGGGGTCCTGATGTACTTGGAACCCATTGTTACTTTTTTGGCCGCCATCATCATTCTTCACGAAAAGGCGATGATGATGAGCATAGCAGGAGGACTGATCATCATTGCCGGGGTAGCAGCCGTCAACGGTGATATCACGGGCCGCTTCAGACCACCTTCAATCCGTAACAAGCGATAAAAAAACAACAAGCGGCAAACACCGCTTGTTGTTTTCATTAAATAACGCTGTTTTCGTATATATTGTTGCTCTCGGTAAAATCCAAAGAGCCGGATTTTTCCCTTGGAGACAAGGTCTTTTTTCTCTGAATAAGGTGAATTAGTTCTTTTCTTCTTGTTTATCAGCTATTTTTAGTTAATTAAGTAAGTATTTTTTATAGTTCGTATTAAATAGCAACAAAGTTTACGAAAAGAGCCTTAAATAAAGAGCAATCCCAACGAGATGACAATGCCACTGACGATCAGTGTGATGGTACAGAAGCCCATGATATCTTTCGCTTTCAACCCTGCAATCGCAAGTGCGGGAAGAGCCCAAAATGGCTGAATCATATTGGTCCATGCATCTCCCCAGGCAACAGCCATCGCCGTTTTCGCAGTCGAAACACCCAGGGTTTGGGCCGCATCAAGCATGACCGGCGCCTGGACAGCCCATTGTCCTCCTCCTGAAGGTACGAAGAAGTTGACAATTCCGGCGCTGAGGAAAGCAAAGAACGGGAAGGTGAATTCACTCGAAATGCTGACGAATCCTTCTGACATGACAGCTGCTAAGCCAGATGCCGTCATCATGCCCATGATCCCAGCATAAAAAGGGAACTGGATGATAATGCCGCTTGCACCTTTCACTGCCTCAATAACAGATTCCAAGAAACGTTTAGGCGTGCCATGGAAAAGAATGCCCAGGAATAAGAAAAGAAAGTTAACTATATTTAGATTAAGAGCAAAACCGTTATTCACGAAATAATACACTAAGAAAGCTATACCAAGGACCGCCGTCAACAGAGAGACGATATAACTGTTTTCCAGCCTGTCAGCCGGAGTTTCCGCAATAGCAGCGGCAGTTTCCGTCGCAGACGTCTCTTCCTCGAGTATCTGCGCATCAACAACAACTGTATCTTTTTGTGACGGCATCATAAAACGGTTTAAAATCGGAATGATAATAAAAAGGGCGAGAACAATCGTTACATTGAACACAGCAAATATGGTTTCACTTGTAGGGATGACCCCAATCAATTCCTGTGAGAAGTGTCCCTCTGTGGCAATCGTTAAAGGTATGGAGCCAGAAAATCCTCCATGCCAGACAAGAAAACCACTGTAAGCGCTTGCAATTAAAAGCCGGTAATCGACATTTTTAACTTTCTTGGCCAATTCTTTTGCAAACAAGGCACCGATTACAAGGCCAAAGCCCCAATTCACCCAGCTGGCAATAATGGAAACAACCGTCACGATGATGATAGCCTGTGATGGAGATTTCGCGGAAGATGCCAGTGCACCCAGGCCTTTCTTAAAAACAGGGCTGCTTGCCAATACATAACCGGTTACGAGTACCAGAACCATCTGCATGGAAAATGCGAGCAAATTCCAAAAGCCGTCTCCCCAGTACTGAACCATGTTCATAACGGAGCTGTCTGTGAAAATAAGCCCTAGTCCCAGAACGATGAATGTCAGAATTACAACAAACAAAAAGGGATCAGGCAGATACCGCTGCATAATCCTGTTAAAGAATGAAATTAATTTTCCCATTGCATTTCCTCCTTTGATAGTAGTTCATTCTAGTACCTACTAATATACTAAATCATTTACAATTATTCCAGAAAAATCAAAATAATGAGTCGATTAATAGTATACAAGGAAGGTTTACGTTACACTTTAGAAAACAGAAGTAATTGGAGGCAAGCATGGAGCATCATAATAATCCGCAATCAAGAGATGAAGATGAAAAGGAATTCTTCAGTGAAGAACCTGATATAGAAGATTTTTTTATGGAAGAAGAAGAATCGCCGGCCAAAAGCAAATTTCGATCATGGCTTGCAAAGATGATTGCATTTGCTATAGCTCTCAGTCTCGTTATCAGTGTGCTGGCTGTTTGGGTTAGAGTTTTCAATATGCCCTCATTCTCATTCCTCCCAAAATCAAACGAGCTTTCAAAGATTGAAAATATCCAGGATTACAAAAGGGCTGTCGTCACAATCGAAGGAAATGGGAGCAAGGGAACAGGTTTTAATATAGCTGAAGACGGTACTATCGTTACAAACCACCACGTCATTGAAAACATGGCACCCATAACCGTTGTGTTTCCAAATGGCGATATTATGCAGGCAGAGCTTGTTGAAGACTATCCAGACCTTGACATTGCAATACTGGACGTTGATGGCGAGGACATGCCTTACCTGGAAATCCAGGAAAAAAAGAAGGGGAAAAGCGGGGACTCCATTTATGTCATAGGCAATCCGCTTGCCTACCATCAAATCGTTATGGAAGGTTCCATCACGAAAGTAAGGGAGAGGTTATACCTATCTGCTCCTATTGAAAAAGGCAATAGCGGCAGCCCGGTCATCGACTCCGATGGAAAGGTGGTAGGAGTCGTGTATGCCATGACAATTCCTTCTATAGGAAGTAAAGAAAAGCCGGAAGGACTGGCTGTGCCGGTTGACAAAATCCCCGACCTTCCTTGAATAAACTACTTTTTCTTCATTTGAGAAATGACAAAAGCAAGCTCTTCATTTCCGTACATTTCTAAAACTGCAACTAAAGAGGGGAGGGGGATCTCCTCGGATTCTTCTTTCGGAATGGTAGCTTCAATAGCTTCTTTTAACAAAAGATTATTTCCTTGGTGGGGATATGCACGCGTATAAACTTCTGCTGGATCATAATCATGGTTGATGCACCACTGGGCAAATGCAAGGATCATCATTTTTTCATCCTGCTGATATTTCTCAATGATTTCTTTTTCAGACCATTGGCCATTCATTTGATTTTTCCTCCAATCTAAGGTGTGAATATTTCGAAAGTTTCCCGGGAAACCGCAGGATATGACAGTTTATCTGATGTTTATACACCTTTCCACAAACAACACCTGTTTCTGTTCCTTAATGGTACTATACAGCAAAAGATTTGTGTAATTTCGTCCGCTATTACTGTTCAGCCATTCTATTTTTTTCCTTTATTTGAAGTTTTCAGTTTTATTGTAAAGGGTAGAAACAATTGATTAAAAAATGACCTATGAAACGCAAGCGGGAAATATCGAAAAAGGTAAACAGTTTGATACTAATAGAAGCTGAATGCTACACTAACAAAGCCTACGTCACTTAAAAAGAATCGGGGCTGCTGGAGATGTTAAAAAGCATGTTAGAACACTTAGGAATTCTCAGAGAAAAAAGTGCACTCGAAGACATAAAGCAAGCGGAATTCTCTGAATATATCGCGAAATACCCCTACAGAGAGAATTGCGGGTGAAGCGAGCTAAAATATCCATAACTGGACGGTCACACTCGATGCGCCGTTCAGTTTCTAATAGTGCCTTTAGAATAATAAAGCTACAATCAGGAACTAATTATGGGTCTTTGGGTTGTTTACGTGTATAATTGTTAAGGGTTTACCAGAAATTAATCTTAGAAGCAGCGAAAGGAATGCAATATATATGAAAATAACTGGACATACAGTTGAAAAAATTTAAGATCCAACAGGTATCTTGACTGGAAAGCGTTATGAGTATCTCTTAGATGTTGAAGTGCCTGAGGATGATGAGCTATATACTGAAAACGGGCTTATGATCAAAGCGATTTATGCGGTTGATGAAAAGGGATCCCGTGTCGCTCAATACTACCTCATGGAAAAATCCACTGAAAAATATTTTGATTTCGAACTCGAAGAAGAGGAAGAAGAATCCATCCGTACATATATTGCCAAGCTTCACAATGCAGACAAATCAGAAGAAGCTTAAGAATTGAGAATTGAAAGGAGAATGCTATATGGAAAGCGTTAAAGTAGGAGAAGTATTTACACTAATCGATGAAGAGGATCAGGAACAGGATATCGAAGTACTTGCTACCCTGACACTGGACGGAGATGAGTATGCCGCTGTAGCCTTTGCAGACGATGTAAAGGAGCAGTCTCAGGAAGACATGGATATTTTCTTTTTGAAAGTAGACGCTGAGGGCGATCTTACAGGAATAGAAGATGATGAAGAATTTGCGAAGGTATCAACGGAGTTTGCCAAAAATATGGAGCAGCTTTAGTACCAACTTTTAGTGCTTCATATTAATTGTGAAGCACTTTTTTGTTTTCGTAAATTGAAGTTAGTTTATTACAGTTTGAAGCAGCTATTGGTGGTTTAGCCTGGTGAGTGCTTCATGAATGAATCTTAAGACAGTTTTTGGAGAATAAGGGTCTCTTGTATGCTTCATGAGATTTTTTCTTGATCTATCGGTGATAGGGTGACTCATGAACCCTTCATAAGACACTTACCTTGATCTAACGCGATTAGGGTGCCTCATGAGTATTTTAGTTGTACACTAAATCATTTAAAAACGTCTCAGAAAAATCCCGATGCCATTTTTCTTTACAGCGGGACAGCACCCTGCTAAATTTAACATTATCATCTTAGAAAGAAGTGTGAAGAGAGTGTCCAAGTGGGGGCTATATTTATTATTGTTTTTATTGATGGTGATCTGGGGCTTCAATGTTTCAGCCATTAAGATTCTTGTTACTTATTTTCCACCAGTTATGATTCAGGGTGTTCGTGTCATGATGGCCGGATTGGCCGTCATCCTTTTTTTGCTTGTTAAAAAAAGCTTTCACAAACTCTCTCGAAAGAGCTTGATCGGAATATTTTCTGCTGCGATATTTGGCGTCTTGGGCCATCATCTTTTTCTTGCTATCGGGCTCACAGCAACAACCGCTACCAATGCAGGCCTGATTTTGGGGCTTGTCCCATTATCAACCTCTGTCATGGCAATGATTTTCTTAAATGAAAAGCTCACAATTACAAAAGGATTTGGAATATTGGCTGCTTTAATGGGAGTTTATCTAATTGTCATGAACGAAAAAGGAACCCTTTCCGGATTATCTGTTGGCGATTTATATATCCTGGGGGCAGTCTTAACACAGGCGGTTAGTTTTATCTTAATCAAAAAATTAAGTGTCAGCATAGATTCCAGACAGATGACTGGCATGATGCTGTTCATGGGCTCGATCCTGTTGATTGCCGCCAGTTTCTTTTTCCCTGCAAATGAGGCTGTCTTCTCACTGGATAAACCACAATTTGTCTGGTGGACACTGATAGGTTCGGCAATCCTGGCAACCGGTCTTGGACACATGCTCTATAATTACAGCATCCATAGGCTGGGAGCAGGATCAACTTCCATTTTCATTAACCTGACTCCATTCTTTTCGATAGTGGGTTCGTCCGTGTTCCTTGGGGAGCAGATTCAGTCAAAACATTGGATAGGCTTTTGCTTCATTGTGTTTGGCGTCCTTCTCGGAACCGGGACATTCAAAGTCCTGATGAAGATGCGCAGGAAACAGCATTCTTTATCTGCTTAAGAATAATCAAAAAGGAGCCGATTTATGCTTGTTCTACTTCTGCTTCTATTGACTGGAGCACTTATAGCAGGTTTTATTCAAAAATATATCCTACGAATAAAAGAGCCGGATGTAGAGGAACTATGGGAGGAACTTGAAGAGCAGGACTGGTACAGGGAACTGAAGGCGCACCCGGAAATAGAGGAATTTGTTGAAACTTCCAAGAGGGACGGGTTGTTGAACGATCCTTATTATGTGAGGAAAATTATCGATAATGAAGGCCACAGAGCGGGTTTCATTAATTATGTTAAGAAAAAGACAGCGGAGTAAGATTCCGCTGTCTTTTTCATTGTACTGCCCAAAACATATTTTTTTCTTTTTCTGCCGTTTTCGTAAGAACATCCGAAATCGCTTTCGTCAAGCTGTGTTCTCCTCGGGCATCATGTCCTGCTTCCCAAAGCATCATCCCGCCGAATTCATTGTTCAGGGCCAATTCGGTTTTTCTCTGGATTGTATCTTTGCCATTATAATGATAGGTAATGCCTTCAATTGTGACAGTATCTTTTCCAGCATTCTCGACTCCTTTTTTAATTACTGCAGAGTATGAGATCGCTGACTTGGAAGGTTCTTCAGGCTGTGCATAAAACGGAACGCCCAGGACCAATTTATCCTTCGGGAGTCCATGAACGTCAAATAGTTCACTCCAGTAACGGACCACATTTTCTGTATAAGGATAAGGGGAGAGGTTGGCTGCATTGTAGCCGCCGTCCCAATGGCCATCATAAGCCATGATATTGACATAATCCACATCCTCAAACATAGAAGGGAGGAAGATGACAGATTTATTTTCCTGTCCAGTTACACTGTCGACTTTTGAATAAACAGCGATAGACAGCTCTTTATCTAATACTTCAAGTTTTGTATTCAATTCTCTTATAAATCCTGCTAAATGTTCAGCATCGTCTTGAGAGCGGGGATGCTCGAAGTCAATATCGACTCCATCCAGGCTCTCTTGCTTAACCATCTTTATCAATTCATCGACAAGTTTTGTTCTCGCAGTCCCATTGGATATCGCTTGTTTGAAGTAGGGGTAAGATTCACCGCCGCTAATATGAAACCAGCCTCCAACTGCAAGCAGGACTTTGGTATTTTGTTCATGCGCGAGCCTCACCGTTTTCCGCAAGTTCTCCCTTGCGTAATCACCGCTCATAAGCAAGTCGCCATTTTTAGATGGATGGGCAAAAGAAAAAATAACATGGGATAAATGATTATATTCTGTTTTATCCGGATCATGATAATCTTGTACATACCCCATCAGCACCTTGGAAGAGGCTGTGTTCTTTTCAGGTACTTCCTTTGTGGTTAACTTCATATCCGCACTCCGTGAATGGTGGAAATCGGGATTTATTTTAATAGACTTTGCTTCTATATAAGCAATTCCTGCGTAAAAGCCTCCGGCAAACGTAAAAGTAAGTACCAGGGTCAGCAGTATACTAATCTTTTTCATGGATGCTATGCCTCCTGTCAGACTTCAACATTTAAAAGTTTAACAGATAACAAGAGCAGTGAATGCTGGTAATATAAGGCTGAAAATCAGGTGTACAGTCTTGAAATGTACAATTCCAGCCGGAAGAGCTGCAGCTCTTGAGGTGATGTACAGTGCAGGATGAATAATGAATGATGAATGCCGTGCATCATTTTGCATTTTTGATAGAATGATGTACCTCGTTGAGCGAGCGCCTCTCATCATTGCGTGATCGTTGATGAAATGATGTAACACGCAAGGCAAGTACACCTCATCATTTGGGGGTTGTGTACCTGCTTACCGTCTTTTCAAAAAACTCTTTTCGTAAATATTGTTGCTATTTGGATGAGATAGTTGATTTCCGCTTCAGGTGTGCGACTCCGCGGGGCGGGCGGTGAGCCTCCTCGGCTGCGCCTGTATAAAAAGTGGAAGCGCCCTGTTCAGCCCCGACAGGCAAATGTTCCTGAGAGAAAAAAAGGCGATCTTCCCTTTTATTCTCTCAGGGTTATTTGACCCAGAGGGGCTGGGCGCTGCAACTGGATTGGGGGTCTCACCTGTCCCGCTAGTCCCGCAGGAGATCGCACACCTTACTCTCCAATCAACTATTCGCAAAAAAACATCTAGAAGAATTAGTTAAAAATCAACAATCATTTAGAAAACAGCCTTTCTAAAAATAGCCTAATGAATGACAAAAAATGGTGACACTCTATTAATCTGCCAGTTATGTTATTCACGAGCACAGATGACACTTGATTCACTAAATCGGATCTATTCATTTAAAGGAATTCCCAGCTCAAATATAGAAGTCTTCTATAACCTAATCAAACGGAGTTGTAACCAATGATTAAACACTACTCACCTTCAGACTTTTCTGTCGCCAAAGAATTTATTGATACCATTGATGGCGGTTATGATTTTTTTAATATAGAAGAAATTGAGAGGGATGCCGGATTCTTCATTTTTTACGTCGAGGATGACGTAAAGGGCGCTGCCTATGCAGTTTTTTCAGTGAACGGAGCCGGTGAAAAACAGGCAGATCTCACAATATACGTTAAACCCTCTTTCCGTAAGAAGGGGATCGGTACCGAGCTGTTTCGTGTACTATCAGCCTATGCAGAGAACGAGAACCAGGAGGTCCTCACCGCACATGTTCAAATGGATAAGAAGGAACGCGATTCTTTTTTCCAGAGAAACGGAATGGAAAAATGGTGGGGGTCCAATGGTCTGGTTTATCAAGGGAGCTTATTCCCGGAACCAGAAGTAACATTTGAGCCCTATGAAAATAAACACTTCGATCAGTTTGTGAAGGTTGTTCAGGATTGCTATTATCCTATTCAGGAATCAAACGACCTGAAACCGTATCTCGCTTCTCCCACAAGTGTGAGGACCTATCAATTGAGAGATCCAGAAGATGTCTATGTGGCCATGGATGGAAACCAAATAATGGCGTCAGTTTCCATCGGCAAAGGAGAAGTGGATAATTTAATGGTTTCCCCTCAATATCAAGGAAGAGGATTGGGAAGGCAGGCCCTTCAGTTTGCCATGAACAAAATGCTGAAAAGTGGGTATGAAGAAATACATATTTGCTATATGGACAACAATACAGCGGCCGAAAATCTATATTACAGCGCGGGATTCGAGTTTTTGCAGCATACTGAGGTCTATCGAAAATATATCAAGTGATATGCAGAGGAGAAATTATGAAACAACTACAAGGCTATATTCTGACAGATGAGGTATTAAGAGAGTGGAGAGAACGGCTGGTTCCCTCTTATGATCTTTTATTCTTTCGGAACCAACTGGATTTTTTAACCTGTAAGGAATTCAGATCCGAAACCTCACAAACCTTCTCGCTGGATGATAAAACAGCTTTTGCAACCTGGGCTGTCAGTAAAGAAGCAAAATATTACACGACAATCGATAATGAGGAATTTTTGAAGCTGACCAAGGACCAGAAGAAGCAAATTATTAAAGAACAGTGGGAGCTGCGCAGAGGGATGATTCTATCGGAAGAGGAGATGATCTCCCTTTTAGCAATTAGAGACGATAAAACATTCCAAACCCTAGAGCAGTCTTCCTTTAAGAATCACGATAAAAAAATTTATATGATTCAAAGATTTCTGTTGGAATTGCTACCGTTAGAGTCACAAACAAATTTTCTCCTAAACTATGCAGCTATGTGGACCAATGATAAGGCAGTATATGCTGATCTGGATGAAGTCATCCGTAATGCATTTAAGAAAGAATATGGTACACTCGCACCTTTCTTTGACCATTTTTCTTCTAAAAACGGTCCTAATTGTTTTGCCGCTGCTGCCGCAGGTTTTACGGGAGAGATGAATATCATTGAGGAATGGATGAACCCTGACAGGTTTTTTGAGTTGCTGAAACGACATCAATACTTTCAACACGATCCCGGCCATTTAAAGGAAAGGGATGTACTGGTTTGGAAAAACGAACAAGGGCAAGCTGTTCACGCTGCGTTCCTGCTAAACAGCCGGTATTGCTTCAATAAGCATGGGCAAACAATGTTCAACCCATGGCAGGTATTGCCTGTAGAACAAGTTATGGATTCGTGGAGTCAAGATGGATACCAAATGGACCTATACAGGAGATTATAATCTTATAAAAAAAGGAGTTTTCAAAATGGGAAAAAGTTTAACAACGGCCATGAAAATCCAAAGGCCAGCCTCAGAAGTATTCCAAGCATTAATCAATCCAGAGCAAATGTCTAATTATTGGTTTTCTTCAGGATCGGGGAGAATAGAAGAAGGAAAAACCATTACATGGCGATATGATGAATATAATGCAGAAGGAATAGTGAATATATTGGAGGTTGTGGATCCTGCCAAAATTGTATTCACATGGGGAGACCCTGAACAGCCCACAACCGTTACCATCAAGCTTGAGGAGCAGGAAAAAGATTCAACTGTTATCCGCGTAACCGAATCCGGTTTTGGAGAAAATCCCGATTTAGAGAGAATGCTAGGCCAGAAAGAAGGATGGGTCTACATGTTAACCTGTTTGAAAGCCTATACTGAAAACGGAGTCAACTCTCTAAGAGCGTCGCTTGTACATAGCTGATTACTAAACAGGCAGAGGAGGAAAAATCATGTAACCCAGTTATCAATGAGAGTGCAAGGCAATAGGGTTCCTCCTCAGGATGCATTTGTCATCCGGCCGGAAAAGGTATATAAAATGTTTCTGCATCTTTTATAGGGGAGAATATTGACATGAAAATCCGATATGCCGTAAATGATGTCCTAATAACTTCTCTATTCATACATCATTCTTATGATTCTATGAAAATCATGTACTAATCCCCACACTTTTAGGGCATCATTACCCAAATACCTGAAAATGATGTCCTAATAAATGCTTTATTCATACATCATTTCTATGATTCTATGAAAATCATGTACTAATCCCCACACTTTTAGGGCATCATTACTCAAATATCTGAAAATGATGTCCTAATAAATGCTTTATTCATACATCATTTCTATGATTCTATGAAAATCATGTCTTAATCCTCACACTTTTTGGGCATCATTACCCCAATATCTGAAAATGATGTCCTAATAAATGCTTTATTTATACATCATTTCTATGATTCTATGAAAATCATGTCCTAAACCCCACACTTTTTGGGCATCATTACTCAAATACCTAAAAATGATGTCCCAATCACAGGACGATCATTCAAAAACAAGCAAAATGGACAAGTCAGGACTTGTCCGTTTTCTTATGCTTACACCGCAGCAGCGGCCAGCAAATTCTCAATATCCAGTTCCATATCAATTGGATCGGTCGTACATTCAAATCGTTTTACCACTTCTCCGTTGCCATCGATCAGAAACTTAGTGAAGTTCCATTTGATGGAGTAGTCATCTGTCAGGTATTCAGGATGTTTTGTATTCAAAAGCGGGATTAGAATTTTCGCAACAGGGTGGAACTTATTGAATCCTTCAAAAGATTTTTGATGTGTCAAATAATCAAATAAAGGATGCATGTTTTTATCACGAACATCAATTTTTTGGAATAAAGGAAAATTAACTCCGTAGTTCAGTAGGCAGCTGTTTTGGATTTGATCATTTGTATCAGGCTCCTGGTTATCAAACTGATTGCATGGAAAACCTAAAATAACGAAATCTTTATCTTTATAGCGGTCATACAGTTTTTGAAGATCTTCATATTGATAAGTGAAGCCGCACCTTCCTGCAGTATTGACGATTAGTACGATTTTCCCTTTATATTCTTCCAGTGATTTTTCCTGTCCATTCATCGCAGTAGCTGAGTAGTTATAAATGCTCATATGTCTTCCTCCTGTGTAGTTAAATATTACTATGTAAAAAGCAATACATTTATTATACATTAATGATACATAGTTTCAACAGATTTGTCTTGAATTAAAAATATTTATATTCAAGACTTACCCGATATAATCAAACAAGGACACAAAAACCGGTTTCTTTTGGAAAAATTTCTATAAAAATAGTTTGATAAACATAAATCATATGTTAGAATGCATATAAATAAATAGCCGAGCAAAACCACTGGGGGAGCCTTTTAAAGGCTGAGATTAAAGTGTACTACTTTAAGACCCTTTGAACCTGATCTAGTTCATACTAGCGGAGGGAAGTGTAGTCTGAATGATTGAATATTTCAAAAAATCACTCAAGCCGCCTTCCCGTGCAATCAGGGAGGCGGCTTTTTTAATGATTTATAGTTTGCTAAAAGGGAGTTTTCTATGAAAAAACCTGTTCTGCATGCTGTCACCACAGGAAAGAAATCCATTGAGGAGACCGCTTCAATCTGCCTGGACATCAGTCCTCATGTGGAGGCCATACATATCAGAGAGCACACAAAAACAGCAAGAGAAATCTATGAATTAGGCAAAAAAATGATAGACTTTGGAATCCCGGCTGACCAGATCATTATCAACAACCGGGTTGACGTTGCAGCGGCTTTAGGAATCTGCCCCGTACAACTGGGCTATCACAGCCTGCCTGTGAATGTGGTGAAGGAGTCCTTTTCCAGGCTCTCAATCGGGAAGTCTGTACACTCCTTGTTGGAAGCCGTTGAAGCAGAGGAAGAGGGAGCTGACTATATCTTGTTTGGCCATGTCTATCCGACCTCATCCAAAAAAGGGCTAACACCAAGAGGATTGGACGAACTAACACAATTGATCTCAAACGTTACTATCCCTGTAATTGCCATTGGGGGGATACTGCCTTCAAATGCCAGGGAGGTTATTCAAAAAGGATGTTCCGGTATTGCGGTGATGTCCGGAATTTTTGATGCAGTGGATCCGGTTAAGGCAGCAATCGACTATCAAAACCACCTGGAGTTGATATTCCATGAACAATTTTTATGATGTGATCATTGTCGGTGGGGGAATCATCGGCAGTTCTGTCGCCTATCAACAGTCGAAACAAGGGAAGAAGGTCGTCATTTTAGAAAAAGGGAAACCCGGCTGCGAAGCATCCAGTGCTGCTGCAGGGATGCTGGGTGCACAGGCAGAAATCGATGAAAGCGATTCCTTACTGAAGCTGGCGCTAAAAAGCAGGAGCATGTTTCCGGTGTTGATTAAAGAATTAGAGGAGCTGACCGGAGTACATACAGGCCTGATCAACAAAGGAATGTTAAAGGTCGCCGAATCTACCGGAGATGTTGAAAATTTAAAAACACAAGTGGACTATCATACAGGATGGGATCCGGAAGTGACATGGCTGACTCAGGGAGAGCTTCTTAAGCAGGAATCAGCACTTTCACATAATCTAGCGGGAGGTATGTTCATTCCAAACGATGGACAAGTAATGGCCCCTCAACTTTCACAGGCTTTTCTTCAAGGTGCTGCAGCCTATGGTGCTGACATCTTTGAGTACAGCGAAGTGGAAGATGTCCTTTATAAAGGGCAGAGGATAAATGGGGTCAAGACGAGCCAAGGAAACTTTTATGCCGAAACGGTTGTAATCACCAATGGAGCGTGGGCAGGGAAACTGATCAAGAAGACTGGGATCTCACTGGACATAATTCCCGTTAAGGGGGAGTGTTTTTCGGTCATTCCCTTGAAACCTCTTATTCGTTCAACTGTTTTTTCTGACAAGGGCTGCTATATCGTCCCGAAAAAAGACGGAAGGCTCATTGTTGGGGCAACAAGCTATCTCAATAGTTTCGACAAAAGCGTTTCATTAGAAGGGATTTCCCGTTTGTTGGAGAAAGCGATTTCACTGATTCCCGATATCCAATACGCCAAATGGGAAAAAGCCTGGGCTGGCATACGACCGCAGAGCGGTGATGGACTCCCTTATATCGGTCCTCACCCCGAATGCCGGGGACTGTTCATCGCAGCAGGCCACTATCGTAACGGCATCCTGCTGAGCCCGATAACCGGGAAGATGATCTCCGATATGATTGACAATCAGGCTACAGGGGAAGAGCTCAAACTCTATGAATCTTTTAAAATTGATCGAAAAACAGCGACCACATCTCAGGAGGGATACAGATGAACTTAATTATAAACAGTGATGAAGTCCAGGTTGATGACTCAGTGAAGACAGTGGAAGATCTTCTTTCCTATTTTCAGTTAGATCAAAAAGTCGCCATTGTCGAGCTGAACAAGGAGATACTTGAAAAAAGCAAACATGCAGAAGTAAAACTGGCCAATGGCGATGTAGTAGAAATCGTACATTTTGTAGGAGGCGGATGATATGTTGAAAATTGGTTCTTATGAATTTCAATCAAGATTGTTGTTAGGTACGGGGAAATACCCTGACTTTGATATTCAAAAGAGGGCGGTCGATGTTTCTGAAACGGAAGTGCTGACCTTTTCGGTGCGGAGAATGAATATTTTCGAACCGAACCAGCCCAATTTCCTTGAAAAGCTGGACATTGAAAAATACACCCTGCTTCCGAATACAGCAGGAGCCAAAACAGCTGAAGAGGCTGTTCGGACCGCAAAACTTGCCAGAGCTTCCGGCTTATGTGACATGATCAAGGTGGAAGTAATCGGAGACTTCAAAACACTCCTGCCGGATCCGATTGAAACATTGAAAGCAACAGAGGAACTTTTAAAAGAAGGCTTTACCGTACTTCCATATACCTCTGATGATGTCCTTCTTGCGAAAAGGCTTCAGGAAATGGGTGCTCATGCGATTATGCCGGGAGCATCTCCAATCGGTTCAGGCCAAGGGATCATTAACCCGCTCAATTTGAGTTTTATCATTGAGCAAGCAACAGTGCCGGTCATCGTGGATGCAGGAATCGGGTCACCGGCGGATGCCGCTTATGCGATGGAACTCGGAGCTGATGGTGTGCTATTGAATACTGCCGTTTCTGCTGCAAATGATCCAGTAAAGATGGCAGAAGCAATGAAACTGGCCATTGAAGCAGGAAGACTCGGGTATGAAGCCGGCAGGATTCCTAAGAAGCGCTATGCAACCGCAAGCAGTCCAATGGAAGGGATGAGCACTGTTTGAACGACCGTTATTCGAGACAAGAACTATTCAGCAAAATAGGCACGGAAGGCCAGAGAAAGCTTTCTGAAAAACATGTACTGATTGTCGGCGCAGGAGCCCTCGGAAGCGGAAATGCAGAAGCACTAGTTCGTGCTGGCGTCGGCAAGGTGACCATCATTGACAGGGATTATGTTGAATGGAGCAACCTCCAGCGCCAACAGCTGTATACAGAACAGGATGCAGCCGAACGCATCCCAAAGGCTGCCGCTGCACAGAAAAGATTAAGGCAGATTAATTCCTCCATCACCATAGAAGCAATTGTAGCGGATGCCGGAGTTCAGGAATTGGAAAATCTCCACAGGGATGTCGATGTCATTTTGGATGCCACCGATAACTTTGACACCCGGATGATCATCAATGATATCTCACAGAAATTCAGCATCCCGTGGATATACGGTGCTTGTGTCGGCAGCTATGGCATCTGCTATACGATTGTCCCTGGAGAGACCCCTTGTTTGCACTGCCTGCTTGAAAGTGTGCCGCTCGGTGGTGCCACATGCGATACAGCAGGGATCATCAGTCCGGCAGTGGGCATGGTTGTCAGTTACCAGACCGTTGAAGTGTTGAAGCTGCTTGTCGGGGACCATGACAAAATCAGAAAGAAGCTTATCACCTTTGATTTATGGCAGAATCAGCAATCAGCCATTTCAGCAGCAAGTTTAAAAAAACCGGGATGCCTTTCCTGTGGAAGCAAACCAACTTATCCATTCCTCAGCTATGAAAACCAAACGAAAGCTGCTGTGCTCTGTGGAAGGAACACGGTTCAAATACGGCCGCAGACAAAGGGAGAAAGAAACCTGGAGAAGCTGGCTGACATGCTGGCGAAGACCGGTGGAAAAGTAGAAAGGAATCCTTTTCTGCTTTCCTATGAAACTTCAAATCATCGTTTAGTCGTTTTCAAAGATGGGCGTGTACTCATCCATGGAATCAAAGATATTACTGAAGCTAAAAAGGTTTATCACCGCTATTTAGGATAAAAACTCGAAAGTAAATAGAACCGTGTTTCCATTATGGAGCACGGTTTTTTCTATAATTCTTATTTAGCAGAAAATCACTTTTCACTTACATAATAAAATCTTCTCTGAAAATTTTGTCAATCAATGAAACAATTCCTTGCCAATACTCGTCTAAATAGTGAATATTGAGAAGGAGAGGATAGATTTGACTACTAACCAAAAAAGAACCGTCCTGCTTTTGATGCTTGTTTCAACATTTATAGGAATTGTGATCAGACTTTTCCATGTGAGCCGTTCAACACATGAACTTGTATCGTTCCATAGCCTTGATATCCTCATTTTATTTATTATCATGGCCTTTAGCGGCGGCGGACTCCTTCTGATGAAACCAGTACTATATCCTGCAAGAAGGGAAAGGTAAATAACATGACAAATGATTTTTATTGTGATGAAGTTTTAAGTGGAAACACAGAAGTAGATAAAGTGAAAGAAACAGAAGATGTATTGGCTTATCACCATACTAAACCATTCTATCCTGTACATATCGTAGCCATCCCAAAGAAACATATCTCTTCCCTGATCACCCTGGAAGAAAGTGACCATTCTTTGCTGCTGGAACTCATGCTTGTCATCAAAGAAGTTGCTGCAGAGGTAACAGAAAAACATGGCTCCTGCAAAGTGATAACCAACATGGGTGAATACCAGGATTCAAAACACCTTCACTGGCATATCGTGACGGGAGACCCATTGAACAATTAGTTTCTGACATCAGGAGATTAAGTACTGCCGGATGTTTTCTTTTTGTGATTTTCCCTTGGAGTATTGAGTCACAATACCTCTACATTAATGTAAAAGGATACCTAAGATAAAAATATTCTTTGAACATACTGATAATATAATGAATATTCTGGATAAAAAGGTGTTTTTTTAAAGAATCAGGTTGACTTCACTGAGAATATGCTATATATTAATACAAAATTTATAAGAAAAACGTTGATAAGGACATGAGTTTTTTCTATCCGGTTCACAGAGAGGGAAGCCACGGCTGCAAACTTCCCAACCCTGAGAAAATACTTACCGCCTTGGAGTTGTATTGATGAAATCCCAGTATTCAATACCGTACTGCTGCGATAAAGCACCTAAAGCTGCCAAGTTTCACTATTGGCGGGAAGCTGGGTGGAACCACGGGTCCAAAGCACACTCGTCCCTTTTACAGGGATGGGTGTGTTTTTTATTTTCAAAAATTAAATAAAACAAAGTGATGACAAGGACATGAGTTTTTCTTACCGGTTCACAGAGAGGGAAGGCCAGGCTGAAAGCTTCCCAACGCAGAAGAGAACACTTACCGCCTTTGAGCCGTGTTGGTGAACCCGCTAGTAACCAATGCCGCAGAAGCTGCGATAAAGCGAAACGAAGCCGCCATTTCATTTGGCGGGAAGCTGGGTGGAACCACGGGCCAACACACACTCGTCCCTTTTTACAGGGATGGGTGTGTTTTTTATTTACTAAATTATGTGGGAGTGGGATGAACATGGCACACAAGGAAATCATCATCAAGTTTCCAGACGGAAAAGAAAAAAATTACCCGGCAGGAGTTTCACTGGCTGAAATTGCTCAATCGATCAGCCCCAGCTTGAAGAAAAGATCGGCAGGGGGCAAAGTGAATGGAGTTCTGTTTGATTTGAACAGGAGGATTGAAGAAGATGCCTCAATTGAACTACTGTCCTTGCAATCAGAAGAAGGGGTGAAGATGATGAGACACAGCGCCGCCCATATCCTCGCTCAAGCGGTGCAACGTTTGTATGGAAACGTCCAACTAGGCGTTGGTCCTGTCATTGACAACGGTTTTTATTACGATTTAGACCTCGAAAAGAGTCTTTCTCAATCTGATTTGGTGGAGATTGAAAAGGAAATGAAGAATATCATCTCTGAAAACCATCCGATAAGTCGGGAAGAACTATCCAGAAAAGAGGCCGAATCCCTGTTTTCCTCAGATCCATTGAAAGTGGAATTAATTGAGGATATTCCAGAGGATGAAACACTCTCTGTATACAGGCAAGGCGAATTTGTTGACTTATGCAGAGGGCCGCATCTTCCATCAACTGGAATGGTCAAAGCCTTCAAGTTAACTCATGTGTCAGGAGCGTACTGGCGGGGAGACAGCAATAACAAGGTCCTGCAGCGTGTTTACGGTGTCGCTTTCCCTTCACAGGAAGAATTGGATGAGTATTTCCTCTTCCTTGAGGAAGCACAAAAACGGAACCATCGTAAGCTCGGTAACGAGTTGGAGTTGTTCATGTTCTCTGAAGAAGCTCCCGGAATGCCATTTTATTTAAATAACGGCCAAAAGATCCGAAATGAACTGGAGTCCTTTTTAAGACAGATTCAGAATTCCTTTGACTATGAGGAAGTACGTACACCCATCATGATGAACCGCAAGCTTTGGGAGCAATCGGGCCATTGGGAGCATTATAAGGAAAATATGTATTTTTCCGAAGTGGACGATCAGAGCTTTGCCCTTAAACCGATGAACTGTCCGGGACATATGCTGATCTTTAAAGATAAACTCCATTCGTATCGCGATCTTCCCATTAGAATGGCTGAATTCGGGCAGGTTCATCGCCATGAGTTCAGCGGGGCATTGAACGGCATGTTAAGAGTGAGGACTTTCTGTCAGGATGACGCCCATATTTTTGTTACTCCCGATCAAATTGAAGAGGAAATCACTTCCGCTCTAAAGCTGATTGATCATGTTTACCGTACTTTTGGCTTTAATTATGATATTGAGCTCTCAACTCGGCCGGAAGATTACATGGGAGAAGAAGCTCTTTGGGACAAAGCAGAAGGCTCACTCAAAAATGTCTTAACTAAATTAGGTTACAGTTTTTCTATTAATGAAGGAGATGGGGCCTTCTATGGACCGAAAATTGATATCCATATCAAAGACGCTTTGAAACGGAGCCACCAATGCGCAACTGTACAGCTTGATTTCCAGATGCCTGAGAAATTCGAACTTCACTACATTGATGAAAATAACCAAAAGGTAAGGCCAGTCGTCATCCACCGTGCTGTTTTTGGTTCAATTGACCGTTTCCTCGGTATCCTGATCGAGCACTTTGCCGGTGCATTCCCGGTTTGGCTTTCACCATTGCAGGTAAGTGTGATTCCGGTATCAAAAAGGCATCACGGTCAATATTGTGAAGAAATCAGAAGCCGATTGAAAGAGGAAGGCCTTCGTGTGGAATGTGACCTGAGAGAAGAAAAACTTGGATATAAAATAAGAGAAGCTCAAATGAAAAAAGCTCCATATATCTTAGTAGTGGGGGATAAGGAGCAGGAGAGTCAGACAGTGAATGTGAGAAGTTATGGAGAACAGAATTCTCAAGAGGAAAAGCTGGAAGAGTTTATTGCCAGAGTAAAACAACAAATAAGAGATAAAAGTCTTAGTTTGGCTCACAGTGAGTACTAACCAACTTTTAAAAGGGTATGCCAGTCGATTCCACGCTCATACCCTTTTTTTAATTGATACTGCCAACACTCTGCTTTTGCATTCTTTGTGCATTCTTTGCCCGCGGGCTGTGCTCCTAGACCTTTTCCGGTTATACAACCAATCCATTATTCCCCGTTAGCCTACTAAGCTCTGCAAAATTCCCAGTAGTGAAGATTCCCCACCACACGCTGCTAGCAGAAATCGTTGATGTACTCGCCCGCGTGAATTCAATTTTCTTTTCTTTTAGAAAATGAAATCCCTCCAAGCTGATAAACAATGGACATCCTGTAAAGACAACATGATGTTTAATCTACCTTACATCTTTTACTATGAGAATTTTATTAATGAATATCAGTTGATTCAAGTGGAAGGTGCGGGACGTCCAGTTACGGCGCCAAGCCCTTGGGGTCACCTACATGGACCTGGGAAAGCAGCTATATATATCAAAAGCAACAATGTCTGTGAAAAGAGCTTTTTCTTTATTATAGTTTGCTACACCCATTCCCTTGTTTAACTGCATGATGACAAGGGAATAGGTGATGAGGACCAGGAAATACACCTTATTAAAGAGAGGAAGATGAGAATGGTTAAAGCATTGTTTCTAAATTGCACTTTAAAAGGCGGAAAGGAACAGTCCAATACCGAAGCACTCATGCATGATGTCATTGATATTATGGATAAGGAAGGAGTTTCTTCAGAAATAGTACGCCTGAGCGAATACTCCATCTCTTACGGAATCACTGCAGATGCAGGTGATGGAGATCAATGGCCTGAAATATTTGAAAAAGTAAAAGAAGCAGATATCCTTGTTATCGGAACTCCTATTTGGCTGGGAGAAAAGAGCAGCATTGCGACATTGGCGATTGAGCGTCTTTACGGTGCAAGCAGTTTTACAAATGATAAAGGCCAGTATCTTTACTATAATAAAGTGGGTGGAGCCATTGTCACCGGAAATGAAGATGGAGCTAAACAAGCATCTGCTTCCATCATCTACGGACTTTCTCATATTGGATTTACAATACCTCCGAATGTGGATACATATTGGGTGGGAGAAGCCGGTCCAGGCCCATCTTACATTGAAGCCAACGGCAGCGAAAACGAATTCACCATGCAAAATGCAAAGATCATGGCGTATAACCTGATTCATTTCGCTAGGCTTCTTAAAGAGCAGCCAATTCCTGCTGAAGGAAATGTCGTAGAATAATAGCCCCTGCGAACGCGCGCAAAAGATCTGTTTTTACATTTTTTTAGGCAGTTCACATTGAAATGATCGCTACATTCTATCACCCCCCCTTGAATTCTGAATTGACAGAAAATAACCATTCCCGTAAACTTTTTAGTACAGTGCGGGAAGGCAGGTGTAACTATGGAATCCAGAATTAGAATGATTCCTGAAGAGGAAGCTGAAGGAAAACTCAAAGAACTCTATGAACGTTTCAATGGAAAAATGGCAAACATTTTAAAAGTGCATTCGCTGAACCCGAATTCCTTAGATGCCCATCTGAACTACTACAAGGTCATTATGTTTGGTAAATCTCCGCTCAGCCGGAAAACCAGGGAGAGTATTGCTGTCGTGGTCTCTGCAACCAATGAATGTTTTTACTGAATGGAACATCATGGGGCGGCGCTCCATCTCGTGACTAGAGACGATCATTTGGTTGAAGGACTCAAAAGCGACTATAGAAAACTCGAGCTCGATAATAAAACCAAAGCAATGTTTGATTACGCTGTGAAGTTGACCAAAAAACCGCATAGTGTTGAAGATGCTGATATTGAAACTTTAAGAGAAAACGGCTGCAGTGATGATGAGATATTGGATGTTTGTCAAATCACTTCCTACTTCAACTTTGTCAATCGTATGGCTGAAGGTCTTGGGGTGAAACTCGAGGATCAATAATGAAAGAGAGCTGTCTCAGCAGGGGATGAACCCACCCTGAACTGAGGCAGCCTTTTTGTGTAAAGGGGCAGTAACATTCTGCCTTCTCTTGAATTTCAACCCATATTGAAATAATAGAATATTTTCAATTCAAGACATCAGAAGAGTTTGATTTGTATTTAAATAGAACCGTTCACAATTATGCAAAAGAGAAGGCTAAGGCGGGAAACTGGTCGAATGAAAAGCATTTGAAAACTCTATAAAAGATTTAGAGCGCCTGCTTCCAACAGAGAAGAGTCGGAAGATAATTATCTCTATACAATTTTGGATGAGAATACAGCAGCAGGCTCCATCTGGCTGGCCAAAATTCCTGAGGATACAGGATACATTTATGACATTCATATTAATCCGGACCAACAGGGAAAAGGCCATGACAAACAAGCTATGAAAGAAATTGGAACCATTGCTAAAGAATTAGATTTTACTAAGATTGAATTGTATGTATTCGGCCACAACAAAGTTGCAAAAACCTGTATGAAAACTGGATTATGAAGTTACCAACATCATTATGGCTAAAAATCTTACTTAAGAAAGGCTTTTTTTTAAACTTTGTTGCTAATTACTATAAATTTCAAAACAATATAGTCATAATTCACAGAACGAAAACAGCCAAATGAGTAGCCACCAGTACCAGAACTGGTGGCTTTTTCTTGTTTTTTGATAAAATCACCGTTTCTACAAATACTAAGGACTAATCAAGAAAAAGGGAGTGGCCAATATAGTCCTTACACAATATATCATTCTCACTTGGTTGTTTTCTGTCTTTGTATATTACCTTCCGAAAAAGATCCTATTCATTGAAGCTGCCTTTGTTTTTATGGTTCAGGCGATCCTACTGCGCAACCACTATTCCATATTAGGTTTGAACCTGGAATATATACAGTTGCCCAACAAAAAAGATCTGTTCATTGCCTTCATTCTGTACAGGAGCTTCATGCTGCCTATATTTTTCATTTTGCTGCTGAATATCACACTAATGACGAACAAAAAAATCGTGAAATCAGCCATTCTAACGACTGGTGCTGTATTGTTGTTGCTCCTGGAATGGATGAGCCATAAAGCAGAATTGGTAGGATATAATAATTGGAACCTTCTGCTTCAAACATGTACGAATCTGCTTCTGGTCGCTAGCACCTTTATTTCATATCAATTAATAAGACGACTCATGAAGAGGGTGATCGTTTGACAGTTATTTATGATCATCAATTTAATGTAAATGAATGGTTCATACTCATCGTTTTAGCCCTCAGTTTTGTTTCCTTATTTTTTTTAAAACCGAGGATGGAACTGCCGCTGTTACTTACCATTTATCTTTTTGGAGTCACCTCCGGTATGTTTTTTGACCATACGATCAGTCTCAATCCTTTTAACTTTTATGACGTAAATGATACGTCAAACTATCAATTGATCGATTTTATTTCATATGTGATGTATGGCCCTTTTGCATACTTTTTTGTCTACTTCTATGAAAAGTTTAAGATAACCGGTATGAAAAACATCCTTTACGTCATTATCTGGACCGTAGTTGCCATTTGTGTTGAATGGGTTGCCCATAAGGCTGGAATATTTCACTATCGAAACGGATACAAACTGTTCTATTCCATACCCATTTATTTATTTAACCAGACTATACTTATCGGTTTCTCAAACCTTATCCTTTCAGAGTTCAAGCAAAAGCAGAAAATAAAGCAGGTCATAAAAACATAAAAAAATAGGATTTCCCTCTTGACGCTGGAACGCTGTTCAATGTATAGTCTATATATACTTTATTGCATAAAAGCATAAAAGCGTTAAAGCAAAGAAGCAATTCGCTGAAATTACATATATGGCAGCGTGCGAAAGCAGTTACAGAGACTGAATGGGTGGTGTGAATTCAGGCAGCTTACAAGTGAATTACATCGTACATAAAGACTGTCACACAATGAAGTGGGTGGAAGGTCAATCTTCCATCAACAAGGGTGGTAACGCGGAGCTCCTTCGTCCCTTATGGGTGAAGGGCTTTTTTGTATTCTTTTATAAAGGCTCTTTTCTTAAACTTTGTTGCTATTTAATATAGATTTCATAAAATATGACCTTATTCACAGAAAATATGCTGGTAAGCAAGCAAGAAAAGAGCTAATTCACCTTGTTCAAGAAAAAAGACCTTATCTTAAATATCGAAAACAGCGTTTATAATAGAGGTGCAGAGAAATGGCTTTGGCAGTCGAGATGATTAAATTACAGTTTGAAAGATTAGGTGAAAAACAACAGCATGAGCAGTTGGAACAATTCCTGAGAGGGATGAAACCTAGGAAGGAAGTAAAATCTTTTTCTAAGAAAGATGTGCCTGAAGAAGTGGTCAAAAGAGCAATCTTGTCGGCAGGAACTTCCCCGTCTGGAGCCAACCAGCAGCCTTGGTCGTTCATCCTCATCTCAGATGAAAAGATAAAGCAAATAGTTAAACAAGAATTAGCAGAGGATCAAACAATTGTTGAAACTGCTCCATTTCTTGTAGCCTTATTCAAGCAAAAACACGGTGTGGAGATGAATGAATCAGGGGAGTCTGTGAAAGTAAAACACTACTATCCAAATGAATCTGCTGGAATTTGTGCCGGATTTTTTATTACAGCACTGAATCAAGCCGGCCTCCATTATAATCTTCACAAACCGGTGAAAGCTTTAACAAAGATTTTGCATCGCCCTGACAACGAAGAACCATTCATGCTCTTTTCTATCGGAATTGCAGAAGAAGAGGCAAATTCAACGGTTCATCGGCCCGGAGACCATATAGTTTCTGACGTAGATCTTGTTGTTCCTGACTCCGGAGACAGCAGGGAAACGCCTTTATCAGGTGATTATTATCACAGCATTCGAAAGCGACGTAACGTAAGGGACTTTTCTATAGACGGGATAGACAGAACTCTAATACAAAAAGCCTTTCAGTCCTTGGAGTCAAGTCCGTTCCCGGATTCCTACCGTTTTGCTGTTATCACAAACACAGAAACAAAGAGATTAATCAGGGAAAAAGCTGAACAGGAAGAAAAGAAATTCTATGAAGAAAAGATTACCGAAGAATGGAGGGATGTCCTGAAGCCGCTCGGTACAAACTGGGAAAAAGCCCACCTGACGGATGCTCCATTCTTAATCATCGGATTCAAGGTGAACAGCAGTGAAGGCAGGGAAACAATTTATTCCCATAAAACTAGACCGATCATATCAGCATCAGTCAATACAGGTATCCTGATGAGCGCCATCCATCACGCAAATCTTTGTATGCTGACCCATACACCGAGTCCTATGACCTTTTTAAGGGACTTGTTGAAGCGGCCTAAGAATGAATTGCCAATAGTGGTACTTCCAGTCGGATATCCTGCAGAAAACTGTGAAGTGCCGAATATAGGTAAAAAACCACTAGAAGAAATTTTGACAACAATGACAGAAAGAGAAGGTGAAGCATCATGAATAACGGATTAAAACGAGAATTAGGAAAATGGCATGGATATGCCTTGATGATAGGGGGAATGATCGGCTCCGGTATCTTCGTCGTAACAGGAGAAGCAGGAGCACAGGCAGGACCTTCTGTGCCATTCGGCTATGTTGTGCTTTTGCCGGTATTGCTTTGTTCCGCTCTGGCATACTTAATCTTTATGAGTACGCCGCTAGGGAACAGTCCTGGGGGAGCATATGTCCACATCAGCCGAACGTTCAATAACTACTTTGCAGGCTTCCTGTTCATGTGGTTCCAGTACATTGCGTTGCTGGGTGTAATGGCGATCATGGCCATTTCGTTCGGTGATTATATCTCAGGTGTTATCGGAGCAGGAAATACGGCAATCTTAGCAACAGCTTTGCTGCTGGTCTTTTACCTTTTGAATATTATCGGAGTGAAGTGGTTCGGCGTTGTACAACTTGTTATGTCGGCAATTCTCTTTGTAGCGATTCTTGTGCTTGTAGTACCTGGAGTGTTCTTTATCGAAACTGAAAACTTTTCACCTATGCTGCCAAATGGCTGGAGCGGTTTTGTAGCGATTTTACCATCCTTGTTCTTTGCCTATTTCGGATTCGAGCAACTGGCACAGGCGGGAGGGGAAATGAAGGACCCACAAAAAGCAATGCCTAGAACAATGCTGATCGGTTCATTTGCAACTGTTGTCATCTATTTCTTGATCTCGATTGTCGCGTTTGGTGTTGTACCATATGATCAGCTTGCTCAATCACAGAGTGCCATGTTCGACGTAGCATCTGTGTACCTGCCGGCTGGAGGTAAATGGATTGTCATGACAGGTATCATCATGGCATTTGCGACCACCTTGAACTCCCTGGTAATGGTAGTATCGAGAATGTTGTTTGCATTTGCGGAAGACTGTGTCATCCCGGAAGGAATCGCAAAAGTAAACAAACGCTTCAATACTCCACATATTGCGATTACCATCAACACCATCATTGTTCTGGCCCTTATCTGGACAAGAACTCTCGATTACTTGTTAAATGTTGCTCTGCAAGGGATGTTCCTGATGTACATCGGACATGCAATCGCGATGATCGCACTTCCGTTTGTCAGACCAGCCTTGTTCCAGACAGCACTCATTAAACCGAAACTGCCTTTGGTCATATTCTGTGGTATCTTTTCTCTAAGTGTATTGCTTTTCTTCAGTTACACATTGATTTTCTCTGTCATCAAGCTTCTTCTCATCTGGACTGCAGTTGGAATCGTAATTTTCCTGCTTGGCAGAAGACAGGGAAAGAGCAAGCAGTTTGATTACAAAACACAATTAGAGAATGCCTGGAAATAAGATTTTTTGGTTACAATGCTTAAATCACATCAAAAACGTCCTGTGTATTGATACAGGGCGTTTTGTTTTTGTTATAAGGGTAATTCTCTTTATTTAGTTTTAAATGTAGGTTGAATCATTTTATGGGCCAACATCTCTCAGATTTGTAACTCTCATTGGCCCATTTAGTCATTTAATGGACCAATATCCCTTTGATTTGTTACTCTCATTGGCCCATTTAACCATTTAATTGACCAACACCCTTTAGAGTCGCAACTCTCATTGGCCCATTTAACCATTTTATGGGCCAACACCCGTTTAATTTGCAACTCTCACTGGCCCATTTAACCATTTAATGGACCAACACCCTTTAGAGTCGCAACTCTCATTGGCCCATTTAGTCATTTAATGAACCTACACCCCATACTTTCTTAATTCTCACTGGCCCAATACCAAAAGACACTCCGTTTCTCAAGAGAACAACGTCTTAAGTCTCATATAGGCAAACATAATTCTCGCATGGCGGCCCTCCGGTGTATCTTCATGGAGTTTATCCCTCAGACTATCTATGAATTGACGGTCACAATGACAGCAGGGCCCATACTGGCTGTAACATTCATCATGCACCTTGCAGGCAGCATCAACTGCATTGACAGGGGATCCGGGACCGCTGCACCCAGGACCGCAATATCTATAACCCGGAAAAAGGCAAAAGCCATTGGATTTCCTTCGATTTCTCTCTGGGGAATGCATAACTATTCCTCCTTATAAGCTCTTTAATACAAGATATGCGACAGAAACATCATGGCTTGTTCAACAGCCTAAAAGGAAAGGAAATCTCATAACAGTCGGGACTTCCGTTGATACAGGGCCCCTTCCTCTCACATAGGATGCATAGAGAACCCTTTTGAGAGGAGGTCCAGCATGTTTGGTAATTTCGAAAAAAAGACCGGCGTTAAAATGGATGACATCATGAAGCTTGCCCAGTCCTTCCAGAACACGAACTTCAAGGATGAAAAGCAAGTCAGAACCATGATTAAAAAAGTGGCTCAAATGGCCAATAAACCTGTCTCCAGAGAAAAAGAAGAGATGCTTGTACAGGCAATCACCAGCGGGAAAGTACCTAAGGATATGAATGAAATCCAAAAGATGATGAATAAGAAGAAATAATTTGAAAAGGGGTGATCCGAATGCATTCGGATTCCCCCCTTGTTCATTTACCTTATACTTTGCAAGACTTCAAGAATAAATAATACAGAAAAGATGAACTACATCATTTGTTTTTATAGTTACATAAACAGTAGACTTATAGGAGAAATAGAAAGAGGGGTTTGCAAATGAAAAAGCTTTTATTAATTGGGGGAGGCCACTCACATCTGCATGTGATAAAAAGGCTGCAGAAACATCCATTAAAAGACGTAAGTATTACATTAATCTCCCCTTCAAAGTATCAATATTACTCAGGAATGTTTTCTGGATACACAGAGGGTCTATACTCACAGGATGATATCAGAGTGAACCTTCAAAAACTGGCGGAATCTGCTAACATTAACTGGATCGAAGGGGCTGTTCTATCTATGGATCCAAACCAGAAAGTCGCCTTGACAGATGGAGGAGAAGTCATCAACTTCGATGCAGCCTCATTTGACATAGGCTCTATGACTGCAAGTGTTGACAAGATAGGTGCCGCATCCAATGTTCATACTATAAAGCCTAACTACAAGTTTATCGATACAATTGATACTGTACGCAGAGCTACACAAGTTGTCATTGCGGGAGGCGGCGCGGCAGGGATTGAACTCAGTGCATCCCTTACAGCCTGGCGAAGAAGGAATGGGATACCCACTCCGGTTACTTTGATAACTGGAAGCCGTCTGCTGAATCAAAAATCTGAGAACATATCAAGGGCAATTGAAAAAGAATTGATCAAGCTGGATATTAACCTGCGCACACATGAAGAGATCACAAGCTTTGATAATCACTCCGCTAACTTGTCGAGCGGTGAAAATCTCTCTTTTGATGAACTGATCTGGTTAACAGGGCCAAAAGCACCTGATATATTCAGGCTGTCCAAATTGCCTGTAGATTCAAAAGGCTATATAGCGGTTGAAGATACCCTGCAGGTAAAACAGTATCCATTTATCTTTGCAGCAGGAGAATGCGCTTCAATGGTCCATTATCCTGACTTAGATAAGGCCGGTGTATATGCAGTTAAGCAGGGGCCGGTTTTATACGAAAACATCAAGGGATTTTTTGAAAGCGGAGAGGGACTTCTATATAAGCCTCAAAGTAAGTATTTATCCATTCTGTCATTGGGGAATAAACGGGGCTTTGCCATGTATGGAAATCGATATTACACAGGCAAACCGGCATGGATGCTCAAAAATCGGATTGATACTCGTTTTGTTAAACAATATAACCGGTAAGATTATTAATTAGGATATAGGTAGTAATCGTGCAGAATGGTTTCATCTTGTGCTCATTTTGCTGCCTATTTTTTCTAAGATAGCTTTTGAAGGGTAAAATGTAAGCTGGATTACAACAGAGGACTCTTGGATTGTATTCGTTAAAATGACATGTTATAGTTTTTCTGTACCAACTGGTTGGTAGAGACCTTTGAATGTATTAATAGTTGCCTCTTTAATAACGTTGCTTTCGTATAAATTTGAGACCCCGCAAGCGAACTGAGGAGGCTCACCGTACGCCGCGCGGAGTCGCACAGCTGCAGTGAAATCAATTCGGCACAATTCATACGAAAAATAGCCTTATGGCGGCTTGCTTTATTGATAGATGGCAACACAACTATTACTAACAGGAGTGGATAAGAATGATTGAAAACATTACAGCATTTTCTAAAGGAATGTACACAGAAGGAACTTCTCATGGACACAAAGTAATCATTGATGAACCAGCGAGCATGGGAGGTACTGATAAAGGTGCCAACCCGTTGGCAACCCTGCTGATTTCATTAGCTGGGTGCGAAAATGCTATTGCTAATTTTGTCGCAAAGGAAATCAATTTTGACCTTCAAGGAATTGATTTTGAAGTCAGCGGTGATATCGACCCTAGAGGAATGATGGGGAAGAGGGAGTCCGCCCGTATTTCAAGAAAATCACTGTAAATGCAAAGGTGCAAACAAGTGAATCTCAAGAGCGAGTTGACGAATTGCAACGAATTGTAGATGCCCGCTGTCCTATCTATACAACAATGGTCGCTGCAGACGTTGAAATGATCCCTAATTGGACAAAAGAATAACAATACCTAAAGGCATGGACTTTGAGTCCGTGCCTTTTATAATGAGTAAACCTTTGTGTGACAAACCGTCTATTCTGTTGTCCAAAGTGTCCGGTTTCTGTACATTTCAGACACACTCATGCGGAATATATACTGACTTCACGCCTGGCACAGTTCTTGCTTGATATAAAAGAAGAAGGTATAAACAGGAGGTCATATAAATGAAAGTCAGTGAAACAATCGCAATTGTAACAGGTGGAGCATCAGGATTGGGAGAATCGACTGTAAGACAGATTATCAAGCAAGGCGGAAAGGCAGCAATATTGGATTTATCAGAAGAAAGAGGACAATCATTAGTTGGAGAATTGGGAGAAAAGGCTATTTTCGTAAAGACAGATGTAACAAGTGAAAAGGAAGTCACGAACGCCATTCAGATTGCTGTAGAGTCATTTGGTTCCATTAATGCAGTCGTCAATTGCGCCGGCATCGGTGTTGCATCTAAGCTGTTGTCTCGCAAAGGAATCCATTCCCTCGATTTGTTTACTAAGGTGATTTCCATCAATTTGATAGGATCGTTCAATGTTATCCGGCTTGCTTCACATCAAATGTCCAAAAACGAGCCGAATGAGCATGGTGAAAGGGGAGTCATCATCAATACAGCTTCGGTAGCGGCATTTGAAGGGCAAATCGGTCAGGCCGCTTACAGTGCCTCAAAAGGTGGAATCGTCGGAATGACACTTCCGATTGCAAGGGAACTTGCTTCCTATGGTATCCGTGTTATGACGATTGCCCCTGGATTGTTCCATACACCGATGTTCGAGTCCTTGCCGGCGGAAGCCATTGACTCACTCGGGAAAATGGTCCCTTTCCCTCCGCGGTTGGGGCAGCCTTCAGAATACGCATTGCTCGTTGAAAGTATCATCACAAACCCTATGTTGAATGGAGAAACAATCCGGCTTGACGGCGGTATCCGCATGCAGCCGAAATAAATGGAACAAACTGTAGTGTTAATCGATAAGGTTCTGTTCTCGAGGAAAATAGTGAAAATTTAAGCAAAAGAAAAGGACGGAATCACCTATGTTCGTCCTTTCTTTTGCTTAATATGAAAGGTTTCTTTTTTTAGAAAAGGCTCTGTTAAATGATTAATATTAGAATAAAAAGAACTGTTGTTCTGTAATGTTTATATAAATACGGACAAAAGTGAGTGGTTTCAAATGGCGTTAGTGGACATCATTAAGGAGATTCAAAAACTTAATACCGCAGACCAACTTCGTTTGAAAGAGTTTTTTACAAAATCTCTTGGATTTTTAAAGAGGTATCCGAGCAGAAACATAAAGATGGCTACACCTGCACTCACTGTCATTCGAATAATGTTGTCCGATTCGGAAAATATTCCGTTAAAGTAGGAATGAAAACTATGGAACGGCAGCGTTAACGCTGTAAAGATTGCCGTAAAACTTTTACTGATGTTACGAATACCCCTTTACGGGGGTCGCACCTTCCTCACAAATGGTTGGATTTTACAGTGTATGATTGAAGGGTACTCTTTACGCAAGGCATCTGAGCTGATTGAAGTCCACTATGTCACCCTTTTCTATTGGAGACATAAGATTTTATCCGCTTTGAAACAAATGGATTTTAAATAATTTTCTGGTATTGTTGAAATGGATGAAACCTATTTCTTATACTATGAAAAAGGTAAACGAAATTTAAATAGGCGTAAAGCTCGCAAGCGTGGCGATGCTTCTCAATTCCGTGGAATCAGCAGAGAACAAGTTTGTGTGCTGATTGCCAGGGACCGTCAAAAACTGACTTATTCCAGAGTGATAGGTCAGGGGCGTATTGTAAAGTCCCGATTAGATAAAGCAATTGGCTCCAAGCTATCCAAATCAAATATTCTTTGTACCGATGCTTGGCGGGCATTTAAAACCTATGCAAAGGACAAAGGTTTAGAGCATTATCCTTTCAAATCTGATGGAAAGGAACGTGTTAAAGGACTCTACCATATCCAAAATGTTAACAACTATCATAGTCGTCTGAAAGGCTGGATGGACCGTTTTAATGGCGTGGCAACCAAATACCTCGACCATTATTTGAGTTGGTTTCATTTCTTGGACCTAATATCCGTAACGATTCTACAACGGTAAGCAAAATGATTATAGATAGTTGCTTGTTCACAACAAATGTTAAGAATCGGACACTCAGACTATCTGGTTTCAAATTATAATATGGTCAACTGCTTAGGTACTTAAATAAGGAAGGTGGTTATTTAATGAAGAACTGGGTTCCGTTTTCTGACCAAGAGTACGACCAAATTTGGGACAGGATATATAGAGATTTTAAATTTGAACCAAGTATTTCTATTTTCCCGTCATTTCAGGTGCCGCATCCTTTTATAACATATGATATTACCGATTATTTCGGGGATTCGGCAGATTTAGATGCTTATGATGACCTTGAAGAAAAAGCGTTAGATGCATTTAAAGAGACCACATTAGTTGACGAATATATATTGGGACTCGATTGGCAACACGAATGTTATTGGGTAAATCCACGCTTAGAATTCGAAAAAGATGAATTCGGAGAATGGACAATACCAATCTTTCCAAATGGTGATTACTATTTCTTTATCCAGAAGGATTTTAAATGGGGCTATTTAGGACACCCTTGGGAAAGAAGTATAACTATATTTGGGAAAGAATTAATAAATGCTTTTGATAAACACAAGCCAAGAATGTTTCGTAAGATTTTAAGACAGGGCTAATTCATTACCTTTATTAAGGACCCAAATTGGATCCCTTATCTTTTGAGAAAATCAACACTATTATTTAACAGAGCCTTAGATAATGAATAAACAGAGGATGTGTAGTTTTAAATATAACAGTTTTCCTTTTACATAGGACTGATTCGAAAACTTTTGATTGATTGGAGTGGAAGGTGTACGACCTCCTGCGGGACTTGCGGTCGCCTAGCTCCAGCACCCAGCCCCTCGGGGTTAAATAACCCAAAGAGAATAAAAGGAAAATTCACCATTTCTTCTCATCGGAACATTTGCCTGTCGGGCCTGAACGGGGTGCTTCCACTTTTGATGACAGGTGAGACCGAGGTTACGTACCCACTGGAACGTAACCCCGCAAGCGCAGCTGAAAAGGCTCACCGCCCGCCCCCCGGACTGGAGCGGAAATCAACTATATTCTTTCACGATACATATACTATAAAGCCTTTAAAAAGAGGCTTTTTCATTAATTTTACAGCCTTTTCCTGTCCAAGCGTGTACCTTTATCTCAATAAGCTTTATAATAAGATTAAGAGATTGAATTTTCTGATTTCACCAAAGACTATTTTCTACTAACTTTCACTTACGGTCCTTCCATGTTGGAGCGAGGACATCATAGTCAAACCCACCAAGGAAGCCGACTTAAAGTTCAAACATTAACAATTCTTTTAAATAATATGTAAGAAACTTAAGGGGGGATTGAGATGATTCACTTTCAGGATATCGTTACTCCTGTTGACTGCATGGTTACAGAAGAAACAACACTTAAAGAAGCAGTGGAAATCATAAAACAGAAAAAATGGAATCTGCTGCCTGTTACCGATAACCAAGGAGATCTCCAGGGGATTTTTACCCGAAGCGGCCTTTTCCAAATGATCCTAGAGTCAACTCCATTGGACACACCAATCAAATCCTATATCAAAAAGGAAACACAAACAATCAGGATCGATACGCCCTATCATGAAATAGAACAAATCGTAAAGACTAGTAAGGCTGGTACAGGGGTGGTTTTGGATGAACATGGCAAAGTGATCGGATTACTGACGAAAACAGAGATGGTTATGACTCTGTTGAAATCGGCCAGTACACTGAAAGATCAGTTGGAAACAATCCTAACACATTCCAATATCGGTGTGCTGATGACGGATGAGCATTTACGTGTCATCTATGCTAATGCCTCGTTCTCTAAGATCACCGGCCATCCGATCAATTCCATCTATTCTAAAGACCTTAATGAAACATTCCCAAGCTTGCCAATGGAGACCCATGGACCTTACCACTCTGAAGAATATAAATCGATCTTACATATGTCAGCCTACGAAACTGTTACACATAAGCAAGGCAAAATCATTTTATTCCAAGATATCTCTGAAATTGAAAAGATGGCGGAGGAACTGCAAACAATAAAGAAATTGAAATTAACGATCGAAACGGCATTAGACCATGCCTATGATGGAATCTTGATGACTGATGAACACAATGTCATCAAGATGGTCAGTCCGCCGCTGCTTGAACTTTTCAACCTGGATAAAAAAGACGTATTACATAAGAAAGTAGATATTGTAATGCCTCAGTTAAAGCTTGACCAAGTCTTTAAAACGGAAGCTGCCGAAGTCAGCGATCTGCATGAAAGGAATGGCATCAAATACATTGTCCATAGAATTCCGATCAAAAAGGAGGGAAAAGTGATCGGGGCAATTGGTAAGGTAATGTTCCGCCAGCTGAATGAGGTAAGTGCACTTTTCAAGAGACTGCAAAAAGCTGAAAGCAAAGCGAGTTTTTATCACCAGCAGCTGCAAAAATCCGAAACAGCAAGATTTACCTGGGATCATATTTTAAGCAAACATCCTTATATGGACAAGTTAAAGAAAAGTGCGGCAAAAGCAGCTAAAGGCAGATCGACTGTGTTGATCAGGGGGGAAAGCGGAACTGGCAAGGAATTGTTTGCACATGCCATCCATAACAGCAGTGCAAGAAGCGACGGGAAGTTTGTCATTGTCAATTGCGCAGCCATTCCTGAAGATTTACTAGAATCGGAGTTCTTCGGTTATGATGAAGGAGCTTTTACCGGCGCGAAGCAACGTGGCAAAGTAGGAAAGTTCGACCTTGCCAATGGCGGGACACTTTTCCTAGATGAGATAGGCGATATGTCGGTTGCTCTTCAGGCGAAGTTATTAAGGGTTCTGCAGGAGAGAGAGTTTTACCGGGTCGGGGGGAACTCACGGATTAAGGTCGATGTTCGTATCATCGCTGCCACCAATCGGGATCTGGAAAAGATGGTGAAGGAAGGCGAATTTCGGGAAGATTTATATTATAGATTGAATGTCATCTCCTTGAAGATTCCTCCATTAAGGGAACGGATACATGATGTTGAATATCTAACCAGTCAATTGATGATTGAACTAAATTCCATGCTTGGCACAAGTATTACCGGTATATCCCCCAAAGCGAAAGAATCATTGCTGCAATATAATTGGCCTGGCAATGTACGGGAACTCAAAAACATTCTTGAACGGGCGATGACCTTTGCAGAGCATGGGAACATACAGGTAGAAGATCTGCCGGATTATCTGATCGACCAACTTACAATACCTAAGAAGGAAAAAAACGGTCTTGCAGAGGATGCTGAGCTAGAGGCGATCAGAAAGGCGTTGACCCAGGCAAACGGCAACAAAGCTCAGGCCGCCCGGCTCCTTGGGATAAGCCGCTCAGGATTATATGAAAAACTCAAAAAATATGAGTTATCAGCAAAGGGAAGTTGATTTTCACAGGTTAAAGGTACCAGTCTGAACGGAGTTAGTAAAAAAGCGATATCAATGAGTATCAATCCATTCGTACATAAGTATACTGTCCAAACGAAGGTGTCCTATTTCTGGACACCTTCACTTTGTATTACACCATACAGTGTTATCACAACGCACTTTTATATTTTCTGAAAGTTGGCACAATAATTGCATATATAAAGTTGAAAGCATTTACAGCATATATTTTAAAGGGGGAAAAGGAATATGGATATCGGATCTTATCTGGCACAAAACGCGAGAAAAAAGCCGGAAAAACTTGCAATTGAGTGCAATGGGAAGACTTATACGTACAAGCAGTTTAATGAGGAAGTAAATAAATTGGCACACGGCCTTCTCAACCTAGGGGTTCACAAGGGTGAAAAAATCGCTTTGATGATGAAGAACTCTGATCAGTTTGTACTCTCATTCTTTGCTGGCGCCAAAATAGGTGCGGTGATTGTGCCGGTGAATTTTCGTCTGACGGCAACAGAGGTCCATTATATTCTCGATCAGTCTCAATCGGTCGTCGTTATTTGCGACGAGGAATTCGAGGAGGTTGTCACATCTGCAAGAGAAGGAACGGGAGTCCTGCATGTTATTACTACGGGCACTCCAAAAGTAGTCGGTCATCATACATTCGAAAGAGTGATGGCTGATAATACAGCGGAGCCGTCCGTTGAAGTCAATGATGATGATGATTTGGAAATTTTATATACATCCGGTACAACAGGTAGACCTAAAGGAGCACTGTTTGACCACAAACGGGTCTTTAATGTTGGTCTTACAATGATGATCAGCATGGGAATCAACGAGGAGGAGCGCTTCCTTCACATTGCACCGCTGTTTCATTCAGCACAGCTTAACCTGTTCCTAATTTCAGGGGTAGTACTTGGAGCCACACACATCATTCACCGTGATTTTCATCCGGTCACGTCCCTGCAAGCCATACAGGAGAATAAAATCACCCACTTCTTTGGTGTTCCAGCCATGTACAACTTCCTGCTGCAAGTGCCAAACGCAGCCGATTATGATCTTTCTTCAATCAAAAGGTGCGGATACGGGGCTGCACCAATGGCTCCCGAGGTCGTCCGCAGAAGCATGGAACTATTCAAGACAGACCAGTTTTATAACCTATGCGGTCTCACTGAAGCGGGACCTGGAGGAATCCTGCTCGACCCGCAAGGTCACAAGACGCATTTTGGAAAGGGCGGGAAAGCGGCTTTTCTGACTGAAGCGAGAGTGGTCAATGAAGAAGGCAAGGATATCGAGCCTGGAGCTGTCGGCGAATTCATCATCAAAGGTGAATCAATCATGAAAGAATACTACCGGAAGCCTGAAGAAACCGCGAAGACTATTAAGGATGGATGGTTGTATACAGGTGATTTGGCGACGATTGATGAAGAAGGATACATCACCCTCGTAGACCGGAAGAAAGACATGATTATTTCTGGTGGAGAGAATGTATATTCAATCGAAGTAGAGGATGTGCTTTATGAGCACCCCGCCGTACTGGAAGCAGCGATTATCGGGCTCCCTGATGAAACCTGGGGAGAAGCGGTTTGCGCGGTCATCGTACCGAAACAGGGTGCTGAAATCAATGAAGACGAATTGAAAAGTTTCTGTCGGCAAAAACTGGCAGGTTATAAGATTCCAAGGAGGATGTTCATTGAAGAAGCCCTCCCAAGAAACGCTTCCGGAAAAATACTTAAATATCAATTGCGTCAATCGTTGAATGGCGTGAAGCAGTAGAACTGTATTAATAGAGTCAGACATAATGGGATTTTCATAGAGGAGAGGTAATAAATGAGACACCCCTATTTAACGGACGATCATGAAATCTTTCGAAAGTCCTTAAGGAAGTTTTTGGAGAAGGAAGCCTATCCATTTTATGACCAGTGGGAAGAAGAACGGATGATCCCGCGTTCATTTTGGACGAAAATGGGCGATCAGGGCTATCTGTGCCCCGATATTGATGAACAATATGGGGGAAGTGAAGTGGATTGGGGCTTTTCGGTCATAATTAACGAAGAGATTGAGAGAGTGGGTTCCGGCCTTGTCGGAATCGGTCTTCATAATGATATCGTCGTACCCTATATCACCTCTTACGGGACGGAAGAACAGAAAAAACGTTGGCTTCCAAAATGTACGACTGGAGAGTTCATCACTGCCATTGCAATGACAGAACCCGGCACAGGTTCAGACCTGGCAAACATTAAGACAACAGCTGTCCTCAAGGGTAACCACTATATCTTAAACGGCCAAAAGACATTCATTACAAACGGCATCCATTCTGACCTCATTGTTGTTGCTTGCAAAACGGACCCGAAAGCGAAGCATAAAGGGGTCAGCCTGCTGGTCGTTGAACGTGATATGACTGGTTTTTCGAGAGGAAGAAAACTCAACAAGGTAGGCCTGCATTCGCAGGATACAGCTGAACTTATTTTTGAAGATTGCGTGGTACCAAAGGAGAACTTGCTTGGCGAAGAAGGCAAAGGGTTCATCTACCTCATGGAAAAACTTCAGCAGGAACGCCTCCTGGTCGCTATAGCCGCCCAAGCTGCGTCAGAAGTGATGCTGAAACAGACCATCGACTATGTGAAAAGCCGTGATGCGTTTGGAAAGCCAGTGAGCAAATTTCAGAACACGCAGTTCAAGATAGCAGAAATGGCTACAGAGATCGAGATGACCAGGGCCTTCCTTGATCAGTTGATTGCCGAACATATAGAGGGTGAAAACATCGTCACAAAGGTATCCATGGCAAAGTGGAAAATGACAGATACCGCCAAGAAAATTGCAGCGGAATGCATGCAGCTTCATGGGGGCTACGGATATATGGAAGAATACGAGATTGCCAGGAGGTTCCGTGATATTCCTGTTGCCAGCATTTACGCAGGTACAAATGAAATCATGAAGACGATCATCGCCAAGAACTTAGGTTTATAGATAGAAACCTGAAACTCCATTGCAGAAAGGAAGAAGGATATGCGTGAAGTAGTAATTGTTGAAGGTGTGAGGACACCGGTCGGCAGAAGAAAAGGACAACTAAAAGATATACGTCCGGATGACCTGGCCGCCCTTGTTCTGCAGGAAGTGGTCAAACGGGCCGGTATTGAATCGAAACTAATCGAGGATGTCATTCTAGGATGTGTGACCCAGGCTGGAGAACAGGCCGGTGATATCGCCAGGGTGGCTGCTTTGATTGCAGGCTTTCCGATTGAAGTCCCTGGAACAACGATTGACCGTCAGTGCGGTTCGAGCCAGCAGGCTGTCCATTTCGCAGCACAGGCGATTCTGGCTGGAGACATGGATGTCGTGATTGCCGGAGGAGTCGAGAATATGACCAGAGTTCCGATGGGATCGAACTATCAGGATGCCATTCCATTCAGCCCGAAATTGAAAGAACGTTATGAGATTATTCATCAAGGACTATCTGCCGAGAGGATAGCCGAAAAATATGGCTTCACCCGTACAGAACTGGATGAATATTCGGCAGAAAGTCATCGACGTGCACTCAGCGCTCAGGCTGAAGGATACTTCAAACGTGAAATCATGCCTGTGGAGATTACTCTTGAAGATGGAGAAAAGGCATTCGTAACTGAGGACTCTGGACCAAGGGAGGGCACTACGGCAGAAACGCTTTCCGGCTTAAAGACAGTCTTTAAAGAAGACGGAGTCATCCATGCAGGAAACTCTAGCCAAATCAGTGACGGTGCAGCTTCCCTTCTGTTGATGAGCCGTGAAAAAGCAGAAGAGCTGGGCTTGAAACCTCGCTTCAAAGTGCATACAAGAGTGGTTGTCGGATCAGATCCTACCTTGATGCTGACGGGACCTATTCCAGCAACGGAAAAAGTTTTGCAGAAATCAGGATTGAAGATTGAAGAGATTGATATATTCGAAGTCAATGAAGCCTTTGCACCTGTCCCGATGGCTTGGCTCAAAGAAACAGGCGCAGACCCGGCAAATCTCAATCCGAATGGGGGAGCAATCTCACTTGGCCATCCACTCGGTGCCAGCGGAGCACGCTTAATGATCACCATGATGCATGAACTGGAAAGGACTGGCGGCCGCTTTGGACTGCAGACGATGTGTGAAGGCCACGGAATGGCGAATGCAACGATTATTGAAAGACTGGATTAAATAATGTCACTAAAGAACCGTCTTACTAATGAGAAAAGCCCGCACAGATATAGTAAGAAGATTTTATCGGGAGGGGTAAATATGAGCACAACAATCGGCAGGATTTTTGACATGACCGTAAGAAAATTCCCGGACAAGGAAGCCTTGTATGACGTCCGGAAAAATGTCCGTTTCACTTATCGCGAATGGAATGAGGAAGTAAATCGCCTTGCAAATGCACTAATGCAGGAAGGTGTTAAAAAGGGAGATAGGGTAACCGCCTTCCTGTTCAATACTGAGGAATTAGGAACAACTTTCTTTGCTTGTGCAAAAATCGGAGCGGTGTTCAACCCTATTAATTTCCGCCTGATGGGTGAAGATGTTGCTTTTATACTTAACGATGCTGCCCCAAAAGTTGTTCTTTTTGAAAAGGCAGTGGAACCGGTCATTGCCTCGATTGAAAACCGATTCCCTCACACAGCCTTCTGGTTCATTGATAAGGAAACACCTGATTATGCCGCTTGCTACCATGAAAAAGTCCAAGCTTCAAAATCAGAAGAGGTGAAAGTTGAAGTTGGTGAGGATGATCTCTACGCGATAATGTACACAAGCGGGACAACCGGCAGGCCAAAAGGTGTCATGCATACGCATAGGGATATGGCAGAACAGAGCCTGATCGTCATCGCAGCGACTAAGTTGAACGAAAAAGACGTCGGCCTGGTGGCTGCCCCGATGTTTCACTGTGCAGAACTACATTGTGCCTTTCTTCCGAGGATTCACGCCGGAGGAACAAACGTTCTACTTCACCAATTTGCACCAAAAAAAGTACTGGAATTAATCGATTCAGAAAAAATTACGAAGTTCTTCGCAGCACCAACGATGTGGAATATGCTTTTGCAGGAAAACCTGGCAGACTACAATCTTCAAAGCTTGCAGTTGGGCCTATACGGCGGGGCACCAATGGCACCATCGCTTGTCCATGCATGCCATGAAATGCTAGGTATTGGATTAGTGCAGGCGTATGGAATGACAGAAATGGGGCCGGCCATCACTTTCTTATCGGAGGAAGATCAGCTTACAAAGGCAGGTGCTGCCGGCAAGGCATGCCTTAACCATGAGATTAGGATCGTCAAACCGAATGAAGATGGACCCTCTGACCCTGAAGATATCCTTTCTAATGGAGAAAGCGGGGAAATCATTGTACAGGGCCCGTGTATGATGTCAGGCTATTTCAATCGCAATGAGGCATCCGAAGAAGCAATGCATAAAGGCTGGTACCATTCAGGTGATATAGGCTACTTGGATGAGGAAGGATTCCTTTGGGTCAAGGATCGAGTGGACGATATGATCATCAGCGGGGGAGAGAATATTTATCCCAGAGAGGTCGAGGATGTACTTCATGCACACGATGGAGTCCTCGATGTCGCGATTGTAGGCCAGCCTGACAATCACTGGGGTGAAAGTGTTACAGCCTTTGTTGTGAAGAAAGATCCGCTGCTGACAGATGATGCACTCGATGAATGGTGCAGAAATAGTGCCAGCCTGGCAAATTATAAACGTCCAAGGAACTATCTTTTCGTTGACGAACTCCCTCGAAATGCAAGCGGGAAAATACAAAAGTTCTTGCTGCGTAAGAAAATGGAGGAGTTAGCCGCTAAAGGACAGACAACAAAATGAGTGAGGGATTGCATGATGTTGAAAGGCATTAAAATAATAGACTTCACTAACTATATTCCGGGTCCATTTGCCACCCAAAGGCTTGCAGAGATGGGAGCGGAAGTCATCAAAGTGGAAGCACCCGATGGAGACCCTGCAAGAAATACCGGGAAAGGATTGGTATTCACCGCTCATAATCGAGGGAAAAAGAGCATTACCATCAACCTCAAACATAATGAGGGGCAGAAACTCGCCCTGGGCTTGCTCAAAAAGGCTGATGCCGTCATGGAAAGCTTCCGCCCTGGCGTTATGGAGAGGCTCGGTCTGGGATACAAAGATGTCAGCAGCATAAATCCAGGAATCATCTACTGCTCCATTACTGGGTATGGCCATAGCGGGAAGATGTCGAGGCTCGGCAGCCATGACCTGAATTATATGAGCCTTAGCGGAGCACTTGCCCAGCTTAAGGACGAAATAGGGAATCCAGTCCATCCTACTCACACTTTCGCTGATTATGTCGGGGGATTGGCCGCAAGTGAACGGATCCTTGCAGGCCTTGTGTCCAGAAGTTTATCAGGCGAAGGAAGCTATCATTGCCTTTCAATTGCTGAGAGCATGGCTTCGTTAATGACCAACCATGTTCTCATTGAAAAAGAAACCGGTTATCAGAATGGAGTCGGAGTCCTGAATGGAGCTGTGATTTCATATGGACTCTATGCGACAAAAGATCAAAAACATGTATGCCTGGCAGCGCTTGAACCTAAATTTTGGCGCAACTTTTGTCAGGCGCTCGGAAGGGATGAATGGCTTTCTGCCCACCTCACAAAGCCGGATACAAACAACGAGGTTTACTGTGAAATGATTGAACTGTTTAAAAGCAAATCACTGTCGGAGTGGGCGGCATTCGGCATGGAAGTGGACTGCTGTCTTACACCGGTTCTTGAGGCCGGGGAGATTGCTGAATATCCGCTTTATAAAGTTAGGGGCTTCGTTTCTTTCAATGGTGGAGTAAAGATGCACGGAGACTTGGATAGCGTTGCCGCTTCACCGCCGCCGGAAAAAGGCGCACAGACCAAAGAGATCCTATGCGAATGGCTTGGTGCTAATGATCAAGACCTCCTTGATTGGCAGACAAAAGGCGTTATTCAATACCTAAAATGAAGGAAAAGGAAGGGGAAGTTTCAATATGATGAATGTTCCAATGACAGTAAGTTCTCTATTAGAGAGAGCAGAAAAGTTTTTTCCGAAAAAACAGGTAGTCTCCCGTACATCTTCAGGGATTCACCGGTTAACTTATAAGGAAATCGGTGAACGTACAAGAAGACTCGCCAGTGTTCTGGAAAAACTGGGTGTAGGTAAAGGTGAAAGAGTCGGTACATTTGCCTGGAACCATCACCGCCATTTGGAAGCCTATTTTGCAGCACCCGGGATGGGAGCAGTCCTGCACACAATCAATATCCGTTTATCACCTGAACATATTACTTATATTATCAATCATGCAGAAGACAAAGTATTATTTGTTGACGAGGATTTGCTTCCGCTCATTGAGAAATGCAAGGACACGTTTGAGACTGTCGAAGCCTACATCATCATGTCTGACAAAAAAGAGCTTCCAGAAACGACGCTGGAACCAGCTTATTCCTATGAACAGCTGCTTAGTGAAGCTGATCCTCATTTTGAATTTTTAAAGGATATCGATGAAAATGACCCTGCAGGAATGTGCTATACATCTGCAACGACCGGAAACCCTAAGGGCGTTGTCTATTCACACAGAGGCATTGTCCTTCACAGTTTTGCTTTTGGGCTGGCTGATACGGCCGCCCTTTCGGAAAGTGATGTCGTCATGCCGGTGGTTCCAATGTTCCACGCCAATGCATGGGGAATCCCATTCGCTGCAACCTGGTTCGGATCGACACAAGTATTGCCTGGGCCATTATTTACCCCGAAGCTGCTTGCAGAGCTTATCGAGCAGGAAAAAGTAACATTTACCGCCGGTGTACCGACGATATGGCTGGGTCTGTTGAATGAATTAGAAACTGGCAGTTATTCAACATCCTCGTTAAGGTCTATCGTATGCGGCGGGTCGGCAGCACCAAGAGGAATGATTAAGACCTTTGAATCAAAATACAAAATTCCTTTCTTACACGCATATGGTATGACCGAGACGGCACCCCTTGCAGTTGTTTCCAGGCTGAAGAGTTATCAGACTGACTTGGATGAAGAAGAAGTTCTTGATATCCGCTCGAAGCAGGGATTGATTGTGCCAGGGCTTGATATGAAAATAGTGGGTGCGGATGGTGAAGTGAAATGGGACGGAGAGGAAATGGGTGAGCTCCTTCTGCGCGGACCATGGATTGCTGATGAATATTATAAAGATGAACGTTCCACGGATGCATTCCGGGATGGATGGCTGTACACCGGTGATGTTGCAACGATTGATGAAGAGGGGATCATTAAGCTGGTGGACCGCACGAAAGACCTGATCAAGAGCGGGGGAGAGTGGATTTCCTCGGTAGATCTTGAGAATGCGCTCATGGCACATGACGCGGTTTTCGAAGCAAGCATCGTGGCCGTTCCGCATCCACAGTGGCAGGAACGCCCGGTTGCCTGTGTGGTCCTAAAAGAACAGTATAAAGATAAGGTAGGCAAGCAGGATTTGCTGGATTTCATGGCACCTCAATTCGCCAAGTGGTGGCTTCCTGATGATGTCGTCTTTATGGAGGAAATTCCGAAAACATCAGTAGGGAAGTTCCTGAAACGGGCACTCCGTGAAAAACTTAAAGACCATTTAGTGCAGAATTCCTAATAATATGGCCAGTAATGTTTAAAACCATAACTGCACAACAGATAGCTGGATATTATTAACACACTATAACTCAATAACCTTGAATTAAGAACATTTAAAGACTGTCCTTCCATACTGAAGAGACAGTCTTTTTATTGTGAAAATTAAGTATTTTATTCGTTAAACGCTTACATAATACAAATTAAGTTCACTCCATACTTTTTCATTGATTTCTTTCCGTAATCCCCCTATACTTGACGTTTGGTTTTCATAGAAACTGACGTATATGGGAAACAATAAAAATAAAAATCACATAAGAAGGTGTAATTATTAAACATCAGAGAGAAAGTTATAAAACAGATTGGAAAACATTTATTATCAGTGGAGGATTTTTACTGCTTTTTGTATTGATCTCCTTAATAAATGAAGAAGTGCTTGCAACATGGATTAGTGACTCCTTTTCATTTGCAGTGACCTATTTAGGAGCGTTTTGGCAGCTGTTGCTTCTTGGAACGTTCTTAATTGGATTAGGGTTGGCTGTTTCAAAAACAGGAACAGTCCGCCTCGGAAAATTAGATTCGCCAGAAATTGGCTATTTTCGCTGGATGGCGATGGTCCTGTGTACACTATTAGCGAGCGGAGGGGTATTTTGGGCCGCAGCAGAACCTATGTACCACTTCTTAAGCACGCCGCCTCTATTCGCTGAAGAAGGTGCTTCACCTGCGGACGCAGTGATCCCTGCATTGGCGCAAAGCTATGTGCATTGGGGCTTTTTAGCCTGGGCAATACTCGGATCTCTTACCACAATAATTCTTATGTATGCTCACTACCATAAAGGTTATCCTTTAAAGCCCAGAGCGATTTTATATCCGATTTTCGGTGAAAAAATCTATAACAGCTGGTTAGGTACTCTGGCAGATGTGGTATCAATCATTGCTGTTTCTGCTGGAACAATTGGCCCGATTGGCTTCCTGGGTCTGCAGGTGGGGTATGGACTGCATTCATTATTTGATGTTCCTAACACGCTTGCAACTAATATTTTTGTGATTCTTGCGCTAGTCGCCATAGCATCTATTTCAGCAGCAACTGGGATTGAACGGGGAATTCAGTGGTTAAGCCGGGTTAACGTCAGCTTAACGGTTGTATTAATGATTGCGATATTGATTCTCGGCCCTACGATGTTTATCATCGATGCGTTTATAGGGGCAGAAAGCTTTCATATTCAAAACTTCCTTCGCATGACATTATATCGGGCGGACAATGACTGGCTCGGATGGTGGACTGTTTTCTTCTGGGGCTGGTTCTTGGGATATGGTCCAATGATGGCCATTTTCATAAGCAGGATCTCCAGAGGACGCACAATAAGAGACATCGTTATCGGTTTGTCTGTCGTTGCGCCGATTGTTAGTAACTTTTGGTTTACGGTAGTAGGGGGATCAGGTATTTTCCACGAAATTCAGAAACCAGGTTCAATATCCACGGCTCTGAATGAATCAGGCATGCCGGCCGCTGTAATCGCTATAATGAACCAGATTCCATTTGGATACGCCTTATCGATTGGATTCCTTATTGTAACGATCGTCTTTGTAGCGACGACCGCTGATTCTATGTCTTATACAGTTGGTGTTGCCATCACTGGTAGCGACAATCCGGCTAAGTGGATCCGTGTGTTCTGGGCACTTATCTTTGGTGCACTAGCAATCGTATTATTAAGCATCGGAGAGGGCAGCATCGGAACGCTGCAAAACTTTATTGTCGTGACAGCTGTTCCGGTTTCATTGTTATTGTTGCCATCATTATGGTTGGCTCCTAAAGTTGCACGTGAAATGCTTGTAGAGCAGGAAAGAACGAAACTTTAAATCATATCAAACCGAAAAAAGCCTATCTGCGATTTTTTAAGCAGATAGGCTTTTTTTAAAATATATCAAGAAAAAGGGTGGTAATCTTGGGTTTTGAGACCGTCTCAAGTTAAAGATAAGGCAGAAAAATCGCAGAAACAACCCTTTCCGCATATTTTTAATATATGAGGAGGGGATACAGAGATGAAATTACCAGCTATTGACCTGGGACTGATGTCCGAACATTTAGCAGCACATGAAGGGGTCATCAATAAGCTTAAAATATATCACCAAATGGTTCAAAATGAGAGCCTTAAAAGGATATTAAGCATCCATATCAACACACTTAGACACCATGTTGCTGCTATGCTAGCGTTGATTGATCCAAACCGCACTGAAAAAATTCATTTAGTCGATTTGCCAAAAATCCCTTTAAGCGAACACATCGGAAACTTAGCCGAATGGGAAAAAGACATAGCTCTTGAAAGCAGATCTTCAGCAAAGTTAATGGGTACCAACAATTATAATTCAGCATCCATGATGAAAGATGAAAATGTAAAATCCATCCACGTCAAGATGGCTAAACAGGATATACAGTTACAGACGATGTATGGCCAGCTGATTAAAGCTGTCAATGGAGATTATGTGCCTATGGCCACACCTGAAATGCAGTGGATGGCTATACAGAAATATCAGCATGTGTTGAATGAATAATTAAGACTTACAGTAGTCAAGCTGCTTGGGCCGGATTGTTTATTAGACCAATTAATAAGGGGAGGTAACACAATGCCTTCCTGATTATTTATTTTTTCAAGTAGACATAACATATATTATAGGAAGCAATCTTAAAATAGCTATTTTTGTCTCAAAACCATAGTATTCTCTAGATATTGAGACGAAATTAAAATTTTGCTAAATGAGACACTTTCTATAATAAACCTTATTGAGAAGTAATTTTTGAGCTAGTTCCCAATGAATTTTTCGGATACCTTCCGTATAACGTTCGGTGACATTCCTGATAACACTCCGGGATGTTCAAATAATTCTCTGGGTCGGGATAGAATTTGTTGGTACCTCCGAATAACAATTATTTGGAGGTTTTTTTCATGGAATTTCAAACTGCATTGGATGAATTTTTGCTCTACCTCGAGGTTGAACAAAATTATTCCAGTAATACCCTGTCAAGCTATGAAAGCGATTTAACGCTGTTTCACAGCTTTCTTAAGGATCATAAGCGGTCAACACTATTGGAGGATCTGAATCCCTCCCTCGTGCGCCGCTTTATCCAGCAGCAAACCCTTCAGCAGTATGCCAAACCGAGGTCGGTTCGCCGGCGTATCTCGAGTTTAAAGTCGTTCTCGAAGTTCTGCTTAAAAGAATAAATGATGTCGTCTGACTTCATGGCCGGCATTCAATCACCCAAGATGGATACGAAGCTTCCGGTTTACATGAACCTGGAAGAAATCCAAAAGCTCTTCCGCTCCCTGGAACAAGATGAGCGCCCCCTCTCGCTTCGAAATGAAGCGATGTTCAAGCTGCTGGGAACCACCGGGATGAGACGACAGGAACTGATTGATCTCACCTGGCAGCAAATTGACTTATATAATGAAACGATTCTGGTGTATGGGAAAGGGAAAAAGGAACGCCTCCTCCCCCTTCACTCCATGATGATTCCGTTATTAAAGAAGTATAAAGCTTCTTTACTGGAGCATCAGACTCACCCGCTGGAGCCTGTATTAAACACATTTCATAAATTTCTTTTCCATTCGTCGAATAAGTGTAATCAAGCTTAAGTTTTAAGGCGTAACTCTTAGCTTGAATTACCCCTTAGGAAAGCACGCTTAATCGGCACGGAGACCAGGCGTATATGGAAAAAGTGATTCGTGACGCAGGCGGGTCAACGGACTTTGAAGCAATTACCACATATCCCGATACGGAAACGCAGATTCCTTCAAGTTACCAATATACCTTGCATCCAATTCAGATGTAGAAACAGATGTTTTCTTCTTTTTCACTTTCTTTATTTGTATTAATTGTAGTTACTTCTTAATAGAATGTCATTGGTGAGACAGTTACGTCGCGGTAAACAATTCACGGTAGACATTGCAAATAATTCTTATAACCGATGTTATACGAACTATACCGCTTTATAGGATTGTACCTATTAAACCCTTCAATTAGATAGAAGTCCAATACCTTTTGTACTTCTCATATATTTAAGTAATATGTTTATCAAATTTTCAGATGAACTTTTTTAGTGAATAATCTCATTGTACTAAGCATCAAATGTTTACTCACCCACTAGTTCATCACCATCTCGGTCGTCCATACATTTACAGAGCCAATATTATATTTAGGTTAGGAAAGTGAAACTGTTGACACTAAAAGGACCACACATATTAGACATGTATAATGTGTGGTCCAACATTTCCTGCATACTTCATACTCCAAAGACCTTCGGCTAAATGTAAAAAAAAGCCCCCCAACCTAACGGGAAACCGATTATACAATAAGCTTAACCTCTTCATCAAATGGATAGCATCTAATTCTCATGAGTACTTCTTCTAATGAAGAAAAACCTCTCGGACCAATTGGGTAGTCTGTTATTTTTATAACCGAACCACATTTAGCATTTCCTTTATAAAGCTTCACAACTTCACTTACATTCTCAGAATGTTCTACTAAACATGTCTTGGATAATGTAACTTCTTTCTTTATCCATTTCTCATAAATAACAAAATAGTCAACTGTCCTACCAAACTTATAAATTGCTTGACTTTCAAGCAACTCTTCTATTATCAATGAATATCTTCCCTTCTTGTTATTATTTCTTATAGCTGTAAAGAAGCACCAAGAGATATAAAACCCGAAAAAGATCAATCCGTCCGTCATTTAGGAAACTCTTTATCATCATAGATTTATCCTTTTAGCTTTAAACTGGCTCTTACTTCTTTACATATAAAAATCAGGTAGAGACTTTATTCACTCAATATTTTGTGATATTGCTCTCTTTAAGACAGATAATGCGGTGGAGATTACTGACAATTTAATACTTAAGTATTTTAAAGGGGGAAATTTCTCAGTTTAGTTAAATCGTTTCGTAATCTGTAGTGGAATATTACCCCAGTCATTCACCGCAATACCTGTACCATTTTTAATCAATTTAAAACTAACTAACTTTAATTTCTTTTTCATTTACTGGGTACAAAGGTTTTTCTCCCTTCATAATCGCAATAATATCTTTCGCCGGAGTAACTGCCATTTCAATCATTGCTTCCTCAGTATGAGCGGCAAGATGCGGAGTAACTATTACATTCTCTAAATTCCATAAAGAATGATCAACAGCTGGAGGTTCTGTTTCAAAACAATCTAGGCACGCACCTCTAATTTCACCGCTGCCTAATGCTTTTTCCAATGCAATTTCATCTATAATTCCGCCTCTTGCTGCATTAACTAGGATTGCATCCTTTTTCATTTGTTGTAGCGCTTCCTCATTAATCAGGTGGTGTGTTGAAGGTAAGTATGGTACATGAATCGTAACTATATCAGAAGATGCAAGAACTTCACTAAGGGATTGATTCAGTTGAACATAAGATGACACATTTTCTTCACGAACATACGGGTCATATACAAGTACATCCATCCCTAATCCATAGTGGCATTTTTCGGCAACCAATTGACCAATGTTACCAAATCCAACAACACCTAATGTTTTTCCTTTTAATTCTATGCCAAACTTCCTGTTACGAACTTCAAAATCTCCATTGCGTAAAGCACTATCTACTTGGATCAATTGGCGTGATCCTGACAAAATTAAAGTAAGAACATGCTCAGCAACAGCATTTACGTTGGCAAAAGGTGCGTTCGTCACGAGTATTCCACGGTCAGATGCAGCTTCTAAATCAATATTGTCGACCCCAATTCCATGTCTAGCAATAACTTTTAATTTACTAGCTTTTTCGATAACAACTCGACTCAATTTTGCTGTTCGGATTAGAATAGCATCTACATCTGAAACATGAGATATCAACGTTTCCTCATTATAATCCGGAGGAATGATAACTTCAGCACCTTCTTTTTCAAGTAAATCTATACCTTCTTTAGCAATTGGCTGTGGTATTAAAACTTTAAAATTCATTATGATTTCACCCTATTCAAATAGATTTTCAAATTTTCAACTATAAGAAAAGGGCTATGAGCACTATTTAATAAAGGTTTGCTGCATAGCCCTAAACTATTACACTACTAATCTATTATTAGATGTAAGGTTATTACTTTGTTTTTTCATAAATACCCTGATATCTCTCATAAGCATCTGCTAAGAATTGTTTAGCTTCTTCAGGGTTCATATATTTTGCAGATACAACATGTTTTTCCGTTTCTGCAATGTAATCTTCATTAACTGCTGCCTTTTCCATTGCTTGTGAAAATGTGTTAATAACTTCATCTGGAGTTCCAGGAGGGAATGCCCAGAAGTAGATTTTGTCAAATGTTACATCTACACCTTGCTCCTTAAAGGTTGGAACATTAGGGAATTGCTCTATTCTTTCTTCTGATAAAACACCTAAACTGACCATATCTCCAGATTCAATATAATCTTTAACAAGGCCTAATGGATTTGGAATAATATCAACTTGTCCACCAAGTAATGCTGTAATTTTATCTGCACCACCGCCTGCATCAACAATATTAAATTCTACACCTGCCGCATCAGCTAAAGCCATTAACTGTATATAAGTAAAAGCACCAACATTTGTACCTACAGAAACTTCACCTGGATGTTCTTTCGCATACGCAACAACATCATCCCATGTTTTAAACTTTGAGTCACCACTTACTAAAAATGAATTACCTTGGTCAAGTACACTAATACCAGCGATTTCAAACTCATCATATTTGAAATCAGCAACACCGAAGATACTATTTAGTAACATTGAATCTTGGAATGCACCAACTGTATAGCCATCAGGCTTTGCTTTTAAAACTTGACGAGATCCAACACTACCACCCGCACCAGAAACGTTAGAAACAACTGTTGATACACCTAGTTCCTTTTCAACATATTTTGCAAATGTTCTTGAGTTAATGTCAGTATCTCCACCTGCTCCAAAAGGCACGACAACCTTAATTGTTTCATCCGGATAGCTGCTTGATGCAGTTTCTTTACTAGTTTCTGCATTTTCTTTACCACTTGAATCACTTTCCTTAACAGGCTGAGATGACTGTGCACCACCGCAAGCTGCTAACAACATTGTCATTGCAATAATTAATACCCACATAATTCCTTTTTTATTAATTGATTTTTTCATCTTTACTCCTCCTATCGGATATTTAGTTTTTGACTTTTCGAAAGATTCAAAAAATATATTGTAAATTTTTTTATCCAAATAATGAATCACAAAAGTAAACATCACTTACTTTGATTTCCACTTATTCCGAAGAACACCCCCTTTTAGTAAATCAAAGTTATAAAATAGACTTTAGAAGGGGTAGTTCCCCAACAAGTTAATTTATACAGGGAAGGATTAAGCCTTTTATGCAATTTTTAAATAAGCCTGTACATCCTAGTAATACTCCACCATCTTCTATAAGCCATCATTTGTTGAATAGTTCTTTTACAAATCACTGAAAGTGTAACTATTTTTATACTCTGACTTCTGCCTTATTGTCTCTAAAACTCTTAACTACCTTTAAAACTATAGAAGTTATAGCAATTATCCAGAATACCGCAGCTATTGGATCAATAATAAATGGTGTAAAATCACCTTTTGTCAACATTAACCCTCTTCGCAAACTAAGCTCCGCAATTGGCCCAAGGATAAACCCTAAAATAACTGGTGCTATCGGAAACTTAAACTTAATCAAAAGAAATCCAAGAACCCCAAAGAAGATTAATGCGAATATATCAAAAATACGATTATTAACACCGAACGCACCTACAACACAAAGAACTATAATAATCGGAAAAAGTATATGCTTTGGAATACTTAACAATTTTATAAATACTCTCATTCCAGAGAATAAGAAAATGATCATTGCGATATTAGCAATAATTAACGCCGCAAAAATTCCGTATACTATATCTACATTCTGTGTAAAAAATAGTGGACCTGGTTGCAACCCGTGCATCATTAAGCCACCTAATAACATCGCTGTTACAGTATCTCCTGGAATTCCTAAAGCCATTAAGGGAATTAAAGCCCCACCAACAGATGCATTATTTGCTGATTCAGAAGCAACAACACCATCAGGTGCACCTTTTCCAAACTGCTCAGGGTGTTTAGATTGATTCTTTGCTGTAGCATATGCAATCAAGTTGGCTGGACCTCCACCTAGACCAGGTAGTATCCCGATACCGATACCAATCAAGCTTGAACGAAGAAAGTTCCACCATTGACCAACAAACTCCGTTATCTTATATCCAAAACCTTTAACTTTATGATTCACTTTCTTAGATAAAGATGGATTAATCTTCTTTTCAGCGGTCATTAAAATTTCACCTAATGCGAATAGTCCGATTAAAACTGGTAATAAATTAAAACCAGCATCAAGGTCTGTTAACCCAAATGTAAACCTAGGAAAAGCGTCAATTGGAGCAGATCCTACCATTGCTATCGCCATACCTATTAAGGCTCCGAGCAGGCCCTTTAAAATTGACCCCTCAGATAAACTAGATATTAAAGTCATGGCAAACAAGGTAATAGCAAAATACTGAATTGGACCAAACCTTAAAGCAAATTCAGCTAAAGGAGGAGCAATTAATATTAAAGCGGCAATACTTAATAATCCACCTAAAAACGAGAAAGTAATAGCTAGTCCAAAAGCTTTTCCAGCTTCTCCCTTTTGCGCCATTGGATAACCATCAAATGTGGTTGCAATAGAGGAAGGAGTACCAGGTATCTTTAATAATATTGCTGGGATAAGTCCCCCTGAAATACCTCCTATATATAACCCCATAAGTAAAGCCATTCCCATAGCTGGATCCATTGTATAGGTTATAGGGAGACAAATAGCTACTGCCATTGTTGCTGTTAGACCCGGGACGGAACCAAAAAACAACCCTAGTATCACACCGATAAATATTATAACCATAGTCATCGGTGTAAACATTGTTGAAAAACCAGTTATTAAATCTGCTAACATTCTCTACACCTCACTTAGCCTAAAATTCCTCCTGGAAGCATTAAATTAAATCCATAACGGAAGCTAAAATAAGTAACTACAGAAACTACAATAGATAGAATTGCAAACTGAGGAATATTCCAATACTTTTTCTCTGAAAATAAACAAATTTGAGCAAACAAATAAATAGATGTACTTATCAAAAAGCCGATTTGGGACATAGCGATTATATATATTAAAATTAATCCAAGGGTATACAATACATATTTACTTTTTGATGATAATGGAACCTCTTGTTCAGATTCTGTTTTTTGAATAAGCTCTTCATCCAGTACTTCCTCGCTTACTACTTCCACATTAGTAGCAGCTTGATTTATTTTAGCCTTTTTCCAATTGATTATTGTTTTAGTTAAAAGCACTACACTTAATGCAAATATCAACCCAGTTACAAGTCTAGGAGCAAACTGTGGTCCAATTTGACTTGTAGTCAATCTTTTAAAAGTATAGGTTGTGGCATACAACACAATCGATATAACTATTAACGAAACACTAACAATAAAATCTTTTTTTAATTCCGCCTTTTCCACTTTTTCACCCCTTTATATAAAATACGAGAACGGAAAACGCTTTCAAAATACTTGAAATTAGGTCTAATATAACATTTTTTGGATCCTTTTTTATACATTTTTAAAAAATTTATTAAATTCAACAGGGGAAATTTGAATCTAACCAAAGGGTATTGCCACCTGGATAACACCTTTTTTCTAAGAATATTATTCAGATGGCTTAACCTATCATTATAGAAAGATATTAATAAATTAAAACTTTAAATTTATTTCCCTTTTACAAATACAGTTTTAATTGATGTGAAAAATTCCTGAGCTGCTTGACCTTGTTCACGTGAATGTGAACTAGATTTTTTCATACCGCCAAATGGTGCTTGCAATTCTACGCCTGCACTTTCGGCATTAACGCGTACCAGGCCAGCTTCTAAGTCACTAACAAAATCAAGCATATTTTGAATATTAGTAGTATAAATAGATGCACTTAAGCCGTACTCTACACTGTTAGCAAGTTCGATACCTTCTTCTAAGCTATTAACTTTCATAAGGGCAATTACTGGTCCGAAAATTTCCTCTTGAGCAATTCGCATTTCATTCGTCACACCATCAAATACAGCAGGTTCAATAAAGAATCCTTTCTCTAGACCATTACCTGTTAATCGTTTCCCACCATGAATTAACTTAGCACCGTCTTCTTTTCCTTTTTCAATGTACGATAAAACCGTTTCTAATTGACCTTCGCTTGCTGATGGGCCCATCCAAACTCCCTCTTCAAGTCCATTGCCAATTTTAATTCCTTTAACTTTTGCAAGTAGCTTTTCCTTAAATTCGTTATAAACTTCACTTTCAACAATTACACGACTCGTAGCTGTACACTTTTGTCCTGTAGAACGGAAAGCACCACTTATAGTGCCATCAACTGCAAGATCAAGATCAGCATCTTTCGCTATAATAACTGGGTTTTTACCTCCCATTTCTAACTGGTACTTCGCACCGCGAGCAAATGCTCCCTGTCCTACTTGCTTACCTACTGAATCCGACCCAGTAAATGTGATACCTGATATATCAAGGTTATCAATAATTCCTTGACCAACAACAGATCCGGAACCAGTAACAAAATTCATGACCCCTTTGGGAAGCCCAGCGTCTACTAGACACTCAACTACTTTCGCAGCAGTCACAACCGCTTCGCCTGCAGGCTTAAACACAACCGTGTTACCATATATAAGGGCAGGAGCAATTTTCCAAATAGGAATTGCAACAGGGAAGTTCCACGGTGTAATTACACCAACAACACCTAATGGTACACGAGTTGTAAACATGAAACCATCTTTATCAGTTGATGGGATAACATCCCCTACTTTTCGCATTCCTTCCCCTGCATAATAACGAAGAAGCGCAACACCACGAGCAGTTTCACCTTTAGCTTCAGGAAGTGTTTTACCCATTTCACGTGTCATTGTTTCAGCAATTTCATCTAATCTTGAATCAAGAATATCAGCGGCTTTATACAAAAAGTTACCTCGTTCTGCTCCTGGAAGCTTTCTCCATGAAGTTTTAGCGTTTTTTGCTGCTTGGACCGCATTATCAAGATCTTCTCGTGTTGATTTTTGCACTTTACCTACAACTTCACTTGCGTCATTGGGATTAATACTTTCTGAAATCTCACTTCCAGAACTTTTTACCCATTCTCCATTTATAAAATTTAAGTATGTTTTTGTCTCAACAGTTATGGACATTTGTAACTTCCTTTCTAAAAATAAATTATAAATTCAATAGTAAATCAAAGATTAAACCTGAACTTTATCTGCAGTTAAGCCCCATGCTTGTAATAGTTCTGATAAAGCTCGTTTATCCTCTTCATTTAATGGATCTACAGGTTCTCTTGTTACACCAGCTGTTAGATTAACTTTTTCCATTGCTTCTTTAATAATAACAACATTATTTCCATTATTGTATTTAGCACGTAAATCCTCAAATGGCAGCACTTCTTCCCAAATCTTCCATACAGTTTCTTGATCGCCATTTTTTAATGCAGTTAACATTTCTTTCGACTTTTCTGGGTATATATTAACTAATCCTGAAGTAAAACCTACAGCTCCTGCATTATAAAAATATGGAGCCCATTTTTCAGCTGTACCACAAACCCAAGCCACATTATGTTCTTTTGGAACTTCACGAACAAGCTTTGTAAATCTCGGCAGATCATTGATAGCGTATTTAACACCTACTAGCTTGTCTAAAAGAGCCAACTCTTTCAATACATCATCACTTAGATTAGGGTCTTTAAAGTAAACAATTGATGGAATATCAAGTGCTTCGATAATTGCTTTAAAATAAGATACTGCACCTTCTGATGTAATATATGGGTGAATCGGCTGATGAATCATTACACAATCTGCTCCTGCTTTTTGTGCTGCTTTTCCTAATTCAATTGCAGTATCAACAGCATATCCTACTCCTGCCACAACGAGTGCGCGTCCATCAACTAGCTGAGTTACCTTCTCCGTAACTGCTTTTGCTTCTTCTAATGTAAGCGCATAAAATTCTCCAGTATTTCCATTTGGAACAACTACTTCCATGCCATTTTTGATTAAAAAGTGAATATTCTCTTCTAATCCTCCCCAATTTATTGCTTTTGTACCTTCTTCAAACGGCACCATATTAATTGCTGAAATTGTCGAGAACTTTTCACTGAAATTTGCGTAATCCATGCTTAAATCTCTCCTCTTAGTCAATATTTATTTTTCGATTGTTAAGGTTTTCACTCCAGAAATATAATCTTTAAATGACTGGTTTATTAGGGATGTTACCGTAAGGGATACATAGTCCGCTCCCCATTCTTCCCTTTGTCTTGCACCTTCTTTGTTTTTCGTGTGAATCCCAACTTTTACTCCATGCTCTTTTGCAACTTTATAAATCTTATCAATACTCTTTAAAACTTCTGGGTGATCAACACGGCCACCGTATCCCATAGAAACGGATAAGTCAGTTGGCCCTATATAAACAATGTCAATTCCTTCAACACTCAAAATATCCTCTAGATTTTCCATCGCTTTTCCAGATTCAATATGTATACAAACTAAACTTTGTTGATTTGCATGTTCTAAGTACTCGTAAATTGGAACAGTTCCATATTGAGCAGCTCTCATGGAAAATGCTGCACCTCTTTTACCTAAAGGAGGATATTTTACAGCCTCAACTACTTTTTGAGCCTCTTCTTTACTGTCAACCTGAGGCACATGAACTCCGTGTGCTCCTCGATCCATTGTCTTAAGAATAACAGCTGCGTCACTTGATACTACACGAACTAGAGGTGTAACCCCTGCATTTTCAGCTGCAATTACCATATGTTCAACATTTTCTGGAGAAAGTAAACCATGCTCGTTATCAATAACAACTACGTCAAATCCGTTATAAGCTGCCATTTCCACCATTTGCGTACTAGGAAATCCGACAAAAGCTCCTAATGCAGATTTCCCGCTATTCTCTTTCAATTTATCTTTTAATTTATTATAAAACATTAAGTATTACCTCCTATTTTCTAACATCTATTTAGAAGTCTCTTTTAAATATTCAGCGATATTAACTCCGTATTTTTCACCTGTGGCTTCTAACTCTTTAAAAATATCTTTCGACAATGGTACTCCATCCTGTTCTCTCTGCTTTTTTCGATCTAACTCTATTTCACCAGGCATGAAAACCCTATCAAATCCTTCACTTGGCTTACTTTCAACCGTTTCTTTAACTTTTTTCTCCATATTCTTGTAAAATTCTTCTTTACCTACAAAGTTATCTACATTAATTGCACCAAAGAAATGACCAAGACGCTGCGGATCAGGATCGCCATACATTTTTGGGATGTCTGCTCCGAAAAGAGCTCCAGTAAGCACTCCACTTAAAATATCAATGATAATTGCTAATCCAGAGCCTTTAGGACCCATAGGAAGAACAAAACCTTCTAATGCTTCTTTCGCATCAGTTGTTTGTTTACCATCTTTTGTAATAGCCCATCCTTCAGGAATACTTTCGTTATTTTTGTTAGCTAGAATAATTTTTCCTCTTGCCACATTACTTGTAGCCATATCTAACATGACCGGATCTTTCCCTTGGCCCACAGGTATTGATATTGATAATGGGTTGGTACCTAATGAAGGCTCCATTGAACCAAATGGGACCATTATTGCTGAACCGTTAGTCATTGCAATCCCAATACATCCTTTTTCGGCGGCCATTCTTGTGTAATAAGATGCTGTACCAAAATGATTAGAATTTTTCACACCTACAAAACCTGTACCATGTTTTAAAGCCTTTTCAATCGCTTGCTCCATAGCCAAGTTTGACACTACTTGACCCCAACCATTATTTGCATCATAAAGTGCTGTTGTATTACTATCATTAACTAAATTAATTTCTGTCTTACATTCAATCAGGCCTTCTTCCATTCTTTTCAAATAATCCGTTAACCTTGAAACACCATGAGAATGGACACCTAATAAATCCGCGTCAACTAAAGATTTAGCAATTATCTCTGATTCGTTTTTCGGTAAGCTTTTTTGTAAAACGTCCGAACAATATTTCTCCAGATCACTGGATGACATGACAACCTGGTTCATAACTCTCACCTCAAATTTTTATAATAGTTTCATATATTAAATATAATATTTGAAATCTGATATATCACATATTTTACACTAAAGAATAATTTACAGTCAAGTTATAATTATCTAATTTTACTGAAAATTCTTTATAATACCATACTACTATTCCCTTTCTCTTACGTTCTTGTTTCAGAGAAAGCTATAGGAACATTATTTGAATCCCCTGTTGTTTTACCCAATGCAAATTTTTTCGTGCGATTAATATGTGATCTCATCGCATTCTCTGCACCTTCACCATTCATTTCTTTAATGTTTGTAAAGATGAGTAAATGCTCCTCAAAAGCACGAGTATGCTCTTCCTTGTCTGATAAAGCCTTTTTTCTAATAAATTGATCAAAAGAACGGACTGATTCTATTTGATGAGAGATATAATCATTCTTTGCTGCATTCCGAATAGCATCATGGAATAAGCCATTGATTTTCTCCAGCTTTTCACTATCTTTTTTCTCAGTATATTCTTTCATGCGTTGAATATATGACTGTAACTCCTCTAATTCCTTTTCTGTTCTTTTTAGGGCAGCCAACCCTGCTGCAACACCCTCTAAAGCCGCCCTTGCTAATGTTATTTCCTCGACAGAAGACATTACACTATTAGACACAAATGTGCCCTTTCTTGCTTTTGTAACTACCAATCCTTCTTTACCAAGCTGTCTTAACGCTTCTTTAATAGGGGTCGTACTAACATTAAACTCTGTTGCGAGCTCTCTTTCCCTCAAATGCTCCCCTGGTTCATAATTTCCATTCAAAATACCTTCTTTTAATACTTCATAAATTAATTCTCTAATAGATCTTGACTGCTCACTTATCTTTTCATGGACACTCTTCTTCTCCATATCCACGTTCTCCCCTCTATAAAAGCTTAGCTTGTTTTACCAGACTTTTATAAGAATGTACTATTTTTTTAACTTCTGTTAATTAAACAAGTTACCAAAAACTAATTTTGCTTATTTAAAATGAATTGCTATTGAGTTACTTCATATTTTTGATATCTGATATATCATTTATATTATACACCTTTATCCTTTTTAATGAAATACCCTTCCTCTTTCCTTCAAACAGGTCCAACACTTTTTGCCATATATAGAATTCGTGTTTATCTAATATATCTACTGTACCCTCGATTCATACTTTGGCGGTAGTACGTCCGCTTCACTTGCATGCGTGTTGAAGTTTCTGGAAGGTTTATATGAAAGGATTTTTAACCCATGAAAAAACATATTTATATTAGGGAATCTACTCTCCCCCCACCGCTAGTACCTTTTATCAATGATTCAAAATTAGCGACAGCTTTAAATATAGTATCAATACTTATGTTTGGGATAGTATTATTTTATTAAGATAATTACTTAAATACTCTGCTGAGGGACCCATTCTTTCACAAACTAGCCAACAAACACTCTCTGCTTCAAATTACTACTATAAATTTCCTCCCTTCTATTAGTATAAATAATCAGTAATACCGGAACTCTATAACTTCCGATAGAATATCCGTAATCTTGATCACTGCAATCTCTAAAGGATATCTCATTCTTTCATCAATGATATTATTAATTTAACTTTTTAGTCCTTAGGATTAATTCTTTTCTAGGTTTAAACAAGCATGGATGGCATCATTTATACCGATTTTTTCTTTAACAGGAGGATCTTCAAGTCCGCATTGAGCTTTCGTTTAAAGTCGATTTTGTTGCACAGTATACGTCTACTACGTAATACAACGGTTAATCTATATAGTGGTAAACAGTCTGTCATTCTGTGGTACTCTTTTTGTCATTTGGTGGTAAATACTATGTCAAAAGTGGTACATTTCAAAGACGTAATCAGAATGAATACGGCCAGTGAAATGTACCACTTTTGACATTCTATTTACCACCTAGTGACAAGAAATGTACCAGCAAATGACAAGCTGTTTACCACTATACCTTCTGTATAATTATTGAGCACACCTTCGGGCGTGCCATTATTATTCAGGAGGTATTTTTGTATGATTCATTATCGAAAGATATTGGAATTACACGATGAGGGCATCAGCCTTAGGGGCATTGCCTCAAGTACTGGTCATTCTCGTCAAAAAGTAACAGAGATCATCGGCCTTGCCGAAAAGAAAGGGTTAGTCTGTCCGTTAGAGGAAGAAATGACGGATAAGTGGATTGAGGAATTTCTTTTTCCTGAGAAGACACTGGAGGCTTCAGGTCGACACCCCTTGAATTTTGACTATATTCATGAAGAGTTGGCAAAGCCCAATGTCACACTTTCTCTTCTCCACCATGAATATGAAGCTGAATGTAGAGCTAGCCAGAAGATTCCATATTCTTATCGTAGTTTTTTGCGTCATTACAGCAATTATGCAGATAAGTACAAAGCTACCTTACGTATTCGAAGAAAACCGGGCGAAATCATGGAAGTCGATTGGGCGGGTTCCACAGCTTTCATCATTGATAGAGATACTGGAGAAAAGGTAAAAGCCTATGTGTTCGTTGGGACCCTTCCGTGCAGCCAATTTTCATATGCAGAAGCAAGCTTATCTATGGATTCTCATTCATGGATTACACTTCACAATAATGCCTATAAGTATTTTGGTGGCACGACTCAGATTGTCGTTCCAGACAACCTGAAAACGAGCGTTACGAAGCATACGACCCGTGAATTGATATTGAATCCTGCTTACAAAGAGATGGCGGACTACTACAACACTGTCGTCATGCCGGCGAGGGTGCGTACCCCAAAAGATAAAGCTAGTGTAGAAGGTTCGGTTGGAGTGATCTCTACCTGGATTATTGCAGCATTAAGAAATACGCATTGCTTCACAATCGATGAATTGAACGAAGAGGTTAGGAAGAAATTAGATGAATTTAATAAAAGACCCTTCACTCGGAAAAAAGGGTCTCGTTTGTCTGCATTTGAAGAAGAGGAGAAATTTGCGCTTTCTCCCCTTCCAACAGCACCTTATAAAATGTCTGAATGGAAAAAGACAACTGTAGCACCTGACTATCACGTTTCTTTCGATAGTATGTTTTATTCCGTACCATACGAATATATCAATCGAGAAGTCGAGGTGAGAGTGTCCGATAACCTCATAGAAGTATTTTTTAATCATATGAGAATTGCCTCTCATAAACGATTATATGGGAAATTCGGACAGACTACCACCATTCACGACCATATGCCAGATAATCACAAGTTATTCGTTGATCAAACCTCAGAAGCTGCGGTTGAATGGGCAGAAAATATCGGAGAATCAACGTTAAGTGTCATTCGTTATCTTCTAGATACTTCACAAACAGAGAAGCTAGCCCTACAATCTATATTTTCTTTGAAGAAGTTTGAGCGTAGATATACGAAATACGAGATTGAACGTGCTTGTAAGATGGTACTCTCAATGACTAAAAGACCAACGGTCAAGAGTATTCAAACGGTACTGAAGACTAACAAAAAGAATGACGCAGAACAAGAATTAAAACGGAAAACAGAAATAAACACAAATAATTTTGGCTTTACACGTGGAGCTTCTTACTATGGGGGAACGGATAAATGATGAATGAACAAACATTAACCAAATTAATCGAGATGAAATTAAGTGGGATGGCAGAATCCTATAAGGAACAAGCAGCGAATAAAGAATTTCAAAAAATGACTTTTGAAGATCGTTTTAGTTTACTTGTCGATTTAGAACATGCCCGCCGAAAGAGTAATAAGCTTCAACGGTTAATCAAAACGGCGACTTTTCTTAACTCCAATGCATGTATTGAAGACCTTGAATATCATGAGGATCGAAGACTAAACAAAGAACTGATTTTGAAGTTGGCCAGTTGTACTTATATCCTTGATAGTCACAACATTATATTAAAAGGACCTACTGGTTCAGGAAAGTCATTCTTAGCTACTGCCTTCGGAGTATCTGCCTGTCGTCAGTTTTTTAACGTTAAATATATTCGGTTACCAGAATTACTGGATGAGCTGTCACTCGCTAAATTAGCAGCCGACGGAAGTTATCGGAAGAGCATAAAAAAATATACGAAAGTAGACCTCCTTATCCTAGATGAGTGGCTATTAACAGATTTAACAACAGATGAAGCAGCAATCCTCTTGGAAATTACAGAAGCTCGTCATAAGGTGGGTTCCACTATATTCTGTTCACAGATTGATCCTAGTGGATGGCATTTAAAGCTAGGAAATGAAACGATTGCGGAAGCAATCTTAGATCGTATTATTCATGACTCCTATCAAATTCTACTAGATGGAGAAGTTTCTATGCGTGAGCGTCATGGGTTAGGAAGGTAACCTTGATATGCCCACATTAACCCCAACAGAGATTCAGAAGATTGAAGAATACTATTATTGGGTGGGTTATAAAACCTGGATTCCCTTCCCAAAGGAACTAAATGAAAAGCTTTTAGAGGTATACGGGGAGGAACCTGTTCCTTATAGCTGGACTGAGCAAGATATATTTGAAGGGACTAGAAAGATAATCTTCAATTACTTCAGTAACCACTCTAAGTAGTTAATTTAAAATAAAGCTCTACAAGATTACTAGAATGTTAATCTTTAGGGCTTTTTTATGTACTGGTAAATGCGTTGGCGTAGCCTGGTAAATTCCTTGGCGAAGAGTGGTAAAAAAGATGGCAAGGGTGGTAAAATCCCTTGGCTGTATTCACATAACGATGGCATTTGATAAAATATATCACCTCAACAACCATTGTATTTGCAGCAGAACTGTATTTATATTTCCACCTGCTCCCATTTCATGTGAAGGAAATGGGAAAGCATAATACACTTTAGCTTAGGTGCAACCCTTACTATCTTCTATCAACATACATGCCGCTAATATTTCATCGATTTCTTTTTTTATAGGTATACCTAGATCTTTCTCTAAAGCATCAATTGCTTTCAGCCCTATTTTCTTTGCTTTCCCTTTGTATCCATGATTTGCTAGTAGTTGGATATACTGTTTGTAATTTTGTTCATCATACGGATCAATCTTAATTAAATAGTCATACAGAAAAATAGCAGTTTCTGGTTTGTTGTTCTGGTATCTAATTGCATAGGACTTTATTCTATTAAGAAATAATTCACGAACTTCATCACGTCTTTGACTTATAAACTCCTCGTATAAATATTCTTCGAGTAAATCACCTTTATAATTAGATAAAATTTCATTTAGATTTTGCTCACTACTCGTTGAAGGACTGATCAAAAGAATGGTTTCTAGTTCTTTTAAGTCAAAATTAATACTTTCTTCATTAAATTTGTACCAGGAACTTTCTTTCTCAATATATTTCGAGTTCCGACCTGATTTAAGGTTAGGTTCTAACGTTTTACGAAGTACAGAAAGGGCAACATAGAATTGGTTGCTTGCAGCTTCCTCACTTTCATCTGGAAAAAGTTTACCTATAATTTCTTCTTTTGACCACCTCTTTCCATAATGGACAAGGAATAGTAAAAACAAACGCAAACTAGACTTTCTCTTTATTTTTATAGGTTCATCATTAATTGTTATAACAAGTGACCCCATCATTTTCACATTAATGATCGGCTTCCTTCCCTCAATTTGCTCAGTTCTCTTTCGTGTCTTAAGCCACTCATATTCATACTCTTTAATGGTAGAATTCGCATTTTCAATTAATACACATGCTTCTTTCAACTTTTCTTGTTTTAAAAGAACTTCAATTAAGCGCATTTGAACAATGCAGTGTAAATAGTTAAAGTTTTTAAAACACTTTTCTGCTTTCAATAAATATTTTTCTGCAATGTTTATCTTATTCATCTCTTCATAACATACGGCCATTCCCATAAACACCCAGGCCATATCAGCTTGAATACCAAATTTTTCAGCATGTAGAAGGGCTCGATTACACCATTCTAATGCCTTTTCTATATTCCCTATTTTTAAAAAATAGGTACTCATACTACAATAAGGATAAACAACAGCTGCTTGATCACACTTGGTAGAAACATCAATTGCTTGCTCAGCAAAACGACGACCTTTTTCAATTTGCCCTCTATTCATCATAACTTCCGATAAAGTCCATAAGGCATGCATTTGAGCTTGCTCAAAACCTGTCATTTCAGCCATTGCCAAGGCTTCCTTAGCTAATGAAAGGGCTTTTTCTTCCTCATTCATAAAACGATAAGTTTGTGCAATCATACTCGTATTCAAAGCAATCATTCTTACATCATTTGTTTCATATGAAAAACCAAGGCTTTCTTTATAAGCAACTAACGCCTTTTCCAAGTTCCCAGCATAAAAATATATGGTTGCCAAACGATGCTGAAGTTTCATGAGTGTACTTTTACTTTTATTTTCATTCCTTTCCAACGAGATTTTGAGTGGTTCAATTAACTTCTTAGTATGATTAATAGGAGTTGCACGAAATAAAAATAAACTTATTTGAGATAGATTTAGCGAGGGGGACCACTTTTCTAACCATCCATTCATCAGACGAAGGAATTGTTCAGATTCATACCTTTCAGCCATATGTTTTATCATTTCCACAGCTAACACATCTTCTCCTGCAGCCAGAAATTGAGAAAACGCCTCGATAAAACGATATTTCTTTTTATAGAGATTAGCTAAATCCTTATGTAACAATACAACTTTAGCTTTACCCCATTCTTCTTCCATCTTTTTATATAAAAATCTACGAATTAACTCATGTAACCGATAGTTTCCTAATGACCCTTCATATAGAAATAGTTGTAAGCTTTTTAATGTATCTATCCATTGATCTACTAATACATCTGGTTGAAATTCTTTTAGTATCTCTCGTTCAATCTCGCAAGATAATGAACAATAATAAAGAAAGGTCTGAAGGTCTTTTGGAAGTTTCCCTATTATTTCGTTAGCTAAATAATGAGAAATATCCTCACTTTCATGAAGGTGCTCTACAAATTTTTCTCGTTCTAACATGGGGTACTCTTTTATAATTCCGGCAAACAATGTAATACCTGCCGGCCACCCTTCCATTTCATTATAGCTACGTTCAATCTCATAATCAGAAAGATTTACATGATATATTGAACGTAGCAATGTCTGTGTTTCATCCTTTGTTAACGCTAAATCTTTTTGAGTAAGGTGCAATAAATCACCTTGTAATTTCATACGACTTGTGGGAAATGTCGATGGGAGCCTTCTCCCAATTAATACAAATGTAATGGTTGATGGAAATTGACTCATATAAGAAACAAATAATCTTATTTCTTCATCATTAATATGCAATATATCCATTCCATCTATAACGATCCACAATGAATCTTTATTGTCGATGAACGAAGAACTTATTTTCTCTTTAATTAAATGAGAACCAGAAATTTGAATATTACCTCTTATATTTTGTATATCTTGTTCAATGGTATGGATTAATTCTGAAAGATTATTAGATGAACGATCAATTGAATACCAAAGATACTCTATTTTTTGTTGAAGTATGTAGGAGGAAATGAGTGATGTTTTTCCATATCCCGTACCACCAGTCAATGCAATAACTTTCTTTGTGGGATATTTATTAAGCTTTAAAAAAAGTCGTTCACGGACAAGTATTTTTTCCTTAACAGAAAGAACTGTCGAATATATCATTGATTAACCTTCTGCTCCTTTTTCAATAACATACACCCTTTTTGACTTAATATTCTGATTTTTTTAAAATTATATCTAATTTTTATTCTTTTTACAACTACTTTGTAAGCGCTTTAGTAAGGTTGTAGTAAGATTTTATTAGTAAGATGAAATTAGTAATAGAGAGGGAATCAATTCTTACTTCTCTTTCACCTTACACTTATTCATATTAAGGGAGGCTTTTATTATGTCTAACAATGACACGACGAACAAATTTAACCCTATGTTTTGGATGAAAAATCCTGGCAATACACCTAAAGGAGACCATCGTGACTTCGTTAATCCAGATCTGATACCGTGGACAGATTGGTTAATGCCAGGTACTCGATTTAAATTATTAATGTGTGACTTAGTATCTGGGAATTTCACACTATTATTACAAGTAGATCCAGGCGTTAAAGCAGCAGTACACTGGCACCTTCATAATACCGAAGCTTTTATTCTTGAGGGCGGTTTTTATTATGAAGATAGCGATGATAAGGGTTACAAAGGATATTATACATGTGAGAGTGCTGGAGCGATTCATGAACCTTTCACTTCCCCTGAAGGCGTAACAATGTTTGCTGTTTCGCATGGACCAATTGGAGGTTATGATGATGATGGGAACTTAGCTGTGATGGCTGATGCTAGACTTCATTATTACATGGCCCGAGACAATAATGCAGTTGAATATACGACTGTAGTTGACTACACTCATAGCACAACAAGTCTCCATAAGTAGACATTTATTCGTAAACAATTTAATACTAATCAACCAAACCACTGTAATCCTTTACACAAACAAAATATAATGCTATAAGCACCTCCTGGTACGATGCATGAATCATTTTATTCAAGGGAGGTGCTTTTTATATGTCGAAACAAGACTAACATGTGTTCCCGTTTCGCTGGATCCTGATTATATGTTAGCCTTATGGGAATTTCTTCTGATTAAAGTTTATTGATCCAGTACCTTCTTTCCTAAAAAAACGGACTCCGCCCTAGAGGATGTGCTGATTGGTGAATATCAATTTTCTGATAAATAGTATATGCGTGCCTCATAGAAAATGTCCTGTTTCCAATGCACATGCCCTAGTAAGAGGTCCAAAAGCTTTTCCGCTCCCATATGCCTAGGAAGAAACGCCTCCCTCCTCCCATTACTCCATCAGGATTACATTACTATATAAGTATTAAGCTTCCTTACTAGAACATCAGACTTACCCAGGCGAGCATGATATTGGAATGAAGGCGGACAAAAGCAACCCAACCGCGAGGAATGAATGCCTATTTAAAAAGGGGCGAGAAAAAGTGGCTTCCCTCCTCACCGCTTTACCTAGTATCATTGCGCCATGCGTTTTGGTACACAATATTTCAAAAATTAAATTTCAGCCTAAATTTCTTCATGAATTAGAATGTGGAAGTATATATAATTAAAATAAAAACAAGTAAACTAATTAATTCTAATAAGAAAGGTCGAATGAGATTACAAATGATTATTGATTGCCACTTCCATGTTGATGAAACGATGTTATCGCTAGATAAAATGATTGAAGAAATGGATAAAAACAATGTTAAGAAAACAGCATTAATTCCACCTGTTAATGAAACTATGTTTGAAAAAGAAAGTAAATACCAGGATAACCTTCACCGCTTATTCCGCTTTTTAATCTTAAATTTCCCCAGAGTAGGTTTTAAGATTTATGACGGATTAGTTAAAGATGGTTACTTTAAAGTGAATGGAAGCTTTAAGATTTTTTCCGAGCCAAATAATGACCTTGTAGCAAATGCAATAAAAAGCTATCCTGATCGTTTTCTAGGATGGGCAGCCGTTAACCCCACTGTTCAAGAATCTGTGGAGACGTTAGAAACATACCTTAACCTACCTGGTTTTATCGGTGTAAAAGCCCATCCATTTATGCATATGTATAGTATTAAAAAGCTTGATTCCATTGGATACTTATGCCAAAAAAGAGACCTCCCAATGATTATACATCTATCTTCAGAACCAGATTCCTACAGATACTTACCTGACAAATATCCCAATCTAAAAGTTATTTATGCTCATGCAGGACTTCCTTTTTGGAAAAGCCTGTGGCAATACGCAAAGGAAAAATCCAATGTTTATGTGGACACTTCAAGTGATTACCTTACACCCTCTATCGTAAGAAATGTAGTTCAGGCACTTGGATTTCGAAAGGTATTGTATGGCTGCGATGGCCCATATGGAATGAAAAATTTTAATGAGTATGATTACTCGGATAAAATGAGCTGGATTGATTCTTTAGATATTCCTCAAGAAAATAAGGAATTTATTCTAGGGAAAAATTTTATGAACTTGATAAAGAGTTGAGATCCTGCCTTTAAGAGAATGTATAATTCAAAAAAATATAATATTCTATAGCATTATTTTATATAATCAAGTTATCACGGCTAAAAATCTCAATTAAATTAAACAATTGGAACCTCTTATACCTTTAATGTATAAAGATTGCAGAGTGGTGCATTACTGCTCTGCGGTTTTGTACAATTCCTTGCAATTTCGAAGTAACTCCTCAATCTGGCTCCATTCGCATAGATATTCTAGTTCTTATAATCTATGTTAGTAGCACAAATTATCAATTAATAAAAACACTAAAATTGAATATTTGATGAAAAAATTCAGCCAGAGGGTTCTTTCGATTTTATAAGTTATTGGACTTACTCTTTCAGCGAATAACCACAATAATCGCAGCAACTTCTCTAAAAGTGGAGGTAAGTTCCTCATTATCTGTAAGGCCATCTTTATCCGCATTTTTTATTATTTGGATCGGTACCGAGAACGGGTTCACTATAATCAGGTACCCCTTCGCCATCCGTGTCTATTAGGTAATCAAGCTTAACGGGATCCGATTCATTGTATTTTAGCAGCCTTTGGATATTTTTTTGCTATAACCTCTAAATGACACAATTTATTCCAAACATGTCCAGTGTTTAAACCGATTTAATTCGCTTTCTGAGCTCCCTCCAGGACATCGAGCGAACGAGTGTTCTCTACAGGCAAATTCTCTCACTTGTGCACCGCTTTATACAGCAGCAGACCCTGCAACATTATGCCAAACCAAGGTCTGTCCGCCGGCGGATCTCCTAAGTTCAGTTTAAAATTTCGCCTGAGCCCACCCCCTCCTCCCCCCCTTCACCCCATGATGATACTTTATATTATCTCTTTCAATATTAACTCTTTCACCTAAAACCGTAGCAATCGAGCATCGATATCCGTGAGGAGTTACGTATTTTCTCCTTTCGAGCCGAGCACTTTATTTATTTTATTGGTATGAAGTTGATCTGTTTATATCGAAGCGGCTTTCCTGCCAATCCATGTAACAGCTGATCATCTGGTTGAAGAACATAGTTGTTGATATGCTGTTTGATTTCATGCATAAGTCGTTTGTGGGATTGGAAAACATTGAGGCTTTAGTTTGCTGTTTAACTTGTCCGGCTCATAAAGAATCCATTCTTTATCTATATCAACGTCATTAACTTTTATGTGGGATAAAGCATGGCCACTGAGTCCAGTGAAAAACAGAATGCCAATAGTTACTCCTAAGTTTATTCTCTCTTCCTCATCAAGTTTTTTCCAACGCTCTTGAATTATGCCCAATGAATCCGTCTGGAATCTCAGCAACTTTAAATGGATTGCTTTTTATGGTTCCTAACCCTTGGTAAAAACTAAATATACTCGACAGAGATGCCTGTCTTCGCTTAATTGTCTTAAAAGCAACACTTTCCGCTGATAAATTCTTTCCCATTTGTCTATATAATGAAGAGAAATAAAAAGAGTATCTGGTCTTCTTTTTTGAAGATCAGATACTCTTTTTGTTTTTACCTCATACTCACTCTTCCTTAATAATTGTAACTTCATGCTTGATGGTAATTTCAGTATTTACTTTAACGGATTAATTCTCATCAATCTCATTGCATTCAGTACAACGAGCACAGCTGCTAATACATCTGCTAAAGCAACGAATAGCAGTGAAGCAAATCCAGGAACAATGAGTATCATTGTAATGAAGTTAATTCCGTTTGAAAACCAAATGTTTTGTTTAATATTTCTTAGTGTAGCCCTGCTCAACCTGACCGTAAATGGCAGTTTCGTTAAATCATCCGCCATTAAAGCAATATCGGCTGTTTCGAGGGCTGCATCTGTCCCGGCTACTCCCATTGCAATTCCTAAATTTGATGTTGCCAGTGCTGGTGCATCATTGATGCCATCACCAACCATTGCAATTTTGCCGTATTTCTTCTGAAGTTCTTTAACAGCTTTTACTTTGTCCTCAGGGAGTAATTCAGCACGGAAATCATCTATACCAATTTGTTCAGCGATTGCCTGTGCAGTTGCCTGGTTATCACCCGTCAGCATGATCGTATGTTTAATTCCCGAATCTTTAAGCTTGGCAATAGCATCTTTACTTAGCTCACGTACTTCATCAGCAACAGCAATAACGCCCAAAGTTCTATCCTCCGTGCCCAGGATCATTGCCGTCTTTCCTTGTTGATGCAATTTTTCTATATCCACTTTGATTCCTTTAAGTTCAATGCTCATTCCATCAAATAGACGGGGATTTCCAATATAATAGGTTTCCCCATTCACTATTGCTTTAGCGCCCTTTCCTGTAATGGAAGAAAAGTCTTCCGCTTCAGAAAATGGTATTTTATCACGCTCTGCTTTACGTACAATTGCTGCTGCTAACGGATGTTCGGAGTATTTTTCAATTGCTGCAGAAATACCTAAGAATTCTACTTCAGAGATACCTTCCATAGTAATGATATCTGTTACCTCGGGACGACCAACAGTAAGTGTCCCGGTCTTGTCGAATGCAATAGCATTGATTGCCCCTGCTTCTTCAAGGAACACCCCTCCCTTGATTAAAACTCCATTTTTAGCGGAATTTCCAATCGCTGAAATGATGGAAACAGGACTTGAGATTACGAGAGCACATGGACAAGCGGCAATTAGAAGAGCTAACCCTCTATAAATCCAATCATTCCAAATTCCTCCAAAGAATAAAGGTGGAATAACCGTAATTAATACAGCCAGCGCAATAACAACAGGGGTATAAATTTTTGCAAACTTGTCTATATACTCTTGGCTTTTTGCTCTTTGTCCTTGAGCTTCTTGGACAAGATGGATGATTTTAGCCAAAGTTGTATCTTCTACTCGTTTTGTTACTTTTACCTGAATGGATCCTTGCTGGTTAATTGTACCGGCATAGACTTCATTTCCCACTTCTTTTTCAACTGGCATTGATTCACCTGTTATGGCCGCTTGATTGATAGATGAGGATCCTTTAACGATAGTACCATCCATGGCAATTTTTTCACCAGGTTTCACAACCATGATATCATCGACTAGAATATCTTCTACCTCAAGGCGTAATTCTTGCCCTTTTCTAATAATAGCTGCTTCTTTTGGTGCAAGCCCCATCAGAGCCTTAATGGAGTTACGAGCTTTCTCTAGTGTATAGACAGATAGAGTATTGCTTAGTGAGAAAAAGATTACTACTAATGCGCCCTCTATCCATTCTCCAATTGCTACAGCACCAACAACGGCAATTGCCATTAAAACATTCATATCAAAATTTAATTTTTTCAGTCCATATAGTGCACTTCTTGCTGTTTTATAACCACCTATTATAATTGAGAGTGCTAAAAGCGAAATTTCTGTTTCTTCGTAGCCTGCCAAGCCTATTAGCCAGCCTGCCAGAAACAATACAGCAGACAAGCCTGTTATTATTGAATCCTTGTGGGCTTGAAGGAATGGTTTAGCTTCTTCTTCATCATTTTTCATACCCATAGGCTTGGCGGTTACGCCTTCTTTTTCAGCTTCCTTTATGACCTTTTCGTGAGGGACTTCACCCTCTACGATTAAATTAGAGGCACCAAAGTTTATAGTTGCATTTATGGTACCAGGTAATTCAGAAACTCTCTGCTCAACCTGAGCAGCACAGCCTGCTCAATGAAGACCTGACAATAAGTACGTTGTGCGAGGTGCTGAAACAGTCTTTTCTTCTGTTGTCATGTTATTTTCCTCCTATCCAAAAAAATCTTTATTATTTCCAATTCAACCGATATGATTTTCACAGCAAGCAACGTCACTTTGGACTTCTTCAAGCACGACATCGAACATGGTTAATAAGTCTCTCACTTTTTGATTGCTTAAACTATAGTAGACGTACTTCCCTTCCTGTCTGCCGACAATCAAGCCGCAGCCTTTTAGACAAGAAATATGTTGAGAGATACTGGACTGGCTGCCATCCAAGTCTTGGACAATCTGAGATACCGTTTTTTCTTCCTCTTTGATACACTCCAGGATTTGAATTCTCATTTTATGAGCAAAACCTTGCAGGAACTTAACTTTTGTTTCCATATCAATCCCTTTTAACAATCGTAACCCCTCCAACTCATATTAGATATATCTAATACGTCTTATTGATAACATATTACCAATTTCTAATATGTGTGTCAAAGTTAATACAAAAAAACACATTAAAAGAAAAGGTGTTTTCATTAGTAAGCAATTTTCTTGAACAAGTTATACTAACTGTGTATCTGTTTTAACTTTTATTTGAACCATTCTTAAGCTTGAATTACCCTGCTTATGGCTATTATCATTCATTTCTGCATTTCAGAACACCGCTATTGTCAACAGGATGATTAACGATTTAAAGAATTTCAAATCCACGCCCCTATTCATAAGTTTTTCTTAATAGCTTAATGTCTGAAATAATTTCGTCATAAGGTACATCCTGGACACCGCTATAATCCTTGTCCACTCTTCCTTCTTTATTTACTAAGTAAAAGCTTGTACCGTGTATTACCTGGTTGGAAGAAGGGTCATCAGTGACCAATACTTTGAAGGATTCTTTTGCAAAAGAAGAGATTTCACGTAATTCATACCCAGTTAATAGATCCCAGTTTTCTGTATTGGCTTCGTACATTCCAATAAAATCTTTTAACACTTCAGGTGTATCCACTTCCGGGTCTACACTGAAGGAAACGATTCTCACATCTTTTCCCCCTTCTTCTTCCAATTTCTTTTGAACTGAGTGAGATTATAAGTCATTGGGGGACAGACAGTGTCACAGTTGGTAAATATAAAATCTGCAACCCATATGGAACCTTTCAAATCTGATAATCCGACTTCCTCATTATTTTGGTTAGTATAGGTGAAATCCTCAACTTCCCAGTCTGATTCTGCTTCAAATGTTGCACACCCGGCTAAAGTGATGGATGAAATGATAGCCAAAATAGTTAATAAAAAAATTCTATTATTCATATTTTAAACCCCTTTTATGAATTTAATGTCATTCTAACTTAAACCATTTAACGATAGGAATTAAAAAATGAAAATCATGTGAACCCTTTAAGCAATAACTACTCGCTCGAAAAAATTTTACGGGTATGTATATAAAAATTGAGTATATTTATTTCATTAATTTTTTATTGGCACAAATAAAGCCTGCAGAACTGGCCATAACCGGTACTGCAGGACTGCTTTAGCTAACCCTGTTTATTATTAATCAACAAAGAGAATATTGTGATGAGAGTAAATGCAGATAATGCGAGAAAAGGAATGGTGATAAACCCTAACCAATTTATATATTCTGCACTGCAAGGCACACCGCTCACACATTCCTTTATTCCTCCAAAACCCGGCACTTTCTGTTCCAAATAATGAAAGAAAGAGATAACCCCTCCCACAATTGACATTGGAAGAACTACCTTTTTCAATCCAGAATCATTTTGGAATGTGGCAACCCCAAGGATAAGGGTGAGCGGATACATACCGATTCGTTGATACCAGCATAATTCACAAGGGATGAATCCCCTAATTTCACTGAAATACAAGCTCCCTAAGGTAGCAATAACAGATACTAACCAGGCACTATACAAAAAAACTTGATTTTTCCCCATTACTCTTGCCCTTCTTCAATTAATGCTTTAATTTTTTCATAATCATAGGGGTCTTCAAGCATCGTACCATTTATTATGATGGTTGGTGTTTTCTGTATATTAAAATCTTGAACAAGTGAACTATCTACATTTACTTCCTCCATGTATGTTTGCTGCTCAATGTCCTGCCTAAATTGATCTGCCTCAATGTCTGTAGTTTTTTTAGCCACCTCAACAAGTTTGTCTACTGTAATCCATAGTGCATCATGGTTATCCGCAGGCTGTTCTTCAAACAATTTTTTATGGAACTCCCAATATGAACCTGGATCATTCTTCAATATTGACTCAGCAGCTAATGCACTTAATGTAGATTCTTTCCCATGGAATTCAGTATTAATGTAAGTAAAATTGGCTTTTCCTGTATCAATGAAGTCCGCTTTCAACTGCGGATAAATCATTTCTCCCCATGCTTTACAAGCAGGGCATTTAAAGTCGCCAAATTCTACTACTGAGGCAGGTGCATCCTTTTTTCCAATCATAGGCTGATTTGCCGTCGGTGGATGCGACTCTAGAGTTTGATCAGTGTCTTTACTCTTATTAGTTAACACTACTATCATTGCTAATAGGATCACAACTGCTAGAGTGATCAAGACAAGATATTTCATTGGGGATGATTTCTTGCTATTCATTCTTTCACCTCAAATTGAATTTTCATAAAAACTACCAAGCATAAAGCTATCTACTAACCCATTAAAAACTATCGCCGTTTATCAGCTGAGCGATACAGATTAGCTTTGCTGTTCCCATTCGAGTTTCTCACATCGTTAATCGAAATAGGCTGATTCTATAGAGAAAGTCAAAGGCCTATAGAACATTTAGCCAGTTTATAAATCTAACAGAAAAAGCTAATACAATATTACCAAAACATATTAGGGGTGTCTAATATGTTTTGGCTTATCACAAAAATTCTCATATTAAAATTCATCTATAAGAAGATTTATGTAGCTTTTAAACTCTATATAAAGAGCCTTCAATCTATTATGTCCGGCGCTATTTTTAATAGCGCCGGACAGTAAGAGAATGAAATGATAAAGCCAGATAGCGGGAGTCGTGGTAGGGATGGTGATATTTGGAATCATAGTAATCCTTGCCGTTTCCTGTTTACTATCTAAAACGGCTTTAAAAGGGGTAGCCGACACATTATTAGAACTCCCTCCATACCGCAAGCCGAAGTTTCTCAACACAATTGTTGTCCGTACTACTCTTGACAAGTCTGTCTTTGTTCTAAAAAGAGCGATCATGATTGGCGAAACCAGCATTCTAATGCACATGGTTCAATTTTTCGATCCTTTTGTCCGGCAGTTTGGAATGGACGGCTTTATCCTTATGGCTTTCATTTTGGGATTACCTGCAAATGAAATCGTCCTTCCCATTCTATTAATGTCCTATTTATCTAAAGGTGCTATGATTGAAGTGGAGGATCTCGATTCATAGAAACAAATCTTTATCGATTAAGGATGGACGTGGGTAACTCCATTGAATATGATGCTATTCTCACCTCTCCATTTTTCATGCGGAACGACGCTGATCAACATCTATAAAGAAACACAAAGCAAGAAGTGGACGTTCCTTTCTTTTGCTATCCCAAGCGGTTTGGCCATTGGAGTACATTTGCTATCGCTCAACTTGCCATATTCTTTGGCTGGGGTTAACCGGGTATAAGCCATGCCTTAAGCCATCAAACTGTTGATCAAGGAGGGAATAAAAGTTGTTAACCGCCATTTTATTATTCATCGTAGCAGGTATTGCGGAAATTGGGGGCGGCTATCTCATATGGTTATGGCTGAGAGAGAATTCATCTCCCTGGTACGGAGTTTGGGGCGGATTCATCTTAATCCTTTATGGCATTGTCCCTACCCTTCAAAACTTCCCTGCATTCGGAAGAGTTTATGCGGCATACGGCGGCGTGTTTGTCGTCCTTTCCATCCTGTGGGGCTGGTGGGTCGATAAAAACACGCCTGATGTTTATGACTTTGTAGGACCGGCAATTTGTGTGCTTGGTGTATCGGTTATCTTATGGGCACCCAGATAAAAAAGCTGAAGTGACCCCGTGGTTACTTCAGCTTTTTATTTTTTGATAGTAAAGTAATCATAAAAACTTATGCTTCCCTATATCCACTGGGAATAAATGTCCTATTCAAAGAGGTGCTTAAAGAAGCCGGCCACCCTCACCGCTATACGTAGCATCATTTGCGTCATAGGTTTGCCACCTAACTTCTGTACCAGAGCAAGAGAATGTACACTATATAAGGTTGATTTGCATCCCCTCCAGAAACTACTGGGGCATGAAAGCCTGTTAAGGACTCGAATATGCTCTTATTGGCTTTCATTCGAAAAGATTTTTTAAAGCAAAAAGCTACCAACTGCATGGTAGCTTTTTGCTGAAGCAATTGAACCTGCCCAGCTTATCTGCAGATAGTTTCCTAGCTAATTAAGGAATAGCCCTAATATGATAAACGCACTCTGGACACGGAACGTCTACACTAACATTTAATTAAATTTGGAAGGGTTGGATTTCAGGTGTTCGGGTCTTCAAATGGTCATTTCAGTTAAGCCTTTTCCTGGTAGCCAGGTAAGCAATTAACGCAGCCAGGATTCCAGCAGTCAATTTACCTACAATCATAGGTACCAAATACTCTTTGTCCACTGCGGCGACAAAGCCCAAATGGCTCCCCAATACAAACAGGGGTAATAAAGCTAAAAAATCATATATTAAGTAAGAAAATCGACATAATTTCAAAACCAATTGACTGACTTAAGAATTGAGATGTGGACCAAAGTGACATCTATATAGATTGTAAATTTTATCAACTTCCTGCTATGTTCAATTACCAACCCAATAAAAGAAAAAGGAACCAGTCGCAACCGGATCCTTTTTCTTGTAAGCTAGCCCCTCGTTCACTTAATAATCTTTACAAATACGATAAACACAATTCCTTCCATTCTCTTTTGCCAAATAAAGAGCTTTATCGCATGTAATATAAAGTTCATCTAAGTTTGTATGTGTATCAGGAAGAACTGTAAGCACCCCTAAACTAATCGTATAAGACAATTGTATTTCATTGATGCCTGCTTTCTCTATGTCTTTAATAATATTTTCAGCAAATAATGTGGAATCCGAGTCCCCCATTCCAGGAAGCAACATGGCAAACTCGTCACCACCATACCTTCCTAACAAATGGTTTGAAGAAAGACGTTCATTAATACAATTTACTATATTAATTAGAACCTTATCCCCTATATTATGTCCATTGCTATCATTGATTTTCTTAAAATGATCGATATCAAAGAGGATAAAGGATAGAGGTATTTTATTTTTAACACAATCCTTTAGGCTTTGTTTTCCCCGAGTAATAAACGTCCTACGATTTAATGCGTTCGTTAAATCGTCATAAGCTGCCATTTTAATTAATTCTTTATCAGCATCTTCTTTTAATAGTAAGACAAACCCTGTGTTACTTAAAATCATGATAATAAAAACAGCTAAAAATGAGGTGGATTGGCTTATTCCTGAGGAAACAAGTTCTATGGTAATATTTGAAAATAAGGCAATGATTCCTCTAGCCATTAATGTTAGAACAACCAGAAAGTAGAGATATCCCATTAACCTCATTAACAATGATGCTTTATTAGTAGTAATGAATTGGTAAGCGGGTATGATAAGCAGAGCAGCAGATGCTAATGATCCAAAAGCCAGTCGTGCGTTTTCAGTGTTATCTAAGAAAATAATCATTTGAAAACCAACTATGTTAAAAGTGGTTAAGTATGCATATATTTTCATTAACCTGTTGGTAAATAAACCTCGCAGCATAAGTAGGGCAATTGCCTCAAGGGAGATTCCAATAAACAAAAATGTGTTTGCTAATGATATAGATAAAAACCCTGAAATGTCACCACGTAACATAATTAAAAACCAACTTAATGCTTGAAACAGTTTCGCATAAAAAAAGGATTTAAAAGTCATAGTTTTCTTATATTGCTGCCAATACGCTGTTATTAAAACTAAAGTAAATAAATGACCAATTACAAGAGTGACACAGATGGTTTTTATATCTAATAGAAAATTCATTTTTAAACTCCATTCAATCCACAAATAAATACAACTTATAGTATATCAAACTTGTAAACATAAAATATTAATTTTTCGCTAAGTCCTTCAAAAGGTCAGAAAGCTAACTGGGAGAGTTATATTTAAGGAGCTCCAATATAACTCCTCAACATCCCTTTGTTACTATCTTTTAAAAAGAATTGTGTATTTTGCTCTTCTCAAAACTAATCCAAAACACCAAAATACTCTTAACTTTAATAGTTTATTCTTCTTTCTCAGCTTCCTGAAGGAGCTTATACATAGTTAAGACAGCCTCGCATCCACAAAATGAATACAAGGCTGTCTGATTAAGGTGTTTTAATAGGTTTTTTCTTGTCAGGCATTTTTATCTGCCCAAGACCCAGCTCTTTTGCTTCCCTTTGCAAGGCTTTAAGCAAACTGATGACGATTAATCCTAATATTATGGAAAACGGCAAAGCTGCAATGATCATAGTATTCTGTAATGCCTGTAACCCGCCGGAATACATGAGAACTAGTGCAGTCCCGGAAAGATAGATTCCCCAGATGATCTTGATCGGATTGCTTGGATTCTGTGATCCATTGGATGTCATCATCCCCAGGACATATGTACCTGAGTCTGCGGATGTAACAAAGAACGTTACAATGATCACAATGGCTAGCAGCGATGAGATCATAGAAATCGGATACGTTTCTAATAGACCAAATAGTGATTCTGGAGGCGATAAGCTGGAAATTGAGAGCAACCCGGTTAACTCGGTTGTGATAGCCGCTCCTCCAAATGTCGTAAACCAGATGAAACATATAAGTGACGGAGCAAGCAGAACGTAGACAATAAACTCCCGGATTGTTCTTCCTTTGGATACCCTGGCAATAAACACGCCTACAAATGGAGACCAGGCAATCCACCATGCCCAGTAGAAGATCGTCCATCCATTAATCCATCCTCGGGCTTCTTCGTTCATCGGGGCAATACGAAAACTCATATTCAGGAAGTTCTGGAAATAAGCCCCGACCGTGTCGACTAACAGATTAAGTATGAAAAGGGTCGGTCCGAATATGAACACGAAAAGAAAAAGAATTGCGGTAAGTCCCATATTCAAATTACTCAAAATCTTGATTCCTTTACCTAAACCAGTTGAGGCAGAAATGATAAACAGCACTGTCACAATCCCCACAATGATCGTCTGAACCATTATGTTGGTTGGCACTCCAAACAAGTAAGAAAGTCCCCCGTTTATTTGCGAAGCACCGAAGCCAAGCGTTGTTGCAACCCCTAAGATTGTGGCAATAACTGCAATGACATCAATCACTGTACCAACTGCCCCATCTACATGTTTTCCAATCAGCGGACGTAATGTTTTACTGATTAAGCTTCTTTCCCCTCTTCTAAAAGTGAAGTAGGCCAGAGCTAAAGCAATGGAACCATAAATCGCCCATGCATGAATTCCATAGTGGAAGAATGTGAATCTCATTGCATCTTTAACGCCTTGGTTGGTTCCAGTTTCGCCTGTAGGTGAACTGATGGCAAAATGGCTGATCGGCTCGAAAGTACCGTAGAAGAGTAATCCAACTCCCAAACCGGCACTGAAAAGCATAGCCACCCAAGTTGGTCGTGTAAACTCGGGAACATCATCCTGCCTTCCGAGCTTGATCCGTCCTACCGGGCTTACCAATAGGTACACACACACTCCTACGAATACAGTCACAATCGCTAAGTAATACCAACCGAAACTATTCAGGATGCAGCCTTGAGCGCTGCTCGTAACGCTCTCCAAGAATTCCGGCACAAACACTCCCATGAGGACTAATCCTGTCATGATAGCTAATGATACATAAAAAACATTTGTAGCACTTTTCATATGTAATTAATAACTCCTAACTTTGATGCAATTTTTTGTTTGAATAAATAATAGGGGGGCACTCTCAGAAGGATTAAGAAAGAATAAAAAAACAATATTGTAGTATAAGGAGTAATATCATTTTCCCGCTTCTATACATTTACTTCTCTGCACATGACCCTTCAATTATATCCTCTTTGATACACTCTATTCAAAGTTCATATGTAAGCATTATCATCCATTTAAAGCTTTTGAGATATAATAAAAGAGAAAAATACTTGCATTAGGCCAAAATACTCTTTAATCGTTCTATTTACTCTGTCACTGTTATAATTTTAAGACTCTTTCGATTATATTCAGGGGTATGTTCCAGACGCTTATACCCCTCTTACAAATAAAAAACACTCACAGATTTTGAAAGATCTGTGAGTGTTTTTATTTTCTTCAGCCGTTATTCCAGTAATTAGCTGCCTGCTAAAAATATTATGCAAGCACCTCATTTTCTGCCTCAAAGGTATTAAGCAATGAACGTACTTCAGCCGTTGATTGTGTTTCCATCAATTGATTTCTTAACTCGCTTGCACCGCGGAATCCTTTTACATAGATTTTAAAGAATCGACGAAGAGCAATAAACGGACGTGGTTCTTCTTCCGTTGAGTACTTATCATAAAGGTCAAGGTGCAGACGCAGGAGATCCAGCAGTTCTTTGCTGCTGTGTTCCTTCTTCTCTTTTTCAAAAGCGAATGGATTATGGAAGATGCCGCGTCCGATCATAACGCCATCAACGCCGTATTTCTCAACCAGTTCCAAACCTGTTTGACGATCAGGGATATCCCCATTGATTGTCAGCAGGGTATCCGGAGCCACCTCATCACGAAGTTTTTTGATTTCCGGGATGAGCTCCCAATGAGCGTCCACTTTACTCATTTCTTTTTTTGTACGGAGGTGAATTGAAAGATTCACGATGTCCTGCTTCAATAAATGTGTTAGCCAGTCGCGCCATTCATCTACCTCTGAATAACCAAGCCTTGTCTTCACGCTTACAGGCAAACCTCCTGCCTTTGCAGCTTGAATGAGCTCTGCCGCAACTTCAGGTCTGCGGATTAAACCAGAACCTTTTCCGTTCCCTGCCACATTAGCTACAGGACAACCCATGTTGATGTCGATTCCCCGGAATCCTTCTTTAGCCATTCCGATACTCATTTCGCGGAAGAATTCGGGTTTATCTCCCCATATATGAGCTACAATCGGCTGTTCATCTTCTGTAAAAGTCAAACGCCCGCGCACACTTTGGCGCCCATTTGGATGACAATAACTTTCCGAATTCGTAAACTCAGTAAAAAACACATCCGGTCGACCTGCTTCACTTACTACATGACGGAAAACAACATCCGTCACATCTTCCATTGGTGCCAGTATAAAAAACGGTCGTGGTAATTCACGCCAAAAATTATCTTTCATATCGTAATTCATTCCTCTCATTATCAGGGCATCAGTTAAACCTTGATGTCACTCCAATATTAAAAAGCAAAGATATCTCTCCTTCTTTGCTCCTTTACACTTATACCATGCTTAAGCACTTTTTATCAACTATATATCTTTAAAAATTAATCCAAAAAAAACAACAATAAGGATTATACACCAAATATGTACATTTGTCTTATATTTCTCCTGGTAAAACTGTTTTCAAACGTGATACTCTGCTGGATGACGAGGGTGATAGTGTATTTACTATGTTATTCGTTCCACTTCTTCTCTATGCATTAAGAGTATTCCTCTTCCTCGAATAGTTTCTCTAAAGAAGAAGCCTATTAAATGAGTAAAGCTGTTTTCATATAGATTGTTACTTTCGGAAAAATCCCAAGTGCCGGATTTTTCCCCTGGTTACAAGTTTTTTTCTCTATAAACAGGGAGAGCAGCTCTTTTCTCTCTTTGCTTACCAGGGAATTCCTGTAAATTACGGCTTTTTTTTGCAATCATAGTACAAAGTTTTAGAAAAAGCCATGATTAAAAAGCTACATAACTTAGGATGTAAACATAATACCAAGCTCCTGCCATTATAAAAAACATTAGCAGAAAAACCACACCTGCCCACTGCACCATGGATTTCATCCAAAAGGCAAAGCTCAAAAACACATAAAATATAATACCGTTCAGTATCAAATAACCAAATGAACTCTCCTGCTTCCAACCCCAATATAATGGGGAAAATAACGGTTCCGTTAACAAATTCAAGGTTTGGAGAGTACTGTTTATTCCTATATCGATGCCATAAGAATTTACTTCTAGAAAGAGATTTCCCATCAGTGCGAATGTGCAAAATAACAAAATCCATAAGAGAATCTGTGTTGTTTGCAGAACTGATTTTTTATAAATATTTTCCTGTTCATTTATGATTCTTTTTAAAATCAATGGTTTCTCATCCTAACTTAGAAAGAAGGAGACTGATCCCTTTTCTTTTTTTATACTATTCTATCAAATTAATGCGTTACTATGGCTACATCTATATTAAGGTTTTTCCAAGTAACAAACCTTACGCTCTATTTAAGAACAGTGAAATACCTCAAATCACTTCAATATTTCAGCAACCTCACCTTTAGCGTCTATAAAGGATAATCGACTCCTAATTGCTCTTTCCTCTCTCGCTTTCCCGCTAGCATTCTACTATGAACTTAATTATGTAGAATGTTTGATAACCAACAAGGTGGGAATTCTTTAGATATCTTCAAATATTGCAGAGGACGGTGCTAACATGGAAAAAACAAGCTCTTACACTGAAATGGATGCTAATTTAAAACAGTTAGAAGATGATTATATAGAAGCTCTAGATGCTAATGGAAGCAGGTCGGTAGAGGATTTCATTCAGAAATTCTTAAATGATTCCTGGGAATATAATCAAAGCAACCTCGAGATGATAAAATCAGTCATGAGTCGTTATACCAAGGGAGAAATTAGCAAATCCACCTTTAGTGAATCATTTAGTCGTATGGTTAACCACTTGCAAAAAAAGTTATCCGTTTTGGATGAAAATAATGATTTTCCGTTACTTCATACCAGCTTAGGCGCATCCGTTCTAGTTTCCTTTGTAGATGGGTTAGTCATTCAATACTATGCAGGAGTATATAGTGTGGAAGATTTGAGACAACTTACTCCTCATTTGAAAAGCGTAATTCTCAATGCTCTAAGTACAGGTAGAGAGCCTATATGAAAAATTACTCCTCTCTTATGAGTGTATAGACAGAGCAACAGCAAATTCTAACACCTTGATAATTAATGTATTCTTGCTCACGTTATTCTTTATAAGGCCTCTAACATTAATTGAATATTGGAAAGCGGTAAAAGGTGGTTTTTTAAATCAGCTTTTTTACGTTTCAGAACATATTATTTATGATATTTATTACTTAAACTCATTACACGAACATTTGTTCCAGTAGGAAATTAGTAAATACAAGACAATAAAAAAAGACTCCCCAAAAGGAAGCCTTCCTGAAAATTATACAAATATAACCCACAAAATCATCGTCGTCACAATCGCCACCAACCCTTGGATTAACGTAGCCATGGTTTGCGCTTTGTAAGCATCGGTAATTTTCATTCCACTGAACTCTTTTACCACCCAGAAAAAGCTGTCATTTACATGGCTGACTGTCATTGCCCCTGCACCAATGGCCATGACGACCAAGGCTAATGGCAGTGCACCTTCGATTCCCATTTGCGGAAGTAAAGGGGCTACAAGTGTTGATGTAACGACCAATGCTGCCGTTGAGGATCCTTGTGCACTCTTTAATGCAGCTGCAATGATGAATGGAATCACTAGCAGGAATACTCCACTCAGAAGTCCCCCATCTGCAAAGCCCTGAATCAAATCTGCAACAGGTGTCGCTTTGATCACAGAACCAAAAGCTCCGCCTGCACCTGTAATCAAGAGGATTGTTGCGGCATCCTTTATTCCATCGCCAACCCAGCCTGTCAGGGTTTCCTCATCCATTTTAGGCATTAAGAAGAAGGATGCGATTACACCCACCAGCAATGCGACCAGCGGCGAACCTAAAAAGGTGAAGATATCTGCAAATGTACCTTCCAGCTGCAGGAATTTAACGACAGACCCGAGTCCTATTAACAAAATTGGCAATACAATCGGGGCAAATGATTTGGTTGTTGACGGCAGCTCGCCAAATGATTTTACAATGTCATCATAGTTTAATTCCAGAGGTCCCTCATCTTGAACCTCAATTTTAGTTCCTACCTTCATAGCCCAGAAGTTACCTGCTAGAATGGTAGGTATCGCTACGACGATACCGACTAAAATGATCGTTCCCAAATAGTCGCTGGCGCCAATATTACCAGCAGCAGCAATCGGCCCTGGTGTTGGCGGGACAAGTGTATGAGTAGCATATAGCCCTGTTGCCAAGGCTACCGCCATCGACGCCACTGCCACTTTTGCCCTTTTGGCTAATGCTTTTTTTAAGCTTGATAGAATAACATAACCTGAGTCACAGAAAACCGGAATACTGACAATGGCTCCTATCAAGGACATAGCCAGCTGAGGACGCTTTTCGCCGACTAGACGAAGAACGACTTCAGCCATACGAAGGGCAGCCCCTGACCTTTCTAACACAGTACCGATGATGGTACCAGCAACGATGACGATCCCGATGTAACCCATCAATCCGCCAAATCCACCATTGACTGCCTCAACAATTGAGTCTAACGGCAGACCTGCCAGCAGACCGACAAGAAATGCTGCAAATAATAAAGATAAGAACGGATGCAACTTAAGCTTTGCCGTTGCAAAAACTATAAAGGCTACACCTAATAAAATGATTAAAAATAATAGAGGTCCCTCCATTTTTATTTCCCCCTTTTGTATAAGAACTGAATATTTCTGGCTACATCTACTGCCTTGTTAAATAAAAGTGATTCTGCGTTGTCCATGCACTGTTGTAAAGGCATAGGTCCACTGACAATAGAGTTGCAGCTGATAAAATATTGATATAATTCTTCGTACCCTTTGCCTAAGCCTCCAGAGATTAACAGGGCATTCACATTCATTTCAGCAGCCAGTTTTCCAACGTACCCTGGGACTTTTCCAAATAATGTTTGAAAGTCACTTTGTCCTTCCCCTGTGATAACAAAGTCTGCATTCTCCAACTTTACTTGAAGGCCTGCTGCCTCTGCGATTAGTTTGGATCCTGAGATCATTTCACCGCCTATAGCAAGGAAGGCGAACCCCAATCCACCTGCCGCACCTGCACCTTTATGGTTCATAAATTCCATATCGAGATGCTTCTCTATTAAACTTGCGTACTTTGATAACGCAGCGTCGAGCCGCTTTACCATTTCAGCATCTGCACCTTTTTGTGGACCAAATACAGCGGTTGCTCCGTTTTCCCCACACAGTGGGTTTTCTACATCACTTGCAATTTGAAAAGTACAGTCCTTTACCCTCCGGTCGATAGTAGAAAAATCCACCCGCTCAATTATTTCCACTGAGGCCCCTATAGGATCAACTCCCTTACCTTCTCCATCAAGGAATGTTACACCCAAGGCTTGAAGCATTCCTAAACCGCCATCATTGGTAGCGCTTCCACCTAAGCCAATAATAAACTTTCGATAGCCTTTCTGAATGGCTTCCTCAATAACCTCGCCTATACCATATGAAGTGGTATGCAGTGGATTCCGCTTCTCTTCTGGAACCATTGGCAGACCTGAAACTTGCGCCATTTCAATAATGACGGTTTCTTCATCACCGAGGAGACCATACTCAACTTCTGCCTCTTTCCCGAGAGGTCCCATAACCTTTGCTTGAAAGCGCTTACCTTTTGTGGCGAATAAAAGGGTGTCCAGGGTTCCCTCACCTCCATCCGCCATGGGTACGACATCAACTTTAGCATTTGGCAGTACAGTCAGGAAGGCTGTTTGAATAATAGTTCCTGCTTGCAATGCTGTTAAACTGCCTTTAAATGAATCTGGTGCAATTATAATTTTCATACACAACACCTTTTCTTTTAGAACTTATATAAAATTTATAATATTTTAAAAACAAAAACATTGGAAAGAATAACAAAGTTATCCCTTCCAATGTTCCGCTTGTTTGTGCAAATGCCCAATTGCATACTACTTTCCCAGCTGCTTTAAGAGCAATAATATTTTAAGGATGAATAAGTCATTCAATGATTTCGGATTAAGTTTCATAATTTGCTGGATGCTTTCTAATCTGTATGCCAACGTGTTGCGGTGAATATGAAGCGTTTTGGCTGTCAAGGTCAAATTATGATCACAATTAAATAAGGTCTGCAATGTATACAACAGTTCAGTCGGCAGCTTTTCAATGTCATACTGTTCGATGAATCCTTTCCGGAAAGAAACCGGCACCTGGTCTAACAGCTTAATGATTCCCCAGTCATCAATGTGGCTTATATTCTTTTTATCCATGAATTTCTTCATCAGACTAAGACTTTGTCTTGCTTCAAAATAGGACTTTCTAATACCGCTGACAAGTCTATGCCGGCCTCCTGCAGCTATCCTGGTTTCTGCATAGAGCTTTTTATTTTTTTTCATTATTGAGTTAAAAAACTTCTCAATTAATTGCACTTGTGATTTATAAGGGGGGATTTCAACACAGATTATAATTAATCCTTCCTTAGTCAGATCCATAAATGCAGATTCTGTTAAATACATTTTTATATCTTTATTGATCTCGTCCCATAATTCATTTCTTTTAATTAAATCCTTTAAGGGGTCCAACGCGTTTAGTGCCGATATTTCCATTAGAATCACAGCGTAGGCTCTGTCAAAGTCTATTTTTAGAAAGTGTTGTGCGTGGTTGGCTAATTTTTTCTCATCAAAAGTATCTGGATTAATGAGTTCCATGATCCAGGAGTGAAGCTGCTGTTGTTCAAAGTGTGATTGTTGCTGCAAATATGCCTGCTGAAGCATAAGTTCAACAGTTATCTTTGTCATTTGAACTAATTCCATCACCTGATCAGGTTTTCCTGTTATCCCCACTGTACCTATTATTTCATTCATGAACTCGATGGGCAGGTTGACCCCTTCTTTGGCCCCAACAAAACGAGAACTTTCTTTTGTTTCAATGATCAATGGTTTCTTCGATCTTTGTACTTCTATAGCACCTTCATGAATGGAATCAACCCGCTTTGGATCGGAGCTGGCAATAATCATTCCTTGATCATCCATGATATTCATATTGTAGTTCATAGTATTCGTCAACTTTTGAATAATTGGAAATGCTAACTCTTTTGTAATCCTCATGTTGATGCTCCCTAACTCATTTACTTTTTACGTAGACGTGACTTCTAATGATTGCACGGCTAGTACCTTAAACATCTTTACATTCGACAAGAGAATCTTAATTCCTTCAAATAAGAAACAGCAATTCTATTTTACTATGAACATATTTTTAAAAAAATAAATTCTCTAAGATAGCGCTTGAGGACTTTCATTGCCTAAACTTACAAATGTTCGTCCTCTAAATCGGTTCTAGAGGACTTTAACTTGCTCTAATCCCTAATTATCGCCCTCTAAACGGCTCTATAGGACTTTAATTACTCAAACTCCAAATTATCGCCCTCTAAACGGCTCTATAGGACTTTAATTACTCAAACTCCAAATTAACGTCCTTTAAAACGGCTCTATAAGACATTAATTACTCAAACTCCAAATTAACGTCCTTTAAAACCGCTCTATAAGACATTAATTACTTAAACTCCAAATTAACGTCCTTTAAAACGGCTCTATAAGACATTAATTACTCAAACTCCTAATTATCGTCCTCTAAAGCGGCTCTATAAGACATTAATTACTCAAACTCCAAATTATCGTCCTTTAAAACGGCTCTATAAGACATTAATTACTCAAACTCCAAATTATCGTCCTTTAAAACGGCTCTATAAGACATTAATTACTCAAACTCCAAATTATCGTCCTCTAAAACGGCTCTATAAGACATTAATTACTCAAACTCCAAATTATCGTCCTTTAAAGCGGCTCTATAAGACATTAATTACTCAAACTCCAAATTATCGTCCTCTAAAGCGGCTCTATAGGACTTTTATTTGCCCAAACTCCAAATTATCGTCCTTTAAAATAGCTCTATAAGACATTAATTACTCAAACTCCAAATTAACGTCCTTTAAAACGGCTCTATAAGACATTAATTACTCAAACTCCAAATTAACGTCCTTTAAAACTACGCTAAAGAACTCTAATACTCCAGATCCCAAATTATCGTCCTCTAAGAACTAAATAGAATCACTTAACTTCTATCTTCCGGTTTACTTTAAGCAACTCATCAATAAACCTTTCCTTATTTTTAGGTGAGATCAAAATGGTATTCCAGCTGTATCTGGACTCCACTTTACCTGTTGGTTTGCTGTAGGTGATCTCCAGTCTATCCAATGACAAAGCGGGACTTGAGAGCGGATTTCTGCTGGGCCTGACTGATTTAATCCGTTCGATTTCAATGGTATAGCGAATTGGACCTGCAACTATTCTCAGCACCCTATCGTTAATCTCATAATAAGTTGCGATAATCAACCAAATGATCAGGAGTGCTGCTGCCAATGGGATAATTACTCCTGCAAGTGAACCTGTTACATCCGGTTCACCCAGTACTCTGGTCACAAATTCCAGGTCTACAAATTGGATAACAACGGATAAAAGAATAACAATAAGAGCAACTAATAGGACAGGAAATATAACGATCCCTCTTTTGGAATAAAACCTCATTTACTTTACCTCCCTAACCAGTACTAGTATAAATACGAACGAGTGTCTTAAGAAGTTTCACAATCATCAAAAAAGCTGAAGGATCCCATCGACCCTCCAGCTAATCTTTATTTGATTAAGTACTGCCTTGGTGTTCCGAAAAAAAGCACTTGGTGGAACTCCGGAAAAACAGATTCAAATCTTACATAAATCGGGGCGTCGAGCAGCCATGGAAAGTATGTGAAAAATCCTCTGTCCCCATTCACTATGGCAGATAAAGCAAGTGGAAGTTCCTTTTTGAAAATCATGTATCGTACTTTTGCCATATTTTCATCAAATTCGCCTCCACTTACATATACCGTACCGGAAAGTGTGTACTGTCCCATGACTCTTGTCCATTCAGCAAGGACTTCATCCCTCATTTTAGGGTTCAACTTTTCCAAATCATAATGGCAGCCAATACTTAAAAACAGCTCTCCAGTCACATCTGAATGAGTCATTGTATACTTCCTGCCATCCATGGGGTGAAAAACAGACGAAGGCGGATGGTAAATAACCGAAAGCTTCTCTGGGTTAAATTCTCTCATCGTAAGCCACCTCACCATCATGATGTGTTTGCTTACAATTAACATATGATAAATGCCTATGAAAGGTTCGTTTTCCTTCCTAATTATCTTCCCACTGCACATCTGTCAGGTTCCATTGTCCTTTCTCGTAATACCAATACGAATAGACATTGCCGATCCCATCTGCCTGATATGCACCACTGATTCGCTGTATTCCTTTTAACCCCACTCCTTTTTGGTCTGGAATGTTGACAGTTTCAAACATGGCATAGGGAATCACCATCATTTCTGTCGGTTCATTCAGCTTTCCATCTTGGAAAATCCCTAACCGTTCATAATCATCCTTCCTGTCGCTCAAGTCCACTGTAACCGATTCATTTGTGTCATTAAAAGTAATAACACCTTTATAATCATTTTCGAAATGAGCTTCTATCGACAATGCTGGAGGCATCCCTATCTCTTCTTCAACATTATCCGCTAACGTGTAAAGGCTGTAGGAATATAGTCCACCGCTTCCTCCCGTTGCGGAAGACTGCAGAAGATCTTTTACACCATCATGATTCAGGTCTGGAAATTGAATTTCCGGTTCATAACCGCCTTCATAGTCAATTTGAACTTCTTTCCCTTCAGATGTATTAATTTCTGCCCAGATTTTCTTATAAAATAAGGCGCCCGGTTCGAAAGGCTTCCCCCACAATGTTATTTGGTCTTTTGCTCCGTCTCCCGTCATATCCTTTTCATAAGTCTTAATGGCAAGAACATTAGGCACGGTGTGTTCTTCTGCAAAACTCCCGGCAATCGCGTGCAGGGACATGAAAAAGAAAGCCGCAAATGCAAATAACAATTCCTTTCTCATTTGAACCTCTCCTTAAGAAATTAATTTTTCTTATGTTCTCCAAATCAGGTAATTGTATGTAACTTGTCTTCTCAGAATTGCAAGAATCCCCAAAAAAAAGCGGATGACCCAAGAGGCCAATCCGCTTTTGCATTACATATTTCGTTTTCTTTTCTCTTCTTCAGGCATAGATTCCCAGCACTCGATATTCTGTAAACCAGGTATCGAATTCGAATAAAATACAGGGTCTTTTCCTTCTTTTTTCTGTAACCGGTAATCCTTCAAAGCCGCTACGGCTATCTTGGCCAGCAGTGTAATGGCAATAAGGTTGATGATCGCCATGAAGCCCATGGAAAGATCGGCAAGTCCCCATACGACCTCAAGCTCCACTGTAGCTCCGAATACAACCATCGCTAATACTGCGAGTCGATAGACAAAAAGAGCAACAGGGCTGTATTTGATGAATTCAATATTGGTCTCGCCATAATAGTAGTTTCCGATAATAGAACTGAAGGCAAACAAGAATATTGCTATTGCGACAAACATGCCGGCCCAATCACCAACATGATGGGTCAAGGCCGCCTGTGTCAAAGTGATTCCGTCAAGATTGCCTGTGTACTGATTAGACAAAAGAATGATAAAGGCAGTGGAACTACAAATGATCAATGTATCTGTAAAAACACCTAACGTCTGGATCAGTCCCTGTTTAGCAGGGTGGGTCACCGCAGCTGTAGCAGCAGCATTCGGCGCACTTCCCATACCCGCTTCATTCGAGAACAATCCGCGTTTGATTCCCATCATAAGTGCTGCCCCAACACCCCCGCTGACCACTTCACGAAGCCCGAAGGCACTTTCAAAAATAAGAGTAAACATATCTGGAATTAACGTGATATTGGATAGTAATATAAAAAGTGCAAGCAATATATATAATACTGCTAATATTGGAACCAGAATCTGAGTAACACTCGCAATTCTCTTAATCCCGCCAAAAATGATCACAGCTGTAAGGCCTGCAAGAACAAGACCAATTGTCATGCGGTTAAGCCCATACGATTCATTCACAGCAATGGATATCGTGTTAGATTGTACCGAATTAAAGACAAGACCAAAACTGAATGTAATGACAACCGCAAAAACAATCCCCATCCAGCGGGCATTCAAGCCTTTTTCCATATAATAGGCAGGCCCTCCGCGGAAACCATCCTTGTCTTTGACTTTATAAATCTGTGCAAGGGTACTTTCCACAAAGGAAGTAGCTCCACCGATCAGGGCGATGAGCCACATCCAAAATACTGCCCCAGGTCCTCCACCGGCAATAGCAGTGGCTACACCTGCCAAATTCCCTGTCCCGACACGGGAAGCAGTAGAAACGGTAAACGCCTGGAAAGAAGAAATTCCTCTTTTTCCTTCTGCCGATATCGTTGCCTTATCAGTGAGCAGTCTGAACATCTCACCGATATAACGAAATTGAACCAAATTTAGTCTAATTGAAAAGTAGATTCCCAGAGCAATAAGCGCGGCAATCAGGATATAGCTCCATACAAACGTATTGAGGGAGCCTACGATGTCTATAAAATAATCCATGAAGTTTTTCTCTGTATCCATTGTTGTCCTCCTGCATAAATAGTGACAAAAACATCCCTTGGCTTTACCCTCGATATACCAAGTTAAAACCAAGCTAAGAA
>NZ_ABCF01000003.1 GCF_000181495.1 Bacillus sp. SG-1
AAAAGCATCTGCCGGAAGTGTTGATTAAATTGGAGCAGGCAGGGTATGAGGCTTCCTGCCATGCGACTGTTTGCGAAGGGGACGCAACAGAAGCGGCCCGCACAGCTGTGGAACGAAAGTATGACCTCGTGGTGGCAGCCGGCGGCGATGGAACGCTGAACGAAGTGGTCAATGGGCTCGCTGAACAGGACTATCGTCCGCGCCTGGGAATTGTCCCAATGGGCACGACGAATGACTTTGCCCGGGCACTCCATATCCCAAGGGACATCGGTGCAGCTGTAGATGTCATCATTAAAGGCGACACGATTCCGGTCGATATCGGCCGCATGAATGGCGAACGTTATTTTATTAATATTGCAGGCGGAGGAAGAATTACGGAGCTGACTTACGAAGTGCCGAGCAAGCTGAAAACCGTGCTTGGGCAGCTGGCCTATTACTTGAAGGGCGTCGAAATGCTTCCTTCCATTAAAGCGACCGACCTGACGATTGAATATGACGGGAAGCTCTTTGAAGGTGAAGCCATGTTATTCCTGATCGGGCTTACCAATTCAGTGGGAGGATTTGAAAAACTCGCACCTGACGCGTCCATCAACGACGGGATGTTCTCTTTGTTGATCTTGAAAAAGACAAATCTGGCAGAGTTTATCCGGATAGCAAGTCTTGCGGTCAGAGGCGACCATATCAAGGATCCCAACGTTATTTACACTCAGGCAAACAGGGTTAAGGTCTACTCCAAGGATAAAGTTCAGTTGAATATCGACGGTGAATTCGGAGGGCTTCTTCCAGTTGAGTTTGAAAATCTTTACCGCCACCTGGAAGTGTTTGTTCCGATTGACCAAATACGTGAAGAGGATAAAGCGGATAGAGGCTGATTAGAGTAAATGAATTAAAGGTTGAAGGACAGACTCAGTGGGAATTCTGGGATTTGACAGAACTTCTCCTGACCTGCTCTTCCAGTAATCATTTTAATAAGTAAGTAATTTCCTGACGCTGAATTAATTTTCAGCGTTTTTTTTTAAAAACCGGGTGTTTTTACCAGGTCGATAAATCAACCGGTTTATTGGCATACTAAGCTAAAAAGGAAGAGATTATGAAAAACATCATTGTGTTATGTATGCTTGCTCTATTGTTTGCTACCGGGAATGTTTCAGCAAAAGAACCTGAACCTTCCTCGTTAAAGAAAAGATCCCTATCCATTGTCATTGATGATTTCGGTAATAATATGGAGGGCACAAAGGAAATGCTGGAGCTTCCCATTTCCTTGACCGTGGCAGTGATGCCGCTGATGGACACGACCAAGGAAGATGCAGACCTGGCACACCGGTTAGGCCATGAAGTGATAGTCCATATGCCCATGGAACCGTTGAAAGGAAAGCGGAGTTGGCTCGGACCGGGAGCAATCACCACTGACCTCAGTAATGAGGAAATCAGAAAAAGGGTTGAAGCGGCAATTGATTCGGTACCATTCGCCGTCGGTATGAACCATCATATGGGATCCAGGGCATCGGCGGACGAGCGGGTGATGAGAGTGGTCCTGACGGTTTGCAAAGAAAGGGGCCTTTATTATCTGGACAGCAGGACTACACCTAAATCCGTCATCCCTGAACTGGCGGAAGAAATAGGAGTGCCCCTCTTGGAAAATGAAATGTTTTTTGACGATATATATACTACAAGGCATATCGTGAAACAAGCCAATCGTGTTGTAAAACGTTTGGAAAAAGACGACGAGGTCATTGCAATTGGCCATGTCGGCATCACAGGGACCAAGATGGTGAACGTTTTAAGAGAGTATATTCCCGTATACCTCAATGAAGCGAAGGCGGTGCCGTTATCTGAATTGATTCCGGAATTTGAGTTAGTAAACGAGCGTTTGGAATAAAGGGGAGCCGCAACAAGGAACGACATTTAAGCAAAAATTGAAAGTTGAATCATCTTTTGTCCGATTCCCTTTTCAAGCCAGTATATAACGTGTATGGAAAAAATAGAGCTCCGTTCAATGCGGAGCTCTATTTTTATTTCATTCTTTTTAAAATGTGTTTTCGCAAAATTTTTGGTTTTTAATTCAAGATTTAAAAAAATATAGGTTGGTTGAAGCGGAGTCACGCACCTGGAGCGGAAATCAGTTTTATACATCACAAGAATGATGTCTACCAAAAGAATTTTTAAAGTTGAAATCCCCCGGTGTTTAAGGAACAACACCAATGGGAAAAGGAGGGTTAGAAAAAGACAAAGGAGTTGAAAAGATGAATAACATGAATATGTACAATTTTGAGGGATTTTTAGGAAAGCTCCCCGATTTTATTCTTGCACTAGTAGTTCTTCTTATCGGGTGGCTTATTGCCAAAGGGGTTGAAAAGGCGGTTTACAAACTGCTGAACAGAACCGGGATGGATGACAAGTTATTCTCTCATATCCCTAACAAAAAATATTCATCTGAAAAAATTATCAGTAAAATCGTATATTGGATTTTACTCTTAATCGTATTCATCATTGCACTAAACATCTTAAATCTTGATCTGATCGCAGAACCGCTGGTAAATCTGATGAATTCTATCTTCGGTGCGATTGATAACATCCTTAAAGCAGCTCTCATCCTTCTTGTTGCTTACGCTATAGCAAAGTTAGTCAGCTACGGTGTACGCAAGCTTGGTGAAGCTTCTCACTTTGATCATCTGCTTGTGAAATGGAAACTGGCAGACACTGAAAAGGATGCACATGCAGGCATTGATAAGACAGCTAAGGTCTTGTTCTACCTTGTTCTTCTCTTGTTCTTGCCGGCAGTTCTTTCAGCGCTGGATATTACAGGTATATCCGAGCCATTCACGGATATGCTGAACAGTATGCTCGCATTTATTCCTAAATTGCTTGCAGCGGCATTGATTGTCCTTGTGGGATACTTTGTTGCCAAGCTTGTCCGTACAATTGTGACAAACTTTCTGCATACAATTGGTTTGGAAAAGCTGAGAAGTCGACTTGGATTAAACAACACCCTGAACGGTACGACTCTTTCTTCCCTTGTCGGCAATATCGTGTTCATCCTGATTTTGATTCCGACTGTTATTGCCGCACTGGAGAAACTTGATATCGAAGGAGTTTCAGGACCGGCAATCGACATGCTTAATGATGTTCTGACGATGCTGCCGAATATCGCTGTAGCCATCGTACTGATTCTGGTCGGTCTTTGGGCAGGACGCATGGCAGGCAAGTGGACAACCAACTTCCTTGATCAATTGAGCATCAACTCCCTGATGAGCAATATGAAAGTGGGAAGCTGGAAGCCGGGAGAGTCAACTGATTCACTCACGATTACGAAGATCCTTGGTTACATTGTTCATTTTGTTGTAGCTTTGCTGTTCATTGTGGAAGCACTGCAGATCGTTGAACTTGAATTCCTTGTGACACTGGCTACGGGTGTATTCGCCTATATCCCGAGCGTCATCGCAGCGATTGTCATTCTGGCTGTCGGACTGTACCTTGGAAATATCGCGAAGAAAGTGTTGACCAGCATTCTGAATGGAAACAACAAGAATGTGCTGGCGGCAGTCGCAAAATATGCGATCATCATCATGGCGTTTTTCATGGCGCTTGATCAGCTTGGCATTGCACAATCCATCGTTAATTCTGCGTTCATCCTTGTCCTTGGAGGAGTTGCCTTGGCATTCGGCCTTTCATTCGGACTTGGAGGAAGAGAATTTGCATCTAATTACCTGAGCAAGATGGAAAACAATCTATCTGATATCTCAGTCGATAAAGAAAAAGCAAAAAGAAAGGCTCAGGAAAATCAAAAAGATGATTGGACATCTTCAATGAATGAAGACGGTACAATTGATAACCAGCCGAATCGTTTTGACGATGATTTTCCTAAAAGATAATCAATAAAAAGGGCCCGGGGGCATCCCGGGTCTATTACATACTAATTAGTAGGTAACATGTATTTTGGGTGCCGCATTAACCATTATGCTGAAATAATTTTTAAAATTAGCAAAGATTTGATAGAATAGAGATACAAAGCTCGAAGTTTGCATTTCATGTAATAATATTCAAAACTAAATAAGTTCATACATACTTATGGGACAGATGTCGCTAAGCGTACTCTGAATTGGCTCCGCTTACACTATATTTTGTTGTAATGCAAAATGGTGTATAATTACCAATTATCATTAATAATTGAAAAGTGAATTTATTTACAATATTGTTACAGATTATGTTAAACTATCTTTGTTATTAAAAAAATTTATAGGGGTGAATGACCATGAAAAAGAGAAGTTTATCATTCAGTGCTGTGATTCTTCTTGCAGTGACTATGATTCTGGCAGCTTGCGGCGGCGGAAGCGGCGGTGGATCTGGTGAAGGCGGAGAAACAGAAGTAGACTTTATCGGAATTGCTACAGGTGGTACGGGTGGTACATACTATCCACTTGGCGGTACATTTGCAAAAATCATTTCAGATGAAGCAGGAATTGAATCTTCAGCATCAACATCTGGTGCATCTGCTGAAAATATGGCAAGCATTAAAGCTGGAGATATTGAAATCGCCTTCACACAAACAGATATCGCATCTTATGCGACTGAAGGAACAGAAATGTTCGCTGATAATAAAGTAGAAAATGCTCAAGGTATCGGTACGTTATACCCTGAGACAATCCAAATCGTTACAACTAAAGGTTCTGGTATTGAATCGGTTGAAGACCTGAAAGGGAAAGTCGTTTCTGTCGGTGAAGCGGGATCTGGTACATTGTTGAATGCTACACAAATCCTTGAAGTTCATGGATTGAGTGTTGACGATCTGAAAGCACGCAACCTTTCTTTCGATGATTCAACAACGGGTATCCAAGACGGTACGATCGACGCAGCGTTCATCACATCTGGAACTCCAACAGGTGCTGTAGAAGGACTTGCGGCTACTCAAGATATCGTCATCATTCCTGTCTCAGCTGATAAAGCAGACGAGTTGATTGAAAAGTATCCTTACTATGCAAAAGATACAATCAAAGGCGGCACTTACAGCAAAATTGACAGCGATATCGAAACAGTTGCTGTCCGCGCAATGCTTGTAACACGCTCTGAAATTTCTGAAGATGTTATCTATGAAGTAACGAAAGCCATCTTCGAAAATACAGACAAGATCAGCCATGCGAAGGGTGAACTGATCAGTGCGGAAAATGCACTTCAAGGAATGGGTATCGAACTACATCCTGGAGCTGCAAAATACTTTGAAGAAAAAGGAATCTCTCAAGACTAATATACTTTCTTCAGGCAAGATGGAATAGGCCGATCTTATCGGTCTATTCTTTTGTTATGAAGAACGGAATTTGGAAGAATATTCTTTTTCTCCAAAAAGTATGAAAAGAGTGTTGAAGCATGAAGTGGAAAAGAACGGCTGCATTCCTTGCAGCAGGCACACTGCTCCTTCTGTTATTCGTTCCCTTCCAACGGTGCGTTGTCCTGGTGTCTCTTAAAACAGAGGGGGATAAGGTCCTGGCTCCGCTGAAATCAGGAGAAGAGAGTGAGTTCTCCATCCTTTACACTCATTCCATTCATCTTTCTGATGTCCGTGAGGTGTACAAAGCGGATGAATATATGAACATCGTCCAGACAACCCTGATTTATGAAGACACAGCGATTGGGATGCCCGGGGGGGCAACAGGAGAAGAGGTTTTTGGAAGAACAGAAGACGGACGGTATAAGATCAGCAATATGAACCGGACTTTTCCTTTTATTGATATCTCTATCGGACGAGTAGCGGCAAATCATCGTTTCATATACAATGAAAAGGTATACAAACTGGCTGACTACTTTAAACAAGGAACACTCATCCGCATGAGTGTACAGAAACAATCATTATTTCAACTTTGGAAAGGAGTGATCCTTGATGGATAACAACTCAAAACACTTCGAGTCACTGACAGCTGAGCAGCAGCAAGAGCTGTTGGAAAAATATGATCCTGAGTCTTCCACGAGAAAATTCAAGTCGGGAATCGTCAAATGGATCGTATTCTTTGGATTGCTGGCATTTTCGCTTTTCCAGCTGACAGCCTCCATTTTTCAATTCATTCCCAGGCAATTACTTCTATCCATTCACTTAGGATTTGCATTATCGCTAATCTTCTTATTATTCCCTGCAAGCAAAAAGAGATCACGCAAGGACAAAGTTGCCTGGTATGACATTATTCTTGCATTATTGTCCATAGTCGTCGGAAGCTACTGGACGATTATGCAGGACGATATAGTCAGCAGGATCGGAATCATGACAACGGCTGACTTTACAGTCGGGATCATTGCAGTGGTGCTGGTACTTGAGGCAACACGCCGAGCTGTAGGTTTGCCAATCACAATCATCGCCGGTTCCTTCCTGCTGTATATGTACTATGGAAGAATCATGCCTGGATTCTTGGCACATAGAGGGTATGATATTGATGCCATCGTCAAAACAATGTTTTTTACAAGTGAAGGAATTCTTGGGACACCGTTATATGTTTCAGCGACCTTCATCTTCCTGTTCCTATTGTTCGGGGCGTTTCTGGTCAAGACCGGTGTAGGTCAGTATTTCAATGATCTCGCTGTTTCTCTTGCCGGAAAAAGAACTGGAGGACCGGCGAAAGTCGCAATCTTCTCAAGTGCCCTGCAAGGAACGATCAGCGGAAGCTCAGTTGCTAACGTTGTAACATCGGGTTCATTCACGATCCCTATGATGAAAAAGCTGGGTTACCGTAAAGAGTTCGCCGGCGGGGTAGAGGCAGCCGCATCGACGGGCGGTCAGTTAATGCCGCCGATCATGGGTGCAGCCGCATTCCTGATGGTTGAATTCATCGGCGGGGTTTCCTACTGGGAAATCGCAAAAGCTGCCGCGATTCCAGCCTTGCTTTATTTTACAGGAATCTGGATCATGACCCACTTTGAAGCAAAGAGAATCGGCTTAAGAGGGTTAACAGATGAAGAAATGCCGGATAGAAAAGAAGTCTTTAAGAAAATTTACTTGTTGCTGCCGATCCTGACAGTTATCATCCTATTGTTCTCCGGAATGAGTGTTATGCGTGCGGCCCTATGGTCGATCGTTGCGACGATTGCCATCAGTGCCATCCGCAAAGATACACGAATCGATTGGAGAGATGCGGTGGATGCCCTGGTTGATGGGGCGAGAACAGCTCTTTCCGTTGCAGCTGCGACGGCTGCTGCGGGTATCATTGTCGGGGTAGTAACGAAAACAGGTCTTGGCCTGACAATGGCAAACGGACTTGTTGACCTTGCCGGAGACTTAACTAACTCTGCTCAAGGAAAGCTGTTATTAACTTTATTCTTCACGATGGTGGCTTCCATCATCCTTGGAATGGGTTCACCGACAACAGCGAACTATGTTATCACATCCACCATCGCAGCACCGGCGATTATTTTACTAGGTGCACCTGAGCTTGCTGCTCACTTATTCGTGTTCTACTTCGGAATTATCGCGGATATCACACCGCCGGTTGCTCTTGCTGCCTTTGCCGCCGCAGGGGTATCGGGAGGCGAACCGATACGAACCGGACTCAATTCCGCCAAGCTGGCAATTGCCGCGTTCATCATTCCGTATATGTTCGTCTTATCACCGGAACTTCTGATGATCGACACGACAATTCCATATCTGTTATGGGTTGTATTCACGGCCATCACTGGTATGATGGCCATCGGAGCAGCCATGATCGGCTTCTGGTACCGCAAAGTGACGGCTATCGAGCGTGTACTTTGTCTTGCGGCCGGAATCATGCTGATCTACCCAGAAGGAATGACAGACATCTTCGGATTGATCTTGTTTGTCATCATGCTGGCGCTTCAGTTCTTCATAAAAGGTAAAAGCAGCGGGGATAAAGAACCTGCTACTGCTTGAGCCGGAAATTAACCTCAAGGTAACAGGTTTATTTCGGAACCGAACAAGTAAATAACAAAGTAAAACGCACTGTATTTTATTGTGAAATACAGTGCGTTTTTTTGTGTTGATAACAAGTGTGTTTTAGTTGCCAAGTGTATACAACAACACATATTATCAAATAGAGATATGGAAGAATACGAGGTGTGGAAGTCAAAATTTAGTTCTTCGGAGAGATTACTTTACCCGATACTTTCCTTGTACTAAAAAGAACTAATGTGTTAATGTTAGGTGGAAGAAACGACTAATGGGAAGCTTGAGAGTTTTTTAGTTACTTTCCCTTAACGGAAAGGAGACTTTAGCATATGTCATTAGACTTCACGCAAGCAGACATTAATAATTCAAGTGATCAAACAAACAGCCTAGAAACCCTAACTGAAGGGCATGTTTTTTATCGATTCCAGAATGAAGAAGTTTACATCGACAAGTTACTTTCCTTTATCAAAACTGGAATAGAAAGAAAACAACATATCCTCATTATTGAAAACATGAGAACTACCTTAAAAATAAAATCTAAGATTGATAGTATATTTAGTGATGAACAGCTACAGTGTATTTCTCTGGTAAACAACTTTGATTATTACCTATCAAGTGGAGATTTCAACACAAAGGTGATTATAGAATATTTTCAGAAAGACCTTTCTGTCTTGAAAAAATTTAATTCTTCAATTCGTACGTGGGCTCAAGTGGAATGGGCTTCAACCGAACCAGATGAAGAACTACTTAGGAAATTCGAATCCTCCGCAGATGACTTTGTTATAGAAGCACGTATGCTTTCTGTTTGTGCATACGATTCGCATCGTTTAAATCCCAGATTGAATACAACGTTGGAACAATTACACAAATACATTATGACTGATGATACATTTCAGCTGTCTCCGTTTTATAATAAATAGACTTGTATTCAGTGGTCCTATACTGGCCTAACTGGTTCGGTTTCGGAGTGCAAAAAGGCGCTGCTTGATTAGCGGAATAATCCTTACTAAATTTAAATCAAAAAATACACAGTAATTGGTTTATGTAGTTCAATTTAGAGGTACAAACCATAAAAATTCATAGTCTTTAGCATACGAATCCGCACCATTATTCGTATGCTATTTTTTTATTGATAGTACAGCATATCTTTTACTTTCAAGTGTGTTTTCGTTTCTATAACCGCAACACTGAAATATATTATTTACGTGGCAAATTCATTGTGTAATGGTATAAAAAGCCATAACGGATTTTATCCATTATGGTTAATTCGTTCTTATAGAGATTAAAATAACTTAACAAGTCCACTTTCTATCCTCAAAACAAGCCCCTCGTTTGTTCAACAAGCGATTCTTTATTCCTGGCACTCCTCCGCCATAGAAGCAAGGCCCCCAAAAAAGTACCTGCACCATTAGCTTATATAATAAAGGAAGAAATTTCTCTTAAGTAAGAAATGTCGAGGAAAGTAGGTCAAATAGAGGAAGAATCTTCCGCTATTAACTAAAAAAACATGAAAATTGGGCTGCTGAGCATATTTAACGGAAAATCCTTCCCTTATTTACCTCTCCTCAGCTAAATTCTGCAGTTTAACGGAAAAATCTTCCCTTATTTTAACTAAACTTCCTCTTCTCTTGGTGACTTTCTCGATTAATGAATGCTTTTTCTAGTTTTGTATTCCAAAACTGAACTACTTATATCTGGTAATCTGTGTGTGTTTATTTATTCGAATCCTCCATACCATAGGGAAAGGACATGATTTCCATTGAACTAAGTCTATTTTTTTGACCAAGTACTCCATTTATTAGTTGGGAGGTTATTATTTATTCCGGTTTTAAAATGGTTCTTTGCAAGGGAACTCCGCCCATGCTGACGTTCCTTTCTATAAAAAGATAACTCTTTCCGTCGATGACGAATCGTCCATCGCCCTCATACTTTACATCTCGTCCTCTTTTCTCCAATTCACGATGAATGGCCTGAATATACTCATTGAATTGAAAATACCGTTCATCAAAGTCGATGACGATATGATCTTTTTTATATCCCATCAACGTGTTAAAGAGAAAAAGTCCGCCTGCTAAAACCAAAATAAAAATACCTAAACCGATCAAGGCTTCCATTGAAATCACTCCTTTTCTATAAATACGGATGATAGGACGGGAGGTTTCAAAAAATCGGTTTAACAGAGACAGATTGTGATTGTTGTGCCTCCAGGGTGAGATAAAACCTAAACAAAAAGCCATCAATCCATATTAGGTTGATAGCTTTGAAAAACGTTTTATAGGATTGTAACCGAAAAAGTAAGCGGAAAGCCGACAAGGAACATCCAGCCGATCTCCTGTTTGTGACGCAGCGGCAGAGAACGGACTAGCCAGGACAGTACCTGTGCAATGAACACAAATAGAAAGGCCCAGAAAATCTGTCCGATCACGAAAACAAACAAATACCCGATGGTCGATTCGTTATTGAACAGAAGAGAATAGCCGAAACCGCCGGCTAAGACCCAGATAGTCGCAATGATATGTAGATAGGGGATCCAAAAACGGCGGGATTTCAAAGTCAGCAAGACACCAATGACCACACAGCCAACCAAAATGAAATTGACATAAGAATTCACATCCACAATTACCCCTCCTTAATCTCATCCTAGAAGGTATTTAGCACAACAAACGCCAGCTAAACGTGGAGGATTCTTCCAATCACTAACGCGTTAAAGCGCGATAGGGGACAGTCCCTCTTCGTGCGGTAACGCGTTAATCCACTAAGAGGGACTGTCCCTTTCAGTGCTTTAGAGTGTTAAAGCGTGCGGCAAACTTAAAAGGGCAGCCAATGAAGTCTGCCCTTTAGACGTTTCGCTATTCAAATAACATGAGGTTGCAATATATGAATGAGATTTTATTTGAGTGATGAGATTAAATTGTGTTTTGATAGTGCTCCAAAAATCCGGGGGGATAAGTGTACAGGGGCAGAGGGCGTAAAGATACGGTAATGGTGGAAGGCATAATTAAATCTTGCTGTGCTTGTTTTAAAGATTTATACATTCCCTTGCCACGCACCGAGTTTGCAGAATGAATTGTGATGCGGTTGGCAAAAAGTTTTTCATGAACCATAATTCGAACCAGCATGGTGCCGTCCCTGGTCTTGTTTAGTAAATCGTGATCCAATGACAGATGTTCGATGTCGTAGTTTTTCAATAGATTCAAACATTCGTCAATTGTTTCTACGAGGACATAGCCATCGGGTGCCTTGCGAATGTCATCTAGGAAAACGCTGATTTTCTCCATTTCTTCATGCTCCTTCCCATAAATAGGTATGACTAAGAGAAGTCGAAAGGACCCTAGATAATATGTGATTAAATTCATCGTAACATAAATTGAGCTGTAAATGGGGAAAGTCTGGAAATCCATACATTCCATTATATGACTATGATGATGAATTTTGTCGAACGAGGACGAAAAAATGTACACATCATTTGTTCGGTTGGCAATGTAGTTAGTAAAGGGTTATTCAAAATTATATACGGAATATTTTTGTGGTCCTACTCCTTTTACTTCTGAATAGGCACTATGGATTCCAGTAATAAATTGGTCACGTTCCTTAGTCTAAAAACGCCTTTTTCAGTGACTATAGATAGATTCGCGGTTGATTTAAGCGGAAGGTATGCGACCTCCAGCGGGATTAGCGGGACAGGTGAGACCCCCAATCCAGTTGCAGCGCCCGAGGTTACGTACCCACTGGAACGTAACCCAGCCCCTCGGAGTCAAATAACCCTCATAGAATAAAAGGAAAGATCACCTTTTTTTTGATGAGGAACATTTGCCTGTCGGGGCTGACCGGGGCGCTTCCACTTTTTATACAGGCGAAGCCGAGGAGGCCAATCCAGCTCCGCGGCCAGTGACTAGCAGATTTCGGTCTCTCTCCTTGCGATAAGTCATCATCGAATCGCTAAAGCTCTTCGTGATTCCTATATCTCATGCGAGAGTCCTAAAATCTGTACGTCGCTGAACGGCCGCTTCCGCTTTGTAATTCACCGCCCGCCCCGCGGAGTCGTATACCTGAAGCGGAAATCAAGCAACACCATATTTTAAAAAACATTACTCTTTAAAAAAATCCAATTAATTAACAAAAAAATCAGACAATCAAAGGAGGAATTATGGTAGGGTAAAAATAGTGAGGTGATATATATGAATAAGAATCTTCAATCGATAGCGATTATAATACTGGGGCTCTGTATAGTATTGGGAGCATGGCTCATTTCCAGCGCCCTTGGTGAGAATCCTGAACCTGTACAACAAAATGAAGAGTACAGATATGAATTCCTATCGCCGAATGATAACAACATCATAATTTTCGATAAACAAACCGGCGAATACTGGAGAAGATATATCGATTCTACCGAAGGACCAACAGAATGGGAGAAACAGCCGTCTCCGGTCCAATAGTCATTTAAAGGAGAATGAGGGATGGAAAGAAAACAATTCCTGTATAAATTAAAATTGATAGAAAGATTGACAGATGAAAAAAACTGGACAGAAAAAGAAAATGAAATAGTGTCACAACACTTCGGCTATCTGCAGGAAATGTTGAACGGGAAAAAGCTGATACTGGCCGGAAAAACCAAAGGACTGGATGAATCCACCTTCGGAATCGTCATTTTCGAATCAGACTCCGATGAAGAAGCATTGTCCATAATGAATGGCGATCCTGCTGTAAAAGAGGGAGTCATGACAGCGGAACTTTTCCCTTATCAAGTAGCTTTGATGGGGGATCTGCGCTCATGATGAAGCCTGAGAGATTAAAAGAGGGGGATACGATAGGGATTATCACCCCTTCCACTCCTGCACCCGTTTTGTTCAGTGAACGATATGAAAGAGGTTTGGCTCAACTAAGAAAGATGGGGTTCAACGTTATAGAAGGTAAGTGCTCCAAGCTTTCTCAAGGCTACCGTTCAGCTTCCATCAGAGACCGTGCAGAAGAAATCAATGATTTTATCCGTAATCCTGAAATAAAAGCCATCATCAGCACCATCGGAGGGACAAACTCCAACTCCCTGCTTCTCTACATAGACTATGAAACTTTGAGAAAGAATCCAAAAATTATCATGGGGTACAGTGATGTCACGGCGCTTCTGTTAGGCATTTATAGCAGGACCGGGTTGACTACCTTCTATGGCCCAGCCATTGTGCCATCCTTCGGCGAATATCCGGAGATGCTTCCGAAGGGAAGAGAATACTTTGAAAATACAGTCATGCAGACCCATGAGTGTCCGCACACGCTGGAAATTCCTTCAGAATGGACGGAAGAAATGCTGGATTGGAGGACGCAGGACAGAGCCAAAAAACTGGTCCCGAATTCAGGATGGAACTCACTAAGAAAAGGAAAAACACGCGGAAAGCTGATCGGCGGTAATCTGAACACAATGTCAGGAATCATTGCCTCAGAGTATTTCCCGGACTTGAAAGGAGCAATCCTTTTTATAGAAGATTCTTTTAAAGATATGGCGATCCAGGAACGCTCCTTGAGCATGCTGAAGCTTGCCGGCGTTCTGGATGACATAGCCGGGTTGATTGTGGGTAAACATGAACACTTTAATGATTGCCATGCTCCGTTCACCTTTGAAGATCTTCTGATGGAAGTCATGGGTGACCGCCAGATTCCGATCATGACCAATGTGGACATAGGGCACACCTTCCCGTCGCATGTCTTCCCAATCGGGATTGAAGCTGAACTAGACGCAGACAATGGCACAATCACTTTCTTGGAAAAAGGTGTGAAGTAACAGCGATATCCTTCCTGCTCCTTCGTCTAATGTAGTAAAAAGGAGTAAGGTATGAAAAAGAAAAAAATCGTGTTACTTACCATTTTGCTGTTAATGATCAATCTCAAAACGTCGGCGACTCAATGGATTACATTAGAGCCGGAAGAAGTGATGGAGAGAGCAAACATCATCGTCGTCGGACAGTATGATTTTTCTAAAGATCCTATGAGAACCGTGAGACGTCTTTACAGGCCTTATGAGTTCAGGATAAGCAAGACGATCAAGGGAGAACCGCCGTCCTCCTTGCTTGCGGGAATTTACACGCAAGATATTTCGAGAATGATAGAGTTTCAGGCAGAAGGCGGCGAATTTCTCTTATTTTTAGAAAAAGAGAGCTATTCCAAATACGCGCTGCCCGTGGGTGGACCGAATGGAACCCTTATGCTGATGGATGGAGAATTGTTTCAACCCGGCTTTAATCACAAGGCGCTCTATGAATTGGTGGAACAAGACATCGGGAGTCCTTCAGTCGCTGGTCCGGTGGTGATTTTACTTATTTGCTTCAGCCTTGCAGCACTACTATTTTTTAAAAGACTGTATTCTAAAGATTACTGCTCCTGACACCACCTCTTCTGAATTTGTTTACGAACGGTTGATTGGAGCGGAAGGTGTGTGATCTCCTGCGGGATTAGCGGGACAGGTGAGACCCCGCAGGCGCAGCCGAGGAGGCTCACCGCCCGCCCCGCGGAGTCGCGCACCTGGAGTGGAAATCAACTTTCTCATTCAAATAGCAACAATACACAACGGCAGTCACTTGAGAAATGTGAGGTCCCTTGTGTCAGCGCTGGTGAACCATTGTCCCGCCGGCCATCGTGGGTTGAGTACATATTAAAGAAGGAAACCCAACAGAAATCTCGAATTACTCATCAAGACAAGAAGTGAGGACTGATAAACATGATAAGCTATCCAACGTTAAAAAAAGAAGCAACCATCGGCGTCACAGCCCCTTCTTCAGGAGTGCGGGCAGAACTTCATAGCATGTTCAGGCTTGCCATTGAGCGAATGAGTTCGAGGGGGTTCAATGTCGTGACGGGAGAAACCGCTTGGACTCAGGATAAAGCAAAGTCTGCTCCATCCAGAGTACGGGCGGCAGAATTCAATGAAATGATGCGAAACGAAAAAATCGATATCATCATCCCGCCATGGGGCGGCGAGCTCCTGATTGAAGTCCTGCAGGATATTGATTATTCCTCTGTAAAAAATAAATGGCTTTTGGGTTACTCGGATACAAGTGCCCTCATGCTGGCGATCACGCTGAAAACGGGTATCGCAACAGCGCATGGAACGAATTTTGTAGATCTAAGAGGCGAGTATTGGGATGAAACGACAGCAAAATGGGAAGCGGTCTTATCAACAGAACCAGGCGGCACGATCATCCAGCACTCTTCTCCCCAATATCAATTAAGTTGGGAACACGATACTCCTTCACCATGTGTATTTCATCTCACGGAAGAAACGAAGTGGAAAACAGCAGGAGGTGCGGCGGTAAAAGTTGAAGGAAGGCTGCTCGGCGGCTGTATTGATGTTATCCGTCATCTCATCGGTACCGACTTTGGTGATGTAGCTGGATTCCGTGAAAAGCATATTCCGGGTGAGCCGGTTTTATGGTACATGGAAAACTGTGACATGAATGTAACCGATTTAAGAAGGTCGCTGGTTCAGATGAAGTATGGCGGCTGGTTTGAAAATTGCTCGGGAATCCTGTTCGGACGCAGTGATGCCAATGCTCCAGTCGGCAATTTTATGGTGGAAGATGTCTATCAGGAGTTGGCTGATGAACTGGGTGTACCGGTTGTCTATGATATAGACTGTGGACATATGCCCCCGCAGGTGACGTTCATAAATGGAGCCTATGGGGTAGTTGAAGTGGCGGATGGAAAGGGCAAAGTCGAGCAGAGGTTTGTTTGATGAGATACTTCATCATCTTCCTGCTGGTGCTGCTTGCATCAGTGTCCCTGTTTTTCCCCCTGGCGATGTTTGCAGGTGAAATAGTGGAAACAGGCGTACTGCTGCTCATTCTTCTCGCTGCTTTTATCATCAGCCTGCTGTTTTATATCATAGATTTACTCAAAAAAAGATAGCGCTGCCTCAACATGAAGCAGCGTTTTTGTTTGGAAAAGGGGAATGGGACATGAAACACAAATGGCTGGAGTGGGCCCAAAAGATCCAATCGATATCACAGTCAGGGCTGGCATTTTCAAAAGACGTGTACGATATCGAACGGTATGAAGAGCTGCGGGATTTGAGCGCTGAGATCATGGCTGAGTATACTGACGTTGAAAAAGAGACGGTCAAAGGGCTCTTCGCCCTTGAAAAAGGCTATCAAACGCCAAAAGCAGACGTAAGGGGAGTGGTTTTTGAAGATAACAAAATCCTTCTCGTAAAAGAAAAAAACAATAACAAATGGTCACTGCCAGGAGGATTTTGCGATGTCGGGCTGTCACCTGCAGAAAACGTCATCAAAGAAATCAAGGAAGAATCAGGTTATGAGGTCAAATATAAAAAGCTTTTGGCCCTGCTCGATTATTACAAACATCCTCATCCGCCGCAGCCGTTTCACTACTATAAAATATTCATCCAATGCGAGCTCATCGGCGGCAACCCTGAAGCCGGTCTGGAAACGAGTGAGATCGGCTTCTTTGATGAGAATCAGCTCCCGGAATTATCCGTTGACCGCAATACAGAGTCTCAAATCCGCCTTCTGTTTGAATTTTTAAGGAACCCGGAGAAGGAAACCCTGTGTGATTAAGGGGTTTGTGATGGAATTGCGTCTGTCTGGGAGAAATTAATTGCGTCCAATCCGTGAGAATTGCGTCTAACTCAGATTTATTGCGTCAATTAAAGTTGGTTCGACAAAAACCGGGTCGTGCCTGGCACGCCCCGAATCTAAAGGAGAAAAACGATGCTGGATATGTTCAGATACAACTGGAAAGTAAGGCAGGATTGGTTTGAATGGTCCCGCGAACTGCCGCCTGAGGAGCTAACAAAAGAGCGGCCCGGTGGAATGGGGAGCATCCTGGCCACACTGTTCCACGTAGCTAACGGTGAACAAATCTGGGTCAACCAGATGCAGGGAACACCGGTCATCATGAAGGAAGGTGTCTCTTCTCTTGAGGAAGCCATGGAGTTTACAAACCTGACCCAACCCATAACAGAACAGTTCCTTCAATCCTGGGACAAAGAAAAAGCCAGCCAAACACTTACAAAAAAACACCGGGATGGCAGTACATATGTCATCACCTATGAAAAGATCATCAAACATCTGATTTCACATGAAATTCATCATATCGGTCAGCTTTCTATCTGGGCAAGAGAGATTGGCCGCAAACCGGTCTCCAGCGATCTGGTTTTCCGGGACTACTAATCGAGCCGCTCATTACGGAGTTTTGAAGATTGGTAGGAGACCGACAAAGGTGAGGCCTGTACCAAGAGCCATAACTGATCGCACCAACGAGAGGAGAACAACACAATGAAACGGTATTTTATAGAAAACGGCACAATGCCGGTGCATATCACGGAGTGGGGCAGCGGCAATATACCGGTCATCTTTTGTCTGCATGGCCTGGGAAGCACGAGTCTGAGCTTCATTGATGTGGCCGAAGAGCTTAAAGGCGAGTATCGGATTATATCAGTTGATGCACCCGGTCACGGCAAAACACCAGCCTTTCCCAATGCGGAAGACTATGAGATGCCGAGAATGGCAGAGTGGCTGAAAGATATCATCGCTACTCTCGAACTGAAAGATTTCTATTTCCTGTCTCACTCTTGGGGAAGCTTCGTTCACTTGTTTTATCTGAAAAAATATCAGGACAGAGTCAAAGGCTCCATCTTCATAGACGGCGGCTATCAAAGCAAACGTCATGGAGGAAAATCTATGGAACAGGAAATGGCTTACTATGAAAAGGATTTTGAACAGACATGGGCGAATTGGGATGAGTTTCTGACACTGGTGAAGAGCGAAACAATGACTTGGACGCCGTTAAAAGAAAAAGCTGCTGAGGATCTGGGGCTCAGAAAAGACGGCCGAATTTACTGGCATGCGAGAGGGACGACGGGGGCCAATATCATTAAGGCGATGCACAAGGATGATATAGAGGACATTTTTGAAGACATGCCGCCTGGAATTCTCCTATTGAAAGCCACTTTGCCTCATCACTTGGTGGAAGACAGGAAGAACCAGGCTGAACGATTTCAGCAAAAAACTCGCGCTGAAGTAAAAGATATTTCTGAAGCGACTCATCTTCTGCATTGGGACCGTCCCCAAGCAGTGGTGGAGGAAGTGAGAAGAAGATGGCCGGACCAAAAATGAAAAAGACAGCAGGAATAATCCTCGAAAGCATCTACCTACTCTGTTTTGCAGGCCTATTGTACATTGACTTTTTTGCACATGAAACACCGAAATGGGCAGTGACAACTCTGTTTGGAATCATCATCGTCAGCATCCAGCTCTCCTATATCCCGAAACGGGAGGAATCAGCGAAAAGGACCGGTATCTTTTCGCTGGTGACAACCGTCGTCCTGTTCCTTCTCGTTCTTGGTTTCGAAATGGGCGGGGGTGTTTCAAAGGTGGGCATCACCCTCCATCATCCAATTGTCTGGACTTTGGTCATCTTCAGTGTGTGGATGAGTGTGAGGAAAATTAGAACGGCTTGATGAAGAGTATGGTTACTAATAACCTGAACAATTTCTTATTTGATTCGAAATACTGATTGAGCAAACTAACTAGAGGATCACTGTGCTGCAAAAATGTAGAGAAACATTTTTACCAAACGTTTGTTTAAGATATCTGGGGAGAATGGTGCATTGTGTTGGTGGGGGAAGAAAGTCCATGTTTTTTCAATAAATTAAACAAGAAGGCCCTCCTAAACAACCGGCGGGCCTTTTCCATCTTAGTATGCAGTTTCCAGCAGCACTTCTTTATCCTTGCTGTATATCACAATTTTATAGGAGTCATCTTGTACGGCCTCTTTCGCCTCTTCCGATTGAATGAACTCATTCACGGTTTTTTCGGTTTGGGCAGCGAGCTCTTTTGCACGGCTGTCCGAGGCAGGGAGGTCGAGAGTGACAAATACGGTCATTGATCCCTTGTCGTTAGACTTGGTAATTTTCTTTACGTGGAAGTCTTTTCGGCCCATCAGTCCTTCGCTGATCGTAGTAATCACAGGTGTCCAACGGTGGTTCTGCTCACTTTTTGCCATATCGATTTTCTGGAAGCTGACTTGGACTTTATCCATCCCTGCATCCTGAACAAGCTTTTGCACGGTTGCTTCAATTTCGGCTGTTCTTGTTTCTGTATCGGGAATGTCCAAACCAACTTGTTTTCTTTCATCACTATAAGATCCCCCGACGGAGAGAATTTCAAAATCGTAATTCTTCAGGCCTTCATGGACAGTATTAAGCAAAGTCCTGTTCAAATGCTCCTGATGTTCTTGCTCAGGCGTGTTTTCGTGGGGTTCTTCTTGATAAACTTTTATGGTAAAAGCGTCGTAGCCGCGAGCTGCCAGTAGTTCTTCAACCCGTTCTTCGATTTCTCCTTTCTTACTCAGGAAATATTCTTCAGAACCAGTGACGGCTACTGTAAATTCTTTTTCCGGAGTATAGCTCATCCCCATGGCATCTACTTCATATTCCTCTCTCAATTCTTCAGCAATGATTTGGAAGACCGGCTTTGACTCGAAAAGCTGATTTAAAAGCGGCAGTTTGGAAGCCATGTCAGCCATAGTCGGCGACACAAATGCAGAACCGATGAACATGCAGAAGAGAGCCGCTGCGGCACCTGCAGAATAAGCGGTTTTCTTTGCGAACCCCCATCTTTTCCTCTTCCCGCGGCGTATGGCCGAATCAATGGCTGCGTCCAACTTTTTCTCGGGAACCGGAACTTGGTCCACCTCATGTTTGAAGGAATCTTTCATTACAGACACTCCTCTCTTAGGTCAATTCTCAGTTTATTAATGGCCCTGTGCAGGTTGGTTTTCACTGTCCCCTCAGGACAATCCAGCATGGTGGCGATTTCTTTGATTTGCAAGCCTTTGTAATAACGGAGGATGATCACCGTCTTGTATTTCTCCTCCAGGCGGTCGATGGCATCCACGAGATCAAGGCTTTCGGCGATATGTACCTTCTCACTGGTCTCATAACGCTCGATTTCTTCAAAAGGAATCACTTTTTTGTTTTTCTTGATGAAGTCCAGAGCTGTATTGATCAAAATTTTGGAAAGCCAAGTGGAAAAATAGCCTGGCTCCTTCAAATTCTTAATGGAGATATAAGCTTTGTAGATTGTTTCATGAACAATATCAATCGCGTCATTCTCATTTTTTACATAAAGATAGGCCATCCGGTAGAGCTTGTTCTTTTCTGCTTCAACAAGGTCCTGGAATGCTTTGTCGTTTCCCCTTCTGGCTTTTTTCACTTTCGTAAGCTGCAGCATTACGGAATCCTCCTTTCTGTACAACCGTTAGACATCCTGGGGTAGAAAAACGTTTCAATTTTTTTCGGGAATGGTCCAGCGGTTTATCCTGGTGTAAAAATCCTTCCCGTTTTCGTATGTATTGATCGTTGATTTCCACTCCATGTGCGCGACTCCGCGGGGCGGGCGGTGAGCCTCCTTGGCTCAACTTTTTACAAGTCTTTATGAAATAAAGGCATTTGCAGCCACAACCTCGAATATGGGATTAACTCTTATTTTACAAGAAACGGAGATCTGCAGGTGAGAAAGACAGGAATTGATGCAGCTGGGCAGTTTATCCAGGAGTTCTTTCCTGACTGGGTCTCGGCAGTATAACACCTCAACGAAAAATGAAACCATTCAAAATAAAGGATTCTTTTACCAGGCTTGTCTTAAAGAACGGGTACATGAGCCTGAGTATGGAGTATTTTGGCTGGAAATTGCGGAAGCTGATTCTTTGCTCCACCATGATCACCAAAAATGGGCAGTGAGGAATGCGCCAGAAATGAGTGAATGACTGTTATGCACGAAAACGAGGTGGTTATGCGCCTGATTTCAAAGTTATGCACGAAACCGAAATGGTTATGCATCCAACTCAAGAGTTATGCGTCTAACTCGGGGTGAAATGCACGAAACGTCCGAAAACAAGAATAAAGGAGCCAAAACTAATGAAAACAAGCACTTTACCAAAAGTGATCCTGAGAGAATTGACCCCCGATGACGCGGAGGACCGCTATCAATGGTGTCTGGATGTCGAAGTCACCAGGCACTTGAACATGCCGAATAAATATCCGCCGTTCAGCCGGGAGGAAACACGTCAATGGATTGAGATGTGCATCAGCCGCAGCAACGGGTATGAGCAAATGGCCATCGAGACGGGTGACGGAATCCACATAGGCTGGGTTGATATCAAAAATATAGATAAGCTCAATAAACATGGAGAGCTCGGAATTGCCATCGGAGCCAAGAGGTATTGGGGTAAAGGCTATGGGCTGGCGGCGATGAAAGCGATGCTTCAATACGGTTTCACTACACTTGCACTCAATAAAATCTGGCTGCGGGTGGAAGTAGATAATGAGAAAGCGATTAAGTCTTACAGAATGATGGGCTTTGTGGAAGAGGGTATCCTGCGCCAGGACCGGCTGCGGGAGGATGGCTATGTGGACAGATTGAGGATGAGCATTCTGAAGGACGAGTTTCTCGACAACTAGTCACAACGCATCGGATAATGTGGAAAGGAGGAGAGTGACGAATGAACCTGACTTTTAGAAAAGCAGCAGAACAAGATTTGGACAGTATTGTAAGATTGCTGTCAGATGATATTCTCGGGATCAAAAGAGAGCGGTACCAACACCCGCTTCCAAACAGTTACATAACAGCATTCCAGGCGATTGATGCCGACCCGAACAATGAACTGATTGTCGCTTGCCTGGACGGGGAAGTGGTCGGTGTCCAGCAAATTACGTTCACTCCTTATATCACGCACCAGGGAGGATGGCGGGCAACGATTGAAGGAGTGCGGACGGCTTCAGCTGTAAGGGGGCAGGGAGTTGGAAAGGAAATGATCCAGTACGCCATCCAACGTGCTAAGGAACGCGGCTGCCATCTGGTTCAACTGACAACCGACAAGCAGCGTCCGGAGGCTTTACGTTTTTATGAAAGATTGGGCTTTAGTGCCACACATGAAGGATTGAAGTTGAAGCTCCATTAAAAAGGAGCTAAACAAAAAAGCAAGCTCTGGGGTGAGAACCGAGCTTGCTTTTTTGTCATGAATCAGTAGAGATGCCTTATGCTGGCGGGAGATGTAGGACCAGCAGGCGTGATGTATCCGGCAGGAAGGTATTCGCCAAATACAAAGGATCCCGTTGGTGTACCGAGATAATAGTGTTTCTGTTTTACCTCCTCAATATCCTGGAACTTCTGCAGAAAATAATACTTATAAACAGGCGGTGGAATATAGGGCGGAATGAAGGGAGGGTAAAAAAAGACTCGCATGGCGCCGCTCCTTTGTTTTTAACAGTATATTTCTTCTAGCGGGAATGTTATGGCCTTCTGCCTAAGTCTTTGAATAGTTCTTGCAGTACTAGGCAAAATAAGGTTAAAAGGAGTGAAGAGATGGAACATGTAAAAGCTTTTTTCATCAAATTTACTGCCTGTTTTGCACTGTTGGCAATCATACTTGGAGGAATCTACGGCATTACATTAGGCGACGTATTTGTGATTTCATTGGTACTTAGTATCATCGGTTATGCTGCAGGGGATTTATTTATGCTGAGAAGAGCGAGTAATACAACAGCTTCCCTGGCTGACTTCGGACTCGCTTTCGTTTTAATCTGGGCCATGTTGGCCAATATGACACCAGTTGATGATGTGTTGATCCCGTCTCTGATTGCTGCTGCAGGTGTGGCTGTGTTTGAGTACTTTTACCATAAGTATCTTTATAGGAATCTTTTCCACCAACGCGACAACACAAAAAGCGCACAGGGAAATCTTCAGTATCAGACAGAGGCTGCCGAAGAGATGACTCCGGTCAAACCGGATATCCGGAATGATGAAGGAGATAAATAAAGTGTATGGGCTCTCGCTTAGGTGAGGGCTTGTTTTTATGAAAGGCTCCTTGTTCTTTCGTCTAATTAGCAAAGAGAGATATCATAAAAATTATTCTGGTATCACAGGGAAGAAACTCCAATAGGCAAACTCTAGTTTAGAAAAATGAAATACTGGGAACATATCTTGCAAAGCGGAGGAACTCTTTTTAGAGTATCCGGCTTGAAAAGGTAAAAGCAATAGAAGTAGAGATAGAATTTCACATGGTTTGAAGCAGTCTGGTTCATACTAAAAAACAGAAAGGATGAAATGTCATGAAGGAAAGAGAACCAATCGGCACAGGTGTACCGAAAAATCGTGATGAATTGTTCGGGCTGGATAAGCAGGAAAGCCTGCAGTCCACAAATTTTGCCACAACGGAAAACACTTATCTAAATGAAAGTTTTCAAGACGAAACAGACGAGTAAATGATTTATATAGGAGAGGGACGGACCTGGCTTCGTCCCTTTTTTAAATCCCAAAGGGTCCGTGTTTCCCGTACTGACTCTGTGTGTTAAAGAATAGAATAGAATCAGAGAAACAGTGAAAGGGATGAGAAATACATGTATATTGTACACTCGACGTTTGTCGTACCGGATGAAAAGGCGGATGAAGTGATTTCAATCTATCATTCTCGTTCCCGTTTAGTCGATAAAGCAGATGGCTTCCAGCGTTTTCTGCTGCTGCAAAATGAAAAGAAGCCTGGAGAAATCACGGTCCATATGGAATGGGACTCGAAGGAACAATTCATGACATGGATTCAGAGTGAAGACTATAAGCGCATTCATGAGTTGGAAAAGAAATACCCGGACCAGGAGCTCGCTTCCATCATTCCATCCATCAGCAAGTTCAAGGTGGTGGCGGTATGACCGATATCGGGGAAAAATATGAAACAGTCATCAACCGCGCTGTAAAAGAAATCTATGTGAAGTATCCAGAGCTGGATGAAAAATATGGTGAGCGGGGACGCCAAAAATGTTATGAAGATAACATTTATCATTTTCAGTATTTGGAGACGTCAGCGGGAGTGGGCTCAGCGAAAGTCTTTACCGACTATGCTCTTTGGCTGAACAGTGTCCTCGTCAGCAGAGGAATGTCCACAGACCACCTTGTTGATAACTTTCGCAGCATCATCAAGGCTCTTGAAGCATCACCGGAAGTTGAAAACGGAGATGCATTTTCCGATCATTTATACCAGGCGATCTATGCGCTGGAAGAGAGTGACGGGACGGAAGATGTGGAGCGGCCAGTCTTGTGAAAAATACATAGTATTGAGTAGTGGAGCACCGGATCCTGCGTGGGTTGGGTGTTTTTTTATGTTGGTGAGTGTTGCGAGAAGTGTGTGGTGTGTCGGTTTTTGTCGAACGGTCGATAAATAGGTGAAATCGCCGATAAATCCCCAGAATCGCCGATAAAATCAAAAAAAACGCTGATAACTGCACTGTAATCGCCGATAGATTCACCGGTCACCTGATTGGACCTGTTCAAAAGAAGAGAAGTACCTTAAAGAGCATGCAATTGGCCGAATTGTCCGCTTCAATCAAAATTCTCCTCACACTCCGCCAGTCTCCCGCTTATTTATGCTACCATGGAATTAAATACCACCAACAAAAGGGGGAACACACAAGTGAAATGGTATTTCAAATCCATAAAGAACTACTTGTATTTTGAGGGAAGGGCAAGGCGGAAAGAATATTGGATGTTTACCTTAATTAATTTTCTGATTTTCTGGATACTTGAATTCATCGAAAATTATAAAGGCTGGAGAACGCTTCTATCAGGCCTCTATGGGTTATTCATCATCCTGCCAGTGGTGGCAGTGAACGTGCGCCGGCTCCACGATATTGGCAGGAGCGGGTGGTGGATGCTTATCGGTTTGGTCCCTGTCTTCGGGCCTATTGCATTGTTTGTGCTTGCCTTCATGGACAGTGAAGAGGGCAGTAATCAATATGGACCTAATCCGAAATACAGTTAATACATAAACTCGCCTGCTGGGGTGAGTTTTTTAGTTATCATTTTCAGTCGAATCCTTCAACTTCACCAGATTCGTGATTATACCTACAAGCCCTATAACCGCGAAAGTCAGAGGCAGGGCGGTAAATTCATCGGTCCGTTCTTCGAAGCCCAAGCGATAGGCTCCGTATAAAAAGATGATCAGGCTTACAATCAGGGCCGTAATGATTTTCTTCTTTCTGCTCATATCCTTCACCCCATATAATAATTCTGCTGTCATTCTATCATTATTAATAAATTGAGAACAGGTTTGCATCAAACGTTTGATTAATAGACATTATCCTAAAGTAGTAAGCTTCGATGAAAAACAAAATTCCATTGGGCATTGGACAAGCGCCGCCACCATACCCTTTTCGTTTCAATAAGATATAGAAACGGAAAGGGTGTGAAAAAATGTTTGGATATTCCATGATACAATTGGTACGATCGAATGCCCACCGACTGGACAGGTCGTTGCGTGAAGAAATACTTAATCTATACAGGCCCTTTAGGTGGACTCCATGCTTCCTGCATAAGTTCTTTGAGGGATCTCTCAGGCATATGAAAAAGCTGCCGGTCATCATTGAGTTCGAAAAGGATTGCCATTTGGAGGGAACGGCAGAAATTGCAAGAGTCACCAATAATCATTTCCGCTCAAAGGTAAAGGGCGATTTCTCCAAGATATCCTGCTGCAGTGCAGATTTGTCCCCGAGCGGATTGGAAGAAGTCTTGAGCAGCTGCCGGCATGTTAAAAAAGTATATCTTAACCGAAAAGTCCACGCCTTATTGGATAACGCAGTAGATTCAGCCAACGCGAAGAATGTTATCCGGCAAGGCAGAAAGTTGACGGGAAAGGGAGTGACCATTGCCGTCATTGATACAGGAATATACCCTCACCAGGATTTATCAGGAAGAATCATAGGGTTTAAGGACTTTATTAATGACAGGCCGGATCCTTATGATGACAATGGGCATGGCACCCACTGTGCAGGAGATGCAGCCGGGGATGGTACGGCATCTGCAGGGCAATATATCGGACCAGCACCAGAAGCTGATATTGTCGGTGTGAAGGTCTTGGATAAGATGGGTTCCGGATCTCTGGATACAGTCATGCAGGGGGTTCAGTGGTGTATGGATTATAATGAAAACAACCCTGACAACAAGATTGATATTATCAGCATGTCTCTCGGAAGTGCTGCGCAATCCTATGAATCTGAGAATGATGACCCGATGGTGAAGATAGTAGAAAAAGCATGGGCTTCTGGAATTGTTGTCTGCGTGGCGGCAGGAAATGAAGGACCCGATGCCGGGACCATTGCAAGCCCGGGAATAAGCGACCAGGTGATAACTGTTGGGGCACTGAGTGACAATGATACCTCAGATACAAGGGAAGATGATGATGTGGCAAGCTTTTCGAGCAGGGGGCCGACCCTTTTTGGAAAGGCCAAGCCGGATATACTAGCACCTGGGGTGAATATCGTTTCATTGCGCTCGCCCAATTCATATCTTGACAAGCTTCAAAAATCAAACCGGGTTGGCGATCAATATTTTGTGCTGTCAGGTACATCAATGGCAACTCCAATCTGTGCGGGCATTGTGGCCCTCCTTCTTGAACAATTACCACAGGCAAAACCCGAAGAGGTAAGATCGCTCCTCATGAATGGTACAGATTTATGGAAGGATAGAAATGAAAACATCTATGGCGCCGGGTATATCAATGCCGAGAATTCTGTACCGGGAAGTAATTCATAAAAGATGAACAAAAGTCTGCCTTTTGCTAAAGCAGACTTTTTTACTGTTTGTTTAATATAAATTACAAAATGGTAAGCAAGAGAGAAAAAACCGTGTAACCAGGAGGAGAATCCGGCACCAGGGATTTTTCTGAAAGCCTTATAAAAAAACGCATTACATAATAACGTTTCACACCTTGTCAGGAGGGAAAACATATAGAAAACAGGAGGGATCATTATGTCTGGAAAAAAAGAAAAAAATGAAAATCTAAAACAAGCAGAACGTGACCTTCAAGAAGAAAAGAAGAATGAAAGTGTACTGGACCATAGCAGGGAACCTGATCAGCAGAACCGTCTGAAGGACCAGGAAAACTTAAGGAAATAAGATGACTTGGGGGAATGAAATCATAGGGTTTCATTCCTTTTTATTTAGACTTTGTAAAAGGGGGATGTTGTTTTTAATAAACAGCGCTGTCTGATTTCCGCTCCAGGTGCACGACTCCGCGGGGCGGGCGGTGAGCCTCCTCGGCTGCGCCTGCGGGGTCTCACCTGTCCCGCTAATCCCGCAGGAGGTCGCACACCTTCCGCTCCAATCTATCGTTACTTATATATTCACTGAACCCTCGTTATAACTTAAACGTGATGACTTGAATGATGAGGTTCCAGAGTACCTATTTTGGGGGAATAAGGGAGCGGGTATAAAAAAATTCGGTTATTCTGCATTTAATCTTGAATAACAACATCATTAACTAATAAAGCCTAATAATAGATCTCAGTTAAACAGGGCTGTTGTTTTCACCAAGGCACACACTTTCCAAGGGGGGGTAATTTCCGGTATTTTGGTTTTTTTCAATCTTAAGCAAAAAAACAACATTAAGATTTAACAGAGCTAATACTTAAATAACAGAATATGGTATAATTAGCTTGCCTGATGAAGGCAATTTTTGTTAAGGGAGGCGTTCATTATGACAATCAGTTTTGAAGTGAACATGTATAAACACAAGGGGATCACGCCTCATTAACAAAGATTTTGAAGCGTTCCCCACAATTGAAAGGGGAAAATAAGATGAATGTAAGAATAGAAGAAATTAATTCAGGTAACTGGTATGAGTGCTGTCAGCTGGAATTAACAAACGAACAAGCGGAGTACATGGAATCGAATGCCGTTTCCATTGCCCAGACGAACATTAAAACCGTATGCCATCTATTTCAATGAAAAGGTCGCTGGGTTCCTGATGTTCAACTCTGTGAAGGAAGAGCTGGGCGGATACTGGATCTATAGAATTATGGTGGATAAGGCGTTGCAAGGCAGAGGAATAGGAAAAGAAGCTACAAAAATAATGATCAAGGAAATGGCCAAGCTGCCCGATGCAGAGAAGATCATCGTCGGTTATCACCCTGATAACAAGGGGGCGCATCACCTTTATGCAAGTCTGGGATTCGTCGATAACGGAAATCGGTTTGGAAGGGAAATGGCGGTAATCTACTATCTGAAATAACAAAATCTGGACGGTTCTTCTAAAGAGGGCCGTTTTTTTATTTTGAGAGCGCTGGGAGAAAATCGGGAAAAAGGACGTTCAATTTTAAAATGAGACGTCCTTTTATATGACTATAAAATTCTTTTAAATATCCTAAAAAACCAAATGGATGCCTCTGTCCAGACCCAGCTGTATATCATGGAAAAAAGGGCTATGAGTATGACCGCCAGCCATTGGAAATCTGATGATATGCCTGGTCCAAGCAATGGGAAGTCGAAACCATAAAGAATGATGACAATGCCTCCGAATAAAGCACAGCCTCCGGAGAAAATAATCATTAAGCGGTTTTTAAACTTATGAAACGCCAAGCCGGTCACAATCCCCAATATTCCTGTAGTGAAGGTGAATATGACGACTTCGCTAGGCTGCCAAATCATGAGTACGCCAATGGCTGCCAGATAGGAAATGGCTCCATAGCCGGGAGAAATGACAGCCGCCAGGATCATGGGTGCTGTGGCCAGGGGGCTGACCAGGTAGCCGGGCCCTGGAAAGAAACCGCCTGCCGATTGGAATATGGCTGCAAGAGCACTAAGGATGCCAAGGGTAATCAGCACTCTCAGCCTGGAAGAGTTCATGGAGAAACGGTGCTGCAGGGCCTGTGCATCAGTGGAAGTATTTTGTAAAAAGTGTTTTAGCATCAGCAGCTACCCTTTGACAATGCGCCAGAGTGAACCGGTTTTGGGTTTAGGATCCTTTTGGTCCATCCTGCCAAAATCGACGACGTATAAGTGCCTGCCGTCCCTGCCGAACTTTGCTTGAATGGGACGGAGAGGTCCTTTTTCACTTTTCTCGCCCTTATGGTTTACAAAAAAGTCTCTGATCTGTCCGGTCTTCACATCCACCCTCACAACTTTATATCCCGGAGATTCTCCGTACGAACCAGCTCCGCCTCCGCCGAATTGGCCCAAGAAAATTTCTCCCTCGTATCCAAATTGGGGACTGGTGGAGAAGTCAAATTTATGTGATGCGGTATGGGGACTGAATCGGACCACGGGCTGGCTGGCAAGGGGAGGATGCTGTTTCAATAGAAAAGCAGGCTTCGGTTTATCTTTTACATGAAAGTGTTCCAGAGTGACCGGCAATCCGCTGTAGAAATCCGGCCAACCGTGCCAACCGGCAGAAGTGACCTCCCACAGATTATCCCAGTCACCATAAACCTGACGGCTGCCTCTGGCATCGGCCCCGTTATCAGATAGATAGAGTTTTCCGTTGAAAGGTGAGAATACGAGTCCAAACGGGTTACGGAAGCCATCGGCGATCATTTGAAGATTACTGCCATCCGGACTGCAGGAATAAAGCACTCCATTGGCCATCAGCTCGCCCTGCAGTACTTCGCCATCTTGAGCAGCCTCTCCAAAAGGCTTGAAGGCTCCAGTGACAGCCAAATCATCTTTTTCTGACAGCGGGTTGGAAGAGATAAAGTTCCTGCCATTCAATGTGTAGTTTCTTGAAGGAGTTTCGTGAAATGTAGGGTGCATCTTCAGCCAGCGTTTATTATCAGTTCCGACGACGCCTGAGTTTGTCGCGGTTCCTACCGTGAAGTAAAGCTTCTTGTCAGGCCCCATGATGACATCCCCGGTAAAATGATCACCGCAAGTCTTCAGCCCATCCACAATGACCTTTCTGCTGCCGTCAGGGGAAACTCTGATAATTCGTCCACAGCCTGCTCCAGGATAACCGGCAATCGCTCCTTCCGCTGCGTACAAATATCCATCCGCCCACGTGATTCCGGTTAGCGGTCCTTTAAATCCTTTTGCAAAGACATTGCCCTTACCCTCCGGAGGTACCTTAAGAATTCGTCCTTCCCCGGGCGGAGAACCATAGGCATATCCTGACTCAGCTATATAAATCGAGCCATCCTCATCAAAGGTGATGCAAGTGGGATAGGTTAAGCCGGAGGCCACCTTCTCCAGCTTATATCCGTCCTGAAGTGTATACTCTTTTTCTTTCTTCTTTTTCTCTTTCTTTAAGGAATCTTTTAATTGAATCAACAGGTCCACCTGCTCCGTCTGGCCGGCAATCAAGGTCCGGAAATTCTGGTCTGAACTGGCACCTGGAAGAAAATAAGCAGGATAACTGAAATACTCCTGAAGCAGCTGATATTCCCTTAAATAAAGTTCATCCACGGTTTCCTCGAAGGATTGATATTGAATATCAAGCTGCGGTAGATTTCTGAGACCTCCTTGAAAAAGCGTGATATTTTTAATGATTTCGAGTTGGGCCGCCTGTTTTTGATACATGTCCACCAATTGTCCGGCCAGCTCGGGATATGGATTTTGCTCATACAAATGTCCGTATAGATAAAGGTTCACAAACTCCCATACATACTCTTTTTCAAGCATCCTATTTGGAATATATCCGTTCACAGAAAAAGCCTCCTTTTTACATACCGTCATTCATAAGGTATTCGGCTAGGAGGCGATTTATTTTTCTTTTGTTTTCAAGGTTTACCAAGAGTCTATAATAAACGGATGATTCTCCATATCCGCCTTATAATCAACCCGCGTGTCTCTGTCGACTTCGATGCATTCGAGAAAATCATTCCTCTTGAGATTTGCAATCATCTCCTTGGTTCCGCCAAACAGGGTGAAGTCGATGTCAGGGTCGGTATACAGGCACCAATCTTTAGCTTCATTCCACCAATAAGTAGGCGACCCGATATGTTGGTCACTATCGTATAAATGAATAACGTCATCAAGGCTTCCATAGTAAAGGAATCCTTTACTGTGGTCTTCCCGGTAAAAGGGAATAGCCAGCAAATCATATTGAAAGCAGCATTTTCCCGAAGTGAACGACTGTAATACTGGGCTAATTTCTTCCACTGTCTTCCTCTCCATAGTACCTGCATGTGGAAAGATCATATACCTCGGGACCTGGTTTCCAAGTATGTGGCTGATGGTATGGCTGCTGAATTCTTTCGTGTACTGAAGGTTGAAATTCTGCGCCAGTTCTTTAAAGCTGATCGGCTCTGCCGACTCAAACGCCGGGTCCTCGTCGGGATCACATTGGCTCCATAACAGTTCCTTATCTTTGATTTCATGATCAAGGTAAAAGGGGTGCATAATCTTGCAATAATGACTGAATCTGTGAGGGATAAAGTTCAATACACGGCTGCCTTTCCATTTGTCAAAATCGCCGGGTTCTGTCTCATCGATTATCCATTGAAATGCCGAAAATTCTTTTAGCTTTTTCATCTCAGAATCTCCTCCTGAATTTTATTCTTTCGGCAGCACCATAAAGTTATCTCCGTTGATCTTAATCGTAACCTGCTCGTCAGGATGCCCTTTGATAATCATCTTTTTGCCAATCATCTCAGGGGCAGAGGGCGAGACGTTCGAGATAGTTCCTTCTATATAATGTGGTTCTGAATGTTGAATGGCGGCATCAATGTTGAAATAGGGTTCGTATCTGCGGAAGTTTATCTTGAAGCCTTGTGAAGCATGATCAACGGTGAAAAAGGTGTAATCATTCCAATTGTCATGCTGAATGAGGGGTTCCACCCACTGTTCTTCTGCATAATGGATTGAATTGCTCCGTTCTGTTGGCTCGCCTGTTTCCAGGTCATACTCCTGTACGTAACGGAACTCACATCCTCTATCCAGCCCGCAGCCTGGATACTCATAAGTAACTTCAATGGCCGGTTCTCTCTTACCGCCCATAGCTGCATTCATTTCGTTTGAGTAAGGAGGGATGAAGGAGCTGTCTTGAATGAGGATTGTCCCTTTTATGCTATCTTGCAGATTTGCCTCGTTCTCAGCAAAAGCCTTTGTTATTCCTTGAGGGAAAAGCTGCTTCATCGCTCTTTTATTTGAGATGTCCATATGTACTTCAAACAGCAAATTTAAAAAGAGGAAGGAAGCGACAATATAAAGGAACGTTTTAATCACTATGTATCTGGGTGTGAAGAGGAGCCTCTTTGCCAGCATAGCATTGACGATAGGGACAGCAATGAACATCACCAGCGGCAGGCCGAAAAAAGATCCGATGATCATCGTGTTTGAGTAAGGCTCCATGGGATGCTGTGGATCAAGCAGTACAAAGATTCCGTAGTACACCCACATATAAACTGTAGCGGCAAAGAAAAACAACAGTTCTCTTCCTATTCGTTTTTTCATGTATTTCCCCCAGTGAAAGATTAGTCTATGAATATACAATTATTGTAACAATATAGAACCGTCGGTTAATTTTTCCTGCTGTTTTTTAAAAAAGTCATAAAGAAACCTCCCCACATAATAGTGAGGAGGTTGATAGATTGAGAGATTAGTTACCGTACCAAGTCTTATGAGCTTGGATTTCGTCATCATGTTCTTGATGCCAGTAGTCCACTTGATAAGAATAATCGTAATTCATGATACACTTGATTCCGCTGCCTTGCGGGTCATGTCCCAATCCATAGTTATGGGAAAATTCATGCTGTGCTGCATACGAAGTGTTTTGAGCTCCCTGGTCAAGGTTGACGCTGATGGCACTTCCGCTTGGATCTGAAGAATATACATAAGCGATTCCTCCAGAATTAAAGTTCGCATCTTTTGTAAAGCCTGCCACGAAATCATAGCCTCGTCCATTCCAATCGCGCTCTAGATCCTGCAGGATTTCAACCGCATCATTTCCTTGTGAAGACCACTCTGCAAATGCTTGGATTTTGAAATCGATTCCGTGATCACGCATGAATGCATCATCTGCTTTTTCTACTATATTTTGAGTCAGTGTCTGCCAATCGGGATTAGCGGCGCGATATTCTTCATCAACTGCTACGAGGACGGTCACAGTCCGGTCGGCTGATGTGGAAGTGTCCCCAGATCCGGAACCAGAATCACCGCCATTGCCGAACAAGCCGAACAATTCGGATGATTCCTTGTCACTTTTCTTTTCCTTTTTATCTTTGGATTTTTTGATTTTCTTATCTTTCTTCTTTTTGCCCTTTTCATCCAACACTTCTGCAACGGAGCTTTGTTCCACAAAAGATGGTGAGTCAAACTCTTGTTTTCCTTGATGCTTGGACTTGGGAAGTGCGTGCCCGATGTGAGCTGAATCTTTCTGATGGTCGAACGCATCTTGTGAAGAAGCGGATGGCAGGCTAGGAAAAACAGCCAGGGATAAAGCTAACGACAGTGTAATAAATTTCTTTTTCTTCAATTCTATTTCCTCCCAAATTGTTCTAGTATGTATAACCCTCTATTAAACTATCATATATAAATCTTTTTTTCGGGAGGCACAAAGAATCATTTCTGAAAGACTGCTATGAAAAAAGCCTTATTTTCTGTTAAGAATGGATTGCAGGCGTGTTAAAACCTTGTAAATCCATGTTCCCTAGTAAGAAGAGTGGTTATAAAAATTACCAGTCGTACCGCCTTACAGCTTTTCGCAATATCTCCGCCGTTTGTGGTACAATCAGTTACGACAAAATGAGCGAAGGAAGTAATACGATGAGCAAAAGAGCACCCGTTAAGAAAAACGATTATATAGAGGATGCCTACTTTGAGGACCTGACCCACGACGGGAACGGTGTCACAAAAGTCGACGGCTATCCATTGTTTGTACCGAATGCCCTTCCTGGTGAAAGAGGAAAAGTCAAAGTCGTGAAGGCGAGCAAAAACTATGGCTTCGGCAAACTGATCGAGATCCATGAGGAAAGCGAGTACCGCCAGGAGCCCCCGTGCCCGATTTACCATCAATGCGGCGGCTGTCAGGTTCAGCATATTTCCTATGAAGGCCAGCTGAAGGCAAAAGAAAAGCATGTACGCGACGTCATGGCCAGAATCGGCAAGCTTCCGGATGTCCCGGTTCACCCGACACTCGGCATGGAAAACCCGTGGAGATACCGCAACAAAGCAGCTGTCCCGGTCGGTGAAAGAGAAGGTGGTCTTGTTGCCGGCTTCTATCAGCAGCGCAGCCATGAAATCATCGATATGGAACGATGCGTCATCCAGCATGAAAAAAATGATGAGATTGTCCAGAAGGTAAAAGAGATCTGCCAGAAATACGGCATTCGCCCATATAATGAAGAAAAGCATCGCGGAACACTAAGGCACATCATGACCCGATATGGATACCAAACGGGTGAAGTCATGGTCGTGCTGGTGACCCGGACAGCCGACCTTCCAAATAAAAATCAAATCGTTGATGAAATTGTCAGCTCAATCGAAGGCGTTAAATCTGTCATTCAAAACGTGAATTCAAAACGAACGAACGTCATCATGGGAGACGAAACCAACGTCCTGTGGGGAGAAGAAGTCATCTATGACTATATCGGGGATGTAAAATTCGCAATCTCGGCACGCTCTTTCTATCAGGTGAATCCTGAACAGACCCGCGTACTATATGAAAAAGCCCTGGAGTATGCCGACCTGAGCGGAGATGAAAATGTCATCGATGCTTACTGCGGTATCGGAACGATTTCCCTGTTCCTCGCTCAAAAGGCAAAGAAGGTATACGGAGTTGAAATCGTCCCGCAGGCGATTGAGGATGCGAAGAAAAACGCGGAATTGAACGGCTTTACCAACACAGAATTTGAAGCAGGCCCGGCAGAAGTGGTCATCCCAAGATGGTATGATGAAGGAATCAAAGCGGATGTCCTTGTCGTCGATCCGCCGCGAAAGGGCTGTGATGAAGCGCTATTGAACACCATCCTTGAAATGAAACCGCGGAAGGTTGTTTATGTATCCTGTAATCCGGCCACGTTGGCACGTGATTTGCAAGTGCTAGAGGATGGCGGGTACAGGACGCTTGAAGTGCAGCCTGTTGATATGTTCCCGCAGACTATGCATGTGGAGTGTGTAGCACAACTTGTATTAAAATAATATCTTTTCATTCGGTCCAGTCATTATCTGGGCCGTTTTTTTCTGGTGATGTTTCCAAAATATAAGGAGTGTAGAGTGCGGTGGATTTGAATAAAACCTTTATTTTACCTCGTCATAAATTGTGTTGTCAATAATAAATTTGTAATTATTTCTAGAAAATGTTATAATCTTCTTTAAGTTGTTTTTTAGCGTACGTTTTAAGAAAAATTCAAACAGTTTTGTGAGCTTTTAAGGTAGTAGTACCCGAGTGATAATACAAGGAGGACTAGTATATTGAATTTAATCAATAAGAAAGTTACACATAAGCGGTTTGGCATGGGAAGTATCGTGAAACAGAATGATTCTATCGTTGAAATAAATTTCGCAACGGACAATAAAAAGTTTGTTTACCCCGATGTATTTGGTGAGCATCTAGAGCTTCATGATGCAAGTATTGCTCATTCACTCCACCAAATTATTCAAGAAAAGGTATTGGAACAAAAAGAAGAAGAGATGAAAAAGGAAGAGGAAATAAAGCTTCAGCGAAAGTATCAGGAGCTTCGCTTGGGACATGAAAAACTTATGAGAAATCATAAACTACATCCTGAATCCCAAATGGTTTTCTGGTGTGACGCAGAAGAGCAGAATAGCTCCCTTTCAGAGTGGAAGATTTTTTCAGGGGAAATAAAAAGCGGTAATAACAAAGGGAAGCCAAACAAGCCCATCCGCTTGCACCAAAACAGTGCTGTCCTGCTGACGGCAGTAGAACCCGGCAGGCCTGAAGAAGACAGACGAATCTTGGGTGTCTATATGGTGAAAGATGGATTTATCGGGAAGCTTTGTGAAGATGGATATATCCCTGCTCATTCAGAATACAGATTGCAGCTGACTGAACAGGAATCGGATCAGATGCTTTTCTGGAACTATTACGTAAATGAAAAGTTTCCGCAGAAACAGACGTGGAATACAGGGAAGTACCGTTATTTTGATAATTCATGGATGGCTCAAATCCTGCGTGATATCGTTGCTTTGAAAAACGACACGAGGGAACAAGAGCAGGCGCAGCAATTCTTTGATCATCATTGCAAAATGAATCAACTAATTGAGCAAGATTTACCGAAGCCTAATGGCTCATTAATGCGTGCTTAGAGGGTTTGCGATATTGCGGTACAAAGATTAAATGACGAAATAGAAGTCCGGGAATCTAAAAAGATCCCCGGACTTTTTTCTGATTTATGGACAGCTTTCTAAGAGGTTCTGCTTTATACACTACCTCTTCGTCCCATAGCACCAATTACCAATACATAAGAAACAAGGACCCTATCCATCTGGCAACAAGAAAATATTGTATATAAACCTTACCTGTTATACAATAGTTAGTAACAAAATCAATACTGTTTTAGTACAGTGTTATATATCACAAAGGAGGAAATAGGATGGATCGCTATGTTTCTTGTGGGAATTTAAAAGTGGAGAACCTGTTTTATGATTTTATTAATTCTGAAGTGCTGCCAGGATTAGGAGTCCAAGATTTTTGGGACAAATTTGAAAGACTTATAGAGGAACTTACGCCTGAGAATAAGGCTCTTTTAAAACAGCGCGACGACATACAAAATCGGCTGAATGAGTGTGGTATCGAAAATATGTCTCATTTGATACAAAGAAATATAAATCCTTTTTAAAGGAAATTGATTACTTGGAAGATGAAGTAGAAGACTTTGTCATTAGCACAGAAAATGTGGATGAGGAGGTCGCTCTACAGGCAGGACCGCAATTGGTGGTGCCTGTGAATAATGCGCGTTATGCGATTAACGCCGCAAACGCCAGGTGGGGAAGTCTGTACGATGCGCTTTATGGAACAGATGCCATTTCAGAAGATGGCGGTTGTGAACGGAGCCGATCTTACAATCCAAAGCGGGGAGAAAAGGTTATCGCATTTGCCAAGCAATTTCTCGATGATACCATTCCTCTTACAGACGGATCGCATAAAGAAGTCATTCAATACCGTATTGCCGTGAACAAGCTTCAGGCTCATCTGGAGGATGGAAGAATCGTTGAGTTAATGGATCCTTTAAAGGTAGTGGGATACAGCGGAATTCCGGAAGATCCAAGCGGAGTGCTTTTTAAAAATAACAACCTCCATTTTGAAATCCAACTGGATCGCGGACATCCTATTGGAAAGAGGGACAATGCTGGTGTAAAAGACATTGTCATGGAGTCTGCAGTAACCACAATCATGGATTGTGAAGATTCTGTTGCTGCAGTGGATGCTGAAGATAAGGTTGAGGTATACCGGAACTGGCTCGGATTAATGACCGGGACGTTAACGGCAACTTTTAAAAAGGGAGGCAAAACGGTTACCCGCTCCCTGAACCCGGACTTGACGTATACTTCCCTGTCAGGGAGTATGTTTTCTTTGCGTGGCCGCTCTCTTCTTTTTGTGAGGAATGTAGGACACTTAATGACGACCAACGTCGTGCTGGACAGCAATGGCGAGGAGATACCAGAAGGAATCTTGGATGGTGTCATCACTAGTTTAATAGCGAAGCATGAACTCCTTCAAGAGGGCGGCTTTAAAAATTCCTCAAAAGGGTCCGTCTATATTGTAAAACCGAAAATGCATGGCTCAAAAGAGGTGGGGTTTGCTGATAAGCTCTTCAATCGTATTGAAGATATGCTGGGACTCGAACGGTATACATTGAAAATTGGTGTCATGGATGAGGAAAGGCGAACATCCCTCAATCTGAAAAATTGTATAAACGAAGTGAAGAACCGGGTTGTTTTCATCAACACAGGCTTTCTGGATCGTACAGGTGATGAGATTCATACATCCATGGAAGCTGGAATCATGTGCCGCAAAAATGATATGAAGACAACAAGCTGGCTGCAAGCATATGAACGTGCCAATGTGGCTGCTGGTCTGGCAGCAGGGCTAAAAGGAAAAGCTCAGATCGGAAAAGGGATGTGGGCCATGCCGGATCGGATGGCGGAGATGCTGCAGCAAAAAATCGGACACCTCAAAACAGGGGCCAATACAGCTTGGGTTCCATCTCCAACGGCAGCTACCTTGCATGCACTTCACTATCATGAAGTGAATGTGGCGGAGATACAACAAGGGCTGGAGAAAGGTTCCCATAATAATCATGATGACATGCTGGTGCTCCCTGTTGTGGAAAAACCAACATGGTCAAAGGAAGAAATTCAGCAGGAGCTTGATAACAATATCCAAGGCATCCTCGGGTATGTTGTACGCTGGGTGAACCAAGGAATAGGCTGTTCAAAAGTGCCGGATATCAATAATATAGGGCTTATGGAAGACCGGGCGACGCTGCGCATATCAAGTCAGCATGTGGCCAACTGGCTGCACCACGGAGTTTGCACTTATGAACAAGTGAAAGAGACCTTAGAGCGCATGGCCAAAGTCGTCGATGAGCAAAACGAAGGTGATCCGGATTATCAGCGAATGTCTCCGGATTACGAGTGTTCGGCGGCTTTTCAAGCAGCTTCGGATTTAATCTTTGAGGGTTATCAACAGCCAAATGGATACACTGAGCCGATTTTGCATAAGCGCCGGCTTGAAGTCAAAGGGAATGCGGGGAAGTTAGTTAATTGAGGATGAGATAATACATTAAAAAACTACACTTGAAACAGGGTGTAGTTTTTTTGGTGGGTTAGTTGCTATAAAAAAAGTGAACACATTTCTAACTAAAGAATATGTTTCTGTTCTATAACAGGTTATTGGTATCAAGTTGCTAAAACAGAAGCTTTTTTGCTCGTATTAATATTAAAAAAATATTTTCAGAATTTTTTAATAATCTGTTGCACAACAGAAAGACGTTGTTATATAATAATACCAGATAAGTTAATTCTGTATTAGTACAGTGACTGGAGGATGGGAGAATGACGAACGAAACGGTAAATAATGAGGCAAAGGCACTTAGAGAAGATTGGGAGATGAATCCGAGATGGAATGGGGTAGAGCGTCCTTACTCACCCCAAGATGTGTTACGGCTGCGGGGATCTTTAAAAGTTGAACATACTTTAGCTCAAAAGGGATCCGAGAAGTTGTGGAAACTGATCAATGAAGAACCTTTTGTAAATGCCTTGGGTGCGTTAACGGGAGGGCAGGCCGTTCAGCAGGTGAAAGCCGGACTGAAAGCCATCTATCTAAGCGGCTGGCAGGTAGCAGCTGATGCAAACGTTGCGGGCCAGATGTATCCGGACCAAAGCTTGTATCCAGTGAACTCTGTTCCGCAAGTAGTGAAACGCATTAATAATTCTTTAATACGCGCAGATCAAATTCAACACATGGAAGGCGAAGGCGATATCGATTACTTCGCACCAATTGTAGCCGATGCGGAAGCAGGGTTTGGCGGGCAGTTAAATGTATTTGAGTTGATGAAAAGCATGATCGAAGCAGGAGCCTCTGGAGTTCACTTTGAGGATCAATTGGCATCAGAGAAGAAATGCGGTCATTTAGGAGGGAAAGTTTTACTTCCAACGCAAACAGCCGTTAAAAATCTTATTTCAGCCCGTCTTGCCGCTGATGTATCCGGGGTGCCAACTGTCTTGGTTGCACGAACGGATGCGGATGCCGCCGATTTAATCACCAGCGATATCGACCCGGCAGATGCTACATTTATTACGGGTGAAAGAACACCAGAAGGATTCTTCCGCACTAGGTCGGGAATTCAGCAAGCCATTGCACGCGGTCTGGCTTATGCTCCATATGCCGATCTAATCTGGTGTGAAACATCCAAGCCGTGTCTCGAGGAAGCGAGAACCTTTGCGGAGGCCATTCATGAAAAGTTCCCAGGCAAGCTGCTGGCTTATAACTGTTCACCATCCTTCAACTGGGAAGCCAATCTAGATAAAGAAACCATCGAAACGTTCCAAGTCGAACTCGGTAAAATGGGCTACAAGTTCCAATTTGTTACGCTTGCCGGCTTCCACGCACTGAATTATGGAATGTTTGAACTCGCACGCGGGTATAAAACGCGCGGTATGGGTGCCTATTCCGAACTGCAGCAATCAGAGTTTGCCGCTGAAAAACATGGATACACGGCAACTAGACATCAACGAGAAGTCGGAACGGGATACTTTGACGAGGTCACACAAGTCATCACAGGAGGCACATCCTCTACCACAGCTTTAAAAGGCTCGACTGAAACAGCTCAGTTTCAAAGTTGAATTTTATTAAAAAATATATCGGAGGGATTCAGAATGAACGTACAGAAGGCTGCAAAGAAAGGTTCAAAGGAATGCAGTGATTGCGGAAAAACTATCGATAACAGCCAATTCGCTTATTTTAACCAATGTGAAAAATGCTTACGAAATGCGGATCACTTATAAGCTAAAGGGACGGATTACGATAAAATACCAATGAAGTTACGCCAAGAGAAAAACAAATAGATTTTAGGCAAGATAAAAATGCCCAATGTCCTGTTCTGACAGGAGTTGGGCATTTTTTTTTCCTATCAATCTATGTTGTAAAGAATTCATCTTTTTGCTTCTTAGGCTGTGAAAGCACTTCGATCCACCGTGTACAAACTTTATAAGAGTATTGGAAAATCGGACTCTGGATGAAGGTATAAAGGAAGGTGAAAATGAAGACAGGGCCGCCCAGCAGCCATGCAGCAATCAGCACACTGCTCTCAACCATGATCCGGACGCTGCTTATTGAAAATCCGAGCTTATCTGATAGCGAAAGCATGAATCCATCTCTTGGACCCGAGCCTATCCTTGATGCATTATACATCCCGCCGCCAAACCCCATGATGACAATGCCTGTAAGGAGGACGAGAATGTCTAATGGAAGGGAAGAGGGCTGTGGGAGAATATTGAGCCAGAGAAAACCGTCTACCATGATACCGACCAGGACGGCATTTAGAAACGTGCCGATATTGATGTATCGGCGGTCGATGGCCAGGGACACAAGCACAAGAAGGATGCCGACGGTGATATTCCATGTCCCTACCGTAAATCCGAATTTTTCATGAAGGGCAAGATTCAAAACATCCCACGGGTGGATCCCCAAATGTTTCACTTTAATGGCGACGGCTATGCCGTAACTGAAAAGGATCAGCCCAAGTATGAAAAAAGAAAACCGTATCCAGAGTTTCATCACATCACTACTTTCGCGTATATACTCTCACAAGTTTAACGTATGAATTCCACAGAGGAAAGATGTTTCCCTTATCGTTTCTACTCCCGATTAAAAACCATATATATAGAGTAAAAGACTTCCAGGAGTAGATGCGCATTGAACAAGCAGGACAGTAAATTCAGATGGGTGATATTTGCCACTGTGTTGTTTACCTATTTATTGATGTCGAGCCAGCGGACTGCTCCCGGCTTGATTACGGATCAATTAATGAGTGATTTTGGCGTAACCGCTTCAACGATTGGGCTGGTGGCAAGCATTCAATTCTTTGTCTACACCGGACTGCAGATCCCGATGGGGGTGATGGCAGACCGTTACGGACCGAATGTTTTGCTTATCGCCGGTACGGCACTCACTGGAATGGGGACGATCATCTATAGTTTGGGCACACATGAATTTGTCCTGTTCTTTGCCCGGATTCTAACAGGGATAGGGGATGCGACAATCTGGGTGAACATGGTGCTGATCCTGAGCCTGCGGTTTAATGAAAAAGAATTCACCCGGTTAATCGGTGTTGCCGGCATGACGGGAAGCCTTGGATTCCTGCTGGCCACAGTCCCATTCTCGACCGTGATCGTCCTGCTCGGCTGGCGCGGGGCATTTTTATCTGCCGGGGTCCTTTTGTGTTTATGCAGCATCTTGCTTTTTACTGTACTAGTAAAAAAATCAGAACCATCGGTGTCGGTGAAAAATAAAGGGAAGCATGAAAAGCTGTCGGTATTATTGCGAAGGATATTTTCAAGTCGGCAGGCATGGGCATTATTCTTGTGCCATTTTGGAATTGTCGGAGGGTATATAGGGTTCATTGGTTCATGGGCAGTCCCCTATGCGATGGATATCTATGGTTTGACGCGGGTAGGAGCAAGTAAACTCATCATGGTCAGTCTGTTGGGAGCCCTGATTGGAGCCCCTCTGATCGGCTGGATTTCAAGTTTTCTGCAGGATATCAAGCGGACTTATATCGTGTTTCACATCACAGTATTTTTATGCTGGTCAGCCTTTCTTTTATTTAAGGGTCATCCTTCATTCTTCATGCTTGTCCTCTTATTCTTTATCATTGGCTTCGGGTTCGGCTCCAACTCCTTAACATTTGCACTCGTTCGGCAAACGTTCCCCATAACGGAATCCGGAATGGTCACCGGGTTTGCGAACACGGGCGGGTTCTTAAGTGCTGTATTGCTGCCGGGCATTTTTGGGTTTATATTGGATCATTCAGCAAGCGGCGGATACTACTACGGCTTCATTACTCCTGTGGTCTTTTCCTTGTTTGGCATAGTCGGAGTAATTATTGTGAAAGAAAAGAGTAGGGTTGGAGGACGTTTGCAGGGGTAAAGGGGCTTTCTTTTTTGTTGGCTGGTTGGGATTTGTAGTGAATCGGAGGTTTATCGGCGATTCTATGAATTTATCAGCGATTTTGGGAGTTTATCGGCGATTTTCCGGATTTATCAGCGATTTTTACAAAAATATCGGCCATTCTCAAATTTTATCAGCGATTCAGTAAAAATTCCCGGTCCCGATTTCCGCACGGCTGGGCATAGAGTACAAGTTACAGTAGAATAATAAGAAGTAACATTAGACAAGGTAAAAGGGGCACGTGCAATGAGTAAAAAGGATTATCAGTTGGACGAATCCATCGGCTACAAATTATTTCACGCTTCAAGATTGATGAACAGCAGGTTAAATCAAAACTTCCGCCTCCATGAATACTCGATAACGTATGAACAATGGCAGGTCCTCAGCCGGTTGTATGAAGAAGATGGAATCACACAAAATCAATTGGCCAATAGCATCGAGAGAGACCAGGCTAGCATATCACGTCTGATTGATAATATGATCAAAAAAGAATTAGTGACGCGTGTACCAGACGACACCGACAAGCGCATTAAGCGTATTTACTTGACAGAAGAAAGCAAAAAAATCCAGAGAGACCTCGAAGATTTGGCATTTAAGACCATATCACAGGCGACCCGTAACATGAGTGAAAAAGAATTAGAGATATGCCTGAAGATGCTCGATCAAATACGGAGCAATCTCAAATAAGCAGCAAGCTGGTGGATTAGGCACTATATCCGCGGGTTTGTTGTTTTTTTTTGACGGAGGCTGTTATTGGATCAAGGGATGGAAGGGGTAGCGGACCTTTAACGCTGTAAATGGGCCAATGAGAGAGGCGCTTTTCCCGCACTTTTTTGTTATTGATGACCTTTCAGAAACTGCCACCTAGGCAACCGGACAGGCACGATGTCCCGGTTATTTTTAAAAGTAAACCAGCCTGCATCAACATCAGAAAACACCTAGTTCTAATTTCCGGAAAACAAGTCATATGTATGTAAATGGATAGAACAAACAGGGTGGGTGAATGCATGGATAAGTCATCAAGAGACAATAAGAAAAATGAGCAGCTTGATCAGTATCGAATTAAAAATACGGGGAAAAAGATTACGACCAATGAAGGGCTTAAGGTTGCCAATAATGATGCGACATTGAAAGCGGGAGAACGCGGCCCTGTACTCATGCAGGATTTTCATTTTTTTCAGAAACAGATGCACTTTGATACAGAACGCATTCCAGAGAGGGTCGTTCATGCAAGAGGTTTTGGTGTGCACGGGGAATTTGAAGCGTATAAGTCGATGAAGAAGTATACCAAAGCGGGGTTCTTGCAGGAAGCCGGGAAGAAGACTCCTGTGTTTGCCCGCTTTTCTACTGTGCAGGGAGGCAGGGGATCCAAGGACACCGCCCGGGATATACGCGGGTTTGCGGTCAAATTTTATACAGATGAAGGAAACTACGATATATTAGGGCTTCAATTTCCGATTTTCGTCCTTCATGATGCCTTTAAGTTTGTCGATTCACAGCATGCCTTGAAGCCTGAACCGCATAATGATATGCCGACAGCGTCTGCGGCACATGATAATTTCTGGGACTTTGTTGCGAATAACCAGGAATCTGCCCATTTTGTGATGTGGGCGATGTCAGACAGGGCGCTGCCAAGGAGTTACCGGATGATGGAAGGTTTCGCGATTAATACCTTCCGTTTTGTCAACGAAGAGGGGCAAGCAGCCTTTGTGCGATTTCATTGGAAACCAATACTCGGAGTCCATTCCCTGCTGATGGAGGAAGCGCAATTGATTGGCGGGATCGATCCGGATTATCATAGGCGCGATTTGCGAAATGCCATTGAACGCGGAGCTTATCCTGTATTTGAATTGGGCGTGCAGATGATTGCTGAAGAGGATGAATTCAAGTTCGACTTTGATGTGTTGGATCCTACTAAAGTGTGGCCGGAAGAAGTGATCCCGGTAGACATCATCGGAAAAATGACCTTGAATAGAAATGTTGATAATTTTTTTGCGGAGACAGAACAGGTCGCTTTTGATGTGACCAATCTGGTTCCGGGCATCGATTTCACAGATGACCCGATTCTGCAAGGAAGAACCTTCACCTATAAAATCACCCAGATGCACCGGCTCGGCAGTTCAAACTATCAAGAGATTCCGATTAATCAATCGCTCTGCCCTTTTCATAATAATCAGCGGGATGGCGTGAAAAGGCACCGGATTGACGTTGACCAAGTAAACTATTACGAAAATTCAATAGCCAATAATACACCGGGACCGACACCTCCTGAAGCAGGTGGATATCTCCATTATCCGGAACAAGTTAAAGGGCGCAAGGTGAAGGAAAGAAGCGACTCTTTCAAGGATGTTTTTTCGCATGCCAGACTTTTCTGGAACAGTATGTCGCCGGTCGAAAAACAGCATATCATTGAGGCGTTCAGCTTCGAACTTGCTAATGTAAAAAGCGTCTCTGTACGCCAGCAAGTCGTAGATATGTTTGTCAACGTGGACAAAGAGATGGCGGCTGCCATTGCGGATAATGCAGGGGTGAAACCTCCTCAAGGTGACCATGTCCCTGTTACCGCGGCCTCGCCTGCACTAAGCCAGGCGAATACTCGTTATTACCCCAACTCATTAACCGTTGGCATTTTGATTGGCGATGGATTTGATGGCAAAGAGGTTAAGAGGGTCGTTGATTACTTGAAGGAGCAGGGCGTCTTCGTTGAGATTGTCAGCGAAAAGCTTGGAACAGTTGTCGGTACAGATGGTATAAAACTGAAAGTCACAAAAACATTCCTGACGACGCACAATGTACTTCTGGATGCTCTCTATATCGTCGGAGGACGTGCAGATAACCAGGCTGCCTTTAACCAATACATCACAGAGTTCATCCATGGCGCTTACAAACACTACAAACCGCTGGGATTTGCCGCAAGTGGACAGCCGTATCTTCAATACTCAGCGCATAACAATCTCGCAGGTGTGGTGTTTGCTGCCAATAATTCGGATTTTGAAAAAGAGTTTGTGTCGGCGATTGCTGCCCGGCGTTTTTGGAATAGAACGTAAGAGGTAGAATTCTAATAGAAAAATTCAGAGGCAAGGTGCTGCCCCGTGGTGGGATGAGGGGACAGCACCTTGTCCCGTTTTTTTATTTTGGGGGTATGACGTTCCTTCCATCCCTTGGGCCTGAAAATATCAAGGAAGGAATTATAGTATGTCCTGTCGAAAAATGTTAATTGATAACAAATTCCGGAAATGTAGAGGATACTATGAATATCCTTTTCCTGTTGTAAAAAAAGGCGGTGGTCATAATAGATTTACAAGTTAGCATGTGGGGAGTCTTCCTTGCGATGGCCCTTACCATCATCTTGATTTTCAGAAAAATAAACCCGGCATATGCCATGATGGCGGGGGCTTGTATGGGGGGACTAACCGGCGGGCTGGATTTAACAGTCACGGTCGACTATATGATCGGCGGTGCGCAGCTGCTGACTCCGGCAGTGTTACGGATTTTGGCGGCCGGTGTATTAGTCGGTGTGTTGATTGAGTCCGGTGCAGCCAACGTGATAGCCAACACCATCGTAACAAAGCTTGGTGAAACAAGAGCATTATTAGCGATTACGTTATCATCATTGGTTTTAACGGCAGTCGGAGTATTCATTGCTGCCGCTATTTTAACGGTGGCGCCCATTGCTTTGATGATTGCCAAGCGGACTGGGGTATCCCGTTTAAGTATTTTAATAGCAGTGATTTGCGGGGGGAGGGCCGGCAATGCTATATCCCCCAACCCAAGTACGATTGCTGCTGCCGAAGGATTTTCTCTGCCTTTGACAAACGTCATGGCCGCTGGAATTGGACCGGCTGTCGTGGGAGCAGGGGTTACATACTTGATTGCCAAAAGAGTGAATAAAAAAGGTTCGCAGGTTACCGAAGTTGAGAAGGTGAAAGTAGATAAAAAAGACGAGCCTTCCTTTTTGGGAGCGATTTCCGGTCCGCTATTCACGATTTTTTTGCTTTCCCTGCAACCGTTAGCCGGCATCAAAATCGATTCTTTAGTGGCCTTGCCGGCCGGAGGGTTATTTGGTCTGCTCATGATGGGGAAAATGAAAGAGTTCAAGTTTCATATTTCCAGCGGTCTGCACAAGATGTCCGGCATAGCCATTGTCATCCTTGGAACAGGGACGTTAGCGGGCATAATCGTCCATTCCTCCTTAAATGACATTATTTTGAGCGGGTTAAATCTATTTCATTTGCCTGTTTCTTTTATCGCGCCTTTTTCCGGAGCGTTTATGTCGATGGCAACGGCATCCGCAACTTCATCATCTGCAATTTCGAGTAATGTGTTTGGGGATATGTTATTGGAGAATGGAGTCGCAGCCTTGGCAAGTGCCGCCATGATTAATGCGGGAGCTGTCGGGTTTGACTTTTTGCCTCATGGCCCTCTGTTTCATATTTCACGAGAGAGTCTATTCATGGATATGAAAGAACGACTCAAAGCACTTCCATATGAATTCTTAATTGCTGTTTTAATGGTGATCGTTTCTATGATTATGTTTGGAGGCTTATTTTAACGGGGCAGGTATCTTGTCCCGTTCCCTTTTGGAAAGGGGGCGGAATTTGTCGAAACAATGTTGCTGACAAGATTGATAGATTATGTAAAAATTAACTTGCGCCCTCCTAAATTATTCCACTTCTTTTCTTCCCTTTGAATGCAAGGAACCCCTTTAAAGTAATATGCCGCCGTTTTTTCTATCTTAACTTCCCATTCTGTTTAGAGATTGCTTTATATCTTTTTTTGCTGTATAGACATTTACAAATTTTAAGGAGGATGATTAATGAGTCACGAAATGTTAGGACGGAACAAAGCAGGAGAAGAAATTGCTTATGCACGTTTCAGTATGAGGAATTACAATGCTTTTATCCTGTATGATTTACTGGACGCCCAAGTTTTCAATGCAGGGGTCAGCGGATCGGGCAATAGCTCAACTTTCTCAAATCTGCAAATGGAAAAGGCCTTAAATGCGTGGAAAAGGTTATACGGAAATAATGATTCTGTGTCCGCAAACGGAGCGGAAAACTGGGACCGCAAGCAAATCAACAATTTTATACTAAGCTGTTTTAAAACCGCGCAAAAAGAAGGGAGCGTGAATGTATCATTCTTTTAAATTTTCTTCTTTTTTCCTTCACTGTATTCTTCTAAGAAATACCTCCATTAGTTTCTTTACTTCAAAAAAAAACATTTTAACATTTTAAGGGGAGAGTACCATGGCTTTGTAAATGTTGCTGTAAGTGCTGTTTTGGCGCAGGGCGTCATTTAGAGTGAATGTGTAAAGCCCTGAGGTGCGCCCGCGCGGTGCGTCATTTTGTGTGAATTGGTTGAATGACACCTGGCGGTCCGTCCGCGCGGTAGGTCATTTTGTGTGAATTGGTTGAATGACACCCCGCGCTCTGTCCGCGCGGTGTGTCATTTTGTGAGAATTGGTCGAATGACACCCGGCGGTCCGTCCGCGCGGTAGGTCATTTTGTGAGAATTGGTCGAATGACACCCGGCGGTCCGTCCGCGCGGTAGGTCATTTTGTGAGAATTGGTCGAATGACACCCTGCGCCTCGTCCGCGCGGTAGGTCATTTTGTGAGAATTGGTCGAATGACACCCTGCGCCTCGTTTGCGCGGTGTGTCATTTTGTGAGAATTGGTTGAATGACACCCTGCGCCTCGTCCGCGCGGTGCGTCATTTTGTATGAATTGAACGAATGACACCCCGCGCCTCGTCCGCGCGGTAGGTCATTTTGTGTGAATTGGTCGAATGACACCCCGCGCTCCGCCCGCGCGGTGCATCATTTGTATTACCAACCCGTTCAGGCGCACTTCCTCATCCAGGACGGTGCACTCACCCTTTTTGAGTTGAAAGAAAATTTAAATTTTTTAGTTGACATTCTTTTCCTATTTGTTTTATAGTGAATTTACCAATTTAATAAATTCCAAATTTTTCTTATCCAGAGAGGTGGAGGGACTGGCCCTTTGATACCTCGGCAGCAGACTTTTATAAGTACTGTGCCAATTCCAGTAGCGTAATGCTAGAAGATAAGAAGAGAAGGTCAATTCTATGTGTTTATTAACCCCTCTTCTTATATGCAGAAGAGGGGTTTTTATTATTTTTTCAGGAAGTTTAAATCTTTTAAATAAGGAAGGGATTAACATGACAAAAACATTAATTAAAGCGCCGTTCAGAGCAGATCACGTAGGAAGTTTATTGCGCCCTGAAAGGATTCACCGGGCAAGAAAAGAGTTTCAGGAAAGGGCCATTTCCTCGCAGGAATTGCATGAAATTGAAACAGAAGAGATTAAGAGAATTGTTGACAAGCAGATTGAAGTCGGGTTGAAAGCTGTAACAGATGGGGAGTTCCGCCGCAGGTTCTGGCATACGGATTTTCTTGAACATTTAAATGGGGTGGAGGGCTATATACCGGATCATGGCTTCCAGTTTAAAGGAGAGGAAACAGAAAGATACGATGTGCGTGTTACTGGTAAAGTTTCCTTTAATCCGGACCATCCGCACATAAAAGATTTTATTGAATTCAAAGAGATTGTCGGAGACCGCGCGATTGCGAAACAAACGATTCCTAGTCCGAATCAATTGTTCAACGCCGGCATCCGCAACCTCGAAATTTATCCGGACATTGATGAATATGCGAGTGATGTGATTCAAACGTATCGTGATGCCATTCAAGCTTTTTATGATGCAGGCTGCCGTTACTTACAATTGGATGATGTCTATATCGCGGGCCTTAATGCACCGAAAATTCCTTTTAATGATAGCGGCTATTCCCGTGAAGAGTTAATTGATCTGGCGTTGCATGTGGTGAACAGCGTGTTGGAAGATAAACCGGAAGACCTGATTGTCACAACTCACATGTGCAGGGGCAACTACCGGTCAAAATGGGCATTTGAAGGCAGTTACGCCAAAATCGCCCCAACCTTATTTGCAAAAGAAAAAGTAAACGGATTTTTCCTGGAGTACGATGATGACCGTTCCGGCGATTTCAAACCATTGGAATACATACCGAATGGGGGCCCTCAGGTTGTGCTTGGCTTGTTCACTTCCAAGCATGGTGAATTAGAAGAAAAGGAAAACATCAAAGCGCGTGTGGAGGAAGCGACACAATATGTACCATTGGAGCAGCTGTGTATCAGCCCGCAATGCGGGTTTGCCTCCACTCACCATGGAAATATATTAACTGAGGAAGAGCAATGGGAGAAGCTGAAGTATATTGTTGATGTTTCCAAGGAGATTTGGAGCTAAAAAATAAATAAGGGACAGGCAATGTCTGTCCCTTATTCAAGAAAGCCCCAGCCTGGCGGGAATCCGATATACGAAGATGCCTTCACTCCAATCATCGTTTCGCCGTTATGTTCATAACGCTCGAGGTTTGAAGCAATGACGATTTTTTCTCCTCTTGCACCGTACACTTCTTTAACTGCGTCAGACTGAATTTCCGGATTGAACTCAACCGATATAGAGTATAATTTGTCTTCCTCCCGTTCGATTTCTAAGGTGAAATTGCCTTGTTCATCCACTTCCACTAACTGTTCAAAGACCGGAACTTTATCAGGCTCTACTGTACCATTGGAAATCCCTCTTAAGGATGCATCCTTGGGATATTTCTTAACTGGACCTTTAGGACGCTTCCTTGATGTAATTCAGGGTATCCCATCAACGTAATGTGAGTTCCCTCATAGTCAACGTCTCCGTTGAGAAGAACACTCACAGGATCGTTCCCTGTATTGGTAGGACGGGGTTCAGCATTGGTGGAGACAGCTGTCTTACCGGCGGAATCCCCGCTTAAACTCCACTCTACTCGGCAGCCGCTTAAAAGCAGCAAAAGAATCAGTAATACACATACTCTGATCATAGTGCAATCCTATTCTCCTATCTCTAATATTAGGGTTCAAAACATACAAGAACTCCTGCTATATTCATTCTATAATATGGATAAAAATCCCTGCGCTGAGCAGGTAGATATACTGCTTTCTCCTGGGTTCTTGATCATTAAGCGATGAGAGTATTGGTTATTCAGTGAAATGGTTTTGAATTATGAACATTTTAGAAAAGAGAATGTGTGGGAATACATTTAAGTAGGGTGTACTGCTGAACGTGGTCATGAACAGAAAGAGGGTATAAGTGATATCGAATTGTATCAGTAGGCATGAAGAGATAGATGCTGTTGATGACTTTGTACTCCTTGGAAGGTAATGATTTTAATCTATTGTTAATTGCAGTAGGGAAGTTAGGATTACTATCCTTGTTTATCAGCAGAATTCTTTCAAATGAGAAACTTCATTTTCAGCAAATAGATAGGGGAAAGTCATATGGAGGGCTGTAACCTGAACAGATGGACTTGTTTACATAAGATTACAAACTTAATACATTAAAGTTATTGGTTTTCCAAAGTACGATTAACGTCTTTCTATTTTACTCTCATGCTTAATGGAACGCACTGCAAGTGTATCAATGACAGCCTGTTGATCTTTAAGAGTTTCTTTAATCTCAGCTGATGTATCATCGATGTGTTTCTCAATTTTTTCAAAGTAAGGTCCAAGTGCGTTAATAAGGTTATCTTTTAACTGCTCTTGACCAACTTTCAATTGGTCTTGACCATCTTTTAACTGAACTTGAGCATTTTTCAAATGATCTTGACCAACTTTCAATTGTTCTTGAACATCTTTCAATTGGTCTTGCCCATCTTTTAACTGATCTTGAGCATCTTTCAAATGATTTTGACCAACTTTTAACTGATCTTGAGCGTCTTTTAACCGATCTTGCCCATCTTTTAATTCTTTCACATCTTTAACCAAGCCAGTAAACTGTTGGTCCATGTTGTCAAAGCGTTGATCCATGTTGTTAAAACGTTGGTCCACCTTTGTGGAGCGCTGGTCCATAGTGTCAAAACGTTGATCAACCTTTTCAAAGCGCTGCTCCATGTTTTCGAAACGTTGGTCCACTTGATCAAAACGATCGTTCATTTGTTTCATGAATTGCTTAAATAATTCTTCCATCAGTATCCCTCCTTTCATTTTCTTATAGTATACCATGATAGATAAAAAAGCTGGTATTAAAACTTCCAATGTTTTTCCATCAATCTAGGTCTTGAAACTAGAGGGGACAGGTTTATTTTTCCTGGTTTATTGTGGCTGGGAACCCGACCTGCCCACCGGCGTTTACCGCATATTCGACAATCCTTTATTAATAAAATTATGGAGAATTTCCGCCATTTCTTTCGGCGTTTTGTTCTGGCCGTTTTCGAGCCAGTTTTTGATGACATAGATGCTGCCGCTTACGAGGAAGAGGTTGATATATTCAGAGGTTTCCTGATCCATCTTATTGTCGGTGATCCAGTTATTGAAAATGAATTGCTGGGTGATGAGCATGCCTTTTTTATGAAAGTGGATGTCGCCGTTTTCGCTTAGGAGAATTTGGCAGACGCTGCTTTTTTCTGCGATGAACTCAAACAGTTTTTCGGTCATCTGCAATGCTTCATCTTCTTTTGAAAAATTATACTGGCCCAGTGCGGCCACTAATTCTTCAATGAAATCTTCCTCGATTAAATTGAGGAGCTCGTACTGATTGGAGAAATGAGCATAGTAGGTGGAACGGTTGATGTCCGCCCGCTCGCAGATTTCTTTGATGGTGATGCTGGAAATGGGCTTTGTCTGCAGCAAAGCCATCAAACTCTCCTTTAATACCATCCTCGTGTATTGTTTTCTTCTGTCCATTTTTGAGTTCATGATCCTTAATTCTTTCCTTTACAATGGCTGTTTTCTATAGACTATATTTACTGAAATTCATCCTTCACAATACTTTCACAAAAGTTATCCAACATACTGGTTGGATTTGTTGTGTATTGAACATTATGTGCGCAACTGTTTGTTGTATATCCAACACGGTGTTTAATATAATGATAAAGTGAACGTCGGAAAGATACAAGAGAGGATGAAATATGATAAATATCGCATCACGGATCATTAAACATAAAAAAGCCGTTTTAATAGTATTTGCCCTTATTACTGTGCTGTCGACTGCAGCCCAGTTTTTTGTATCGGTCAATTATAATATGGTCGATTATTTACCGGAGGATGCCCAATCGACAAGAGCGATGGACATCATGGAAAAGGAATTTACGGGGGATGTTCCGGATACACGGGTCATGGTCACCGATGTCACCGTACAGGAAGCCCTGGATTATAAGAACGAATTAGAAACCATCGACGGAATTTCCAGTGTCATCTGGCTCGATGATATGGTCGATTTGAAAACACCGTTGGAGATGGCGGACACAGCGATGGTGGAAAACTACTATAAAGATGGCAATGCGCTGTTTTCCATTAGTGTGCGTTCGGGTGATGAAGTGAGGATCACCAATGAGGTGTATGAACTTATTGGCGAAGAAGGAGCGATTGCCGGTGAAGCGATCAATACGGCCAGCTCGCAGCAGATGGCCGGGTCGGAATCCATGTATGCTGCGATGCTGCTGGTACCGATCATCATCCTGATCCTGGTGGTTTCCACAACATCATGGGTAGAGCCGCTGTTTTTCCTGACGGCGATCGGGGTATCGGTTCTGATCAACTTAGGAACGAACATCTTCATCGGGGAAGTTTCGTTTGTCACCCAATCGGTTGCGCCGATTTTGCAGCTGGCGGTATCGCTGGATTACGCAGTGTTCCTGCTTCATAGTTTTTCAGATTACCGGAAGACGACCAATAATCCGGAAGAAGCGATGGAGCTGGCGATGAAGAAATCCTTCCCGGCGATCATGGCCAGTGCAGCGACGACTTTCTTTGGATTCATCGCGCTGACATTCATGAAATTTGAAATCGGGTCTGATCTTGGAGTGAACCTGGTAAAAGGAATCGTCCTGAGTTTCATCAGTGTCATGGTGTTCCTGCCGGCATTGACCTTGGTTTTTTATAAATGGATGGATAAAACGAAGCATAGGAACTTTGTGCCGAGCTTCAAAGGTATCGGTAATAAAGTGATGAAGCTCAAGTTTCCAAGCTTGATTCTCGTGCTGGCCATCATCGTTCCAGCCTTCCTGGCACAGAGCAATACCTCGTTTATCTATGGAACAGGTGAGCAGCCTGAGGATACACGTGTGGGAAGTGACGCGAAAATCATCACCGAGGCATTTGGTGAAACGACGTCAATTGTATTGCTGGTTCCGAAAGGGGATGCAGCAAAAGAGTCGGAGCTTGTTGATGACATTGAAGGAATGGATTATATCACAGGCGTCATGGCTTACGCAAACCAGGTCGGTGCGGAAATCCCGCCTGAATACCTGGATGAATCGATTACGGAGCAATTCTATTCTGAAAACTACAGCCGGATCATCATCAACACCAATCAGGGAACAGAAGGGAACATTCCATTCAGTATTGTTGAAAATGTTGAAGAAGCAGCACAGAACTACTATGGAGATGGCGCACTTGCTTTGGGAGAGAGCGTGACCCTTTATGATATAAAAAATACGGTCAATAAAGACAATGTCGTCGTCAATGTGTTAACGGTGGTGACGATTGCGATCGTTCTGCTCTTGAGCTTTAAATCGATTTCCATCCCAATTGTGCTTCTGATTACGATCCAAACGGCTGTCTGGATCAACTTATCGATTCCCTACTTCACCAATACATCACTGGTGTTTGTCGGGTACTTGATCGTCAGTACCGTACAGCTGGCGGCAACGGTGGATTACGCCATTCTGTTCACAGAAGAATATAATCATAACCGAAAACAGATGTCTGCAAGGGAAGCCATCGTGAAAACATTGGATGAAAAGACCTTCTCCATTTCGATTTCAGCAGGGATCCTTTCCAGTGTCGGCTTCATCTTATGGATCACGTCTTCCAATCCGATCGTCGGTTCCATCGGGCTATTGATGGGAAGAGGGGCACTGCTGGCGTTTATCATGGTGCTTTTCGCATTGCCGGCCATGCTCGTGGTATTCGATAAATTGATCAAAAAAACAACCTATAAAGCAAATTATTATGAGGAGAAATGATGATGAGAAAAAAACAATTACACTATACGGCTCTCGCTGCGATGATCATCTTGCCTTCATTTCTTAGTCATCCTGCCCAGGCTGCAATGGAAGGCAAAGTCACTTCAAAGGATGAAGTGGTGTATGCGACGTTGAATGCCAATGGGGAACTGGATTCCATCTATGTCGTGAATACCCTGGAAGTTGAAAAAGCCGGGGAAATCCTTGATTACGGGAAATACAGCAGTGTCAAAAACCTGACGGACTTAACGGAAATCGATCAAGAAGGCCAGAAAGTAGAGATGGAAGCCCAGGAAGGAAAGTTTTATTATCAAGGAAATATGGATAAAGAAACCGAATTGCCATGGGATGTCACAGTTTCCTATGTGATGGATGGGGAAATTGTAAAAGCGTCGGAACTGGCTGGGATGAACGGTCATCTTGAGATCTCGGTGGATATAAAAGAGAACAAAGAAGCGGATGCGGCATTCTATGAAAACTACCTTCTGCAAGTTTCATTGACGCTTCCTAACAGCTACCAAGGCATCGAAGCGGAAGGCGGAATGGTGGCGAATGCAGGGAAGGATAAGCAAATCACGTTTACCGTCATGCCTGGACAAGAGGAAAAACTCATTGTGAAGGCAATTGTAGAGGATTTCGAATTCCAAGGTGTGGAGATCGCTGCAGTTCCATCCACCTTGCCGATTGATACATCAGAAACGAAAAATATGACCGAAGATATGGCCGAATTATCGGCCGGGATTAAAGAATTGAATGACGGCGTGGCTGAACTGGAAGACGGTGTAACGGATATGACAAGTGGTGCCGTCAGCCTGCGTAATGGCTCTGCAGACTATAAGGCCGGCATAACTGAGTTGGCAGGCTCATCGTCTGAAATCGTCAGCGGCTCGAATTCTATCAGCAGCGCCCTTAAAGAAATCAATCAGTCGCTTTCCGGGCGGTCGGCTGAGATGGACCTTTCAAGCCTGAATGAATTGCCTGCAGGGCTGACCCGGTTGGCGGACGGACTGGCGGAAGCAGCCGCAGGTCTTGATACTTTGCAAACAAATTATGCCCAGGCTTATGCCGCATTGGATGGAGCCATCAAGGAAATACCAGCAGATGGAATTACGGAGGAACAAATCGCCGGACTTTATGAGAGCGGTGCAGACCCTGCGGTAGTGGATAAGCTGGCAGCTTCTTACGCCGCAGCCCAGAAAGTCAAAGGAACGTACGCTGCGGTACAAGAAGCATTTGCTGCCGTTGAACCGACTTTAATTGAGATCAGCGGATCAGTGACCGAGATGAGCGGACAGCTGACGTCCATCGCCAATAACCTGTCCTCTTCTCTTGAAGAGACAGATATGAGCGGACTGAACGAGTTGCAGGATGGACTGTCGGCACTCTCTTCGAATTATGAAAAATTTCATACCGGCCTGGTAAGCTATACAAATGGAGTGGGGCAGTTATCTTCTTCCTATCGCGAACTGCACTCAGGTATCGTTGAAATGACGGGCGGCACAAGCGAATTGGAGGGAGGAGTCAGCGAGCTTCACGACGGGACCAGTGAATTATACGAAGAAACTAAAAACTTGCCGTTTCAAATGCAAGAAGAAATCGATAAGATGATTTCAGAATATGACAAATCTGATTTCGAACCGGTATCCTTTGTTTCTTCTGAAAATAAAAATGTATCTTCTGTTCAATTCGTCATCAAGACAGAAAGCATTGAAGTGGAAGAACAAGAAGTTAAGAAAGCAGAACCCCAAAAAGAGAAAGGGTTCTGGGAACTGTTGATGGATTTGTTCAGGTAAAAGGGACAGATTTTTTGATATAGTTGAAGATGGGTGTTGAGAAATCTTGATGATTCTCGGGCATCCATCTTTTTTATATTTTAAGGGGGGAAAATGTCAGGGAAATAGAAAAGGATAACTCTTCTTGAAAAATTTGTTATTCTAAAATAATATTCTGAAAAAACCTCCTATTTTGAATATTAATCAAAGTATTCCATTCTATGAATCTGTTCACTATACTTATTGATATGTTTTTGAACTAATTGTTAGAATTTTTAAATCATAAAGAAAAAGGAGGAAGAAAAAGATGGAACAATCGCAAAAGAATGGCTTCATTATGCGTATGTTGAATGTGATCGAACGTGTCGGAAATAAACTTCCAGACCCGGTTACATTGTTCTTTATCTTTTCTGCATTAGTAGTTGTTTTGTCTGCTGTCTTTTCTTCTATGGGCCTTCAAGTAGAAGACCCGCTTAATGAAGGAGAAATGATCGCAGTCAAAAACCTGCTGAGCTCCGAAGGGATTCTGTATCTCTTTGAGAGTGCTGTAACAAACTTCACAGGATTCGCGCCGCTTGGTACCGTTTTGGTAACGATGCTTGGTATCGGTATTGCGGAGCGCTCCGGATTAATCAGTGCCGCACTTCGCGGACTTGTAACATCTGTACCGCGCGTACTGATGACAGCTGCTTTGGTATTCGGCGGTGTTATGTCGAGTATGGCAGCAGATGCTGGTTATGTAGTGCTGACGCCGCTTGGAGCGGTATTATTCGCTGGTCTTGGACGCCATCCATTGGCTGGTCTGGCAGCTGCCTTCGCAGGGGTTTCCGGCGGATTCAGTGCCAACTTGCTATTGACTTCCCTTGACCCGCTGCTTGGCGGATTGACGCAGGATGCTGCGGCGATCATCAATCCTGACTATGCGGCAGGAATCAACTATGCGATGAACTACTATTTCATGATCGCATCCGTATTCTTAATCACCATCATTGGTACATTGGTGACAGACTTTATCGTTGAACCGCGCCTTGGAAAATATAAAGGCGATGTACAAGAAGAAGTGAGTTATCTTAAACCGGAAGAGAGAAAAGGTTTATGGGGAGCTCTTATTGCCTTCCTTCTGACGGTTATCGCACTTGCCTTACTTGTCATCCCATCTTGGGGACCGTTGCGCGGGGGCGAGGAAGAACTGATCAATGCACCATTCTTCCACACGCTCGTTCCAATCATCCTGATCACATTCTTCATTCCGGGACTTGTGTATGGACGAATCACAAAAGAAATCAAGAATGACAAAGACGTAGCAAGACAGCTTTCTGAAACAATGGCTACAATGGGAGCGTACATCGTGTTGGCTTTCGTTGCAGCACAATTCGTTGCTTACTTCAGTGAGTCAAATCTGGGAACTGTCCTGGCTGTAAAAGGGGCAGCATTCATTGATGCCACTGGCTTCAAAGGAATTCCGCTGATCCTGACATTCATCGTCGTATCAGGCTTCATCAACCTGTTTATCGGAAGTGCTTCTGCTAAATGGGCGATCATGGCACCTGTATTCATCCCGATGATGATGCTTTCAGGCTATTCACCTGAATTCACGCAGCTTGTCTACAGAATCGCAGACTCCACAACAAACGTCATCTCACCGTTGATGCCATACTTCGCAATCGTTATCGCGTTTGCCCAGAAGTATGACAAGAAGGTCGGAATTGGAACACTCATCTCTACGATGCTTCCATACTCCATCGCCTTCACGATTGCGTGGGTGGTTATGCTGATCATCTGGATGCTGACTGGACTTCCAATTGGACCAGGATCGCCGATCACATATTAATAGATATTAAGAATGGACCTGATTCCTACGATGGGAGTCGGGTCCTTTTTTGTAGAGGTATCAGGGTTCAGGTTAGTATCAGCCAGAACTCCAGCTTTGCTGGGGGACAAACAAAAGTTACTTCTTTTGAATGCTCCTGATGAAAATTGCAGTTGTTGATAGAATGGTGAAAGTTATTGATAGAAGCAGCGAACTCGTCGATAGAACCGTAAAACTCGTCGATAGAAGCCCCAAACTCGTCGATAGACTGGGAAATCCCTCAGTTTGGTTCATCCGAAATATAGCTTAGACGCAGAAATACCAGTTTTCCACAAGGAATCAGCCAGAACCCCAGCCCTGCTGGGGGACAAACCAAAGTTACTTCTTTTGAATGCTCCTGCTGAAAATTGAAGTTGTTGATAGACTGGTGAAAGTCGTTGATAGAAGCAGCGAACTCGTCGATAGAAGCATAAAAGTCGTTGATAGAAGCCCCAAACTCGTCGATAGAACCGCAACACTCGTCGATAGCCCCATCTCCTATGAACCAAGAACCCATCCATCCGAAAAATCCAGACACAAAAAAACCAGCCCATCACCAGGCTGGCTTGAATGTATTTAATTAATTGCCACAAGTTCACATGCGGAACCTGTTTGCTTCACTTTGCCGTCTTCCATAATGATGATGCGGTCGGCAAGCGCCCTTGCATCCGACTGGTCATGGGTGACAAAGATCGAGGTGACACCAGCCTTTTTAATGATTTCCCGCAGGTCGCTTCTAATCTGGATCTGCAGGTCGGCATCGAGATTACTGAAAGGCTCATCAAACAAGATCAGGGAAGGGTTCGGCGCAATGGCTCTTGCCAGGGCGACCCTTTGCTGCTGTCCGCCGCTGAGTTCATATGGATAACGCTTGGCATAGTCGGAGAGCCCGACCAATTCCAGCACTTCCTTTAGTCGGTGGTCTTTCTCTTTTCGGCTCATCTTTTTCAAGCCGTACTTTACATTGTTCGCGACAGTCATATGAGGGAAAAGGGCATAGTCCTGAAAAACAAAGCCGATGCCGCGCTTTTCGGGCTGTACAAATTGAGTGCTGCTGGCCATCACCTGCTCATTGATCAGGATGGAACCGCCCGCTGGCACCTCAAGGCCTGCAATCAGCCGGAGAATTGTACTTTTCCCGCTTCCGCTTTTCCCCAGAATGGAGATGAACTCACCTTTTTCAATTGAGAAAGAAATATCATCCAGAGCCAGTTCCTTTGAGTTTTGATAACGGAAATCGATATTCTTTAATTGAACAAACATTAGTTAGTCTCCTTTTCTAAAATACTGTGAAAAACATAAATGGACACACCGCTGATCAAGATGATAAGAATGGAAGCCAATGCGGCTTCATGAACCATCTCATCGCCGGCGTACTGAAAAGCTTTCGTAGCCAAGGTGTAAAAATTGAACGGCTGCAGAATCAAGGTCAGCGGCAATTCCTTCAATACTTCTACAAAGACAAGGATGAACCCGCCGAATACCGCTCCTTTAACCATCTTAAAGTCGACTTTGAAAAAGGACTGAGTCATGTTCATTCCAAGCATCCTGGAAGCTTCGGTAAAGGAACGCCCAACTTTATCAAACCCTGCCTCGACAGAATTATAGCCGATGGCAAGGAAGCGGATGATGTAGGCGAAAATCAGCATCGCGATGCTCAAGCTGAGAATGACGGAAGGCTGCTGATTCATTAAACCGTAAAAATATTTTTGGACTTTATCAAGTTCAAGAAATAAGGTTAATACACCAAGGGCAATGACGGCCCCCGGGATGGAATAGCCGATCAGGGTCGTTTTTGACAAGAGTTTTGGGACGATTCCCTCATGCATCCTGCTGAAATTGGCGATAATGACGGCAATAATGGTGATGAAAGCAGCCGCAATAAATGCAACAAATACAGAGTTCCAAATCAACCAAAGGAATTGTTCGCTGATGATTAAGTCATAAGTCATGAATAACCACTCGACCAGCTGTAAAAATGGGATGAGGAACCCAACTGAAAATACAAGCATGACATAACTGAACATTAGCCAGCCTTTCCATTTCGACAGTCTTGCAGGCTTGATTGGCTTCACCTTCGAGGTGGAGTAACTATAATTCTTTCTGCCCCTCAACACCTTTTCCAAGACGAGCAGCAGAAGGACTATGGACATAAGAATCCCTGCCAGCTTGATGGCTGAATCGATATCCGCCATTCCAAACCAGGCCTGAAAGATCGCCGTACTGAAGGTCTGAATACCAAAGAACTTCACCACCCCGTAGTCATTCAGAACTTCAAGGATGACAAGACTCACACCTCCAACGATGGCTGTCCTTGAGAGGGGAAGGATGATACGGAAAAATATTTCAAAGGAACCGCTTCCCAGCAATCTCGCATTTTCAATCAGTGCAGAGGATTGATTTTCAAGGAAGGCCCTTGTAATTATATAAACATAAGGATATAGGAAAATAGTAAAAATGAAGATGGCACCCTGCATTGTCATAATATCAAAGTATTTTTGATTCACTTCGATACCGAATGAGTTCCGCAATGTTGTTTGGATGATACCCGTATAATTAAGCATTCCGTTATACGTGTAAGCTCCGATATACGGCGGAATCGCCAATGGAAGAATGAGGGCCCATTTGAAAAACCTCCTGAGAGGGAAGTCGTAAACGGAAATGAACCAGGCAAGACTTAACCCAATCAGGACGGAGAACAAGCCAGTGAAAAAAATCAGCACCAGCGTATTATTAATGTAGTTGTTCAATAAGTACTCTTTGATATGGTACCAATTTTCATTCGGTTCCGAGAAAAAGTGCACCCCCATTGAAAAAACAGGCAGAGCAAGAACAATAAAAAACAACAGGCTTAAAACGGCCCAGCTATTCGATTGTCTTCTAATATCACGTATGAGTTTCAATGGATGCACGTCCTCTATCAAAAGATCTTAATTATAGTAAGTGGGTAAAAATTCATACCTATATGATTGTAACATGGATATAATACCTATGGCCGTATCAATTAAGATACGGCCAATTTTTTAATAGATAAATTATTTCCAACCAACTTCGTTGAATAGTTTTACAGCATCTGCATTGTTTTCACCAAGCACTGCCATCGGGATATCTTGTTTTTTGAAATCTCCCCATGCCTTCAATGTTTCGGAAGCTTCTACTTCAGCGTTTGCAGGGTACTCATTGTTTCCTTCAGCAAAGGCACCTTGTGCGTCCGTTCCTGTCATGTATTCAAGGAATTTGATGGCATTTTCATTATTTTTCGCATGCTTCAGCAAGCCTGCTCCTGAGATGTTAAAGTGTGCACCAGTTGTATCCTGGTTAGGGAAGAATACGCCAACCTGTTCAGCTACTTTCACTTCTTCCGGATCAGAAGAGTTCAGCAGTCTGCCTACATAATACGTGTTGGCAATCGCAACATCGCCTTCACCGGCAACGATTGCTTTCACCTGGTCAGTGTCTCCGCCTTTAGGATCTCTGGCCATGTTTTCCACAATGCCAGCAGCCCATTCTTTCGCTTTTTCTTCTCCATGAAGCTCAATGAAAGAAGCCATTAGCGACTGGTTATAAATGTTTTCAGAAGAGCGGATCAAGACTTTTCCGTTCCACTTTTCATTTGTCAGGTCTTCGTAAGTTGATAATTCAGAAGGATCGACACGGTCTTTAGAGTAAACGATGACGCGTCCGCGCTGCGTTAAAGCCACCCACTGATTATCAGTATCACGTAGATTTTCGTCGATGTTGCTGTTTACAGTTTCACTTTCAATGCTTTGTAGAAGTCCAGCTTCTTTCGCTTTATGTAAGTTGCCGGCATCCGCTGTGATGAATACATCGCCTTCTGTTGCTTCACCTTCACGCTTAAGACGCTCCATCAATTCATCGCCTTCACCTTTGATGACATTGACTTTGATGCCTGTTTCTTCTTCAAACTTCTTGTAGATGGCATCATCTGTATCGTAATGGCGGGCTGTGTACACATTCACCTCACCTGAATCTGTAACTTCTTGCTCGTTATTTTCTGTGTTTCCTGTGTTGTTTGCTGCTTCATTCCCTGTGTTATTGTTGGAACAAGCTGCAAGAACTCCGAATGTCAGCATAAATGCCAACAGGGTAGTCCATAATGATTTCTTTCTCATACTTTCACCCCTGGATGTTTTTTTATTTGAGCAACCCTTAATGAATATGATTCTCAATATCATTTATAAATGAAAACTGTTCTCAAGTCAATAGATTAATAAAAAAAGTTTTAAGCGTTTCCAATATGGGAGGCAAAACTTGGCCCAAAAGACTAATAGATAGAGTTAAAAGTGGAGGCATACAAAGCTGTGTTTTTTGAAGGCGGAACCGAGCAGGGACTTTTTTACAAAGAAATAGTTATTACAATATTAATGGGGGTATCTCATGTATAGTTAGAGTAGGACATACAAATGAAGGTAGAATAGTTATTGAACGAAATGAGTGCATGGTGTTTCCGTTATGTTTTATTTAGATAGAACTTTTAATAAGTGAGAAGCTGATTTCCGCTCCAGGTGCGCGACTCCGCGGGGCGGGCGGTGAGCCTCCTCGGCTTCGCCTGTGGGGTCTCACCTGTCCCGCTTATCCCGCAGGAGGTCACGCACCTTCCGCTACAATCAAACCTTTTAACCAAAAATGTTTACAAAAGTGCGTTTCTAACATGGTGTGATGGAAGCTGTTAGATCCAGAAGGAACCTTTTAACAACGGGATCAATCAACTTTCTTTTTAAATATCAAGAAAACAAAGGGGGAAAAGATGTGAAAAAGATTATTTTAACAACTGAGAGTGGCGCGGATCTGCCAAATGATTTGGTTGAAAAATATAATGTTAGAGTAGTGCCGATGCATATCATCATGGATGGGAAAGATTATTTGGATGGTTCCCTGCCGGTGGAGGACATTTATGACTACTATGCACGCACGAAAAAAATCCCCTCCACAACTTCTACAAACGCACACGAGTATCAAGAACTTTTCACCAAGATCAGAACTGAATTTCCTGATTGTACAATTATCCATATTGGCTATACGTCAAAGGCATCATCTTCCTTTCAAAATGCGGTCATCGCTGCGGAAGAATTTGGAGATATCTATCTCATTGACGCCTTGAATGTGACGGGAGGATTAGCGGCCGTTGTGATATATGCTGGTCAAGTGCTGCAGAACGAACCAGATATTGAACCTCAACAATTAGTTGAAAGAATCGAATCAATCGTCCCTAAATCAAGGCTCTCTTTCGTCCCAGGCAGCCTGGAGTTCCTTAGGGCAGGAGGACGTGTAAGCAACATGGCTTCACTTGTGGGGGCCCTGTTAAAAATAAAGCCATGTATAGAACTGGTGGACGGCAAGCTGGTTTCTACAAAAAAATACCGAGGGAAAATGAGTACAGTAGCTGAAAAACTCCTGCGTGAGTATTTGGATGAATACAATATCGACCGGGAACAGCTTTATTTCATCTACTCCATAGGTTTAGATGAAAGTGTAAAAGCGAGGATGGATGAAGTCGCCAAAGAAAACGGGTTCCAAAATATAAGATGGATTCAAGCAGGCGGTATGATTTCGACTCACTCTGGAGCCGGTGGATTCGGGGTTGCGGGGTTGGAAGTATAACGACGGAGTCAGATTTCAGTACAAGGTAATTTTAAAAAAGATAGGAGGCAGGACTATGAGGGAACCTGTTATTATCGTCGGGGCTGGATTAAGCGGACTTCATGCGGCCTCCCTGCTTCACTCTCAAGGCATTGAATGCAGGGTCCTCGAATCGCGGAACCGAGTAGGAGGCAGGGTGTTAACAGGGATGGTTGAGGGCGGTCCGGACAAGGGGATGTTTGACCTCGGTCCGACTTGGTTCTGGCCTGACCAAGAACCGGTTATCTCCAGTATTGTGAAAAAGTTCGGCTTGTCCACATTTGAGCAACATACGGAAGGGGCTCTGTTATTCGAGCAGTCTCAAAAGGAAGCTGCCCAGCGGCACATACCGCCGGCAGGATCCTTTGCGAAATCGTTTCGTTTCCGAGGGGGTGTGCAGACCCTCATTGACTCTATTTCTGCGACTCTTCCTCCCGGGACAGTCGAACTGGATACGCGGGTGACCGACATCCATTTGGATGAAGAAGGGGGATGTACGGTAGAAGCAGCCACAACTGATGGAAGGAAAAAAACGATGGGGGCAGGGGCTGTCATCCTGGCGCTGCCTCCCCGATTGATAGTCCAAACCATCAACTTCTCACCCGCCCTCCCGGAGGAACTAATCAAACGTTTGATGAAGGAACCGACGTGGATGGCTGGGCAGGCCAAGGTGGTTGCGGTTTATAAAGAGCCTTTTTGGAGGGAACAGGGCCTTTCAGGACAAGCCATGAGCTGGGCCGGTCCCTTGCAGGAAATTCATGATGTCTCACCTGAAACAGGATACGGTGCCCTTTTCGGTTTCTTCGGATTACCTGCCAAGACCCGCCAAGAGATCGGGGAGGAAAGAGTTCGCAAACTTGTGCTCGACCAGTTGATCCGGTTGTTTGGACCATCTGCAGAAAAACCGGTTTCCCTTTTATACAAAGATTGGGCCAGTGATCCCCAAACGGCTGTTACCGAAGATTTAGAACCGCTTAGAAGCTTTCCAAACTACGGTCCTATTCCAACGTGGAAAGAGAAAATCCTGTTTGCCGGTACAGAAACTTCTCCTGAACATGGGGGTCACCTTGAAGGTGCGCTGGTGTCGGCGGAGCGCGCGGTTGATGAGGTCATGAGGCAGTATAAATGATAGCCCTATTTAAATAGAGTACGGCATGACTTAACAGCTTCTCCTATCGAGTGGAAAAAATCAATTACAGTGATAATAGCAATTAGCAAAAAAAATAACAGTGAAAAGCAGTGGGTGATCGAAGCATCCACTGCTCTTTTAGTTTGTATAATATTTTTGGACTGTGAAATTATATGGTTATTTTTGTTAATATATAGTTAGAACAATTGTTCAAGTAAAGGAGCAGTTTAGTTATAAGGAGGGAGAGAGAATCAGTAAATTAAAAAGGGTAAATGATATTCTCTATATCATCGTATTTGGGCTTTCTGCATCATATTTTTTAATGGAGAATAAGATACCGATATATATTGTTCCCGCTCTTTTATCTATTACGTTTATGCTAACGGCAGTTGAGTTCATCAAAGGACGCAAGGATAAGGGCGGCTATAAGTATATTGTTGGGGCAGTTGTTATGCTTTTTACCGCTATGGTGTTCTTATAAAGTAATGTAAAAGCCGCTTTTCCACTACTTACCGTGCTCATGCTGAACAGTGCAGCATGTCAGACTGATTATAGGGTATCATTATATGTGGGCAAAGATGGGTATTCAGTATATTAAAAGGTAGTGAGTTTTTATGGAAAATTTGAATCATAATTTTCATAATCCGAATGATACTTTGTTACCTGTATTTTTAATGGGATTTGTACCTTTTTTAATAATTATTTTATTGGTTTTACTATTGGTACTATATTACAAAAAAAAGTAAAGTACCTCCCTCGCTTCCCTTCAGAAATTAAGAAAAAGTCCTTTCGACATAGAAGGGCTTTTTCTGCTTTTTCGACAAGGAATCACACTGCTTTTCGGTGCATCTTTTTTTCTCCTCGTAAAGTTCTTTCTTCTGAGGTTGATATACAAACCCTAGCTAGATATCCCGTCCTTCCCTGTCTACCCCTGCGAGCTGCCCCACTTGTGCATTTCTTCAAGCAGCGGTTTCAGGGTCAACCCCTTCTCCGAGATCGAGTATTCCACTTTTGGCGGCATTTCGTTATATTGTTTCCGGTTGATCAGCCCTTCTTGTTCAAGTTCCTTGAGCTGCTGGCTGAGCATTTTGTGGGTAATGCCCGGCAAGAGCCTTCGCAGCGCGTTATAGCGGTGGATGCCGTCATAGGCAAGATGCCACAGGATGACGGGCTTCCACTTCCCGCCGATCTTGTTCAATGTATATTCAATCGAGCATTTGAGCTTTCCGTTGTCATCCACTTGAATGGAGTCTGTCATTCTGTATTTTCACTCCTTACTTCCCTTTTGGGTAGTATCTTCCCCAAAAGTGCATACTTTTGAGTAGAAGAATAACCGTTTATAATACGAACTGTCAAACCATTAAAGGAGGAAACAACTATGACACCATTTCCAAGAACCTTTTCACATATCGGCTTATCCGTACCTGACCTGGACAAGGCGGTTAAATTTTATACGGAGCTGTTCGGCTGGTACGTAATTATGGAGCCCTCCGAGGTGAAAAATGATGATACGCCGGTAGGCCAGATGTGCCGGGATGTATTCGGGAACGATTGGGAGACCTTCCGCATCGCCCATCTCTCAACAGGGGACAAGATCGGCATCGAACTATTTGAATTCCCTCACAATGAACAACCGGAAAATAATTTTGAATACTGGAAAACGGGAATCTTTCATTTCTGTATCCAGGATCCGGATATCGAGGGATTGGTGGAGAAGATTAAAGAGCATGGAGGCAAGCAGCGAATGCCGATCCGCGAATATTATCCTGGCGAAAAGCCATACAAAATGGTGTACGTTGAGGATCCATTCGGCAATATCTTTGAAATCTATACCCACAGCTATGAACTGACGTATTCACAGGGAGCATACTGAAAAAATGGGACTGTGCTGAGCACAGTCCCATTTCCTATTAATCCAGTATCTTCACGACTGTCCGTCCCCTAGTTTTTCCCTGCAGGATAGCGGATAGTGTCCTTGGCAATTCTTCCAGTGTTACTTCATTTTCGATTTCCCCTAAACCGTCCGGCTTCAAGTCGTCTGCCATGCGGTTCCATAGCGTTTCCCGTAATTCTTTTGGGCAATAAACCGAGTCGATTCCCAATAAATTCACGCCTCTAAGGATGAAAGGGAAGACCGTTGTTGGCACGTCAGCACCCCCGGTTAATCCGCTGACAGCTACAGCACCGCCGTATTTTGTATTGCTTAAGACGGACGCCAGTGTCTTCCCGCCGACTGGGTCTACTGCACCAGCCCAACGCTGCTTCCCAATTGGACGGATTTTTTCCGGAGCGACCTCTTCACGCGAAACAATCTCTTTTGCTCCTAACGACTTTAAGTATTCATGTTCGGATTCTTTTCCGGTACTTGCGGTGACATGATAATTTCGTTTGGCAAGCATGGCAACCGCCATACTTCCGACACCGCCGGTTGCTCCTGTAACTAAGACCGGTCCATTTTCCGGTCTCAGCCCGCTGTTTTCAAGTTGATGAATGGAAAGGGCGGCAGTGAAACCAGCCGTCCCAAAGACCATGGCTTCTTTTAAAGTTAAATTGTCCGGCAATGGCACGACCCAGTCACCTGGAACCCTTGCATATTCACTGTAACCGCCGTAATGAGAAACCCCTAACTCGTAGCTCGTTACGATGACTTTGTCGCCTTCCTTATAGCGGTCGTCGTCAGAGGAAGTGACGACTCCTGCAAGGTCGATCCCCGGTACAAACGGATAGGACTGAACGACTTTCCCATTTGGAATGCTCGCCAATCCGTCTTTATAGTTTACGCTGGAGTAATGAACGCGGATCGTCACATCACCCTGGGGCAAGTCTTCAAAAGTTAATGGTTCAATATTGACTGAAAAATCTTCCTCCGTTTTATTCACAACAAGAGCTTTGAAAGTATTTGACATCATAAGTTCCCCTTTCAAAAATGATTTATTCTTCCAACCTATCATAATACTTTTTATTCCGACTGGTCAATTTATTTTGACCGGTCAGAATAAAATAACTCGTAATGAGCCATTGTTTTTTGTATACTATCTTTAGGTAGTAAAATGGAGGTTCTAAAAATGGCAAACAAGGGAGAACAGAGACGCAAACAAATACTGAAAGCAGCCTTTCAAGCTGCATCTGAAAAGGGATATGAATCTGTGACTCTGCAGGATATTGCGGATTACGCTGACGTAAGCAAAGGCGTGACGAACTATTACTTTGAAAATAAAGCAGATGTATTTGCGCAGTTATTCCAATGGATCACGACCAGGATCTATGAAAAAGAAGCGGCATCGATTGATGAAAAGGAAACAGCGATTGAAAAATTAGAAGCTTACGTGAATCGGGTATTCATCAGCCCCGAGGAAAATAAAGCATTTTATCGTGTGTACTTAGATTTTTTGGCACAGACGAAAAACAACGAGCGATACAAAGAAATCAACCAGCAATTTTACGCAAACTGCTGGTCCATCGGCAGGGAGATCATTACACAGGGTATTGAAGAGAACGTGTTTAAAGCGGATGATATCGACCAATCTGCCATCAGCATCCGCTGTATGATCGATGGCTGCTTAATTCAATGGTTAATGAGGGACGATGACAGCTTGCACGGTTATTACCGGAATGTTTGTTATGATTCCATTTTGCAGCTTTTGAGTTATAAAAAGTGAGGGATGAGGTGATTGGCGCCTCATCCCTTTTTGACATTACTTTTCTTCTCACATCTTCCTGCTTTCGACCATTTCAAATAGCCCTCTTTCGGCAAGAGCCCCTTCCGTCTTCTCCTTTTTATAACTCCCGGACGCAGGAATATCGTTCTTTTCCAATTCTTTTGACAATCCAATCAGCATCATCTTTCCGGCGAGGATTGTCAAGGTGAAGAATATGACCGGGATGAAGGCAATCCATGGATACGAGGTCCAAAGGAATTGCCACCAGCTTCCTAATGAGCCCGACCATTCATGCGATAAGGAAATAAAGTTGGGGACATTGAAAACATCTTCCGCCAACCTGGCACCCCCGATAAATATGCCAAGTACCCCCAAATGAGAGATGAGCAGCATGGAGGCGATAAATTCCCTGATCAAAACGACATAAATTTGCGGAACGATAAAAGGCCGGATATGGTTCTTGATGAAATGGAGTTCCTTCGCACCAAGCACCTTTGCACTCTGGATGAATTCCTTGTTCATCACGTTTTCGACTTCGTTGGCAAAAAGCAAAGAAACAGATGGGATTGAAATCGCCACCAGGATCACGATATAGATCATGACTTTTTCCTCGAAGGAATAGGGAAAAGTATCCGGATTATGCAGAGGACCATCAAACATTACCCAATACATCAATAGAAACGCCAAAAGAGTCGTCGGGAAATAATTGGAGGCATCAATGATGGATGCCAGGATTCGTTTGATTTTATGTAAGACAAAATGGATGATCAATCCAAATAAGACGGACGGAATCACCCTCAGGAAAGCAATGATCATCGCCGAACCGATTGTATACTTGGCCCCCACCAGCATAAGGTAGAAAACATTGCGGCCGAAATTATCCGTCCCCAATGGGGGGAACTCCAAAGGTGAGTAAGGAGGCGATAAATAGTTTCCATCCTCATCTTTTACTAGTTCAGTAGTAGGGATATGATCGCCGGTTACCCAGTAATACACAAAGCTGCTGATAAACAAGCCGAACAGGAATATGGCTCCCACTACGAATGAAGGGTTCTTTAACAGCCTGAAAATCAACATCAGATCACCACCTTCTGACCAGTTGTCAGGTAAATAAGGACATTACTGATCATGAGTAATAGAAATATAGGCAGGTAAAACATAATCAAACTGAAGGCGATGACATCGATCTGCGGGAATGCAAAAATGAAGTGGGTCACTCCATAGATATTAAACAACCGTTCAAACACAATGAGGTTCGACAGCAAGATCAAGATAAAGGCTTTCATATGGTTCATCATGCTTGGCATGATATTCCTCACAATATGTACGGTAAAGATATACATCTTTCTGAACCCTTTGCTTCGGGCCAGGTCGACATAAGGCTTCGTCAGTTCATCTTCCACCAGCAGCAGGCACAGCCTGAAAATGAATATGGAAGGAAGGATGGCGAGAGCACAAATGGGCAGCAGGTATACAGGGTCATTGCCTCCGGCCACAGGTGCCAGCAGGATGCCTGTCCGTTTGAAGAAGATAATGACGAAAAATTGAATGACGATGATGATCAGCAAATCAGGCAAGGACTCCAAGAAATTAAGGACCTTCAGCATGATGCCGGATGCTTTTTGAGGAAGCCCGATGGTGAAAAAGGTTAAGATGAACGCTGTCAGTGTAGCCAGCAGAATGGATGAGATAAAGATAATTATAGAATAAAAGTAATAACTCCAGAATGTTGGAAACATCGGATACGTATTATTGTCCTCATTCGTGATAGTAATATCAGAGGGGGAGCTTAACGACAGGATGATCTGCCATATATTCTTAAGGTATCCTTCCAGGCTTATCTGGATGCCATCCGTAAATAAACCTATGATTCCGCTGATCATCACGATTCCAAGAGACACAAACAGAAACTTCAACACCATGCCTGACAGACTTCTATACAACATTGAATTTTTGCCCCTTTCACAAGCTATAATCTTATTATAAGGAAGAAAATGTATCGAGGCCCCAACTATTCCTCGACGAAAATTCCTTTAAGAATATTTTGAAAGACGACAGGATCTTTAATAATCAGGCCGACTGGCGAAAAATCGAAACTCATCGGAAACCTCCTCTTCAATACTATAAAGGTTCAACTCTCATATAAGTAAAATTATACCAGAACAGTGAGGTTAGGAAATGATTAATTTCCTGCCAGATGGAAAAAGGGACAAGACGACGAATATTCACTTTAGAGGCACAAACCATAAAAATTCATAATCTATTATCATACGAATCCGCCCGTTATTTTTTTATTGAGATAGCAGCTTTTATTTTCAAGTGTGTTATCGCATCTAAAACCGCATCACTGAACTTTGATTTACATGGCGGATTCACTAGCGGAATGATATGAAAAATCTAATAAGAATCGAGAGCTTAAATTGAAGGGATAATCATTTTTCTACCAGTGACATTGCTAAGTTATTTTATCCCGGACCCTGGCTTATATAATAAGGGAAGAAATTTCTCTTATTAATGAAATGTCGAGGAAAATAGGTCAAATAGGCGAAAAATCTTCCGTTATTCACTAAAAAAACATGGAAATTGGGTTACTGAGCATGTTTAACGGAAAATTCTTCCGTTATTTACATCTCCCCAGCTAAAATCTGAAGTTTAACAGAAGAAAATTCCCTTATTTTTAGTACCCTTCCCTTGGTGACTTTCTCAATTATTGATTATTACGAACCCATGGTAAAAAGCAGTCCGTTTTAGACTGCTTTTTCTAGTTTTGCACTCCAAAATTGACGAACGCCTTGTCCCTCTATGGTTGTTGAGGGAGGACGGGGGAAGGCTTCCTCCCTAAATTCATTTTGTGTAGCGGTTCGCATAACTCGAAGCAACGAACGCATCCGGCTTGATCTTCGGTTCCACGCCCATCGCTTCCATTCTGGCGACCATTTCTTTCACAAACTTCCGCGTCTTGTTCTTCTTTCCAGCCCCGATGTCGATATGGCCTTCCATTGTAAAAGTCGCTCCTTGATAAAGGTGGGGAAGAACGATCTCGATTAACTGATTTTTTCTTTCTTCCGTAAACAACGAAACAATCTCCTCGGATAAAGAAATCTCATAGGAAATCCGCTCATGCAACTGCAGCATCTGCCGGGGGACCACCACTTTTCGTATACATGCCCACACACCATTTCCTTCATTTAATATGGCAATCCCTGTGATGAAGACGGTCTGCTTGTGATGAACCTGGGAATCAGTCCCCACCATCAACCGGTAGTTCCCGTCAGGCTGAGATTTCATGAACGTCACAATACGCTGGAAGACATGGTCAAATGACATCCCGTTTTCCTGGAGATTTTGAAATGAGCAGCAATCATCCGAATAGCTTTTCATCTTGTCATATCACAGCTTTCTTAAGCAATTTGTTATCTATATCTTATGATGAAGCTTTTGGGATGGTGTGAGGAAAATGGGTACTTCAGTCCATGACATTTATTTGGGAAAATTAGAAGCCTATGGGTGTTATCATGGTAAAATTAGTTAAAGAACGTCCTTCGTTAATACAAGTCGTTTAATCGAAGAATCGCTAAAAGGGGGAGAGAAAATGGGCTGGTTAATAATTGTCGCTGTTGCATACCTGCCAATTATCTATCGTATTCATAGACGTTTAGATTACTTAGAAAAAGAAGTGAAAAGGTTAAAGGGGGAAGATGATTTAAGATGATTGTAAGTTAGTGATGAGCATAGCAGGTTGTGACTTTCAATATTGGGATAATTATGTGGTGAATGTACTAGTAAAATCAAGAGGGATATTTAGTGAGAATTTCCTTTTTTGCTAACGGGCAGATAATTGAAGATCAAATATAGCATTTGCTCCACTATTGAGCAGGGTTGGTAAAAGAGGTACATCCACTTATAAGAGCTGGTTTGTTCAAAAGAAATTACAAAAGGAATGAGCGTTTAATTATTACACGTATATGGAGGAGTTGTGATGTGGGTTATATTAGGGGTTATTGCAATAGTAGTAACTTTTATAAATCTTTATTTGTACACAGCCGGAAAGGATTACAAGCTTGCTATGGCGATGGGGTTATCATTTACAGCATTAACACTCTGCGCACAATACAGTCTTGTATCCGAGTGGGTAGAAGTTGAAGGTTGGGCAGCTTTAATGGATGTAGTACCTGGTATGGAAAGGGCATTATGGTTTTTAACAATTGTTTCTATCTTACTAAATATAGCACCTATACTTTTAGAACGAAAAGGTAAGAAATAATGACGTATTGTCACCCGTTTATATAAAATGCAATTATTGTGTAAGTCTTTATATATAACTATCGGTGGCGTTTGCTGAACAAGCAGCCACCCTATGTTCTAGGGCAGGTTTCTGAAAGTCTGATGAAAAATAATGCAAAAATTTGGATGCGGCACATTAGTATGATGCCACGTTATAAAGTGGAGGAATTGTGATGTGGGTAATTTTAGGGGCTATTGCAATAGTAGTAACTTTTATAAATCTTTATATGTATTCAGCAGGAAAGGATTATAAGCTTGCTATGGCCTTGGGGTTATCATTTACTGCATTAGCACTTTGTGCAGAATACAGCCTTGTATCGGAGTGGGTAGAAGGGGAGAATTGGCCAGCTTTATGGGAAGTGCCTAATTTTGCGAGGGCATTATGGTTTTTGACCATTGCTTCTATTTTATTAAATATTGCACCTATACTTTTAGAGAGAAAAAGTAAGAAATAATGACTTGTTGTCATACCATGAGTTTGCTGAACAAGCAGCCGTCCCTTCAACTACGCCAGCAAGTTTTAGCATCTTCGTTCGGTTAACGGAGAAGAAATCTTAGCGATGGGGTGTCTTACAATGTCAAAAAACAAAGGTTTTTATATAATTGCACTCCTTATAATAGGGGGATTTGCTTTAATTTTGACGTCGTATATTAAAGACCAGCCGTTTCGGGATATTGCGTGGCAATATGTAGAGGAAAATAATTGGGAACAAGAGGGAGTAGGAAAGTGGGCTTCTACTGTTACTCCAACAATAGCAGGTAATGACTACTCTCATCATCTTTATGATCCTTCGTTTGGTGGAATGGAAATATATAAGGTGGAGTCTTTTGGCGGCGACGGTGCTAATGGTGTGCCGGCTATACTTATCTCCAAAGAAACAAATGAAGTAGTAGGAATTATTCCAACTGAATAAAACATCCTTCTTCAACCTGGTAGCGGATGTGTTAGCTGAATTAGCAGTAATGGATAAAAAATCCAGACTTTTATTGATGTTTTTTCTCTTTTGGTGTAAAATTACACCATAATCTCGTCGTCAGGAAGGGGAAATTCATTATCAAATCTTGCGGTATTATTTTAATTTCAGTTGGATTAGTTTCATCGATATTTGGACTGTTACCCGTTGTGTTCATCTACCCTTTTAAATATTGGGATGCCTCATCTCAATATTGGAACTTCATATTATTTCAAGATGGGAACCGTTTAACTTGGCAAGGGGGCTTAATTGCGATATTGACTGGTATTCTTTTATATATAAAAGCTAAAAAAAGGCAGGCTTCAATCGATTAAAGGTATTTCCGTTATAGGGGTCCTTTGCAACCTGCTGATTGAATAAGGGCTTATAGAGATTCCAAACTCTGGATGAATGGAAATTTTGGAAAAAAAGAGCCAGACTGAAGAGAGGAATAATATAATGAATTATTTTAGCTGGTTATATATTTTTTCGATAGTTTGGTTCTTATGGGCTATCCCAAGTTTTGTTTACTTTCGATACAGACATAATTCTTTAATAAAGAATAATATGAAAAAATGTTATCTTTTCTATATCTTTTCTTATGTTGTTTCATTAGTAATAAGTATTATCTTGTATCTGCTGCTCTTAAATGGTTTGAAGGAGCAACAATTTAATAATTTGTCTCCCGCAGTGCCTGTGTTGTTGATGTTTGTTACAGTGATTCTAACATTTATGATTTCTTATTATTCCTACCTTCAGTTTTCTAAGAAATTTGAAGAGCATTCAATAAACAAACTATTCTTCTACTACACTTTATTACTTACTTCGCTTACTTGCTTATATGGAATTATATTTTTAGTGTTTTTTGGATGACAAGTATGAAAATAAATCCGTCGTATAGGATGATAGACATCAAAGGGGACTGTTAAATAAGCAGTCGTCCAGTTTTGTAAAAAAGTAATGAGCTTGTTCCATTATAGCGGGTGATTGCAGGACAAGCAGCCGCCCTTTGTTCCAGTAAACCTGCTAATGGAATACCGGAACTTAATTAAGTTGGCTCCCGTTTAATTGCTAGAGAATAATTTCTCAATCAAGTATTCTGATTAGAATTTGATGAAATCTTGGGGGAGGGGATATTGTGCAGAGATTTCTCATGAGTATTGGTTTTCTTATTTTTATGTCTTCATTAGTTGGTTGTACCCATAATGAAAACCAAGAACAATTAGAAGTTCTTGTGAAGACCCACTGGGGAGATAAAATGTTACACGAACGCAATTTTTATCAGACAATCATAACAGAATTGTCTTCAGAAGATTTGAATGCAGGTTTTCTAAAGGGTGTCGGTGCTACCCAACGTGATTTTTATACAATTAATCAACGTGATGATAAGGGCTCAATACAAGATATAATTGACCAATATTATGAGGACGAAGAAGTTGAAAAAATTAATGAGGTTCTTCAAAAAGCAGAAGATACTTCATTTGCTTTAGCACATCATTTGGAGAACGAAGATCTATCGGTTCTATTCCATAATAAGCAATTTATCAGTTCAGTGGATGGTCTTATAGATGCTTATGTAATTGGGCAGGGTTCCGTTATTTCTTCCGATGATTTGACTTTAATTAATATAATTAAATATCCTGAAAATATTTCTGAAAAGTATTCTTCAAATGAAATTTTGACCTTACTGATTGATATTGAAAATAATTTAGAGTTACTTTCTCAAGAGATCGTAAATGTCGAATAAATTCCCTGCTTCTTCAAGGATAGGGGACGCTAATGAAACCCGGCCATTCTCAAACAAGGGAATTTGCTCTTTTTATGTTGCCCGAATTCCAGTATTTCTTGAACGGCATCATGCATATCTGAAAGACTTAGTTGTCAAACGTTTTGACTTTTTATTTACAATGTTTCAAAATGAAGGGAGAAGAAGAGGTGGAACGATGACTGAGAAGGTAACGAGTGTAAAGTGGTTTGGAATGGCGATTCAGGCCTTACTGGTGCTGGCCAATCATGAAGGACTCTGTCCGAGCGGTGTATTGGCAGAGAAGCTTGATTCCAAGTCGGTTTTTCTAAGAAAAATACTAAGGCACTTGGTGAAAGAAGAGTTGATTCAGGCGAAAGAAGGCCGGGACGGCGGCTATTATCTTGTGAAAAATCCTGAAGACATTAAGTTGTCGGATGTTTATAATGCGATGAGATCAGAAACTTTCTCAAAAGGTTTTTTTGATGTAGAGAGTAAAGAATGTTTTGCTGCATGTACGCGCGATTCTCTTTTTGAGCTGCGGGATGAAATGGAAAGCTGGATAGTAAATGGGTTGGAACAGAAGACGATCAAGGATTTAATGAAACAGTAAAAAGCGAAGCGGTGTTTACACTACTTCGCTTTTTTATTTTGCCCGGAATAACTGTATTTGACACAAGAACAGTTTTGAATTTATACTGTTCTTGTGAAAGTTACAGTTTTGAGGAGGATATTTTGATGTCTGATAAAACATTAAGCAAAGAAGAATATTTAAATAAAGCAAAAGAACTTGATACTACGAAAGAAGCTCCGAAGCAGTTAGAGGATACGGACTTTTTAACAGTAGCGAAAGAGCGCCGTTCAGTGCGCCATTATGATCCTGATTTTAAATTGGAAGAGAGTGAAATCAGAGAATTGCTGGAAACAGCGACACTGGCACCTTCGTCCAGTAACCTTCAGCCTTGGAGATTCTTAGTGATAGAAGATCAGAAGGAAAAAGAGCGGTTACTGCCGATTGCCAACAACCAGCAGCAAATCGTTGATGCATCCGTTGTCTTTGCGGTACTTGGCGATCGTGAAGCTTATAAAAATGCCGATCGTATCTACAGCCAGATTGCTGAAAAAGGAAACATGCCAGAAGACGTAAAGGACATGTATGTGAACAGCATTTTTGAAAACTACGGAAATTTTCCTAAAGAGCGCCAAGCGAAAATCGCTCACATTGACGGCGGAATCGTCGCGAATCAATTAATGTTGGCAGCCAAAGCGAAAGGCTATGATACTGTGCCGATGGGCGGCTATGATGAGGCTAAGTTCATGGAAGCATTCAATGTTCCGGAAACGTACGAACCCATCATGTTGATCTCATTAGGAAAAGGAACCAAAGCTGGTTTTGAGAAGACACGTCTTCCACTTGATGATGTTATGCAATGGAATAAATTTTAATAAACAAAAGGCCTGACTCCTGGTACTGCTGGGGCAGGCTTTTTTTCGGGTTCATACCAATGGACCTCAGAGAAGGAATTCCCCCCTTTAACTCGAATTGTAAAAAGATATAACACTGGAGGGGATTTCCATGTTCACAGAGATCAAGAAAGTAATACAAGAAGAGATGTCAGGCAGGCAGGCGTTCAGATATGCAGACCGGATTGCGCAATATCACCGCATCCAGGCGTCACCGGGATACCGCGAAGCAGCACATGAAGTGTTGAAACTATTAAAACGTGATGGCGTGGAAGCGGAACTGGTATCGTACCCAGCACGATTCGGCGAGCGGTTCCTATCCCATCAATCGTTTAAAGAATGGAGTTGCGAAAATGCAGAGCTCTGGATTGAAACCCCTGAGCGCAAACGGATTGCCAGATTCCAAGAGGAAGAGATTTCAATCGTCCAAAGGAGCATTTCGACACCACCGGAAGGAGTAGAGGCGGAACTAGTTGTCATTGAAAATGCCGAAGAAGAAAGCAGTTATGAAGGACTGGACCTTGAGGGCAAGATTGCGCTTGTGAGAGGAAATCAGTTCATTATCCATGCCTTGGCGGTCGAGAAATATAAATGTGCCGGGCTGATCTTTGATAATCTGGCTGAATTCAAGCCGGTCCGGACGCGCATGGATTTACCGGATACCCGCCAGTACACATCCTATTGGTGGCATCACGAAGAGGAAGTGAAGTCATTCGGGTTTGTCGTCTCCCCAAGAATCGGAGAAAAGCTCAGAAATATGGCGAAAAAGGGGACGATCCGTTTGAAGGCAAATGTAAAAGCAGAACTGAAAGACGGACACTTCGAGAACATCGAATACTTCATCCCCGGCAAAAAAGAACAGGAAATCCTGCTCGTCAGCCATCTATGTCACCCTTACCCAGGAGGGCAGGACAACGCTTCCGGACCGGGAACATTAATGGAAGTCATGCGGACTTTGACCCGCTTGATAAAAGGAGGAAAGCTGCCGCAGCCTGAACTTGGAATCCGTTTCTTAATGATGCCGGAAATGACAGGTACTGCAGCTTATTTCCAACAGCATCAAGACCGACTAGCCAAAACGATCGCAGCATTAAATCTGGATATGGTTGGAGCGGATCAAACGAAGGGCGGCGGGCCGCTGTGCATTGAACAGCCGCCAATGGCTGCACCGACTTTCCTGGACAGGTTTGCCTTCGGGTTAGTCGAAGAAACAGCGAACAATACATCCAACTTCACGGGCACCTCTCGATACAGTACGGTTCACTATGTCAAAACGCGCTTCTCCGGCGGCAGCGATCACTATATTATTTCGGATCCGACCATCGGGATTCCGTGTCCGATGCTGATTCAATGGCCGGACAAGCATTATCACACAACCTCGGATTCTACTAATCATCTTGATGAAAAGATGATGAGATTAGTCGGAACTGTCACTGCCTTATATAGTTACGGGTTGGCAAATGGGGACGAGCAGGGGTGGGTTTCGTACACCTCGCAGCATATGGGCAGAGCAGGCTCTTACTTGAATGATGCCAAAGAGTGGCTGATGAAATCCAATCCTTCTAAAAAAGCATTCCAGGATGCGTTCTCGTTTTATGTTGGATATGAAAAAGACTCCCTATTACAGCTGGAAGAGTATGCTAACATTCGCGGTTTTAATAGTTTGCTGGAGGAAATTGCGAAGCTGAAACACCTGATAGATGAGCAAGCCGAAATCATTTCTACCATCGGAGAACATAGGCTTTCAGTGTTTACAGAGGAAAAGGAACATCCCGACTGGACGAACGCTGTTTATAAAAGAAACTATCAGGGACCTATCCGCCTGGTCGGTGAGATTGCTCTCCTTCCTTTAAAGGAAAGAGTTCATTGGTTAAAAGAAGTGGAACCGAAAATCCCGATGGGCTATGCAGACTTCATTTTGTATTGGATGGACGGGAAGCGGACCGTCCAGGAAACACTTGATCTAACATTCTATGAAACCGGTCAGTTTTATCCCGAGTATGTAAAAGAACTCCTGAAACTCTACTCGAAGCTCAATATCATAAAGATGAGTTTATGATGCATAGGAAAAAGATAATCCTGCTAATAGTTTTCATGTTTGTCTTTTTGTCCACATCTTTCTTGATCAAAAGCTTTTCAAACATGACTGATGAGGAAAGTGGACAACTAAGTGTGGAAGGGATAATTGGGGGGATTAACGGTGAGCAGCTATTAATTGTACAAGGGCTGAACAGCGAGGAAGTAAGGAATTTATCTGAAAGAGAAATTCTAGCAAATTCAACAAGTGCAACTTACTTTACCTTGCTAGATAGTGAAGAAAAGTTAGCTGTGGGTTATAAAGTAAAGGTTTGGTATGAGAATTTAGATACTTCTAATCCAGCAAGGGGTACAGCTACTAAGATATCGGTTATAGATAACTAGGATTCTAATCTTTCACGGACTAGAAGAACCCTACCAAGCTAGATATTATAACTAAAACAGGAGGTGCATAAAACATGACAAAGATATTTGACCTCGACACACCGACATTGCTGCTGGATTACCAGAAGCTAATGAAAAATATTAACGAGATTGCCAGCTTTGCCAAGGAACACAGTCTTTCCTACAGGCCGCATATCAAGACACATAAGTCCGTTGAAATCGCGAAACTGCAGCTGCAGGCGGGGGCTATCGGCATAACGACCGCGACCATCCCGGAAGCAGAAGCGATGGCTGCCGGCGGGATCAATGACATCTTGATCGCCTATCCAATCGCTAGCCCGCAGAAGATTAAGAGGTTGATTGCACTATTGGAACAGGATGTGAAGCTGAAGATATCTGTGGATAACCCAGTGCAATTAACCCATCTGCAAAACGAGCTCGAACATACACCATTTACGTTAGAAGTTTGGATAAAAGTCAATTCAGGATTGAATCGCTGCGGAGTGGAACCTGGAAAAGACGCAGTGGCGTTAGCAAAGAACATTATGGGGTGCACTAAACTTAAGTTGGGCGGAATCTTAACTCATGCCGGACATTCCTATGCTGCTTCAAGTTACGCTGAGATTGAACGGATTGGCAATCTGGAAGGGAAAACGGTAGTGGAAAGTGCAGAGGAGTGTGAAAAAGCCGGGATTCCTATTCCTGTACGAAGTGTCGGTTCCACGCCTACCTATAAAATTTCCGGTAATGTACCAGGAATTACGGAGATCAGGCCGGGGAATGCGGTGTTTTTTGACAGCATCCAGGCAGGATTAGGGGTAACATCCCTTGAAAACTGTGCACTTACCGTATTGGCTTCCGTTGTTGGAGTTTATTCCAATCGGATTGTCTTGGATACCGGAAGTAAAACCCTTTGCCTCGATAAAGGGGCACATGGAAACGAGACAGTAAGAGGATTCGGCCATATCATTGGCCACCCAGAAATCACGGTAGAACGGTTATCTGAAGAGCATGGGGTGGGGACTTTTACAGGAGAGGGTTCTCTGAAATTGAATGATAAGGTGCAGATTATCCCTAATCATGCTTGTACAGTGGCAAATCAGTTTGAGGAATATGCTGTTCATGAAGAGGGGAAAGTGATTACCACTTGGAAGGTCGAACGAAAAAAATAACCACTCAATGCTGTGTAAAAAAGAGCTTTAATCTAAGTATCAAAGCTCTATAGGAATAAAAATCAGGGCCTGTCCCCCAGTACACTAAATACAACGTACTGGGCGGCAGGCCCTTCTTCTAATAATAAAACTTGCGTCTCTGAGAAAAGTTCAGTACTATATATCTAAATGATACATATCTTTTAGATAGGTGGTTCGATATGAAGAAATATAACGATACAACTTACGCTATTCTAGGCATCCTGACAACGAACTGTAAATCGGGATATGCCATTAAACAGCTTATTGATAATAGCCTGAATCACTTCTGGAAAATCAGCTACGGTCAAATATACCCTGCCCTGAAACTCATTGTTCAAGATGGCCTGGCGGAAATCAAGGAAAATTCCAGTCCTGGTAAAAGGGATAAAAATGAATACCACCTTACACCTAAAGGAAAAGAAGTCTTAAAAAGCTGGCTGGAGCAGCCGATTGAACAATTGCCGGTCGAACGTAATGAAATCTTATTGAAATTGTTCTTTGGACAGCATCAGACGAGAGAAAAGACCAACTTACTTTTACTGAACTATAAGCGGGATTTGGAAAAGCGTTATCAAACGTATATCACAATTGAACAATCCATAACCGCCAAGCATCCTCATGATAGGGATGCAGCGTATTGGCTTTTTACATTGGACTATGGAAAAAGAGTCACAAAAGCTGCTGTGGAATGGTGTGAAGTAACGCTGGATAAGTTTTCAGAAACGGAGGGTGTGTAATGGGAAAACAAATTTTTAATGGCCGTTATACAACTGAAAACAGCGAAGACCTTGTCGTATTTATCATTGGAATGCGTATTAACAAGCCGTTTGCGTTTCATAAGTGGTTACCCGTTATGAACGCCATGCCTGGCATGATCAAAGAGCTCTATACCAACAAAGAAGCTTTAGGATTTCTATCGATGGAAAGTTATTTTGGACTTAGAACAACCTGTATGATCCAATATTGGCGTTCGATGGAAGACCTGCTGGCATACGCTCATAATGAAAGGCATTTAACTGCTTGGAAGAACTTTAATAGAAAGATCGGAAACAATGGAGCTGTAGGGATTTATCATGAAACCTATCCAATAAACAGGGGAAACTATGAATCCATTTATGGAAATATGCCTCGCTATGGATTAGGGGAAGCTTTGCAGCATATACCTATTTCTTCTGGACGAAATACGGCCAGGGAACGGATTGATTCTCATGCCAATATGAAGAGCACCTAACCGGTTCCCCAAACAGCTCATTAGACATTAAGTCTCTATCCCATATACGATAATCCTATAAAAGAAATCAGAAAGGGTGGATACATTGAACATTCTTGTAGTCGGAGCAAATGGACAAATCGGAAAACAGTTAGTCGGCATCATTCAGGACAGCGGCAGTCATACGGCCAAGGCAATGATACGTAAACAGGAGCAGGCATCCCATTTCGAATCGCTGGGGGCTGAAACCGCCGTAGTGAATTTAGAAGGAGAAATTGAAGATATCGCAAAAGCAGCAGAAGGAGTCGACGCCATCGTCTTCACAGCCGGTTCCGGACCGCACACGGGTGCTGACAAAACCCTCATGATTGACTTGGACGGTGCGGTAAAAACCATTAAAGCAGCTGAAAAAGCAGGCGTGAAGCGGTTTGTCATGGTGAGCTCATTTGATACAACCCGTAAAGCGATACAGGAAGCCCCGGAATCCTTTGCACCCTATGTAGTCGCCAAGCACTATGCAGATGAGTGGCTGCGGGGAACAGACTTAGATTTCACCATCGTCCACCCTGGCAGGCTTACAAATGAGAACGGTACTGGAAAAGTGGAAGCCGCAAGTGAAGTGGAAAGAGGAGAAATTTCACGTGAGGATGTTGCGCAGGTTCTCTTTGAGTGCCTAGAGAGTGATTCGACAATTGGGAAAGAGTTTCAGGTAGTGAGCGGATCTACGTCTGTTAAAGACGTCATAAGCAATTTATAAATACAGAACAAAAATGAAAGCATACAATCCCAACACTTTTGACAGTGAAAGGGGCTGTATGCTTTTTTCTTATTGAACAGTCACTCCACCTTTGGAGTAGACAGTATTTTTTTCTTGATTTTGCATCCTTTTAATATCAGCACGCAAGAACAGGCTGATCACGAAGGCGCAAGCGATTAACCCGAGGAAAACATAGAATACAGGAATGTAGCTCCCGGTTGCTCCTTTAATATTCGAAACAAGCAGAGGTCCAAGGATTCCGCCAAGAGACCAAGTTGTTAATAGATATCCGTGTATGGCCCCGAGCTGCTTTGTGCCGAACAGATCCCCAATAAAGGCTGGTAGATTGGAGAAGCCGCCGCCATAACAACTGACCACTAATAAAATCATTGTTTGAAACAGGATTACATTGGTTGTCATTGGAAGTGTGACAAACGCAACCAATTGTATGACGAAAAAGATGATAAACACATTTTGCCTGCCTAAATAATCCGAAGCGGCAGCCCAGCCCAATCTTCCGCCGCCATTGAATATCCCCATGATTCCGACCATCGTTGCGGCCGCTGCAGCAGATAACCCGACGATGTCCTGAGCCATTGGAGAGGCAACGGAGATCATCATGATTCCGGCACTTGTATTGATTAACATCATGGACCATAACATCCAAAAGTGTTTGGTTTTGATGGCTTCCTTTGCTGTTAGCTGCCTTAAGTCTTCTCGGACGGTTTTCTGACCGCCGGCAACTGCTTTCTTTAGGGTATCTGGCAGCCAGTCTTCCTTAGGAGGCGCAATATAGGAAGCCCCCAGGACCATAAGGATGAAATAACTTGCACCTAATATGTAAAAGGTACTCGAAATTCCGATGGATACCATAAGAGCAGCGGCAACTGGAGCGGTAATGAGTGCCCCCGTACCAAAGCCGAGTACAGCCATACCCGTTGCCAAGCCTCTACGGTCAGGGAACCATTTTACTAATGTAGATACAGGTGAGATATATCCAATCCCTAACCCTAATCCACTAAGCAATCCATACGTGATGATGAATAGGATTGAAGAATCCAGCGTGACAGCAATCCCAGAACCGGCTTGTCCCAACCCGAACAATACAGCCGCAACAGCCGCAGACTTCCTTGGGCCGTTCCTTTCCACGAAGCTTCCCATAAAGGCCGCCGTAAATCCTGCAAGCGCCATCATAACTGTGAATGCTAAAGTAACGTGTGATTCTGACCATCCCATTGAATCAATCAGCGGATTTTTATAAACGCTATACGCATAAGCCGCACCAATAGAAAGGTGGATCGCAATCGCCGATAAAGCAATAAGCCACCTGTTTTTTGTTCCCTTCACATTACTTCCCCCTTTGTAAAAATAGTTTCTCCGTGAAATCTCCCAAAAATTGTATGACATCTACAAATATAATATATTTCGAAGTAAAAATCTAACAATTTAGACTAATTAAATAATTTAGATAATTAAAATGAGTAAATAGGCTGAAAAAACAACCTGTAAACTGACTATAATCAGGGATAAGTCTGCCGGGTATATGTGGGTGGGAGAATGATTCTGTTCATCCATAAGTCCGGTATGGATTGATATGTACTTATTGATGAATTAATATATATGGTATCAAATTTATGTTACCTTGGAGTGAGCTTAGGTGAAATGGATTCCTCGAAAAAATAAGAAACCTCTTATAGTATTTATCCTTATTATTCTATTCATTGCTGGTGTGCTCGATATCATTTTTGAGGGCTTGCTCTTTCAATTATTACCGGATGCTGTTCAGGCATTTTTAAAAGGGTAAAATATTCAGGGCTGCCCCCAAACGCTACCGGGGGCAGCCCTGTTCTTTTAGAACCAGGAAAAAGAGTAAAACCCCCTGGATTCAGACGGTTTCATTTCGTAATTATGTATTTGAATCAAGCAAGTTTTGAATTCTTAACGATGTTGATCGACAAGGATTGCGTTGCCATCCGGGTCTTCCACTGTAAAATAAGCAGGACCCTCCGTGGATTCATCAACTTCTTTCATGATCTTAATGCCTTTTTCTTTAAGCTCTTTTTGCAATGCTCTCACATCTGTAAACGAATCTATGTTTTCGGCATTTTCATTCCAACCCGGATTAAAAGTCAGGATATTTTTATCAAACATGCCCTGGAAGAGCCCGATAATACAATTCTCATTTTTCATAATCAGGTAATTATGCTCCACATTACCCCCTAATGAACTAAACCCCAGTTTTTCGTAGAACTCTTTAGATGCTTGAAGATCCTTTACAGTCAGGCTTACAGAAAATGCACCAAGTTTCATGAATACAATCCCCTTTCCTTTGTTATGAAAAGCCTTTCGTACAAATAAGTATAATGGGGGATAGCGGAAGATACAACAAGCGTTCAGGGTTGTTGAAAATCAGGACCTGCCTCCGCATGTAACCTTTAAAACATTTTAATAATTGAAAAATCAACAAACAAATTCTGTTAGAAATTGCTATAATATTTCTTGTAGGAATAATGGTAAAAATTGCATTTATTAAAGAGAACAAGGGGGAGCGGCGAATGTCTGAGTTTAACGAAAACCCGTTAATCAAGAACGAAGAAAAGAAACCAAAAGTCAAGGTGGAAAGAAAAGAAGGAGAGCCAACCGCCGCATTTAAAGGCGCAAGCTGGGCAGCATTGATTGCAGGTGTATCTGCTTATCTAATTGGCCTATTCAATGCGGGAATGGAGCTGAACGAGAAAGGCTATTACTTTGCTGTATTGGTATTCGGCCTGTATGCAGCGGTATCGCTTCAGAAAGCAGTAAGGGACAAGGAAGAGGATATCCCCGTTTCGGGCATTTATTACGGAATCAGTTGGTTTGCAGTGATTGTATCGATTTCATTGATGGCGATAGGACTTTATAATGCCGGAAGTATCATCTTAAGTGAAAAAGGATTCTATGGTATGTCATTTGTTCTCAGTCTATTTGCGGCCATCACCATTCAGAAAAATATTCGAGATACGCAGTTAGCCAGGGAAAGAGATTAACAATGTTGGGCGGTGCAGTTCTACTGTGCTGCCTTTTACTATTTGCAAGGATAAAGACTAGCACTCTTTCGGAAATACACTTGTATTCAGGAGGCTGCTTGCTTCTTAACAAGACTCCCTTAATGCTGACTCTTAGTTCAGCATTTTTTTATTGAAGGGTGTCCTTTTTGCAAAAACTTCTCTATATAACCAATGAAAACCTAATATAGGGAGGAAATAATAATGACAGGATGGATCAAATTTAACCGGAGCACGATTGAAAGCCCGATTTGGAGCAGTCCGTTCACCTTGAGACTTTTATTATTGCTTAGATGCAGGGCGGTTCAGAAAGAGTTCATGTATGTGGAAGAAGTGAAGGTGCATAGAGGCCAATATTTACGGTCCTATTCTCGTCTGGCTGATGATCTGCAGTATGTGGAAAATGGCAATTTGAAAATCCCAGCGAAGAGTACAATCAAGCTAAGTGTGGATCGTTTGAAAAAGTACGGTCTCATCTCTACGGAGGAGACAAAAATGGGCACATTGTTCACAATACTGCAGAGTGAAGATGATTTTTCTTTGCCCGAAAACGGGGAAACGGCTGATGAATCCCAGAAGGACGCAGCGAATACCACTGCTGTACAAAAAGAAGAATGTAAGAAGGGTAGAGAAGAGAAAGAAAAAGAGAGCGGGCGCGTGAGGAATGAGCTGCCTTTCAAACCAGATGCGCAGAGCAAGATTGAGAAGGTCACGGAAAAATTTCTGAGGCTGCGAAACTCTGGGTTCTATATCTCGCCTAAGGAACAGTCTGCCATTGAAAAAATCTGTGAGAAGGAGATCGCAGTGGAAACGCTGCTGTCCTGGATGGAGACGATCGATTCCGATTATCGACAGCGGAATGATAATGACACAATCAAGTCGTTCACTTACTACGAGAAGGCGCTGCGGCGAAAAATCAGGAACAGCTCGTTAAAGCCGGAAAGCTCTTCTGCCCGCCGGGTAAAAGAAACGAATGACTTCCTGTCCAAATTGGAGAAGTGGAAGAGGGAGGGGGAGAACCGCCTTGCAAACGGATCCAAGAGAATCAAACCGTCCTTTAAACCTTTATGGAACCGATGAGATGGCGAGTCATCAGGAATTGTATGATGCTGAAAGTATGCTGCTTGGAGCAGTTTTCCTGGAGCCTGCGGCCATTAACGACATCATCCTGAAACCAGAACATTTTTCACAGAGCCGCCACCGGGTTATTTTTACAGCCATGAGGGATCTGCAGCGCGACGGGGTGGAAATCAACCCTTTCAGTTTGGTCAATCATCTTGGTGCTGAGATAGAGAATGTCGGCGGTGTTACCTATTTCACGGAGATTTCCCTTTGCTGTCCTTCCGTAAGCGGGCTGGAGCATTATCAGGAAGTTGTGCTGAAATCTTACCGGATAAGGGAGCTGCGGAAATCGGCCGCCCATTTCCTGAATCATTCAAGTGCTGAAACGGCAGAGGCTTTTTATCAAAGATATGTCGAGACACAGGAGCTTAGGCTGGAGAAAGGGGATAGAAAAGGTGAAGCATTGGCCGAGATTTTTGAATCCCTCTATTCTGAGCCTGAACTCGGGGGCATCTCTTCCGGATATGAAAACCTTGACGGATTAACGGGAGGGTTCAAACCAGGGGAACTGATCATTGTCGCGGGAAGGCCGTCGATGGGGAAAACCGCCTTCGTACTGAATCTGGCCTATAATGCTGCCTCAAAAGGAACCATTGTCGATTTCTTCTCACTTGAGATGAGTGAGGTCCAGCTTTACCAGCGAATGATCAGCAGGATGGTTTGCATAGATGCGTCCAAGTGGCAGAATCCATCCCGAATATTCTCGGAAAAAGAGACCCAAAAGGCGAACGAAGCACTGAACACATGCTACAACATGCCTTTTCAAATTCATGATCAAGGCAGGATGACCCTGGACGAAATCCGGGCAAGGATCCAGAAGACGAGAAGGGAAAACGAAAATGCTCCATGCTTAGTGGTCATTGATTACCTGCAGCTGATTCCGATTGAAGGGAAGTTTGAGCGCCATGACCTCGCAATAGGGGCCATCACCAGGGAATTAAAGCAGATGGCGAAACAGTACAAAGTACCGATCATTCTATTGTCCCAGCTTTCCCGGTCAGTCGAACAGCGCCAGGACAAACGGCCGATGATGTCCGACCTTCGCGACTCCGGAAGCATCGAACAGGACGCGGACATCGTCATGCTGCTTTACAGGGAAGGGTATTATAAGCAGGATTCCAAGGAACTGAAGACGGAGATCAACTTAGTGAAGCACCGGAATGGGCCGGTTGGGACCGTTAAAATGAATTTTATTAAGGAGTTTAGTTGGTTTGCTGGAGGATGAGTGGAGTGTAGTGTTAATCAAACGTTTGATTAAATAGAGTGCCAGAAGGGTAGACGGACTGTTCCGTATTTCCTTTATAAGAATCAGGGCCTGCTCCCCCAGTATACTAACGCATTAACGTACCGGGGGTCAGGCCTGCCTTTTCTTTTTTCCTGCATTGGATCAGCAAGAGCGGGACAAGGGACCTGTCCCTTTTTTTCGTCCCTATCTAATAATTCCATTATATTTTGTGAGAAGAAGATGAATACTATCAAGGTAATAATTTACAAATACTTCAAAATTCAGGGTGTTAGGTAGGGTGGTTTTTTTGCATTTTGTTTATAACGCTCTTATGCTGCTATCGGTCATAAAATGGGGAGATTGGAGAAACTGGAGACAATACTATCCAACAATTTTATTTTTTATTGTCGGCGATTTACTAAAACAGTTTTTACTCTATGAGCATTCAATGTGGTCATATCAGGAACTATATTTTGGAGCAAATGCGATCTTAAAGAACCACACATTCATCACACTTATGATTATGTTTGTATTTTATACAGGTACAATATTGATATTTCTAGGACATTACCCTGCAGGGAAATTAAAACAATTTTTTTGGATTATGTTTTGGGTAGGTATTTATTTCTTTATAGAATACATAAATTTATACAATTTGAACTTAATAAATCACCATAACGGTTGGACTATTTGGTGGTCACTAGTCTTTAATATAATAATGTTTGTAACATTAAGAATACATTTTAAAAACCCTTTAATTGCTTGGGCTTTGTCTTTTGTTATAATTCTCGCTTTATGGAATATTTTTGATGTTCCTGTAAGCAGCCTGAAGTAGTTCATAAGAGTACATCTTTGGGGCAGGTTCCTCGTCCCCTCATATATTTACAACAGGAACTCCCAATAACAGACTGAGCCTATGCCAGGCAGTGTTGTTAACATGGAGCTGAAAACAGCTCTACCTTATTAAATAGCAGGCAATTAAAAAAGGTTCAATAGAAGGCACAATGCCACTCTTTTGAACCTTTGTTCTTGTCATTAAGCAAATATAGACCACTTATTCTCTTCCGCCACTTTGACCATGCCTTCTTTAGGATTGACCAAAACCGGATTGCTTACATAATGGAGCAGGGGGATATCGCTTTCACTGTCTGCGTATGCCCAGATTTCTTTTGGTGGATTTTCCGTCAGGTGCTGCTGTTGGTTTATCCATTCCTGTAATTTCGTTACTTTTACATCTCCGTTGACAATATGTCCGATTTCCCCGGTGCATTTGCCATTCTGGTCGAACTGCAATTCTGTGCTTAATACATGGACATCGTTTAGTTGAAGGTGATTAATAAAAGCTTTTAGGAATGGCTGCAGTGCGCCGGATAACACAATGACTGTGTCTCCGTTCTTCTGATGATCATGGATTCTGCTGACAAGGGTGTGATGAACTTCCTCTTTCCCATGATTGACGAGTTCTTGGAAGAAGAGATCTAATTCTTCGGTGGTTTTGCCTCTGAACGTCTTTGCAAAGCTCCTGAAAAAATCGTGGCGGAATTTGTTTTTGCCTTTTAGTAAGCCGCCAGCAGCCGCCTTCGCCAATCCCACTGCCACAATAGCCCACTGTTTAGCGGTGAATGTTTCCTTCCCTACCGAAAACATGGCCTTAAAGGAGTTTCCCTGATAAAGCGTTCCATCAAAGTCTACCGTGATAATTGCCAAAACCGAACACCTCGCTTTTTTAGTAAGTATAGGACAGTTGGTATGATTTGTAAATTAACTAGAAGGACCAGTTGTGTTTTACTTTAGTACTTTAGAGCACGAAGAGGGACTGTCCCTTTTTGTGCTTTAAAGTGGGGAAGAGGTGTGCTGTCCTATAAATTGGGCTCTCTGTATTTTAACGAAGAGACGTCTTCGGTGGGACGAGGAACCTGTCCCTCCGAACCTTTGGAGAGCTTAAAGTATATTTAAATCAGTTTAACCATTAATCATTACTAATTATAGTTACATGTATTACATCTACTTTGCCATTACATCCTTCTAACTGATAAATAGTTCGATCGCTTTTGTCTATTTTCTTTATACTTTCACATACATCTTCCATTACTAATTGATTCCCAAATTCATCTTCTCGTGTATCTTTTTTCGAGGTTAGTGTATCGTTGGAATAGGTTAAGTCATGAATAATTGGATCGCCTTCGTCCGTGTAATTTACTACTCGAACTTCACTTTCTTTATTCATCGACACATCTTCCATAAAATTTTCAAGTAATCTTATATTCTCTATGTGTCCATGTGTATTCACTACATCATGCTTAGAAGGAGAATACTCGCCACAAGCGGAAAGAAAAAATAGTAATACCCAGATAAAATATAATTTCTTCATATAATCACTCCCTCTAAGAAACAACCTCTCTAGTCATTCTTTGGTCATCTCATATAATGCTCCCTGTAAGAGAATGGATTGGTTTTGGCGGCCGTTTTCAAAATCAGGGCCTGACCCCCAGTACACGAGGGTCAGGCCCCTTTTCTTTTTCCTAATTTTTCTGTCGTTTGTTAACTTCAATCGTAATGAACTCCGGCAAATAGTTGGGAGTACATCCTTTTGAGACTTTTTCATCTTTGTAAAGGCCCGTTTTCTCACCAAGTTGGATACAACGTTCGCGATTCTTTTCATCATAAACGCCAATCCAGCCTGCGGTGAAATTCATAGCCCATTGAACTTCGGGTTCTTCCTGCGTAATGTTAGCTTCTAATGCAGATAGCAAGTCTGGAGTATTATCAGGCGGTGTTTGTCCAGTCCATCTCAATCGCGCTTGATAATACCAGAAAGCTCGCCTTTGAAGAGCAGAATGACTATTTTCCCATGACTCCATCAAGGCTATTTTCTTCTTGTCCTTGGTGAGTTGATTGGCCATTAACCAATCCATTAAGTTATTCCGCTCATCAAAAGTGTGAGTCTGCATATCCTTATCAAGCCTGTTTAGAACATCTTGTGAAAGAAGTTTTTTGTCCATAATTAAGATTGCTAATAGTCTGGGCAAAAATTCTTCGGTTGACCAAAGTTCCATAGCTAGGTAGTGATCTTTTTTTATGTCCTTCGCGATTTTTCGTAAGTCGCCCAGCTTCGTTTTACAATTGATCTGAAGTAGGATGTTTTCTGCTTTTGAAGAGCGTTTTATTTCTGTATCTTTTCTTTCATCCATCTTAAACAACTCCTTCATTAAAACACTGTTTCATGGGACAGATGGCCAGGTGATCCTTCTTCCCTCTAAGGCATACCCCTCTAGTCATTCTTCAGAGACCTCATATATTCCTCCCTGTAAAAGAATGGATTGGTTTTGGCGGCCGTTTCCAAGCTGAAGGCCAAAGGGGCTTTCGCCAAATGCACTGAGGTAATCTTTAACGATGCCATCCTCGATAGGAGTACAAAACAATAGGTTTCCGTGCGGCAGGTAAAGGCGCTGGCATTTTGCACCCCATTTCTCATTTGTAAAAGCCTCCCCGATTTGCAGATCGAAAAGAGAAGACCAGCGAGAAATTTTATCATCCAAATCTTCAACTGCAAACAACACATCCTTTATTTGAAGAGATCCGGCTGGATGGCTGGAGTGTACCTTCAGTTTCTCTCTTCTAACCGCATCATCTTCTCCCCATTGGATGAAGAAGGGAAGGGGAAGTGTTGGATGCTCCTCCTTGATAAACAGCATGGACCATTGCAAAAGTTCTCCACTTTCCGTTAACCGCGAACCTTTGACAGGGCCATGGAGTTTCAAACCTTTTTCTTTAAGTTCGACAGCAAGTTGGTCCATATTATTCGTCCTGAGAGCGATCCTCCCCGGGTGGTCTCCCAAAGGCAGCTCAGTGACGAGCTGTTGAATCAGCGGGTTATCGTCAACCTGTATGGAAACAGATCGATCTTGAATTCCGAGCCACTCAATATAACCTAAACCAAAATAAGCAAGCGTGTTATAAGTCCCCCAGTTTTCATGCTTCCCTCCCTCAATAACATGAATGCCATGCTGCAGCATCGTATTTTTCGCGGATGTTGGATCAGATGAAAAGTGAACAAGGTGATCAAAGGCAAGTGAAGTCATTTTATTTCCCCTCGTTTCTGTTTAGTGATGTGATTCTATTTTAGCAGGTTTCAAGAAAAGATCTGAGTGTCTAATTGTCTTTAAAACAATACCAAGAGGAGGGAAAGGCTGCTGGTGCCACCTTTAACCTTTTTTAACAACAAGTTATTTTATAGAACCTAGAAAAAGAGTCGTTTACAGTTGATTTTGAAAAATGTTTAAAAAATTACTAATAAGTAAAATGAAGTAACTTTCTCCGTTCTCTTCAAAGTATTTGGTAAGATAGAGATATATTTAAAAGAAGGAGAATTACATTTGTTTATAGAGGAACTATTATCGGTTTACAGGAAGTCTTTTGGGTTATGGGCTTCTCTCAAGAGGAGTTCAAGGGTTAACAAGCTAATTTGGATTTATATAGGAATATATATAATTGATGCTGGGTTATTTTATTACTTCTTCCTTAACAAAGAATACGAAGGGGTATTATTCTGTATAGGTCTTTACATTGTTCTTACTTTTGTATCCAGTAAACAAAGTAAGTATAAACTTAGTAAGCACCGCAGCCAATCTTCTACTATACCAGGTACTGAACAGTTTCGGGAAGTAATGGCTGAGTTGAAGGTAACCACTAGCGAGGAAATGGAACTATTAGATAAAGTAATTCTTGAAGAGTTAGCTCTAATAAAGGAAAGAAGAAAATATCCACTTGGAGACATTTTAAGGCAGCTGATGGTTGCATTACTCATTTCTGGAATCTTGGCAATTGCGGTTTTTGAAATCAGGGAAGGAAACATCCCTAAAGCTACCTCTTACTTTTTATTTTATATTGCTTGTTTGGGTGTAGTCGCTATATTGAATGGTGCTCTTAAAACTTATTTAGATTTCTTCGGAAGACATACGCAGCTAATGGAGGTTTCATCATATATACATCTAACCAGGCTTAGTCAGAGTATAGAGAACAAACGCGAAAATGAAAACAGCATCTCAGTTCCAGGACTGCCAGCCAGGCGAAAAAGAAGATAATTTATATTGGGAATCAGGGCTTGACTCCCAATACACATACCATTTATTCCTAAGCACAATTGAAAGAATGGCCAGTATCAACTATTTTGTGATTTTGTTAAAATGGAAAAAAATAGATTGTTTTAGTAAAGGAGAACTAAGGATGATAAATTTTAATGATAAAGTCAATTTTATATGGACAATTGCTGAAATTTTACGGGGGCCATATAAACCAGAAGACTACGGAAAAGTAATACTGCCAATGGCAGTCCTTCGAAGATTTGATTGTGTTCTTGAAGACACCAAAGAAGAAGTGTTGGAAAAGCATGAACAATTCGAGAATCTTCCCGAGGAATCAAGAGATGAAATCTTAAATCGGGTAGCACAGCAAAAGTTTAGCAATATAAGTAAATACGACTTTTCGAAGCTGTTAATTGATTCTGACAATATCGCTGACAACCTGCGTGACTATATTAATGGCTTTTCTAAAACAGCAAGGGACATCATTGACTATTTTAATTTTGATACAAAAATCGAAAAAATGGAGAGGAATGACCTACTATATCTTGTTGTGAAGCGATTTAGTGAGATTGATTTACATCCAGAAGTAGTCTCGAATGTTGAGATGGGATATATCTTCGAAGAACTAATTCGTAGATTCTCCGAGGATGCTGAAGCAGGTGATCACTACACACCAAGAGAAGTTGTGCGTCTTATGGTCAATCTGTTATTCCTTGAAGACGAGGATATATTAACAAAACAAGGTATTACCCAAACTCTTTACGATAGCTGCGCAGGGACAGGTGGTATGGGTTCTGTTGCACAAGAATATTTAATGGAATTGAATCCAACAGCAGATTTAGAGTTTTTCGCACAAGAGATTAACGAAGAATCTTACGCAATCTGTAAAGCAGATATTTTAATTAAAGGGGAAGAAGCAAGGAACATTCGTTTCGGAAATACGTTATCCAATGATGCTTTTCCTGAAATGAAATTCGATTATTTAATTACAAACCCACCGTATGGAGTAGAGTGGAAGCCTGCGGAAAAGGCTGTAAAAGCAGAGTATGAAAACTTGGGATATAATGGGCGTTTTGGTGCGGGATTACCACGTATTTCAGACGGACAACTTCTGTTTCTTCAACATCTCGTATCGAAGATGAAGCCTGTTACAGAAGATAATCCTAAGGGTTCACGTATTGCAATCATCATGAATGGCTCACCTCTTTTTACAGGGGATGCAGGCAGTGGGGAAAGCGAGATTCGCCGTTATCTAATTGAGAATGATTTAGTTGAAGGAATTGTGGGAATGCCAACTGACTTATTTTACAATACGGGCATCTCCACATATATATGGATTTTGACAAATCATAAAAGTTCAGTTCGTAAAGGTAAAATACAGCTTGTTAATGCTGTGGACTATTATCAAAAGATGAAAAAGAGCATGGGAAGTAAGAGGAAAGAACTTTCAGATAAACATCTTCAAGAAATTGTACGACTTTATGGAGACTTCGTTGACAATGAAAAGGTAAAGATATTTGATAATGAAGAGTTTGGTTATCAAAAAATAACAGTAGAGCGGCCATTACGCTTAAATTTCAAGATTGACGATGCACGAATCCAGGAGCTTCATAATCAAACTACTTTTGTAAACTTAGCAAAGTCAAAGAAAAAGGGTGAAGCAGGTATTCAAGAAACAGAGCAAGGTAGAGAGCAACAGGAAAAAATTGAAGAAGCACTAAGATCAATAAAAAATGATAAAGTCTATAAAAACAGAGCTGAATTTACAAATATACTAAAGAAGTTGTTTAAACAACTTGATTTAACAGTAAATGCTACATTACTGAAAGCAACATTAAATGCTTTATCACAAAAAGACGAGACAGCCGATATTTGTATTGATAGTAAAGGAAACCCTGAACCAGATACAGACTTACGTGATACAGAAAATGTCCCATTGAAAGAGAGTATTAATGAATACTTTAAAAGAGAAGTAAAGCCTCATGTACCTAATGCTTGGATAGATGACGCAAGAACTAAGATCGGTTATGAAATTCCATTTACTCGTCACTTTTATGAATATACTGCATTACGAAGTTCGGAGGAAATTAAGGAAGAAATTAAAGAGTTAGAGAAGGACATCTTAAGGAAATTGAAAAAGGTGATGATGTAGTGGTACTAAATGAATTTCAAAATAGTGCAGATATAAATTGGTATGAGAGAGTTCCTGAAGATTGGTCTGAAAAAAAGCTAAAATATTTAGTTGAGACTATCAAGGGCTACGCTTTTAAATCCCAATTATTTGGGGATAAAGGTGTTCCAATTATAAAAACTACTGATATAAAGAATGGCAAAATACAAGATAGTGATATATTTATTGATGAAAGATTCGAACATGAATATAAAAATGTTCGTGTGAAGAAAAATGATATTTTAATGAGTACAGTTGGTAGTAAAGTAGAAGTAACAAATTCCGCCGTTGGACAAATCGGAAAGGTACAAAAGAAATATGAGGGGGCTTTACTTAATCAAAACGCTGTAATTCTTCGTTGTAAGTCTAAAGATATAACAAATAATTTTTTGTTCTATTTTTTGAATAGTCATTCATATAGAAAGTATCTGGACTTATTTGCACATGGTACAGCTAACCAGGCAAGTTTGTCATTAAAGGATATTTTAGATTTTAAAATGCCACTACCATCTAGAAAGATACAGCATCAAATATCAGAATTCCTTGATCATAAAACTTCTGATGTCGAAACACTCATAGCAGACAAACAAAAGCTCATTGAGTTGCTCGAAGAAAAACGTCAAGCAATTGTTACCGAAGCGGTGACAAGAGGGTTAAATCCTGATGTGAAAATGAAAGATTCTGGTGTGAAATGGATTGGAGACATACCTGAACATTGGGATATTAGTAAAATAAAATATAGTACCTACGTAAAAGGGAGAATAGGTTGGCAAGGATTACGGTCTGATGAATTTATTGATGAGGGGCCTTACTTAGTGACTGGTACGGATTTTAAAGACGGTATTATTCATTGGGATACTTGTTATCACATTAGTGAAGAAAGATATAGTGAGGCTCCACCAATACAACTAAAAGAAAACGATTTATTGATTACTAAAGATGGTACTATCGGTAAAGTCGCCATTGTAAAAAACAAGCCAGGAAAAGCAATTTTAAATAGTGGTATATTTGTAACGAGATGTCAAGATAAAGAATACCTTACGAAATTTATGTATTGGATTTTGACTTCGGAAGTCTTTAAAAACTATATCAAGTATATGGAGACAGGTTCTACAATAAAGCATTTATACCAAGAAACCTTTGTGAATTTTTCTTATCCACTACCTAATATAGAAGAACAAAAAGCTATTGAGTACTTTTTAGAAACAAAAGTCAGAGAAATAGATAGTGTGAAAAAGGAAATATCTGACCAAATTGAACTACTAAAAGAATACCGCCAATCTCTCATTTACGAAGCAGTCACAGGAAAAATTGATTTGCGGGATTATCAAGAAGTGCCAAGCTAAGGAGGGAGACTTATGGCGATAGATTATAGTGAAAGAGGGTTTGAGGAAAATATTGAGGAAAGTTTGAGACAATCTGGTTTTTTAAAGCGAAAACTAACGGGACAAGCATTAGATTCATTTAAGAAGTATGCATTAGATGTAGAAGTGTTGTTTCAATTTTTAGAAGCAACCCAACCAAAAGCTCTCGAACGGTTACATAAGGTGTATAAGGAACAATATAAGGCAAAGATTATTGATCGTCTGCATAAAGAGCTTGGAATGCGTGGTACGATTGATGTTCTGCGACATGGCATTAAAGACTATGGTGTGACGCTGAAACTTGCCTTTAATAAACCTGTCAGCACCATGAACCGAACTCTTATCGAACAATATGAACGAAATATCTTTACTGTTAGCAGACAAGTTTTTTACAGCAGTAAGAATAATAACAGTATTGATAAGATGGTTTCGCTTAATGGACTCCCCATCGCTGTATTAGAATTGAAAAACCAATTAACAGGACAAACAGTGGAAGACTCCAAAAAGCAGTACCGAAATGACAGAGATCCAAGAGAGCTTCTCTTCCAATTTAAAAAGCGTGCTATTGTCTTTTTAGCAGTGGATACAGACGAGGTTTACATGACAACACAATTGAATGGAGAAAAGACCTTTTTCTTACCTTTTAACAAAGGAAATGAAGGAGGAAAAGGCAATCCTATTGTCTATAACGATTATAAGACATCTTATTTGTGGAAAGATGTCTTACAAAGGGACAGCCTTTTGGACATTCTCTTTCGATTTGTCTATGTTAACCAAGAAGATATACTTGATAGCACTGGAGAAATTATTGATAAAAGGGAAACAGTTATTTTCCCGCGTTACCATCAATTGGATGTAGTAAGAAAGATTGAAGATGATGTAACGGGTAAAGGTGTAGGACAGAATTATTTGATTCAGCATAGTGCCGGTAGTGGGAAAACGAATAGCATATCTTGGTTAGCTCACCGTTTGGCAAAGCTGCACAATCAAGATGATGACGCGATGTTTAATAGTGTGATTGTCATTACTGATCGCAGGGTTCTTGATAAGCAGTTACAAGATGCTGTTTATCAACTTGAACATAAAGCAGGTTTGGTAGAGAAGATCGATAAGGATTCATCACAATTAGCAAGTGCTATATCAAGCGGGACAAGAATTATCATAACTACACTTCAAAAGTTTCCTTTTATCATGGAAAAAGTAGGAGACTTTGCAAAAGGTAAGTATGCAATCATTATTGATGAAGCACATAGTAGTCAAGGCGGAAAGGCTTCCACAGCAATGACAAATATTTTGTCTGATAAGTCTTTGGAAGAAGCGGTTGAAGCTGACCGAATTGCGGAGGAAGAACTGGGAGATATGGAAGAAAAAATTGCTGAAGTAATAGCGAAGAGTGGCCGCCAAGATAACATCTCATTCTTTGCATTTACAGCAACTCCGAAAGCAAAGACAATTGAGAAATTCGGTACATATGATGCCGAAGAAAAACCACATCCGTTCCATGTCTACTCTATGCGACAAGCGATAGAAGAAGGCTTTATTATAGATGTACTAAAGAATTACACCACATATAAAACCTACTACAAAGTAGCGAAGAGCGTGGAAGATGATCCAGAAGTGGTGAAAAGTAAAGCTGCAAAACAGATTGCCAAGTATGTATCCCTACATCCACATAACATAGCACAGAAGACAGAAATTATTATAGAGCATTATCGCTCAGTAACAAGGTATAAGATTGGTGGAAGAGCGAAGGCAATGGTCGTGACAGGAAGCCGTCTTCATGCGGTGAGATACAAACATGCTTTCGATAAATATATCAAATCAAAAGGCTATGACGATATGAAAGCAGTGGTCGCTTTCAGTGGTACAGTGGAAGATAACGGAATCTCTTATACAGAACCAGATATGAATAAATTTAGTGAAAAGGAACTTCCAGATAAGTTTCATTCGGATGAATATCAGGTTCTATTAGTAGCAGAAAAATATCAGACTGGTTTTGACGAGCCCCTGCTACATACAATGTACGTAGACAAGCCGCTGTCAGGCATAAAGGCAGTACAAACATTATCAAGGTTAAATCGAACGTGTAAGGGCAAAAATGATACCTTTGTGCTTGATTTTGTAAATGAAGCGGAGGAAATCCAAGAGGCATTTCAGCCCTACTACGAAGTAACTGGATTAGAAAGCACCACTGATCCAAATGTATTGTATGACTTAGAGCGAGAGTTAGATGCATGTCAGGTATATACAAAAGTAGAGATAGAGGAAGTTTGTAAATTAGAGTTTAACGGGAAAAAGAAAACAGCTAAAACACAAGAAATGCTTAATGCACTTCTTGATAAAGCTGTTGAACGCTTTAATAATCAAATTGATAAAGAACAGCAGGAAGACTTTAAAGGAGCTGCCACTAAATTTATCCGGACGTATTCCTTTATATTGCAAATTGCCCCATTCTGTGATGTTGAACTCCACAAGCTGTTCGTTTACTTAAACTACCTATTAAAGAAACTCCCGAAGCGAACCACTGATGACGTTTATCTTGCTGATGATATTGCCTTACAATATTATCGCAATGAGAAAGTATTTGAGGGCAGTATTGCACTAAATGTTGAAGGTGGAGCAGAACTACATGGAACAAAGCATGGGAAAGGAGGGGGAAAAGAAGAAGAGAAAGAAAGGCTTTCTTCTATTATTGATAGATTGAATGAGAAGTTTGGTACGGAATTTACAGACACAGATAAGCTTTCGAGAGACCAAATTAAAGAAGATATAATCAATAATGAAGATTTGGCTAGTAAAGCTCGTAACAACACAAAGGATAACTTTAAATTCTCTTATGAAAAGGCGTTTATGGATTTTGTTATCTCAAGAATGGGACAAAATGAAAAGTTCTTTATGAAGATGCTTGAAAATAGTGAATTTAGATCGTTTATTATGGATGATATGTTTGAAGAAGTATATACTGAATTGAACATTTCTTAATCCAAAAATAGGGTCTGACTCCCAGTACACTAACGTATTAACGTACCAGGGGTCAGGCCCTGCCTTTTTTACAGCCGGGTCCGGCCAGACAACTGCTGCAAATAAAATCCCATTATTGATTACCCGACGCCCAAAAAACAATAAAAGCTGCTGATCGTCAGGGCGATTTTCAAAACCCGTGAAGAGATAAAGCAAGCACCTGAATCATTTGGGACGTATCTTTTGACAACCGCTACTAGATGAGTGGTTGCGAGGAACGAACATTCCATTTAACAGCGTCTATCCAGGATTACTTACATTGCAGAGTGGACTGGAATAGTTAAAGTGGCAAGTGAGTTTTAAGAGGAGGGGGACAGCGTGAGAACATATTGTAGGTTTTTATGAAGGTTAGTGGAAGGATCCGTTTACGGCTGTCAAAGGGTACGCTATTTTAAATACGAGAAGAGCTGTATTACTTAGACTTGATTCACTATAGTCGGAATATTTTTAACATAAGGGTCACCAAGATTAAAGAAAATCAGGATGAGTAGCATCGATAAGTAAATTAGGTTCTTAGTCCAATTTAAAGGTTGGAATTTTAGTTTAGAAATCTGAGCCTAATAAATATAACTTTTGACAAAGGAGTTCTGTCTTTGTGAATAGAATATATACAACAAAACGGCTTAACTGTTAAAGATATTTAAAGTTTCACGAGAAAGGGTTAAAAAGATGGATAATTTTTATTGTACTGCTCATAGAATGTGGAAGGATGCTAACGTACTACATACATCCGGCAGTAGTTACTTTAATACATGTTATTTAGCTGGGTATATATTAGAAAGTTATGGTAAACTCATCGTTAAAGCCTATGACTCAACAATTAATGTGAGGCGTTTCAGTCATAGTTTGAGTGATTTAAATACAAAGATTAAAAACGATATAACAATCGCACCATCTCTTGGGAAATATTGTTTAGACTTAAGTATTGAATGTAATACTATATTTAGTGGAAATAATGAATGGGGTCCCTTAAAAAGATACGAAGATAATCCTAACTTGTGGAGTACTAAACAGACTGCGGATAGTTACATCAGTGAGTCGAAAAAAATTATTGATATGATTGATGAAATGAAAATCGACGGGGTGATATAAAATGACTGTTCACTTTGATGAAGTTTTGATGCTATTAAAAGATAAAATGCTAGTTTTAAAAAATTACAGTGGATATAATTTCTTTATAGTTAGAGATGTATTTGGAAGAATATCTGTATATATAGAAGGAGAACAAGTTGATAACAATTTAATAGATTTTGTTAGAAACATTTTAAAGGATACTCTTGGTATGGGGTGGGTACATAATATAGAGAAAGTTGAATCCAATTCAAATTTATTAGTTCAGTTGAATAAATCATGTGATTTGATTGAAGATACAAGTAATATTTATTTTGGAGAGAGACACCTTACAAGATTAAATTGGTTTAGTAAAGAAAAAGGTAAATTTATACGATCTGATTTAAGTTCGAAAGTTGTTACTTTTTATTCATATAAAGGTGGACTAGGGAGAACCACATCATTAGTATTAACTGCATTACAGTTGGTGAGGGCTGGAAAAAAAGTAGTTGTGGTAGATTTTGATTTAGAAGCACCAGGACTCTCATCTTTACTTATTCCAGATAATAACCAGTATTCAAATTATGGTTTAGTTGATTATTTATTGGAGAGTCCTATTTATAACAATGTTGAAAACAAATTAGATATAGATGAATACGTGTATCCTATACTAAATAAAGAGTTAACTGGTTCAGCAGGTGGGAAATTGTATGTTGTACCGGCTGCTAATGCTAACGAGGATAATTCTGATTCATACTTAGAAAAAATGGGGAGAATAGACTTTAACACGCCGAATTACTCAAATGAAAATAATCCTATTAGCAAATTGTTAAGTCAATTAAATGAAAGATACAAACCAGATTTTATTTTCCTAGATTCCCGAACTGGCATTCATGAAGTTGGCGGTCTAACTTTAACCCAATTCACGGATATTTCGTTTTTGTTATTTTATGGTAATAAACAGAATATGTCTGGAATGAAAATGGTACTCCCTAAAGTGATTGAGGCAAATATTCCTTTCTTTCTAATAAACAGTCCTGTTCCAAATTCAGAGGAAGAAGCAACGGAAGTAAAAGAGTATTACTTGGAACAAGCGCACAATTTATTATGTGAAGTTGATTATTATAAAGATGGAGATATACCTGATTTATATGAAGAAAATGCTGACCATTATCCTTACATGGTTAACTATCAAATGCCAGCAGTAATATTAAATTCAAATAAGAAAATTATTAGCCTATTAGAGAATGACGGTAACGCTAATATATATTTGAAATTTGCTGAGCAAATAGCATCTTATAATGTAGAAAGATCTAATCCGATCACTAATGGAAAGAAAGAATCAGTAAATAAATTTGAATTCTTACGAGCAATTGAACAAATTATGCCTGGGAAGCTCGCATCTTCTGAACATGAGTTCCATGAAGATAAAGATTTAGAAAAGAAGTTCTATCCATTAAAAGAACATAGATTTATTTTCGAGCCTGATAAGTTCTTAATATTAGGAGCCAAGGGGAGTGGGAAATCTGCGTTATTCTCAGTGTTAGAACATGCTAATTTTGCTAAAAGTTTAGCTTCATTTTACGATCTTTCTATGGAATCCATCGAAAATATGGAATGGATACCTGGGCTAAAGATTTCTGGTGACTACCCTTCTAGTAATTCATTTGATTTATTAAGTGAACATAATGATTTTATATATTATAAATCTTACTGGAGATTATTAGCGATAAGGTATATTTGTAAACATTTAAAAGATTTATCTATAGAAAAGGACTTATTTGAAGCCATAAATGATGACAGTAAAATTAGAGAATTGGCTAAAGATAGGTCTTTATCGGAAGATATAGAGAAGTACTTGAAAACTATTGATAAGTACTTAGATGAAACTAACCAAAAGGTTACAGTGGTTTATGATGCTCTAGATGTGTTGTTAGGAAAAGAATACAGAGGAAAGATGATTTCAGCTTTAATTAGTTTATGGTATGAATACCTCCCTAGATATAAAAATATTAGAGTAAAAATATTTCTCCGTGATGATATTTTTGAAAAGGAAGTTAGTGATATTCCGGATAAGGTTAAGTTGAGGAACTATTCTGAAAAGCTTAGTTGGACATATGACGAATTACTTGCAATGATATGGAAGAGAATAGCAAGTAATTCAGAAGAAGTGGCACAACACTTCCATTCAACTTTTAATAGAATGGGAATCTTATTAAGGTATGAGAAGTTTTTGGGTTATATACCTAAATCTGAAGAAGAAGTTAATAAAGTCATATTAAAATTAATTGTTGGTGAGCGCATGGGAACGGGTAAAGCTGCTTATTCTTACAATTGGATTAGGAATCACTTAGCAGATACAAATGAAAGAATTTTACCTAGAAGTATAATTAAACTCTTTGCTGAAGCTGCAGTTAAAGAACTTGAACTTAATGAAATGTATCCTTACTCCACTTCAATAATAAGACCAAGAAGTTTGAATGAAGTCATGAAAGAAGTATCTATTGACAGAGTTAAAGATTTATTAGAGGAATATAAAGAGTATGAAAATTTATTCAATAATCTAAAAGATTATTTACCTAAATTTCCTGCTTATGAAGAGGATTTAAAACAATCTTTAAAACTCTGTGGTGTACAAGAAGGTAAAGAGGTATCAACTATACAAGACTTGGTGAATATCGGTGTAATGAAACCATATCAAAGAAAGAAAAGTGACCCTATTCGCTATCATATTCCTGATATATTTTTAATTGGACTGGGTCTTTCCAGGGTTGGTTTAAGGGCAATTAATTAAGTGAATAAGTTAATACATTACAGTGAACTGTATCAGATCAATAAAGACAACCTAAAATGAAAAAGAAAGCTTGATCTTGAAGTAATAGGAGCTCACATCACTAGTGAGCTCTTTTTTGAACAACTTATATCACTTGAAAAATCACAATAAAAAAAGAAAGCCGGTGCTTCTAATTTTTACAATATATTCTTATTAGCCCGCGGCACCAAATAAGAAGGCATTTCCTCCTCAAGCTCCCACACAAAACTCATCGGTTTGTTCCCGGAGTGCTTAATATAATTGGCTGTCCCCAGAAAGACGAAAGGTGAAGGAATGCTGCCTTTCTCTTTTTTGTATTCTCTGACAAACAGGGCGATTTTGTTTCCGGTCTGGCGGTGGTGGATATACCGCTGGCCGGTCGGGCTTTCTTCGCTGACTTTACTTTGGGTTTGCCAGTGGAATAGTTTTTCGTTTATCGCATAGTCCTCGTAAAGTGTTGATGGCGAGAAGTCTTTTTCTGATTTGTTCAGGGTGATGAAAAAGATATCAAGGTTCTTGTCTTTGAAGTATTTGACTCCTTCCCGGAACGCCGGGCTTTGCTCTTCGTTGTTGTAGTCAAATCCGGCCAGCACTTGTGCCGTCGAGTAGCGGCTGTGGACTTGAAGCGGGCAAGGGAAGGTGAAGTTCGGCTTCAACTCAATTGTCTCTAAAGAGTCATATAGTACCTCTACAATCTGTTTAATCTCCTCTTTGAATGCAGGATGTTCTAACACTTTTTCAATTCCTTCTTTTATAGAAGAGAGTCCTTCTTTTTCAGGATGGGCTTGATAGAAAGAGTAGTAGAACATGTTCAGCATCAGTTCTTCTTCTTTCCTGTTCACTTCTTCCGTTTCCATATAGTCTTTTAAAAACTCCAGCAGCTTTCTTGAATTGAGATGAAAGAGGTTCGGCAGGCGACTTGTAAGCCACTGTTCTCCTTCATAGGTGAAATCTTCTGCAAGTCCCGCGTCCACTAGCAAGCGGGAAAAGCTTCTATTTTTATTCCCTCCGTAAAAGTCATAGAGATCCAGGTGATAGTGCTCCAGGAAGTTTTTCAATGTAACAGGTTTCCCGGTATCATGCTGGAAGGTTTTCAGTTTGGCTACCAGGTTTGCTTTGTTATTGACTCCGGTTTTGATGTTCCGCAGGATGTATTCCTTTGCTTGTTTTTCCAGTTGAACGAAGCAGCCTTTTGGCAGGTTGAAGAATCCGTTTTCGACATAGTACTGGACGGAGTGCTTTGATTTGCCGATCAAGGCTCTCAGTTTTTCTTCGTATGAATAGTTGCGGTGGGCTTGTCCGACGAAATCCAGGACAGTCAGGCATTCTTTGTCCTCTGATAGACGAAGGCCGCGTCCGAGCTGCTGCAGGAAGACGGTTAAACTTTCCGTTGGCCGCAGGAACAGCACGGTGTTGATTTCCGGGATGTCGACTCCTTCATTGTATAAGTCGACGACGAAGATGAATTTGATATCCCCTGAAACTAGCAGCTGCTGGGCTTCCAGACGGGATTTCCGGTCGGTTCCTCCATGTAATGCGATGGAAGGGATGCCGGATTGGTTAAAGAAATCGGCCATGTACTGCGCATGCGCAATCGATACGCAGAAGCCCAGTCCTTTTACATCGCTGATATCCGTGACATACTTCTGTATGCTTTGGACGATCTGCGAGCTTCTGAGGTGATTGGACGTATAGACATTTTCTAATTGCTTGGTATCGTAACCGCCTCGGGTCCATTTCAGGTTTGAGAGATCGACGGTATCGGTGACACAGAAGTATTGAAATGGACTTAACAACTTTTGATTGACCGCTTCGGTTAACCGCATTTCGGCTGCGATGTGGTCATCAAAATAAGAGAGAATACTTTTTCCATCCATTCTCTCAGGGGTAGCGGTCAGTCCCAGGAGAATCTGTGGCTGGTAATGGTTCAGCAGCTTTTGATAAGAGTCAGCGGCCGCATGGTGGAACTCATCGACAACAATAAAGTCGTAGAAGCCGCTTTCGGTATGCTGATGAAGCTCCTTGCTGTTAAAGCTCTGGATGCTGACGAATAAGTGATCGAGAGAGGACGGCTGCTGTGCCCCGACAAGCATGTCACCGAAGTTAGGCTCCCGTAAAACTGCGCGAAAAGTGTGCAGGCTTTGTTTTAAAATTTCTTCCCGGTGAGCGACGAAAAGCAGCTTTGCTTTCCCGCCGTTTGCCTTCCTGAAGCGTTTGTAGTCAAACGCAGAAATGACCGTTTTTCCCACACCGGTTGCGGCGACCAACAGATTTTTGTAGCGGTGATGGACTTCCCGTTCTGCCTGCAGCTTTTCGAGAATCTCTTTTTGATAGTAGTAGGGCTGGATGTCAAAGAGATACTGAACCGATTCCTCAGCGACTTTGCTTTTTTCCAAAGCCAGCTTAAGCGTCAGGTTGTCTTCCTCATTTTCTCCGTTAAACGCTTTGAACTCCTTGTCATTCCAGTAGCTTTCAAAGGTCGCCTCACATTTTTTAAGAACATCAAAGGAATCCTTCTCGGTTACCTTCACGTTCCACTCGAGCCCCGATGTCAGAGCAGGGTTGGAGAGATTGGAAGAGCCGATGTAAGCCGTGCTGAAGCCGGTATCTCTTTTAAAAAGATAGGCCTTGGCATGAAGTCTTGTCCGCTGCACATCATAGGAAATCCGGATCTCGGTGTTGGGAAGCTTGCTCAGCTCCTGAATCGCCTTATAATCCGTCGCCTCCATGTAGGAGGTCGTGATGACCCGGAGCCTGCCGCCACCCTCCGTGAAGGTCTTCAATTCCTCTAAAATGATCCGCAGCCCGCTCCACTTGATGAAGGACACGAGCATATCGATAGAATTAGAGGAGACGATTTCCTTCTTCAGTTCACCAAGCATATTCGGCTCGTAGCTGGAGCCAGTGAATAAGGAGCTCTCAGAGATGGGTGTCACGGGACGGGTGACTTCCTGATTCCCGATGCTTCGGATGGAGTTCATCCTGGAGTAGATATGTGTCAGTACTTCGCCTTCTTCAGCAATCTTCAGTCGTTCAAATTCCTGGCGGTCCAATCGCTGGCTCAGAATCGTGATGATTTCATTGCAGGTCTCGATCTGTCTCAGGAGAGCCTGCCCATCATTCCGCTCCTCATCGCGAACAGCTTTCAGCGCATTCCTTGTCACCGAACTGATGTAAGAAGAAAGGACTTTCCGCGCTTCCTCTACATCCAGAAGGGACTTGCCGATATCAAAATCCATATCGGAGCCAGACAGCTCTTCCTGAAGCTTCTTCGTAATGATTTCTTCATAGATTCCTTGTTTAAGCATGTTGGGGATCCTTTCCTAATTTATGGGTTTATTTGGTATAATCATAATAACATAGATATTACCGGATTCGTGCTTATGAATAGAGGAGGTCCACATGATTAAGAAATTCTTAGAACTCTCGCACCTTGAAGCAACGATAAGTCTAAGGCAGAAAGAATTATTGGAGTTGGAAGAAAAGATAGAGGAAAAGAAGAGGCTGCTGAAACAGTTAAGTCGGAAAGCCCGCAGGTATGAGGAATATAGTAGTGCTGAGAAAGAGATTGCCGTAGGGATAGCGGTGGATGCAGAGCCTGTTAGTGAGAAGAAGGTGGGGGAAATCGCGAGAACTGATTTAGTGAGACTGTTGGAGAGTGGTCGTGTTCCGCAATCTGTGATAGAAAACTTGAAGGAAAAAAGATACTCCAAAGACACTTTTGATCTGAATTTTCCTTTGCTTAGGGAGATAACGGACATGGGTAAGATTGAAGAACTTAAGAAGGATCATACTGGGCGGAATCGGTATTATGCTAAGCCTATAACGATACACGGAAAGAAGTACTTGCTCTGTGCTCAGTGGTATGACCGGAGTAAGACGAAGTTGGTTAGGTGGATTGGGAAGTATCAGTAGGGTTTATTATAGGAGGTTAAAAAAATGTCGATAACTGATAAAGAGAGCAAAGTTTGCATACGTATAGGTAATTTTGATGATGCAGAATCAATTTTAGATATTCAGAGAGATGTTATAACAGAAAATAAATACTTGATTTCATTACCAGAAGAGTTCGATAAAACATTAGACCATCAAAGAACTCGGATACAAAGAATTTTAGAAAATAAAAGGGAAACATTGATTGTAGCTGAAAAAGATGAGAAAGTTATTGGCTTTATAGTTTTCGAATCACCGAATCGCAAAAGGTTATCTCATACTGGCTCATTTGAAACGATGATACACAGAGATTACAGGGGGATAGGGATTGGTAAAATGCTTATTAGCGAACTTTTAACTTGGGCAAGAGAGAACCCATTAATAGAAAAGGTGAGTTTAGGAGTGTTTTCTACTAATAAAAGAGCTATTTCTTTGTATAAAAGTATGGGTTTTGAAGAAGAAGGACGGAAAAACAAAGAGATTAAGATAGGTGAAAAAGAGTATGCAGATGACATCCTTATGTATAAATTTGTTTAAGGGTTATACCACACAAGAGCTATACATCCTTTGTAAACAACTGATAAATAATGGGAGTTATTATTTAATAGCAACAGAAAAGGCAGTAGGATTTATCCTTAGCATACCTAAAAATGGTTCTAAGGAGTTTAATAGTAAAGTCTCACCTAAAGAAAGATAAAAGCCGAAGACCTGATGATCTTAGGCTTTTGTTTTTTTTTATCAAAGATCTTCATATTAATGATCAAAAGAAAAAATATCCCGCAGAGGAATTACTGGAACGTTTTAGAGTCATTATTTACTGAAAATTGAAACTTTTTCTGTTTTCAACCGTAAAAGTAATTAACTGGAGGGATTTCATGAAAAAACTATTTGTATTTGTCACTATATTGTTTCTGGCAGCGTGTGGTAACAGTGGGGCTTCAAGTAATCTCGAGGATTTTGATAACTCAGACTTGAAAGAAGGCCTGCAGGAGGAAGCATTTCAATCAGAACTTCCTACAAAATTGCCTTTTGCAGTGAGAGGAGCAACTTTTACTCCGACTCCAGGGGATCAACGAGAGCTTAGGCAGACTTTCCAATTCGATGGTGTGGATGGTCAGTTTATGGATTTAAGAACAAATAGTGGTGAAGTTCACTTTACAGGCACTGATAATGATGAGCAAGTGAAAATCGGTGATCACGATGGTACTATTGGGGAAACTGAAAATGGTTCATTGAGTCTTCATTGGAAAGACGGTGATCTGACCTATCATTTAATGGCAAATGGTGATGAGGTTACGAAAGAAGAGTTGATTGAAACAGCAGAATCATTTGAATAATTTTGTTGTTTTGTCTTTAAAGTATAGGTTATTCCATAAGAAAGGGGGCGAATTTCCAGGTTATTGGATAGCTCCCTTTGTTCCGTTATAGGGGCGGTTGATGACTAAGCAGCCGCCAAAGTCAGGATTGTAACCATGGAGAACATACCAAAATGGAGGGGGCTTATGAAGTCTTATATAGGAATCATTGCACTTATACCATTGTTGCTTTTGGCAGGATGCACAAACGACGAAACCGTTTCTGTTGAAGGAGAGATACACAGTGTTGACCAAGAGAATAAAACGATCATTGTGTATGTTGAAGATGAATTGACAAAATCCCAAAGACAAACAATGGATTTTGATCAAGAAGAAAAAAATATTGAAGCCTTTTTAGTCCGTGCTGAGGACGCAGCGGTAACGGGGGAAGTAACGTCCTTCGATGATTTGCAAACTGAACAAAAGGTGACAGTTGAGATTAAAGGAAAATATGAAAAAGAATTGGTAACGGTAAAGGCCCTCTTTGATGAGGAAGAAGAACTTCCTGATTATCATGCTGAAAAAGTGACGGTCAATCCTTATTCGAAAGAAGACCTTATTGAAGAAATGACAGTGGAAAAAGGAAAATACGGTCTTTATATTTATAATCCAAAGCCCAATGAGGAAGGAGTATACAGTCCTCCTGAAACAATGAAGGTTTTTCATTCTATGACGATGTACACCTCTGCAGATGAAGTCAAGAACACACAGCAATTGTTAGAGCTTTATGAAGATTCCCCGACTTATATTGTGACGAATCACGAAGGCATCATCTTTAAGACAGATGATGAAGCGGAACTAAATGAGTTCGCTAAGACGCTGGGAGAAAAAGAAAATAATTAACTCGAAGTTATTTTGCCGGAGTATAGAAGGTTGTGCTGCTAACGGGTTACTTCAATTAGAAATACTAAGAAGGTGGTGTAACGAACAATGGACGGTGTTGTAAAGTGTCCTGAATGTGTTAATGAGTTGAAGCAGGGATACATTTTCTCTCCTCGAAGAATTTGCTGGTCAGACTCTCCTGATTCAATCTTTGCTGATTTTGGAAGTGAAATATTAATAGGGGATGCATGGGTTAAAGTCAAAAAAACGCCGGCATTAAGGTGTGAAGAGTGTAATATAGTTATTTTCAAGCACAAGGATAATAATGATGAGTGAAAAATAGTGGTTGTTATGAACATATCTTATTTAACATAAAAGGGGCGTTGATCTAAGAAGAATTGACGCTTTCTTTATTGAAGCTATATAAACAGGAGGGGAATACATATGGAGCAGCAGCAACAACTGAAACCTAAAGTAATGGTGTTAGGTACCTTTCATATGAGGTATACACCAGATATTCATAAAGTTGAATTTGATGATTTGTTAACTGATAGAAGGCAAAATGAGATTAGGGAAGTTGTACATAAAATTAAAAAGTTTAATCCAACAAAGCTGGCGTTTGAAGTAGTAAAAGAAAATGAAGAAGACTTAAATAAGGAATACAGGCAGTTTTTGAATAATGGTCTAAAGCTGAAAATTGATGAAATTCATCAATATGGTTTTAGATTAGCTTCAGAGTTAGGGCATAAAAAGGTTTATGCAGTTGATTGGATGGAAACTGTTGGGAACAGAGGGATTGGACAGGTGTTTGAGTGGGCAAAAACCGAACAGCCTGATCTTTATAAATACATAGAAGAAACGTATCGGCCTGGAAGAGAATTTAACTTAGCCGAAAAAAGCATCGTCGACCTGATGAAAGAAATGAATGAAGAAAGCAGCGTGAAAAAAGACCACGAAAAGTATATGGCAGTAGCACGTATCGGAAGTGAGGAGGACTATGTAGGTATTGATTGGCTCAGGTGGTGGTACCAAAGGAATTTAATAATATACTCGAACTTGGCCAAGATAACAAGCTCGCCTTCAGAAAGGACCCTGTTAATTATTGGAGCTGCACACATCCATTTGGTTTCCCAGTTTTTAAAAGAAAGTGGAATGTTTGATGTAGAACCAGCAATAGCTTACCTTTAAAATTCAATCAAACGGGGAAGGCATTGAATGATGCATACTAAATATTGAGGCACTGCTAAATAGCTTCAGCGCCTCATAATATTTCACTCATTATTCACTTTAACACCACCTGTAAAAGCCGTTGTTTTTATTGAAGGCTGTTTTCGTGTAGGTTGTTGTTTTCGGAAAAATCCCTAGTGCCGGCTTTTTCTGTATACAAGGTTTGTTCTCTCTGAACAGGGGAGTAGCTCTTTTGAGGATATGCAGTGGGACAAAGAACCTCCGTCTTGCTATTCCTTTAAAAGTTAACGAAAGGCAGGGGGGAGTAAGATGCTAGTAAAGATAGTAATTTCTATAATGATGCTGATTAACGTAATCAATATTGCGTTTTTAGTAAAGGATTTTATTGTTTCTATACCTTTCTTTGTATTATCCGGTCTATCTATCTTTTATTTATTTTATGAAAAGGATGAGGAGGAAAAGAGAGTAAGATAACCTAAAGCAATAATTTACTCTTTTCAACGGGGCGATAACTGAACATCCGTTAAATGAGCCAGCTATTGCTCCTTTTCAGAAATTCAGGCAGCAGTTTAACGGGACATTGGGGTCAGGCCCCGCCTAGCCGAACAATGCTTAGTAGGGTAATTGAAGAGATTGAGTGGGAATAGGAGGAAATTTGGTGAAAGTAAAAAGATATTCTTGGTTAAGTTATTCGTCAATTGGATTAGGAATATTATTAATATTGCACCCGCTACTAACTAATGTGTTTCCTAAATACTTTATGAACTTACAGTATATCGGTATACCATTAACAATCATAGTTAGTCTTTTTGCTCTTCAAAGAAAGAATGAGAAGAAACTATTAGCTACAATAGGTTTATCGCTTGGGATTATAATGATGTTATTTGTTGCAGTAATTCTTTATATATCCTTAAATAAATACAGCCCTATTTAATGCAGAAGCTATTACAGTATCCTCCATAATAGGTGGAAATAGCAGCTACAGCTCTTCTTCAATTGTTGGGGCAGGTTAATGGAAGAAAGGCTATTACGCAACCATAATAAGATAATCTAAAATGACTTACTAAAGGGGAAAATTTATGTGAATTCTTGCACTACTTATTGTTGTAGTTGTTGGGACAATTGTTGGTTTTTTGAAAGAACAATCTAAACAGAATAAAAGAATTATTGAACTACTTGAAGAGATAAATCAAAACAAATAATAAATCAATAAGCAGGACGTGCTAAACAAGCAGCCGCTCTATGTTCAAGTAAAGGGGCAGGTTAGTGGAACAAGCCCTATTTTTTTAGGATAAACTTTAAACGAGGGTGGTCCTGATGAAAAGAACTTGGACAAGAGGGACAGGTTCCTTGTCCCTAATTATGTTCTCCTGGTACCGAAGATATGAAAGTAGTGGGCATTAAAAAGATGGAACGGAAGTAGAGCTAATGAAGGATCGGGAGTTCCAATTTTAATTTGTCTACAACTAAAAACAGAGCAAACTTATTTCTGGTGTGCTAGTTATACTGGAAACAAACTGTGTGTACCAGGGGTCAGGCCCCGCTTAGTACAATTTTCCATCATAAGAAAGTAACTCTGATGGATTTGAATCGAACAGTGAACAAATTAATATTTATATAGAAAACACACCAAAAGTGATGAAGAAAATATTTGGAGAATATTTAGAGAGGTTTATTTAAATTGATTTGAAGTTAACCGAATAGTATAGGGTCGTCCCTGTTATCAACTAATGAAACCCATTTAATTTACATAATTGTGTAAATTTTGAAACTTATCATGATCCTGTCTCGTATATAGGGTATAAGAATAATTGAAAGGGTGGTACTAAATGAGTAAAATCAAGAAATACTTTCAGCCCTTGATATTATTGGGGGTTCTACTTTTAGCTTCTGGTTGCACAAACTCCGATACCGCAAGGGGCAACTCAGAAGAGGCCGGGGCCGAAAGTGCTGCTGAACAAAATATTGAAGCTTTCTTAGAAAATGTATTTACTGGACCTAATGAGGAGAACGAGTTTTTGTTCAACTTTGAAGATTTGGAAGGAAGAGGCGAAAGGATTTCTGAGTACTATCAAGATAATTTCCAACCTTATATGAGCGAAAGTCTTTTAGAGGATTTTATCAATTCTAATGGTGCAGTTCAATTCTTGATTGCTGCTCATCCTGATTATGTTTTAGCAACAGAAGAAATCACACTTGAAGAAAACGAGGATTATTACACCTTTGCTGCCGAAGTATCGTATACGAATAAGGAAAGTAATGAAAGTGACACAGTTACAATTAACGGCAATATACAAACAGATGAAGAAGGTTTGGTCACGGGTATTCAATATCATAGGGGCGAATATGAAGAATTTCGCACAGCTTTAAATTAGGAATCAGAAACCTTAACACTAAAAAAATCAGGCTCAGTTCAATTTGGGACTGAGCATTTTTTATGCTAAACCACTCTCCCTAAAACTATATGGCAATTAAGAAGGTTTATTAATTTGAGTTGAAGGATACTTCAGGATCCTTTCAGCTCGCTTTAGATATAAGCTCTTCTGTGAGAGAGGGCGTTTGCGGAACAGGCCGCTGCTCCCTGCGGATTATTCAAGAAAGTTGTAGGTTACTAAACACGAAGAGGAAGGTGCTATAGCTAACAATGGAGGATGTTGTAGGGTGTCCTGGATGTGGTAACGAGTTGAAGCAAGGATATATTTTCTCTCCTCGAAGAATTTGCTGGTCAGACTCTCCTGATTCAATCTTTGCTAATTTTGGAAGTGAAATATTAATAGGCGATGCAGTGTTAAAAGTCAAAAAAACTCCAGCATTAAGATGTGAAGAGTGTAATTTAGTTTTTTTAAACACAAGTGAAATAACAATATTAAAATAGCAATAGTTGTGAACGTAACTTATTTAATAAAAAGGGGGCGCATGTTGAACAAGTGGCTGCCCTTTGTTCAAGGTGCAGGATTATTGAATAAGGGTTTATTAAGAAAAGTGAAAGAAAAGGATTGATACCAAGTGATGAAGGTCTTTAGTGGTTTTATTCTGATTATGTTAATTATGGTTATTCTATATTTTTTGCTTGGGGTTGGTTTGTTCTCGGGCGGAACAGGTAATGAGGGGCTAATTTATATATTTGGTACTTTGATTATTATTCTTCTATCCTTTATAACTTCATTATTGGTGCATTTAATAGAAGTAATAAATAAAAATTCAAAATGAAAAGTTTATTCAAGGGGCATTTGCTGAACAAGCTCTTTTAAAGTAAGGGAGCAGTTTAGTCAAAGAACCTTTTAAAGGAGGGGGAGAGAATCAGTAATTTAAAGAGGGTAAATGATATTCTCTATATCATCGTATTTGGGCTTTCAGCATCATATTTATTAATGGAGAATAGGATACCGATATATATTGTTCTAACTCTTTTATCTATTACTTTTATGCTAACGGCAGTGGAGTTCATCAAAGGACGCAAGGATAAGGGAGGCTATAAATATATTGTTGGGGCAGTTGTTATGCTTTTTGCCGCTATGGTGTTCTTTATAAAGTAAATGTAAAAAACACTTCCACTACTTACCGTCCTTATGCTGAACAGTGCAGCTGTCATTTGTTCAAGTAAAGTTTGAAAGGATGAAAAAGCAGTCGCCTTTATTATAAGTCTAACTTTTGGGGCTGTTAACAATTTCAGCAAGGTGAATATCACGTTAAAAATTATATTTGATATTATTGAGGAGTGTTTGAATGGGTTTAAATTCACAAGGACATTCATTAGGGATTATTGTTTTCACCATTTTGTTTGCTGTTACAGCGGTTCCTATGATTTTCCTTGGAACAAATGATGTAAATAGGTATGAAGAAATAGGAAAAAATGTTTCTGTTGAGATACTAGAACGTCTAAACAGAGAAGGTTATAAAAAAGATGATGATAATACAGAATGGAGTTTAGATGATGTGAAATTATCCCTTGCCTTTAGTGGGAAGGGGAAAGGTAACGTTAAAACGACTGTTGGAGAGTATGGACATTGGGGTCAGGCCCCGCCTAGCCGAACAATGCTTAGTAGGGTAATTGAAGAGATTGAGTGGGATTAGGGGGGAATTTGGTGAAAGTAAAAAGATATTCTTGGTTAAGTTATTCGTCAATTGGATTAGGTATATTATTAATATTGCACCCGCTACTAACTAATGTGTTTCCTAAATACTTTATGAACTTACAGTATATCGGTATACCATTAACAATCATAGTTAGTCTTTTTGCTCTTCAAAAGAAGAATGAGAAGAAACTATTAGCTACAATAGGTTTATCGCTTGGGATTATAATGATGTTATTTGTTGCAGTAATTCTTTATATATCCTTAAATAAATACAGCCCTATTTAATGCAGAAGCTATTACAGGATCCTCCATAATAGGTGGAAATAGCAGCTACAGCTCTTCTTCTATTGTTGGGGCAGGTTAATGGAAGAAAGGCTATTACGCAACCATAATAAGATAATCTAAAATGACTAAATAAAGGGGAAAATTTATGTGGATTCTTGCACTACTTATTGTTGTAGGTGTTGGGACAATTGTTGGTTTTTTGAAAGAACAATCTAAACAGAATAAAAGAATTATTGAACTACTTGAAGAGATAAATCAAAACAAATAATAAATCAATAAGCAGGACGTGCTAAACAAGCAGCCGCTCTATGTTCAAGTAAAGGGCAGTTTAGTAACAGAAGTATATTTACTGATTAATGAACAAAAATGCAAATGAAAAACTCAAAGGGTGGTAAATAATGATTGATTGGTTTTGGCTTAATGCTGGTAGTCTTGCTCTTGGTCTTATTGCCTGGACACTTCCTATTGTTAATCTTATGCGATATAAAAACCATAACCTTAATAATTGGAGCACTTTTTCCATTATGAGTATCAGTGCTTGTGCTATATCGTTATATTTTCAGATAGTCTATGCTCATAATCTGGTTAAGATTGGGGCTTTGTCTAATCTTATAGAAGAGGGTTGGGTGGTTGCAAGTTCAGTTCTTCTTATCGTTACACTCCTATTAAATATAATTACAATCATTGTATATCGTGACAAAACAAAAAAGTAGAATATAAAATTGCTGTTTGTGAAAGTGTGTACTTAAACGAATGGGTGCAAGAATTGAATAAGCAATTGGTGGAGGACTTATGCTAATTGCACTATTTCTTGAATCAAAGGATTTAGACTATACAAATATTTTAATTGAAAAATTTACAGTCATATTGAGTAAATATGGGATTACAGTGTCTTCATTATCAAAAAATTTCTAAACGAAATGGCTTCTAAGTGGGAGGAGCTTCCCAATGAATACTTATCTTCAAGAACAATGGAAAACTGTGAAATACATTTTAAAAACCTTTATATGATAACCGTTAACTTTGACGATTAAATAATACTTCTTATTAAACATAAGGGGGCGTTTGCTGAGCAAGCAGCCGCCCTTGTTCAACTATTAGGCAGTTTAATAGAATAAGCGAAACTAAAATTTGTATGTTTTCGTCTAATTTATTAAGAAGAATTCGGTTAAGTTTAGAAAGGATAAGTTTATAATGAAATTCTCAAAATTAGGTACATTTTGTATAACAGCACTATTTTTATTCACAGGGTGCCAATCAAGTGATAATGCTGAAACTCATATTGTACGGGGAGAAACTACTTCGTGGAAAGCGAACCTTGAAGTAGTGTTTACTGCTGACCGAGAAATGTATTATGTAGGTGGGAGCTTGAAGTCCAAGTCCGATTCAATCCCAAAAGAAGTCACGTATTTTATAACCCACTCACAAGGAGGGGGCTCTGGCACATCAAGAGATGGAAACGGTGAATACATTAAAATACCCCAAGGTGGAGGAAATAACCCCCCTGGAGATATAGAAGCATTCTCCGAGGAGATTACACTACGTGTAGAATGGGAAAGCGAAGATGGCGAAACTTTTAATGAAACAATACCTTTAGATTAAGTCACTTCTAGGTATCCACCTTATTCAAGTAAAGGGCAGGTTAATTGAATAAGCAATAAAAAAATGAGGAGGGGATAATTTGTACTCATTATTTGAAAATACTCCTTCTTTTGTATTTGGGATTATAATTGTTAATATTTTCAATCTCTCTGACGATTAATATGGTAATTCAGAAAAATTTTGAACACCTTGTTGGGAAGCTTTTATTTTTATTAAGTTTTTTCGGTTTATCAATAGTGGCTTTTTTACTAAAATCGAATCAATCTATTTCTGAATTAATACTTTTTTACATCTCAATTCCGGCATTGATATTAAGTATGGTTATTAGTGTAATAATAAAACTCAAACAATAATCATTAATCTCTTCTTGATATTGATAAATTATCAGAAACCTTAACATCTCCGGTTAACGGAGCAAGAAAAAATATAAATGGATAATGATTAATGGGTTTTGTATGTATTGTAATTTCATAGACTGAGGGTCAAGGTTTTAAGGGGGGAATAGTATTTTAAACAAAAGCAATATTATTATCTTTCTAAGTTTTTTTGTATTTTCTCTTTTAGCTGTCTTAATCTCTGAGGTATCAGTTGTATTGTCAGTAGTGTTTTTCATCTCTTACTTAGCATTAATGATGTTCTTCGGTGATAATAAAAACAGACCGTTCCCGTGGAATACTCTAGGAGTTATCACAATACTTTGTAGTTCAATAATCACCTATTTATTTAATATTCCTCTGAAATTCACTGCTGTTTTTCTAACTGTGTTTTTTGCCATTTATTTTATAATTGCACCCGAATTAGAATAAAGGTGATAAGAACACAAATGGCATATTTCCTTCAACTAAAAATGTTCCATCAAGCGGGGCAATAACTTTAGATCAGCTACTTGATCTGGCTATTGTCTTTCTTCAATTATTGGGCAGGTTAATTGAACATTGAAAATCCTAAAAGGTAATACCTGTAATTATTAGAAAAGTTAAATAATTTTGTGTTATCCTGTATAAAGAAACAACTTCCAGAAAAAGGAGGGATAAATTGAAAAGCTGGATTATTATCGTATTTGCATCTCTTTCTCTTATCTTAGGTGGATGTAATCCAACATCAAATAGTGTAGATGAGTCGCTGGATGATATAAAAGAAGTTAAGGAACTTAATTATAATTTTGTGGGAGAAAGTGAAAACTGGGAGGCTGAACTGGTTTTCAAGGGTGAAGAAATTTTCATCAAAGACCCCGAAGGAGATATAAACGATTACAACACAAGGACTCAAAGCGATTTTAAATTAGAATATAAGGGCGAATTAAGTGAAATTGCTGGAAGCTCTTTATCCTATTCTTATGATACGGGGTCTGAAGGTAGTGAAGGGACAAGAGAGGACTTAGATAAAAAAGTAATTGAGTCTCACGGGGGTTCTAAGAACGGCAGCATTATCCCGCAGGATAGCATTATTGAAGTAACCGTTGAATGGAATGGCGAAAAGGAAAATTTTATATTGGAAAATACAGACTCTCAGTAAGATACTTGTATTGAAAAATAGAATTATTACTCGTGCAATTATTGTGCAGAGTGGTCGCCCTTTGCTTGTTCAGCTAAAGGGGGCTTTAATGTAAGAATACAATATATAGAGGCACTGCAATGTAGTTTGCAGTGCCTCTTATTTGTATATTTTGCCAATCATTTTCCACGACAATAGTCTGGAATAACAACTGCTAATATGCTCATTCTCCCTAGATACATATTATTTTTTATTGGCAGAAGCATCATAAATCGACTCGATGGCATCTCGCATGGATCGATCAAATTCTTCGGAAGATTGATTAACTCTCAATTCTTCGGCGAGCGCACGGGAGAAGCTTGCAATCATCCCGTCGTTTTCTTTTAATCTCTCGTTGGCTTCATCTCGGGAGTATCCGCCTGAGAGGGCGACAACCCGGACGACACGCGGATGCTCCACCAGTTCCTTGTAGGCATTAGCTTTAGTCGGAATTGTGAGTTTCAGCATCACATTTTCATTCTCGGACAAACCATTGAGGTGTTCTATGATTTCAGCACGCAGGATTTCTTCGCATTTTGCTTTGTCTTCGCTGTGGATATTGACTTCAGGTTCGATGATCGGCACCAAGTCGGAAGCGATGATTCTCTTCCCGATTTCGAATTGCTGATCCACGACAGCTTTGATTCCTGATTCATTCGGTTCATGGATGACCGAACGCATTTTGGTGCCGAAGATATTTCGTTCTTTGGCACGGTGAAGCGTTTCATCAAGGTCCGGATTCGGCTTCATGAGCTGTACCCCGTCTTCTTTTTCAGCCAGGCCCTTATCGACTTTCAGAAACGGGACAATATTATGGTCAGCCAGATAATCCGCTGTATATTTTCCTTCAACTTTACTGTCCATTGTCTGCTCGAATAGGATGACGCCAAGGATATGGTCTGAACTGAAAGCTGGAGACGTCATAATCCTGGTGCGCATCTCGTGCACCTGATCAAACATTTCCTCTTCATTTGAATAGGAATCCTCCGTAACACCATAAGCTGCCAGTGCCTTAGGTGTACTGCCTCCGCTTTGATCCAGTGCAGCAATAAACCCTTTGCCATTCTTCATTCGATCCAATTGACTCTGATTCATGAATTCCACTCCTTTTTCATGTTAACAGTTAATCCACATCTATTCTATTTCCCTATTTTTGTTGGAGTTAACATTGCTATGAAGGATTGTAGACATGATTCAATTAATTTCTATGATGGAAAGAGCGTTCAGTAAGAAGGAGAAAGGTATACTTTTTTGGTATTTTATATATTCAAGCAAGCGAACTTTGGTTGGCGTTAGTTCGAATAATGTAAGAGGAAAACCTGCCGGCCAGCAAAGCTAACAGTAAGATTCAAGTTAATAGAGAATAGATAGTGGCTCCCCACTCAATATGCAGTTTACGTCCCTTGTATCTCCTTGATACCTTTCCCTCCTAAAAAGGCATGCCCTGTCTGTAATCTCAATACAGTCTTAAATCCATAGCGGCTATAAACCTTTTCAACTCGTTCATTGATCGGATGCACCCATAGCTTTTCCAGTTGAAGTTTTTGCGCTTCATTTTGAATCTGTTGTAACAACCAGCCGATTAATCCTTTTCCTCTATATTCTTCGATGGTGGCGACGCTTTCTACTCTCCCTTGATTGCCGTGAACGAATAAGCATGCTGTGGAACAAGGATTACCGTTATATTTCAATAGATAATGAGTATAGCGGGAATCGTTAAATTCTGATTGGAACGCCTTTTCACGAACTGTTTTTCCGCCAAATTCTTTAATCTGACACTCAACCCATAGGGCATCGTGATAATTATTAGCGGTTACTCTTTCTATAGTGACATCTTTATTAATGGCCAACTCCGTAGATTCGTTATTCCAAAGCTGTATTGGCTGCAAAAAATCTTCAAACTGAAAGCCCTTCTCTTTTAATAGAGCAACAAAGTCTGTCAGAGACTCCAGGTTGTATAAATAAAACCTAGGAATAACCTTCAAGGCTTCATAAAAAGAAATGACCTCTTTGATGACTTCTTCTGAATTGTCAGGTTGTTTACTCACATGCGCATGGTTAGCATCATAATACTCTGGCTGGTGTTCGTTCGAAAATAAAACTCCCCATGTTCTATCTTCCTTATTGGAAAAGGACTGTAAAAGGGCAAAGTCAAGCTCTTCAATCTGTTTGATTAAATCCATATTTCATCCGCCTATTCTTGTTTTTAATCCATTCTTTCATTTCATCACCAATGTGACAATCTAAATCCCAACTTATTAAGGCGGGATAATTTGAAACAAATATCCGCCGCACCCGCCTGTTGTTATTGCTGCTTCCATGAACTCTTCTTTATATAGCATAACGTTGGATTTCCGTGTTTTTATAAAGCATATCATAATGGATATGTTCTTGTTCCTAACCACTAAAGAAAATGAATGCGACACCTTCGACCAATTGCGAATGTCGAAAGTGTCCTATATTAGCCTTTCGAGGGACAAAGAGGACAAGGGTCAGGTACCTTATCCCTTAAATGGATTGCGGGACAGTTCACCTGTCCCTCTGTCCCTAGCTCCCATCCCCCGCAATAATTTTGCCGGATTTTGTCTAAATATTTTTATGAAATCAATTCGAATAGCCATTAAAATGGTAATATAGTCTTATTGAAATCATTCATTACGTTTTAACGCATATTACTTGGCTCGAAATATGGCTCTAATTGAAAAGAGGAATTAATAAATGGTCTATTACTCTCTTAGTGAATATGTTTTGTCGATTGGGATAGCAACCATCGCAGGTTTTTTTGGGATCACTCTTATTAGGAAGATGAGAGAAGTAGAGAATGGGCAAATAAAGGTTCATATTGCCTCGTTGGTGTTTGGCGCTATAATCTACTTTTCTTATCTGTATGGAAATATGTCCGGCATCGAAGCCAATGTGGGTGTCTTGCTAGGGATCGGGTTCCTGATATTTAACACATGGGCGGTCAATACGACCATTAACACTATATGTTTGAGGGAAATCTCGTTTTTTAAATTAATTTTTAGTTCCATCATTTTTGCTTCATGTATCAGTTTGGTGAACATGATTGATATCTGGAGTGAAATGGTGGAGCACGATCTTAAGATGAATATTCTATTATTCATCAGCGCGAATATTTTGCTTGCAGGTAATGTCCTGGCGACCATTCGCTTTATTCGTCAAATAAGAAGTTTGGAGAGAGTCGGTTTTTTCTGGATCCTGTTTGGAAGCTTTGCTATAGGAATGGCTTTTGCGAGTATCCGCTTCACTTTATTTTCCAGCATCACATTGTTTTCAACCATAGACTTATTTACAAATAGAAATATCCCGATATTCGAATGGGTGTATCTCAATAATACGTTACTTCCATTAATGATTAATATTTTCGCTTTGGTCTTTCTGGAGCTTGTTCCGGGCCTCTTTTCAGAGATTCATAGTAAGGAACAGCAGGAATTGATTATCGAGAACAAACGCCGGTATGAAACGCTTTTTGATAATCAAGCTGTAGCTATTTTCACCTTGGATCCAAAGGGGAAAATTTTGAAGCTGAATAATGCAGTACAGCAATTGACGGGTTACCCTATCGATCAGTTGAAAAAGGGATCTTCTTTCGCCGAGTTAATACATGAATCAAAGGAAGATGAGTTTTCTTCCTATATTATGGAGGCTGTTAAAGGCAGCTCCCAGATGTTTGAGACAAAGATTAGTACCAGCGAGGGGAAGTATATCGATGTGCAGATCACCCTCATCCCGATCTTTGTAAAAGAAAAATTGGCGAACATCAATATCCTTGCCAAAGATATTACGGAAGTCATTCAAACAAGGGAACAAATTCAACACTTGGCCTATCATGATTCTTTGACAGGCCTTCCGAATAGATTTCAGTTTGTGAAAGAGCTGCAACAGAGGATTGAAACAAGTAAACTGCCGGCAGCAGTATGCTTTTTGGACTTGGACCGCTTTAAGGTGATCAACGATGTCTTAGGGCATCAAACGGGGGACCGCTTGTTATTGCAGCTGTCTGAGCGATTTACTTCCTTTGTGAAAGAAGATGTGAAAGTAGCGAGGATGGGTGGAGATGAATTCACGTTTTTATTTCCCGAGATCCCTTCCATGGCCGAATTGGAAAACAAGATAGAAGAATTGATGGCGCTCATCCAAACACCCTTTCAGATTGAAAAACAAGAACTGTTTGTCACGGGAAGTATGGGGATTTCCATTTATCCGAATGACAGTGACACTGTTGAAGATTTAATGAAATACGCAGATGTGGCCATGTACCGCTCAAAAGAAAAGGGAAAGAATACGTTCGAGTTCTATCATCAGCAAAACGATGAAGAAAGCAGTAAAAAATTAGCATTGGAAAAAGATATCCGAAAAGCGATGAAAGAGAAAGAGTTTGAAATTGTCTATCAACCTCAAGTAAAAGTGTCAACCGGGAAGATCTTCGGGGTTGAAGCCCTGTTACGATGGAATCATCCAGCAGAAGGGTTGATTACGCCCAATAAGTTCATCTCGCTGGCTGAAGAAAATGGACTCATCCATGAACTGGGGGAGTGGGTGCTGAGAGAATCATGCAGGCAAGTCAACCAATGGCACAACGAGGGTTATAGTGACCTGCAATTGAGTGTGAATATATCCTTAAAACAGCTGTATCATCAAAATTTCATTTCGACGGTTAAGAGAGTAATAGATGAAGAAGGATTCAGTACCAGTTTGTTAGACTTGGAAATCACAGAGAGTATGGCGATGAAAGATATAGAGTATGCTAAACTCATATTCAATCAGCTTCGAGCGCTCGGGATATCCATCAGTATCGACGACTTCGGAACGGGATACAGCTCATTGAACCATATCAAGAACTTCCCGATCGACCGGGTGAAAATAGACGGGTCATTTATTCGTGACGTACCAGGCAGTGCAGAGGCGGCCATTATCATCAAAACCATCATCGCGATGACGAGGAACCTGAACCTGCTCTCCATCGCAGAACATGTGGAAACAAAGGAACAATATGAATTTTTACAAGAGATCAACTGCGATGAAATCCAAGGGTATTACTGTTCAGAGCCTTTGAATTCTTTTGAGTTGAGTGAGTTGTTGCAGCAAGATGAAAAAGTATTGCAGGGAAGCGTCAGGTGACAGGGACAAGAGTGAGAGCGTCCTTGTCCCTGATTTTTTTATGGCGGGATCCCTATCGCAGGCATTGAGTGGTACTATTACGGGGTGTTTGAACTCCTGCCGAGGTTCAGGGTAGAGAAGCAATTTGTCTCATGCTAATATAGAAGAGGAATTTTAATAGCAAAAAAGCTTCGTATAATAAGAGAGAAAAACCAAAGGGGATACAGCAAAATGTCAGTCACAGCAAATTTCAATCGAATCGAGAAAGACTTCCTGGGAACAAAAGAAGTACCTGAGCATGCGTATTATGGGATTCAGACGCTCCGCGCGGTAGAGAATTTCCCCATTACAGGCTACCGCATTCATCCCGAATTGATCAAGGCGATGGCGATGGTAAAAAAGGCTGCTGCCAAGGCAAATATGGATGTCGGCCGGCTTTATGAAGGAATTGCCGAACCTATCATGAAAGCAGCAGATGAAATGATGGAAGGAACAATGCATGATCAGGTCCTTGTCGATCCGATCCAGGGCGGCGCGGGGACTTCCTTCAATATGAACATCAATGAAATCCTGGCGAACCGAGCCCTCGAAATCATGGGAAAAGAAAAGGGGTCTTACGGTCACTGCAGTCCGAACAGCCACGTCAATATGTCGCAGTCCACGAATGACGCGTTCCCGACGAGTATGCATATTGCGATCCTGAATCTGCTCGAGCAGTTGATCTCCACGATGGAGCGTATGCACGAGGCATTCAGTGCGAAGGCACAGGAGTTCAGTCATATCATTAAGATGGGCCGCACTCATCTTCAGGATGCCGTTCCGATCAGGCTTGGCCAGGAATTCGAAGCCTACAGCCGTGTGATTGCAAGGGATATCAAGCGTATCAAGCAGACAAGGGAGCATCTGTATGAACTGAACATGGGGGCAACGGCTGTGGGGACAGGCCTTAACGCATTCCCGAAATATATCGAACTTGTCGTGCCTTACCTTGCCGATATCAGCGGCCTGCCGTTCAAAGGTGCGGAACATCTTGTGGATGCTACGCAGAACACGGATGCTTATACAGAAGTATCCAGCAGCCTGAAGATCTGTATGATCAACATGTCCAAGATTGCGAATGACCTTCGTTTGATGGCTTCAGGGCCAAGGGCAGGTCTTGGTGAGATTTCACTTCCTGCGAGACAGCCGGGTTCTTCCATCATGCCTGGTAAGGTGAACCCTGTCATGCCGGAGCTGATCAATCAGGTGTCCTTCCAGGTAATCGGGAACGACCAGACGATTTCTCTTGCTTCAGAAGCAGGACAGTTTGACCTGAACGTCATGGAGCCGGTGTTGATTTTCAATCTTCTTCAATCGATCTCTATCATGAATAATGCCTTCGATTCTTTCACGGAGAACTGTGTAAAAGGCATCGAGGCAAATGAAGAGAGAATGAAGGAATATGTAGAAAAGAGTGTCGGCATCATCACGGCGGTCAATCCGCATATCGGCTATGAAGTGGCGTCAAGGATCGCTAGGGAAGCGATTCTAAACGGCCAGCCGATCAGGGAGCTTTGCCTGAAGTATGATGTACTGACGGAAGAAGAGCTTGATTTGATTTTGAATCCTTATGAGATGACTGAGCCGGGGATTGCCGGGGCGGCGTTGTTTGATAGGGAATAACATTGAAAGGCGGAGCTATTAATCAGCTCCGTTTTTTTGATGCAAAGAATAACTTGCATACACGATTGAATTCTGGTTTAATAACGTTAGATGAATTTTAAATCGTAAACATTACGATTTAATCAAAAGATTCAGGAGGTCATATAAATGAAAAAAGGAATTCACCCAAATTATCAAAAAGTTGTTTTTATGGACACGAACAGTGGATATAAATTTCTCACGAGTTCAACAATGAGCTCCCCGGAAACCATCGAATGGGAAGATGGAAGCACTTATCCGCTGATCAAAGTAGAGGTAAGTTCAGATACACACCCATTTTATACGGGAGTACAGAAGTTTGCTGACCGCGGCGGCCGCGCAGACCGT
>NZ_ABCF01000002.1 GCF_000181495.1 Bacillus sp. SG-1
TTTTTCATTGAGAATTTCATACCCATAAGTCACACGTAAGCCATCATAGGACTCAATCCACGTTTTAACAAATGCTTTTTCGCCGTATCTTACCGGACTTTTGTAACTGATTTCTATATCAATCACGGGAGAAATGATCCCGTCCTTTTCCATATCGGCATATCGAAAACCAAGATCTTCGATAAGCTTTGTTCTCCCCAGTTCCATCCACACTAAATAATTGGCGTGATAGACAACACCCATTTGATCAGTTTCCGCATAACGGACTTCAATACTTTTCTCTGATATGTACATTACTTAATCACCTTTACTATATAGTTTCTCTCCTAAGTTTATCATAGAAGGACTATTGTCCATAGAAGAAGCTGCCGGAACTAATCCGGCAGCCGGTCTTATTTGTATTGATCATCCTGGCCGTTTCTTTGGTAGGCAGCCTCATCCTTCAATTCGCTTCTAAATGCGTCAATGCTCTCTCTGCGACGATCGTTTTTAGCTTCAATAGCCTGCTTCTGTTCATCGCTGTCTGTCATTGCCATTGACTCTTCTGCTCTCTCCATATTTTGGATTGTATGAAAGACCATGCTTTGCAGCTTATCAACATTATCGCTGCGGTCATCCGGATTAGGGCGGTTTTTATATTCTGCCATAGTTGGTTCCTCCTTTAATAAGGGTTTATAACTCGGTGCTATTCACCTTTTGTCTGGATCACTTGAGCATGTTGGCCTGACTTATCTTGCATTTGTCTTCCCTTATTTCCCCCTGCTTCACGCGGCTGGGTACCAAGGTGGTTCGGCACAAAATGTTTTCTGCTCCCTTTTGGATTGCTCATAAAAAAATCCCTCCCTTAATCATTAGAATTTCCAAAGGGAGAGAAGATATGAGCATTCTTTAATTAGATAATACTGCCTGTGCTGGCCTAATTTGACTGCGGCAGTTTAAGAGTGGAGGTGTTTTCAGTTTGGTCTTTAGAACCTCTCTATAGGCACTTTTGCACTCGAATGGCTTTCGTTTTAGTCTTTAATCCTTTCTTGAGACACTTTCGCACCTGAATGGCTCTCGTTTTGGTCTTTAAAACCTTTCTTGAGACACTCACTGTGATTGCCTCCATTGGTCAATAGACCCATTCTAGAGGAACTAAGGAACTCACTTAAGCGATTTTTGCACCGGGTTCTATTTAATATGTGTAATGCCGAAAAACCAACCGTATGGGCACAGTCGGTTCAGTTTGATCCTATCTTTTCAGCTTGGTTACTCCGCTTTGTCCATTCGCTTGATTTCCAGTCTGGACTCGATTCTTTCTTCGATAACATCCATTGCTTCTGCATCCATCATCAATGCTTTTTTGTTTTCATTCACTAGATCGGTAAATGACTTTTTTCTTGGTTTTCGCATTTTATACCCTCTCTTCTGTCATAGTTTATTTCTATTATGGGCAAAATGCGTGTTAATTATAATTAAATTTTCTAAAATTTTTAAAAAGAGAGGGTATTCTCATAAAGGAGAAAAATCCTATTGAACAAACACATGAAATCCTTCTTCATCCAACGCGCCGATATGCTTATTGATTACGTACCCTTTTTCATCAATCAGCATCGTTGTCGGAATCGATATCACCTGGTAGTCTTCATTCACTTTGTCGTCTTCATCCAGCAAAACCGGGAAGGAAATGCCTGCATCCCGCGCGAATTCTTCTGCATGATCTTCTGGATCAATGTTAATCGATATAACTTTAATATCCTGGTTTGTCTTATTGAACTCTTCTAATGCAGGCAATTCTTGCGTGCAAGGGGTGCACCAGGCTGCCCAGAAGTTGATCAAAACTTTCTCACCTTTTAAATCAGCTAAAGAAATGGTTTCACCAGTGAGTGTCTGTAGTGTAAAATCAGGTGCCATCGTTCCGAGCTTAGGTCCTGGCAAGCGATCCGGAACCTCTTCTTGTGTCAAGGATGTCGCAGCATTATCATTACTTAGAACTTCCTCTGTATTTTTAAATTCATACATCACGGGTAATGACTTATTTTCCGTGTAAATAACCACCATAAATAAAAATATTAATAATGTTCCCATCAGCATTTTCACTGATACAGCCCCTCCAATCGTGATATTCAATTTTATGAGGGCTTGTCTCGATTTATTATTAAAAATGAGGTTACCGGATAAAATCAATAGGTAAAGCTCTCAATTTAACGTCCTTAAAGAACCTAAAAAAAACACCCGTTTCAAAAGAAACGGGTGTTTGAGACTTTCATTATTACGCTTTAAGTTTGTCACGAAGAACCATTTGCAGAATTCCGCCATGACGGTAGTAGTCAACTTCAACATCAGAGTCGAAACGGACAAGCGCTTCGAATTGAGTTTTGTTGCCATCTTCGTCGGTAGCAGTAACTTTAACGATATCACGCGGTTTAACACCTTCAGCAAGTTCTACAGAGATAGACTCAGTACCTTTCAAGCCAAGTGTATCAGCATTTTCGTCCTTCTTGAATTGAAGTGGGAGTACACCCATCATTACAAGGTTTGAACGGTGGATACGCTCATAGCTTTCAGCGATGACTGTCTTGATGCCCAGAAGGTTTGTACCTTTGGCAGCCCAGTCGCGGGAAGATCCCATTCCGTAGTCTTTACCTGCAAGTACAGCCAGGCCAACGCCTTGTTCTTTGTACTTCATGCATGCATCATACATTGCCATTACTTCATCTTCAGGCCAGTAAGTAGTGAAACCGCCTTCTGTTCCTGGAGCAATGCGGTTACGGATACGGATGTTAGCGAACGTTCCGCGCATCATTACTTCATGGTTACCACGACGGGAACCATAAGAGTTAAAGTCGCGAGGCTCAACTCCGTTACTGCGCAGGTATTTACCAGCAGGTGTATCTTTACCGATGGCACCGGCAGGAGAAATATGGTCAGTTGTAACAGAATCACCGAACTTACCGACAACTCTCAATCCTTCTAAAGGCTTGATGTCTTCTGGTGTCGTAGCAAGACCTTCAAAGAATGGAGGGTTTTGAATGTACGTTGATTTTTCATCAAAGCTGTACAACGGTTCGTTGCTCGTTTGGATTTCGTTCCAACGTGCATTATCCTGGAATACATTTTCATATTCTCTGCGGAACAATTCAGGTGTAACTGTTCGTTTCACGACATCTTTCACTTCATCCTGTGTAGGCCAGATGTCAGCGAAGAATACATCATTACCGTCTTTGTCTTTTCCAAGAGAATCTTTTTGAAGATCAATATCCACAGTTCCTGCAAGAGCATATGCCACAACCAATGGAGGTGAAGCAAGATAGTTTGCTTTTACCAGCGGATGGATACGTCCTTCAAAGTTACGGTTACCGGAAAGAACTGATGTAAGCAATAGATCGGCATCTGCCACTGCCTTCTCAATTTCCGGAAGAAGCGGACCTGAGTTACCAATACATGTTGTACAACCGTAACCAACAAGGTTGAAACCAAGCTTTTCAAGCGGCTCTAGCAAACCAGAGTCCTCAAGGTAGCCTGTAACAACTTTTGATCCTGGAGCAAGTGATGTTTTTACATAATCAGGAACGATCATGCCTTTTTCAGCAGCCTTTTTGGCAACAAGACCAGCACCAAGCATTACATACGGGTTAGATGTATTCGTACAAGATGTGATCGCTGCGATACCGATACCACCTGTTGGAATTTTCACTTCTTCACCGTTTCTATTTGTATAAGAAGCCGTTTTATTGATTTCTTTCTCATCAAGACCAAAACCTTGGTTGCCTTCAGGATTTGTGATCGCCTCATGGAATGAAGATTTCATCTCAGAAAGAGGGATCAAATCTTGCGGACGCTTAGGACCGGAAAGGTTTGGTTCGATTTCAGACAGATTGATTTCTACTACATCTGTGTAGACAGGGTCTTCTCTATCCGGGGTGAAGAACATATCGTTCTCTTTCAGATATTGTTCAACCACATTAATGTGCTCTTCGGAACGGCCCGTTAAGCGCATGTAGTCAAGTGACTCTGCATCAACTGGGAAGAATCCGCAAGTCGCACCGTACTCAGGCGCCATGTTGGCAATTGTCGCACGGTCTGCAAGTGGAAGTGTCGCAACACCTTCACCGAAGTACTCGACAAACTTACCGACAACACCTTTTTGACGAAGAACTTGAGTCACTTTAAGAGCCAAGTCAGTAGCTGTGGCACCATTAGGAAGTGCTCCAGTCATCTTCACACCGATTACTTCAGGGATCGGGAAGTACGAAGGCTGTCCAAGCATTCCTGCTTCTGCCTCGATTCCACCTACTCCCCATCCTAGTACACCGATACCGTTGATCATTGTTGTATGGGAGTCAGTACCTACAAGTGTATCAGGGTATGTTTCAAATTCACCGTCTTCATTCTCGACAGCATGAACTACATTAGCCAGATACTCAAGGTTAACCTGGTGGACGATTCCAGTCGCAGGCGGTACAGCACGATAGTTTTTAAATGCTTTTTGCGCCCAGCTCAAGAACTGGTAACGCTCGGCATTACGTTCGAATTCAAGGTCCATGTTGACTGCAAGAGAGTCAGCAGTACCATATTTATCAACCTGTACAGAGTGGTCAATTACAAGATCAACCGGGATTTCCGGATTGATCTTATCAGGATCTCCACCGATATCAGCCATTGCTTTACGCAGGGAAGCCAAGTCCACCACGGCAGGTACTCCTGTGAAGTCTTGAAGGATTACACGTGAAGGCTTGAATGGAACTTCAGCATCCTTCACATCTGCAGAACCCCAGTTTGCCAGGTTTTCTACATGGTCTTTGTTGATTACGCGGCCGTCAAATTGGCGCAGTACAGATTCAAGCAATACCTTCACTGAGTAAGGTAAGCGTGAAACTTTTGCTACGCCCGCCTCTTCTAATGCTTTTAAACGATAATAATGATAGCGTTTCCCTGCTGCTTCAAATGAAGAACGGGAGTTAAATACGTCATTTTTCGCCATCTCGATTCCCCCTCTTAGAGATTGTAACGATTTTACGTGTGCTGAAAAGTTTGATTGTGTTTTCAACTTGGTTCACATTACCATCTTAATACAAGCGATTACATAAGTAAATATCAAGAAAGTTATTGTACTTGATAAGTTTTTCTTATGGGTTTCTAACTTTTCATTTTGCGACAAAACAAAAAGCCGATTATCGCAGGCTTTTGTTAAAATAGTCTGATTCTTTTGAGCAGTTTTTATTATCCTGAAAAAATAAAATGAAAGGATTTCAGCTTATAGGATAGCCTTCCCGAGGAAACGATAAGTTGCAAGGGGAGGTGATTCAAATGGCCAAAAGAAAAGCCAATCATATCCGTGAAGGCATGAATGCCGCCAAAGCACAAGGTACCGGAGCCGGATATAATGAAGAGTTTTCTAATGAACCGCTGACTGCCGCACAGAGACAGAACAACAAAAAGCGCAAGAAAAATCAATAATCAAACAATTTCAACTATATAGTAACAAATCTTTCACCTTATACTCAATTGAAAGGCCTTGCAATTTTCATTTAAAATGCCCAATCGATTTTAACACCTATGCGTCCGAAGGGTAAAAAAAAAGGATTGGCCATGTAAAATGTAAGTAGTTCACTTTAGAGGTACAATATGTAAAAACTCATAGTCTTTAGCATACGAATTTGCACGATTATTCGTATGCTATTTTAATTGATATTACAGCATTTCTTTTACGTTTAAGTGTGTTTTCGTATCTAATTTCGCATACGGTTCCACAACACTGAAAAATATATTGTAGGCTTTTGATTAAAGTGGCTAAAAAACATAACGGATTTTTAACGGATTTTATCCATTATGGTTAATCGTTCTTATAGGGATTAAAATAACTTAATAAGTTCACTGATTCAAAATTGACCATTTCTTCAAATTCAGCCAAGCGATTCTCTCTTCATGGCCCCCTCCACCATAAAAGCGAGGACCAATAAAGAAACAGTACCATGAACTTAGACCATAAGGGAGGAAATTGCCCTTATGGAAGAAATGTCGAAAAAAAATAGGTCATATAAGGGTAAAATTTTCTGCTATTTACTTAAAAAACATGAAAATTGGGTTCCTGAGCATGCTTAACGGAAAATCCTTCCCTTATTTGCTTCTCCCCAGCTAAAATAGGCAGTTTTAAGGAAAAGTTTTCCCCTATTTTAAGTACCCTTCTTTTGGTGACCTACTCAATTAATGAAATTTATTATGTGCATTTTATTACGAATTCATAGTAAAAAAGCAGCCCGTTTTGGACTGCTTTTCCTCGTTTTGTACTCAAAAACTGAACTACTTAGTGTAAAATGGCCAATCCTTTTTTTAGCTTGGATTCTGGTTCACCTGTTGCACTACAGAGGATAAATCAGATTTCATCTTTTCGAGCTGTTCCCGCTGATGTTCAGAAGCTACTTCCAGTGCATTTTCAATCTGCTGGTAGGCTTCGTTCACCTCGTTCTTTAAATGAGCGAGTTGATGACCGTAATCTGCACCATCCAGTACCATTTCATTCACTACGTCTTTTACTTCTTCATGACCTTGCTGGGCAGCTTGGAACGCCTGCTGTTTATCTTTATGATATGGCATGATATCATCTCCTTCAGAAAAAATAATCCAATGTTAGATTCTCCTTTTTCTACGGAAATTATACGGAATTCAATAAATACAAAGTAAGCAAGGGATGAATAAGAGGCTTTAAAAATCCGCATTCTACATTTAGGAGGGATGCGAAATGAACAAAAATGATAACAAAGATATGCGCAGAAATTACACTAAAGGGCAGCCTAGCGGACAACCCGAGCCTTTAAGCGGATCAAAGAAAGTTAAAAACCATAACCATACCCGCCAAAAACATAATCAACACCACGATATGTAAAAGTTAAACACAGTCCCTCTTTGGCGGGACTGTGTTTTTTTGCGCAGGTTACTCGGTTATTCGGTGGTAAGGTCATACTAAGTTGTTTCTCCCTAGACAACCAATTACAGGACTAATTTTTTTATATTGTGCTGTTTCCTTGATAATGACCCTATTACAGTGTTCAATTCTTTTTATTATGTGGTGTTCCCTGCTTAATACCTAATTATAGGGCTCATCGTCCTTCTGTATTAAAGTAATTTCCGCTTAATCCCATTATTACAGAACGAATTACTCTTCAAAATTCTGTGTTTCATAACCCACTCAATCCTGACTTATTAACGTCTCGCTGATGACCGGGATTTCTTCCGGGTCTACGGTCCTGAAGTCGAGGAGCAGTTCATCTCGGTATATTCGTGCGATGATTGGTGTATCTGCTTTCCGCAGCATTCTCTCCAGTTGAGCAGCTTCCAGTTGGGAATGTTTTAGAGAAAGAACAAAGGTGTCAAGTTCTACTTCAGGCATCGTCCCTCCACCCACCTGGCTTTTGTCAGGTTTAACTTCTGCATGGAAGTTGTTTGTTTTTTCATTTAAAACATGAGCCATATCATCTGCAATTTTCTTTAGTTCGTCCGTTTTCATAAGCAGGGACCGATAGGCCGGGATATTATTCACATTGCCTCTTAAATAATCAAGAAGGGTCCCTTCCAAAGCAGCCAACGTCATTTTATCTACACGGAGGACCCGGGCAAGCTGATGTTTTTTCAAAGCATCAATGATGTCTTTCTTGCCTGCAATGATACCCGCTTGCGGTCCGCCAAGCAGTTTATCGCCACTGAAGGATACTATGTCCGCACCTTTAGTGATCACTTCTTTCACCAATGGCTCGGAACCTATCCCATGCTTCTTTAGGTCATAAAGCATGCCGCTCCCCAAGTCCTCGTAATAGATGACATGCTCCTGAGTTGAAGCTAAATTCACAAGTTCATCCGTCGTAGCTTCTTCAGTAAAACCTTTAATGACAAAATTGCTTCTATGAACCTTCATCAGCATGGAGGTATTTTCGTTGAGGTTATCAGCGTAATCTGAGATACGCGTCTTGTTCGTCGTGCCGACTTCCACCAATACTGCGCCGCTTTCTTCCATAATCGATGAAACCCGGAATGATCCACCGATTTCGACTAGTTCCCCCCTGGAGACAATAACTTCTTTTTCTTTGCCAAGAGCGGATAGGATTAGAAATACTGCAGCTGCATTGTTGTTGACCACCATTGCTGCTTCGGATCCCGTAACTTCCCTGAGGAGAATTTCCGCATGCTTATGGCGGGAGCCGCGGGTGCCATTTTCTATATCATATTCCAAGTTATTATAATTCTCAGCTATTTCCAGAACATGCTGAGCTGCAGTTTGGCTTAATCTTGCCCGACCGAGGTTTGTGTGGAGAATAGTACCGCTTGCATTGATTACTTTTGATAAAGTGTAGGAAAATTTATGTTTTGCTGCTTGATGGGCTTGTTCTATTAAATGATTATTCAAATCTGCACTCCCTGGCACAGGACCGTCCCATGTCGCGTCAAGAATTTTCTTCCTTAGAGTGGCCACAGCCTCTTTAATGAGGTCAGTTCCCTGTTCAACCGATATGTTTCGTTCTTTTATCATTTTTGCAAAATCCTCACCTTGCTGGATTTCATGGATGGAAGGTATTTTTCGTAACAGTTCCTTCATAATAGTTGCCTCCTGATCAATAACACAATGAATATTTCACATTATACCACCCACACATCATAACCCAAAAAGAATAAACTGATGAAAAGTCACTTATATTGCTGTTCATCCAGATTTTCACTAACTGCTTGCTTTTTCCTTTAAAGGGATGACAGAATCCCTGTCCAGGAACTGAACCAGCAAGAACCTGCGAAAAAAGACAATAGGAAAGATGGAGGAAATCATGTCAAATCCAGGAGATGATTTTAAACTAGAAGAGTGGGAGCGGTGGATGCAAGACTGGCTGCTCGACCCCTATACAACCAAGCTTGATGAGTCGCAGTTCAGGCTTGACCTGTTCGACACCACTGAAGCTTACATTGTTGAAGCTACGATTGAGGATTTTATTATGAGAGAAGTGACTCTTACAAAAAAAGAACAGACACTTACGATTGAGATAACTCCTATGGAGGAATCACCTACCAGGACTCGTTCAGTCAATTTTCCTTTCTCCTTAAAATATAATCCAGTCCGGTTATATCCCAGAAAAGGTCACTTTGAGATCCATATCTTGAAAGCGCTTGACGCTAAGCCCGTCCCTTCTGTCATTCGATTTCAGGGGCACCTCTGAAAAGGAGAAAGGATTAGCCCCATGCAAGGCTGATCCTTTATTTGTTGTGGATTAAATCAATCATTTCATCTATATCAGGAAAGACTCCTGTTTCCAATTTTGAATATAATTTTTCTCCATTAACATTCACTTCAAAGGCACCGCCGGATGATGGGACCAATTTCAATTCCTCAAGATCCGACCTGAAGTGGTTAAATAACTCTTCCGCGAACCTCGCGGCTTTTGGTGCATAGTTTCACTGCATACAAAACTCAACGGAAACGGTAAAATTCTTCATATACATCCTCCTTTTTATAAGGTTCTTTCTTTCTGACATTTTAATACACGTAAAAACATTCTGCAAACGCCCTCATTCAATACACACACCTCATTAAGTCGAATCAGGGAGACTTAAGTTAAATACGAATCATAGGCAGTAAAAAACTTACCGGAAAAAACACGTGCAATGTAAGGAAAAGTCTTTTCATTGTTTTGAGGATGAAAATCACCAAACCATAACACTTTTTTATCAAAGCCTATAAATGGTTGTATAAACTCCCTTTTGTCTGTTTGAAACTTTATTAAAGGGATTGATCTGTTTTGTTTACATAATATTATTATAGTTTTTTCGTCCTCGACTGCTTTTAATGCACGCCAGATTGTGTCAGAAACGTCTTCCGTTTTTTCAAATGACAGGATAATCTCTTTCTTTGCATTAATAATATCTTTTTTCAGTCCCTCAATATTGTTTATCCGAAACCACCTGAGCCGCTTTGTGAATTTCCGGTCAAAAACAGAATTCGGGCCTTCAGTATGCCTGTGTCTCTTTTTCTCCAGATAATCAATCAGTTTCCGAACTGGCTTTGTTTCATGGACATGATTTTTGATAAATTGATGATCACCCAACAAAATGAATTTCCCTTTCGCTCTTGTCACCGATACATTAATCAGCCTGCCGCTTTCCCTTTTCGTCAAAAGTGTTCCAGCCTTTTCTTGGGGAGAGCCGTCTGTTAAATCAAATAAAATCATATCTTTTTCAGATCCCTGAAATTTATGAACCGTAGAAGCGAAAATATCCGCAGTTAGTACAAGATCACGATGATTAAGGAAAATAGGCAAAAGCCTGTTCATCCATTTGGCTTGTGCTCGGTAAGGGGTCACATATCCAATTGTGGGCATTCCTGATTCATTAGCCGCCAGCATCATCTGGATCGATATAAGACTCGACATAAGATTCCAGCGGGAGCCGCCGTCTGTCTGACACCAAGGTAAATTGTCGGTTACAGGTAATAAAAAAGCCGCTTCTCCCTCAAAAGGTAAAAGGTTCGCAGCAGAAGTACGTTGTTTAAGAACATCGGGATGATCAGAAACCAATGAATGATAAAAATATTTGTTTGTAAAAGCGGAAATATGGGGATGCATCCTGCGCTGGACAGGCAGCAACATTAGATGTGGATGATGCAGGCTGTTTTCCACCGATCTTGTAATGCCAGACAAATGGAATATATCCTGTTTCAGCCATTTTTCCACAAGTCCATGTCGTGAAACCGCGATAGGGGGAAGCTGTTTAAAATCACCGCAGATAATCACCCGGCTCCCAAGTGTAGCGGCAAAAGCAATTTGAGGTGTATAAGCCATGCTTGCTTCATCAATGACAACGAGATCAAATTGGCTTTGATAAATCAAAGGATCGGTTGCCGCTTTCGAAAGAGTTGTCGCAACAACCCTTGCATCATTCACAAACTGTGCTTCATTTTTTCTAAGTTTTTCCCTTAATTTTGCCAACCCGATTTCAATTTTTGTCAACTGTGCTGACTCTCTTGAATTAAATCCTGCCGAAAGTTTTTTCTTGAGAACCATTCGTTTCTTTTCGAACTTCCTCTTCCTTTCACCGGAACTTGAATCAGCTAATTCAGCGAGCTTTGTCACGCTCAAGTCAGGATAGGAAGATACCTCTTCTTTTTCAGGGAAGCCGTACCGAATGACTTCTCCACTTGTCCATTTCTCATTTTCCTGCAAGAAGCGGTTCAATTCCAAAGTCAATACATCAATCGCCGCGTTGCTATGCGAGAGAAGTAAAATCTTCTTGCCGTTTACATACTGATAAGCCGCAGCACGAGCAAGGGTATAGGTTTTGCCGGTACCTGGAGGCCCCCAGATATAGGTCACAGGATTATACTTTGATCGCAATACTGCTTCATGCACGAGGCTCTTCGCTTTCCCCTCAGGATGGTAAGCCTTTTCTCCGGTATCCATCACCTTATCAATAATTTTTAATTTGACGGAACTCTCCTCAATTTCTTCAAGCCTATCTATCAATTTGTTGAGAAGATCCCAAGGTTCATTATGTAATAATCCTTTGCCTACCTCTTCCCCTAAATCAGTATCCAGTTCGACGATGACATCGACCCCTTCAGATGAAAGCACACTTCCTTCAACCTTCTTTTTTCCGTAATCAAAGATTACCGCTCCCCCTGGAAATAGGCTCACTGGATAGGCGAGAACAAGCCAATAAACAGCCCCTCTTTCACTGGTTGCCAGATGCTGGCCCCTGAGAACCATAATTCCTCTGCTTTCAAACTCTTTTAACTTTTGAATTTCCGCAATCAATGCTGTCTTCCATTGCTGTATCATTCTTATCGTTGCATTCATGAAAAGACTCCTATTTGTATGATTAATCTTCATATAAGGTGAGATTCTAGTATAAATTCATTCTTTTACCCAACTTAGCCATAGATTTAACCTTCAAATGTTCTGTGTATATTCTAGCTAAGTAACACAAAATAATACATTAAAGGAGGCATTTATTATGAGTTTTATTTTGTATCTGATTATTGGTGGTATTATTGGGTGGCTCGCAGGTTTGATTCTTGGAAAAGATGTTCCCGGCGGCATCATCGGCAACATCATCGCCGGGATTATTGGTGCATGGCTTGGAGGGTTGATCTTTGGAGACTTCGGTCCTACTATAGCTGGCATGGCTATCATCCCAGCCTTGATAGGGGCCATCATCCTGGTATTCCTTCTAAGCCTAATCATGAAAAAAATGAGAAAGGCGCATTAACATTTTCATCCCATTAAATAAATAGGCTGTGACAAAGTCACCTACCAATAGTGAGTTGATTGGTAGGTGACTTTTCCTTTTGCTCCAAACCACATACAAAACAACCTTTTATTGGTAGGCGATAACTGACAAAATTCAAACTCACCTGCAAATATCAAGCTGATGGCCAGCTAACCTTTCCGTTTGCTCATTACCCCACACAAAATATAGATAAGAAAAACAGGCCGATGTAGGCTGAGTCAATCAGCGGCCTGTTCATTTAAAGACTTTTTCCTTTAAGGAGCCCTGATTCGTTAAAACTCCTCTTTTTTATATCTTTCAGCGTAGTATAGAACATCCTCTACATACTGCTCGCTGTGATTATAAGCAAATACAGCCCTTTCTATGTCTCCTTCAGCAGCACCATTGTTCGAGAGATAGTTTGCCGCACTGTGAACGGCATCTTCAATATCCCATGGATCCGCTTTGCCATCACCATTGGCATCTACTCCATATCCACCATACTTCTCGATCACGCTGGGATCAGTCATTTCATCCTTTGGGATATTTCCTTTTCCAAGTCCTCCGCAAGTTGGATGAGACCATCCTACGAAGGTGCAGGGCATAAATTGAAGATGCCCCTCCGCACCTACTGGAGAAACCATCGTATTCATTTGTGAGAATTTCGTTTCCACTCTGTGATGTGCCGCCAAGAGGTTCCATGGCACGCCATATTTACGTGCAGCTTCTTTATAAATAGGGATATATTCTGGAGGAATTTCGTCCTTTGCTTCCTCTGATAATTCCTGATAAGTCAAAAATCCGCCATATACGATGAAGTAGACAACAAGAATTGTGAAAGGAATGAGTAGGATTCTAAAGGGAGAACCCTTTTTCGATTTACGTTTCGGTCGTTTATTTACCATTAAGATGCATCAACCTTTTAATGAGTGTCCAATCTATTTTAAGTAAGTTTAAGGATATAAGCAACTTATTACCTTCTTAATACTAAAGTTCGTGTATGTATAGAAAATAAAACAACTTCAGCAGAGAATTTCTACTGAAGTTGAAAACATATTACTTTACAAAAGCCGCACCGACGATGATCAAAAGAATAAACAGAACAACAATCAGCACGAAACTTCCTCCGTACCCATAGCCGCCACCATAGCCGTATCCACCATAACCGCACATACTAAACACCTCCTCGTACAAAGGGTATTACACTGTATGCTGATTATAGGGAAATGACTGAATTAAACGCCCTTATGGGTTAAAAACGGTCCTCTAATCGATGGTTATCCAGTAGACAATTAATGATAGCGCTAGATCCTCTTCACCCCTGCAGAAAATTTCCTTTCTGATAAAATTAACCCGTTTAATTCCTGGGGATTGTTACAGTGGGTTTGAATCTCTGTCACTAAAGCTGACTCTGCAAACAAATTTACAAGTCCCTAATAACCAATATGCACTACTTCCTGCCGGGCTTTAACTACGAAAGCAGACAGGCCATGATGACCTGTCTGCTTTTACTATCAACGTATTTTATTGCGTGGTTTTGGTTTTAAATATAAGCCTAATTCTTTCTTTTCTTTTGTTAATGCTCTGTACAATGAAACCATCATTAGTATCATGATCATCGAAAACGGGAAGGCAGCAATGATCAATGCATTCTGTAAAGCCTGCAGTCCGCCACTGTACATTAATATCAGTGCAACTGTTGACTGAGCAATTCCCCAAGTTAACTTCACTGTATTTGGCGGAGTCAACGAGCCGTACGTAGTCTGCATACCAAGGACAAATGTCGCAGAGTCAGCTGAAGTAATGAAGAATGTACTGATCAAGATAACCGCTACAACTGAAAGAATTGCAGATAACGGAATTTGGTTAAATACAGCAAATAGAACTTCCTCTGTTGCAAAAGTAGTTAAGTCTACTGCACCTAATTGCTGGAGTTCTATGGCTGTTGTTCCGAAAACTGAGAACCAGAGCATGCTGACAAGTGATGGCAGCAGAAGCACTCCGAATAGAAATTCACGGATGGTTCTTCCGCGGGAAACCCTTGCGATGAAGATTCCTACGAACGGAGACCATGAAATCCACCATGCCCAGTAAAATATCGTCCAGCCATTAATCCAGGACTGGTGATCTTCATTTAGCGGGGCAATTCGGAAAGACATCCTCACAAGGCTTTGTACGTATGCACCTAATGTATCAGTAAAAAGATTTAGAATAAGCAGTGTCGGTCCTACAATGAACATAAGGACCAATAACGCTATTGCAAGCACCATATTCGTATTACTCAAATATTTGATCCCTTTACTTAGTCCGGACCAAGCAGAAATCATGAATAGAACGGTGACAATGGCTATGATGATAAATTGCATGGTGAAGTTATTCGGTATTCCCAATAGATAAGAAAGGCCACCATTGATTTGTGCTGCACCGAATCCAAGAGTAGTTGCCACCCCTACTACCGTGGCAAAAACAGCCAGAACATCAATGACGGTTCCAAGTGGACCATTCACACGGTCTCCGAATATCGGCTTCAAGGTTGCAGATACGAGTCCAGGCTCACCTTTTCTGAATTGAAAATAAGCCAGGGCAAGTGCTACCAGTGCATAAATGGCCCATGCATGGATTCCCCAGTGGAAGAAGGTATAACGCATTCCTTCCTTGATTGCTTCATTTGTTCCTCCCTCCGCCAGCGGAGGTGCAATAAAATGAGAAAGCGGTTCAGCTGCTCCCCAGAATACAAGCCCGATCCCCATGCCGGCACTGAAAAGCATCGCGAACCAAGTAGTTGTGTTATATTCCGGCTTTTCATCCGGTTTACCGAGTCGGATTGTCCCGATAGGACTGATGATAAGAAAGATACAAAAAATAACAATCGAAGTTACCAGTATTAAGTAATACCAGCCAAACCTCGTTGTAATAAATGACTGGACTCTTGCTGTAGATTCTTCAAAACTGTCAGGAGCACTAACTCCAAAGATCAGGGCAGCCAAGACGATTGCAACCGTGATCCAAAAAACACTTGATATTTTTTTCATCTTCATTCCCCTTCCGTATGTAATTCTTATTTTTTGGGTTGTCCTATACATTTTATAACCTTGCTTCCGCCCGTTAAAACAACATCCTTAACCATAACAGATGGATTTCTATAATTTCAACTAATATGCCTGTTTTTAGAAACTTTTCAGCATTACTTCTGCTTACTTATTTATTTCTCGGCTTATTTTCTCCCTGAATAGTAAAAAGATACTCTGAAATAATAAAGCTTCCAACAACCTGAAATAATGCATGAATCCAACATCGCCTACAAAAGCTAATTTTTGAATGAGAAGAATATCATTAGGAGGATCATCATGCAAAAACAAAACCAAAACGCGCAGCATGAAGTAGCAAAAGAATTAGCCGAAAAACAAATGAGTGACCGTAAAGAAATACAATCGGTAAAAAATCCAAACACAAAACCCGGCCGTTAACACATTAAAGCGCTAAAAGGGACAGTCCCTCTTAGCGCTTTAATGTGTTAACGTCATTCAATAATTTGTACGGTTATACTTTTCACGCCGTAATCTAATGCTTCCTCACGTGATGGTATAAAAATATCAATTCGATTTCCTTTAATCGCACTGCCTGTATCTTCTGCTGTTGCATACCCAAAACCTTCAACATATACTTTCGAGCCAAGCGGGATAACAGCTGGATCAACAGCAATGACCTTTTCATCAGGATTGGCTCTCAGGTTCACCCCTGTTTTCGTAATGCCGATACACCCTTCGCAGTAGGCTGTATATGCCGTGGCTTTAACCTCTACTTCCTTGACGACTTGGTCGGTATTGTTGTCCTTCGCTGCCTTGTTCTCTTTTGATTCGGACTGCTTTTGAACTAACACTTCTTTTCCATTATGGATTAATTCCTGCCTTGTCTCTACAGTGATAACCGCCTCATCTTGTTTGGAAGCCAGTTCCCAAAGCATGTCGCCTTCTTTAATATTGTGATAATTTTCCACAGTGACTTCTGACTCTATGACTGTATATTCTTCTGCTTGTACAGATAATGTATAAATTCCGATAGTTATAAGAGTTAATAGTGTGAACAGTAAAGTTTTTTTCATGATGTGTCCTCCTTTATGGCTGTAAAAAGCCAACAGAAGACATAGTAACATAGCCTTATCTCCTGTCGGTGACAAAAGGATGATGAAAACATTACATTTTATTAAAACAACGTAATTTTTCAGGAATAATTTCACACACCGTCCATTTTCTTTAGATTTCCTGTATATTTTACCATTAGTTATTTTACTAAATTTCCCTATTGACGTTTATCCCCTGACATTAAAAGATAAATACAACTAGAGGGTTTTAAAACAAAATTTCTCTCTGTACGATTTCATTATGAAAAAAATATTTCATAAGGAGGATGAACAGATGAACATTCGACACACCCTTAATAAACTAGAAAACCTTCATTTACAAAAGCCTGACAAACTTCTGACAATGTACCTTAACACGGATAGAAGAGATCCTGATCAACAGGGAGGCAAATGGAAAATCGCCCTTAAAAATGGATTCAACAGTTTCGAAGAATATCTTGAAATAAGCAATGAGGAAGAAAGAAAGAGATTTCACAGCATTCGTGAAAAAGTTGAATCCCATGTTGCCAGCCTGGAAAGAGATCTCCCTCGCAGTATTGTTGTTTTTGCCTCCAAGGACAGCGGCATATGGGAAACTCTTGAACTGCAAGTTCCAGTTCAAACAAATTTTTATTGGGAAGAATTTGCCGTAGTTGATCAACTTAAGGAAATTCATTCTCAACACCCTCTTACCGGGGTGATCCTGGTACAGCAGAACCAGGTTAAATTAATTGAAACAGCGCTTGGACAAGTCGAGGACACTGAAATGTATCACTTTGATTTAGATACAGAGGAATGGCGCAGACATGCAGGTCCTCAGCCCGCTGATATCAATATCGGCGGCAACGGAGGAAGCGCTAATCAGGATGATCATTACAAGGAAAGAATCGAAGCCCATCAAAAACGCTGGTATAAAAGTCTGGGCAATAAGCTTGACCGGGAGGCAGCCGGCCGCAAATGGGAGAAAATTATCGTCGTCGGAGATAAAGGTGCCGGACATCTATTAAGTGAAAATATGAATAAAGAAGTAGACGACGTCCTCCAAAAGAATCTATTAAATCAAAAAGAAGAAAAGGTATTGGAAGAAGTATTTTCATAAACAGCTCATAGCTTTAGGCAAAGGTTCCTCACCTTTGCCTTCTTCTTTGCCCCATTTGAGGTCCTATGCACAAAAAAAGCAAAGGCTAAGCCTTTGCTTTTTTGAAGTATGATTATTCTAAAATAGTTACTTTTACTGAACGTACTCCCCAATCAAGAGCATCTTGTCTATTAGGAATGAATACGTCGATTTTATTTCCTTTGATCGCACCGCCAGTATCCTGTGCTGTCGCATATCCATATCCCTCTACATATACCTTGGTCCCAAGCGGGATAACATTAGGGTCTACTGCGATAACTTTCGCATCTGGATTCGCATTCAGGTCAACACCTGTTCTCGTGACTCCTGAACAACCTACACAGCTTGCTGTATAAGCTGTCGCTTTCATCGTGATTGCATTAGCCGCTTCTTGTGTCGGCTGCGTATTCACAGGTGTTTCAGCTGGCTGAGCTGGTGCTGATTCCTGAACTGCAGGTGCCGCAGATGCAGTTTCTTGTGCAGCAGGTTCAGCTGCAGGCTCCTCTGTTGTCTGCTGTGGAGTTGATGCTGTCTCTTGCTCAGTAACCAACGTTGCCAGTCCACGGTTGTCCAGATCAATTGTAAGTTTTTGCCCTGGGTGAATAATATTTGAAGTCAATGAATTGGAATTTTTAAGTTCATCGACTGATACACCATAATATTTTGCAATTCCCCATAAAGAATCTCCAGACTCTACTGTATAAGTTTCAGTAGATGAAACTCTCAATTCCTGTTTAGGGAAAATTAGATCAGAGTTTAGGTTATTCCATTTTAGAAGGTTCTCAACACTTGTTCCATATTCTTTTGATAACCCCCATAGAGTATCGCCCTTCTTAACTTCTACTTTTTCTGCAGAGGCACTTGCGCCCATTGATAGTGTTAAACTTGCTGCCGTTGCAAGAGTAATAACTGTTTTTTTCATTGTCGTAATCCTCTCCTTCGTTAGTAAGTGGTACGATATCTTTACTCACATTCTTCATGCTAACATAGGAGTACTACAATGCGATTACGAGAGTATAATAGAGTCAATACATTTGTATTTCAACGCTGTAATGGGATATTATTCCTACTTTTTGAAAGGATTGGAAGTATCTAAATAGGATAGAAAAGGTTATGTAAAAGAGGTTTAGAGAGGGAGTTATGATGGTAAATATATATCTTGTTATCTATTATGATACCTTGGCCAGCCGGCAAATTCAATAGGTTATACGAAGTTTTTTTAAAATCTATTGTCCTCTATTAATGTGTGCTTTTTGAGGTGCATCCTGCAAAAAAACTCCGGCACTGTCTATACATCCAGCCCTCAAAAAAGCAGCCTGTGATCAAATTAAAGTAGTTCACTTTAGAAGTACAAACCATAAAAATTCATAGTCTTTAGCATACGTATCCGCACCATTATTCGTATGCTGTTTTTATTGAAATTACAGTTTTTACCTTTCAAGTGTGTTTACGTATCTAAACTACCATCACGTTTCGCAACACTGAATATTTTTTGTAGACCTTTAATTTACGTAGCGAATTATTTACTTGCGGAATGAATAAAAGACCTAACAGAATTAGAATTGAGAACTTAAAATGAAGAAAGAATCATTTTTCTTCCAGTGAAATGCTAAGTTATTTTAATCCCCAGAAACCATAGCTTATATAATAAGGGAAGAAATTTCCCTTATTAATTAAATGTTAAGGAAAATAGGTCAAATAGGCGAAAAATCTTCCGCTATTAACTAAAAAAACATAAAAACTGGATTACTGAGCATGTTTAACGGAAAATTCTTCCCTTATTTACCTCTCTCTAGCTAAGTTCTGCAGTTTAACAGAAAAATTCTCCCTTATTTTAAATACTCTTCCTCTTCCCTTGGTGACTTTCTCTATCAATGAATTTATTATCGGATTTTACAATACGAATCCAAAGTAAAAAAGCAGTCCGTTTTAGACTGCTTTTTTCTTGTTTTGCACAGATTTTATGCTTTTATCTTTGAATCGTCTCCTCTTCCCTTCATACCTTCTTTCAGTAAATGGATGTTAAAGAGTTAAAATGATGGGTTCTCCTTTTGTCACGATGATTGTATGCTCGATTTGAGCAACAGAGCTTTTATCTTCTGTGACAAATGTCCATCCGTCAGATTCTTGGACAATTTCTTCTGCTTTAGTAGAGACGAATGGTTCAAAAGCAATGACCATCCCATCTGCCAGCAAACCATTATCCCATGGGTCAAAATAATTCATGATGTGGGCCGGCTCTTCATGAAGTGACTTTCCTACACCATGTCCTGTCAAGTTCTTGATGACAGTGTATCCATTTTTGCGTGCTTCATTATGCACGGCCTTGCCAATGCCGTTCAATTTAGCTCCCGCTTTGATTTTTTTCAAGCCTGCATCAAATGATTTTTTGACCGCTTCACACAAATCCAGTAGTTTTTCGTCCCCGTCACCTACAACGAAGGAAATCCCTGTATCTGCATAGAATCCGTCCTTTGATCCGGACACGTCAATATTGATCAGGTCACCTTCCTGTATGATCCTTTCCCCGGGAATACCATGGGCAACTTCTTCATTGACACTGATGCAAGTAAAGCCCGGAAAATCATACTCTTGTTTTGGAGCCGAGATTGCGCCGTGTTGTTCAAACAGACTTGCCCCCAACTCGTCCAATTCCTTGGTCGTCATTCCTGGTTTTGCAGCATTTTTCATTTCATCCCTGATGAATGCGACAATCCTGCCGATGACTTTCATTGATTGTAATTCTTGTTCATTTTTAATAATCATGTAATCTTCCTTCTTTTATAAAGTAGTCTTTTTATATTATACAGATTTCATACTGAATGAGAAGGAAATTGCACTATCAGGGAAAAGTTCAACGTAATGTTGCGTGCAGCTCATCAACCTTTTCGTTAAGAAACTTCAAATCCCATTCCTGCATGTTTTCTTTGTCAATATTCTGCAGGATATACCTATGGAAGCTGAAGACTGTTTCCTGCCGGTTTTCAGGCATTTCTTTTTGAATGATGATCATTGCATCCAACAATGCCAAAATGACGGATATATCTTGGTTGGCATAATGCACTATTTGATAGAAGGCTTTGTATAGCAGCCTGTCAAACATAAAGAACGGTATCGTTACCCTTGGGTTGCCATCTTGGTCTGTTAAGGTTAGCACGCCGTCATTCAACTCCGCGGTTTCACCAAGAAGGACACCCAGATACCTGATGCAATCCCTTGCCGTATTGGGGTCGTTAATTGAAGGAGACACAGCTTTTACAGCTATCTCGGAAATCCTTTGAATCGAGAATTCCAAATCATATTTTCCCATTCTTGCACTGCCGAGGGAAAGAAATTCCGTTAGACCCTCATTCGTTTTTTTGTTACTGTAAATGGTATAAAGGGGCTGCCCTTCCCTAATAAACTTCCCTATCCCTATATTTATATCGATGTGGATATCTTTTTCTTCACAATGTTCTAAAATACCTTTGAAGTCAACAAATTGCAGGAATCCGCTTTGTTTGCTGCAAACTTCTTCCTTGAGTTTGTAAAGCGGTGGAACCAATTTTGTTTCCTGCACAACGTTCTCTTTCTGAAGGTCCTTATAGAAATTCAATACTTTCAACGAATCCTTTTCCAATCTGCCAACTAAACTGCTGATTTGAATGGACGTAGCTACATGATGAATGAAGTAGGCGAAGAAGGCCAGGCACACAACAGCATAAACCACTCCAAAAAAAGATGCTGTGACAAACTGCTGATTCAGCGATTGTCTCATGAACAAAAGAGCGGTGATGCAATAAATAAACCCGCCCATAAATATCCCAAGGCCCCGAACCGTTGTTTTATCATTAACAAAATGTTTAAGGGCCCGTGGTGAAAATTGTGATGAATATGTAGTCAGGACCACCATCACTGTAGAGAAAGTGAATGTCGTCATCGTCAGCAGCGAACCGGCTATAGTGCTTAAAACAATTTGCGCCAAATCGATTCTAGTCATCATAAAACTGGGAAGGTACCCTTCAATGGAAGCAGCCATATAATAATCAAACGTAATCGTCATTATTGCCAGTATCAGCGATGACACGCTGTATAGGGATGGAACAAACCATATTCGATCTTTTAAGTTAATCAAAAAACTTTTCAAACAATCACCCCTCTTGCGAAAATGCGTTATCCATTATGCCATAACACTTCATTAAAACAAAATCATAAAAAACCGGCCTTGAAGCCGGTTTTAAATAACTTCATTGAAGCTGTTCGACGAAGGCTTTGGCGGTACTTAAACCGGATTGAGGATTCTGCCCTGTAACAAATCCGGTGTCTGTTACTACATAATTCGAAAAAGGATTACCCTTTTGAAAGTCTGCCCCATTTTCCCTTAACTTAGATTCCAGCAGAAATGGCACTAATGAATCCATTTCTGATTGCTGCTCCTCTTCATTTGTATAGCCAGTGATCCTCTTTCCTTCTACAAGGTACTTTCCAGAAGAAAGTTTTACGTCTACAAACCCTGCCGGACCATGACAAACAGCGCCAATCAATTTATTATTTTCCCCAAAATGGGCAAGCGCCTTCTGTAAAGCTGGATTTCCTGGAAGATCAAACATTGTTCCATGTCCGCCCGGCAGGAAGATGGCATTATAATCATTTACATTTACTTGAGATAGCACAAGGGTACTTTCTAACTCCCTGATGGCTCCTTCCCATTCATCCGGAGGCATTTCTCCTTCAGTAGTACTCCGGGGATCGACTGGAACTCTCCCTCCTTTTATACTGGCAACACTCACACTATAATTTCGGTTTGTAAATTCCACATATGGCTCCGCAAATTCAGACAGCCATAAACCTGTAGGATTCTCTTTATCGATTTGTTCAGTATTCGTCAGGACGATTAAGATTTTCTTCATGGTAACCATTCCTCCTTCTACGGTGTTAACCTGTATTTATCCATGCAGAGACCGGATTAAACAATATACTTGTTGGTTTCAAAGCTGCCGAATTGTGTAAATAAAGAATGGCAAGATACTGAATTTGAAAGGAGACCGAACTATTGAAAAGATTTTTTGCATTGGTCTTTTTTACTATTGTTCCTCTTTTCTGCGTTGCATGCAGCCCCAATCAACAAATAGAAGAGCTTACTAATGAAAAAGCCAAACAGAAGATTGATTCAGGAGATATTACCGTACTCGATGTGCGTACGGAAGAAGAGCATGCTGCAGGACATATCCAAAAAAGTATTTCGATTCCCCTAGGTGACCTGGAGGATCGGCTGGATGAATTGGATAAAAACGGAGCTTATATGGTCGTCTCTCAAACAGGAAGCGAATCTTCACAGGCAGCAGCTGTATTAGTAAACAATGGCTTTACGGAAGTGTATCAATTGAAGTCCGGTATGAGCGCATGGAGCTACCCTCTTGAGAAATAAAGAAAACCTGTGCTGAAGGAAACAGCACAGGTTTCTATTATTTAGGCTCTTTTCTTAAATTTTGTTGCTATTTAATAGAATTTTGAAGGATATAGACATCATTCACGCCAAATATCCTAGTATGCCAGGAAGAAAAGAGCTGCTCTCCCTGTTCAGAGAAAAAAACTAGTTATCAGGGGGAAAATCCGGCACTAGGGATTTTTCCGAAGGCAACAATCTATACAAAAAAGCCATTATTTAATAACTAGCAATTCTTTTGGAAATCTCGTAAGGGTTTCATATCCATTTGCCGTGACAAGTACATCATCTTCAATACGGACTCCGCCGATTTCCGGTAAATAGATTCCTGGTTCAATGGTATACACCATGCCTTCTTTCAGTATCCCATCATTCAAATGGCTCATGGAAGGAAATTCATGAACATTGATACCTAAACCATGCCCGATACGATGTGGGAAGTACTCTCCATATCCTGCATCAGTTATGACTTTACGGGCAATACTGTCCAGATCACCAATTCTGTTACCCGGCTTGCTCGCCTCCAGTGACGCCTTTTCAGCTTTCAGGACCGTTTCGTAAATTTCTTTTTGTTTGTCTGATACTGACTTAAAAGCAACTGTTCGTGTGATATCAGAGCAATACCCGTCCAGTACCACTCCTAAATCGAACAGGACAAAGTCCCCTGGCTTCAGTCGTCGGTCACCAGGATTACCATGTGGCTCCCCCGATTTTTCCCCGAAGAGGACCATGGTTGAAAAAGACATCTGCCTGATTCCTTTTTTCTTCAACTCATACTCAATCTTAGCCAGTACTTCCATTTCCGTGATGCCCTCCTGGAGTGCATCCACCCCAGTCTGCACCCCAAAATCCGCCAACTCCGCGGCGCGCCGGATAATCTCAATTTCTCTTTCATCTTTTACTACACGAAGATCATTTAAGTGATCTTCCGCATTGATCACTTCAGCATTAGAGAAAAGAGACAAGAATGCTTCACCCCTTGCATAGGACAGCACTTCTTTTTCCAATGCCACTCTCTCCGCTTCAGCTGTATTTCTTTTGTTGATGGCCCCCTCGATAAGATCCCAAGGATTTTCATGGTCGGCATAGCCAATGATTTCATTGTTCCAACCTGTATTTCTCAATTGACCTTTTTCCATGGCCGGGAGAACAAACAGGGGTTCCGCCTCCTTAAATAGAAACAGTCCCATTAAACGTTCATGAGGGTCAGTCAGGAAATTCGATAAGTAAAAAACATTTTCTTTTGAGTTGATAAAAACGGCTTCAATGTTCTGTTCTTTCATCCACGATTGAAGCTTCTCAATACGGTTGTTCATTCTCCCCACTCCAATTCTTTCATATGTAATCTATATGTTCTTGAAAATCGTACCCTTTCAACACATTATCATAATTTTTAGACAAAGTTAATTTAAATGCAAATAGGAAGGAAATGAGGTGAATAAAATAATTGAACTGAAGGCAGATATGTTGATACTGTGACAGTCTGTTATCGGAGTGAAACCATGTGGAGTTTATCTCTAAGAATGTGTCCCAATTTATTCAAAATAAAAAACACCCTCATTTACATTTTATGTAAGAAGGTGTTTCTCTGTACTGATTTATACCTCGGCTGTACCGATGAAGTCCTTTAATAGTTCCTCAGCCTGGATACGCGCTTGCACATTTTCAGTACTGATAGGTGTGAATTCCAACTGGCCTGCACGCTCTGAAACTTCAATCATGATTTCATTTGTTACATGGAAAGGAAAAAGAGCTCTTGGAAGATGTTGCATTTCCGTATTATCTTCTACTGTTTCATTTTCAAATAATGATAGTGTAATAATTTCATCAGACATATTTTCAATTTTGTATAGACCTATATCCATTACAGTTTCACTCCTCTATGAATATTAATGAATGTGTTGTTATTCTAAAGTTACCCGTTCTGCCGAAGATGAAACCGTATTTTCAAGTTTATTTTTTCTATCCGTCCTAATCTTGTAGATTGGTTATTTTCAAAAAAACCATAGATCATTACAGAAAATCCTCCCCTGATGAAAGGAGAGGAAAACTATATTAATATATAATCATTTTTGAAATTCAAGCTCGAGCTTCTTGTTTTCTTCGTTCCATGTAAGGATTGCATCAAAGGTTCTTTCTCCCTTTTTAAAACCTTTTATCAAATCTGTCCTGCCATCACTAATTAATTTTTTGGCATTCGTTTGTGAAATTTTTTTCTTCATAATCATCTTCGATAAGGTGAAGCTGCATTTTGTTTTGTTATAAGCACTGCAGCCATAAAATTCCCCTTTATCTATGACTTTGGCTTTGCAAAAAGGGCAGGAGCCTATAGACTTTCCGAGCGAACCACGGGAACGGCTTCCTTGGATTGATTCAGTATCAATCCCTTCAAATGTCCACTTCTGAGACGCCTCAATCGCATCTTCGATGATTTTCCCGCTCAGCTTTTTGACCTGCTCCATGAATTGAGGGGCAGATGCTTGTCCCTTGCCAATTTCACGAAGCCTTTGTTCCCATTTTGCTGTCATTTCCGGAGAGGCGAGTATTTTCTCCCCGATTGCTTCAATCAATACCTTTCCTTTATCTGTTGCAAACACAGTATTCTTTTTCACTTCAATATACTTTCGGTCTTTCAAGCCGGCAATGATACTTGCTCTTGTGGCTTCAGTTCCAAGCCCCTCTGTACTGGACAGAACCTTTTCGAGTTCTTCATCATTCAGATGCTTGCCTGCGGTTTTCATCAATGTTATCAACTGGCCCTCTGTGTAACGTTTAGGCGGCTGTGTTTTCCCTTCTTTCACTTTGACGCTTTTAACCTTCCCTTGCTCCCCTGCACTGACCTGCGGAAGCAGCTGTTCATCATCCTTTTCGTTCTGAAAGATCACTTTCCTCCAGCCTTCTTGTATCTGAATCTTTCCCTTAGAAATAAATTCAGCACGTCCATCTACAAGTGTGACTAGAGTTGAATAGTCAAAGATTGATTTCTCATAATGCGCCGCAATTAGCCTGCGGACAACTAAATCATATATTTTCTGTTCATCGGCTGGCAGTTTCTCTGGATTCTTCACTTGTTCTGTCGGAATGATGGCATAGTGATCGGTCACTTTCTGTTCATTAACATATCTCTTGTTATTGATGACAGATTTTACCGGAAGCGGAAACAGCTCTTTATAAGCATCAAGATTGTTCAATTTATTCAATATTTCCGGAAATGTTTCAGCTTCTCCTTTAGTTACAAAATTAGAGTCAGAACGCGGATATGAAACAATCCCTTTTTGATAAAGCTTCTGCAAGGTTTCCAGGGTCTTTTGGGGTGAAAATTTAAACACCTTGTTAGCTGTAGCTTGAAGTGATGAAAGGTTGAACAGCAACGGCGGCTGATATTCTTTTCTTTCAGTCGAAATGTCCTTAACTTCTGCTGGTTTTCCTTTACAAAATTCAGCGATTTTCAATGCAGTCTCTTTGTCTTTCAATCTGGAATCCTTATCTTTTTCCCATTTACCGTTGTATACTTTCCCCTCTACATCAAAATCTGCCGTCACTTCCCAAAATGGCTCACTGACGAAGCTTTCAATCTCTTTCTCTCTTTTTACAATCAGAGCTAATGTAGGGGTCTGTACCCGGCCAGCCGAAAAGACATCCGACATTCCCTTTTGCTTCAGAAGAATGCTATAGATACGTGAGGCATTCATCCCAATTATCCAGTCCGCGCAGGCCCGGGAATAGGCTTCATAGAACACACTCCTTGTATCACTTTCATCCAAAAGTTTCCCAAATCCTTCCGTTACGGCCTTGGGAGTCAAGGAAGAGATCCACAGTCTTTTCATAGGTTTTCGGACTCCGGAAATATTGATAATATTACGGACAATCAGCTCTCCTTCCCGCCCCGCGTCACCAGCATGAATGATTTCTGTGACTGAGGATTTTTGAAGGAGAGATTTGACTGCATTAAATTGCTTATATTTTGACCGTGTTACTTCATATTTGAATTTTTCAGGAACCATCGGCAAAGTATCGATACTCCATCTTTTCCATTGACTATTATATTTTTCAGGAGACTGAAGCTGCAAAAGGTGTCCAATGGCCCAAGTGATATAGGCTCCTTTTGGAAACAGCTGGTTTGGCAGGATCTCAATGAATCCCTGCCCTTTCTTATGGGGAAAAGGCTTTGCTAGTGCAGCTCCCTGATCAGGCTTTTCAGCAATTATTACTTTCATTTCTGGCTCCTTTGCTGTTGATTAATTTTATTTTTATAAGTGTTGTTGTTTCAAATCTATTATTACTTAGTGATGAGTTATGGAACCTCATTGACAAATATTCTTCATTGTAGCATATTTTACGGCTTCTAAAACAGTAGTGGTAACAAGCGGGATGTCATTTGAAGAAGATACACTTGATGGTTAGGGTTCATGAGAGTGGTGGGCATTTGGTCTTTCTACCAGGAAAGCTCTTTATGTCTTGAAGAGTTTGCGTATTGAGTAATGGGGAAGATTTAGGGAGTTTAAACGGGAAGCTTTCAGGAAGACAGCGCACTCCAACGATTACTGCTCTATACGTCAGATGCGGAAGATTTAAGGGAAGGAATTTCTACTATTATTATAGCGCAGCTGGTCTCAATAGTGGGAGATAAAGATAATATTTTGTCTAAAAAATGATAACTGCGGGGACGGAACACGGCAGCAAATTCTACTTACTTACCCCCTGTGGTGCGGAAAATTGGCCGATGTTTTTAGTAAGAGGAGAGTGGTGGTCGGTTTAAGGGGCAGGACCTTTTGACTCAGGAAACCCGCTGGCTCATTTAGCACGTTTATGGGCCGGCATCTTGGGATTTACGCAATCTCATTGGTCCATTTACCCTTTTAATGGACCAGTCTTGCGGCTTCCCCTATCTCGTTGGCCCATTTATCCTTTTTATGGGCCGGCACCTTGGGATTTACGCAACCTCATTGGTCCATTTACCCTTTTAATGGACCAGCATCTCAGGATTTCCGCTACCTCAATGGCCCATTTAAACAATAAATGCACCAACATCATTCAATTTCAACCGGCCGCTTAATCCCAATCAACCGACTCACCAGCTACTGGAGTATATTATTCCTTGCTTTCCTTTCTCTTAAAATAACCGCTGACATCCACATTTCGCTCTTCTAACTTTTGTAGAATGGTTTGATTGATTATTTCCAGTGTTTTCACTCTAGCAAACTTTTTATCTTCCCCCTCAATGATATACCATGGAGCGTTTGCTTTGTCTGTTTCATTGATCATGTCTTCTACCGCTTCTTGATACTGCTCCCACTTTTCCCTGTTACGCCAATCTTCCTCGGTCAGTTTCCAGGATTTCAATGGGTCCATCTTTCGTTCATTGAACCTTTTCAGCTGCTCTACTTTTGAAATGTGAAACCAGAACTTGATGATAATGTAATTTTCTTCTGACAGGATTTTTTCAAACTGATTGATTTCACCATATGCCCTTTTCCATGCGTCTTCATCTGCAAAACCTTCGACTCTTTCCACAAGCACCCTTCCGTACCAGGACCGGTCAAAGATACCGATTTTTCCGTACTTCGGCATCCGGTTCCAAAAACGCTGCAGATAATGGTATTGTTTTTGTTCACTGGTTGGGGCAGCTGTAGCATGTACCTCAAATCCCCTTGGGTCTATATTTTGGGTCGTCCGTTTAATGGCTCCGCCTTTGCCCGCGGCATCCCATCCTTCAAATACTAAAATGCAGCCTATTTTTTCATTAATCAGCGCCCTTTGCAAGCCAAGAAGTTGGAGCTGGAGTTTCTTTAATCTTTTCTTATAGGTGTTTTTATCTTCAATTTTTTTTGTTAGATCAATTGAGTCAAGCATTCGATGACCTCCTCCTTGTATAGTATGTAAGTAACTTCTGTTATATCGTTTTTTATCCTTATCAAATGCATTTCAAACTAAAGAAAGGCCCTGATTTACATCAGGAACCTCTTAACAGCTGTATTAAATCCAGGACCAATCGTGGCGCTTATCGTCATCTCTTCTGTCATCGCGGTCATCATCCCTGTCGCGCCTGCGTCTTCTTCTATCTTCGACGCCAAAAACATCGTCATCATTAAATCTGCGCCTTCTTTTATCATCTCGATCCAAAATAATGACTTCATTCGCGCGAATTAGGACTTTATCGGCATTAATTACACGTCTTCTTCTTTCGTCAGACAAACCTTTCCCCTCCTTTTGAACAATCGATCTAATACATCCCTGTATCAAACAGATTGGTTTACTATAAGATATGATGGAGAGTATGAAAGGAATGGACACCTATCTTTATGCCGTAATAAATAGGCACTTTGCGACTAACATACTATTTAATTATTATTCAAGACTGACTAAAAGCGCATTGCCATTTTCAGCAACTTTAACGATTGCAAACTCAGCAGCATTTTCAACTTCGAGCCCTGTTCCTTCTTCAACAAAATAACTCTCTATTCCGAAAATGATACGCCCATCTCCGCCAATCACGCCGTTAATGAGGATATCTTTTTCTTGTTTTTCATACTCCTTGTTCCACTTTCCACGCTGATTATAATATCCACTGTAAATATAGATTTCTCCTTCTGGCCTGAGCACAAGCTGAATTTTCTCTCCCGTAAATCCCGCGTCTCTTAAGGAACGCTGTTCGGAGATCTGGTAGTTCAGCCTTACATAATCCCCCTGAACCAGCGATCTCGGGTCAATTGGAGCCAACTCCAGTTTCACAGTCTCTCCGTCTCTTAATAAGATTTCGTTGGAAACCGTTTGATATCCCAGAAAGCCTGATTGCAGCAACAAAACGACTAGCAAGGCTTTCCATTTACCGAGAACGAAATTTGGGGCTTGAGAAGCAATATCCTTGTGATTATCTAAATAGAGTGTGACAACAAGAATCAAAATGCCCAATGCCAAAAACAGAATTGATTTATGAATGAGCTTCCACATCAGGTCGTAATATTTATATCCTATAAACAAAAACCAAAAGATAAGAGCAAGTGTAAACTCATAGTGTGAATTTTTCTTTTTGAAAAAAATAACGGCTGCTGTGATTAAGATAAAATAACTTATATTTAAGAAGATATATAGGGCCTGCAGGCTAGTGTCCAAGATTGTCAAACTAAGATAGTAGCTAAAGGCTGCCAGGATTGCCGTGTGTCTGATTCCAATCCATTTCTTTTGAAAGAAATAAAAAGCTCCATTGAATATAACCATACAGATAGCGATCCATTGATACGATTGGATGAATTCTGCGATCAATGAAACTATGGCGGCATTAAGTACTATGAACTGAATGACTTTCAATCCTGATTCCTGACTCAATTTCACACCAATCACTGCAGCCAGGATCAACAGCATCTTCATTACAAGATGATCACTGAAAAGACTGGCACCCATTGCAATAGTGTAGCCTGTGGAAAGGACAACAAATTTAAGTATTTCGGGCACAGGCACCGATAATGGAACAAGAAGACTGGGCAGAATCAAAATTATTAGAGCAAAATAAAACAAGAATATCGCTGGAAAGCCCCAAAATGCAAGAGTGACTAAACCTGTAATGGAGATAACAGAGAAAATTGTAGCGACCATGATAACGCTTACTGTTATTGCCTTTTGTAATATAGGATTCTCCTTGACTACGCCATTAAGGAATTTTGCAGACTTGATTGCTCCAACAACAAGACCGATTGAGAATATCAACAAGAAAACAAATAATGCTTCTCCTGCATAGTGAATAATCAGTTCAAAACCCTTGGACAATAAATACACCGATAAAGAAAAGATATACCCTGCAGCGAGTCTCTTTCTTTGAACAAGTTTTAATGAAGCCCATAAGCCAAATACAGCATTAGCCAGAAAGATAAAATTCATCAAGCTCCCATAGGTTGGAAAACTCTCCGAAAACGCTGTATAAATCAACAAGAATTGAAATACTGCAAAAGAAACATATTTAATAAGGGAAAGGTTCCAATTTTTCTTTAAGGAGAAAAAAAATAAACTGGCATTTGCGGCAGTGATGGATAAAACCAAGGTGAATAACTGAGTTTCAGTCCACTTGATGGAATAGCTTGAAGGAAACAGATAGAAATAATACGTTAGATGAAAAAGAAGATAGCCAAGTAGATAAAATGGTTGATATTTTGTAATAATGCTTAATAACAGAATGGGGATCAGCCAGACGGCAAATAAAAGATAACTGTCGGCATGCGAATTGTAGATTTGGCCAATTAATCCAACGGAAATTCCAAAACTGATGCCAGCACACAGGAGGACCCATCTGCTTAGGAATAGCTTGTTTGTCAAAACTTTAGCCAATATAAAACTGAATAGATAGAAGATGAGCAAAACACCTGCACTCATACTTACTTTGGTTAAACGGTCAACTCCTTGCCAATTGGATGCAAAAAAATAAAAGACGCTTGCCAGGATTAAACTGATACCGAATAAGTAACCAAGATTTACGGTTTTGACATTCACCCTAATTCCCCCGCTTCCTCTGGTGTTGCGTAGAATATGTGTTTCGTTTGTTCCTTCCTCTTATTATACTATTGCAGGGAGGAAATGTATGATGGATTTCAAGTCTTGTGTACTAAGTTACTACATAGCGGTCGCTTTAGTCTGCTGATAACAAAAAGGCTATCACCCCTGCAGGTGATAGCCTTTGCTTTAAGCACCCAAGACTTATACCATGGAAACAGGCTCTTTCGGTTTTCTTACAAATGCCATGATTCCTGCAATCAGGAAGAGTAATCCCGGTAGGAATCCAGCACCAAATGTGCCGAGTCCCACTACCAAGGCTGCAAGAATGAATAATATACCTGCGAGTACCGGCTTCTTGTTCCCTTTGATAAGAACAACAGCAACCAAACCAAGGATGGCACTTATTAGACCAAGACCGATCAAAAATGGTCCCATTGAATCGATCATTTGCATAATATAATTCGTGTCCTCTGTAGTGAGGGATGGATCACGAGTCATTTCCTGTTCCATCATTTCCTGCATCATTCCCCTGTTAGCGTTTAGAATGAAGCCCATAACAGCGAATAATCCGCTTAGTATAATACCGATAATTCCCATTACTATTTCTGCTGTACGCTTTACCACGTTAGATCTCCTCCTGCTATTAAGTTGTTTCACTAGTACATACGAGAAATACTTCAAAAAGATTCATAATAATAATCAATCAATAAATCTTTTTTTCATTTCAGGCCCAGGCAGCATACAGGTGTCCCTTCTGCCGAACCATTTATAACGGTTCTTTGCAATGTAATCATATAAATAGTCCCTGAAAGCCTTAGGTATGATTATTCCAAAATAAAACACCTTCCATATCCCGTCAAGGTTTCTGCATACCTTTACAGCTGCCGTTGACTTCATATACGCCCGATCCTGTTCAATTAAAATAATGCTGTCTGTTGCTGGATCAATGTGATGCTTCTCCATCAAAGCTTTGCCTTTAGTACTTTGTTGAGATGCAAATTGATAATAAGCATTTTTATCCCGTTTAATAACGAATTGTACGATGCTGTTACAGAGGTTGCACACCCCATCGAACAAGATGACTCCGTTCATATTGACAGCTCCTTCCCATTCATATTTATAATACCATTTTTTAAAATAAACATGGAAATAGTTTGAGCTTGGCTGGAATATGCTTAGAGTTATTGATTTGCATGAAATCAATAAGATTCGCCAGCTTTTTTCCTGCGTATCGACTTATATGTGCCGCCATGGAGAAATAACGAAATTGGTTTTTGGCTAAATTACATGTAGATTATAGAGGAAGGTTTGTAAAAGACTTTAGACCCCCTCGTTTTACTTTTCTGACTTGGCCCCGCCAAGTCAGCTTTTTTGTTTTCGGCTCTTTTCTTAAACTTTGTTGCAATTTTATATACTTTTCATGAGGTATGCCTTTATTCACCGATAATATGCTGGTAAGCAAACAAGAAAAGATCTTTTCACCTTGTTCAGGGCAAAATCCGGCTCTATAGATTTTTCCGAGAGCAGCAATATATACGAAAACAGCGTTGTTTTAAGAAGCTGACTTTACATAAAATCCCGAATTCTCTGCATCCTAGTAAATGGAGGTGATAGAATTTGGAAAAAAACAACAAACCAACAACCCCTGATTTTGACAGCTTGGATGACCGCGTTATTGCGTCCGCACCGTCAAATCCTTCTCTCGTCATCAAAACAAACCTTGACCCGGATAGTGTAGAGGAAGAAAATCCTTATTTTCAAAAGGATCAGCAAAGAGACCCGAAGAAGTTCAAGGATTATTTCAAAGAATAGGCGCTGCAGTGCTTCACCGCACTAAAAGGGACTGTCCCCTTTCATACGGTAATACGGTAAAGGAGGAGGACGGTCTTTTTTTATGAATTTTTGCAGTCAGACAGATGATATATCGCCGTTATTAGGTTATAATAGAATCGCTCTATCAAACTTTTGAGAGGCAGTATTTTATTTAGAACTACTTAAACTGCTTATCATCATAGATTGCGAGGATCCATTAAGATGTTACATTTTAAGACTTATATTAAAGACCATCATTCTCCATGGGTCACTTTTATACATGGAGCAGGCGGCAGTTCGAGTATCTGGTTTAAACAAATAAAAGATTATAAAAAAGAATTTAATATATTATTAATTGATTTAAGAGGCCATGGAAGTTCTACAGCTACATGGAAAAAAGGGGATTCCTTTATTAATGTCGCAGAGGAAGTCATTGATGTCTTAGATCATCTGGACATCCAAACTTCACATTTTGTCGGTATTTCACTTGGAACCATCGTAGTACAGACACTTGCAGGAAAACACCCTGAACGGCTGTCATCCATGATTTTGGCTGGTGCTGTCATTCAACTGAATCTTCGGACCAAATTTTTGCTTGCCATAGGAAATGCTTTTAAATTTATATTGCCATATATGTGGCTGTACAAATTATTTGCATGGATCATTATGCCGCGCCCAAGACACATGGAATCCAGATATACATTTGTAAAGCAAGCTAAAAAGATGTGTCAGAAAGAATTTATCCGCTGGTTGGGCCTGACCAAGTCCATTAATCCCTATTTAAGGAATTTACAAATAGATTCCAAGGGCATTCCCACACTGTTTGTCATGGGAGAAGAAGATCACCTTTTCCTAACTCCTGTTAAGCAGCTGGTTAAAAAACAACAAGAATTAGATTTGCAAACAATAGAAGATTCCGGCCATGTGTGTAATATTGACCAGCCGGAAAAGTTTAATTCTATTACTCTCAAATATTTAAAAAAATTACATTCTGTAAGAACATCTTTATTAGTATAACGATCCGTCTTATCATAAGGCGGATTTTTTCATTATTATGAATTCGGCCTGCTACTACCCCTAAAATCATGCTTTATAACCCTTAAAATTTGGGTAGAGTGTTAGCAAATGACCTACTACTAAAAAGCGTTACAGAAAGCTTTTAGCTGCGCTTGATTGATAAATAATGATAAAGAAAGCGGGTGAAAAGATGATCGTTATAGGAATTGATTTATCCGGCCCTACCAATACAAAAGATACGGTCGTATCGATTTTTGAAAAGGTTGATGGGGCATTAAAATTGAGACAGCTGATTTCAGGAGCCACCGATGAAGTTATCCTCTCCAGAATTCAAAAGGAAGCTGAGAATCATACGGTATTCATTGGCATTGACTCTCCTCTTTCTTATCAGGGGGGAGGCGGGGACAGACAGGCGGATAAAAGTTTACGTGCCTACATTACAGAGCTGGGTATGAAATCTTCTTCCATCATGGCACCAACAATGAACAGAATGGCTTATCTTACATTAAGGGGCATTTCCCTGACACGGGCGATTGGATCAATGACAACGAGGAAACCCGTAAAGATAGTAGAGGTTCACCCTGGTGCGGTGATGGGTTCAAGACTACCCAAAGAATTGCTGCCTCACCTTCTCTCATACAAAAAAGAGGCTGATTCAAGGCTGCACATTTTTCAGTTTCTTCAATCCACGGATCTGAACGCATTACCAGAAGAAGTAAAAGAAACGACACATGCTATTGATTCTTGTGCAGCGGCATTGGGAGCATGGAATTGGGGTGATCCCTATCTGGAGCCGAACTGGTGCTGGAAAGCGGAGCCTCCATTACATCCATATGATTATTGCTGTTAACTATGCAATACCCGGGCACACTGTTCAGGGCCGGCCTTTTCGAAGGCTATAAAAGTGTCTTTGCAGGATCATCCTTACTAAATTATTGCAGTGATTCTTCAACTAAAAAAACAGTCTGCAAACCTTGCAGACTGTTTTTTCTATTTGACTAACACATTTCCACTTGAAAACCATTTTCTTTTAAAGCCTGTTTCAAACTGCTGTACGAAGGATATTCTTTGAAATTGATTCCCAAATGCACAGCTGTCATAGCTAATTCAGGGCGTATGCCTGAAAGAAAGGCTTCTACACCGATTAACTTAAGGCTGGATATCATTTGAAAAAGCTGGTTCGCAATCATGGTATCGATTGTTCCCACTCCTGAAATATCGATAAAAAGTTTTGAAATTTGATATTTCACACACTGCTGCAGCACGGCATCTGCTAATCCATCCGCTATGGTGATATTCAGATTGCCAAGCAGGGGGAATATTGCAACATTCTCAGTGACAGGGATAACTGGGGATGTAATGGATTTAATCAAATTTTCCTGCTTTGAGAAAGATTCTCGCGTTTTTAAATTATAATGCTCTGTGAATTTTTCAATGATGGAATCAATCCCTGTATTTAACTCTTTGCTCCATTCCACTACTTGTTGAACATCTATGTTATTTTTGTCGATAAACTTTTCAATAACATCCCAATAGATTCTCCTGAAGATACTAAATTTCTGTATGACCTCATAAAGGGTTGTTCCTGATTCGACCCTTTCTTCTGCAATCTTTTCTGTCCACTTAATCATTCTGTCCTCAAATTTTTCCTTAGACACAAAAATGTAGGCAATGCTTTCAATCAATTCGTCATTATGCTTTCGCAGCTTACTCTCAACTTCCGGAGAAGCACTCTTTGAATAAATAGAATATCCTGAAGCCTCTTCCCTGGAGTCCAACCAATCATTGGTCATGTTAGGGGCATTTTCGATGATATATTGAAAAAGCAATTGATTATTCTGTTCTTTCATCAGGCTCTCACCTCTACCTTTGGATACTTTCATTGTATAAAGCTTTTAAACTTTTAGCAATTATCAGTATGGTTTTTTGATGGGGTTTTTTTAAAACGCTTGTACCATTCCTTCTTCCAAGTTGATTTAGATCTGTATGCTGCCATATCTCCTTCATAAGACCAATATGATGCTGGTTTCACGATTAGGGTGTCTCATAACTCTTTTATTAGACCAATACGAAGCTGCTTTCTGGATTAGAGTGCCTCATAAACCCACTCATAAGACAAATTTAAAGCGGCTCTCTCGATTTGGTGCTTCATAAGCTTTCCCCACTCCCTAATAAAGTGAATTGGATTTTCAAGGGATCCCTCTAAAAGCATATTACAGACAGATTTCCCCAAATTGAAAACTTTTTGAAATTCTTCGTAATTAAATGTATTCTAAGAGCATCTATACTATAATGAACAGAAAGAATACAACGATTGGGGGACACTCTATGTGGAAAACTGATATAGGTCGATTCAGGATGATGGGGTTCATTGAAGGAGCTTCTCTTCTGATCTTGTTGTTTATCGCCATGCCGCTCAAGTACATAGCAGGGATTCCAGAAGCCGTGTCAGTTGTGGGAGCGCTTCATGGATTCTTCTTTATCCTTTATTTAGTGGTGATTGCCTACACAACAATTAAAGTAAGATGGGCTTTTAAATGGATCTTCGGCTCTGTTCTTGTGGCATTCGTGCCTTTCGGTAATATGATGCTTGACAGCAGATTAAAAAAGAACAACTTCTCTGCTTGAGACGGCTGCCAGTTTAAGATCAACTTAATTACTCAGAAAAAGCTAAAAGCAGCGGTAAATTCGCTGCTTTTTTACTTTTCTTTATAAAAAACATGTAGATGTAGGGTTTTCTCTTACCTTGAAGTAGTAAATTCTCTGCACCTCTCCACCCTCTTATTTACTAATGCACGGCCACTTGAAGAAAACATTATAATAGTTCAGCACTCGCACATTTTTCTATAAGTGTATCTATAGTCCAATCTACTTTCTTCTCTCGCCATATATTATCAGTATGCTATAACGAAAGGAGTGATAGAGTTGGGAAACAATCAAACAGATCCATGTGCGAGATGCAGTGATGATAGCTTGCTTTGCTTATCTGTTCCAGGAGGGCTTTGCTTGCAATTACTGGGTCTAGAGATTCGAATAAATGATTTGCTGGTTGAATTGGGACCTGAGGCAGACTTGGCAGGTATTCAAAACTTGTTAGGTCAGTTGTTAGGTGGCGCTGCTGCAAATATAGCAACAGAGGATAACACTTCTAATTAATCAATTAAAAGCCCCCTGCTCTATAGGAAAAGGGGGCTTTTAATTTGAATTACAATCTTAATAAGATCTTGCACTTCTCTTCTTATCTCTATACTTTTTATAGATTGGATACACAACTGGTCCCCATTTAATCAAAGTTTTTATAAGTCGTTTCATGCAGGTACCTCCCTGTAATTTCTTATCATTCAATTCCCACAAATACATAATCATAAACTATCATTCGAGAGGATCTGCTTTTTTTCCATATTTAATGACTTCGTAAATAGCCAATCCATCACTTGGCTGCCCTTTCCCTGTTTTAAAGGGGAATAAAGAAAAGAAGATGAAATAGACAGAGAAATAGACAAATTGATAAAAAAATATATGAGTTGGCAATGCTTCCCGATAAATCAAGAAATTGATCAGAAGTATTACCAAAAGGTTAGATAGGCTGCCTGCAAGATAGATCAGGATATGAACCCATTTTTTATCATATTTCAATTTTCCATATTGACACCAGCCATCCATGAAATACAATTTCTTTACTTCCAATGGTCCGATTGAAAAAAGCGTTTTGCCTGCCCCCAGGGCGAAATTAATTTTGGCTCCGAACACTCTGGCGACCAAGACATGCCCTGCCTCATGAACTAATGTTACCAATGGCAACGTTAAGAAAAACGCAAGAAAAAAAATCCACATATCATTAAGTGTAAACAAATCCATAACCCCCGATTTTAATTCATCTCCATCTGTATTACCAAATGTTCTTTTCCCTAAGCTTATATACTGGGATTTTAATTGATTCGTAACACAATATTCATAGAGAAAAATAATACAGTCAGATAATGGAATGAAAAAAGAGCCCTTTTACAAGGACTCTTCTTCTAATGGCTATAAAATTAGAACACGAGAGTTACTTTGAATTCAGTTCTTTATAAGCCTGAATAAAGGGACGAGGATCTTGTTTTACATGAAAACTGTGGACTCCCTGATTAGTATGCAAATATAGGAAACCTTGTTCCGGATTCAGGGATTTGTATGACACATCAAAGACATTTTTCATCAAAAAGGTTTTTGTTGAACAATCGATTCTCTCAGTATACATACGTAACTCATGCTCTGTTTCTTCTGACGACTGGATGTGGTCCTCAATTTTTCTAGTGACCACGTAATAAGGATGGCTTGTAATCAGGTGCTTCAAAGACTATCACTAGGAAACTTTATTCCAATCTGTTTCCGTGCTTCTTCCAGTATAGACATCGTGTCTCTGGATAGTTGGAAGGTTTGCTTTGCAGATTCTTTCTTTCCATTTTTGATGAGGTCGATAAACTCACATATTTCATAATACATTGTGTTACCTTCCTGTTCCACACTTATATCTTCAACAGAACCGTTCCTATAATGAATTTCTACCTTTTGAGGATCTGAGATGCTGTCGATGATAAAACTGCCGTCCTCTCCCTGTATCTCCGAGGGTATGGTTGAATTGGTAATTTTGGAATACATCGCGACCGCTTCCATTCCATCATACTTAAAAAGGATGGTCCCTTCTCCATCGGCTCCTGTCTCCAGTAACATTCCTTGTGCAAAGATGCTTTGTGGCATCCCGAATAATGTCAGGACAGGAACGATACAGTAGATGCCGATATCCATTAAAGAACCGTTCCCCAGCTCAGGTTTAAAGGCATTGAGGACCGTGCCGCTTCTATATGCATCATACCGTGAAGAATATTGATTTTTGACTGAAACAACCCTTCTGACTTTTCCAATCTTTGACAGGTTGTCCTTTATTGATTGAAAGCTGGGAATGAACGTAGTTTTCAGGGCCTCCATAAAAAGTACATTATTTTCTTTAGCAGCCTGGATCATCTTATTTAACTCATCACTATTCACTGCTGCAGGCTTTTCACAAAGAACGTGTTTTCCTTTTCTCATAAAGATAAGGGCCTGCTCTGCGTGCAAAATATTTGGACTTGCTATGTAAATTGCGTCAAACGTATTGCTTCGCGCCATTTCATCCAGGTCGGTAAAAGTATATTTCAAGCCATATTTATCGGCAAACTCCTTAGCTCTTTCTTCTGTCCTGGAATAAACGGCCGTCAGTTGAAAATCACTGACCTTACCGGCAGCCTCCAGGAATCGATCTGTAATCCAATTGGTTCCTATAACTCCAAAGCGAATCATATAAAGCCCCTTTCTACTATCTGCTCTAATGGTTGATAAACACACTTTATCACTTTTTACTTATGGGGTGAAATTATACACATTGCAAAATGACACAAACTTTTTATAATTATTGGAGATTTCTTTTCATATATTTAACCGATGTGACTCAGACAGGTTCATGTTTTGTAAGACATTCTGTCCGGTAACGCAGATTTTCGGAAACCTTTTTACCTCACAAGAGCATGCAGAATTTCAAGAGGTTAAAGAAAGCTGTTTTTCGAACTATATTGTTGCTATCTGAAAAATCCAAAGAGCCGGATTTTTCCCTGGAGACAAGTGCTTTTTTCTCTGAACAAGGTGAATAGCTCTTTTCTTGCTTGCTTACCCAGCATATTTTCCATGAATAAAGGCATATCTTTTGAAGGTTATATTAACTAGCACAAAGTTTAAGAAAAGAGCCTAAAGAAAACATAAAGGAGTGTCATTCCCCATGAGCAGAAATGTTTTTGCTGATAAGGCCCTTTACGAACATCGCTTTTGGCTGCAGATACTTGGAGATCATGCAAGATTTATGCGCGATACACTTTCACCGGTTGAGAAAGAAGAGATTGAACAGGCTGAACAATTCATTACTGTCATGGATCAACTCCTTCAAATGGCCAGACAGCCTTTATCAGGGCAGAAGCTCGATGATTTGACTAAGATGGCTGCTAAACAGACGGAAAAGCTCAGGACATTCAAGCTTTCTCTTATCAAAAAGAAATTGACAGGCAAAATTGTCATAGGACTGGGTGAAACCTTCCTAAACCACATGGTAAACGAGTTAGAGGAATATATAAACATCCTTGACCACCTGCTTAAAAAACAGGAAGTTCCGGATTTCCATCCTGTACACCATCACCTTCTTTGGCTGGCTGATGCTGCAGGACACGCAGGTGCCATCAATGACAATCTTGACTTGAGTGAGAAGAAATTAAAAGAAAAAGGGTCAGCCTTCCAAAAGGATTTCGAAGCGTTCTATTTGAAAGCCATCGAACTCGCTGGATACCTGAGGACCGGTCTGATGGAATTTCCAGCATTATCGAAGTTCAATGAAGATGTAGAACTCGAGATGAAAATCTTCAAAAGTTTCCTTGCTGAATTGGAAGAATGGGAAATGAATCATAAACTGCTTGGGTCATTTTCAGCTTTGATGGCTGATCATATGGCACGGGAAGAATGCTATTACCTTTTCAAATTATATGAAACAGCCGGAACGCATCTCCCAGACTGTGACCCTACAGCTCCACGTGTAAAAGCCTGACCACTTCACCGCTTTAAACCACTAAGAGGGACAGTCCCTTGTTGCGCTTTAAAGTGGTAAAGCCTCCTGAAAGGCCCAAGCTTATTGGGCTTTTTCATTTTCTGCATTTGATGATTCTTACCCCCAATTGATCCTTGTATTTCTTTAGATATTCTTCATGGCGGTCGAGCATGTCATGGATATCGTCTGGAATCTCTTCGGATAAATCAAATTCAATAACCGGTTCTGGTGATAACATCGGAAAATCCGGCTTATCAATTTCTACAATTGTGAAGCCGGCTGCTTCTGCACACTTCTGCCATTCTTTTTCATTGAGTAAGTGCCTCACTCCATAAAAGGTGCTCAATTCCTTACGGGCTTCCGAGGATAGTTCTTGTTCAACAGTCATTTCCACTGCGAGGAAGAGCCCTCCTGGTTTTAAAATCCTTTCCACTTCAGAAAGCACGAGTTTTTGGTCTACAAAAGATAATACGGACTCGCTCGTAATCAAATCAAATTCCTGATTTGCAAAAGGCATCTCTTCTGCCTGGCCGTTAATCAGTTGTACTTCTGCTCCAGCAGCCAGAATTCTTTTCCCGGCTTTTTCAAGCATGACAGGATGATTTTCCAAAGCCACAACTCTGCTTCCGAACATCTCCTTAATGAATACAGCTGTTTGTCCTGTGCCGCACCCTATATCCAAGATGGACATCCCATCCGTTATTTCTTCCCTGAACATCAGCTCCTTCGTCAGCAGGATTCCCCCTGGATGTGCTCCTCCTATTCCATACAATGCTAAAAAATCAAGATAACTGCCCATACCTCTATCCCCTTTTCCCAGTCAATTTTTCAATCTTCTCTGCCAAAACAAGCAGCTAAGAGCTTCGGCTGGTCAAATCTAAACACTTTTCTTTAATTATTTAATGAAATGAGAGGCAAATAGGTGAAAGAACAATCAACCTGTCCCATGCATGAATACATTGAATATATAAGAAATAATGCTGAAGGGAGAGTTCTACATGCCGTATTACCACTTATGCTGCCGTTACCATGGTCAGGTCGTCAGAATCAATGACCGTTTCGGCAGAACCCATATTGGAGAAATCACAAGAGTGACGAGAAGCAAAGTATTCATTCGCCCCGTAAGGCCAAATCAAGGTTATGGATACTACGGCGGAGGATATGGTTATTATGGATTTGCGTATGGTATTGCTTTAGGTGCTATTACAGGACTGGCACTTGCTGCTTTCTTCTGGTAGATCTGCCTGAAAGGAGTCTTACCTCATGGCTTGCTTTATCAATAAAGTCATTATTCATAAAATCAGCGGAGGGGAAGTCACATTCGGCGCGCCACTGAAACAATCACCTGTTTCCAGTTCCAAAAGCACGACTGGCTCTGGATCAGGAAATACAGGACCATTCCAAATAACATTCAGTGGAATTTCAGTTTCAACATCTATTCAGACACCTGAATGACCGCATCTCAAGACAATAAAAAAACAAGCTTGGGCCCAAGCTTGTTTTTTGCATTTACCAACTATGGATATACACTAAGTAAATCATCATAATACCTGTATCAGCTAATATATGACTGACTACGGGTGCAGCAAGTGATCCCGATTTATGTTTAAACAGCCCCCAAACGAGTCCTGCAATAAAGACTGGAATGACAGCAAGTACATTAAACGGCCAATTAAATAGTTCTACCATGGAAAGTATATGATAAAAACTGTAAAAAAATGAAGAAGTAATAATCGCCATGGCCGGAGACATTGACACTTTTAATTCTTCAAAAATGAAATTTCTCCAGTAGTTCTCTTCAAGATAGGGATTCAGGATGATAAGAACCGCGATCAACCCCCATACCATTTTCCCATTAAAGTTCCATTCCTCCAATAGTAAACCAATAATTTCCAGTTCGATTATTGAGGAAAATAAAAACGACACACTTGCAAAAATGATCAGCAAGAAAGCGAGTCCGCTCGCTGTCCCCAATAATACAGAATTCCTAGTGATGCGAATTTTCCATTCAGAATGATTTTGATTGGTTAAACTGAAATACACCGGTACAAGCAGAAGCCAACCATAGAATAATCCGAAAGTCAAAGGGACATTTCCGTAAATGGTCAAACCTATGAAGATCATTAGTGTCGGACCGATAAGTAGTACTAGTTTCTTCATTCCACACCTCTGCAGCATACTTTAGTCTTTTTGTAAGCGTTTAATTATGTTTTAAGAATATATATGCAAATAGAACTATCCAGTTAAGCAAGAAAGAAAAGAGCTCCTCTTCCTGTTCGGAGCGAAAAGATCTTGTGCCTAGGGGAAAAATCCGGCACTTAGGATTTTTCTTGAAGCAACAATCTATACGAATACAGCCTTTTGGAAAGCACTCTTCGTAGACGTAGCTGCTTTTGTTAGATAAGGTTGATTAGAAACAATAAAACTTGCGAAAATAGGCTTTAAGAATAAACGACTATTCCTCAATATTGTAACATTTACTTGGTGGAATTTGGCTTATTTGCAGAACGTTTTATCCGTAGTGACATTCCTTTCATTTCAATGACAGCACCTGAACATTAACCATCCAGCAGGATTTTAGTCAATTAAAAAAGGACAGGACCAGCGAATGGTCCCATCCTTTTATAGTAATATTTACATTTGCTCACTCTGATTCAATCTTCAGGGTGTTTCGGCTTCTCAGGATCCTTTTGTGGATCAATATCCTGATTATTTTCCTTTTTTTCTTCTTGTTCTAAAGAGAGGTTGTCTTTTTCTTCTTGTTCTTTGCTCATGGTTTATCCTCCTTTATTATTATCATTCATTTTGGTAATTCCCCACAACCTCTTTTGTCAAACAAAAAATTATTCTACAAAAACTCCTTTGCTTGAGTAAACGCACTTTCGTTCAGGTTGGCAAAAGCACCCGGCAATTTACAAATAAACCAACATTCATCTCGACACATATTCATTACCGGATATCCAGAATCTGTATGGATAATCACGTGCCTCCCCGGAATTACCGATTCCAATACGCCCCCCGGTCGATATACTGACCGGCGAATATCCTTCAGCAATAAAAAGCGGGCTTTTAGTGAAATGACCTCCATAATCCTCCATGTTGATCCCCATCGCCTTAGTCAGTTTGCCCGGACCATTCGTAAGTTCCCTGCCTTGCTTAGGCCTCCTTTTCAACATTAACTCTTTTCCTTCAGCCGGTTCCACAGCTCTTATCAGAACAGCTTCCGGTTTTCCAGGTGGTCCGCTCACAACATTCACCAGACAATGGGTATGCATGACATACGTATATACTCTTCCAGCTTCTGCAAACATAATTTCTGTTCTTTTCGTCCTTCTATTGTTAAAACTGTGGGCCGCACGGTCTTCCGGTCCCAAGTAGGCTTCTGTTTCTACGATATAACCTGAAGTGGTGCCTTCACTTGTTTCTTTAACAAGCAAACATCCCAGAAGTCTCTTGGCCAGTTCGAGTGTCGGCAGTTCATAAATCTCCTGAGGTAAAAGGTTAAATGACTTTTTTATATTCATTTTCGGCAGCTCCTTTCATTTTGTGAATGAAACCATATCGATTGTGAAAAATAAAGACAATACTTTATTCAGAGTGGTGTTAAAGAGAAGTCTATTTGCGAACATGAATAAGTGATTTACCCGTGGGTGGAGTAAAGATACACCAGAAACAACTTGGAGACCATTTAATGAGCAGTAGGTTACCGGTCATTGTTAGTGAAAGATGAAGTTATATATTCAAGCGTACCACTGATTACAGGCTAATAACCATCTGTAGGCGGAATGTGTAAGGAATCCTTGTGGAAACCCATGAACTAATCGTCTGAGATTATTATCCGAAATTGAATTATAAGTGCATGCCTCTACATGGATTCGCAATAGAGAAGTAATTTTAACGGAGGTCAGAATATGGATATCAATATAGAAAAATTGGCAAAAGAAATGCCGGAATTCACAAACCATCAGGAAGCAAGTGATTGGTTTGGAGACAAGTTTCAAGGTCAGTTTGTTTTTAAAGAAAAGGATTTTATAAACGAGGTACCTACTTACTTTTATCACATTGTCAAAGATGTAAATAGATATAACCGCTATATGAATGCACTTGTGCAAGAGGAGAGCGATATTGATTCATTGAATACTTTTTACAGCTACACAACTGTCTCAATTACCGAAGATGGTAATGTGGAGATCTCTTTATGAATTTAGCATAAATTCGTGTATGTCAAAACTAAAAAAGGGAAGCTGAGCAACTCAGCTCCCCTTCCCTTCATTTATCCCTAAGTATACCGTCTTAAGCTTTCGTTCAACAGCCTTTCCATCTACCTTTTCAACAAAATAGGCAGCTGCATGAGATCGTGAACTCACGATTTTTTCAAGCTTTCCATCAATAAAATGCAGTGCAGCCCCGTCATCTGCTGCACATCCTGCGCTAAGTTCATCAGAAGTTATGAATGAATTATAGGATGGGCGCCTCTCTAATTCACCGTCGTAGTGGGGACAATTACTTCCTTTTAAAAATCCCAGTGCTTTCAGTGGTTCCAAACCATCTCCATAAGAATCTGTCACGCCTTCTTCGAACCAGCAGATACTTCCTGCACTTATCCCAGCAAGCACAACCCCTTTAGCCAGAGCTTTATGTAAAATACGGTCAACTCCCCATTCTTTCCACAGAATCAGCAGATTTTTTGTGTTGCCTCCTCCAACATAAATGATATCCTGATCTAATAAAAACCCTTCTATATCCCTTGTGTGAGGCTTAAATAGCGACATGTGGGAAGGGGTACAGTCCATTTGCTTGAAATACTGATAAAATCGTTCAATATAGCTGTCTGCATCACCGCTAGCTGTACCAATAAAACAAATTTTGGGAGATGCAGCAGCAGCCTGGCTCAATATATATGTATCCAGAAGGTCGTTCTCGGGTTCCATGGAAAACCCTCCCCCTCCCAGTGCAATGATCTGTTTCATGATTTCCTCCTTCCGCGCCTAACTAATTTAAATACTTCTGATTGGTTTCAATATACCTCAGTAAATCAAGTTCCGGATGTTTTTTATCAAGACTGTAGATATACTCCAAAAAATACTGGCTGCCAAAAGTATACACCACCTCTGGAAACATCTCACTGATCAAAAGCAGTTCTTTCCTGCTGGCCTGTTCCATGAATTGAATGGTTTTCTCTTCGTCTTGAAGTAATAAATCAAGGAGACGCTGAAGAGTGTTCTCCATCCCCGGATCATCATCATCCATAAGGGCAATCTTCCCAAGTACATTCCTGACACTTTCGATAAACATCCTATCACCTCCCCTTTTATCTTCTCATTTGTTATATATGTCTCATTAAACTGTTAGGTTCAATTACTTTCCTTCAATTCATCTGTAAAATGCTTTAAAATTTTTGCTGTCAGACCCCAGATGACTCTATCTTCATAAAAGTAAAAGTATTCATCAACTTTTCTTGTCTGCCAATTATAATTTTCTCCACCCGCAATCAAATCGAGCGGAAAGTCCTCTTCCGGCTCAATCGTAAAACCGACTTTATATACATTAGGCTCATTTGACATAAAAAATGACAAAGGGACTGTGAAAGTTTCTGCAACTTCACTAGGATTTGGTCTTATGTCTGCATTCTTTTCCAATACAGCTACATACGGAAAAATGAAAGTCCCGAAAGAAGAAACAATATAATCCATTGGATAGATATCGGATAAATTTTCCTCACCGATGCCTAACTCTTCACATGTTTCTCTTATAGCAGTAAACTTTTCAGTTCTATCTTCCTTATCCACTTTTCCGCCCGGAAAACAAATATCCCCCGGCTGCCTTCTAAGCTGCTCTGAACGCACTTCAAAGAGGATATGAATATCCTCATTTACTTCTATCAGCGGCAACAGGACGGAAAATCGATAATAGTCATTGCTTCCCAATATTCTAGGGGTACGGTTATGGAACTTACCTTTAATTTTTGCTAAATCCATTTACTCACCTCTTTCACTTCCTTTACCCTTTTTGTGTTCCTGGTAAAAAATTTGTTTGATAAGAAATCAAGAATCTTGTCTTAGAAATTGATACAAATGGAATTTTTATGGAAAAATCGTGAAGGTTTATAAACCCGAAGCGGGCATCTTTTAGTAATTATCTTTTTTATACATTTTTTCATTCATAAATATTACCCTGATTTCCGCTCCAGGTGCGTGACGTCCCGCAAATCCCGCAGAAGGTCACACACCTGCCGATCCAAGCACAGCAATAAAACCAAAGGAAGATATGCACTTTCCAAAGTTATAAATGGAAGCTGATCAGATTTTATAAATCAAATTAAAGCTCATCCAGTACTTTCCTGATTATTATACAACTTCTTTATGTATTTCTTGATTAGAACTTTTTATCCTGCTTTTTTTGACAATTATATAAGAAGGATTCTAAACCTGCTTCGAGAACAGGTTTATGGGTGGTGAAATCCAGAAATAGTATAAGAAGAATAGAAAAGGAGTTGTTTTAATGATCAAGCAATTTGAAATTTCCACTTCGAAAAGAGATGAGATGATTGATATAACCGAGGATGTTCAAGGTTGGATTGATGAGCAGGGGATTCAGGATGGAATCGTGATTGTGCAATCTATGCACACGACGGCTGGGATTACGGTGAATGAGAATGCCGATCCTGATGTAAAAACAGATTTCTTGATGAGATTGGATGAGGTATTTCCATGGAACCACAAGAAAGACAGACACAGAGAAGGAAACACTGCAGCCCACTTAAAAACAAGTACTGTCGGCCACTCTCAGACACTTATCATTTCAGGAGGAAAAATCCTTTTGGGTACCTGGCAAGGAATATATTTTTGTGAATTTGATGGCCCCAGGTCGAGAAAGTTCATATGCAGACTTACTAAATAAGGAAACGGTGTAAAAGTATATTCTCTCCCGTTTTTCCACAACCTATTTACCGATAAGCTGTTTGATAGAAATGCTTATCCAAAAGGAAATCGATGATTTATTAAAAGGAAGTGATCAGTTTGGATCTTGATTTACTTTGGAAAGCGATCCTGATCGTGCTGGGAGGTACATTGCTTTTACGAGTAGCAGGAAGGAAGTCCATTTCACAAATGAGCCTTGCACAAGTTGTAATCATGATCGGTTTGGGCTCTTTACTTGTTCAGCCTATTGTTGGGAAAAGTATTTGGTCCACTCTAACCGTTGGACTGACGCTAGTGCTTACATTGGTTGTCATGGAGTTCGTTCAAATAAAAAATGACTCTTTGGAAAAATTCATAACAGGACAATCAAAGGTCGTTATTCATAATGGTACCCTGCAAATAAATGCTTTGAAGAAAATGAGGTTAACCGTAGATCAATTAGAAATGAAATTGAGACAATCTCAAGTCAGCGATATATCTGACGTTCAATATGCCACGCTGGAACCGAACGGACAGTTGGGGTTCATCTTGAAGCCAAATAAACAGCCGGCAGTTAAAGAGGATATTTCACAAATTAGACAGGAATTAGAGCTGCTCACACAGATGCTTAACAACCGGTTGGCAGGTATCCCCGTCCAGGCACCCGGGAATAATGGCCTCCCCATTCAACAGCCTGCCAGCTATACAGCTTCTGCCGCTTCCCCTCAGAAAAATATTTTTGAGGAAGTAGAAAATCAAGGTCACATGAGTGAACCTCCAAATGATTTGCAATAAAGCTGACTCTCGTTCAATGGCCTGAACGAGAGTTGGACTTTTGTTTACATAATAATATTACATTCTCTTATAGTATTCTGCCTTCAATAAAGAAAATACCACCGTATCATGATACCTTTCTCCATCAAAGTCTGTTTGCCTGAGAGTCCCCTCTTCCCTAAAGCCTTCTCCCAGAAGCAATTTACGCGAGCCTTGATTTTCGGCAAAGATATCTCCGACCACCCTGTTTAATTCGAGCTCGTTAAAACAAAAAGACAAAATTTCAGGCATGAGCTCGGTCATAACGCCTCTTATTTGAAATTCCCTTGAGATAACAACACCCATCTCAGTCTTTTTATGCCAAAAATTCAGCTTGTGCAACCGAAAGATTCCAATAATCCTATCCGTAGACTTCTCTTTGATAACCCAAGGTATTTCATTCTGATCTTGAAACCCTTTCAATGACTCACGAATTGTTTCTGTTACTTCCGATACTGATTCTGGGGGATGAGGAGTCAGAAACTTCATTGTTTCTCTGTCCCCAAGAAAGCTAAACATCTGCGATGCATACCTTTCTTTCATTGCAGTCAAATAATAATGATCTGTTTGAATTTCAGGTATATCAAGTATTTTACATACATGAGTATTTTTCATAGTCAGCTCCTCTATTTCTTTCCAATCTTAACGAGTCGGTCATTTTGATGGATAATGACGATCTTATCCCCTATGTTGTAATCAAGATACTTATCACAATCAACTTCAAATATTTTTTTATTGCTGAATTCCATCGCGCATTTCTTCGCTTCACTTTCTTCAACTTGAATTTCTTTTTTTGATTTGATTCCTGTCGCCACAGACGATTGACTTGGAGCAAAATATTTTTCCATCACTGTCACTTTATCTTTTTCGAGGCTGTTTCGGTCATTTTTTGAGTAATGGAATAATAACGCAAGTATGCCGCAAAGGACGATGATAATAATAATTTTAATGTTTACCTTGTTCATTTCTACTCTCCCCATCAAGAAATAACAGCAACTTATGAATATTTCCTGAAGAAAAGATATATGACTGGAACATAAAAAATTATTTTCATCTAATTAATTTGTTCGATGACTCCTCCTCTTTTCCTTCATTTTTTATTAATCCGGTATGATTTAACAATCATTAATTTCCGGTTGTGCACCATACTAATAAAGAAAATTTCTCTGGAAGGAATGATGAAATGACACTGACACAACAACAACTGTCTGCCTTCCGCTCAACTTTAAAAGAACTGGAAAAGAACATTAATAAAAGACAGGAAGATAACGACAAGTTTGACTTGAATCAAGGGCACCCGCATGAAACCACTGGAGAATTATCGAGTTATGATAATCATCCAGGAGACGAGGGAACTGCCTTATACGAACGAGAGAAGGACATTGCCCTCCACCAGCATCTTGATTATGAATTGGAAAACATTCAAAAAGCTCTGACGGCAATGGATAAAGGCAACTATGGGAAGTGCATGGTTTGCGGGCAGGAGATTCCTGCAGAGAGGCTCGAAGCTATCCCAACGACCTTATACTGCAAGGAACACAGTCTTGATCAAACTGTCTCTCATAACCGCCCCATAGAGGAAGGTGTCCTACTGCCTCCTTTCGGTAAATTTTTTATGGACGAAAAAAATGAAGATACAGCCTTTGACGCTGAAGATTCATGGCAGGCAGTCGCAGAATGGGGTACATCTGAATCACCATCTGCCCTAATGAATCCGCCGGATAATTACAATGACGTTTATGTGGATTATGAGGAAAATGTCGGGTATACCGAAGAATTTGAAAATTTTGTGGGCACTGATATTGAAGGCAGGAATGTAACCGTTTATCCAAACAAACAACATGAAAAGTATGAAGATGCCTTAGATGAAGAAGGAACAATGACAACATTTGGTGATTTGCCCGCTTATGAGCACGACCCCTATGTGGAAGAATAAAAAATGAGGTGAGTTTAAATTGGTGAAAAAACAGGGAGCAAAATCAACAGAACTTGCCGGCAGAACATACGAAGCTGCCGACTATAATAAAAAGGATGAGTTGTCCCAAGGTCTGGCAATGACTCACGAGCAGGCTAGTGACAGCCTTACTGAAGGCACCATAGACGGAAAAATTGATGATATGGATAAAGGCCTTCAACGTTAGTACACACACGAAAGTGCAAAGAAACATATGCACTTTTATGCTACTGAGGAGGAACTATACTATGGTCAATACTGACAAAGGCAAAGTTGCACAATTGTCAAAAGAACACCAATCGAGCTATCCAGGAAATAAACATATTAAACAGAATGCGGGAAGTAAATACGGACCGCAGCGCACCGAAAATCAACTGCCGATTGTCCTGGAAGATGATTAATACTTCATTACTTTAACGCACTGAAAGGGACTGCCCACGGGTGTTGATTAACCATAATATGTAAAACAAACGGTATCATTAGACAAAAAAAGCCACTCTCTTTTAGAATGATTGTTACCGCTAACAACACTAAAAAGGAGAGTGGCTTCATTGACTAACTTTAACAAATTATCAGAGGTACTTCAAACGTTCATTACTGACGAAGAGGTGGAAAACCTTTGTGAGAAGTGGGGTTATCGTGACACCGCAAGAAAATTTTCCACCCGAGATTTGGTACGCTTCTTTGTCATTTCTTCTGCGAAAGATTGGAAAAGCTTTCGAGATGCCGAAACCAAGATGCCACAGGAAGAAAGTTTGCCTTCCGTTGACCACTCGACCCTCGCTAAAAAAGCTCAAAACGTCCCTTATCAGATTCTTCAAGAATTGTTCTCTCGTTTAGTCAATCGCTTAGGACGTGGAATGCGCCGAGCACTGTTCAAGCCCTATAAACTATTCGCGGTCGACTCCACAACCATTACGTTTCAACATCCAGATATGAGCTGGGCGGGTTATACCCGTACTCGCCACGCTATTCGTCTCCATACAAAGTTCGATGTAGAGGAAGGGCAACCGACCCAAGTCATCCCTACAACTGGGCGGCACCACGATGTCATGATGGCACCCAAGTTGTATGAAGACACGGAACCTCTTTCCATTATCACCGCAGATAGAGGATATGCACGGACGCGAGACTTTGAGAACTTACAGGAAGACAATCAATTTTTTGTGATTAGAGTCGCTAGCTCTTTCTCTTTCTCGGAAGAGATCGAACACAGTGTCCCTCTTGATGAAGAGGGCAGTGTGAAGGAAGACCTGACAGCCTTTATCGGAAAACGCACCCGCAAAACAAAATATCGATTCAGGTTGGTTACCTTTACCGACAACGAAGGAAACAAAATAAAAGTAGCGACAAACTTAATGATGATGTCCCCTGAAGACATTGCTTATATCTATAAGCTTCGCTGGCAAATCGAGTTGTTTTTCCGTTGGGTAAAAGGCAATCTCGATCTTTCCAATCTGTTTGGAAATTCACCGAATTCTGTCTATAGCCAAGTTTATGGAACGCTTATTAGTTACTTCCTTCTACGCTGGATTTACAATGAAACACAGGAAGATTGGGCCATCTTACACTCTTTCACTTTCATAGAATTCACACGTCGTTACGTGGCATACACCTTACCTGTGGAGGTAAGGTGTGCCATTAAATCACTCTTTCAACGAAGGGGAAGTCTGTGCCAATCACTTGGAAAAATATAGCTAATCAACACCCGTGAGGGACTGCCCCTTTCAGTACGTTAATTGGTTAAAGGCCCTGTTTAGCCTCTCTCCTGACGGGTAATTAGTTAATATGAAAGATATTAATAACTTTGAAAGGAGAATCAACATGGCAAACAGAAATGAAAAGAAACTTCCGTACAAAGGAATTAATACTGAAAAGAATAATGGTCTTTCAAGTACTCAGGAGGTTCTTTACGCAAAAGAATTTAAATCTGCAACCAAAGAAGGCTATCCAAGTGAAGTAAAGAAGGATAATCAGTGAGACGAATAATGACAGGCTGGGGATATTCCTCCAGCTTTTTTAATTCCTCCAAGTTGATTACATACCGGACAATTGGGGTAGTGAATCTGTAAATACGTTAAGGAGGAAACCCATGGAAACTACTATGACTTTGTTCTTGCAATTCTTTTTACTTGGTGCGGCCACATTATTTCTAAGCGGACTTATCACTTTTCTTATGCCCAAACTACCCTTATCAATCATAATCTTGTTCAGTTCAATGGCTGGGTACATATTTACAGCATCCAACCAATTGACCGATCTAATTATCATAACAGCAGTACTCAATTCATTCCTGGCTGTTACCGCTTCTTGGATTGTTAACTACGGACAGTTCATCAGAAAAATCTCTGAGAAATACAAAAATGTCACAGCATGATGAAACGGGTGCCATTCACTCCTTAATTTGAATGGCACCCGTTATTAATTTTTAATACCGATAACCGCGCTTAGGATCATTATCAAGAAGTTCAGCGCCTAAATAACCTGCACCGAGCCCCAATAAGCCTGCACCTAATGTTGAAAGTCCTCCTCCAGGACCGTATCCAGGGCCCCCGTAAGGATTTCCATATCCAGGACCATACCCTGGACTTCCATACGGACTTCCGTAGCCAGGTGTGCCAAAACTGTTGTATCCTGGATTTTGAAATGGACCATATCCTCCGCCAAATCCAGGCATTCCATATCCTTGACTGGAGCCAGCTCCATAACCTCCCGGATAACCTGTGTTTCCATAAGGAAACTGTCCGTAGCCTCCAGAAGGATAGAAAGAATTCTGTCGCTGGTTATATATATTTCCATATTGCATTTAAGCATACACTCCTTCAATTAATGTTGATCGTACAGAGTTATGTATATGCTTTGTAACAGTATTTCGATATTAATATATAGGATGTTTATTCAGGCTCCCCTTAGTGAATTTATATTATAAAGAATAAATAAGGAGGAGATGATCCATCATGAAAAAACTAAATAAAAAACCACTTACAATGCTTTTTTGTGCAAGTGTGTTCCTGGCCGGCTGTATGGAAGAAGGCCGAATGGATCCCCAGGAAGAAGATGTAGATGTTGTGGACCCTGGTTTAGGTGAAGATGAAAATGAAGATGGAGAAAATGAAAGTAACTAATTCTAAAGTAATCAGCTTAACTTTTCCTCCCTTTTTCCAGCCAATGGCCAGATCTCAAGCACTTCCTGAATGTTCCAAATTACTTTTGCCTTTTAAAAAAAATTATTAAAACCCCTTCCTTTCTAACCAGCAACAGTGTTATATTTGGAAAGTATTTTTTAGGATTAACTTAAAAAGGGGTACTTTCCATGATAGATATATTGTTAATATTTGCTTTACAGTTGATATACGTGCCTATTCTGACTTTAAGGACGATCTTCCTTGTGAAGAATATGAGTGTGGCAGCGTCATCCTTTGGCTTTCTTGAAGCTCTGATATACGTTTTTGGCTTAGCATTGGTCTTCTCAGGTGATCAGAGTATTGCCAGCATGCTGGTGTATGCACTCGGATTCGGAATAGGTTTATATATCGGCAGCAAAGTTGAAAACAAACTGGCCATTGGGTACACAAGCATTGTGGTGAATTTAATGGATATTAATGAAAAATTAATTGAAATCCTGCGTAATGAAGGCTTTGGGGTTACAGTTTTTGAAGGTATGGGAAGGGACAGCAAACGGTACCAACTCGAAATCCTGACAAAACGAAACCGTGAAGATGACCTTCTTGAAATTGTCGAGGAACACGAGCCGCGTGCTTTTATCATCTCTTATGAACCACGCCGATTCAAAGGTGGTTTCCTTGTAAAGGCAATGAAGAAGAGGATGAAAAAGAAACGTGAAGTATCTTCACGAACAACTCAATAATCTTACAGCATAAATTCAAGACCCTCTTGTTGTCCAAGAGGGTCTTTTTGGTTTATTTCCGACACGCTGAGGAAAAACAAAGGACATAGAGACAGAAAGGAGATTTGCCATGTTTTTTTCGAACTTTGATACTATTGAAAGAACAATAATAATTGGACTATGCGCCTATGTTTCCCTGGTCATCCTGCTTAGAATTTCAGGTAAACGAACGCTTTCCAAATTGAACGCTTTTGATTTTGTCATAACGATTGCAATGGGGTCCACTCTATCCTCTATCCTTATTAATAAAAAGGTTACCTTGGCTCAAGGAACGACAGCCTTCATTATGTTAATCGGTCTGCAATATGTTATTGCAAAACTGGCTGTCAATGTTTCCTTTATTAATAAGCTTATTAAGTCAGAACCTAAGATTCTGTATCTTGACGGAGAATACCAAAGTCAAGCGATGAAAAAGGAACGAGTGCTGAAGAAGGAAATATTTCAAGCAGCCCGCTCCCAGGGCATCAGTTCAATGGATGAAATTGATGCCGTTGTACTGGAGTCAGATGGTTCCATATCAATCATTAAGAAGTCCGAACAGCAGAGCAGGGAGACTCTGAATGATGTCCAAGGGTTTGAGAGATGAAACATAGAAAGTCCGCCTCAGGAGTTACCAGACCGAGGAATCCCTAACCTATAAATGACATAAACAACGTCCTGTGAAATGACACAGGACGTTGTTTTATTTATCAAGGGTTATTGCCCTGCAATTGGTGAATATCTGACTAATATGAACTTTTGTTAACACTGCAGTACTTTAAAGCGCTAAGAGGGACTGTCCCTCTTAGTGCTTTAAAGGATTAAAGTTTTCCGATGTATTTCAGCTCGTCTGGAGAAAGGCTGTCTGCGCCTCCGTCTATGACTTTCTGTACTCCAGCCAATGTGGATTCTACTGGGACATATACACCCTCTTGATTGGTGATTAGCTCCGCTACATAGAAAGGTTGTGTTAAGAAAGCTTCGAGCCTTTGGCCTCTATTATATAGCTCGATTTCCGACTCAGGGATTTTCATTTCTCCAATATTGTTGACTAATACTCGGATCTCCCTATATCTTCTTAGCATCTTTTTTGCACGACGCTGAATTGACAGGTGGTTATTATCCAGCAAAGCATCCTCCAGCAGAGTGGAAACTGCTTTTACGGGATGCACAGCCGGGTACAATTGCCTGGTTGCCAAGTCTAAATCAAATGGAATTAGTGTATCCAGTGGACCATAGGGATCATTCTCATCAACAGCTTCTCCGCTCGGGTCGTATAAGAATGTAGTGATTTCAGGAAAACCTGATTGTTCAAATCGGTCTCCCATGTCGAATAAATCACCTGTTTTAACGATGGCTCGGTCTGCCACAACGACTGCATCTTCTTTTTTATCCATACTATTCAGCAGCTCAAATACTTCATGAGTACTCTTACATACATGATCACATGCAGCTTTTGCTTCCACCACATCCGGAACAATTGAGTCCGCTTCAATAAAGATCATCTTGAACCCTTTCCCCTGCAGTCTGACAATCAGTTCATTCAATAAAACTAATTGCCCCATCTGAGCTCTGGCAACAAAACCAACTCTCCCCCCTTTTACTATCGGACAAAACAAATCAACCACTTTTATGCCTGTTTCAATCATTTCAAGGCGGCTGCCGCGTATCAGCAATTCATCGAGTGTACAGTTCGCTAAAGAAGCGAGTGCAACTAAAGTCTTCACTTCGGCCCTCCCTACTGGAATTTTCCCTGTACATAAATTTGAAACCGTAGCCGGTCGTAAGCCGACAGCTTTAGCAGCTGAGGTGAGATTAGGAACACGGCGGCGTAAAAGTGCTACATTCAGTTTGATATTGCTATTCACTTTCCATCCCCCTTTTCTTACTTCATATAGTAATTAATAATACTTCATTAAACAAGCTGGAAACTCTATTCAATTTATAAATCTTACTAGTTGCGATTTCTCATCCAGTGTGGATAATGGATAGGGATTGGAAAAAACCAAGAAAAGAAAGGATGACAGGAATGGCTTGGATTTATCTTGTCATAGGGGGAGTTTTAGAAATCGGTTGGGCCATCGGGATATCTTTTTCAGATGGGTTTACAGACTTGACCCCCAGCATCATAACAATTCTTCTCCTTTTAATCAGTTTTTACTTTTTTGCGAAATCAATGAAAATGATACCAATAGGTACAGCTTATGCCGTGTTTACAGGAATAGGGGCCGGTGGAACCTCCATCATTGGAATGGTTTTTTTAGGTGAAGAAATCAGCCTGATAAAAATTGGATTCATCAGTTTGCTCATATTCGGTGTACTTGGACTTAAATTCAGCTCCAATGAAGAAGAGAAAAATGAACCTCAGAATTTGGAGGCGAAATAAATGGCTTGGTTTTACCTAATAACAGCAGGTTTGTTCGAGGTTCTTCTCGTTACTATGATGAAACTCTCTAATGGATATAAAAGAATTATTCCAACAGCCCTCGCCATCTTGTCTGGCGGAATAAGCTTTTATTTACTTTCTCTCGCACTCGTTTCTATTCCAGTAAGCACAGGCTATTCTGTTTGGACCGGTATAGGTTCAGCAGGAGCCGTTATTGCAGGAATGATCTTTTTCAATGAAAAAAAAGAATTCAAAAGAATTTTTTTCATCGGATGTATCGTTATCAGTGTGATTGGGCTAAAAGTCTTTTCTTGAAGGGACACATTTAGCTCACCCCCTTGATAGCTGACTGCTTTCAATGTGCTATCAAAGTGATATGGTATAAAAAGCATTGTCATTCATCCTTATTTTACCTCGACCTTTATGGGATTCTATCCGCATACCCAAGGCATTAGAGGAAATATTAAGGTTGTGCAATTGAAAGAGGTGGCACAATAATGAATTTTTTCAGGAGGATGACAATGGGTATACTAAGCGGAAATCCTAAAGAAGAACCAATGCACTATGGAGAGGTTTTCGGAACTTGGTCATTCTTAATGGCAGGAAAAGGAATGGTAGCAGGATATCAGACTCTCAAAAATCATGCCGGGGATGAAGACTTAAATAAATTCATCGACGAATTGATTCAAAACGGGCTGCAGGAGATTAAACAATTGGAGGAATTACTCAAAGAAAATGGCGTAGGCCTGCCCCCAACTCCACCAGAACGCCCTAATGCTTGTATTGAAGATATTCCAGTTGGAGCAAGATACCAAGATCCAGAAATATCAGCATCGTTGACAAGAGATATTGCAGGTGGATTGGTTGCTTGCAGCCAGGTCATTGGACAATGTGTCAGAGAAGATATCGCTTTGATGTTCGGACAATTCCACATGCAAAAGGCAGCACTTGGAGGTAAACTTCTCCGATTAAACAAAGAAAAAGGCTGGTTAATCCCTCCTCCTCTGCATCAGCATAAAAATGAAGATTGCTAAAGGAAAAAAAGGAATATTCCCACGGGAGTATTCCTCTTTCCCTTTCCACACATAAAACTTCAGGGGTGAAGAAAAATGTTCAACAATAAACTTGAAGAGGCTCTCCAACAAGTCGAAATGGCTGAACGTAACTTGTTGGATGCACAAGGAAACAATGATCCTCAGCACTATCAGCGTGCAGCACAAGATATTCATTACGCACAAGCTCTTTTAACCAGTATTCACGATTCTATGATGAGTGCACCTGAGGAGGAACAGAAACAATACCTTCACGCTAAGGAAAGGATGAGGATTTTACAAGAAGCTCATTCAAGCCTATAAATATTATCAGATAGTGTACGAATAAATATTTTTAGACAAGCCATTTCTACCAAGTGTGATAAAAAGGACATCTGCTGAATAAGATGTACAAGTTATCTTATTAGGGGTGAAACTATGGCTGTCTTCTTAAGTTATGTCTTTCTCGGAATATCACTCGCTGCACCCATCGGCCCCATTAATGCCGCCCAGATCGACAGGGGGATCAAAAATGGTTTTTGGCATGCATGGATGATCGGATTAGGATCGGTAGCTGCAGACTTTCTTTATATGCTTGTCGTCTATTTTGGTGTTGTCAACTTTTTACATACCCCGCTCATTAAAACATTTCTATGGTCATTCGGTTTTTTTGTTCTTGTTTATACAGGAATAGAAAGCCTTATGGGAGCAGGGAAAATCAGTGCCTCATCCAGAAACTCAAATGATACCTATATTAAAACGTTTTTTACCGGTTTTTTTATGGCCTTGTCCAACCCCTTAACCATCCTTTTCTGGCTGGGGATTTATGGTTCTGTCCTCGCCAAAACAGCCCAAACGGTTGATCACGCCCATCTGATCCTCTACAGCGCCGCCATATTTATTGGCTTAACCCTATGGGATGTGAGCATGGCGGCTCTAGCCAGTTCCTTCAGAAAGTTCCTGACAGACAGATTATTGATTGGCATATCCGCTATATCCGGCCTTTCTCTTATAGGCTTTGGGTTTTACTTTGGCTGGGAAGCAATTAAAATTCTTTTCTTTTAATCCTTAAAGCAGGATGGGACTGTTCTATTCTGCTTTTTTGTTTGGTCTAAATCCCCCTTCTGAATTGGACTGATTAATTACTTTTCACATTGAATTCACATTGAAAGAAACCATGTGTTTTAAAAGTAAGCAGTCCAGTATTGGAGTACAAAACTAAAAAAGCTGTCCAAAACGGATTGCTTTTTTTGTAGGGAATCGTACTATTAAATCTCATGAAAACCCCCAATAATTGAAAAAGTCACCAGGGGTAAAGGAAGGAGATTTAAACTAAGGGAAAATTTTTCCGTTAAACTACAGAATTTAGCTGGAGAAGGGTAAATAAGGGAAGGATTTTCCGTTAAACGCCTATTTTTCCCCACATTAATAACATAAGGGAAATTTCTTCCTTTATTATATACGCTCATGGTGCCTGGTCCTTGCTTTTATTGTTTTAATATCTATTGAAGCGATTAGAGCATTACCTCCGGCAGGACGAACAATGCGTCCAGGTGCAGTGTCAATTCCCCTCGGACTCACCCAACTGGAACGGAAATCAGCTTTTATATATCAAGTGCACCAATGTTAAGGAACGGAACTTCTTATAGAAAGGCGTTTTTTGGATCCTTATTGTTTAGTTCAAAGGCAGTGTGGTAAACAATTAATAGACAGCTGGAACAAATAATTAAAGGAGAGTGTTAGTAAATGAAAAAGAAAAATTTATTTCTATCAGTCCCTCTAGCTGCAGGTATCATCATGACCGGCTGTAGTGCTGAAGAAGGACAAGAAGACGAAATCATCCAGGAAGAAGAAAATATGGAAGAAACAGAAGGTACTGAGAATGATTCTGTAAACACAGATGATAATGATAGTATTGATTCAGAAGGATCAGATGAAGACAATGAAGGTATGTTAAATGAAGTACCGGAAGATGAGTATGGTGAAGGTACCGATGAACCTGACTTGGATACTGCTGAAGAGGAAGAACTATAATAGTAAACTAATGAGCAAAAACTGCCGGCCAACCGGCAGTTTTTTGTTTGATAAATAATGGTGAATACTTAATAGGAAGATATAGGCTTTGCATAAATAATTGTGTTTTTTTATGTCTGAGTAATATTATATTCGATTGGAGTCGGAGGCGTGCAATCTCGTTCAGAATTATCCGGACGTCAATTGTCAGCACCAAGGTTACATACCACCGGGACGTAATCCTGAAGACAGATTTTGAGGCACACTGCCCGCCCACGGATTGGCATGCCTGTAACGGAAATTCAGCAATACTTATTAATTATGTTAAAGAACAACATTACTATTTAATACACCCAAAATAAAAACCAGCCAAATGGCTGGTCGAATTGTGCTGATTAAGCGTTCACACTATCCTTTAAGGCTTTACCTGGTTTGAAAGCAGGTTGCTTCGTCGCAGGGATTTCCATTTCCTCACCTGTCTGCGGGTTGCGTCCTTTCCTGGCAGAACGCTCTCTTACTTCAAAATTCCCGAAGCCGATCAATTGGACTTTTTCACCTTTGGCAAGGGTGTCCTCGATGTTTTGTAACACGGCTTTCACTGCATTCTCTGCATCTTTTTTGCTTAATTCCGCTGACTCAGCCACTGCATTGATTAAATCTGTTTTATTCATATGTAAAACCTCCTAAAATAATCTTGTTACAGTTGATTCTTACCACTGCATTCAATAGATTAAACCTTTTCAGTTACAACAATCATCCCTTTATGAAGATAGGTCTTGCATTCTAATGCATCCCTGTGTGAAAAGCCCTCGTCACGCAGCTTCTTCTCCAGTTGGACTAGTTGAATTGAACCATCATCTTCATCAAAGGCAGTCGCTAAACTGTGGATTCCACTGTCATCATTGCTTGCTGATATATCCAGCAAGCTGCCTTCCAATGATGTGTTTTCATTCATGATTCTATACTGTTTAGGTTCCACTGTATAAAAATGAATGGAGCTAATATCAACCGTCTTTATTTTTCTTTCCTTTACATCAGAGATCAATTGAGGAACCGAGCTATATACACCGACAATGCTTTTGTCCATAGTGCACCACCTTTTCCTCTCTTTTACCCCTTAATAAAGATATAAAACAAAAAAAGCAAGCGGAAAACCGCTCACTTTTAATAAATCTGCCTGCCTTGCTGTCCAATGGCATAATATATACCGTGTTTTAAAGTGGAGAAACAGCTGAAACGGGACAATTGCATATCCGTTCCCGTGATTTCCTGTGCAAGTTTAGGGGAAATTCCTACTAGTATTGTTTCAGTCCCTATTAATGAGGCTGCCGATGCTAGTTTGCTTAGGAGTTCCACAGTGAACTGGCTGATATATTGATGCAGTCCGGTAAGATCGATTACAAGGTAATCAGCTTTATGCTTTGGAAGATTATTTAACGTTTTGGTTATCAAATCTTCTGAACGGTTCTCATCATATTTACCAAGTAATGGTACAACAACTACCCCCTCGAGTACCGGTATAATCGGAGAGGAAATTTCTTTCACCAGTTCAGTCAGGTCCTGTGTTCTCTCTTCAACCATGCTTTCAAGCTTTAAAATTTTCTCAGACTCTGATTTCCTTGCCAAGTCATGTATATTCTCTTCGATTGTTATATCAGATGGGGCAAACTTGTATTCGCAATAATCCCCTTGTTTAATTTGATCCCTTTCCACACTAAACCATACATTTTTTCCGAGCAGACCTGAAAAAATCCCTGAAAAATGACCGGCCAGAAAAGTAGTCATTTTTTCTTTTCCTTGTGCCAAGTTTATTTTATATTCCCAGCTGTCTTTCAATTTTACTGTCGCTGTATAGTCTTCTTGATTCAAATGACTAATCTCAATTTTACCCCAGCCGGCAGAAGCATATGTTGCCGGAATTGCCTTTGCAACATCTTCAAGCGGCATTTTCAAACCTTGGAAGTATTCGCCTACTACAATGCCCTGTCTATATCCTGTTGTTTCCAATACCACTTTAGCTGCTTCTTTTCCTGAAACTTCCTCTATTGTATCGAAAAAAGATTTCATTGCGGAGGTGATCCAAAATAAGACAGCGTCATCACCTTCAAACTGAAATAATCCTCTTTCAAGATTCCAGGAGAAATCAAGCCCTCCTACGTTGATATGATCTTTATGTATAATGTTGTATTCCTTCATTAGTGCCAAGACCCCCGTTTTATTGATACTATTAATTTAACGTAAGTTGATACATTCGTAAAGCTACACCCCTTATCATCGTCCCATTTAAAAAAGCTCTGCAAAAATTGCAGAGCTTCATGCACCCAATACCAGCAGTCCTATCATTAAAAGAGACGGAACCCCATAATAAAGCAAGCTTTTATTGGTAACTATTCTATCTTGTTTACCTTTCCAGGTTTCATACTTTTCATTCTTGGAAGTATACCAACTGCCTTGATTGTTCAATTAGAGTCACTCCTTCCTGATTCATTTAGTTGTGTTTACCCCATTTTCACTATTCAAAAAATAGAAATATCAGGAAGACTCTATTTATTGTTTGACAGCTCGTTCAATAGGGAAATTTTAAATAAGCTCGTTTGGCTGTAGAACAAACACTATTCTATTAATGGGAGGCTATAAAAGTGAAGGACAATAATAAAAATAAAGGCAAAGGCTTCGAAAAATTTGATAACCCAGAACAATACGATAAAGACAAAGAAAGTATCTTGGACAAATTTGAAAGTGAACAGCATGTAGATCCACTGCCCATGGAAGATATCAGAGAAGAAAAAATCGAAGAAAGAAAAAAATCGAACACTAAAGACCAATCCTCAAGCGAAAAGAAATATGACCAGGATTATAACTAAACTTAACGGCATACGGACTTGGCTAGCTCTGCATGAAAAAACAATGAACAAGCTAGTTCGATAGTAAATTCATTCAAATGAAGATTCAAAAAGAGCAGTCCCTTTTAATAAGGAACTGCTCTTTCTATTAAATAAGCTTCTTGCATTCTTCTACACATTTGAAACAAGCGTCTGCACACTTTTGGCAATGAGTGTGATCATGTTTCTTACATTCGTTTCCACAAGCTCCACAGACTTCGACTAACAGCTGCAGGATGCTCTTCACATTCGGGCTGCCATACTGCATGGCATTAATAGCAAGTGTGCAAACATCCGCACATTCCCTATCCAACCTGATACATTCTGCCATCTTTTTAACATCTTCCTCTTTCAAGCAGTTGTCAAAACAGACATTGCACGCTTCCAGACATTCCTGACATGCTTTTACACATTCTTCATAAGTTTGATTCATCATAGTCACCGCCTTAAAAGTTTTTACAGAAATCTATTACCCTGTTTAATAACGAAAAAACTTGTTTATCTGTGAACTTAATTTCGAGGAACATAAGGAAAAACTTAAAGGGAAAAAGAAAAAGCGACCACGGAACATCTAGAAAGGAATAACTAGCATGATTACAAAGAATTAACAAAAAAGCGGCAGCCTCAATAGACCGCCCCTCAAGATGGGTTAAAAATCACACTTATAGAACTCTTTCTGTCCTTCCCATCTGAATTCTTTTCACATTACCAATAAAGGTTAACTCTTTTCCGTCTGCTATGATACCGTCTCCATCCTCTGCTGCATAGACCACCCTTCCTGTCGTAAAGGTGTATTCTTCCACAGATTGCTTGAAAGATACAGACCAGCGATTATAGTGAGGAAGAAATTCGAATGGAACCACCTGCAAAGTTTCCAGTTGTGTATATGTTTGCAGGGCACTCTCGAGACCATTTTGAAAAAGGTCAAAGATACCAGCACCCAAGCCGAACTGGACAGCTCCCCCACTTACACCTGCCAAGATTCCACCCTTGTTGTAATAGTCTATGAGAAATGAATCAAGTCCCCTCTTTCGAAGATTCTCTCGAAATATAAGCGGGCTGCCGCCTGATAAATGAATAGCATCACTTTCCATCACCGCTTCAAGTAATCCCTCATCATATTCATCTGCTATATCAAAAAATAGTAATTCACCGAGTCCATATCTCTGATAATAACGTAATTGTTTACGATAATGACTGCGATCCCCATCATCGTTACAAGGAATGTAAGCAATGACAGGCTCGGCCTTCCCAAATGATTCAAAAAGTTTTTTATCAATTTTACGATTTTCATCTATCACCTGGTCACTGTACATAAAAAGTTTGCCCATAGAATCTCCTCCTGAAAAAAATGCCCGGCAGCATATACCGGGCAAGAAAGTTGAGCTTAAAATAAATTGAAAATATAGGGACCGACAGAGAAGATATAGAGAACCATATAAACTAGCAAGTAGTAGAATACACCCGCAAACGTACCCCAATCTGGATCTCTGCCAATCTTCCAAATCAGTGCTGCCACAACGCTGATAATAATTAATATTATCGTGCCGCTATGATTGAACGTATAATAGAATGGTGCCATTTCATAAAAATAAGGATTCATTGCCTGATTCATGTAGGTGAATGGCATAAGGATGAAAATGAATATCGCTACATATTCGACCCAGTTAATGCCGTCTTTTTCAAAAATATTTGGCCTTAAGATATAAAGAAGCAATAAAAGTGTTAGAGACGGCAGATACCAATAGAATGAAGTCAGAGCCGTCACCATGCTGCTGAACAGCATCAAGAAAGAGTTATAGCCGCTCAACTTCCAATCCTCAGCTGAGAGTTCTGTACTCTCTGCCTTCACTTGACTGTTTTGCGATGCTCCAAACAGCTTATAATAATCCCCATTAAAAGAGATCCACAGCAGGGATTCTTCATTGGCTTTCATCGGATTTTGAGCCACATTGTTATTAGTATTGACAGGCCTGGCGACAACCTGATTGCCTCCTTGGAATTTTCCTGAATACAACCTCATATTGCTGTTGTCTCCGATTCTCTGTCCTTCCGCAGTGAATACAAGGTGCAGTTCTCCATTAAGAGTGACAAGAGTTGCATCATCTGGAGCTTGCAGTTTAGAAGCGCTTTCTTCATTGAAAAAATTCAGCTGCTGGACGGATAACGGATTGCCTCCTATATCACTTATTTTCCCAGTCGCTTTATACATGGTATAAGAAAGCGAACCGCCCGTTCTCATCTGCCTTCCGTAAATGATTGTCAAGTCATCATCCTTGATATTCAGCACTAGGCTGCCAAGCTGGTCATAGAGTGAATTCTTCACGGACAAAACGGCTTCCTCATTCACTTCACCAGAGGTATCGACCAGGAAAACGTCAGCATTCGCATCATCTCTTTGATGAACAACAGCATAACTGCCATCGCTTCCGAATACTATATCTATTATTTCATTTGTAAATGTATGTATTTCCGTCGTTTCACTCGTATTGAAGTCATATGTATATACTATTCCATTTTTCCAGTACAGAACGTTTTCTTCTTCTGTTGCAAGGCCGCTAACTTCTTCATCGATTACTTTTGTTCCTCCATCACCGGTTAGCGTTAAGTTCCCTTGCGAGAGGGTAATAAAGTTTTCTCCATCAGTCCAAAAAGGAAATCCCCTCGGTACATCCATTGCGATTTCTTCATAGCTTTCAATTGATAAGCCTTCTCCTATGACGAACTTATTTACCTTGTCGACATTAGTAAGGTAAAGTTCATTTTCTCGCTGAAATGTAATAGGCAGTTCCTTGCCGTCATAATCAAGGGCGATTGATCTGCTCCATTCCTCATTCGGCAGTTTCGTCATAGTGGAAAGCTGGTGAAAATATAATGCTGCCAGAAGTGCAATCACTACCAGCGATGGTAATCCAAAAGCTTTTAATTTTTCTTTCATCGAAACATCCTTTTATGTTTTTTTCTCAATTGTCTTGCTATAAAGAGAGTAATAGAATGTATAATTACAATCCTGTAACAGCAATTGGCACATGTAAAATATTAGGTGGAATTTTCCGAAAAGTCAATGCTTTCCAGATAAATATACATTTTTTCAAAAGAACAAGAAAAGAAGGAGTCCCCCAAGAAAACTCCTCCATGTCCATTTAAGCACTGTATTTCAATGTATATAGATTTTTTAATTTTTTTCTTGCCCTGAAGAATCTTGTCTTTACTGTACTTCTCTTTAAATCGAGCTTTTCGGCTATTTCTTCCTCATTCATTCCATACTGGACCCTCAACAGGAAAACTTGTTGTTGAGCTAAAGGCAATTGTCTGATTTCGGTCACTAATTCTTCCTTTAACAATGTGATATCAACCGTTCTTTCAACATCTTCCTGTGAAGACGATAATAGACAATCCAATTCCATGTTGAAGGGATCGATGGGAACCTCCCCTGCCCTTATCTCTTTCCTGATGAAGTCAATACTAGTACGAGTAGCGATGGAAGACAGCCACCCTCCAGCTTTTTTTTCATCGATTAAAGTATCAATTTTCTTATATGCTTTTAAAAACGTTTCCTGGACAATATCCTCTGATAAACTGCTGTCTCTAGTAATTCGCAGCGCTATATGATAGACCAGTTTATGATATTGCAAGTATAATTGGTCGAAATGGACTGCCATGCAACTCTCCCCCCTTTTCCTTTCTATCTCTCAAAGTGATCCATAATATAATCCGGTATATTTTCTGCCTTGATTCCTTTCACATGCGGGTAGTCCTGCCCTTTAAAATAAAATGCGGCCATATATTCACTTTCAATAGTCCAGGACTTCATTTCCAGCAAATCTTTCACTTTTTGTTCAGAGGTAATTCTCAAGGCCTTGTTATCCTCTTCCAGTGTGGCGATCGAGTCATGCAAATCGACTTCCATTCCAAGGGGTGTTTGGTGATCCTCCCGTTTATAAATAAGGATCTTTGAAACATCTTCAGGTAATACTTTTACTTGATTAAACAGGTCTTTTTCCATCAGCCATGTTTCAAAGTTTGAATAAGATGGTTTCCAAGGAACATACAATCTCTGTTCATTTGCAAGCAGGATTTCAATATCATACAGAGTCTCCGATCTGTCCACCATGCTTTCATATGACTCTTCCAATACTTCTTTCTTGAGTTTATCTATCGCTTCCTCTAATAATGATTCATCAGTAATGCTCACTTGCTTATCTTGAGGTCCTCTTGCTGTTATCGTAAGCTTGTCTGCAAGGTGCGTATCCACTGATAAAATTTGATGTGCTGATTCCTTATATTCAACAGATTCATATATGGATTCATAATAGAAGTCAAAATGAGTGCGGTCGATTTCGTAGTTTCGTATAACCTTTTTGCCCGCCTTCAATTCATAAACTATATACAACTGCACTGATCCTTTACTTTCTTTATCAGAAATGATTGCTCCATGAAGGTCCTTGACGTTTCGAATATTCTCCTCATTCGAGAGGTAACGAACCGGTTCCTCTTCGTATTCTTCCAAATAGGAATAAATATGGTCATTGAAATAAATTCTTTCAATTTCATTCAAATCTGGTACATAAGATTCGTAATTTTTGAAACCAAAATGAATGAAGACGGCTATACCAGTCAGAAAGAAGGCAAATATAGCCATTTCTTTCAGTCTCAGCCCAATTCTCCACGTTTTCTGGACGATCATTTCTGAGAGTAAGTAACCAACTGCAAATCCAACACCATACCCAAAGAGAGTCCAAGGCAGCGTTTTTTGTACTGCACTGAAATAACCTCCTGAAACCAACATGACTCCAATGATTAAGCCAAACTTAAAAACTGGCTGCAATACTGGAAACGCAAATGTCTGTGAAGTCGTTTCAATTTTTCTCCTTTTATATAAAACAAGAGCAAGTATCCAGAACACGAAGATCAAGAACACGTAAATAATAATCTCGGTAAACGAAAGCTGAACCTCATTAAACAGACCCGCTTTAATAATCGGAGAGAAATCTTCCGATCGGACAGCCAGGTAGTACTCTTCTGGAAATCCAAATAAGAAATTTTTTATATTGAGTACGGACAATATATACATGCCTGAAGGAAATAACAGTAATACATAGGTCAATACAGCTTGTACAACAGAAAGCCCTGTTATCATGGCAACGGTGATGCCGCATACATAAAATAAAACAACCATTAAAATTGTCACCAGAGCCCAGCTTATGATATCGTCTGCCTGAAAGTGACTACCCAAGTCATTCGTTAATGTAAGGAAAACCATAATCATTGCGGTGAACACAACAGGAAGTATCAGCATGATAATACCTGCAGCTGAAAAATGCATGAAAAGTTTTTTCCTCCTGATTGGAAGGCTGTGAATCATATCTGCCTGCTGTTTCACATGTAAAAACCGAAATGAGAAAATGGACAATAATACAGGAATGACCATCATTAAACCGGCTTGAAGAACAAAGTTGATCTGAAACATTTGCCCGTATGTAAGCAGATAAGAAGGTTCCTCACTGGTGAGCATCATCCACACGTTCAATGGAAGAGCAAATATCAGTCCTGCAAAATAGACAATCCCTATCCAACCAGTATTCCTGCCTATGAGAGTCATTATTTCTTTATTAACCAAGGATTTGCTTGACTGCATAGCCGGCATCCCCCATTTCATGAATGAATATTTCTTCAAGTGTCAAAGGAAGCAGATCAAAAAGGACTGGCTGAAAATCGTTCACAACATCTTCTATCGCTGTTTCTTCGCCCTTAATAATGCAGGAGATGACACTTCCTCTCTGCTCTTTCTGCAATACATTGAGACGATCAAACAATTCTTTAGGAGGTTGATTTTTAAAAGCAACTTGAATCTTATGAAACTCAGACTTTAATTCATCCAATTCCTTCTCCACTAAAAGACGGCCCTTATGCAGAATTCCTACATGATCGCAAAGATCTTCTATTTCTTCGAGGTTATGGGAGGAAATCAAAATGGTCATTTCCCGAAGAGCAACTTCTTCCATCAAGATGGATTTAATTTTTTTTCGTACCACAGGATCCAGACCATCCATCGGCTCATCTAAAATCATGACTTCCGGACGGCACGATAACGCAAGCCAGAAAGCCGCCTGTCTTTGAACTCCCTTTGAAAATTTATGCAGCTTGACCTTCGGGTCGATGCCCAAAATCAGGCCTAATTCATTAAATCGTTCCTCATCCCAGCTATTAAAAAGACGTCTGTAAAATGCGGCCATTTGCTTTATGTTATACTGCGGCAGAAAACCTGGTGTATCCGCTAAAAAGAATAACTTTTGTTTGGCTGCAGCGTTTTCGAAAACCGGTTCGCCATCTATGTAAGCTTCACCTTTCTCTGGTTTATAGATACCGCTCAATATTTTCAGAAGAGTTGTTTTTCCCGCTCCATTTGATCCCAGCAAACCGTATACAGATCCTTGATTAATCGTTAGGGATACATTATATACACTCTCTCTGCCTTCAAACTGCTTAGACACTTCATGAAGTTGAATCATAGGAATCTCCCCCTCCCACTTTTTGTTCTATTTTCTTGATGAGTTCAATAATTTCCGCTGACGAGATTCCAAGATACATCCCCTCAGCAATGAGCTTTTCCAACTCTGAAATGACGTTTTTCATTTTCTCTGAATTCTGGGTATGGGCAGCGGGATTCACAAAGCTGCCCCTTCCTTTTACAGAGTAGATATACCCTTGGTTTTCTAGTTCTCTGTAAGCTTTTTGAATGGTATTTGGATTTATCGTAAGCTCCCCTGCTAATGTTCTCACTGAGGGCAATTGTTCATCTGCCTTTAATATTTCATTGATTATCAATTCCTTAAGCTTTTCAACAAGCTGCTCATAAATCGGTTTCCGGCTTCTTAAATCCAATTCGAACATATATACCCTCCCATCTGTATGCAGTGTACTATGTGTATTAATACAGTTAATTATACTTTAGCTTTTTTTGAAAGAAAAGAACTTTTTTAGATTTTTTTCAAATTACCAACCATCCCCCCCTGCATAATCCCTCAATACACAGGAAAGAATTAACTTAAAATACTAATAGAACAAGAGGTGCTTATAGTGAAGAAGATAATTGACCTAATCGTGTTGGGATTAATAGCAACCGGAATATTATTGACTGGGTGTAACAATGAAGAAAACGGAGACGGCGAGGACAAGTCTCTTGTCATCGGACTAAATAACTGGGCAGAAAATATAGCTGTCTCAAACATGTGGAAAATTCTTTTGGAAGAAAAGGAATATGAAGTTGAATTAAAATCAATGGAAAAAGCACCTGTTTGGCTGGGAATTACGAGAGATGAACTGGACATAGCTCCCGAAGTTTGGCTTCCCAATACAGACAAACCTCTTATGGATAAATATGGAGAACAACTTAACATGCATGAAGTTTGGTATGAAAATACAGGACTAGGTCTTGTTGTCCCTTCTTATATGGAGGATATCACAAGTATTGAAGAACTAAATGCAAGAAAAGATGAATTCGGCGGTCGGATTGTAGGAATCGACCCTGGTGCAAGCCTAACATCGATGACTCAGAAGGCTATCGAGGAATATGGCCTTGAACTTGATCTTGTGACGAGTTCCGGACCCGCGATGATTGCCGAATTGTCAAAAGCCTATAAAGATAAGGAGCCGATTGTGGTCACCCTTTGGAATCCGCATTGGGCTTTCTCTGAATACGACTTGAAGTATCTTGAAGATCCAAAGAAAGTGTATGGTGAAGCAGATGATATATACTACATGACAAGGAAAGGTTTCGAGGAGGATCATCCAGAGGTTGTTAAATCGATGAATACTTGGAAAATGGATGATGAATCCCTTGGTAACCTGATGGCTGTTATTAAGGATACAGGCGACCCGGCTGAAGGAGCTAAAGCTTGGATTGAAGATAACCGCGAAATGGTGGATCAATGGCTTAAGTGATGTTATTTTTGATGGGCTCCAGAAGGTATAGGGACTTTTGCTTGAGGTTTCCAGGACAATTTTTTAGTGGATTGTTGCCGTGTGGCTCTTTGAACAATTCTTGAGGATTATAGTTTTTTTTCTTGGTTTTATACATTGTGGTTTTGAAAAGAAAGTATGCTGACTTCCGCTTCATGTGCGTGACTCCGCGTGGCGGGCGGTGAACTAAAAAGTGGAAGCGGCCGTTCAGCGACGTACAGATTTTAGTGCTCTCGCATGAGATAAAGGAATCACCAAGAGCGGAGCGGTTCGATGATCAGTTCCCATTTCCAAAAGTGGACTTTGCACGTAACAAAGCTTAAGTCAGAAAAAAATCCAGATGCCGATTTTTTCTAAATACCTCTTTAATCGAGTGGAGGAAATGAACTTGCTGACTTATCGCAAGGAGGGAGGCAGGGAAGCCCGCTAGCCGTTGGGACCTTGCAGCTGGATTCGCAAGGATAGAGACCGAAATCTGCTAGTCGCTAAGTCCGTTCCAGTGGGTGCGGACCCTCGGCTGCTGGAGCTGGATTTGCCTCCTCGGATGCGCCTGAATAAAAAGTGGAAACGCCCTGTTCAGCCCCGACAGGCAAATGTTCCTCAGCGAAAAAAAAGGGGATCTTTCCTTTTATTCGCTGAGGGTTATTTGACCCCGAGGGGCTGGGTGCTGGAACTGGACGTCCCGCTATCCCGCAGGAGGTCACGCCCCTTCAGCTACAATTAACTTGATAATAAAGACCGTCACAACTTTCCAAAAATCGACATTACGAGAGTAATAATATAAGAACTAAGCAAACAAAAGTCCTTTATGATCTTCCTAGATGATTTTATTTACACACCTAAAAACTTAAATCCTTTAGAAACTCTAAGAGGATTCTAATAATGTGATGGTGCCTCTATGTTAAACCTAAAAAGCTGTCCAATAGCCATTCCAGACTTTTTGGACAGCCCAAATCATATTTAGCACCTATCTTTTCAATCACTCTCTCAGAATTTATCTAACAACCGCTCAAGGAGCTCTTCACCCGTAATAACTGCGCTGCCTCCACCTTGAGCCATAGAAGGATTGCCCCCTCCTTTTCCATCGGTGAGGGCAAGGGCAACCCCGATGAGTTCTTTCATATCCTTTTGGCATGATGAACATGACCCAAACACGTATTGCAGCTTATCCCCGTTCTCACTGACCAACAAAACGACAACTTCGTGTGTTTGCAGGATTGTTCTGGCCATTTTTTGCATATCTGCCATTGAACGGTGCTGAAGCACTTTCTTCACTACTTTTACGCCACCTCTATCCACAGAAGATTTAATGAGATCCTCCGCTTCATAAACAAGGATGGTTTCCCTTGCCTCTTCAAGAAGTTTTTCATTTTTATTGCCGTTTTCTATCAGAGTTCGAACTGCTGAAATCATTTCGGAAGGAGGGGCATTCAACACTCCGGTAAGTTCCTTTAAAATGCTATTTTTCTCATGAAGCTGGTCAGCCACACGCTGCCCGCACACAAAGGTCACCCTTGTATTCTTTTTTTGTTTCTCCCAGTTCAGAATCTTGATCATCCCAACTTCTCCAGTGCTACGAGGATGGGTACCTCCGCAGCCATTGTAATCAAACTCAGGAATGATTACGAGCCTGATGTCTCCCTCCACAGCCGGCTTCTTTCTTAGGGGATATTGATCAACTTCTTCTTTGTTTATCCATTTTGTATGTATAGGCTGGTTCTGCAAGATCACTTGATTGGCAAGCGCTTCCGCTTTTGAACTTTCTTCTTCTGTTAAGGCGGAAGTGTTAATATCGATGGTACACGTGTCCCTTCCCAGATGAAAACTTACCGTTTCATATCCTAAGCTTTTAGAAAAACTCGCAGACAGGATATGCTGCCCGGCATGTTGCTGCATATGATCAAAGCGCCTTGTCCAATTGATGGCGCCGCTTATCTCATAAGTTCCTTTCAGCGGACTGTCGATATAATGGCGAATGATACCTTCCACTTCCTCTACTTCTGTAACCATGCTGTTGTTCAGAGTACCTTTATCAAAGGGCTGCCCTCCGCCAGTTGGATAAAATGCGGTTTCTTCCAATTGCGCAAACCATCTTCCGTCTTCACTTTGCTGTTGTGAAACCAGCTTTGTTTTGAATTCACGCAGATATGCATCTTCATAATACAACTTTTCCTTCAATTCCTTCTCACCTTCTCTGTTCAATATAACCTGCTGGATCTGTAAACATTGAAATGACATCCACGATGCCTACATAAACGAGAAATGCACCCAGCAGGATAAATCCAATCTTCACTATCTTGTTTTGAATATTGTCCTGATCCTTCTCCTTCAGCCCGAAAAATGCAAAGATTAAAAGTGCAACTCCAGCCAATAATGATACGATAAACATTCGAACGCCCCCTTTGAGAAGCCTCATTAATAATTGTAAACTTCTTTATACTTGTTTTTCCAACAACAAGCCTTTCCAAACGCAACAGAGCACTTCCCTCATAAAAGGAAGTGCCCGGTTGTTTTATCCATTTACAATGGTACCGCCGTTTACGTGAATCATCTGTCCGGAGATATAGGAAGCATCTTCACTTGCAAGGAAAACATAGCTTCCAGCCAATTCCGCAGGCTGTCCCGGCCTTTTCATAGGAACAGGAACGGATTCTTCCCCGAAACCTTCTACTGTATCTTTTGAGAAGGAAGACGGAATGAGAGGTGTCCAGATAGGCCCTGGCGCTACGGCATTCACTCTGATTTTCCGATCGATTAATGACTGTGAAAGAGATCTTGTAAATGTCGTAATGGCACCTTTGGTTGCTGAATAGTCAATCAGCTTCGGCATTCCCTGATAGGCAGTAATGGAAGATGTATTAATAATGGATGCTCCTTCTCCCATGTGCTTAAGAGCTTCTTTAGTAAGGTAAAACATGGAAAAGATGTTTGTGCTGAAAGTTCTCGTCAACTGTTCTTTACTTATATCTTCAATAGAATCCTGAGGATGCTGCTCTCCTGCATTATTAACAAGGATATCCAGTTTTCCAAATTCATCAACAGTATTCTGCACTGCTTTCTGACAGAACTCTTCGTCAGCAATATCTCCAGCGATCAGCAAACATTTCCCGCCCGCTTTTTCGATATACTCTTTTGTTTCCTCAGCATCACTGTTTTCTTCCAAATAGACAATCGCTACATCTGCTCCTTCTTTCGCATAAGCAACAGCTACCGCACGTCCTATCCCACTGTCCCCGCCGGTAATCAATGCTTTTTTACCATTTAATTTTTTAGCAACACCAGCTAAATTGCCCGTGAAGTCGGGTCTTGGTTCCATATCAGATTCCAAACCGGGCTGATGGCTCTGTTCCTGTCCAGGTATTGAATTGGGTCTTTTTTCTGTCATGTTTCTATCCCTCCATTATATGGTTAAAAAATATATACTATCTCTTCCCTGTGACTATCAAGGTAAACATAAACCCTATATCCATTTTATGGTTTCGCATGATAACTTTTTCAGTGGGCAACTTAAAAAGAAAGGAGGATTTCAATGAATGATTTTGTAGCTAAGATAAAAGATTTTTCGAAACATGTATCAGAAGATATCGGGACTATCATGAAAGATTTCAATAATGAAAAAGTTGAATTCGCAGATATGGTATCGCTAATAATCAGACATGAAAAAACGACCCACATGAGCCAGACTCTACTCGGAAGCGTGTACAATACATATCAGCTTCATTTGTTCCCGTATTATCTTCACTTAGAAACAAAGGGAAAAATGAATGAATCGATTTTGCAGTTGATGCTTCATTCTCAAGAGAGGGAACTTTATTGTTACAGGTCCTACGAAGCAAAATCGCAAAAGCCCAAAATTGTACCAGTCCCTGAACCATTAATAAATCTATTAAAGACCAACCAACATTCCAACAAATTACATTAATAGAGCCTGTTTTGCATAACAGGCTCTGATTACGAGCACAAATTCAATATAAAAAAGTAAAAGGAGTACCAAATCGCAATGATTTAAGTACTCCTTTTACCTTTGTTATATGCGTATTACTTTAAAACATCCAACGGTACATCAAAAATCAGCCATAAGGTTACAATGATGGGCGCGGTCAATATCCATGCAAGCAAGGGTTTTTTATAATGAATGATCAGCATAATAAACATCATGAGATTAAATACTAAATCCCAGCCGAAACTCCAACCTCTATGATAACTGAGCCCGCCCAAATGATGAGTGAGGAATTCATTCAATCCATAAATGGCTGTCCACAAAAGAACCATCATGGCTTGCCTTCCCTTTTCTTCCGGCAGCCGTCCGATAAAGATGGCAACTGTCATAGAATATTGGATCGCCATCTTCGCCAAAGCAATGAATGTATGATTCAACTTAAACAGGTGATCCAGCCTATCCATAGGATGAAACATCCATAAAGTATGGTTAAAAAGCAGAAACTGTGATAATAGATCCCCTATGATAAAATAGAGCAAAGTCGGATAATATTCAGCGAAATTTGACCATCTGCCAAATCTGATACCTGCCAAAAGATATAAAATCAATATTATTATACTCATTAAAGAACCTTCCAGAAAATAGATTTACCTTATTTTCAATCAAGGCCATTCTTTTTATGTATAAAGGATTAAAGAAAATAAAAAAAGCGGTACGGTTGCATACTGCTTTTGGATTAAACCGATCTTTGCCTCCTGAGAGATCCAGCTTGAAAATGATAAATCACATCCAATATCCTTGTCCCAATAAGTTGACACACGAGTGCATAAAGGATGATGAACCAATCTACAACCATGCCTGTCAAAAGAAGTAATGTTCCGTTGATCCAAAACAGGCATTTTCCTGGTGGGAACCCTTTTATTTTTGACAGTATCAATGCAAGGATGTCCATTCCTCCTGAAGAGGCTCCCATTTTAAATAGAATTCCTAAACCGACTCCAAAAATCACAGCCCCCATAAGAAGATCTGTAAGTACATAGGATACGGGGGATAAAACAATGGATGATATCCACTTGATGATGAGTGAGGTAACAGTCACACAATAAAGCGTCCAAAGTGCATTTTTAGCCCCAAGCCACTTTGCTGCAATGATCAATAACCCTGCGTTCAATGTCCACAAAGTAACTGCATAAGGAACATTAAAAAGATATTTAAGGAGGACTCCTGTACTTGCCGCACCACCTGAAGGTATAAAATGTGGAAATAAGAATACAGACATGGCCACTCCTTGTATAGCGGCCGCCATTCCTAATATCAAAGCTTTATTTATATTTAGTATCAACATACAATTCTCCTTATCAGAACAAACCAACCAGGTCGGCATTTTATATTATTAAAAAGAAAAACCGAAATTATCATATCATATCTTCGTTGAAAATAGCAGAATTATCTAAATACGAACCGTCACTTTGGAGGAATATTTGAAAAAATGTTGAATGTAAGACTTAAATTACGAAATAGGAGAAACCTTATGATGATCTTTTTGCTAGGGCTCATTATTATTTTGCTGGTCTTTTTAAAATCAGGAAAGAAAAAAAGACAATTCCTAATTAGTGGTGTCATTGTTATAGTTCTCTTGATGCAAATTCCCTTCTTTCAAAGAGCCGCTGCCTTCTTGACCACTCAGGCATACGTAAGGACGCAACATTATGAGAAAGGACTAAAATTCCAACATGTAGAGTATTCATCTGCTTTCGGAAATTATTTTGTTCAATACAAATCATCCCATGGAGAGTTGTATAACTTTCAAGTCAGTTCTAAAAGGTTTCCTATTAGTGTTGTGTACGATCCATTTGCCCCGAGGCCCTGAACTCAGGCATTACCTTCTTCAAGGGCATCCCCAACAGGGTAATCGTTTAAATTTAATTCCGTTTCTTTATCCAATGCCAATTTAGCCAGTTCAGCACCAAGGTATGGTCCACTCGTCAAACCAGATGCTCCAAGGCCATTAGCCAGCAACAATCCGCTATACTTCGGGGCCCTTCCGACTACAGGAAGGAAACCGGGTGTATAGGGCCTGAATCCGACTCTTGTTTCTAGAACTGTGCCATTTTGTATTCCAGGTGCTATCTTTATTGCTTTATCAAGGATTTCATACATCCCGCCTGCTGTCGGACGGATATCATATCCTGTTTCATCCTCATGAGTCGCACCTGCAACAATCCGGCCATCCTCAAAGCTGAGAAGGTATTGATTACCGGGCGGCATCACAACAGGCCAACTGTCAGTTTCCATTCCATTCATTTGGAAATGAATGATTTGCGCCTTTTGAAAGGAAACCTTAAATTTAATCCCCAATGGTGCCAAAAGCTCTGAAGCCCATGCACCCCCTGTAACGACAACTTCATCTGCCTGTAAATGCTCCCCTTCTACTTGTACACCTCTGACACTGTCTTTTTCAAAAATCAAAGACCCATGACCATGGATATGACGAGCTCCATGCTTCAATGCACCATTCAGAAGTGCATCCCTGAAGGCTCTTCCATTCACCCTAGCTCCACCGCTTACATATACAGATCCAAATTCTTCTGCTAGCAGAGGGAAAAGTTTTCGGGTCTCCTCTCTTGACAGGATTTTCACTTCCCCGATTTCAGGAGCATCCTCCCGTTTTTTTATAGCACGTTCGGCCATTTTTTCAAGTTTGTCCTCATCTTGATGAAGACTTAATGCTCCTACTTTTTTATATCCCGTATTTACCTCCCCATCCTCTTCCAATTGCTTCACTAGGGATGGATAATAGCGGGCACCACCTTTCACAAGATGGTACCAAGCTTTATTGCGGCGCTGCGAAAGCCACGGACAGACAATCCCGGCAGCAGCATCCGTAGCCTGTCCCGCGTGCCGGCGGTCAACTATTATGACATCAGTGCCCTCCTTTGCCAAATGATAGGCAGTGGAAGCACCAAGGATTCCCGCACCCATTACAATGATTTTTTTCATATTCACACCACTCTTTTATCATTCTCTATCCGTAGATTTTACTAGAGTAACCAAGGATTCACAACTTTACAAAATGGAGCAGGTCTTGATGAGAAAAATAAGTCCCTTCCCATCTTAAACAACCCCTTTCAGTATAAATGAAGAAGTTGTTTTCTATATTGTGTTGTTTGAATGAAATGGAAGGTGCTTGGACATATATTTCAAGTGTCAAGCCTCCCGGGGGCAAATACCCTAAGAGAATAAAGGGAAAGCATTTTCTCACTTAAGAGTTTTCTTACCGAGCAAGAGTGTGGCCTTTCTACTTTTTGTAACAATATACAGATAACTCAGCTCAATTTTACAGTTGAAATATTTCCAAGCGCTTCAAAAAACCCTTTTCAATAAAAAGAGTATTCAAAAAATATTAAACATACTCATTTTTCGGTTATTATAAATCATGAAGTCCGTTAGAAAGCAGGTGAGATAATTGAATTCATTTAAACAATTAAAAGATATGGATCGAAATGTATGGATACGCTTTGTCGGAGAAGCGATTAACGGAATTGCTTTTATGATGCTCATGCCGTTTTTTGCCCTTTATCTTAAGGACAAAGTCGACTCCCTCTGGCTGGTTGGAGTAGTCATGGCGGTTGCGCCGGTTGCCTCTGTATTCGGCACCTTGCTAGGAGGGAAGCTGGCGGATTTATATGGACGTAAACCAATAATGGTCATATCTATGCTGGGAAACAGCATTGTCATGCTTGGATTTGTATTCTTTGATACCTTTATAGCCTTTATTTTTCTTTCAGCATTTTTGGGATTCTTCAACTCCCTTTTCCATCCTGCTGCGTCTGCAATGGTCGCCGATGTAACGGCACCTGACAAAAGAACGGAAGCATTCGGACTCTTAAGACTGGGGCATAATTTAGGTGCAGCCATAGGTCCGTTGATTGGAGCTTCTATCATCGTTTTTTCAAAAGCGATTATATTTTTGATTGCTGCTGGATCTGTTTTTCTTTATGCAATAATGGTTGCCCTTTTTATTTATGAAAGCCTTCCAAAAAGGGACCGCGACGAGTCACTGGACGAAGCAAACCAAGAGAAAGAAGATCTTCCTTCTCCATTACAAGTATTGTTCAGAGACAAGGTTCTGCTCATATTTGTAATGACAGGCGTAGTGATTTCCATGAGTTTTTCCCAGACGGAAGGAATGCTGCCGTTGCATTTCGACGCAGAACTGCAGCACATTCCAGTAGAGAAAAATCCATTTCCATACTTAATGGCTTTTAATGGATTACTGGTCGTGTTGTTCCAATTCCCGATTTCAAGCTGGGCAGGCACTAGAAAAATCGGATCCGTCATGCTTCTTGGCGCATTCTTATTTGGCCTGGGGCAAATCGCTATAGGATGGCTCCCTTCACTCTTTTATGATCAACAGAGTGAATACTTGACTATCATGATCATCCTCTTACTTGTCTATGGAATATATACACTTGGAGAAATGTTGATAAGCCCTGTGCAGATGACCTTCATTTCAAACATTGCACCTGATCATTTACGAGGAACTTACATGGGAGCATCAGGTCTTCAATGGATTTTAGGTGGAGCTGTCGGGCCTCTTATATCCGGTTACTTACTGGATCGTTCACTTGGTAATGTGATGTTCACGACGCTGGGGATTGGGTGTATGGCTGCTGGGGTAGTTTATTTGATGATTGATAGAATGATCTCAAGAAGCCAAAAGCCTTCAATAAAGATGGGAACAAAAGAAGAGACAGTGTAACTTCGATTAAATGACATCTCCCCGGAAAAACTCTAGTTGGACATCCTTAAGTAATCGAACGGTTGTCAGTCACTAGAACGCCGGTGCCTGAATGTCAAAACATATAAAAACATTCTCAATATCAAACAAACAAAGCCCGGATGATGATCCGGGCTTTACCTTTATTTTCTTCTGGATAATGAACCAACATTTTTGGCAATGGAGTTGGATAATGTAGATTCAATGGAAATCCTGTCCATCGGTATTCCCAACTGGACTGCTGTAACAGCAATTTCCGGACGAATTCCGGATAGAGTCGCTTTTACACCGATCAGGCTCAATGCATCAATCAACTGAAAGATTTCATGGGCCACCATGGTATCAATGATGACTACCCCCGAAAGATCGATAAACAGCTGATCTACTCCTTTTTCTGTACATTGCTGCAACGTGTTTTCTAAGATCACCTTCGCTCTCGCCGTATCAATATCGCCTACAAGCGGAAGAAGTGCGGTATCAGTGCTGATAGAAATAACCGGAGAACTCAGCTCGTTAATCATCTCCTGCTGTGCTTTGAGCTGTTTCAATGATGCATTATGTGTCCCCTCTACAAACTGCAGAACAACATGATCGAAGACGGCCTGAATTTGATCCTTCCACTGATCAATTCGATGCTGTTCAATATCCTCATCCATTTCTTCTGCAAATCGATTGATATAAGAAAAATATTGATCTCTCACTCTAAGAAATTCACGTATAACATGATGAATTGGAGTTTCAATATGTGCATTGTCATTGGCAATTTTATGTATCCATTTGGTAAAGTTATCACAGAGAGTATCTCTTTCTTCCAGAAAAAGATTTGCCATATGTACATAAAATTCATGATTCTGTTCTTTTAATCTATTGATAGAGTCTGGATTGTCCGTTACATAGACTCCTGTAGACTTCTGTTTATCAATCGTTTTATACCATTCTTCGCTCATCTGTTTTGTATGATTCATGAAAAACTCATGCAATTGTTTGTTCAGACGCATATCGCTGCTCCCTTCTTAGACATTCACACCATTATAGTACCTTAATCCTTCTGAAAAAGATATAGATATTGCTCCTCTGCCCCATTACTTTTCTCTCAAGATTCCTTTGAAGTCAAAGTAAAATCGTACTTCAATGTGTAGTACTTGCACTACCACTTTGCATCATTTTGTATCGATTGTGTTTATAAAATGAAAGAATTATCGTCAATAATGGAAGAATCCATAAAAATACAGCATATGGCAAATAGGATATAATGGGCACTCCTACAATGGTGCTGCACATAATCGCCAGGACACTCCATGGAATCATTCCTGGAAACAGCATGGTAGAATCCCCCATGACCCTTGCAAGTTCAGCCTTATCATATTTTTCGTTCCAATGCTTAAGAAACGATCGGCCGGTCAGAATGATTGGCAGCGTCTGGTTTGCGGAAATCAATGAAATGATAAAAGTAGCAGTAATCGTTTTGATAGAGTCATTGATTAGTCCTGTCGTTTGACTCAACCAATGGTCGAGAAGAGGTTGGATGACCCGGTACCCTTCGAGCAGACCATTAAATGCGCCTGCTAATGCCAAAAAGAGTAAGAGAAAGTACATACTTGAAAGCCCGCCGCCTACCCCCTCAGCTCCAAACCATAGCGAGTGGATAACAGAGAGAATCCCCACACCCTGGGAAATGCTGATGATAATAGCCGCAATCACACTGCTGATAAATGCATAGATAATCTTCAGTCGAAGAATCACAAATAGAATCAGGATAAAGGGAGGCAAAAATTTCAAAAGTGAGAGACCCGACCACTGAAAAACATTATTGGAGAAAACCGTCATTCCAGAATGTTTACCTGCGTCCAATGCCATAAAAAAAGCCATGCATACCAAAATAGCCGCTAATGTTGTAGGAAGAAATCTCCGGAACTGCATTCCTGTTTTCACTTCCACTGTATGAGAAAGCAGTTGATGAGAGCTGGAAAAGGGTGAAGTACGGTCTCCCACAAATGCCCCGGATATCAATGCGCCAGCCGTTATAGACACTGGAAGCCCCAAGGCCGCAGCACTGCTCATGATAGGAATTCCGACGGCACTTAAAGTACCAACCGAAGTGCCGAGAATCATAGAAAATATCAGGGAAATGAAAAATGCCGACACAAAAAAATGATCAGCTGTAATCAAATGCAGTGATATAGAAACAAGCTGATCAATCACTCCCGAGATAAACCATGATGGAAGAAGAAAACTGACCATTAACAGAATATAAATAACTCCCCGGGTTTTCTTCAAGCCCTCCCATGATCTATTTAATACCTCTTCAGGGCGTGCCCCTTTTAATAAAATGACTGCTGTCAATAATAAATATCCCGGCAGGAAACCAAAGAAAAGAGGGATTTGTATACCTACAGACACTAGTACTCCTGATAATGTCACTGCGATGATTCCTATGACTTGACGGACTGAAAACTGTAAACTTCTCATTACATCATCTCCTATAATACTTGTACTCAAATTTTACTACAAAGGAAGTCCCTTTTGTTTACAGAAGGGTTGCAATACATGCTAATATCGGAAATCTCGATAAGTGCATGACTACGTTCGTTCAGCTGCCTTTACCCAGACCTTCCATCTAAGCAATACTGTTTAATTTGAACCCACAAATCTCATTGGGGTGATTAGTCCGTTTCACACCAACTTCCTCTCAAAATTCCATTCTCATCGGGGTGATTAGTCTGTTTTCACACCTTCTTCCTCTCAAAATTCCATTCTCATTGGGGTAATTAGTCCTCTTTCACACCAACTTCCTCACAAATATCAAACCTCATTAGGATGATTAGTCCTCTTTCACACCAACTTCCTCACAAAATTCCATTCTCATCGGGGTGATTAGTCCTCTTCCACACCAACTTCCTCACAAATATCCATTCTCATCGGGGTGATTAGTCTGTTTTCACACCATCTTCCTCACAAGATCCCATTCTCATCGGGGTGATTAGTCCGTTTTCACACCATCTTCCTCTCAAAATTCCATTCTCATCGGGGTGATTAGTCTGTTTTCACACCATCTTCCTCTCAAAATTCCATTCCATTGGGGTAATTAGTCCTCTTTCACACCAACTTCCTCACAAATATCCAATCTCATTGGGGGGATTAGTCCTCTTTCACACCAACTTCCTCAAAATCATGACTCACACATAACCCGGTTAGTAAGAAAAGAAGAAACGCTGTTCTCCGTTACAGGGAACCTTTTTAAACCGGGGAAATTTCAGTCCTTAAGATACATCCGAAAGGACATACCGTAAAGCAGCCTTATAAAAATAAGCAACCAATAAAATAGACCAAATCATAAACGATTTGGTCTGCAGACGGTTTAACGCAACAATGATCTCGTTATCTTCAAAAGCAATACCCACATTTAAATAGGAAAATCAATGAAACGAAAATTCACTCAGCTTATCACTATGGCTGGCAATCATGGCAATGATCGTATTGGCTTCTTCCTTGCTGAAAATAAAATGGGATTCATCTTTTATCAACTCATTATCCTCTGTAATGATCCGATTCAGCCTTTTTAAAACCCCATCACCGGTTTCAGTAATAATACCGAACTGGTAAGTCACTTCCACCTCATCACCATGGATAAAGGCTGTTACTTCCGGTGTTTCCCATTCAACCTCAATTTCTTCAAGAATGTCCTCATCTGCCTGATCCTCATAGTCATAATCATAGTCATCGACTACATAGTGGACAGGCCCATCCTCATCTTCATCATCAACGATATAATCGATATGGTCGTCGTCATATTCATCTGCTTCATCATAGAAATCGATCTCATCCATACTCAGATAATCATGTAAACTTTCATGAACGGCATCAATAATGTCCTCAATATCAGGAAGAATGACCTTAAGGGTTTGACCATAATCAATATCATATGATTCCAGATAGAACTCATCATTATAAGGATCATAAAACAAAGTACAGAAGAAGTCTCTTTCCTGGTCTTCCGTTTCTACGTAAAATTCGAGTCTGGGATGTTTGGCCCCTCTATCAACATTCATCTGTCCCACTCTATCGTACTTTTCACAAATGGACTCAAGATGTTCCTGCAGCTCTCCGCTTACTCTGTCAAACCATTCCAAATTCATGGTATCCCATCCTTTCAATTATCGGCACTATTCTCAAAGCAATAATGACTTACAAGCTCTTCTATCATGTTATGTTCCGGAATTTTTCCGCTGAATTCAAACTTAATTTCCTCCAAAAAGGTGCCGTTTTTATAAACATGAATGGCTCCTTCCTGATTAATCAGGCTGAATTCCGGTTCAAACACAAATCCATCTTTTTCGATTGCTCCCATAACATTTCTCCTTGTATCGTTTCTCGTTTTAGTATGTTAAAAATCCCGAAGATTAACCATTCTTACCATGGGTTATGGATTATGATAAAATTTCCATAGAGATCATAAAAAAAGGTTGAGCTGGGGAGTGGTACTTAATGAAACAGTCATTTGATTTTTTATTGGAGATTGACAAGTTGAAAAAGGTGACGAGAAGAACGTATATTGCAGATGGAAGCAGAAATGAAAATACGGCAGAGCATTCCTGGCATGTATCACTGATGGCCATGACCCTTTGGGAAAGCTATGAACACAAAGATAAAGTGGATATATTCAAAAGTATAAAAATGCTATTGCTTCATGACATTGTCGAAATTGACGCCGGAGATACATATGCATTTGATGAAGATGGCTATCAGGATAAACAGCAGCGCGAGAAACTTGCAGCCGACAGACTCTATGGTATGCTTCCAGAGTCCGTTAGAGATGATTACCGCAGTACCTGGAATGAATATGAAGAAGGAAAAACACATGAAGCACTGTTTGCCCATATAATCGATCATATTCAACCGCTAATGCTCAATATAGCGACTTCGGGGATCTCCTGGAAGGAACATGGCATACACTCTCATCAAGTTATGAACCGAAACAGCTGGATTAAAGACGTCTCCCCCGCCATCTACAGTCAAATAGAAGAATGGGTCCACAAAGGAATCGAGATGGGGTGGCTGAAACACAGCTAATTCTTCACCCCTTTAAAGCACTAAGAGGGACAGTCCCTCTTAGTGCTTTAAAGGGCTAAAGTTATAATTATTATAAATCCACTGATATGTCTATGAGTCACATACCAATTACATAGTTTTTTTGCAGGTGAATCTCCTATTTTCGCTGAATCACCTACAAATGCAGCTCTAATATGTAGATGAGTTGTCCATTTTCACCATACTCATTGAAAACTCTAAAAACGAATTTATCGATCATGACAGACACCATATCAAGCAGATTGATCAGGTGCTCTTACACAAACAAATGAAAAATAAAAACGCCGTTCCCGGCGTTTTTATTTTTCGTTATCAGCATTACCCGTCACATTCTTGATAGCTTTGGATGTTGTATCCACAGCTCCCATCGCTGCATTTTCAGTGGCTTCCAACGCCTTATGAGTAGCATGGAAAACAGCACCTGCACTATCTTTAATATTATTCGTGATAGAATCTTTCTGCTCATTGTTATTGGACATTTGATCACCTCCTGAACAAGCATAGGTTATGCTAATCTCAGGAATCTATCCTTGAACATTTACTAAACCTTCAGGCGTTTTTCCAAGTAGTACTGCTGATTGCCCTTTGGAAAGTCTTCCACTATTCCAATAACATTGTATCCCTGTTTCTTATAAAACTCCGGTGCCTGAAAACTGAATGTATCCAGGATAATTAAGTAACAGCCAGTCTCCTTCGCCAAATTTTCCATTTTGGCTAACAATTCTACTCCGTACCCTTGTGCTCTATACTTGTTGTCCACCCACAGAAAATCAATATGACAATGTCCCCAAAATAAAGTTGCCGTGATTCCTCCAACTATTTCTTCATTTTCATTTTTAACTATAAAGCTTTCATTTCTAAGAGGAGTTTTTACGCTGTCACTAATATGACTCATGTTATGCTCAATAACTTTCTTTTTAATAAAATCACTATCTTTTTGATGCCATTGCTGGATAATTTTCATATTTTCCATTCCTTTCAATCTTAAGAGCTGAACAATTGAGCAAAATGTCCATCTGTTTCTCTCTCAACCCAATCGCCGCCCGTATACTCATTAATTGTCTTTCGCCAAAATATATTGGCTGGTCCGTTCCTTTTTATCTGAGAAACCTCCCAACATCCCTTAAATCTGTCGAAAATCTTGAATGCTGCTTCACGTCCCAGACCTTTGCGTCTAAATTTCTTCATGATAAAGAATTCTGCAATCGAATAATAATACGTGTCACCTTCCTCTATGTACCTTACCAGCACAAAACCTGCATATTCACCCTCACTTGTTAAAAGAAAAGGATATCTGGCTGGCTCTTCCCAATAGTTATCTAAATAGGGATACTCTCCAAACTTTCCTTTGGTCATAACAGCTGTATCAATAAACTCTGAAAAATCATAGAAATAATACTGCATTAAATTCTTTATGACTTCTTTCTCTGCTAATGCTGCTTCTGTCAATTTCACTTCCACTCCCCCCTTTATTCTACATATTACCAATAGTAAATACATGTGTATTTTTCATTTCCTCATTTTGACTGGAAAATCGTTAATCCTCGGGCCTACTAAAAAGAGACCTACAAACCTTGTATTCTATATTTGTTATTTTGAATCCTTTTTTCCATTTTGTGCTTGGTATTTAGAAAATAATCCGTTTACTGTATTGGTTATTTTTAGGTACTCCAATTTAATAAAAATAGGGCTTTTATAAGACACCCTATCCTACAATTTCTACTAATAATGGTCTTATGAACGCTTTATGAGACACCCTAAACTCTATTTCACACTATAAATGTTCTCTTGAACGCTTCTTGAGGTACCCTATCCTACAATTCCCACTAGAAATGGTCTCATGGACGTTTCAAGAGGCACTCTGACTTCCATTTCTCACTAAAGATGGTCACATAAAAGATTCATGAGATACCCTAATCTCCCTTTCACACACTAAGATCGACAATATGAGCCTTTCACCACAGACATACAACCTTTATTCCACAAAACAAAGCAGTTACCCCTTAACCGATAAAACCAAACAACCGGCAGAACCAGTCTGCCGGTCAATTCCATCCAGGACATTTGCAATCAAACCTCTGAGCTCCTCTCTTTATAAGCACTTGTGTCAGGTAACTCTTTCTCCTTAGAAAAAAACCATCCGCCTGCCGCAATGAGAAGAAGGACTGCGTAGAATGAAAATTTCCATTGTGGAGATTTGGCAAAGCTCTCGGACAGCACACCGAGTTCAGGGTGAGATAAAGTATATACGGCCAGCTTTACACCTACCCAACCAACAATCATGAATGCTGCAATTTCAAGTCCAGGTTTTTTATGAAGCAGTTTGACAAAGAAATCAGCTGCAAACCTCATGATGATCAAACCAATCAGTCCACCTGCAAATATGACCAGGAACTTTCCGCCATCAAGTCCGCCTATCTGAGGCAGGGAGGTGTCTGGCAAGACAACGGCAAGAGCGACCGCTGCTAAAATGGAGTCTACTGCAAAAGCAATATCAGCCAATTCAACTTTAATTACAGTTGCCCAGAAACCGGAAGGCTTCTTTTTGTTCTCTGATCCTTCCTTGTCTCCTTGCTGTTTTTTCAACATTAACTTCCTGAAAATATGGTTAGCTGCGATAAACAGCAAGTATAGAGCCCCTATGGCCTGGACCTGCCATACATTCACCAAAAAACTGATAGCAAAGAGGGAACCGAATCGGAATACAAACGCACCTGCTAAGCCGTAAAATAATGCTTTCTTTCGTTTTTCTTCCGGCAAATGTTTCACCATAATGGCTAACACTAAAGCGTTATCTGCCGCAAGGAGACCTTCAATCCCGATCAACAGGAGCAAAACCCAAAAATATTCCATTACTAAAGCCCATTCCATCTATTATCTACCTCCTTTTTTCTTATTCAATATTGATAACATCCTGATCGCTGCTTTCTACACCTTCATTGAAGGTCAGTCTGGTTTTAAATTGATAGAAGACTGTATCGGTTGTAGCCAGAAGATTTTCAGGTAGTCTAAAGATAAAATCCCTCTCAGACTTTTCCTCAGCAGCGATAATTGTAGAAGTCAGCACTGTGGCGCTTTCGATTACTTGCTCACTTTTTGAACGTTTATCGATCCTGACCAGGTCGCAATCAATCCTGTTTAACTGCTGTTCAATCGTTCCCCCTTCGATGAGGAATAATCCTTTCACTGCTTCACCTGCACAATAGCTCTTTTTAGGCAGCTGCAAATCTATTTTGGCAGAACCGATACCAATTAAAGACATATATTTTCTTAGGATCAACTTTTTGACCTCCATAATGTTATTTTGAATTTTTTAAATATTTTTCTTCAATCCGCATTTCGATTTTTTCCATTTTCCTTTTATCCTTTAATAGCTCTTCCTTGTTCCTTTTTACCAGCTCGGCAATGGTTAATTTACCTTTATTCATGTCATTCACTCCCTTCGGTTATCAATAAAACCGGTCCTTTATTCAACAAAAAAAGCCTTTACCAACAAAGTGGTAAAGGCTTCATAAATAAAATAAAGACCAGTACCAGCGAGGTAAAGGTCTTGCTAACAACGTAAGTGTTGCCAACAAAGCCGAGAGTATTCACTCTGAAATGACGACTTTGCTGTAAAAGCTACTCCCCTTTAAGGAGACACTATTCAACTGTATAAACTAACAATAATATATCTAAAAGAGTCTGTCAATAACTTTCTGAAAATTAAGTCACTCCCCCATTCTTCTTACTATTTTTCATTTATAGAGGAGGATTGACGATGTCTTGATTCTTTTACTCTCTGGAACTATAAATGCAAAATATTACATCTCTTTTACCAAGGTAACACAACCTGCCCCTTTCTTGGGACAAGTAAAATGCATAATCTGCATTAATTCGGGAAAGCTCTACTTACCTCTCATCAGCACCAGCTAATTATATTAATATAGCAAAACTCGCGGTATAAATTTCAAGAATATTAATAAAATTAATAAACTTAGCAATACTATCATTATTTCAGTATAAGAGCTATTGGTTGCATTCAAAAAAAATTAACATTAAGATGGAAACTGGTCCCATGAAAAGGGATACATAAGAAAACAGATAGGTGGTTGCGTTCACATGAAAAAACAATCATTAATTTTACTGTCTATTCTGCTTGTCTTAAGTGCTTTCTTAACAGCATGTGGAGGCGGTAACGACAACAATGGTGATACTGCCGGTACAGATGGCGGTAAAAATGAGCAAGTCCTGAACTTGCTGGAAAGCTCTGAAATTCCTTCTTTGGATTCAACACTTGGAACAGACTCTGTTTCCTTTAATGTCATGAATAATGTCTTTGAAGGCTTATATCGTCTGGGCGAAGATGATGAGCCAGTCCTTGGAATGGCTTCCGAAGAACCTGAGGTTTCAGAAGATGGAAAAACATATACATTCAAACTGCGTGATGCAAAGTGGTCCAATGGAGAACCTGTTACAGCTCAAGACTTTGAATATGCTTGGAAAAAAGCGTTGAATCCTGATAATGCATCCGAATATGCATACATCATGTTTGACATCAAGAATGCTGAAAAGGTAAACAATGGTGAATTACCTGTAGAGGAAGCAGGAATTAAAGCAATTGATGACAAGACTCTTCAAGTAGAACTTGAAACAATTGTTCCTTACTTTAAGTCTTTGCTTACTTTTGCAACATTCCTTCCTCAAAATCAAGCTTATGTTGAAGAGCAAGGTGACCAATATGGGCTTGAAGCAGCTAATGCGATTTATAATGGACCATTCGTTCTTTCCGATTGGAAACACGAACAAAGCTTCCAAATGAAGAAAAACGCTGATTACTGGGAAGCAGATGTTGTAAAACTTGAAGAGATCAACTTCAATATAGTTAAAGATACTTCAACACGTGTAAACCTTTATGAAACAAATGAAACGGACGTTGCTGTACTTTCTGAGCAATATGTGGACTCGTATAAAGATGATCCTAATTTCAATACACGTCTGCGCACATCAACATTCTTCCTTCGCTTAAACCAAAACAATGAAGTGCTGGCTAATAAAAATGCCCGTAAAGCCTTCGATGCGGCTTGGGATAAAGAAGGTGTTGTACAAGTTCTTCTAAACGACGGTTCCATCCCTGCTTACTATCTTGTTCCAGATGATTTTGTAACAGGACCAAATGGAGATGACTTCCGTGATACAAACGGTCAACTGGGTGAATATAACCCGGAAAAAGCTGCAGAACTTTGGAATACTGCAAAAGAAGAGCTTGGAATTGAAACTGCTTCACTAGAGTTGCTGAATTACGACAGTGAAAACTCCCGTAAAATCGGAGAATATTTGAAAGAACAGCTGGAAAGCACTCTTGAAGGATTGACCATCACGATTTCTCAACAGCCTTTCAAACAAAAGCTTGAAGTTGAGCAAAGAGGAGATTATGACTTCTCCTTTGCAGGATGGGGCCCTGATTATCCAGACCCAATGACATTCCTGGATATGTTTGTTACAGGAAGTTCTTATAACCAAACCGGTTTCTCAAATGAAAAATATGACCAATTGATCAACGATGCTCAAACGACATTGCTTGATGATCCGGAAAAACGTTGGGAAGCTCTGCTGGAAGCTGAGCGAATCCTTTTAGAAGAGCAAGCAATCAGCCCAATGTTCCAAGACGGTTCTGCATATCTTCAAAGAGAGTATGTTAAGAACTTATACCGTCATTCATTCGGTGCAGATTACTCTTATAAATGGACTTATATCGAATAACACAAAAAAGAGGCCGTTTTTCGGTCTCTTTTTTTAATTCTTAAAAAGTGTTGAGAAGGTAGTGTTTTTTTAGTAACATAAAAAAAGGGTTAGTTTTCCAATTTTAGGGGGTATTGGATGATTTTCAAAGAGTCTTTTCATTTTATACTAAAGTTAATGATTTTAACGATAAGTGTAATTTTCATTTGCCATCTACCGGCTCTCATATTTAAAAATAAACCTCTCCCAGAGGGACAGCCTTTAATGCAAGTGGAAAAAGCATTTGGTTTCTTTCCAGTCGACTATATTTTCGAAATCAAAAATACTTTATTCAGTCTCCTCAATTGGAATGATATTAGCTATGTTGCTCAAGGGACGAATGTTGAGCGAAAAATCTTTCCCTACATCCTTGAATCCTACTCATACTCTCTTACCCTATTATTTGTCTCACTTCTTATAGCCCTTTTGTTCGCTGTATTCCTCACTACTGTGACCTTTTATTTACCATCAAAACTGCAAGGAGCGATAAGGAAGCTGTCTCATATAGCAGAAGCACTGCCGGACGTTTTTGTGATTTTTTCTCTCCAGTTGGGTGCAGTGTGGGTGTTTAAACATACCAATTTGCTCGTTACAGAACCATATGCCCTTTCCGGGCAGAAGATTTATTTCCTTCCCATTTTGACATTATCACTTATTCCAATGATCTATTTATATAAAAATACACTTATGATGTATGAGAATGAACTTGGCAAACCCTATGTCGAATTTGGTGTTTCCAAAGGAATTGGAAAACTTCAAATATTGCTGCGTCACGTTTTTCCCAATGTTCTTTTATCCTTTTTTTATAATCTAAAATATATGTATCTGCTGCTCATATCTCATATGATTATTCTAGAGTATATGTATAACATTTATGGATTGCTGCAATTTATGACGAACCACCCCAGCTATGAAATCATAACTGTTGGAGTACTATTATTGACTTTGCCAATATCTCTTGTCTTTTTCTTTATCAAACTGCTTCTCCCGAAAGGAGTGACCTACTATGATCAAGCAGCTGTTTAAAAATGCTGGTTTTACAGCGGGACTACTCTTGCTAACGGTTATCTTGGCAGGGAGTGCATTCAATACACACTTCTTTAAGGAAGATTTGCAGAATATATCAAATGAAGAATATTATGCAAATAAGCCGGAACCCCCTTCCACTGAGCATCCTTTTGGAACATCACAGGGGGGAATCGATTTATTCGACCTTGTCCTGAGCCAGACATTCCCTACGATCAAGTTGGCACTCTTCATTACTGCAGGAAGAATGACCATTTCTTTATTTATGGGCTTTCTCTATGGACTGCAATATAGGAAGTTGAAATGGCTGGATCTGTTTATTGAAGGCTTTCATTTTGTTCCGGCTACCCTTCTCGCCTTTTTGTTGCTCCTCGGGTTGAACTTCATGAACTTTGAATTCATCATGGAAAACCCAGAATTCAGATGGTATTTCATCGCCTATACTCTGATTGCCATAGGCATTCCGACATTGTTACAACTAATTGGAAAAGAAACGAACCTCGCTCTTCACAATGAATTCATTGAAGGTGCAAAAGTTCTGGGTGGAAGCCGCACACACATTTTGGTTAAGCATGTCATCCCCTCTATCAGGGGTAAAATAATACTAATGTTCAGCGGACAATTGATTGCAGTCCTGACATTGATGATGCATATTTCTATACTTGGATTTTACATACCAGGATGGACAGCATTCATTGGCAGCAACTATTATGAATTAATGGTATCACCATGGATCATCTTCTTTCCCGTCCTTCTTTTTGCCCTGCTTATTACTTCCCTGACATTACTAACGAATGGGATCAGGACAGTATTGGACGGAGACTATCAAAAGAGAAGGCCGACACTTTTATCTTCTTCCTCTATCCGCACCCTTTCAATCAAAAAAGACCTTACTTTATAAGAATAACTCCAGGAGCCGAACTTTCAGCTTCTGGCTTCTTTTTCCTAGGCTCCCTTCTTAAACTTTGAAGCCATTTAAGATGAATTTCGAAAAATATAAACATCAATCACTCGAAATATTTTGGTAAGCAAGGAAGAAAAGAGCTACTCTTCCTGTTCAGAGAGTAAAAACCTTGTACCAGGGGAAAAATCCGGCACAAGGGATTTTTCTGAAATCTACATTATACGTAAACAACCTTTTCCTGAAATCTTATAAGCAAGTCAGATAAATTTTCAAACAGCAATTAATAATAATAATATTATGTTTACATATTTATGGTTTTTGTGGTCCTCAGTGGTTTACCAAAATGGTATAAGGTTAATGGTACAATAGATAATTTTTACGTTTTCACCCATTGATTTATGGCAAGAATGGGTATTAACCTTCTTCACTTACCAAGTCAACCCTTCTACTTTAGCCACGGTTATTCTCTACAAAAAGGTGTGACTGATTTGCAGGTAATAAAAGTTTTCTTTCCAGAAACTAAAGGGATCATCAAGATTATGGCAGCAGTTTATTTTATTCTGTTAGCAGGCGGCAGTTTCTTGAGTTTGTACCTTAATGAAACATTAGCCCAATGGACATCATTCCTACTGCAGAGCTTTCTCTATATTGTGGCTTGCTCCCTCATTTATTTCGCCATCAAAAGTCAGCGGATCATTGTTACCGAGAAGCAATTTATCTTGAAAGTCATCGGTATTACCCGCCATAAAATTGATTTCAACCATATCCATGAAGTTAGAAAAGGAAAAATGAGCGGTTCTCCAATCATGGAAATCCATGCCAAAAAAGGCCCCTATTCCAAGGTATGTCCTGTTCCGTATTTACCCTTTTCTGACTCATGGCAAGAATTATTGTTAATCATTGAAAAAAAATGCGGCAGTGAAGTGATTGGAAATATGGATTTAAAAAGGCGCAAAGGGGAAATCAGGACTTGGAGAGAAACGTAGGCATAAGAAAAGTACAGCTGCAGCTGTACTTTTCTTAATATTATCACTTCATAACACCGGTTTATCATTTAAGCGAATCAACCAATCTACCATATCATTTCCGCCCATTCCGGGTGATCTATGAATGGGTTACGGTTTCCTTGGTATTTTTCAAAGATTAACTCGTTTCTTCTTATTTCTGCTTCATCTACCGGATCCAATTCATGCCAACTCAATAAAACAGACAACTTTCCATGAAATGGTTTGGATCCATTTTCAACTCGTTCATTCACTTCCAGATCTAATTCTCCGTTGTCCCCTTCATACCTTACCGCCATGTAAAATAACATCCGGGCGATATCCCCCTTCACCTCATCCCTGGGTTCCCACGAATCACTGTCTGAGAAATTACCTGCGGCTTCATCATGTGGTGACCCTCCGTTATCAAAATCAAGGTTACTTCTGGAGGAATTTACGGTCGTGTCAGTGGGCCTCAAATGATGTAAGTCCGTTCCAGCACCCTGTGAGGTCCCGAAACCGCCATGTGATTTTGCCCATACATGTTCCCGGTTCCATTCATCTGAACCTCCTCCATTTAAAAGTTTGGATTGAGATCGGCCTGTATACAGGAGAATGACGTTATCCGGATTTGCTGGATCTTCATCGGTTTCTCTCAATGCTTCCCACACATCCCCATACGAAAGCTTTCTGTGATCATCAATAATCTCATGCAGGGCATTCTTCAGCTCAATACCGGTTTTGCCTTTTGCTTGCTGATAATAAGGATCTGTTATGACAGGAGGTTCAGGGGGATCTTCTTCCTCATCGGGATTACCCAATTCTGTTTTTAACACCATTGAAGTAGTCGACTTAATCCCTTCATGGGCAAAATATTTTTCTCGAGTTCCTGTTACCTCTATTTTCATGCCCATTAAAGAAGGATTACTTTGCAAGCCGTATTCTTCCCGGAATTCAGAGGATATTTGAACAAATATCATTTTGTCAAGATTCATTTCATCACGAGAATCAGCCAGAACAAAGGCATAATCATTCGAGAATCCCTCTCTTGCTATACTGCTGGTCGAGACTGGCTGGCCAGTGATATACCCCAGGACGGTCAATTCCCTCCCATCCTCTAGGGATAAAGCTTCTTCAACAGTAAGTGGAGATTGATCTGTATTTTGAACAGAAGGTATTTCTGTAATATTGCAAGCTGTCAATAACAATAGCAGTAGTATGATAGGAAAAGCTGTATATTTATGTAATGACATCGTGTTCCTCCTTTGCTATATGCATATCGGGTTCACTTTATGAAGCCCTTTTACTAGCTTACTATAAAAAATACCAGAATAGTAATCAGCCAAATGGACTTAATTCTATATCCTAATGAGAATTGGCGAATTCGCTTCTTCTATCGAGAAAAAGATGCTGCAAAGACGAAAAGAGCAATCCAAGTGATGGAGTTGCTCTTTTTTAGCCAACCTTATTTTGTAAATAAAGGATCAATTTATTTCTTGTTTTAATGTTTCAATACCTTAAACGCTTCCGACAGCCTCTTTGCAAATGACTCCGGCTTTTCTACTGTCTGAACATGTAAGTACTTTATTGCAGGCTCTGCGTACAGCCAGTGATTATGCAATGCTGTTATGGGAATGTCATTTTTGCCTAAGGCGATAGTAAAGTCAGGCACTTCCTCCGGCAGCAAGACGATTTCAGCATGGTTCAATGCTGTTCCATCATCTTCAAAAGCCTCAAAATGAATCTCCATATCCGTTTCACTTTTGAAAGGCCTGCCCTGTACCTTTACTTCGAGATTCCTGGGAAGCTCCAGAGATATCATTCCCTCCTGTGCTTCTCCTTCTGCTCCTAACAGCTCTTTTAGCTTATCGGCAACTGCTTCCAAATCTTTCACTTTAGCCCTCCTTTTCTTAGTCCCTCTACTATTTATTATGATTGCTATAGGGAGAATTCGACAAATTCCTTAGCTTGGCTGCCCTTGGCATTTCGTTTGAACTCCTGTAAGGCATTGGAAAGTTCATAGAACCATTCCTTGTCCTGGGTTTGTAGAGAAATGTCGATCAGAAATTGAAGCTGAGGCTCCGTCAGGGTTTGACTTGAAGGTATTTTTTCAATCAGGCTGTCATCCATGTTTAGTGAATAGCCAATCAAGTCTTTATCATCACTGTCAATCACTCTAATCTTAAACAATGGATCTAGAGGATCAATATTTTCCATATAACCTTGAATCAATGCTCCATTTTTTGCAAACCCTCTAACCCAGTCACCAATATTTACTTTGTCCCTTTTTATTTTACTCATTTCTTTACACCGCCTTTTATTTTTTGAGAATTTATGTTATATGATTTTTTATCTTAGTTGCTAATTATCCTTTTATGACAGAAATCAAACATCCTTACACGTCAAATCTTTCATAAAAAAAGACACTGACCAAACTGATGGCCAGTGTCCAAAATATATACTCATGTGAAAAATATATTAATTTCACTAGTTTTCACTTGTGTAAATTTGTATCTTACAATAGCGATACAGAAGTAATTTCTGCAGAAAAATTCTATCGAAAGTCGCTATTAAGATGCCCTGACTGGAGAAATTAAATGAATGGTCGATTTCTTATTATATGGCTTGATGATGATAGGTCTTAAACTTCCGCCAAAACTGAGCGAGACCAATTCCTCACTCATCGATTTAAGTGCTTCTGCAAGGAACTTTCCGTCAAATGAGATCTTCAATGACAAGTCTCCCTTGATTTCCAGCGGGGTCAGTTTTTCGGTGATCACCCCGATCTCCGAAGTACTGGATGTCAGTTGAATTCTGCCTTCATTCGTCAAGGAGAAGGATACATTATTATGCTTCCATTCTGAAGCAAGTAAATTAGCCCGTCCTATTCCTTGAAGAAGTTTGATGCGTGAAACCACTACCTCCGTAGTCGTTTGTTCAGGTATGATTTTTGTTATATCAGGATAGTTTCCTGATATAAGCCTCGTATAAAGAAACAAGTCATCAGCTTGGAAGATGACCAAGTTGTCACTAGGGTAAATTTGTATAAATTGGTGTTTATCAATAGCGTTTACAAGCTCAGTCATAGCTTTACCCGGTAAAATGAATGATCCAGTAACAGGGGATGACATGGCTGCTTTTCTCATAGCCATTCGCTGAGAGTTCGTTGCAATCAGTGTTAACTGGTTCTCTGAAAATTCCCAATTAACACCAGTCAGAACGGCCCTTGAATCTGATGCAGATATTGCAAATTGTGTTTGTTTAATCATCTCAACCAACAGGCTGCCTTTTATTCTCACTCCCTCATTACCGGTATTCTCTGGTCTTTCAGGGTAATCCTCTTCATTCAGCAGACTTAAAGTTGTTTCAATTTCACCGCTAGTAATCTTTACTTGTTTGTTGAATTTTTTTATTTTAATAAATGTGTCATCTGGCATTTTTTTAATAAGGTTATGAAAATATCTAACTGGTACAACAAGTTTCCCGGGGGCTATTATTCTTCCTGCATCAGCTTGTTGTAAATCAATTGTTTTTGCGATACTCACATCTGAATCTCCCCCAGTCAAGATCAAGCCTTTCAAGTCTGCTTCAATCTTGACTCCATTTAACACAGGGACTGAGGGGTTCCCCGGAATCACTCTTCCGACAATATTCAATGCTTTTTTAAGCCTCTGGGTATCTATTAGAAATTCCATTGTTCTCCCCCTTTGTTATAATCTATCATTTTATTTTAACATAATAAATATTCTGAATTATAACAAGAGGATTAATTATGTTTGATATTCTTATAGTGGACTTTGAAGAAAAGCTTTTTAAATATTCCTTTTGTTAAACAGTTATAAACTGATTTCCGCTCCAGGTGCGTGACTCTTGGGGGTTATGTTCCGGTGGATACGTAACCTCGGGCGCTGGAACTAGCCGTCCCGCTAATCCGAGTTTAGTGGAGAAAAACATGCTTTGCGAAAACAGTTCATTCATGACTTGATTTGATATTTATCCTTTAGCACATCAACATCAATACCAGCACCCTTAAGCTTTGCTTCCGCCTCATTTTGTATAATGTCTTTGAGAGTTATAAGGACAGGGTCAAACTCTACATGCCTTCCCAAATTGAAACTCATTTCATGTTCGATATTGATCCAGGTTGATAGATCGCTCTCGTTATGTTGAATTTGAGCTTCCAGTTTATCCAGGGCATTCGCTACCTTCGCTTCGATTGTTTGTTTTTCCTCAAATTCATACCAAAGATCATATAACTCCTGTCCCGTGTTATTGTTTAGAATATCTCTTATGTTCTCAATGGCTTTGATTTCATTATTTCTTTTAGCTGTTTTGAAACTCGCATTGTCTAAAGTGTCAAAGGCAGGTATATCTCCCGCTTCAGCCTCGACTAAGTCATGTATGATGAGCATTTTAAGCAGCTTTTCCATATCCGCCTCTACTGATAACTCAGGAGTGATCAGGACTGCCATGAGCGTGGTTCTCCATGTGTGTTCTGCTACACTTTCTCTGCGTCCATTTGATAACCAGCTGTGACGTAATTCACTTTTCAACTTTTCTCCCAGTTTTATTATTTCCATTACTTTCATCATCTCTGATTTCACTTTTTATCCCCCTTAAAAAGCGCATCACCTGTCCGGATGCGCCTTTAATTATGAATTTATCAATTAATCTTCTTTTTCTTTCTCTTTGGCTTCTACTGGGGTTTCCTCAGTAGAAGCAGATGGCTCTGCCAGTACAGTATGTGATTGACCACCTGATGCATGGTCAGCACGGTTTGTATTTCCTCTTGATGCATACGATTTTAGCAGTTCGCCAACATCGATTCCAGTCATTTCTTTTAGTGGTTCCTGCATGTCGACCATCGTCTTAGTGATGCTTTTACCGAAAGATGGAATGCCGTTTCCATTACCTGAATCTATAATTTTGACAGAATCAATGTTATTTAACGGCTGGGCAATCTTCTCTGCAAATAGCGGCAGCATTTCTATCAGTTTCTCAGTAATGATGACGTCTCCATGTTTCTCCATGGCTTCTGCCAGCAATTTACGAGCTTCCGCTTCGGCTTTACCACGCTCACGGATAACATCTGCCTCCGCGGAACCTTCTTCACGGCGGATCTTAGCTTTAGCTTCCCCGTCAATTTCGGCTCTGCGGGCTTCTGCTTCCGCTTTTCTCGTAGTTTCATAGTACTCAGCGTCAGCTTTTGTCTTACGGACTTTGCTTTCTTCTTCTTCTAACTTAACAGCACGTTCGCGTTCAAGGAATTTTAACGTCAATTCTTCCTCTTTCACTTCTTTTGCCAATTTAGCTTTTTCCAGCTCATAAGACTGTTCGGATTTTGCACGTGCTCTCTCGGTTTCTTCTTTAAAAGCAGCGTCCTTTATATCCTTCTCCTTTTTACTCTCAGCTATCGAGATTTGACGCTTATACTCTTCTTCTTTAGCCTGCTGATCTGTCTGCGCTCTATGAATTCTCGTTTCACGCTCGTTTTCTGCTTCAGCAATTTCAGCCAGCTTACGCACTTCTGCGATACGAGGACGTCCGAGGTTTTCTAAGTATCCATTCTCTTCATCTGCATCACGTAAATCCGTCAAACCAAGGGAAGTGATTTTGAATCCCATAAGGTCCAATTGCTTCTGGGCTATTTCAGCGACGTCAGCATTGAATTTCTCCCGGTCGCTGTTGATATCCTCGACAGTCATTTTTGAAAGAATTGCTCTAAGGTTACTGCCTAGTACTTCAATGATTTCTGATTCAATTTCGTCTTGATCTTTCCCAAGGAATTGTTCCGCATAATTGGCTATTCCATTCAATGAATCGGCAACCTTTACCATTGCCACGGCGTCGGCCACAATCGGCACTCCCCCGTTCGTGTATACTCGTGGTGTGGAAAGTTTCAATTGAAACGATGTCAGGTTGACAGGTGTGGATGTCTGGAACCTTCTTAAGCGGTACCCGCCACCCCTGATGATTTTCATGGATCTTCCTTCATCATCAGTAAAGATATTCGTTTCTTTTTCTGGGTCTCCAAGTCTCGGACCAGTGATGATTAAAGCCTGATTGGACTTGGCTGTGCGGTAACGGAATCTAACCCAAAAGAAATAACCAACCCCCGCAATAGCTGCGACAATCAGCACAGGTATCAAGATCATTAACATACCAAAAAACTCCATGTTGTTTCCCCCTCTTAAATTCTTTCCCTCTATATTTTAGCGGGTATAGTATGTATACGAGGGAGACCGCCTAAAAGTTTCAATTTTTAAAAATCATTTTTTCTCTTAGGCATTAATGTTGTTTTCCGCCCCGGTCATACACCTTCCTTGTTGCGGCGTCTTCACTTTGAGACACATGTATCAAAGAATGATATTAGGTTTGATTTGTATCAGCACATAAAAAAATCACTTCCAGTAATCTTTCATTATCTCGTCAGTCCACTTTGGTTCTCTTACGGTTTCCTTGGGCAGGAATGATTTCATAACCGGCTTGATGTCAAGTATAGGAGTTCCATTAATACAATCAAGCCCTTCGACAAATAGTTTTCTTCCATCGCGTTTTAGTAATTTTACAGTCGTGAGCCCTAACCGGTTCGGCCTGTTTTTTCCCCTTTGAGCCAAAATCCCCATTTTAGGAAGGCTGATATCATTCCTTGGATGTCTTGCACCACTAATAATCTTGCTCTCATCTACTAGATGAAAATAGAAAATGATTTCTAGATGAGAGAACAGCTCAATTCCTTCAAGCGCATCTTCATGTAGGTGGTCATCAAGGGTGATTTCTGTTATTGTTTTCCCCCAGTAATCGTCTTTTATTTCGGACCTATTATTACTGGCTTTTGCAATCGGTTTCATTTTTATCACAATACATTTCCTCCTTATAAGTTCGATGGTTAGTAATTATACACCTCAAGCTCTTTCTCCTTCTTATTTTTCCGGCTTAGATTATTTTCTTCTTTGAATCGATTTTTGGTCTATTCGGATGAGTATTGGACCAAGTTCTTTGTACTTCCCTGTATTTTTGGTCCATTCACTTTGGAATTGGACCATTTTCTTTTTACTTCTCTCGTTTTTTGGTCCATTCACTCTAGCCTAAGACCATTTTCTTTTAGATCTTTTGCCTTATTGGTCTATAAGTTTTTAACGTCTTAATAGACACACAGCCTTAAACCAAAAAAAGCCGCCTTTCTTAGGCAGCTGACTAGTCAATATTGTTTTTCCCTTGTTCTTTCCACTTGGAATACTTATCGTCCTCATCAAATTCAACAATTACATCTGTTACCCCGTTTTCCCTTAATATCCTGTCCTCCAGACGGTCTTTTATATCATCAGCTTCTGCAACAGTTATGGTTGGATCGACTTCAACAACCAGCTCCACATGATATTCATCACCTTCTTTTAACACAGCAATATCCTGAACGTCTTTAACTCCCGGATCTTTATAGGCGATTTCACCTATAACGCTTCTCATTTCTAAATCTGCTTCACCTAAAATTCCTGCTGCATTATCCAAGAATGTTTTTCCGACAACAAAGAACATCATTATCCCAATTATAATAGAAGCAATTCCTTCGGCTTGGTGAAAAGGAGTGTATTGAGAAATCACGATGGCTATTAGAGCTAACAGGCCTCCGCCTGTTGCTACAGCATCTTCTAAAAAGACCAGCTTCGTTGCTGCTTTTGCTTTATTGACGTTGGCTACACTTTTCGTCACAATATTGAACCCTTTAGCTTCTATACCAACTTCATGCAAGGTTTCTTTCATTGCTTTGAACAAAACAAAGGCCTCAAGGATGACAGCAAACGATAAAACAGACACGTTAATCAGGAACCCTTTAGATTCGACAGGATGTAAAATATGATGATACCCTTCAATAATCGTTTCATAAGCCATGATTCCGACAATTAATACTGCAGCTAGTAAGACAAGGTTCACCAGCCTGCCAAAGCCATTTGGAAAGCGGGCGGTAGGAGATTTTTTACTTAAGGCCGAACCGATAAAAACAAAAAATTGGTTCGCAGAATCGCCTATACTATGTAAAGTTTCAGCGAACATTGCTACATTCCCCGTAAAGACATAGGCAACCCCTTTTACTACAGCAATGATTGCGTTTATGACTGCTGCGAGAAGTGCTGATTTATTACCCTGCTTCAATAACCCCAAGAGCTCAGACATAGCTTTTCCTCCTTAGTCATCTGTTGCAAATTAAGATTCACGAGTGATTAATTTCAATTGTGGAATGAGTCAGGTTACAAGATGAAAGCTGACTCCTGATTGTTTCTTTTATCTTCTCTTCATCCCTCGCCTCAAGTCCATTCCGAACTTTAACATGAGCAGACATGGCATTCTTTTCACCGTCTATAGACCCTATATGCAGATGTGATATTTCTTCCACGCCTTCTACCTTCTTCATATCCTTTTCAACAGCGTCCAGATTAATACCTTCCGGGACTCCATCGAGAAAAATCCGCATAGTCTTGACCGTTTTTTTAAAAGCATTAAACAGAACAAAACCAGCTATGCTGATCGCCAGAATCGGATCCAGTATATGAATTTCCTTAAACAGTAACACAATACTGACAATCAAAACCCCAATCCAGCCAAGGATATCCTCCAGCATATGCCAACTTAGAATACTTTCATTCATTGACGAGCCTTTATGAAGACGATAAGCTGCAATTCCATTCAAAATAATCCCTAAGATTGCCAGCCATACCATTCCCTGAGCATTTGGATGCTGCGGATGAAATAGTCTGGGAATGGCCTCATACAAGACAAACAGCGAACCAACAATCAAAATGATACCATTTATAAGTGCACCCAGGAGAGAAAAACGCCGGTGCCCAAAGCTGTACCTTGAATTCCGGCCCTTTCCGGACAATTTCTCCAGGTACCAGGAGCTCCCAAGAGAGAGAGAATCTCCAAGATCATGAACCGCATCCGAAAGAATCGCCATACTGTTTGTCATCACCCCACCGATAAATTCAACGATGGCGAATAAGAGATTAATAAAAAAGGCAACTTTTGTATTCTTTACAGAGGATTGTTTGTCTGCCATTTCCCTTCCCCCCAATACATTATTAATATTTCCTCTATACCCTCTACACCTTGCTTTATTCTATCTCTTAAGAACATGAAAAAGCCGGCAGATATCCTGCCGGCTTAAAGTGCTATAAAAACTCTGCTTACGCTTTAGAAACGTTTGCAGCTTGAGGTCCACGTTGACCTTGCTCGATGTCGAATGTTACTGCTTGACCTTCGTCAAGAGATTTGAAACCTTCACCTTGAATAGCTGAGAAATGAACGAATACATCTTCTCCACCTTCAACTTCGATGAATCCGAAACCTTTTTCTGCGTTAAACCATTTTACTGTACCTTTTTCCATTTTTGTTGCCTCCTAGTGCGTTTCACACAAATTAATACTATCCTTGCTCTCAGCGGTATTCAGAATGATTGATTTCGTTCCTTACATACCGAACAAAAATAATTCATCTTTATCATAACAGATTTCCGGAACATTTGAAAGTAAAAACAACACTTATTTTTAAAATAATTATTTTAGCTTATCGATAACGTACTTCAATCCTGCATGGGCATTGCTAAAAATAAGGTTTTTCCCGGATAATTCGCCTGCTGCCTTGGCAAATTCAGGAGTGATGCCTGCAATCACACATTGAGAGCCAATAAGACTTAAGCAATCACATAAATTTTGGATATGATATTTAATATTCATGTCCAATTCATAAATTCCACTTAAGTCAACCAGGACATACTCAATCTTATTAGAGGCACATTCATGCAAGACAGCTGTAATCATTCTCTCAGCCCGGTCGTTATCAAAGTGTCCAATTAATGGTAAGGCAATAGTCCTGTCCCAGACTTTAATTATTGGTACTGACAAAGACTTAATCAACTTCTCCTTGTCTTGTTCCTCTTTGGCTTTTGTGGTCACATCCATCAACATGACAACATAACCATCAATTTCATTTTTTTCATTTTTTATCGGTGTAATGACGATATCTGCAGCAAATTTTTCCCGGATGGTTATTCTCGCTTTATGTATTTCTGTAAGCTCATTCATTATTTTCAATTGGTAGGATGGTGCATGGTGAAAAGCCCCCATATTCAGCCCTATCATTTCTCCTGCACTTTCAAGTCCGAATAATGGTGCCAAATCAGTCAACAACTTAGCCGCATAACTATTCATCCACGCCACATTATACTCCAAATCTGCAATAATGATGTTTTCTCCAATACTATTCAATGCATTCAACAGAGATAGTCTTTCAGGTATACTACCGACTGGCTGCATATTTCCCACCCTTACTTTTCAGATTACCTCCATTATACATATATTCAATATAGTTTACTCTAACAGGACGAGTTATTTTTAAAACTTTTCGAAAATTAAGCGGGAGCAAATTCTGCCACACAGTCTGACATAACCAACTCCAAACAAAGAATAAATTTAATGACTTCAACCGAATAAAGCAATAATTCCCTGATACCCGAAATATACCCCGAATCCAATCAATGAAATACCTGACAAAGTCGAAATGATTACCAAGATATTCGAGTGAAAATATCTTCTGAATGTAGTTGTCAGTGATGCCACAAAAACGTCCCAGAGTGTTAACCCTATGAAAATCATGCTGCTGTAAATCAACAGATCGCCTGTCCCGTTTTCAGAAGCCGTCTTTGCTAATACAGACCCATAGATACCAAGCCAAAAGAGAATCGAAAGCGGACTAGAGATGGACATGACAAATCCTGTTAAAAAACATTTACCCAATGAATCCCTTTTTCTGACAGACTCAACGGAAAATGACTTGATACTTACCATACTTTCAATCCCTGAATAAATTAAAACGAATCCGCCGAAAAGCCACAAAAATACTTGCACAGCAGGAACATCCAGAAACTGTACCATACCTACATAGACAAGAAGCATGAAAATGGCATCTGCAATCATCGATCCCGCTCCCACTATCCATGCATGCCAGAAACCGTTCTTGATTCCTTTATCCAATCTCGCCGAATTGACGGGCCCTATAGGCGCAGCAAGGGTAAGACCCAATATAATATAACTAAAAAGAATGCTGATACTCAATAATCTCTCCACCTTTTCCAAAACAGCTTGTACAGTTTATGTTTTGGAGGGCAGGAATAGAAGAGAAAATTTTCTATTGTTAATAGGGTTGATAAAGCTGATGCGTGACCTTCTGCTGGCTGACCGCCAGTCCTGCGGAATCCCGCAACTGCAGCAGAAACCACTTTCATCTATCAAACAAAAATGGTTACGGAAAAGTGTTAATTATGTTCTAACAAAAAACCCTTTGCACTTCTGCAAAAGGTCATTGTCATTATTGTAGAAACCTTATAAGATCACCATAGATAATATCATCAGACAGTTCCAGTTCTTTTCTTACCGTCTCCTGAAAAGGAATACAGCTTGATGGGGATATTTGCTTACCTGAGTTTTTGTAACAAACACCATCATTAAAAGTTAAATCTTTGGTCACAAAGCTTCCGTCCCGGAAAATAACAGGATGCTCCTCATTTCTTGTAAAGAGGACGTGTCCGAATGATAATTTATTTTCTGTTTGGATACCCAATAAGTGAAGAATGGTTGGACGGATGTCAATTTCACCGCCAATTTTGCTAATTACCTCTCCCTCCACTCCCGGAATATGAATAATCAGGGGAACCTGCTGCAATGCAACATGATTTACGGGAGACGCCTCCTGGCCAGTAATTTCAAAAACTCCGTCTTCAAACTTTTCAGAGATCCCATAATGATCGCCATAGAGAACAAACATAGTATTTTCATATATTCCTTTTTCCTTAAGGTCGTCGAATAAATACTTAATTGCCTCATCCTGGTACCGGACAGTTGTGACATACCGATTGACGACATCCACTTTTGTATCGGCTTCATCAATCAATTTGTCCTTGTCATCCAGCAAAAATGGAAAATGATTGGTTAGGGTAATCAACCTCGAATAGAAAGGTTGAGGAAGATCCTCCAATTTCCCGGCAGTCTGTTCAAAGAATTCGATATCTTTAATTCCATAGTTCACCGAATTTTCTTCGGTCACCTTATAATCCCGTTCAGAATAAAAATGATCATAGCCCAGCGCAGTATACATATTCTCCCGGTTCCAAAACGTTCTCTCATTACCATGAAAAACGGATGAATAGTATCCTTCCTCCTTTAAAATATGAGGAAGGCTGTAATACGTATTTTCAGGCTTTTGAACAAACACCGAACCACTGGCAAGCGGGTATAGCCCCGTATCAATCATGAACTCTGAGTCTGACGTTTTCCCCTGTGCAGTCTGATCATAAATATTGTTGAAATAAAAACTGTCTTTTATGAGATCATTGAGAAATGGAGTGATTTCTTTTCCTTCTATCTTCCGATTGATCACAAAATCCTGCGTGGACTCCATACTGATCAGCATTACATTCTTTCCTTTGGCTATCCCAAACAGTTCCGTAGATTGACCTGTTTTATTCTTCAGGTAATCTTCTGAAGGCAGCGCATCCGTTTTGGATGCTAAGGTTCGGTTCAAAGGAGTTACTGCTCCCAGTGCAAAGTCATAAAGGTGGTAATTATATGGACCAAGAGCTTTGACAAGCCCATCCCGGTCATAGGATGCAGAAAACAGATAGGGTGATCGGATTAAACCGAAGCCGACTGTGATTAATACCAACATGAGTCCGGCAGAGGCATACCAAACTTTTTGTTTTGTTTTAATTACTGTTTCTCTGTTCGATCTTTTCTTAAAAAGCCAGGCAATAATAAAAAGATCAATAAAGAGCAATAGATCCCAGGGACTCATCAACTCCAGCGTACTTGGACCAAGTCCCCCAACATTATCAAACTGAAAAAGAATCGGCAGGGTGATAAAGTCAGCATAGAACCGATAATACAGTAAATCCCCGTACAATAAGGCATTCGCCACAAGCCATGCGCCCCAGAAGAGTGAGGGCTTAAAAGACTTGGAAAAACAGAAACTTATTCCAAACAACAATATCAATGATCCGGCCGGGCTCAACAAGATGGCAGGTATCTCAGGTGTGGAAACGACCTGTAAATCAAAACCCAAGAATAAAACAAAAGCTGTCTTGATCCAAAGTGCCATGACAGTAAGGATGACTAGTCTGAGTGAAGTGATGTTTTGGGCAGAATCGAGTTTCCTGATCATCATTGAACTGTTTCTGCACTTACTTTAATATTATTATATTCTTCTATTATAGTTCCCATTGCCTTCATCACTTCACCTCTATGATATTTTCCCATCAATGCTAACTGCACCCAATTTCTCTTCAGTAAATAGTCACTTTCATAGCTTACGATAATGTTTTTGCGTTTAAGATTATCACCAAACTTTTTTGATGAAATAAATTCATTGAGAGGAATCGTAATGATTCCAGGTGAATAGGAGTCATCCCCCAGGAATTCAAGTCCCTCTCTCGTAAGGATACTTTTCACTTCTTTATAAAGAAGTAAACCTTTTTGCCTATCCAAAGTATTTAAGGCTGAGAGGAGTGCAGATACCAGATTAGAAGAGTGTGTAAAAGGCACACTTCCATTTTCCTGGTACAGCCCCACATCCAAATAACGCGGAAGAGTCCTATCAGGCTCAACTTTTTCGCGATGAAATACAATTGCCAAGCCTGGATAAGAACCCAGGGCTTTCCCGCTTACGGCAGTCGCCAAGTAAACATTTTCCAAATCCAGTGGCGCGATTCCGGCAGAACTGCAAGCATCGACACACAAATTGACACTATACTTGCGGCATAGTTTTTCCAGCCCTATCAAATCAAATAAATAGCCAGTTGATGTTTCACAATGAACCGTCCACAGCCAGCTGATATTTTCATTAATTAAAAGATACCTTTCTACTTCAGCCAGGGATATAGGCTCATTCCATTCCTTTTCAATCACCCTAAAGGAAAGACCCATTCGCTTTGCGTGGTCGACAAGACGAAAACCAAATTCCCCATTTGCCAAAATCAGCCCTTGCCCTGCACATCTTTTTAATTGAGCTGCTGCCAGATCATTCGCTAAGGTACCGGTTCCGACGAGAATTTGGACGTGCTGAGCACCTGTCAGTTGTTTGAGCTTTTCTTTAACTTCATTCATTTGCAAAATGAATTCTTCCGATCGGTGTGAAACCGCTCCTTGCGAGAATGCTTCTTCCACTTGAGTGTGGACGGGAACAGGCCCGGGTAGGAAATTCATTGATTCCTTGTTGGGAGACTGCCTGATCATCAGCTTGTTGAAAACCTTTGCGCTTTTTATAAACCTTTCCTTAGTCAGATACATCGGTTGAAAACGGGCATCTTCTTCACCAACCAAAGGGCCAAAGGGTTCAAAGCCAATCCGCTTATATAATTTCAACTGCCTTACAGTCCCCGAGATAAGGGCCAGGTTATAACCGTGCTCGAGGCAATGGGATACAGCTCTCTCAACCAATTTATAAAAAACCGTACTGCTTCTGAAATCTTTTTTTACAGACAGCAAACGAATTTCACAAGGAATGCTTCCATCCGGTAAATAAGAATCAATTTCACTCAATTTTTCATCTAAAGAAAAAGGACGATTTCCCCTAACTGCTATCATCCCAACCAGGGCATTCCCCTTTTTCGCTATGATATATGTATTTTCAACATGGAACTTATCAATGAGAATCTTTTTTTCATTAACCCCATGTTGAGGTATTTCATCAACAAATGTTTGATAATTCATTCTATGTATTTGATTAAATTCTTCTTGCTCATCTGCAATTTTATAGTGAAGAGACTCTTTATTCATCCTCAATCCTCCTAATATGCCGGTGGTGACGTTGGGTCGGTGTTTTTTTATGTGCCAACAGGACGATGCCGAGCATGATCAGCAGTGCTGTTCCATACTGTGCAGGCTGGTTCAATAAAAAAGCAGAGATAGGAATTGAAAACATGGAAATGAACCCGGCTTTCTTGTAATCTCTTAACAGCAAATAAGTTATTCCGAATATAATACCGAATATAAAGATGCTTATAGGAACTAAGAATAGGGATGCACCGAGAAAGACCACCACACCTTTTCCTCCCCTGAATCCAAGTTGCAATGGAAAGATATGGCCGAGTAGAAGCGATAAAGCACTCAATGCCATAGCAATGGTCTCATTTTCGGTAATTAAATAACTAATCGTCAAAGCAGTCATCACTTTCGTCACATCGATAAGTACCGTGAGGAGGAAACCTTTCTTCCCCAGCACTCTTCCTGCGTTTGTTGCCCCGACATTTCCGCTTCCGTATCGGCGGATATCATCCTTCAGGTAATATTCGGTCAGGTAGTAAGCACCATTTAAGCCTCCAAAACCATACGAAAGGAGACAAACTGCGAAAATCATATAAATATTCATTTTGTATCACGCTCAATTTTGTATTTTGGACCCTATATAAAATAACGAATCCTGCCCTCAAAAAGTTTCACTTTTTTACCATTTAAAAGAGGTCACTTGAAAATTCTTTTTCATCTACTGATATGTCATGATTTCTGGAATGCTTTTTCATGACATTCTGCTTCTACTATTAAGTGCAGTAATTGAATATATTTAATTTATCGTATAGAAATGAGGTGAGGAAATGGATAATAAAGCAAACCAGCCTGCCAATGATTACTTTTGTGCACAGACTAACGATTTTGCTGCTTTATTTTCGGCAGAAGCCTTTTATAATTCCGATAAAGAAATCAGGACCATTACATTAGAAGAATTACGGGGAAAATGGGTGGTCCTGTTTTTTTATGGAAGTGATTTCACATTTGTTTGACCGACTGAATTGGCAGCGGTCGCTGCTATTTACCCTGTATTTCAATCTTTAAACGCTGAAGTCCTGGCAATCAGCACAGACAGCGTTTATGCTCATAAAGTATTTACTGAGGTATCACCTTCTTTATCAAAGGTAGCCTACCCCTTGGTCAGTGACAGAACACATGAAATTTCAAGATCCTACAGGGTCCTCAACGAAAAAACAGGTGCTGCTTTAAGAGCCACAATCATCATAGACCCAGAAGGAGTCATCGCTTCAAGGCTTGTGAACCCTTTGGAAGTAGGGCGCAATGTTTACGAGATCTTAAGGCTTCTACAAGCACTTCAATACAGCCGTGAAACCGGAGAGCTTGTTCCTGCCAATTGGGTTCCTGGTAATCCTGGCATTTCGAGGCAGTCTAAACTTTTCGGGAAAATTTAATGTTGTTAGGAGCAATGGTGCCGGCTTGTTATCAACTGATATCCCGGCACCTGACATTAATCGATTTGCAACGCTTTTTTCACTGCCTCTTCAGCATGAATAAGTGCAGTATCAAAAACAGGCACATTACAGTCCTTCTCCTTGATCAGCAGGCCGATCTCCGTACAACCGAGGACAATCCCCTCCGCTCCCTTTGTCTGTAATGACTCTATGATATCCTTCATATATTCTCGAGATTCTCCCTCTATCCTGCCAACACACAGCTCATCAAAGATGATTGTATTTATTTTTTCTCTTTCCTTCCCATCAGGTACCACCACTTCAATTCCATTCATTCTAAGCCGCTCTTTATAAAAATCCTGTTCCATCGTATACCTGGTCCCTAGCAGACCAACAGACTTAATCCCTTGGGATCTGATATGTACCGCAGCTGCATCTGCTATATGAAGAACGGGAATACTTATATGCTCAGAAATAAGATCAATCACTTTGTGCATCGTGTTAGTACAAAGAATGATAAAGTCAGCGCCAGCTTTCTCTAAAGAACTTGCAGCCTCGCCTAAAACGTCCGCAGCCCTCCCCCATTCACCAGTTGACTGATAACGCTCTATTTCTGTGAAGTCCACACTATAGAGCAGGCATTTCGCCGAATGCAGTCCACCAAGCTGATCATTGATCATTTCATTGATGATTCTGTAATACTCCGCGGAAGATTCCCAGCTCATGCCGCCGATCATCCCAATCATTTTCATCTTTATACACCTCTATCGTTTGTCTAGGTTCATAGGACCATTATAGAGTATTTTACCATTTTTAGGGGCTTTTTGAGATTGATGGGGAGTTTTTGAGACTTTTACTAGGTGGAAGTACCTTCGCTGGCGGAGTGACGATTGACACAAAAGTCCTGACAAATGTGCCACAAAGTTTAGATAATGAAATTTTTGACACAACTGTCAGGACTCTACCCTATTATTTAATTATATATTTCAATTCAAATTATTTAATTTATGCTTTATTATAAAGAGACCTCTTCTTACATTTAATCCTTAGAATATTATTAGCTTGTTATAACACAATTCTGGAGAAATAATGACGCAAAAGAACAGATTTCTTCTGGGAACTCTTCAATGACATATACTTTTAGCGCTCTTGAAGAGTGACACAAAAATCCCTACATTAAACTTCGACCAGATCTTCCATTAACGCTCCCTTTACTTGAACAAAAGGTCTGCTATTTATTCCGCAGAACCCATAAGGTGGGGCAATGTTTACTTTAAATTTTAAGAACCATTGAACTTTTTCCATTGACCATTCTCTAATATTTCTAAAACCTCGCCCTCTCCAGAAATAAATTCAATTGTCTTATTGTCATCTTTATATGTCGTTATTGGCACTTTAACTTTAATAGAATTGACTTGTGGATGGTTGTCTAGAAACATTTGGTGTTCAATAGCCTCATCAAGTCCTTTTCTCACTTCGTCGCCTATCAATGAGTATTTTCTTGTACCTTCTAATTCTTGAGCCAATTTTCTCTGTTGGTGCAAAGTCTCAGATATTTCATCAAAGGATACAACCCTTTCTTCGGTTGTTACTTCCTTGTTCTTGTCGAACGAATATAAATTAGCATAAGCCATTATTTTCGGTACGTTTGCCAATATGATAATTAGAATGAATACACCTGCTATTATATAAATGGTCTTTTTCATATTTCTCTTCCCCTTTCTTAATCGGATTTGTTCCACCTCCCCCTAATATCTATTTCAATTAACCTGTTCCTCTACTTGAACAGAGGGCTGCTTGTTCAGCAAACGCCCTCTTCAGTAGAAGTTCATTTGTTATTCCTCAAGTTCTCTCGTATTTACTAGAACCAAATTACCGTTATCCCTTTCATAGAGACTCAAAAATGTCTTTTCGTTACCTTCAAGTTGATAACTTACAAGAGAACTGTGCTTTTTTAATTCTTCAACGGATTGAATTGAAATATCTTCAGTATCATATGTCTCTTCAAGTTTTTCAGAAACTGTTTTTTCCAACATTTTATCCTCTATAAACAGAGTTATTAACCATACCGTAGTGCCAAGAGCTAATGCCAAGGACAATAATGATATTTTCGAAATAGTATTTTTCTTTCTAAGGTCTTGGATAAAATCACCCCTTAATTAGAAATTTATACTCCTGTTATTCATAAAAATTACTTAATCCAAATCAGTTGAGTTTTGATTATTCAACTAAACTGCCCTTTACTTGAATAAGGTGGATACCTAGAAGTGACTTAATCTAAAGGTATTGTTTCATTAAAAGTTTCGCCATCTTCGCTTTCCCATTCTACACGTAGTGTAATCTCCTCGGCGAATGCTTCTATATCTCCAGGGGGGTTATTTCCTCCACCTTGGGGTATTTTAATGTATTCACCGTTTCCATCTCTTGATGTGCCAGAACCCCCTCCTTGTGAGTGGGTTATAAAATACGTGACTTCTTTTGGGATTGAATCGGACTTGGACTTCAAGCTCCCACCTACATAATACATTTCTCGGTCAGCAGTAAACACTACTTCAAGGTTCGCTTTCCACGAAGTAGTTTCTCCCCGTACAATATGAGTTTCAGCATTATCACTTGATTGGCACCCCATAAATAACAATAGTGAGATTACACATAATGCAACTAATTTTGAGAATTTCATTATAAACTTATCCTTTCTAAACTTAACCGAATTCTTCTTAATAAATTAGACGAAAACATACAAATTTTAGTTTCGCTTATTCTATTAAACTCCTCCATTACTTGAACAAAGGGGCGGCTGCTTGTCAGCAAACGCTGCTTTTTCTGCAAAAGGAAATTTGATAAGTATACTCAGAAACAGCATTTAATTTTGAAGGATAAGTTGGACTATAATGATTTTCATATTGTAAAACTTTAAATGACTATACCGTTTTCCCTTAACACTTTCTCTGTAATGGTTTATTAGATTTACTGAAATGACTTGGCAATATAGATTAATTCTTTTTTGTAGAGCATAACATTAGAGTCTCCTGGATTATATGTTAACCCGTAAATAAGGTCTCCATCTTCTTCCCAATGTAGTATACTCAGACTTGGATCAAACGTAATAATTGGTCCAGTATCTGATTGCCCGTCTCTGTAATACCCTACAAAGTTCCCATCTTGAATTGTTTCTCCATTAAAATCGTTAGGGGAGAAAAAAATTGGATCTTCTTTTAATAACTCAACTCTTAGATATTGATTTTCTTCCCCGTAAAATGTTACAACGGTTGTATTCTCGTTCTGTAATTGGTTTACATCAAATTCCTTTAACTTAAAAGGAAGCTTTGTGAGAAATTTAAAATCTTCATCGATAGATGAGGGTCTTTCTTTATTTACATCATAATAGTGAATACCATTAACAGCATTTTTTCCATCAATGATTTCTAATCCTACGCCACCATAATAGGCAAAGATAAATAGACTAGCTACAACAAATACAGCTGATAACACTGGGGCAAAAATAGGCTTCTTTACAATCATTCGCTTTGGATTTCCACTCTGTTTTATTTGATAAATCATTTCCTTTTTTTTCTCAGAGCTTAAGCAAAGCTTATTGATTGGAGATTCGTTCACTTGCTCTTTCAAAATTCTCTCCATCCTTATATCCCCTTTCCTCAAAATTTTTCTTTAACAATTCTTTTGCCCTGGCTAAACGTGATTTTACTGTATTTTCATTTATCGCCAATACATTTGCTATTTCCTTTATTTTCAACTCTTGAAAATAATATAGAGAAATTACTTCACGGTATTTCAATGATAGATTTAAAATTTCTGTAGTTAGTCTATGTTTTCCGTATTCCTCCATAAAGAGTTCCTCAGGTGTTTTGGTCCCTCCTTTAGCAATAGCGGAAATTTTGTCACTTAGATATATGTATTTGTAGTAAGCACTCTTCAGATAATCTTTACATTGGTTGATCGTAATACTAAATATCCAGGTTTTAATTGAAGATTTCTCTTGAAATTTATCCATATTTTTATAACACTTGATAAAAATTTCTTGTACAAGGTCTTCTGCTATGTCCTTCTTCTTTACATATGTAAAAACCAATCTTAAAACATCGTCACTATAGTGGTGAAAGATATATTCAAAAAAAGCATCATCTGTAGAAAAGCTACTCTTATTCATAGCATCCCCCCCTCTCTGGTTCTTTTTAATATTAGACGATTCTACATCAATAAGGGTTGATAAAATCTGAAAAAAAAGCTGAAACCGTTTATGATTTGCTTTTTCTTTTATGCAAATAATTTTTAATGTGCTGCCTTTTGGCAGAGGTACAAAGCAAAGAAGCTAATGTGAGGCTTTTTTCCAACTCAAGATTTTAGTGTTCATTTAAATGGCCCTTTGGTTGAATACGAGGATATTTATGGATTTTCAATGTTGTTAATACTTTTGTGTCGCTCGTCACGGAGCGAGGGGCATGATTTACAAATTACCAAGAAATTATGTACCGAGATGGCAAGGTGGATGGACAACCTGAAATTCCGATGCAAATGATGTACCGCACCGGCGAGGTATAGTGACCTCGCTCTGTAAAAAGCACAAAAAAGCCGGCTGCTTAGTAGCATACCGACTCTCATTTTTATGAACGGATCTTTTCTTTATCTTTTTTGATTTGTTTGCTTCGCAGCTGTCCGCAGGCAGCATCGATATCTGTACCATGTTCAGTCCGGACACCACAATTAATTCCCTGATCCAATAGAGTACCATAGAATTCAACGATGGCTTCTTTTGTGCTTCGCTGGTATTGTCCATGTTCATCCACTGGATTGTAAGGAATTAGGTTAACGTAAGATAAATGCTTTTTATTTTTCAGAAGTTTCGCGAGCTGAAGTGCCTCTGCTTTGTGATCATTAACATCTTGTAACAAGATGTACTCGAATGTAATCCTGCGGTTTGTTTTTTCAAGATAATAATCAATAGCTGGCATTAGTTTTTCAAGTGGATAAGCTTTGTTGATTTTCATAATCTGTGTACGAAGCTCATTATTTGGTGCATGCAATGATACAGCCAAGTTCACTTGAATATTCTCATCTGCCCAATCATAGATCCGGTTTGCAAGACCGCTTGTTGAAACCGTGATATGTCTTGCTCCGATTGAAAGACCTTTCTGGTCATTTACGACACGAAGAAAATCCATCAGGTTATCATAGTTGTCAAACGGTTCACCGATTCCCATTACGACGATATGGCTTACTCTTTCGTCATTTCCCTTGGAATCCAAGTGGAGCTGGACATTCATGATCTGTTCAACGATTTCACCGCTGGATAAATCACGATTCTTTTTCAGCAATCCACTGGCACAGAAGGAGCAGCCGATATTACAGCCAACCTGGGTTGTCACACAGACAGAATACCCATAGTTAAACTTCATAAGAACTGTCTCGATTAAGTTGCCATCTTGAAGCTTGAACAGGAACTTGATTGTTCCGTCTTTGGACTCCTGTTTGATCTCTTCTTTAAGAGTACCCAGGTGGAAATTTTCTTCCAGCAGAGTAATACAGTTAGCGCCGATATTCTTCATATCCGCGAAGTTCGTCACGCGCTTTTTATACAACCAGTCCCAGATTTGAGCAGCCCGGAATTTCTTTTCACCATTTTCAACAATCCAAGACGTTAGCTGATCTATAGTTAAACCATATATTGAATTTTTCTCCATTGTAAAACCTCATTTCAAAATGACTTGCCGTTTTCTACTTTTCTATACTACTTAAAGTATGCCAATGTCGCAACCCATTTATAATGAAAAGAAAAATATTATTGCTTCATTGGTGCTTTTGAGCTGACAAGTTGATTTTCCCAGCCAGTGAGTAACTTCGCGGCGGGCTATCGAACACCTTACATTCCAAGCAACTACAATCTGCCATCAATTTACTTCACCTTGATGTTGAGTTATATAACCCACCCATAACTCTTAAGAACATCACAGTTGCAATTTACTGACCGAAATAACTCAATGGTTTTTTAAAAGTAAAAACCGGTTAAATAAATGATTTAACCGGTTTAATGTCCATTCTCACTCGAATGAGCTTGTCCATGAATAAAAATTTTCGTAACATATGGAACTTTTTCGCCATACCATTCGTATTCAATATCATAGGGTGTATTTTCACCAATGATGTTCCACAAACTTTCATCTTTTATCAATAGGTTTTTGTCTTTTACTGTTATGTAGAATTTGCTGTCCGATTCTTCTTTATGACACAGCGGATGTTAATTTATCCTTATAAATCAAGGCGTAGGAGGACAAGAATCCTTGCTAGTATTTTCTTCAAATTGAATTCCTTCTCTTGTTGATGAAAGCTCCGCCTTAAGACGGAGAAAATTATCTATCAAATTCGATAGAATATACTTAAGTGAATGGGATACACCCGAAAAAAAACTTTTGAAGGAGCGTTTTTATGCTGATAGCCATCGTTACTGTTGTCATGATTTTCTCTATTCCGATTATAGCCATTGTGACGGATCATTTCCAGAAAAGTTATAAGTACAAGCAGTCCATTCTCCAAGATCAACTCGAACTCGAAAGACTTAAACAAAAAAACTTTGTTATGGAGACCGAAAAGATGAAACTCGAGCTGGAACGTATGAAATTGGAACGTCCGAAAGATAAGACAGAAATTATATAAGTCTGTGCTCTACAATCTGATCAAAAATGAAGGGGCTGATTTCCCTGGGCCGGTACTCTCCTCAACACTTCCTGCCTGTGCCAGGAAGCCGCCAGGTGTACTCGCCCAGCCCTTCTCTACGTCAGCCCCATATTAAAAGTGAAGGGCAGAGTCCTTGAGTTCTATTCAAACACCCAGAGATTTATCCTCACCATTTTTTGCTTATTTCTTCTCTAATCTTTTCCCCTTCATTAAGAATAAAGGCCATTCTTGTTCAGCCACTTTTCAACTGAGGTAAAGATTTGAGATAATGAACCCTCTTCAAAAGGTGATCTTAGACCTGCTGCTTCTATATGCTCCTTTAAGGAATGGCTTCCTCCCGCTCTGCACATATCTAAATAGGTTTTCCACGCTGCTTCAGAATCCTTTTGTGCCCACTCCCATAATTGCACCGCTAGGATATGGGCTATGTCATAGTCTATGAAATAAAATGGACTAAAATAAATGTGGGGTATTCCATGAAAAGCTCCTCCGGCCTCTAAATATTCATTTCCGTCATAATCAAGCTCAGGCTGATAAGATGCTTCCAGTTCTCTCCACTTTTGCTTCCTTTCCCTCATGGTAGCCTCGGGCTGTTCATAAAGAAAATGTTCAAATTCATCAATAGCGCTCGCCAGTGGCATGTACATAAAAGCCTCTATTAAGTGTGAGAGTTTGTATTTAGTCGTATCCTCTCCAAAAAATGTTTCCATCCAGGGCCATGTAAACCGTTCCATTGCAAACGAGAAGATTTCAGCCGAGTCCACTGGAATAATATATTCGGGACAATTCAAATCTCTACTCATAAAAAATTGAAAAGCGTGACCGATTTCGTGAGTAAGGAGGCGCACATCATTTGATATACCGGACATGTTGGCAAAAATGAAAGGCTCCTTCTCCTTCCCGAGATACGTAGCATATCCTCCTCCCTTCTTTCCTGGTCTTGGGAGAAGATCATAATTTCCTTTTTCCATTAGGGAATCATAAAATACCTCTGTTTCCGAAGAAAGTTCTTTAAATAAGTCCTTCATTTTATCCAGGAACTCATCTGTATCCAATTGCAGAGAGGGAGGGCCATCAGCCGATAGTATTTTATCATCAAAGAATCTCAAGCCTTCAACTCCTAAGTTATTTTTTTGATATTCTCTTAGGGAAGAAACAAACCCAACTCCGTGCTTCTTTACTTGCTTCCGATATTTTTCCAGATCATTTGGAGACATATCTGTCCGATTCATTCTCTCATAACCAAGTGATATGAAATTTTGCCTGCCCAGTTTTCGGGACATGGCGGTCCTTACTTTTATCAGTCTATGAAGAATATCATCAAATTTCTCTTCGTTTTCTTCAAAATATCTTGCCCTCGCTACATATGCAGCCTTCCTGGTCTCTCTGTCACTGCTGCTCATTTGTTGAGCCAGAGATGGTAACCCAATCATCTCACCTTTAAATTCAACCTCCGCAGTCCCCAATAATTTTCCGTACTCTCCCATAAGACTGTTTTCGAGCTCCACTTCTTTTTTTATATGATCACTAAATGAATGAACTTTTACCTCAGCCAGCCGAAACAACTGTTTTCCCCAGCGTTTTTCCAGTTCTTCTTTTCTCGGTGTAAGTAGCAGAGCTTGGTAATAAAGTTGAACCAGTTCCTGATAATCCGCTTCCCTGGAAATGAAAGCCTTGTACTCTTTCTCTGCTTTTATATCATGATAATCCTGGACATGGCGTAACGTATAAAGGTTTTTAGCTGCTTCAAATTCAAATCGGAGATTGTTCATTTCTTTTAATAAACTGTTCTGAACTGCAAATTCTTTAGAGCGAGAAAATTCCGCTATCAGATCCTTAAAGTTTTCACGAAATTCTTCAAAGCAGAAGCCACTTTCAATTTTGTTTTTTTCCATTTTACCCCTCCTTTACTTTATATAGTAATTAATTTTACTCTTAAACGCAACTAATATTCTGAAAAATAAAAAAAAAGCCCGATATTAATCGGACTTTTGAATGTTATTGATTTTTGAATTCTTCTGCTAAAATCGAATAGAGTTTTAAATCCTGATGCTTATCCTTCATAAATAAGCCTTTTCTGATTACTCCTTCAAAGGTCATTCCCACCTTTTCCATGACTCTTTGGGATCCGATATTTTCCAGAAAGCATCTTGCTTGTATCCGGACCAATTCCATATGGTTGAAACCAAACCTCAAAACTTCTTTTGCGGCTTCTGATGTGAAGCCCCTGCCCCAATAATCTCTGGACAGTACATAACCAATTTCAGCTGTTTTATGTTTAGGCTGCCAGGAAACAAAGTCAATTGTCCCAATCAACTTTTGATTTTCTTTTAACTCAATACCCCAAAAGCCTGTACATTCACTCTCATACTCTTTGATAATATGTCCCACAAATTCCTTTGTATCTTGAATGGATTCATGAGTAGGCCAGCCAACATACTTGGAAACTTGTAAATCCGATCCATACTCATAGATATCATCAATATCTGCCATAGTGATTTTTCGCAGTATCAGCCTTTCTGTTTCCAAGACTGGCAGGCTGGTGAATCTGCCTTCTGAGCTCATGAACATCTCCCTCTCTGTTCCGCTTTAACCCCTTATGTGAGTGCAGGTTCAATAGTATATTCCATGCTCTTTTTCTCTAAGTAACTCAGTAGGTCGCGGCTGTTTAACGGTTTACTGTAATGGTACCCTTGTGCATAATTACAGTGCTGGCTCAAGAGAAAATGTTCCTGATGGGGCAGCTCCACTCCTTCGGCGACCACTTCCAGTCCAAGATTACCTGCAATTGACAAGATAGCCTTGACAATCGCATCGTCTTTCCCGCTGTCATTGACACTCTTAATGAACGAACGATCAATTTTAATTGTTTTAATGGAAAAGTCTTTCAGGTAACTGAGTGAGCTATAGCCTGTACCAAAATCATCGATAGAGATTCCGTATCCATTCTCCTTAAATTTCTTCAAGGTTAAAAGGGTGTGTTCCGTATTTGTCATTGCCATAGACTCTGTAATTTCTATGGTGACCAGGGAAGGTGACATACCACTATCTTCGATGATACCAGTGAGCACTTCGTAAATATCCTTCTTCGAGAATTGCTTAAGTGATAAATTGATGGAAATACTATAACTTTTATCCAGCATACGATTCCATTCATGCACCTGCTGGCAAGCTTCCTTGACGACCCATTCACCGATCGGCACAATCAAGCCTGTTTCTTCAGCAATGTGGATGAACTCGCCGGGACTGATCATCCCTTTTTCTGGATGATTCCATCTTAATAACGCTTCAAAACCAATCACTTTCTTCTCTTTCAGACTGACCATCGGCTGATAGTGCACTTCAAATTCCTGATTCAGCAATGCTTTACTTAAGTCTCCTTGAAGAGTGATTTCCTGATTGAACCTCTTCTCAAGCTGTTCATTGAAGATGGTAAATGAATTCCGTCCGTCCCCTTTGGTTTTATACAAGCTGATATCTGCCTTCACCAATAAATCGCCAGGTGTTTGAGCATTTTCTGGAAAAGCCGAAACGCCGATGGATGGGGTAACCGTCATTTGCCGTCCGTCAATAACGAGCGGCTGAGAGAAATAATCCAGTATTGATAAACAAAATTCTTCTACTGTGTATGTTCTATTTTCATTGTGATAGAGGATAACAAATTCATCCCCGCCCAATCTTCCAGCTATATCATTTTCTGCGAGTTTACTTTTAATAAATTCCGCAACTTGTTTTAGGACTTCATCCCCAATAAAATGACCGTGAGTATCGTTGATGTGCTTAAAATAATCCAGATCAAGGAGCAATAGATGAAACGCTTGACTCTCAGCCGTCTTTTTAGCCAGGGCTTCCTGGATAAAAGAACGATTCTTTAAACCTGTGAGAGAGTCATGGTAAGCCATATAATTTAAAGTTTCTCTTTCATCCAGGTACTGTCTTTCGCCTTTAGCCACAGTAATGAAGAACAAAAGAATGGCGCTGATATATTCAACATTGAATAGATCGTGATTGACCGTAATGCCGAAAGCTTCAGTGACTGTCAATAACGACCCGAAAAGAGAGTGACCACAAATCAGCGAGATCACAAGTAAAGAAGCATTCCGGACTTTTTCAGGAGCATGAAGCTGATCAAACCTGATCTGTTGCAGTACCCTGGTCAATAAAAATAAGGTAATCACTGTATGAAGCACTGCAAAAAGCAAAGTATTATTAAAAATATATGTATCAAACCCCGTAATTTCTAAATAGAAATTACACTGTATGGCTATAAGGAAAACACCTGAAATAGAACTGCTGATAAAATATCCCAATGAATTCTTAGCCTGTTCAATATTTTTCAGATTATAGAAAACGAGACTGAATGCCAATATTGTAAATAAAAACAGACATATGATAATGTACCAGGTATCTTGCAATAAAATCTGTTTATGTAGTCCATGTTCAACTGTCAAAAGGGTGATGACAAACCATATGACTGCTGAAGCAGCCACGGAATTCATACCGACAGCTTTTGAGTTCCGAAAGAGGATACTATACTTCAATAAAACAAAAACAGAAGCACTGATCACTAGTATGGAAATTAGTATAAATAAATTCTCGGTGCTCACTCATCCGACCCCTTCCGTTACAAACAAGCATGCGAAAATTAGTGAACTATGTTGAAAAATTAGGTATATATTCCTATCTATTATATTTAAAGTCTATTTTCTTCTGCAAGTTTTTTTACAGAAAAAGATAAAACCCTTGAGTCCTGATAATGAATCTGTACTGCTTTACTTCATAATAAGCTTTTTCTTTTATGATTTATGGACCTAATACTGCCCAGCCTGTTAATAGGAAAAGCGATACCTTCCATTTTATGTATGTTAAAAAGATTAATATGTTTTATTAACCACACGCCATCAAGCGGTTTCTAATATTTCAGAATTCTTTTTTATTTTACCATATTCTGCTTTTATCTACAGGTTTATTTTTTGGATTAGGTGGATTCGTGTCTTATTGTGGAGGTTAATATCCTATCTATGTGAGTGATATAGGTTCCTTCAGATGCTACTACATACAACAAAAAACCGGCTGTCACCGGCCGGCCTTATCAAATCTTATTGTATTGGCATATATGAAACATTCCAAATGCCATCTTCGTCTTTTATCATTTGGAAGCCCATCATCCCATTGGCGTTATAAAATTTAATGTACCCCGACTCCCCGTCTTCATCTTCCAGGAATTCACCATCCGGTAAGCCGTTATACGCGTCAAGAATTTCCTCTGCTGAGCGTTCTCTTGTTTCAAACATCTGAATATGCTCTTCTTTCGTCCATTGAACGTGTCCTTCTTTGTCAGTATATAATTCGTATACTGCTTCCTGATTATTTTCCGCGTCAGCATAAATATAAAGTTTAGCTATGCTGATAGGGTCAAGGCTCCTTAAATGTTCTTCGTTAAAATCCAATAAGAATTTTTCATAAATCTCCTGTTCTTCATCGGTCAAGGTGAACTCTTTCTCGGACGCTCCGTCTTTAGTTTGGGGTGTTCCCTCCATGTTATCTCCATGAGTGAAAGGTAATTGTTCATCAAGCTTCCACCCATTTTCATATTGGAGAGTCACCTCAAATGTTTGATATTGATCACTTTTCTCAACAGGCACCTTATATGTCACCAGTCGAGTTTTCTCTCCCTCTTCCCTGAGCTGCAACACTTCGCCGTCAGCCCATAGCAGATTGCCGGATACATATTTATTTGGCTGAGCAAGTTTTTCTTTCAAGACGATAAATGGAATCTCATTATAAATCATCACAGCGGCTCTTACAGTATATTTTTCTTGAAGATAAGACATTACTTCCTCTTCCGTTGAAAAATCTTCCCCCAAGAAACGGTACTCCATGCCGTCATGCTGGAAAACCTCGCCTGTTTCCGGATCACCGCCATTGACTATAACAGAATAATGAGCAAACGCAGTTCCAACCACTTCCCTTGCTTCTCCTTCCGTTATATCTGGTATCATTACAGATTGGGAAGGGTCCAGATGTTGGGCAGGCGTCACTTCATCTTGAGTATTGTCTGATATTATCAGGTCCGTCCCAATGTAGATGCCCATAACTAACAAGGCTGCTGCCACCAGGTTGGGTATCCAATGAACGAATGGTCTTTTATTCATTCCAGTTTTTTTCTCAAACAGTTCATTTCTCAGTTCCTGTTTGAATTCCTCTCGCGGATTTATGTCCGGACGATTCTTTAAAGGTTTCAAAAATTCATCAACTTCTCTTTTGTTCATTAAAGATCACCACTCCTTCACTAGATTTGGACAGTTGGTTCTTCAGCAGTTTAATGGCACGGTGAAAGTCTACTTTTACCTTGGATTCCTTACAATTTAGAATCTCAGCTGTTTCTTTGACAGAATACTCTTTCAGCCCTCTTAGAATCACGACATTCCGATAGTCAGGCTTCAGTGTTGCCAGTGCTTTTTGCAACGTTTCCCAATCATTAGTTTGATCCAATTCAATATCCGGGTTTCCCTCATTACTTTTTCCCAGATGTGCAATAATGTCGGGTAGAATGGATATCACTTTTCTTTTACGATAATGATCAATTGCTGTTCTTCTGGCAATAGACAGGATCCATGTTTTTACAGAAGATCTCTGTTCAAATTGTTCATAATTCTTGAGAGCTCTGATAAAAGTATCTTGAGTCAAATCTTCTGCATCTGACTGACTATTTGTAAAATATAACAGGTAATGATAGACGTCCTGAAAATGAGTTTCATATACTTCATTCAAAGATGAATCTTTCAATCCCTTTCCCCCCTTTAGACTACACATTAGTCGTAATGTTATAAAAAATGGTTTCAATTTACTGAAAAAAATTTAAAAACAATATGTATTACCGGAAATTTTCCAGGCTGCATGGAGTTATCGAGTATGGGTGTACAACTCCCTCCTCCGCGGCTTATTATTCTTTTATCATTCGTTCATAAAAAAGAAGCCTGTGAAGTTGGCTCCTTTTTGATTATGTAATTGTTTTGCGCAGACTGGCAATCTTATGTATCAGTGGAAAATCCTCAGGATACATTTGAGCAAGAGACTTATATTCTTCAATTGACTTCCAGGAAGCTTCCTCGATGTTCAGGTCCGGGTCATTGACCACTATTTCCCCGCCTGTCTTTTCTGCCTCAAAATAGTGGGTAGTCACTTTAATCCCCTGAATCACTGTATCTTTTACCTGAAGTTTTTTTATAATTCTTACCTTGCAGCCTGTTTCTTCTTCCACTTCACGGATGCAGCACTCTTCAGGTGTTTCTCCGGGCTCTATCCCTCCTGAAGGAACACTCCATGTATCTGCGCCGACACCCCTGACGACAAGTACTTCATTAAGATCATTCACACAAATTGCCGCCGCACCTTTCCATTCTTTCATATCCATCCCCCCAACATTTCAGTGAATACTTCTAATTATACAAGTTTATTCTTATTTATCAGTGCAATAAAAAAATCTCTTCTTTCGAATTGAAAGAAAAGATTCTCCTGGTTAATCCACTACTGCAATGACTGGGGGCTTTTCTAAAAATGGCATAAGGTTGGGCACATCATTCGTTACTTCCTGCCATTCCGAGGAGGAAAAAGCAGCTTTCATTCCTGCTTTATCTTCAAAACCGATTTCTGTCACAATATATAGCTGAAGGTCTGTATTTTGAGTGTTAAGCACTTTTTGAACAGAAGCAGATACAACATGCGGAACTTTATCGACAAGTGGCGTGTGGTGATTAAAATAGTAATTCTCAAACCCTTCCTTATCTTTCGGCTGTTCATACATCACAATAACTTTTGGCATCGTTTATATTACCCCTTTGATAAAATTTGAAAGTTTTCCGGTGAAAACCTTCCCATTTATTCTATTTGGGCATATAGACTTTTAGTACTGTCTTGAATAGTTCTTTTTCTTGGAGTAATGAAAGGGCAAATATAAGAGAGAGAATAATATAAAAGCCACAGCTTCCAATGAGAATATATACCATGGATAGGGTCCCAGGAAATCAATTGGACTTGCGTTGACAGGCTTATGGCGAAGAAACATATAGTTTGCCCCTATAGTGATATTCAATAAGAAAACAAGAAAAGCTAATAGGTTCAAGGCAGCAAGTGATTTAAAGACAGATGTGTAAGTCGCTCTATATCCTTCAATCCATACCATATATAAACAAGAAAGGACGATTGCTATATGAGCGATAAAAAATTGGAAGAATCGGAAATGAGGAAATCCGAAAAACAATTCAGGTGTAAGGATAGCTACAAATGCGCCTGTCATACTGACAAAGAAACTAATTTCAAAGATCCGGTAACTTCTGGTCAACAGCATGATCGCACATAAATACATGGATAAGGAACACAGCTGGAAAGGCAAATTGATTATCATGTCCCACCTGTCATTGAAATAGTACCAGTACTGAAAGGAAACCTCCCCGAATATAAGCAAACCAACGAGTATATACCTGGCGGGCTCTTTCAAATCCCCTTTTAATCTGTTTCTTCCCAGATAGAAAAAGATAATTAACAAGATTGAAGTTCCTATTGCCAGGATATGAACCGGTGAAAACATCTCAAACGGATAACTCTCCTGATCAAAATTTAAAATGTCTCTCAACCAAACCGCCCCCTTCCCTTTACCACATTAAAGCACTAAGAGGGACAGTCCCTTTTTCCGCTTTAACGCATTGAAGTATAAGTTTATTATAACTCTATTATGTCTACTGAAAATCTCATCTCCCATAGACTGGTGAGATTTTTCCTATATTTCTTATCGATAGTCTATTTAAACTCTCTGAATATTATGCATGATAAAGCCGCTTTTTGGCCCCGAAAGCATGCTGGACAGACTGGCACTGAGACCCTGATGAGGTATTATTGTGGACAGTCCCATACGCATGATTACGTTGGAAGAAAAAACACCCAACTGAAAATAATCCATTATTTGAGGAGGCATTGTTGTCCGATCCTTTCTGTTAGGCAGCGGAGTTTCTTGATCTACCTCTATCCACTTCTTCTACTATATTAAGAAAATTAAACCTTGTCACACATTTATATGAAATACGTATTTTTAAAATTCCCTGAACCCCATTTAATAAACCCTATAAATCCAGGCCTTGGCATGCTTCTTGCTTTCCCGCTTTAACGCACTAAGAGGGACTGTCCCTCTTAGTGCGTTAAAGCGGGAAAGACTCTAGAATTATTTAATTAGAATGACAATTTCAATCTCTATTGACGCTTCGTTTTTCTGCTGTTAAGATGTCTACTATTATATTTGAATAATAACCTTGTATAAGTTCAGGAATATGGCCTGAGCGTTTCTACCAGCTACCATAAATAGCTTGTCTACAAGGATAGTGATGATTGAATCTTAAATTATTTCTATTCTTTTAGATATTGCTCTGGCGGCTGATACCTGCCAGGGCTTTTTTTATCGGATTTTTACAACAGGAGGTCAATCATCATGAAAAAGTTTTTTCAATTTGAAGAGCGTGCTACATCCTATAAGCAAGAAACGCTTGCCGGTATCACGACATTTTTGTCGATGGCCTATATATTGGTTGTCAACCCGATTATCTTAAGTCAATCCGGAATGGATAAAGGTGCCTTATTTACCGCTACTGCCTTATCAGCGATTGTCGGTACACTCCTTATAGGATTATTGGCCAATTATCCCATCGGCATTGCCCCGAGTATGGGTTTGAATTCTTTCTTCACATTCTCTGTGTGTATCGGAATGGGCATTGATTGGGAAGTCGCCCTTACTGGAGTATTTGTTGCAGGAATAATATTTATGATCTTAAGCTTGCTGAAAATCCGTGAGAAAATCATCAATGTCATTCCACAGGATTTAAAACACGCAATCGCTGCTGGAATCGGTTTTTTCATCGCTTTCATTGGTTTGAAAAATGCAGGAATCATCGTTTCCAACCCTGATACCTTCGTATCCATCGGAAAACTTGCTTCACCTTTGACAGGACTGGCTGTGGCCGGTTTCGTCATTACGGTATTGATGCTCGTGCGTGGTATTCATGGGGCGATTTTTATCGGAATGGTCATAACCACAATCATTGGAATGATTTTCGGTTTAATCAGCATCCCGAATTCGATCGTCGGAAAGGTGCCTAGTCTTGAACCGACATTCGGTGTAGTATTCCATCACCTTGGAGACATCTTTACTCCACAGGTCCTGACTGTTATCTTTACCTTCTTGTTTGTCGCTTTCTTTGATACAGCCGGTGCCTTAATCGCGGTAGCCAGCCAAGCAGGTTTAATGAAAGATAATAAAATCCCTAATGCAGGGCGAGCTTTGCTTGCAGATTCCACTTCAGGTGTTGTCGGTGCGGTATTAGGTACGTCCACAACCGCATCCTTTGTGGAATCTTCAGCAGGGATTGCTGTAGGCGGGCGAACAGGCTTTACTTCCATTGTAATTTCAGCATGCTTCTTCATTGCATTGTTTTTCTCACCGATTTTAGGTGTCATCACTCCTGAAGTCACAGCTCCAGCGTTGATTATTGTCGGTGCGCTTATGGCAACTGAAATGAGTAAAATCAATTGGAGCCGAATGGAGATTGTAGTTCCATCTTTTATCACGATATTGATGATGCCACTGACATTCAGCATTGCTACTGGGATCGCCCTTGGATTTATCCTTTACCCATTGGCCCTCATCTCTCAAAAACGTTTTAAAGAAGTACATCCGATCATGTATGCACTTTGCATCTTGTTCACATCCTACTTCTTGTTTGTCTAAAGCACTTTAACGCTTCACCGCACTAAGAGGGACTGTCCCTTTTAACGTGTTAGCGCGTTGATGCGTTTATCAAGAAAAGAGGTGCCGGCAATACGCCCCGGCACCTCTTTTCTTGTCTATTTATAGTCTTTCGGCTTAATTTCTTCTCCATTTTTACCGGTGTAACGCAGCCCCCAACCAGTTAATGCCGCAATCAGCATGACAATCAACAAGCCCCAGCCCTGGAATACAAATGGAAATACCTCAGTCGGACTGACAATCGGCAGAAAATCATACTCATCAGCTGCTCCTTTAATGGTTGCCCACGCAAGCAGCACACCGCCGCTCCACGGAAAAATATATCCAAGTGAAGAGGACACCGTATCCAGGAAATTGGCTCTTCGGTATGGATGAATATTCATTTCTTTACCGATCTTACGGACAAATGGTGCAGCCGCGATTTCTGCTGCTGTATTAATTGTAATGAAAATATTCAAGAAGGCCACAATTCCAAATATGGAAAGCTCCGCTCTGCGTACAACATTATTAATCAGTTTCAAGAAGAAGTTCTTGATGACTTCCATTGTTCCTGCTGCTTCCATCAAATGCGCAGCTGCCAAGATAAATAATATTAAGATCGCCATATTGAAATAACCGCCGATCCCGCTCATCAAAGCTCCTTCAACCACCGCTGTTCCGGCATCATTCTTGTAGATATGAATAACTTCTGTAAAAGGTGTACCGGAAATGAAGATGAAGGCGATGGATGCCACAATTCCCCATGTGAGGGATGTCAGCAAATGGTGACCTGAGAGCGCCAAATACAAGACAATCGCAAATGGAATGAGTAACAGCAGTCCGTTAGGTGTTACTTGCTCCTGAAGCTGCGCCATAGCGGCGGTGCTCCCTGCTTCTCCACCTCCGCCGAACAGAACAAATAAGATCAGCGCAGGAATAGCTGCCGCGATGGAATACTTAAATCGGGAACGCACCACTCCCGGAACATCCGCTTCCTGTGTCGTTGCAGATACGATGGTCGTATCAGAAACGGGTGCAAGGTTGTCCCCAAACACAGCACCACTCAGAATGGCAGCAAGTAATACAACAGGATCTGCACCTAAAATAATTCCCGCTGGATACATCAGAATACCAAAGGTCGCCACCGTTCCATACCCTGTTCCGACTGCAGTGGAAAACAAGGCAGCAAGCAAGAACGTCAATCCGACGAAAAGTCCGCCTTCCAGATTTGTCTGAAACCCAAACCATATCAGTCCATCAACAAGCCCGCCAGCAGAAAGCAGCTTAGCGAACATTCCTGCCCAGAACCAGGCAATTACAGCTATAACCCCAATCGGCTGCGCCATTCCTGAGAATAAACTCTGAGCATAATCTGACCATTTCGATTTACAGAAAAATAAACCTATCGCAATTCCCAAGACCATCCCCAGCACAAGTGCTTCTTCCGTCACAAGTTCTGCAACACTTAATGAAATTGCCCAGACGATAAAGAACACAAGCGGAATTGTAGCGGAAAAGACTCCGCCCCTGAATTCGAGCCGTTCAATGGATTTTTTTCCTATAGCTTCATCAATTACTTCATCTCTTTGTTTTTTATCCATAAGTTCCCCCCCTAAGTTGTAGTCGTTTACCAGTCTACCATTACCCAAAATATTTTGAAAACAATATTAGCAAAAGAATAGCAATTTAGTACTTTAGCAGCTTATAAAACAACCTTTTACCTAACCAAATAATGATACTCAAATAATAAATTTTTCTCCCTCATATTTGATGCCACTTTTTCTGATGTCCTTACATAAGGTAAACTAAACGAATAGTGGAGGTATGACATGTATCAGCATTCAGTTAAGCCAGGCGAAACACTGTGGTCCATTTCTGAAGATTACCGGGTTTCTTTTCGTGAATTGGTAAGGACAAATAATATTACAAATCCAAACCTCATTTTGGTTGGCCAAAAAATTACCATCCCTGGTCTGCCTGATCCCAATCAAATCCCGCTTTCCATCCACGTATCGACGAGTCAGCGAAAATTAACACTTCAAAGGAACGGGACTGTCGTTAAAACCTATCCGATTGCTGTCGGCAAGATGCTTTCCGCCACACCTGTCGGACAGTATGTAATTATCAATAAAGCGCCTAATCCAGGCGGACCATTCGGCACTATGTGGATGTCTTTATCCAAAAAACATTATGGAATTCACGGTACCAATAACCCTGCTTCTATAGGAAAAGCCGTATCGAAAGGCTGCATCCGAATGTATAACAGCGATGTTGAAGAACTGGCCAGGACCATCCCAATCGGAACACGGGTCGTGATTACCCCTTGAAAAATAAAACAAGCAACTCGCTAACAACCCCTTTCACTTTAAAGCGTGAACATTTACACTTAGAAGTCTGACTAATTCATCCGCTGATGCAGCAATTATTCCTGGATATAGTTTTGAGCAAAAAAAGAACCCAATCTATGGGTTCCTCAAACACTTCTGACTTGAGCTACGCCAAAACATCCTGATACTTTTCATTCTTCTCCAATACCTCTTTCGCATAAGGGCATTGTGAGTCAATTTTGATATCTTTTTCCCTTGCATGCCGGGCTGCTTCATCAACCAGTTCTTGACCTACACCCTGTCCTCTTAATTTTCCTGAGACAAACGTGTGTTGAATAACCATTTTATTCTGTTCCTGGGAGAAAACGATTTCTGCCTCGGGTTCATTTTCGTTTTGACCTACGAAAAATTTATTCGAGCCTTTTTGAACTTCACTCATCACAACACTCCTCTCACCGACTTGGTTCAAGTAACTTATTCCCTTCTTTCGAAGTCGTTAAAACAACTTCGTGTTCATCAATTAATTTTCCCGTATTCTTATTTGTATAATCAAAAAAGAAGTTATCCACCATGATAACTTCTCACTTCACTTTAAATTCCATTTTCCTTGCCTGTGTCGTCATACCCATTTCCTCATAAAACTTAATCGCACTCCGATTGAATTCCCATACTCCCAGTTCAAGACTTTCGGCATTACAAGCCTTTGTGAATTCAACCGCCTTTTCAAACAGCTTCCTGGCTAACCCCTTCCTTTGATAAGAGGGCGTCACACCCAAATCTTCCATGAATACAACGGGGGATTGAACCTTTGTTCCCCACTTAGGCGGCCACACTTTTTTTAAAATCATAAATGCAGCAATTGCATCTCCATCCTCGATGAGAAATACTTTTCCGTCAGGCGATTCGATCAATTCAATAAAATAATCCCGATCGAGCGTTTCGTCAGCGGGCTTATATTTATCCGGCCTTCCTAGAACGTGCAAGTTATGTACTTCTTTATGGATAGGTTTGAGTCTCTCATAATCCTCTATTACGGCCTCTCTAAATTTAATATCCAAAGTTTATCCTCCTCATGGTTGATAGATAGATTGATGCCACTTCTCAAGTATAGAGCTGACCTCTTCTCGTACCGTGCGGTATTCTTTCAAGTAGCCAAGCCGGAAATAAAGCGACTTCAGAAAGTCGAGTAAGTTTTTCTTCCTTCGAAAAAAAGCTACTGAAAATCCAGTTTCTTCAAAGTGAAATTCCAGGGTATTATTCAGTCCTTTGATCCACTGCAGTAACTGTTTTTCTGTCATCCCTGCCTTAAGCAGAGCCTCAATGGCAAAGATTAACCTTTCATCCTCATCATCCATGTAAACAGTTTCTTTTTCATAACAATTTGCAATAGCTTCCAAGCAGGACGGAATTAAAGATTCGTCAAAATAGGGATGATTGATAGAGGCCGTCAATAAATCTGCACCATGAGCAATGCTGTGTGCCCACCCCTTACCTAGTACATACCCCCGCGTATCCCGTTCTGCGTGGAGGTATTGGATCGATTTCTCAATCGCTTCCATAATAAGATTGTCGGGCAGGGACAGTAATTTTGCATCTTTCTCAATCACAAGTGCAGCAGCCAGCGAAGAAAAGCTCCTGGTAAACACCGTATCCGTTTCCCTCTCACCTATAGAATAAAAAAGGTGGTTTTCATCTATTGCAATTTTCAACAAGTTCCTTAAGGTGCCCGTTGAGAGCACGCCTCGCTCTACCCAATGATAAAGTGTGGTGTAAATTAGTTGATCTCTTAGCTCCGGGTCAGGATGCCCGATATTCTCAATCATCTCTGTAAGAATTAGCTGTACATTATCCACAGCATCATAGTCTCTATGGTTCTTGAATTCTTGCAGTTTACCTTTAAGATCCATTCTATATTCCTCTATTCTAGTTATTCTTCCATTCGTCAGCAAGCATCCCGTACACTTCATGGTCTACAAAATGATCATAAAGTTTTTCTGCCCTTCTGATCCTGCCTTCCCTAACATATCCCAGTCTTTCCGGTATACTTCTGCTTTTTTGGTTTTCTGACGCTGCCCTGATTTCTACTTTGTTCAACTTCATTTCATTGAAGGCATAGTCCGTCAGTGCTTCAACCACTCTTGTCATGATTCCATTTCCTTGGAACTCATGACCCAGCCAGTATCCGATATACGCAATACCGTTGGACCAATCTATACGGTTAAAGCCAGCCGTTCCGGCAATTTTACCCTTGAAAAGGATTATGGTGGTCAAACTTTTCTGCTGGGCATAATTCAATAAGGCATTTTTCAGAAACCCTTTAGTATCCTCTGTGGTAGTTGTACCATCCAGCCACGGCAGCCATTCCCGTAAGTACTCGCGGGAAGTATCTGTTAGCTGAAAAAATTCTTCTGCATCACTAAGCTCTGGTATTTTTAATGAAAGGTCTTCATCAATTTTATGTATGAACATTTCTGCAATCTCCCTCTATAAATTCTGCCTATCTTCAATTTGAACCTTTAAAAATTTTACCCCATTCCCGCCCTGACCTGACATATCCGATGCATGGTAGTTAAAATAATATATACACTATAAATGGTTAAGTTTGCTGAGAGTAAGTTGTAAAATCGGACTTGAACCGACGGGCTCTCTCCCAGCCCTGCGACAATGTTTTATATGCATCCGCTATATGAACAGGCTGCCACTGACTTACACTTGTTACAGTAAATTACTAATCAAGTTCTGTTAACCAGTTTGCTTGCTGAATTTTGGTGTCTAGCATTCTATACTCTTTTGACAGCTCATCAATTTCTTTCTGTAACTTCCTCACACTGACTGTGGGAATTCTCCGTATTTCTGACATGCTGTATCGTGATTATGCAAAAGAGGCAGATGCTGCAGACGTTGGCTGATCAGGCATCGGTTGTGGAAGCAAGCAAGGCTCTTTTCGTAAACTTTGTTGCTATTTAATACGAACTATAAAAAATACTTACTTAATTAACTAAAAATAGCTGATAAACAAGAAGAAAAGAGCTAATTCACCTTGTTCAGAGAAAAAAGCCCTTGTCTCCAAGGGAAAAATCCGGCTCTTTGAATTTTTCCGAGAGCAACAATATATACGAAAACAGCATTTAACAAAAAACCTGAGGATCTTCAGGCGGGTCTTCTCCCTCTTGGATGACAGCGGACCGCTCAAGTCTTCCAGTCATTTGGGCCAGCCTCTTTTGCAAATCAGCTCTTTCCAGCAGCGCCTCTGCTAATTTCATTTTACACCCCCCTTATTACGGTTATCCGGTTTTTATTGATAGTATCATATATTACACAATTCTGAAAATCCAGATTTTAATTTACAGATTGCTGGCGGTATTAACACCAGCAGCCTGTATAATTCAACCCATCGTCTGGTCTGCCTGTCTTATTTTATATGGGGCATTAGATAGAATAATGGCCATCAGTATCAATAGAATTCCAATCCATTGAAGTCCTGACACGATTTCATGAAGAATCAACATAGAAAGAAGGATGGTCACAGGCAGTTCTGCAGAGCCCAGGATACTTCCTATTCCAGAACCGATGTGAGGCATTCCGTAAGCAAATAAAAACGGGGGTATGAATACGCCGAAGAATCCAAGGATGACACCATAAATCCACAGACTACCAGGACTTCCTATGCCTTGTGTCATAACCGCCGGAATTAGAATAAGCAAAACGATGAAGAAGCTTCCTGACACCATATAAAAACTTCGTTGTGCTGCCCCGATCTCCGGTGCTACTCTAGCGTTGGCAAAAATAAAGAGAGCGAAACACGCTGCCGCCAGTAAACCAAAAACAATTCCTCTGAAGTCAACAGAATCAATCGCACCTTGTAAAGATATGCCACTGCTCAATACTGTCCCCAGCAGGAGAATGATGATGGACCCTGTTGTTTTTTTATCAGGCAGCCTCCTTGTAAAAATACTGTCAATCCCGATTCCCATCCATACGAACTGAAATAAAAGGATGATAGCAAAGGAGGCCTCCACCGTTTCCAAAGAAGTATAATAATAAACCCCTACTAATCCGGAAGGGATACCTCCCACCATTAATAGAACCTTTTTCCTTAAACTTATCTTTGGGCGGTTATTTTTAAATAAATAAATTAGGGTTATCATCAGCCACCCTGCGAAGAATTGGGCAACTATCAACTCGTTTTTTTTGACACCATCCAGATATGATAATTTAACAACGGTGGATAGCACTCCATATGAGCATGCTCCGATAAATACAGCTAAAAGGTATTTCCATTTCAACCCGATCTCACATCCTGTCAGCAAGTTCAAATCAATATATTCATCTTTCGGGTTAATTATGGCAAGCACTTGATAACTTTGGGTCCCGGTTCGGAACGCTCTTCCTCTAACAGCCTTTTAAGATGGGCATCAATTTCATTCTGATGCGTGCTGTCATGGTAAATCAGTCCTTTAAAATAGAGCTCCCAGGATGTTGATTTCCCCGGTATTTTTTGAAAAAAGGAAGCATCCGACATCATCCCAATGTACCCGATAAGTTCTTCCCTGACACTGATAAATTCATCTATAAGACGGGATTTAGACCCCTTCCGTACATATTCAGCAGCGCTTTCATTAACCTTTTTGAACATCAACTTCCTCTTCAAGAAACCCTTCGTTTTGGAGATACGGTTTTAATCGGTTATCGATGACGAACCGGTCCCAAAAAATAAAATGGGATATTACCTCCGCGGTTCCTCACGATCTTTCTTTAAACGGCTGGAACCATAAATCGTCAGGCAGCTGTTTGAAGGGCTGAGCCCAATCCGCTACCCTCCTCTTTTGTTCAATAATGATATCCTTGACCATAAGATTTACCTCCTCATAAAAAAGCGCAGTTGAAGGACCGCTGCGCTTTTTTATCGGCTTACCGCTCATTCACCTAGTATTTAGCTAGGGTTTATAAATTGCCTCCTGTTCCGCTGGTGTTGCTGTTTCGGCTTTGTTGTTGTTCGACCAGGATCTCATTACCTTCAGCATTATCACGAGTTACTTTTTGTGTAACGATGGAACCGACCGCAAGATAATATTCTTTCTCGTTTAACTCCAAACTGGTTTCATTGTATAGACCGCCCCCGAATAAAGCTACCCTTGCAAAAAAAGTAAAGGCGGGAGTGTTCCTTCTTCTATACTTATGCATAACTACACCTTATATAGAAAAAATTGTATAATAACCTAAAAATACCATATTTTTCTTTTGAGCGGTTAGATAATTTTCACTATTTTACTATTTTGAAGAGAAGCTGGAGCTCCCTTTAGCTCTCCCGGTTTCTGTGGATATGGTAATGGTACTTTTTATTAGCGTAGAAGTGTACTGTGATTTGAAGTATTAATCGCTTTAAAAGACCTATTTTCTCTGATTTTCAAGATTAGGGTGTCTCATGAACAATCATATGGCCTCGCCCCAGCCTGTCTCATACCCAACCAAAGCAGAGATATCATCAGACGAACCAACGCCTTCCTATCTTCAAGCGGCCAAGAGTGCAACCCCTGAAAGATGCCATTAAAATCTCAATGTTAATCCTCTATTTTACTTTTAGGCTATATTTATAAACCTTTCCACCAAGAAATGATATTAACTATGCGTTATTACTCTAAATTTGTTATTGGTGAAATAAAAACAGGACAACCTAAATGGTTGCCCTGCTACTAAATCAATTCTGATATTTTTCCTTAAACCAATCTGCAGCCTGTTCAATTTCCTCTCTTGTCAACTGATGGCCGCCTCTTGTCCAATATTCCGTAACATCGGCGTTTGAGCTTCTTAAGGCATCAGCAAGTTCCTTCGTTTCCTGAGCAGGAATCAGCGGATCATTCTCTCCTGCACCGAGGAAGACTGGAGTCCCGCTTAAATCAGCCATATCGACACTACGCAGTGGTACCATGGCATGGAACAGGATAGCACCTTGAACGGCATCGTTATAATGATACATCATGCTGGCGGCAATATTGGCACCATTTGAATATCCGATTGCCAGCACGTTATTGCGGTCAAAACCATATTTCTCCGCAGACTCATCAATGAATTTTTTCAATTCCTTCGTCCTGAAAACAAGATCTTCCTCATCGAATACACCTTCAGCCAACCTTCGGAAAAAACGCGGCATCCCATGTTCAGAAACATTTCCTCTGACACCCAGCACTGAATAGCCGGGTGCAATCATTTCAGCAAGGGGAAGTAAATTACGCTCATTTCCTCCGGTACCATGCAATAACAGCAGCGTTGGACCGTTCTCTTTATTGCCTTGTTTAAAAATATGCTGCATCTTCTATTCCCCCTTATTCTTTCGTCTCAAGCGGTTTCAGCCGAGCTTCGATTTGATCACGCTGGTTTTCAAAGTATGGCGGCAGCGCAAGGCTTTCACCAAGATGTTCGAAATCCTCGTCACCTTCAAAACCTGGTCCGTCCGTAGCAAGTTCAAATAAGATCCCGTTTGCTTCCCTGAAGTATAAGGAACGGAAGTAGTATCTTTCCACGAAACCTGAACTTGGAATTCGAAGGTCTTTCAGCACCTCCACCCACTTTTTCAACTCTTCTTCATTTTCCACTCTGTAGGCTACATGATGAACACTTCCGCGTCCCGGTCTCTCAATCGGAAGGTCTGGACGTTCAAGAATATGAACCTCTGCGCCTGTACCGCCCTCTCCCGTTTCCAGAACATTAACCTCGTACGAGTTTCCATCAATTGTTGTGGTATAACTTCCTTTTCTGCGGTAACCCATTAAGTCAGTCAAAATCTTTTCCGTATTTTCTCTTTTGGCCACTGTTAGCTGGACAGGACCCAGCCCTCTGATCGCATATTCCTCGGGTACCGTGCTCTTGCTCCAAGGCTTTCCGCCCTCTACTCCGTGGTTGTTTTCATCAGAGACAAACATCAGACGCTGGCCTTCAAAATCTCTGAATGAAAGCGTTGCTCTTCCGCTTTCAGTCGAAATTCCATCATGTTCTACTCCTTCTGACTCCAATCGCTTAACCCAATAGTTAAGGGCTTCATCAGACGGAACTCGTAAAGAGGTAGTCGAAATACTATTCGTTCCCTTATATGTCCGTCCGGCATTTGGAATTTCAAAAAACGTCAGATCCGTGCCGGGATTTCCTCTTTCGTCCGCATAAAACAGATGATAAACAGACGTATCATCCTGATTGACTGTCTTCTTAACAAGCCTCATCCCTAATACCTTAGTGTAGAATTTATAGTTTTCCTTTGCATTCGCTGTAATCGCTGAAACATGGTGCTGCCCTTTCAATGGTTTTAATTCCATGCAAACCCCTCCTCAAATGATAAATATCTTCTTTTATTATGACCTATATATAATTTTAACGCGAAATATCTCAAATTAAAAATAATTGACATTGAAGTATTTTCACTTTACCCCTTTAAAGCACTAAGAGGGACAGTCCCTCTTAGTGCTTTAAAGGGGTAAAGTCCTATATATTCCATTTATTTGAAGCTATTCTTAGAAAGGTTCCCGCACAGAATAAGGATAATTCATGATCTATGGAGTTGAGATACATTGAGGAAAATAGCCTTCATTCTTTTTACCTTCTCGTTATTTTTTGGGCTGCATACGCAGAAAACCTCAGGGAAAACAGCCTTCATCCTTGAATACCATATTGATATGACCCCCTGGGAAGAGGTTGCCGACAGGTTACCACGCAAATCAAAGTTCACAGTCATTGATGTGGAAACCGGAAAACGGTTTAAGGTGCAGAGGCGGGCAGGCAGCAGTCATGCAGACGTTCAACCTCTGACACATAAGGATACGAAAATCATGAAAGAGATTTATGGAGGAAGCTGGAGCTGGAAGCGCAGAGCCGTATTGGTTTACTCGGATAACCTTCTCATTGCAGGTTCCATGCACGGGATGCCGCATGGAGCTGGAGCTTTACAAAACGGTTTTCCCGGTCATTTCTGCATTCACTACAAGGGAAGCACAACACATAAAACCGATTCTCCCGATCTATCCCACCACCTGATGATTCTAAAAGCAGGCGGCAACCTGGACTCTTTTCTGAACGAACTTCAGCCTCAGCCCTTGGTCGATGCCTTTCTGGCTGGAGTAAAAAATAATGACCCGGGCCTTGTAAGAAAAACAATTACGGAAAAGAAAGCCAATCTGAACTCTTTAGACAAAATAGAAGCACTCAGATGGAAGACCACCTCCTCCGATAAGGATACCGGTCCTTTTATAAAAGAAGTAAACGCAGACCTGCAACTTTATATAAAAGACAGCGGTCCTTTAAAAGCAGAGATAACCTTTACAGTTGTTAAAACCTCTCCTGACTCCGCCTGGAAAGTAGACGGAAGTCCATTATGGAAACTGCTGAAATAATTAACCGGAGGAGATACAGATGAAATTTTTACTTTCATTCTTAATAGCGGTCCAAATGAATACTGCACCCATACAACTGGAATTAGTTCATGAAGGTAAAACAATTGCCTCCATAAATAGATCTGAGTATGAAACTATGCCTTTTCCTGAATATATTATCAACCAGCAGCAACTGGATGCTTTAATATCTGACTTAAATCAGCATCTGTCCCGGCAGCCAATCAATGCTAAACTTGATGACAACAACCAAATCATCAGTGAACATAACGGGAAAATCGTCGATAAAGAAAAGTTCAAATCTTTATTTTATAGCGCATTTTATAAAAATAAGCCGGTTACTCTGGATATACCATTTAAGACAGTGTATCCCAAAGTAGACAGCGAACTCCTTGAAAAGATAAACCGTAAGAGAATCAGCCATTATGTTACGTACTTTAACAGCAGAAATAAAGATAGAGTTCACAATATCAAGCTTGCTTCCCAAGCAATAAATAATTACGTCGTCTTTCCTGGTGAAACATTTTCTTTTAACCGGGTGGTGGGCAAGCGGACGGTTTCGAAGGGTTATCTGCCTGCACCGGTCATTGTGAAAGGGGAACTTTCTGAAGGTGTTGGAGGAGGCATCTGCCAGGTTTCTTCCACTCTTTTTAATGCAGTTGACCGTGCAGGCGTTAAGATAATGGAGCGTTATTCCCACAGCAGAAGAGTCCCATATGTTCCTCCAAAAAGGGATGCAACCGTCAGTTGGTATGGTCCTGACTTCACTTTTAAAAATCAGCATAACCAGCCGCTTTTGATCCGCTCAAGAGTTGTGGGCGGCCAAATGATTATTATGGTCTTTTCCTCCGAAGACATTGACTATAACCGAAAAAATGTGCCGAGCGTATGGCAATACCAGGCGGGAAATTAATGCTGGATATTAACAGTTCTGGCCTCAGCCAATTGAGCAGTGTCTACATGCACTGCTTTTTTAGTTTCCTGCTCATATGCTATACTGTTCATAATATAATTTAGAATAGTCTAAATACTAAGGAGGAAGAATGTTACTTTATATAGGCTTTGCCGTACTCTTAATTAACCTCGTTTTTTTATTGGCCAAATGGTTTGCACCCGAATCAGAACTTTTGAACAGTTTTAATAAGCCTTCACACTTCTGGTGGACCCAAATCGTCTTATTACTGCTCTCATTCACTATCATTGCAGGTCATTATTACGGCCTTTCGAAAGCTCAATGGTACACCAGTCCAATTTTCCAAAAGGATTCACAACTCTATGTCGGTAACAAAAACGGACCCGCAATACTTCATGAATCATTCCCATTTGCAGAGAGCCCGTTTGAAACAGAAATCTTTATTCCAGGTAGCCGGGATGGGGCAAATGCAGTTTTAACCGGCGTTTCCGAGGATGGCAATACCATTGACCCGATCACTGTCACAATGAACAACCAAACTTCCCCTCTAACAATTACATTTCCTGATGAAGGCCAGTGGAGAATTGACGTGGGGTACGATGGCACCGAAAGAGGTTCAATCGTTTTAGAAGTGAAATAAAAGAAGGCCGCTTAAGCGGCCTTCTTTACCTTTACCTTTACCTTTCGCTCTGTTAAAGAGATTTCATAACCATAATCGCTGCAGGCGAGCGACTCCGCGGGGCGGGCGGTGAGCCTCCTCGGCTGCGCCTGTATAAAAAGTGGAAGCGCCCCGTTCAGCCCCGACAGGCAAATGTTCCTCATCGAAAAAAAGGTGATCTTTCCTTTTATTCGATGAGGGTTATTTGACCCCGAGGGGCTGAGTGCTGCAACTGGACGTCCCGCTAGTCCCGCAGGAGGTCGCACGCCTTCCGCTCCAATCAAACAGGGTAAAATCTTTGAAGCTTTATAATTTATCTTCTTTTAGCACTAACAACTAACAGAGCGTTACCTTTACGTATTCTGAATCCAATATCTTTTAATGACATTCCCATTCTCTTCGATAAAATCTTCGTCTGGTTTTCCGCCATTTTTTATTATGGTCTTTTCCGACCCGATGTTTCCTTTATCACATACGACCAGCACTCTGTCGATACCGAGTTCTTTCGTTTTTTCTAATGACAAAGCCAATATCTTAGTGGCAAAACCTTTTCTTCTGGCTGATGGACGGATACCATATCCGATATGCCCTCCTGCGTTCAGGAGCGCCTCAGTTAAAGAGTGCCTTATATTAACGGCTCCAACTACATTCTGCCCGGCATCAACCAACCAATATGTCGAATCCGGCACCCATCCTGCAGGGAGGTTAACTCCTTTTGAATTGTTTTCAATGAATGAAAGCATTGCCTGAAAGTCGGAGGGATCCTTTTCAATCACCCACGGGACCATATCCTCCCCACTGTCTTTCCATTCTTGATAAAATTCAAGATACTGTTTTTTCAAATTGATTGTCGGCTTAACGAGGGTGACTTTATTACCCATGACCTTACCTCCTGCGTGGTAAATTGACACTATATTACCACAGAACAGTCAACCTTTGAATAAATTGCTGCTATCGGAAAATCCCTAGGACCGGATTTCCCCCTGGCTAAACATATATTTACTGAAATACATATTGAATAGCAACTAAGTCTAAGAAATGAGACTATATAAAAGATTGATTATAGAGGAATGATATCTCCTCTTTCTCCATAGGTTAAAATTCTTAAAAACTCTCCCCAAACTCTTTTTCGCCCTGTTTCTGTTTCACTCCACGTATACCTGTTTACCTTAATTCCCTGGTACTCCGCATCAAAGGGAAACGGAACATATTCCACCCACTCCCCCAAATGTTTCCTTAACGTTCTTTCTTGTCTTCCAGCAGCATGACTTTTACATATGTACATTAGTTTATGAATTCCCGAAAAATCAAAACTTTCTTTTGCATATAGAACATTCTCCAAAGAGTTTGTTGAGCGGTTTTCATATACTATCTTGTCTTTCGGTATACCTGCCTCCGCTAGATGAGATACAATCACATCCGCTTCTTTAGCTGACTCATCCGGCCAATCCGCATGGGGAGTCCCCGTCAAACTCTTACCGCCCGTAACGATGATTTTTCCGCAAAACCCTTTTCTAAAAGCTTCGATGGCTTTCTCCCAGTGTCCAGGATGTGTACCACTGAAAACAAACAACGCATCACAGTTTTTCACTTCTCTTTTCTCACCAAAAACAATATCGGTTAAATCCTGTATTTTTCGTTCGGTGAAGTTCGGGATATTAGGTTCTTTTGATATAATTGGTTTCATTATTCCGTTCTCCTTCATATGATAAGCTCCTGTCATCTTCCAAAATTCTTGTGTAGAATCAACAAATAATGGATCAATCTCTTTTTTGCGTTTTTTTGCTTGTTCATGCAGTTCTGTCAGGCGGATTTTTCTTTCAATTTCTTCATATTGTTCCATACTTTCATACTGCCATATAGCTGTAACCTTTGTATTGGCTAGGTCAACCCATCTCCCAACAAGTGTTGATCCATGCTTCATCTGGTTTGGCAGCAAGTATTCTTTAAAAAATTCGTTGAACAAGTCCAGCTTATCCGGGATGATTTCGTATTTCTTCATTCTGTATATCATCCTCCCACCTCCTTCATTCATTATTTTACATGCTTTTTCATGTTTTTCAACTACTTTAATATTAATCATTAACAAAACTTATATATAATGCATTAACATGCATACTGATGCTGAGTTTCCGCTGCAGGTGCGTGACTCCGCGGGTTACTATCCAGTGGGTACGCGTGATCTCAGGCGCCGGAACAAGACGTCTCGCTTTTCCCGCAGGAGTCGCAAACCTTCCGCTACAATCAACAGGTGTTTCAAAATCATTACTGATTGATTTCAGAGCTCCTATACAAAATTAAAGAAACTTAGCAAAAATTCACATAAAAAAAGCGAGTGCATGCACCCGCTTTTTTTTCACACTTATTTATTTCTCCAATGCACGCTCAACGTCTTCTATAAGGTCTTCTATATCTTCCAATCCGATGGACACACGCACTAATCCATCAGTTATCCCTAACTCCGCTCTTCTTTCTGCCGGAATGGATGCATGTGTCATTTTAGCAGGAACTGAGATTAAGCTTTCAACAGCCCCAAGACTTTCTGCTAACGTGAAATAGCGAACATTCGTCAGTAACTTTTCTGCATTCTCTTCGCTTCCGACGTCAAAGGAAATCATCCCGCCTGCTCCGCGCGCCTGCTTCCTGTGCACCTCACTGCCAGTATGTGATTCAAGGCCTGGATAGTAAATGGAGCTGACCTTCGGATTATGCTGAAGGAAATCCACAAAACGTTTTGTGTTGGATTCTATTTCTTCCATTCTGATTCCGAGCGTTTTTATTCCCCTCATTAACAGCCAGGAATCCTGCGGTCCAAGGATGGCACCTGCAGAATTTTGGACAAAGTGTACATCTTCTGCAAGCTGCGCTGAATCCACCACAACCAAACCAGCTACTACATCGCTGTGGCCGCCAAGGTATTTTGTAGCACTATGAAGTACTATATTCGCTCCCTGTTCAATCGGGTTTTGCCAGTATGGTGTACTGAACGTATTATCTACGATAAACAGTAAGTCATTTTCTTTCGCGATAACGGACACAGCTTCCAAATCTGTAATTTTCAAGAGAGGATTCGTCGGTGTTTCAATATAAATTGCCTTCGTGTTCGGCTGAATTGCCTGTTTTATTTTGTCTGTATCTGAAGTGTCCACGAATGAAACGGATAGATCGAAACGATTCATCACTTTTGAAATCAGACGGTATGTACCGCCATAAACATCATCAGTGAAAATGATGTGATCGCCCGATTTAAAGAGCATCAAAAGTGAAGTAATCGCCCCCATCCCCGAGCCGAAAGCAAACCCTGCGTGACCTCCCTCAATATCTGCAATCAAGCTTTCAAGTGCATGCCGTGTTGGATTTCCTGTACGGGAATACTCAAAACCTCTATGCTGCCCAACACCATCCTGCTTATAGGTGCTGACTTGATAAATTGGAACTGAAACCGCACCTGTTTGTTCATCCCCTGTAATTCCACCATGAATTAATCTCGTTTTTCTTCTCATTATTTCACTCCTCGTAAATTCCTTGACTTAAGTAACGTTCACTGCTGTCCGGAAAAATGGTCACAATGTTCGTTCCTTTTTCAGCTTTTTTCGCTTCCTCCAATGCCGCTACAAAAGCTGCACCTGATGAACTGGCCACAAGCAGGCCTTCCTTAAGAGCAAGTTCTTTTAAAGCTCTAAATGCATCTGCATCTCTAATTGTATAAATTTCATCAAAGTAGTTTGTATCCATATAGGATGGAAGAAATTCCATCCCGATCCCTTCTGTTTTATGAGGGCCTGATTCCCCGCCATTCAGAATGGATCCTTCCGGTTCGACGATGACCGTCTTTACGGATGGGTTCTTCTCTTTAAGGTATCTCGCTGTTCCCATAAAGGTGCCGCCTGTTCCTCCTCCAGCAACAAATACATCCACTTTCCCATTCAAGGCACTGTAAATTTCCGGACCAAGTGTTTCAAAGTATGTCTCCGGATTGGAAGGGTTGTCAAATTGCTGCGGACAGTATGAACCTTCAATTTCTTGACTTAGTTCTTTCGCTTTTTGGATAGCGCCCTTCATCCCCAGTTCTGTTGGTGTATTAACCACTTCCGCTCCCAACGCTCGCATGAGTGTTTGTTTTTCCACGCTGAACTTTTCAGGGACCACAAATATCACTTTATAGCCTTTTCCAACTGCAGCAAGAGCAATGCCTATCCCAGTATTTCCGGCTGTCGGCTCTATAATTGTTCCGCCAGCTTGAAGAGCACCTGACTGTTCAGCACTCGCAATCAGTTTGACGCCTAAACGGTCCTTAATGCTGCCTCCCGGGTTAAAGTATTCCAGCTTCGCAAATAACCTGACACCCTCAGGAATTCCCATTCTGGTGAGTTCAACTAATGGCGTATGTCCGATTAGTTCTTGTACATTTTTGACGTAATTCAAGTAAAGCTCCCCTTATTATGCGAATACTTCTGTCCACTCATCTTTTTTAGCTAGCATATCTCTAGCAAGTTCTTTTGCCCCTTCAAAACTGTGACTAGCTGCAAATCCGCATTGTACTTCATTGCATGCCGGAACTTCCGTTGCTTCCAATACATCTTTCAAAGTTTTTTCTATAACATCCAAAACAGTTTCATAGCTTTCGTCATTAAGAATTGTAATATAGAACCCAGTTTGGCATCCCATTGGACCAATATCTACAATTCGGTCGTGATGATTTCTGCTGAATTCAGCCATCATATGTTCAAGGGAGTGCAATGCAGGCATATTCATGTATTCCTTGTTTGGCTGTTTTATACGGAAATCATATTTGTAAATCTTATCTCCGCTTTGCCCTTCAGTGATACCAACCAACCGTACGTAAGGCGCTTTTACCTTTGTATGGTCCAAATTGAAACTTTCTACATTCATTTTCGGCATATCCATCTCCCGCTTTCTATTTTTATTTTGTGAATGGCCGAAGCAGTGAACAGGTACTTGAATTCACTCCCCCCGCCATTCCAGATTATTCAGTTACTTTTTCGTGGCTGTCATAATCCAAACATACTTATTTTTCTGAATAAATTCAACGGTAAAGCCATGCTTTTCACATATCCCCTTCAAGATTCCCAAGTAGGTATAGTGCTCACTGTTTAAATCATCAACTAGATTATTGTAGTAAGAGGCAATGGCCTGTTCCATAATCGTTCTTCTGGCAGCTTTGTCTTTGAAAACAGTGTCGGCAAATACAATGACTCCCCCTTGAGGGAGAATACTACTGTATTTTTCAATCGCCATTTCTTTTTCACTATCTGTAAGGTGATGAAATGCATAAGAACTGACTATCGATGTGATTTGTACATCAGGCACCTGAAAGTTCAGGAAATCTCCGTCTTTAATTTTCGCTTCCGGGACTTTTAATTGACCGATTTTCAGCATTTCTACTGAGGGCTCTATTCCAAATACATTGTATCCACGATTTATTAGTTTTCTTGTGAGGTTACCCGTTCCTACACCAAACTCCAAAACATTCGGCCCTTTGGTGTCTTCCACGACTGATTGAAGGATCTCATCGTAACTCTCGAAAACCTCTCTATATTCGATATCTCCATCTTCGGAAACTGTTTGATCATAGGTTTGGGCCCAATTATTGAATAAATCAACAAATTCACGACTCATTTTTATCACCCTTGTTCTTTTTCTAATAAACCCGATAAGAATACTTGGATTTACTGTTGTTTTTAATAATAACATAACATTTCTGAAAAATAAATCCGCAAATACCCAAAAATCTAAAAAATATTTGGACTTGGGGCATAGCATCGTTATATCCATCAAAGTATATAAAGGAACTGATCTCTGTGAGCTTATCAACTTCATTTAGAAAGGGGGTATTTAAAAGCCTTGAAACGTATTAATAAAAATTCGTTGCCGTATCTATTGTTATCTATGCTGCATGTTTCCCTTTTACTCTTTACACTTATAAAAAAACCTGAACGGCGGACAATGACTCTTCTGTTATCAAATATCAGTTTTGCCTATATCTTTGAGTACTTTGTTTTTAATGTGTTTCGCTCTTATCGATATCGTCCAAAAATCTTAAAAACACGGCAGCTTGATAATGCCATAGGAGCTTTACTTTCCCAATCAGTCTATGTACCTGTAACAGCAACCTTCCTTTCTATATTTCGACTTGGGTGGGGGTGGAAGTTTTTCTTCATTTTTTATTTTCATGGTATTGAGTATTACTTCCTTAAAAGGAAAATTTACAAACTATACTGGTGGAAGCCCTTCTATACCAGTCTGCTGCTGCCTATTTATTTCGTGTGCAGTGATTTCTGGGACAGCAGACTCCAACTAAAAAAACAATGGGTAATGTGGCTTTCCACATATTTATCAGTTGGCGTAGTGACAAAAACACTTGCCTTTATTTTGGATATATTCAAGAAACAAAAGATCGGCTTAGGGAGGGTTCACACATGGAAGGAACATTTTTTGATTTCCCCATTGTATATGTTCATTTTTTCGGGTGCAGCTCTGCTTCCCGCCATTAAGAATACAAAATCAATTAAGATCCTGACTTTCATCATTATGTTGACGATAAACTACCTTCTTTCGCTTGTGAAAATTATCAACAGCAAGATTACTTTCATACAACTTATACTTCAAAGTATTTTTATGATTGTTCTTTCCCCGTTTCTAAAGTCCTTTATTTTTAAAAAACAAGAAGACTGACCCAACATATTCGTTGAATCAGCCTTCTTTAGTTCGTTTATTTAACATTCAATGGGCATAGACCAATTCTTTATCCAGCCTCTTGCCTTCATAGCTTCTGCCAGGCGTCCTACTCCAACGAGATAAGCCGACTCCCTCATCGAAGCATTTTTTTCCATTTTCATTCGGTATACACTGTCAAAAGCATTTTCCATTTTTTCCTTCAATTTTTCGTTGACTTCCTCTTCTTTCCAGAAATAATGCATAGCATTTTGTACCCACTCAAAGTAGGAAACAGTGACACCCCCGGAATTACACAGGATATCCGGAATAATAAAAATGCCTTTTTCCTCCATTATTTCATTACCTTGAGGTGTAGTTGGACCGTTTGCCGCTTCAGCAACAATTTTTGCTTTAATCGTTGGCGCAGTCTCTTCTGTAATTTGATTCTCAAGTGCAGCAGGCACAAGGATATCACAATCAGCAGCAAACAATTCTTCATTTGTAATGTCCTGGCTGCCCTCAAACCCCTTTACGGTTCCATGTTCGTTCACGTAATCAATAAGCGCTACGATATCCAGTCCATTTGGCTGATAAGCTCCTCCTCCTGCATCTGTTACAGCCATGACTTTTACGCCTTGCTCATGGAGAAGTTTAGCTGTGATGGAACCGACATTTCCGAAGCCTTGTACTACAGCTGAGAGCTTACCCATTTCAAGTCCTAAACGCTTCGCAGCTTCCATGATGTTGATGACGACTCCCCTTCCGGTCGCTTCAATCCGGCCTTCTGATCCACCGATGATAACAGGCTTCCCTGTAATAAAACCTGAAACATCCTTTCCTCGCAAACGGTCAAATTCATCCAGCATCCATCCCATAATTTGTCCGTTTGTATTCACATCAGGAGCAGGCACATCTTTTTCGGGCCCAATAATTGGCTCAAGTTCCCTGATATAGCCTCTGCTTAATTCTTCAAGTTCTCTTTCAGAAAGGTCTTTTGGATTTACAATGACTCCGCCTTTTCCGCCTCCAAACGGCAGACCTACAAGTGCAGATTTCAATGACATCCACATGGAAAGAGCCTTTACTTCATCCTCACTGACCTCCGGGTGAAACCGTATTCCCCCTTTTGTCGGTCCAAGGATATCGATATGCTGTGAGCGTATTCCTGTAAAATTAACATATTCGCCATTGTCTCTGCGTACCGGGATGGAAACTTTCATTACTCTTTTTGGCTTCTTTAAGATGTTATAGACACCTTCAGGCAAATCAAGAGATTCTGCTGCCCTTTTAATCAATTGCTGTGCTATTTGGTAAGGATTAGTGATTTCTTCTCCGTTTTTCTGTTCTTTTACAGGCATTTCGTTTTTCACTTCCGCTGCAGGCTCATCTTGTACGACATTTTGCGGCTCTTTATTCGTCACTTTTGGCTTTTCATCCATTTTAATATCCTTTGCTGGATCGGGTTTTCTCATTACATTCCCTCCATTCATAAGTTTTAGATATACCCGTACTCTCTCATTTTTTCAAATACCCCTTAGACTTTTCGATAAACGCTTCCAATTGGTAAGGAACTATTAAATAGTGGCCGAGAGCATTTATAATCAAAAACATCAACTAACTTTTGATAAATGCAGCAGGAACCTTTTCACCTTCAAAACTAATTAGGTTAAGCTCTATTAAAAAATAATGTTGTTTTTAAAGAATGGTGTTCCCAGATTTCCGATTCAGGCGCGCGACTCCGCGGGGCGGGCGGTGAACTAAAAAGCGGTAGCGGCCGTTCAGCTACGTACAGATTGTAGGGCTCTCGCATGAGATAAAGGAATCACGAAGAGCGTTAGCGATTCGATGATCATTTCCCATTTCCAAAAGTGCGCTTTGCACGTAACAAAGCTTAAGACAGAAAAAAATCCAGAAGCCGATTTATTTCAACGTCGCTCTATTGACTCTGTGAGGAAATGATCTTGATGACTTATTTCGCTAAGTCCGTTCCAGTCCCCTCGTGCGCTGTAACTAGACGTCCCGCTAATCCCGCAGGAGGTCGCACAACTTCCGCTTCTATCAACAGTGTTCCTATATTCATTAAAACTCGAGTTTTTAGAACTAAAAAACCTAACGATTCTATAAGTTTCTAGACCAACTATTCAAAAACTAAATGAGCAGGATCAAGATCAAGATAATACAGTTTGTGAAAAGAAAAAAATTTTGCTTGTTAATCCCGATAACTAACATCATTAACTAACAACCAAAAATTAATTGACTTACACCTAATATTCATTCTTGAGCAACAAACGAATATTAAAAATCAAAAACAAGACTGCAAATCGCAGCCTTGTTTAAGGTTTTTCTGCTTCATCTTTCCAAACCCCTGATGCTTTACCGGGACGGGTTGAATCTGCAGCTCCGTATAGTCTATTGTTTTCGCTATCAATCATGATCGCCTGGACATTTCCTATCGGCATGGAGTCATCGAGGATCTCTATACCCAGACTTTTCAGCTTTTCTTTGACTCCATCTTCGAAATCATCCTCCACCCAGACTTCAGGTGCGGTACTGTTATATATACGAGGATGTTCGATCGCTTCTTTCAAATCCATTTTAAAGTCGAGGACATTTAAAATTACATGAGCTACAGATGAGACAATCGTTGGGCCTCCCGGCGAACCGAGTGTTATGAAAGGCTCCCCATCTTTTAAAATAATCGTCGGGCACTTCGCGCTGACCGGATATTTACCTCCCCGCATTTCGTTAATGTGGTTCTTTTCAACCTTAAAGTCCGTCAGATCATTGTTTAGAAGAAAGCCGTACTCCTCAATCATTATCCCAGCCCCGAAGTAATGTTCCAGCGAGGAAGTACAGGCAGCAACATTACCCCATCTGTCTACAGCAGTAAAGTGAGTCGTTTCACCGCCTTCTGTCCTTTTTTGTGAAGCAGCCCCGGGAGTCATGCCGCTTGTATCATATTTCCATGGGTTCCCGAAATCAATATCCGGATTTCTTCCGTTAAAATCAATGAATTTTGCCCTCTCAGTAATATACTCAGGGTCCAGCAAGCCATTTATCGGTATATTATGAAAGTCAGGGTCACTCATGTATGCAAGTTTATCCGAGAATACGAGACGCATCGCTTCAGACAGGATAAAATATTTCTCCCAGGAAGATGCATCATATCCACTTAAATCAAATTGCTCAATAATCTTTAATATCTGCAGGAGATTTGTTCCACCACCATTTGGAGGAGCAGGGACCGCCACATCAAATCCCCTATAGTTCCTGATGACTGGTTCCTGTATTTGACACTCATAATTTTCAAGGTCACTCATTGACATATGGCCGTTATGAGATTGCAGCCTGTCTACAATCGCCTGACCAATTCTTCCTTTATAAAGGGCGTCTATCCCTTCCTCCTTAAAAATACGAAAGGTCTTTGCGAGTGCTTCGTTTCTCACAAGGTCGCCCTCTACGAGGGGAACACCTTTAGGGAAAAAGAACTCCCTGGATGAATCTCCAACCCTGCTTCCATATAGCTTTAGGGCCATATCCCACAGGAAATTCACCTCGATTCCATTTTCAGCCAAGTCAATCGAAGGGTCAATGAGCTCTCCCAATTCCTTAGTACCGTATGTTTTATTAATAGTGTCCAGAGCCTTCATAATACCTGGGATTCCAACAAAACTTTCATTCATGGTCCTTTCCACAAATGGTATCAATTCTCCACTATCATCATAACAAAGTTCAGGGTGAGCGCTTTCAGGCGCTTTGGAGTGACCATTGAAGACTTTTGTTTCCCCGGAGGATTTATGATGATACATGATAAATCCGCTAGCTCCTACGCCAGTGTTAAAAGGTTCAGATACAGCCAAGGCAAACTGCATAGCCACAATTGCATCAGCGGCTGTCCCCCCATTTCTGAGTACTTCCGCCCCGATGTCGCTGGCTTCCTTGGTTGCGCTAGCTGTCATACCATAATCTCCAACGGCTTTATATTGATCGTCATTGCGTTCAAATTTTTGGTGATTCAAGATGTCTCTTACGTCCATATTATCCCTCCTGCTTAATCCATTGGTTCCCGCTTTAATAATCGCTTCCTTGCTATTGAGTATGCCATTTTGGATTCAGTAATACCGTTACCCTTTATTCAAAAGGGTTTAAACCATTCAGATAGAAAGTTGGGGCTAAGAAACAAAGAAGCTTGCACTGAATCAGTGCAAGCTTCTTTGTTTTGTTAAAGACAGTTTTCAGCTGACTTTATTTATTGTTGTTACTGCTGTTATTGTTGTTGTTTTGTCGGCTGCGGGATTCTCCGCCCTTTTCACCAATTTCCTGATAGAATTCCTTATCATGGTTATTAGACGTTGCTTCTCCGCCTTTTTCACCGATCTCTTGATAGAATTCTTTGTCATGGTTTTCGGATGTTGCTTCTCCACCCTTTTTACCAATTTCCTGATAGAATTCTTTATCATGGTTATTAGACGTTGCTTCTCCGCCTTTTTCACCGATCTCTTGATAGAATTCTTTATCATGGTTTTTAGACGTTGCTTCTCCGCCTTTTTCGCCAATCTCCTGATAGAATTCCTTATCGTGATTTTGTGCAGTTGTTTTGCCGCCTTTACGACCTGCTTCTTCTAAACTCATTTTACCATTGTTGTTTTGATTGTTGTTTTTAGCCATTATAAATTCCTCCTAATTAATGAAATAGATTTCTTAATCTTAGATGATTTTACTCTAGCTGTTTTCTTAGGTGTCAATTTGTTTTAGCTTTTTATCTTAACCTTTGTTCTTATTCTTCCACGTACTCAATCTATTAAACACTAATAATCCATTTTAATGTTTTTGTAACATTCCTGTAGTTCTATTTATAATTGATTTATGGTATAAAGCCTTCTACTTCTAGTGGTTTATAATTTTATGTTCATTTTCTTAATTAGTGTTGTAATATTATTTTTACAGTAATTTGTTAATGGCAGTTATCGCTTTTATTAAAACATTATTACTTAAGAAATTAACTCGATATATAGATGTGGCCTTTTAAACTTTGTCAATACCTGTATACTTTACACCAAACAAAAAAAACACCCTGAATTGGGTGCTTTTTTACGATTCTTCTATTAAATCTCCAATCGCAACCTGAGTCCGTTCTTCAAGCGGTCCTCTTAAGTGAACTTTCGCCAGTTTTTCATCTTCAAGCAGTTCATCTATCCATACCGCTGCTCCTTGATAGGTCACATTGATATCTGCCGAAGAAGCCAGTATTTGTTTGACTCTATTAACTTCCATTGGGACTACCTCCATTCTTAAGGATGGACATAGTTTGCCTGAATTCATGAAATTTATTCATATTCTGCTGAACAGTAATAGGACTGGAGGTCAACCATTGTTATTATGAATGATCATCGTTTCTCCCAATTCCACTTCAGGTGACAGGTGTTTTTCGGAATGACATCCAAGCAGGATTGCAATAATAAACATTATGGAAATAACACTGATACGCTTTTTATTCATTCTTTCTCCTCCTATTCCTTTTACTATTTAAACAGAAAAGGCTTCCGTTTCCTACCGAATCTAGGAAATATGCCCAAAAGAATAATTCCTTAATTGGTGGCAGCAGTCTCTTTGGCCTTCAGTCGACTTTTCCATTCAGGATGCAGCAAGGAAAATACATTGGTATCATTGGAAACTCCATTTTGATAAATGAACCCTCTTAATATTCCTTCCTTTATAAAGCCCATTTTCTCCAAAAGGCCGATAGAAGCTTTATTTTCCAAAAAAGTGACTGCTCCCATTCTGAAGAGATGCAATTCTTCAAAAGCATATCTAATAACAGCTTGAGCTGCTTCAGATGTATAACCACAGCTCCAATAATCTGGATGAATTTCAAAACCGATTTCAGCTTTTTTATTGCCAATTTGCATGTTATTCAGGCCAACAGTTCCGATAAATGCACCGGTATCCTTTATAACGATTCCCCATCTCATTGACCTCTTGTTTTCAAAGCCCGTTCTGAACGATTTAATAATATCTTCAGCCTGCTCAATTCTTTCAAGGCTTTCCATCCCGTAATACCTTGTTACAGATTCAAGAGACATTATTTCGAAATACCGCTCTTTCCGCTCTAATGTGATTTCAACTAATTTTAACCGTGCAGTCTCTAACTCAGGAAATGACATATGTATCCCTCTCTTTATAAGCAATATAAAGACTATCATAATAAAGATGTGTGAGGTCTGTGTGTTGGAATTTGTCGACGAAAGCAATTTTCCATAAAAAAAGAACAGGAACACCATAATCTCCCCTTGGGAAAGATATAGATGCGAAAAGGGAGTAAACGACCCAATGAGATTGAAAATTTAGAGAGATGTTGGATCGAAAAAGGAGTAAACGACACAGTGAGATTGAATTTATGAAGAGATGTTGGGTCGAAAAGGGAGTAAACGACCCAATAAGATTGCAATTTTGGAGTGATGTTGGGTCGAAAAGGGAGTAAACGACCCAATGAGATGGAAATTTTGGAGTGATGTTGGGTCGAAAAAGGAGTAAACGACCCAATGAGATTGAATTTATGAAGAGATGTTGGGTCGAAAAGAGAGTAAACGACACAGTGAGATTGAAATTTTGGAGAGATGTTAGGTCGAAAAGGGAGTAAACGACCCAATGAGATTGAAACTTTAGAGAGATGTTGGGTCGAAAAGAGAGTAAACGACCTAATGAGATTGAATTTATGAAGAGATGTTGGGTCGAACAAGGAGTAAACGCCCCCATGAGATTGAATTTATGAAGAGATGTTGGGTCGAACAAGGAGTAAACGACCCAATGAGATTGAAACTTTAGAGAGATGTTGGGTCGAAAAGGGAGTAAACGATCCAATGAGATTGAATTTATGAAGAGATGTTGGGTCGAACAAGGAGTAAACGACCCAATGAGATTGAAACTTTAGAGAGATGTTGGGTCGAAAAGGGAGTAAACGACACAGTGAGATTGAAATTTTGGAGAGATGTTAGGTCGAAAAGGGAGTAAACGACCCAATGAGATTGAATTTATGAAGAGATGTTGGGTCGAAAAGAGAGTAAACGACCCAATGAGATTGAAACTTTAGAGAGATGTTGGGTCGAAAAGGGAGTAAACGATCCAATGAGATTGAATTTATGAAGAGATGTTGGGTCGAAAAGAGAGTAAACGACCTAATGAGATTGAAACTATAGAGAGATGTTGGGTCGAAAAGGGAGTAAACGACCTAATGAGATTGAATTTATGAAGATATGTTGGATCGAACAAGGAGTAAACGACCCAATGAGATTGAAACTTTAGAGTGATGTTGGGTCGAAAAGGGAGTAAACGATCCAATGAGATTGAAATTTTGGAGTGATGTTGGGTCGAAAAGGGAGTAAACGATCCAATGAGATTGAAATTTTGGAGTGATGTTGGGTCGAAAAAGGAGTAAACGACCCAAGGAGATTGAAATTTTGGAGTGATGTTGGGTCGAAAAAGGTGTAAACGACCCAAGGAGATTGAATTTATGAAGAGATGTTGGGTCGAAAAGGGAGTAAACAACGTACGTAACCTCGGGCTCTGAAACTAGACGTCCTGCTGCTCCCGCAGAAAGACGTACACCTTCCGCTCCGATCAACTCTATGTCCCTTAAAGAGTGTAGAACATTTTGGAATATAGTCAGTTATATTGTAACGATTGATTTACTAGTCGACCCTCTTCATTACCTCTTAGTAATGTAGGTTGACCAGGTATTGGTTATGATTCATTTATCTTGACGAAAGACAGGTAAATATTATATTGCAGCTGCATATAGTCCGACATGGAACAAACGCTTAAGTAAATTGAAATTACAGACATGAATCTTAAAAAGATTGAGAAACCGGACTTAGCGAGTCCCCTGTCCACTCTGATATACAAGAATATTTACTTCAAAAACTAATAAACCCCATTCAACTTAAAAGGTTGAATGGGGTTTATCTACGGTCTAAAAACATGAACACCATGCTCTACGACTTTTTTTTGTCCTTACCTTTCAAGACAAGGGAATTTCCATTATTGGCTAAATAGTGATCTGGATTAACCCCTTTTGAAGGTTCCCCGTTTTCTAAACGATCCTTTATCTTCTGGTTTGCTTTCTCTGTTGAGGTTTCCTCAATGCTTGAATTCTCTTCACTATAGAATTCCTGGTTCAGCTTTTCATTTGCTTTTTGTGATTCCGATTTTTCATGAGAATGACTCAAAAGATAACCTCCTCATTAATACAGGGTTTATATTTAGTCTAATTCCCTTAATAATGTGGAGCTAATCCCGATTCTGACGAAAATCATTAACCTTTATTTCTTTTATACAGCCTATAGATCTTGATAGATAGTTTGAAAAGTAATCCTCCTAACAAGGCTCCACATGTATTCATCATCCAATCATCGATATCGGTCGACCTGCCAAGAGGAAGAGAAAATTGGATCATTTCCACCATTATAGAAAGAATACTTCCTGCTAAAGTAGTTTTTAACAAAACCCATTTTCGGCTTCCGATCCACCAGGCATAAAAAAAGGCAAACGGAATAAACAACACGATGTTCGCCAATAAATTTCTGATTGGTACCTCAAGGTGATTTCGGTAAATTAAGTTCAGTCTTAAGTTATCAAAAGGCTGGAAATTGGTATTGCCTTCGAGTGCAACTCCCGGCACCAGCGGAGAGAGTGTTATTAGAAAGATTCCTCCAGTTGAAATGAGTGTAAATAGTACCGGGATTAAATCCGACCATTTTACTTCTCCTTTTCCTTTGTAATTCTTCCATATATAAACGGCGGTCACCAAGGCGGCGGTCAATAATGCCAAGATAGGGATAACCCAACTGAACTGTCTCCAGAGCTGTATCATTTTCAGCCTACTTTCTCACTTGATACTGTTGAATTCTATTAAAATACTACATTATTATTCTTACTTTTATAAGTGTCGATTACTATTTTCATTGAAAATATGCTTTGAATCAAGTTAAACTTCGTGGAAAAAGCTTTTTTATTTTAATCAGTTGCGATAGGATAAATAAATGAGCATAATAATAAGGGGTCTATAAGAACTTCTGACAGGAGTGAAATGAAATGAGTGTACATAAAGCCATCACAGAGCATTCTAAGAAGCAAAATGCGATAGCAAAAGAATTCCTTCAACTTGATCAGCAAAGGGAATATTATATCGATGAAGCCGTAAACCTCTGCCTTAAAGGCGAAAGCTTTTCGACAGATAAAATAAATGAAGTGACCAAGAGAATCAATGATGAGGCAAGACTGGGAATCGTTCCCGAACGGAAATACGTGACAGTTGAAATGGTCAAAGACTATTGTGCTTCATTGTCTGGGAAAAACAAGTAAGAACATAAGAAATACCCCGGCCTCATCAGGTCCGGGGTATTTCTTATGCATTATAAGCATTTAACATCCAAACATGTTGTTCCAATGAGGATTTAATTCCAATGAACATATCAGCGGTTGGCTGATCATGAAGATCTTCTGCTGTTTCAATCAGCTTTTTGGATTCCTTGATGATTTGTTCAAAATCTTTTATCAGGACTTCCACCATTTCTTTGGCATTTTCCTGGCATGAAGCTTCTTCAATTGTTGCCGTTTCCAAGTATTTCTTCAACGTAGCAACAGGCTTTCCTTTTAATGTGAGAATCCTCTCGGCAATATCATCTATGTATTGGCCGGCTTCCGTATAGTATTCCTCGAATTTTTCATGAAGAGTAAAGAAATCGTTCCCTGTAACATACCAGTGGTAGTTATGCAGTTTTGTGTATAGGATATTCCAATTTGAAAGTTGATTATTCAGCATTACTGTAAGTCCGTTGGCCATAGAGTGACTTTCCCCTTTCTATAATTTATATTTCAATCTTATTAAATCAGCTGTTTTAGCTTTCCTTTTATTCACAAATGATATACACTTGCCACTAGGTAATTTTTAAATTGTCTTCTGGATTATCTAAGGATAAGAGAGACTAAAAAATACCTCATTTTTAGACGAAAGAGGGTTTTCAAATGAATAGCAAATGGAAATTAGCCATGCTTGCGGGCATGATCTCAATAGGTTTGGCTGCTTGCGGAGACAATGGAGAAAACAGCAAAGAAGCGGAAACCGAGAATACTAACCAAGAACAGACGGAACAAACAGCAGAATTGGAAGAGATGCAGAAGAAGTTGGAAAAGCAGCATGTTGAGGCAGAAAAGACTGTTGCAGTTGTGAATGATGAAGATATCAAAGGAGAAGCATACAATACGCTCCTCACTCAGACGCAATTACAATATCAGCAAATGGGACAGGATCCCACTTCCGAAGAACTTGCAACACAACTTAAGGAAAGCACGATCGACAGCCTGATCGGCCAGACCCTTCTTCTACAAGAAGCGGATAAAAAAGGTTACGAGGCTACTGATGAGGAAATTCAAAAGGAAATCGATACGTTGAAAGCCAATTATGAAGATGAAGCTCAATTTGAAGAAATTTTGAAAACTAATGGGCTTACAATCGACCAGCTAAAAACTGAAGTTGCCAATAATATCAAATATACAGCGTTTGTCGAAAAAGAACTGACTATCGAAGAAGTAAAAGACGAGGATGTTAAAGCGTATTACGACCAATACGCCGAACAAAGCAGCGGCTCAGAAGAATCGGAATCTCAAATTCCTGAGTATGAAGAAGTAAAAGATCAAATCAAACAAGAATTGGAAAGACAAAAGACTCAAGAAGTCTTAGCTGCAAAGGTACAGGAATTAAAAGAAAATGCTTCGATTGAAATTAAAATATAAGCATTCTCAAAACAGGCCTGCTCATCTTAAAAAAAGATGTTAGCAGGCTTGTTTTTTATAATTCTCTAATTGTAACTTTGGCATCATGCCGGTTATTTCCATCCCATTTAGAATGAATCTCAAAAACCCCTTCTTTAAAAAAGTATGGAAATCTCCTCCTGAACCAAGGCTGCATGGGCAAATCGCCTGCCTCTTCCCTATCGATCCACTTCAGATTTCCTTCCGGCGGGTCAGCCAACAATTCTCCGCTTGTCTCAACAGCAAGGTAGTTATAGACGACGTAGCGGTATTTTTGAGCAGGAATCACAAACTCATCAATTCCCTTGAATTTTAACTTCTCAACGGTCAGACCGGTTTCTTCCTTCACTTCCCGTTCTGCTCCCTGAGCCGGACTCTCCGGGAAGTCGACTTTTCCCCCAGGGGCAATATACCCTGGAAACCCTTTTTCAGAAGGCCTCTCGACTAATAGTATCTTGTCCCCTTTTTCAATCATGACCATTGTGTATAGCTGTGTCTCATATTCTTTCCAATTCATTTCATCACCTGTAATCCAATTGATTATCCGGGAACAATTTCCGCCCCGGATTACGCCTTTACCTACCCGATACAGCCCTCTATATCAATGTGCCGATGATTTCCACTTTCGTTTATTTTCAATTCTGACTGTATACCCAAGACTGTCCAGCTTCTCCAGGAAAGGAATTAAGTATTTCCGCGATAGACCTAACGAATCTTTCGCCTCTGGCAATGCGAATTCTTCATCGGTTTCTTCATGCAATCGATGGACCGCCCCATAAAAAACATCTTGATGAAAGGCAATATTATCATCTAAATGGACCACTTTCCCCTGTTCACGATAAAATTGCATCAGATTTAGCTGCATATCCGCTGGAATTCCTGCCTGTTTTAAATACCCTGCCAGATCATCAGGTTTCATCCCGTCGTTTTTCAATAATTCCAGAACCTGTTCTGATCTTTTTCTCCACTGATCAGGTACATGCGGCGTGAATTCCTTCAGCGCCAGGAAATGACCGCTCTGGTACCACTTCTCCGCTTGAAGATTTAGTCTAATAACATGTTCCAAAAGAGGTTCCTTAAATCGGTCTTTATAAAATTGTATGATTCTTGCTTTATCATACCCTGTCCTCATTGGATTCTGACGGTGGAACTCGGCAAACTCTGAATTCATTAATTGCTCGATTTCTCTCATCACCTCAACTGAAGTAATAACTCCCCCAGGAAGCACAAGCAGCTCCTTGTTTTCCAATAATTCTTCAAGCACCGATGATGATAACGAGGTTTCTTGCAATAGCTTGCTTTTACTTAAGGACTTGTGCTTTAAGAGTGTATCTTCGACTCGCTGCAGAGGTGTACCATTTTTCATTTGTTCCAAGAGTTGGATTGTTTCATTGCCAAACTTATACCTGCTGCCGTTTGGATCGATAATGAATCCTCCACCAATCGTTTCGGCAGGCGTCGGTCTTCTAAGAATGAATCGGTCATTGCGTTTCACAACAATACTCTCATCAAGCCTTATTTGACAGAGGATTTCCTCTTGCCCTGTCTCTACCTCATTACGATCAAAGAAAATGATTTTCCCCATAGTTTCGGATGTTCCGGTGTGCAGCTTAACCGGCATCCTTTGTTTAACAGGATGTTCCAGATCTTCAACCATCTCGATACTTACATCGATCGTATCAGTAACCGTAAAGAATTCAGACTTCACAAGGACATTTCCCCGTACGGCTTCCTCTCTCGACAGCCCCGATAAATTAATCGCTGTCCGCTGCCCGCCAAACGCCTCATGAGCCTCTTGGTGATGGACTTGGATCTGCCTTGCTTTCGTCTCTTTTCCCGAAGGAAGGAGCATAAGTGATTCTCCCTCTTTAACACTTCCCTCATAGACCGTCCCTCTTACGACTGTTCCTTGTCCCTTTACAGTGAAGACCTGATCAATTGGCATCCGAAAGTCTCCCGTAATACTTCTTGATGGAACTTCCTCCAAGAACTGTAGAATCGTTTGTTTCACCTCTGAGATACCCTTCCCTGATAAACTGTCTGCCAGAATGACAGGTGAGCTTTCAAATACAGTCCCTACCAACTCTTCTTTGATTTCTTCTTTTGCAAGGTTATGTAATTCTTCATCTACTTTATCCATCTTGCTAAGTACCACGATGCCATGATCAACACCAAGAAAAGAGAGAATCTCCAGATGTTCCTTGGTCTGCGGCATCACACCTTCATCAGCAGCCACTACAAGAATAACCAAATCAATTCCGGCCACACCCGCAATCATTTGTTTGATGAACTTTTCATGTCCGGGTACATCCACTACAGAGATATCCATATCCTCTGTCTCCATCAGAGGAGCAAAGCCCAGCTCAATGGATATCCCCCTCTCTTTCTCTTCCTTCAAGCGGTCGGTATCCTTATTCGTCAATGCTTTTACTAAAGCTGTCTTTCCATGGTCGATATGTCCTGCCATTCCGACAGTAAAATATCTTTTCGTCATGCCTGCACCTTCTTCCTAAATTGCCCGATATTTATCTGGTTTATCGTTTTCTTCTATTAAAAATCAGTATGCTCATCATAACTAAAAGCATCGCTGAAAAAATAAGCCCTTTAGATGTGTCACCATCCATAAAGGTTTTCACGACCCAAATGAATATAAAAATAGTAAACACCACATCAAACATAAACAATCGTTTTTTAGTCTTTTCTTTCACTGTCCTCTGTCATCCTCTCTTCAATCATCCCTCCAGGCCGGAACCTGGCCATTCTGTATTCTCCAGCGTGCCTTCCGTTTTGGATGATTGTCCCTTTAGAGAATCCTTCATTCAAAAAACCAAGATTCTCGTAAAGCTTCTTAGCCCGATGATTGCTATCCAAAACAGTCAATTCAATTCTTTCAAGCATCAGCCAGTTATCAGCCAAGTCAATTAACTTATTGATTAAGGCTGTACCTGCCCCTTTTCCGTGGTACTCTTCATGGATCATGATAAAAAGGGTGGCGCTGTGTGCCCTCCTCCCTTTCCCCTGATGCAGCCCTGCAAATCCGATCACTTTCCCGCTGCTGACTGCCACAAAGTCATGCTGTTCCGGAGAGGCACCTTTAAGAATCGCTTCGAAACGCTCCACACGGATACTTGGTAATGATACCACATTCGGCAGTACTTTTTCCTGAATCATAATTTCGGTAACCTCTTCAGCATCGCTTACTCTAATTGGCCTTATTTCTATATTCATTTTAAACCACGCCTTTCTTCAATTTATCTATTGATTCGACATTGTGGTCGGGATTCCTTTAAGGCTGGATTTTGGGTGGTTGGAACTGGGAGAGGCGAAGGTTAATGCGGTGAAGAACCAATTCTTTAGAGGGCATGAGGAAATTACGGATTATCAAAGGACAAATTCTATGGGGCCTGATAGAAAACGGACTATTAACCTCCCAATTTGACCAAATTTTTTAAGAGAGTAAAAATACAGACTATTAACCATGAACTAGACAAAATTATATGCGACCTGAAATAACACAGACAAAACTTGCCCCGTATAACACAATCACACAGGAATTTCCGATAATAACTCTCCCCTGAGCTATATCAGCAAAATAAAAGAACTGCCGCTGTCGACAGTCCCTTTCCTTCTATTCTTGTCCTTCTTTAATCAACGCTTCGATATCCATTGCGATTTGGTCAAAAGGAACTTCTTCGTAGCCGCCATAACTTTTAACGGTTACCCCTTCCTGATTGACCAAATAAAAGCTGGTCTGATGAACGACTTGATCATTGTTTGGATCATTTGCAACAAGGGATTTAAATGATTTCTCTGCAAATTGAGAAATGTGGTCTTGTGAATAACCAGTCAGCAAATCCCACTTGCTTGTATCAGCATCGTACTTACTGATAAATTCAGATAATGTTTCAGGCGTATCCACTTCAGGATCCACACTGAATGAAACAATTCGGTAATCTTCAATACCCTCTTCCTTCAACTTTTCCTGAAGGAGAGTCAAATTATAGGTCATTGGGGGACAAACTGTATTACAGTTTGTAAAAATGAAATCGGCGATCCACACTTCTCCCTTTAAATCCTCAAGGCTTACAGTTTCATTATTTTGGTTAGTATAACTGAAATCCTGAACTTTCCAATTGTGGTCTGCTTTAAATCCGCCATTACCGCATGCTGCAAGTATGACTGCAGACACTATCAAAAAAGCCAGCAGCTTATATTTTTTAAACAAAGAAATCCCTCCAAACTTTCATGCAATAATCTCAACTTCTTTACTATGTTAGTGTAAACGCCAAAAGAATACAATCTACATAGAAAATTTTACATGAATATTTTGTGAAGGGATTTCCTTTTAACTATTAATCAGGCTGCCAATGGCCCCTGCAAAAGCTCCATTCTCTAAGAACACTGGTTCATACTCCATGATGTCTACAAATTGTGAAAGATCCGATTTTAATAGCGGATTACCAGACAGTGCACCTCCGGTAAAAACGATTGTTTTAATACCTTCCGTCTCAGCAGCACGAGCAGCAAGGAGAATGATAGTTTCAGCAATCATGTTAATCATTGATCTTAAGGAATCGTTCGGAGTTTCCTCTCCGGACAGGTCCCCAGCAAAGTTTGCCGCTGTCAGAAAGCCCGGAATGGGAGGCTCCTCGCCTTCATAAAGGTCCTTCACCAGCAAATCGACATTTTCCCGGTTGCCAGACTTCGCCTCAGAGATTATTTCGCTAAAGGAAACTTTTCCTGATAATATTTTTCCCAGTCCCATTATAGTTCCTCCGCCCATCCCAGTTCCTAATAGGCGTCGGTATTCCCCTTTTTCTTGATTGACCCAGAAGAAAGAGGTTCCGGTTCCTATATTGGCTAAGATAAATGGACCTTGTCTCGCGTGCTCCTCGGCTAAAAGGTGTGCTGAACCTTCACATACCGCCTTGAATTCAGATATCTCCGTAGAGTTATTAAGGATTTTTTTGACTAAACCCGCTTTTCCGCCCGTTACATAGAACTCTGACGAAGGTGACAGCCACTGAATCCATTGGCTCATTTGGTTAATGTCTCTGGAAGGGAAGGTTTTGTAATGCCTTCTTCCTTTTTCATGAAAAACTACCTTGGTCAGTGACCCTCCGGCATCGATACCAACTTTATTCATGAAGCTGAATCCTTCCTCTTAGAGAATAAGAAAGCCAATATAACTCCGTTTAATACCATTATCATCAGAAAGCAAACCAAGAAATAGAAAATGCCAGTAAGCTGTTCATCAGCATTGTTCTCTGTAAAAAACCACCATATGGAGCCCAGCAGCAAAATAATGAAATTAAATATAGTCCCTTCGATAAATGGCTTTTTATAACTATTGAAATCAAGCAGCCGCTTCCAGCTCCATATAAAAGAAACTGCAGCAGCCAGGAGAACGATCAATAAAAACAAGAGTAATTGCATGTCTCGAACCACCTGCCATCTTTAAGATATTTCTATCTTATTAGTAATTTATGCTAATTTAAAGTAAAATGGAAAAAATAATCGTCTAATTGGCGAATTACCCGTGCACTTCTAAATTTAAACTGCATATGGCGTGATAGCGTGAGCCAAGTTATTTCTTTAAAATAAAAACGGGATGTCTCCCTGCTACACAAAAACCAAGAGATTCAGCTAGTTTTATGGAAGCGGTTAAGTTTAGGATGAAGATAATATATTGAAGTAAATGATGAAGGTAAAAAGTGCACCCTCGACTCTTTGGATGGATTTTCAACTGAAATGAAACCATACTTATCTAACTTTTGCCATGCTGAAATAAAAAAAAGGACCCGGAAATCTCCAGGTCCTCCTTACCTATTATGCTAAAAAGTGAAACTCTGTGGTACTTCCGTGTTGGGATGCGATTACTTCAAGACGGGCATCGATCCTCTCTTTCAACTCAGGCACGTGGGAGATGAGTCCGACGAGGCGGCCGCTGCTCTGAATATCCATCAAAGCTTCGATTGCGTGGTCAAGAGATTCAGGATCGAGAGTACCGAACCCTTCATCAATGAACATCGTTGCCAGGGAGACTCCTCCTGCATACTGCTGGACGACATCGGCCAGACCTAATGCCAATGATAAGGCCGCTTTAAAGCTTTCTCCGCCGGAAAGAGTTTTCACATGCCGTTCTTGTCCCGTGTATTGGTCGAAGACGAGCAGCTCCAACCCACTCTGAACATTTCCTTTACTTCGATCTCTTTTTCGGATCAGCCTGTATCTTCCTGATGTCATCTTCATCAATCTGTCATTTGCCACCAGCAGGATATCCTCCAGGAAAGATGCCAGGACATAACGTTCAAAGGTCAGGCGGTGGGCATTTTGTCCCCTTGCCATTTCTGAAAGATGTCCAGCAATGCTGTACCTTTCTTCCAGGTCTTTCATCTGTTTATTGAGGTTGCAGACGTACTCATGTATTGATTGATTCTCAGAAATTTTCATCTTCAAGGAATTATATTCTTCATTCAACTTCTTAAGTTCCTCGTTTATTTCTGTAAAAATCAGCTGGAGTTTTTCAAGCTGTGGTTCTTCCGTATCCTGAAGGGCCTTTTCAAGTTCTTCCAGTCTATCATGAACGGAGCGGACTTCTTCTCCGTAACTTGTAACTTTCTTTTCCATTAAACTGATCTCTGACTCTGCTCTTCTAGCTTCTTGAAAGGCTTTATAGTTCTCAAATCCCTGCTCTTCAAGGATTTGAAGGAATTTATTCCGTTCTTCCTCCATTTCCGCCTGAAGCCTTGAGGCAGATTGCTGTTTATCTTTCACTTGAACTTCATTCACAGACACTTCTTTTAACAAACGATTATATAATTCCTGCGCTTTTTCATAGGATGCCTTTAAGGTATTCAGTTTATCTTGTGCTGTCTTCAAAGCTGCATTGAATTTTTCCCTTGTTCTGATTTCAAGTGGAATAGCAGTCCTCCTGCTGTCTAAAGCACCTTTTTTTGCATGGAAAGCTTCCGACACACCTAATTCATCGCCTTTTAGCTTTTCCAATCTTTCCTCTTGCTCTGTTATTCCCGTTTTAGCTGCTTCTATCCTTTCAACAATAGAGTTGAGTTCTTTCAATTGCAGACTGAATCCTTTCAGTTGAATATTCTTATTCTCCAAGTTGTTTCTTATTGAGGTAAGTTCCAAATCGACCTCTTCCTCTTTAAAAACCTCGCGAACTTGGATTATTTCTTCGAGTGCTTCTTGTTTTTGAGTGTGGACGGCGTTGTACTTGGCTTCAATTTCATAAAAAGCTCTGCTTGTCGCATTCTCGTGCTTTTCTTTTACCATCACCATTTCTTTTGCGGCCTTGATATCTTTTTCATCCGGAAGATCATCCTGTAGATGAGCAAGATTGGGATGGTGTTCGGATCCGCAAACCGGGCATGGATCCTTATCAACAAGTTTAGAGGCGAGAATTCCAGCCTGCGCTTTGTTCCATCTGTCTTCCAGCCAGATTAAAGTAGAACGGGCATCTTCAACTTCTTGAGAAGCAGAGTGATACTGTTCTTTGCGGTTGGCTAGTATTCGTTCCACTTCCACGGTTTCTTTCTGTAATTTTTGCAGCTGTGTAAAAAGTTTCTCTTCACTCTGTAACTGTGTAACCTCTTTTTCTAATTCGAAGGACTTTAATCGCAGCTCTTCTAAATTTACTTTTTTTCTTTCCTGCTCATTTAGAAGGACTTTTTTCGAATTCAGCTCCACTGACTTTCGGCTGATCTCATTTTTCAATTGATTCCTCTTTATGTCCAAATCCTTAACTTCATCCTCGAGCTGTCCAAGTGAGTATACATCTTCTTTTAACCCTTCAAGTGTATTGACTTTCTTGGCTGCTTCATTTCTTGCTTCTTCCTTTTGCTGCTCTTCTTCCCAATTTTTCCGTGCCTTGCTCATCTTATCTGCTAATTCTTGTTGTTCTGCCAGCAGCTTTTCTAATTCACGCTCGACTGTCTTTAATTCACGGCTTAATCTGCGGCAATACTCATCTTGCTGCACCAATTTATCCGCTTGGTAAGCTTTTTTAATTTGTATTTTCAATTTATCAATTTCTTCTTGTCTTTTTTCAAGAGAGCGCTTTTCTTCCCGCAGGGCTCTTCTTTTCTCAAACTGTTCTACCAGTTTTTGAGCTTGAACCAATTGTGCTTGAAGCTGGTCCCGTTCTTTGTGCTTTTCTTCATAAGTATGATTCAGTTGAGATAGGTTTTCTTCCATCATTTCAATATGCAGCTGGAGCTTCTCCAGTATCATATGATCATTTAAAGGCTCCTTAAGAAGAAGTTCCCTCAGTTCCTCATTCTGTTCCGGATGAATGCCCAGTAGGCGCCTGGTTCTATCTTCGATGGCTTTTTCGACATCCCGTTTCAAGAGGTCGCTTTCTTCCTTTAACTTATCTTGAATAATTTTGTAAAATTCGGTGTGAAAAAGCCTTTGCAGAATGCCTTCCTTATCCTTACTGTCTGAAGTCAACAGTTTCCTGAATTCCCCTTGTGGAATCATCAGAATCTGCCTGAACTGGTTCGCATCGAGCTGAATGATTTCTTTGATCTTCTCATCTACATCTCGGACATTTGCTGCCAACAGCTGTTTTTCTCCATTTTCATTTATGGCATAAAGTTCAGCCTTGGCGTTGACTGTTGTGAAGCCTTCCCCACGTGCCTTCTTTTTTTCCTGTTGGGGAGAACGAATGATAAGGTATATCTTCCCACGCAGAGAAAAGGTCAATGAGACTTCCGTTACATCATCGTCATTGGCAAATTGACTGCGCAGGTCATTGCCGTGCCTGTCTTCTCCGGATGCCTTCCCATAAATCGCAAAGGATATTCCATCAAAAATGGTTGTCTTGCCGGCGCCTGTCTTTCCTGAAATCACAAACATGGTCCTATGTCCCAGAAGCTGAAAGTCAATAGTTTCGGCACTGGGATAAGGTCCGAATGCCTGCATCGTTAACTTCAATGGCCTCATTTCTTTTCAGCCTCCTTCTTTGCCTTCTCGATAACGCTTATCATAATTTCCTTTTTTTCTTCAGTGAAGTCCATAGTGGTCATTTCATCATAAAATTGTTGAAAAAGTTCCAGTTCTGATTTTTTGTCATCCCTTGTGGTCGAATAATCCTCTTTGACCCTTAAATCATATTGTTCTACTTTTCTTTCAAGATGAAGAACATTTGGATATACTTGTCTCAATTTATTGATTGGGTCAAACAGGGCACCTTCATCCCGCAAGATCACTTTTAGGAAGTCATCTGTTTTCTGCTGCTGAAAGAATTGCGGATCCAGGAGTTCTTCCAAATGCCCTTCAATTTCGCGCATATCCTGTTTTGGAGTAAGAGTCTTTTCCTCAATCGAAATACTGCCTTTTGCATCTATTTCAACTATCGAAACGGCCTTCCTCTGTTTGGCCTCCGAGAATGAATATTTTAATAGAGACCCAGAATATTTCACCCGCTCATGCTTAATCGCGTCAGGACTGTGTAAGTGACCAAGAGCGGTATAGTGGAACGGGGCGAACAATTCAGAACCGACGCAGCCCGATCCCCCTACTGACAAAGTTCTCTCTGAATCAGATGTCTTGCCTCCGAGAACAAAGGCATGTCCAACAAACACATGTGGTTCAGCAGGGTCCATATTCTTTTCTATCTCACCGATAAGGGCTTGCATTGCATCATGATGGGATTGAATAGAATCGTTCTGAAGAAGCTGCTTCACGATGCCCGGCTCAGCATAGGGAATTAAATGAAAATTAACCCCTTCGACCTGGATCGGTGAGAAATCATTGGTCAGCTTCCCTTTCAAATACAATCGACTCTGGCGATACCAGGAAGTACCGAATGACAACCGTTCGGCACTGTCATGGTTACCCGAAATGGCGATCACCGGTGTCTCAAGCTCAACATTTATCTTATAAAGGATTTCATCCAATAATTCAACGGCTTCCGTAGGCGGTACGGAACGATCATACAGGTCACCGGCAATAACAACCGCATCCGGTTTCTCTTCTTCTACTAAATTCACAAATTGATACAGCACTTCCCGCTGCTGTTCTGTCATATAAATACCATGCACCAGCTTGCCCAAATGCCAGTCTGCTGTATGTATAAACTTCATTACGGTCACCCCTCGAACAAATATTCTATCCGTATTATATCAGAGATTTCTCTTGGTTTGTTACAGTTCTTGGGAGATGGCATGAATTAACGGAGTATGAAAAGGGGGACACAAGAAGATAACCGTTTTAACATTTAAGGGTGTTTTCGAATAGATTGTGCTTTCGGCAAAATCTCTAGTGCCGGTTTCTTTCCCTGGTTACAAGGTTTTTTCTCTCTGAACAGGGAGAGCAGCTCTTTTCTTCCTTGCTTACCAGGATATTTCGAGTGATTGATGTCTATATTTTTCGAAGTTCATATTAAATTCCTAAATAAAATAGCGCTTAACCCGACCTGGATTTGGTAAGGTAAGCGCTGACCTGCTTTATTGATGGCTGTTTTCGTAAGGTTGTTGCTTTCGGAAAAATCCCTAGTGCCGGATTTTCTCCCTGGTTAAACGGTTTTTTCTCTCTGAACAGGGAGGTAGCTCTTTTCTTCCTGGCATACCAGGATATTTCGTGTGAATGATATATATTTTTCGAAATCAAATTAAATAGCAACAAAGCTTAAGAATAGAGCCTTATTGATTCTTCATCTCCTGCGGCAGCATCCGAATGGAGCTAATGACAGCTTCAAGCTTTGACTCGATTCGATGAAGCAGGTACATCGTAACCACAATCGGAAAACCGACTTCAGAGATAAACGGAATCAGTTGTTCCATTCTCTTCACCTCCTTCAAGATAAGATTTAAACACTTCTCTATTAAAGAAGGTGCCCTATGGCCGAAGCCGACAGGACACCTTTACTGCCATTACACTTCATATTCCGTCACATTGCGCTCGATTACCCGCGCTCCCTTTGCTGCAGCCAAGGCGCCACTATTACTTTGGAAGACATTTGTGGCAATCAGAGTGTCCATAACCATTTTTACATTGGCTGGATCTACTGGTTCAATTGGTTCGTCAATGGATAGACGCGCCGTTTTCCCCAACTGGGTAGTGAATTGTAATTCCAATGTTTTTGCCATTAATCACACCTCCTTTCTACTAAACCCCAACCATTACTTAGGCGTTGATGTCAAAGCTGTCATTCTTCTCAAGCAGTACCAGCGGTCTTACACTCAGTCCTGCCAATGCATCTGCTGCCTGAAGAATTTCATCTGGCGGCGAAGCATAATTAATATTGCTGTAAGTCTTGTTGGAATATTGCGGCTTACCTTCTGAATCCACTCCATTATCAAACACCATTTTAAGCTTGATACTTTTCAAATCTGCTGTTGCCATGTGCCTCACCTCCTTTCACCCTTTATATAGAAAAAAGAGGTGGATATGGACACCTGGAAATTCAGGTTTCTTAAACTTTTTAATAGAGACTTTTTTGGTTTGGTTTATGTGAGGGAGTTATCTATGGAAACTGTGATCAGCAGGCTGAGGGAGGATTCAGGACGAGATGCATATTGCGTTGTGATCCAATTGCCTATGTTGTCATTTTTGCCGAGATTGAATGGTTTGTTACTATTAGGGGCTGGTTTGTGTGGGGAATAGCAGGCGAGGCGGGATTCAGCTTATATTTGTATTGGAGTTTGCAGGTTAAGGAATGTCGCCTACCCATATTGCGTAGATTTTTATGTGATTTAGGAGGTATAGTTGCACTCACCTACCAATAATGTTCGCATTTGTATGAGAGTACAAGGTTTGGCGAAATGACATACCAATAACTAGGTGATTTGTATGTGATGTATGAAATTAGCCTGCATTCACCTACCAATCATGCTCCCTTTCGTATGAGATTTTGTAGGTTAAGGAAAGTCGCATACCAATACCCATTGTTCCTGGTGCCTTGAAAGACATGTGGAATCTTGTTCCACAAAAAAAGATTGCCCCTAGGTAGGGACAATCTTTTCTGACTATCTATTAGCCGTTAATATCGTTGCTAAGACTTGATTTTACAAGTCCTGCTTCTTCAAGAAGGCTTCCGATTTGCTCTTCAGCTTCTGTGAACTTTTCGTTTGCCGCGTCGAAGTTCACTTCTTCATTTTGAAGTTCAGCAGCTTTCATGTCATAAGATTCAGCAAGAGTCGTTTTGAATGTTTCAAGTTCTTCTTCAAATTGAGAAAGATCTCCTGATACTTCAAATCCTTTTACTGCTTCACTAGCAGCTGCAGCCGATTCAGCAGCTGCCGCTTTCAGTTCTGCACTTGGAGCTTCTTCTCCGCCCATAGCAGCTTCATAGTCATTCAGCTCATTATCGATTCCGTTAAGCGTGCTAGTCATATTCAAGTAGAAGTCCATCATTGCACCTGAAGCATCAACAGTTTCTTCTTCAGTTGCCTCTGTATCTTCCGCATTTTCAGCTGTGTTATCGCCAGCTGCATTGTTTTCTCCGTTGTTCGCACAACCTGCAACCGCTAACAAAAGAGCCAATGCTAACCACCATAATTTTTTCATGTTCTTCATCCTTTCTGATATCCCCATGTTGAATAGAATATTGGCAAGATAAGCAACTGCGTTTAAAGGCAGCTATCTATGTCTCAGCCGATATGTATCTTATCATGTCTTCCAGCCAAAGGTAAAGGAATATTCCCCCATTTCGTTAAAGTTTAAATATTGTAAATATTACCTGATTTCTGAATCAAAATAGCCAGAACCTTCTACTTGAAAAATCGTTAAAACTATTCCATAATAGATCTTGTTCAATACATGGGGCTGATTGTGTTGCTGGTGCATGCCTCGGTCTTCAAAACCGCTTGGGAGGCGCGTGCCGTCTCCGCTGGGTTCGATTCCCAGGCAGTCCCGCCAAATGTACATAATAACACTAAAATATATTTGAGTCCTTATGGCATCTGCCTTAGGGGCTTTTTTAATTATTGTTCTTACCTTTCTTGTACATCCTGTAGGCAGCATAAATTAGTATGAAACCAATGATTATGCCGCTAAGATCTACTAATAATCCCATAAAATAAACCGCCTTTCCTATAACAGGTCACTACCTATTAATCAGTAAAAATCAATAATATGTACCTAATCACTTTCAAGACAATTTTCGCATAATAGGAAGACTAGTGCCACCTTTCAAATCTTTGCGAGACAAGGTGGTAAAAAACGATCAAGGTCACAAGAACAGTGCTTATACGGTAAAAATGATTTTTCTGCAAAATAAAAAACCGGTTAAAAACCGGTTTTTTATCCAAGCTGACCTGGAATTTTGCTGTCATTATTGTTTGTGCTAGTGTTAGTGCTGTTATTAGTAGTGGATCCACTAGTTGTATTACTTGAAGATTGAGTTGAATTTTCATCCATTACTTCTTCGCCGGCTTCTTTCACCTTGCCGCCAATTTCCTTCAAGTCTGATGTAGCATCTTTCGCTGATGATAGAATTTCATTAGATTCATCTTTTACTTGATTTACTTGTTCTACGATGTCTCCATTTACTTTTTCATATAAATTTTGAGCATCATTGATGGCTTCTTTTAGAACAGATGAAGCAGATTTAAGACGATCCTGAAGATCATTTTTTACACCGGATGGATCATTTTTAACCTGTCCCACCATATCCATTGTAGAGTCTTTCATAGTCCTGGTATTGGAAGCCACTTTCTGTCTTGTGTTAGAATCCAGCATTGCCAATGCTCCTCCAACTACTGCGCCAAGCACCATTCCTTTTACTAATTTACCATTCTTCTCTTCTTCGTTAGTTGCAACATTAGTATCATTATACGATATTGTTTGTGTCATAAATAAACATCCTCCTAGACTTGTTTTAGTTATATGCTTATTTTTTTCTTTCCCGTTTTTGATGACTTTAAACTTTAATGCCTATCGCTAACTAACTGCAAAATTTTCCATACAAAAAAAGCTGTAAACTTCTCTACAGCTTTAAACCGATTCTTTTGCAGCCTGTTTGCCTCTTTTCGATTTCTTAGGAAGCGCAGCCGGCAATGAAATATCGAAGGTTGTCCCTTTGCCTTTTTCGCTTTCTACATGGATTGATCCATAGTGATCTTTTAAGATCCTCATACATACCATGAAGCCCAGGCCTGTTCCCTTTTCCTTTGTGGTATAAAAAGGCTCTCCAAGTTTATTTAGTGTCTGTTCGTCCATTCCTTCCC
>NZ_ABCF01000001.1 GCF_000181495.1 Bacillus sp. SG-1
TGGAGGGTTCGATATGCCGACGCCAAGTATGGAGGATTATATAGAACAGATCTATTTATTGATCGATAATAAAGGATATGCCAGAGTTTCAGATATTGCTGATGCACTGTCAGTCCATCCCTCCTCTGTAACAAAAATGGTCCAGAAATTAGATAAAGACGATTACCTGGTTTATGAAAAATACCGGGGACTCATATTGACTGCTAAAGGAAACAAAATTGGAAAGCGTCTTGTTTTCAGGCATGAGCTGCTGGAACAATTCCTGAATATAATCGGAGTGAAGGAAGAAAACATTTACGAAGATGTTGAAGGGATCGAACATCATTTAAGCTGGGATTCCATCGACAGGATAGGCGACCTTGTCCAGTTGTTTGAAGAAAATGACGATCTCCTCAAAAGGTTGAGGGAGATACAATTTAAAAATGAAAGCGAATGAAAAAAGGACGATTCCGAATCGTCCTTTTTTCGTTTTATTTAACATCATTATCAATTTAAAATATTTCAGGAAGCTCAGAAAAAGTGATGTCCCCATTATAGCTGTGTGCAAGCTGCGAGATGCCTTCTCCGTCATCTTCAACACTTACCCCTGATATAATTCCTTCTTGAGCTTCCATTAAAGCTTTTTGATAAGAAATGATTCTGCCGGTTGACGTTTGAAAGCTGATAATCTGCCCGTTATGATTTCGTTGAATTCTCGTGATTTCTTCCATTTTGCTTCCCCCTTTACAATTATTCTCACGCCTAGTATGGTCAAAAAAAGCTGTCTTTAAAAACGGAACTGAGAATATCATTAATAATATGGCCTCTGAAAGCAGGATTTTTATATATAGATGAGAAAAGGTACTATAGAAGTTATTACATAACATTCAGCAGAGAAGGTGACCTAATGAAAAACAAGGAATGGCATGAAAGTGCCAAGGAGCGCTGGGATCATAATGCGAGCAACTGGCATAGCAAGAGTGTCAGTATGTGGACCGAAGGAAGCAGGAAAGATATCGTACCATTCATGGTGAGGAATATACCCAAGGGAAGCTCAATTGCAGACTTAGGCTGCGGTGATGGATTTGGATCCTATTTATTGCATCAAGAGGGTTATGATGTCACAGGGATGGATTTGTCTGAAAAAATGGTGGAAATTGCAAAAAAGCAAGAGAAAGAGGGGTTGAGTTTTGCTCAAGGAGACCTTACCAATCCTCCATTTGAAAAAGAACAATTTGATGCGGTTATGATGATTAATTCATTGGAATGGACGGAAGACCCTTTCCATGCTTTGAAGCAGGCAACGCAAATTGTCAAGCAGGATGGAAGATTATGTATAGGGATTCTGGGGCCGACTGCACATCCCCGGCAAAATTCTTTCCCAAGGCTATATGGCGAAGGTGTGATTTGCAATACGATGATGCCGTGGGAACTTGAGCACTTAGCCCTTACTTATGGATTGGAGAAAGAGGACGAGACATGGGTATACAAAAAAGGGGTATCTGAAAGACTCGCAAATGACTTGTCCCATGAACTGAAACAGGCTTTGACATTCATGACGCTGTTCATGTTCAGGAAAACCGAGGATGATTTGGAGGGGGAAAAATGAATCAGCGATTTTCAATTGATGACTTCATCAAACAAACCCAGCAGGAAGACAAAGGGGAAGGGTTATTTGAACTCGAGACCCAAAGGGTGCTGGAAGTAAATCTCGATGGAGAAGTATGGACCAAAATGGGAGCCATGATATCATACCGGGGAGCCATCAAGTTTGAGCGGGAAGGTGTACTGGAGCACGGTTTGGGCAAGTTATTCAAGAAAGCCCTCACCGGTGAAGGCACTTCCTTAATGAAAGCGAATGGTCAAGGGAAGCTGTACCTTGCTGATCAAGGAAAGAAAATTTCAATCCTTAACCTCAATAATGATGCAATCTATGTTAACGGAAATGACTTGCTGGCCTTTCAACCGGGATTGAAGTGGGATATCAAGTTAATGAGAAGGGTTGCTGGGATGATGTCAGGAGGGTTATTCAATGTCCGTATTGAAGGGACTGGCATGGTTGCCATCACTTCGCATTATGAACCATTGACCCTAATAGTGAAACCGGGAAATCCAGTATACACCGACCCGAATGCCACTGTGGCGTGGTCTGGAAATCTTCAGCCGGACTTTGTCACAGATGTGTCCTTGAAAACTTTCTTTGGAAGAGGAAGCGGGGAATCCATACAAATGAAATTTGAAGGAGAAGGGTTCGTCGTAGTGCAGCCGTTTGAGGAAGTTTATATGGAACAACAATCTTAATAACCAAAAGGTCAGAATAGCTCTTATATCAACAACTTAAGAGCTATTTCGCCCTTTTTTTGTTGTATGGTATTTTATCAAAGGTATATGCAGCAACAAATTAAAAATTGTAAAAATAGAGGAAAAATGGAGATTTTTGTAGAATTAATAAAAGAAAATTTAAGTGGGAGGAAAAATGGTGGATCAAGAAAAAACAAAAGAATTGGAAGCTGAAAATATTTGGTTAGAATTAGATTTTTTTAATACTGAGGACTATCTTTTATTAGAAGAAAAGTTGAAGGGTGATAAACGAGTAAGAGGGATATTCGTAAATACATCTGCCATTATTCACAGTAAAGACCTAAAATCCTTTTTAAACGAATTCCCTTTCAAGCCAGACATTATACAATCATTAGGTGAGGCAAATTTAAACGACGACTTAATGAGCATTTCATCAATCCAAGATATATTGAACTCACAAGAATTTACACGAGATTTTTTGGACAACTCTACTTGTGAAAAGATGGCTCAGTCGATAAGAGCATATTGTATTGATTTAGTAAATAATTTACCAGTTGAAGAAATTGCTACATTTGATATGAATATTGCTGACTCTCTTGTTGAAAAAGAAGCGGAGCTAAGATTGTTACCTCTTTACTTAGAATATAGAAAGTCTTTAAAAGAAAAATATCTTGAAAAAGATAATAAACTTCAAGAAAAGATAAATAAAATAGAAAAGTTAGCTGAGGGTATCTGAATGGAGACCGACTTAGAAAGAATTTTATATTCATATAGACCTGAGAAAATAGAAATAGATCTGAGTCTTTATTATAAATTCGGTTTGGAAGAGGTTTTTATTTACTCAATGATGGTCGATTTCTACGAGTTTCAAATTGAAAATAAATTAATAGAAGCGGGGGAAGAAGGTTATTTGGCAATTGAGCATATAAGCCTTTTATCAAATATTGATATAACACGAATACACAACATTATAACCGAATTAGATAATAGTAAGTTAATTCGTATTAACTTTGATACTTTATTATTACAGATATTCTTTCAACCTTTAAAAACTCCAGTTGGAGAACCAACCAATATTGTAGAATTTTCAACGTTTTCTAAAAAGAAGTAGAGTGAACCAAAAAAACAGTTTTTAAATAAAATGAAAAAATTTGAATATATGGTAAACTTATTTCGAGCCTCTTTTTTGTAAGGGGCTTTTTATGGTAAAGAAAATTAAAGATAGGAGATTTTGAATGCCAGAGTTATCAGAATTGGACTTCCATGGATTAGATGAATTATCTATAGATGATAAAAAGAACCTTCTTCAAGAAGAATACGATATGTACCAAGTAAACAGTTCTATACGATATGAATTTGATAATTTAAATGAAGATGCTATGAATGAGTTTTTAGAGTCAGTTTTCAATGCCAAAGCAGTCATGGAGGTTACACAAGGTGGAGAATATCCCGCCAAATTGGTTGCTTCAATCAATGACCATTCAAACCTAGAAGAGGAGGAATTTTTCCACCTACTCAGGGTTCTTTATCTAAATGATTATATAGAGTATTTCAAAGATAAAGAATTTGACTTAAGTGAAGAGTCTAAAGATGTTATCTATGAAGATGCAAATGCAGTCGATACTACATTTAAGACAAGGTATAATTTACATCGCTTATTTAGAAATGATAAGGAATTATTTAACGAAGAGTATTTTTCGGGACATGAGTCTATAAACTCTGAAGAAAGAATGTATTATAAATTTTTAAATTATGGAACAATTATTGATCAAATTTGTTCCTATGGTACTTTAATTAGACTTTCAAATAAAGGAATGCATTACTTACATTTTGTTACCAATAAAAGAAGTGTGGATCTAATGCATAAACATGAAAAAACATTAAAAGAAATTAATACAGCAAAGGAAGAGCAGGCAAACCTCTTAGGCACTTTTCATGAACATAAAGCTGAACAAGAATCGAGTATAGGAGTTATAAAGGATTTAATTAATAAACATAGTAATAAAATTAAAGATTTTTATAAGGATATTACAACCATTCTTTCTTTAATGTTAGCTGCATTTGCACTTATTGGAGTAAATATCAGTGCAATCCCGAAAATAGAAAGTAATTTCACTGCAAATCTTTTAGCTATGAACTTATCACTAATTTTATGTATGTTGGTATTATTCTATATTTTAAGAGTTATTGTCTACGATTCCCAAATTAATAGCAAACATTTTTATCTTATTCTTGGGATTACAATTAGTGGAATTGTAGGAGTGTTTATCTTTTTAGGATTTAACCATGAAAGTAAAATTGAAGTGATAGAAAAGAAGTACCAAAATATGCTAGAAAAGAATACACAGGATAATCAACAAGATATTTTAGAATTAAAAAAACAAATTGAAGAATTAGAAAATCAAGTGAATGAATAATTAAAACACCCCCTTCCTTGGTTGCTGGAAGGGGGTGTTTTAATATTATTTAATGTCATTTCTTGAAGTGTGATGGTGCTTATGATTAGGTTTTCGGTTACCTTTTCGAATCCTATTTCTTTTGTTGATTTCAACACGATAATCTTTAACTCTTTGCATTCCTAAATGAATTGTCTCTTGTTCCATTTCATTTAATGCTTCTACAATAAAATCGAAAAGTAAAATCACTTTTAATGAACTTGTTTGAGTTCCAAAATTAGTATCCCCGCCATGTAATATTGCATGTCTACTAATTTCTGATTTTACTTTCTTCCCATGATGGAAACCAACTAGCACTTTAGTTGAATAATAATTGTGTATCTCTTCTTCAAAGTGGAATCCGCCGGTAAAACCTTCCTTAATAAGTAAGGTTTCATACAGAATTTCTTGTATTTTCCCATTCACTTTTCCTTTAATTCCAAAAGCGTCAACTATAATCCCTTCGAATTGAGAAAGAATAGAAGGTACTACTAATTCATACATTCCTAAATTGTGAGCTTTTACTGCATTGCGGAGCAAAGGGAGTCTTTTCTCTAAGAATTTGTATTTTTCCCATCTCTTTTCAATGTCTTGAATTAAACTGGGTTGATAATATTTACATATAAATTCATCTATATACTCATTCACCGCATCTTTTCCGTTAGCTTTATAAGCTCGGGCAATTTCTCTCATAAGTCTAATGTCTAACTCGTGATGAGGTGGGTATCCTAAATCAACGATAGCAGCTTTGAATACCTTTAAGTCTTCTTCAGTTTCTTGTATACCTTGTGCAAGTTTCAGCATCATAGCAGGAATATCAGAATTAGCGATTGTTGTTCTGATACTACGAGAAACCTGATTAATTGCATTTACAGCTTGTTGGAGTGAAGGCTGTAGGGTTCTTCTAAATTCTAAAGCAATTTTAGCAGCTTGTTGGACTTGTGAAATAGCAGCTTCTGACATTCCAATTAAATTTTTGTAATTATTCAAACTACCTACTCCTTTAGATGTTTACGGATAGTAATGGAAAGATTAAAATGGCAACCATCCATCAGGTTGTTTTTCATTAATACTTTGCTTTACTAAATCGGTGATCTCATTTTCGCCATAATAGACTATTTCCAGTATCTTCATAGGTCGATAACCAGTAAGTTGCTTAATCATCTTTATAGCTACTTTACTTGCTTCATTGTGAAGTCGATTTCTAAACTTTCCAGCAGAAACCCTAAATGATCCAGCTTGCGAAACTATAGAACCTCCTATATCAACTTTAATACCTCCATTAATGTCCATTTATCCCTCTAATTCATCATATACTACTTGAATACTTTTTTAACTTAGAGCACCAACAGTACGAATGTTTTTATAACCATTAACATTTAATTTTAACAAGACATTTATTATGATTAATATCTTCAATGATGTCCTTTAGTTCTTCAACCGTATCACGTGTGACATCAAAATTTGTAGTGATACATTTCCTCAAGCTGTGATAAGTGTTTCCTTGTATTACTATAGATAAGCTAGTTAATGATACATCTCCTCCTGAATTCATTTACTTAATTTTACAATTTCGCAGATGGATTATCAAAAAAATTTAATTGATATCATTATTACACACCTGGAACTAAGAAGAATAAGTGGTAAAATTAGGTGAAGGGGGAGGTTGGAAGTATGAAATTTGAAAACTTACTAGAGAGCTTACGGGTAGATAACAGTGAAATTATATCTTTTAGATATCATAAAATAGTAAGAACAATTAACCAATATTATTGGAGAATAAATTCTGACAGCAAAAACTGTAGGTATGTTGGTTCCTATGGGAGAGGAACTGCAATAAAAAATCTTTCAGATATTGATATGTTAGTTATATTACCAAAAACTCTTTTTACAAGATTTTCTGATTATAAGTTTAATGGTCAATCCTCCTTATTACAAAATGTAAAAAAAGCTTTAAATCTTACTTATGCTAGAACGAGTACTAAGGCAGATGGTCAAGTAGTTGTAGTAGAATTTTCAGATGGAACAAAATTTGAAGTGGTTCCTGCATTTAAGGAAGGTGAATTGTTTTTTTACCCAGATTCAAACCAAAATGGTAGCTGGAAGAAATGCAACCCTATAAAAGAGGTTGAAGCAATAAATCTAATAAATAAATTTTCCGATGGTCGACTAAAAAAAATTACTAAGTTAACACGTGCTTGGAAAAAAGCCAACGATGTAGATATTTCGGGTATATTAATTGACTGTCTTGCAATGGAATTCATATTAGAAAAGGATGGGAAGTACCCTACAATAGAAATTCTCTTTGGAGAGTTTTTACTATATTTAGCCAAACAGAGAGAGAAAGAAAATTGGTGGATTCTTGGTAGTAACGATATAATAAACAGGAATGGTATGTTGTTTGAAGAGAAGGCTTTAAAAGGTGTTGACAGCTTATTAAGTGGGGTAAATTTAAAGCTGAAAGGGCTAACCTTATCTGCTGATGAACATTGGAAAAATTTATTCGGCAAATTCGTAAATGGGGTTATGTGATGAAATATAATTATAGAAATCTACTAGAGGTTTATGCCAAAGTAGTTTATACACATAAAACGCATGAAAAGGCAGTGGAAAGACTAGAGAATAGAATTAGAGTACTAAAAATCCTGCAAATAGTGTTACTCTCTTTAACTTCAGTAGGTGTGTTATCAACCATTACTGATATTCTCAAGCCTTTTATAGACAACAATATAATTATACTGACATCGTTAAATGTCTTAGTATTATTAACCGCTTTTACTGCTACAGGATTATCTATATACGATCTTTCATCCTCAGATAAAGAAGACGTATTAAAGCACAAAACCACAGCAATAAAATTACTTTTTCTAAGGGAAAAGTATATAGCACTCTTATCGGATTATAGAGATAAACTGATTAACAATCAAGAATTAGTTAATAGGAGAGACACCCTGAATGAAAAAATTAATGGTGTATACTCAGAAGCTCCGCAAACACATCACAAAGATTTCGTAGCAGCAAGGAAAGCCTTAAAAATCAATGAGGAATTCACTTTTAACGAAGGAGAAGTCGAAAAGTTTCTTCCTGTATATATGCGAGACAACTATAAAGATGCCTAAATAAGAGGAGAGGGACTTTGTTGTACTATCATGCACACCTTTGAAGAAGTGTATTACAGTGAACAACAGTCTTAATTAATTCTGTGAAAAATAACCAGTTTCTTTTTGCTGAACACTGGATAATTTAATTGTACACCAAGATTCCTCTCCCAGAGTGCCCCATTCCAAACTTGGAATGGGGCTTTTTTTATTGTGTTTTTAAGATGGTAAGAATCGTATTAAAGCCTTGTTATATATGGACATTTTCATGGCTAATCTGTATAAATGTATCTATGGAAGATTTTTATGGCAGTTACTAAAATACTTTACATATAAGAATCAAACGTTTTACTGAAATGATTAGGAGGAGATCCCATTGGAACAACGAAAAAAAGTACCATCAGACATTGAAATTGCCCAGCAGGCCAAAATGCTGCCTGTCATGGACATAGCAAAAAAACTGGGCCTTAAGGAAGAAGAAATAGAGCTTTATGGAAGATATAAAGCCAAGTTAACATATGAAACGTTGAAGAATCTGGAGAACAGGCCGGATGGAAAGCTGATCCTCGTCACTTCCATCAATCCCACCCCGGCCGGGGAAGGAAAATCAACTGTTACCGTAGGTCTTGGTGATGCTCTGAATGCCATTAATCAAAAGACGATGATTGCCTTAAGGGAACCTTCTTTGGGGCCAACGATGGGAATTAAAGGCGGTGCAGCAGGGGGAGGGTATGCTCAAGTCCTGCCGATGGAAGATATCAACCTTCATTTTACTGGGGATATTCACGCTATTACCACGGCGAACAATGCATTGGCGGCAATGATTGATAATCATATCCACCAGGGAAATGAACTGGAAATAGATCAGAGAAGGATAACCTGGAAGCGTGCCCTAGACATGAATGACAGGGCTTTAAGACAGATTGTGATCGGGTTGGGCGGGCCTGTGCAAGGTGTGCCGAGGGAAGATGGATTTGATATTACTGTTGCTTCTGAAATCATGGCTGTGCTATGCCTGGCAAATGACCTTGAAGACTTGAAAGGGCGCCTGGCAAGAATGGTGGTAGCTTATACTACCCAGAAACAGCCGGTTACGGTCGGGGATATAGGTGCACAAGGAGCTCTGGCAATGCTTTTAAAAGACGCATTAAAACCAAATCTTGTCCAAACGATTGAACACACACCCGCCCTTGTTCACGGGGGGCCGTTTGCAAACATCGCGCACGGGTGCAATTCGGTTATCGCTACCCGTACTGCTTTGAAACTTTCAGACTATGTAGTAACAGAATCAGGTTTTGGGGCAGATCTGGGTGCTGAAAAGTTTATGAACATAAAAACGGAAGCTCTGGGGGCCAGTCCGGATGCTGTTGTGTTGGTCGCAACCGTAAGAGCATTAAAAATGCATGGAGGCCAGAACAAAGCTGATTTAACGGAGGAAAACCTTCCTGCACTTGAAAAAGGGCTGGAAAACCTGCAGAAGCATATAGAAACAATCAGGTTGTTTGGTGTTCCTTTTGTTATCGCAATCAACAAGTTCATCAATGACACCGAAGCTGAACTGGCTTACCTGCTGAACTGGTGTGAAGAAAATGGAGCAGCTGTTTCCCTGACAGAAGTATGGGAAAAGGGAGGCAAAGGCGGTGAGGATTTAGCCGAAAAAGTGATCAGTGTGATTGAAAGCAAAGAAAAATCTTTCAAAAGATTGTATGACAACGAAGTAAGCATCGAGGATAAAATCAGAACGGTTGCTTACAATGTTTATGGGGCTAACGAAGTTGAATTCTCTACAAAAGCCGAAAAACAACTTAAAGAGATTGAAGACCATGGCTGGAGCGGTTTGCCAGTATGCATGGCAAAGACCCAATATTCACTTTCTGATAATCCAAAAAAACTTGGACGGCCAAGAGATTTCTCTATTCATATAAGAGAGCTCAGACCAAAGATTGGCGCAGGGTTTATCGTGGCGTTGACAGGTGAAGTCATGACCATGCCGGGACTGCCGAAAAAACCAGCAGCGTATGGAATGGACGTTGATAAAAACGGAAATGTGAAGGGGCTTTACTAGAATTTGTTTGAAGGGGAGGAATGGGCAATGTTCGATCCGACAGCCTATGAAAACCTGAAAGTGGTCATGCAAGGGGCCTTGTATGAGCTCGAATTGATGGGCTCGCTGAAGGTAGTCAACAGAGAAGATAATATAGACCTTGCGAGCCTGAAAAGACGCTATTCCTTGACTCTCTGCAACCCTCTTAAAGAAGGGGTTACGGTTAAGGTGACCTTGTCTGCCGGTATAAAAGAATGGAACGCCGAGGCCTTTCCTGAATCGGGGGGAGAGCCTGGTGCCATGCTTCAGATTCAATACCAATCGACAGGAAGAAGCTTTCCGGAAAACTTTATTACTAGTCTTAAAGACTGGTGGGGACCGGGGAGGAATATAGAGTGGCGGGAAATCACCTCCACTAACAAGCCCTTCCTACATCAGGGGATTGTTTATTTCAACCGGATCATTACGGAAGAGATGGTGGATGACTTGGAAGAGGTGGCAGTCCATGTGGAAAATTCTTTGCTTCATTTGTTATGATACATTCATAGACATATAATACTTGGACATACATATAAGGAAAAAGGGGATGAGGAATATGAAAATAGCCTGGGTGACTGATAGTACAGCATGCAGGGTGGATGAGCTTGAAAACAATGAAGATGTATATGTGGTTCCGATGAATATCCTTATTGGAAATCAGGAGTATCAAGACGGAGTCGATTTATTTCCTCAGGAACTTTTTAAATTTCTAAAAGAAAACGGAGCTGACGCCAAAACGTCACAGCCATCAATTGGAGTCTTTCAAGAACTTTATACCAAGCTGCAAGATAACTATGACCATATTTTTTCTTTACACGTATCTGCAGCATTCAGCGGGACCATTTCATCTGCACAGCAGGCTGCCCAGCTTGTCGATATACCGGTAACTGTGATAGATTCTAAAATTCTGTCTTATCCATTGACCAAATTGATATTGGACGGCATTGAAGCTGCAAAGGAAGGCGCTAAACCTTCTGAAATAGAGAAACAGGTATTGACGAAAATCAATACAGGTGAAACATTTGTGATGGTCGGGAGCCTTGAACAGCTTCACAAAAGCGGAAGGATGAATGGAGTCTCCTTCTTCCTTGGGTCCATGCTGAAGATCAAACCGATCCTGGCGATAAAAGATGGAAAACTGGAAGTCGTAGAGAAAGTAAGAAGTATCGCAAAAGGACACATCCGGATGAAAGACTACTTAGACCATGCACTGCAGACCAAAGACATAATAGAAGTCTATATTTTATACGGATTAAATAAAGCGGAAGCAGATTCATGGGTGAGCGACCTTTCTGGCAAATACCCTGAGATCAACTTTTCTTCGCATGAACTTGGAGCAGTCATCGGAGTCCATGCCGGGGAGGATACACTTGGAATCAGCTGGTTTGCCGAGTGAGTGTTTAAAGAGGGGATATCCTCTCTTTTTTTTGTTACTCCGCAAACCGTTTGCAAGCCTAAGCTCATATGTTGCACGAGGCTTGCTCGCTGAAACTGGTAAGGTTTCAGCAATCACCCTTTTCTTCTAAGAGTGTAGGGGGAAACGCCCGATTATAGAGTGTCTGCCAGAACTATAATGGGTGATTAGTGAAGAACATCCTATTATAGAGGGAATATCAGGACTATAATGGGTGATAGCAAAAAAAGGGGCTGCTAAGTTTATAATGGGTGATAACGAAGCACCCACTATTACAAATGAAGTGCCAAGAGATAATATGATGAATAGAGTAAGTACATCTTATAATAGACTAAGACATATGGAATGAACGCAGAACCAAACCATTTTGATAGGAATAGGAACACGACAAATGCCTTTCCTGAAGTTTCCTCATCTTTTATTTGTGGTTGCTGTACAGAGCCCTTTGTCAATCTAAATTCTTCTCAGTTAATCCCTATCATCCACCTCCAAGTGAGAAAACAGATCATATATTACAAACAGGACTCAACCACTCTCCACTTTGCACATCATTCTGTTAGAATAAGGGTAAAAGGGGAGTGGCCGGCTATGGAGAAAGCAACCATTACAATCATTGAAGAGCTGGTCAAACAGGTTCACTCGAGTGATCCAAGCGGACATGACTGGCATCACATAGACAGGGTACGGAACCTTGCGCTTTACATAGGGAAAAAAGAAGGAAGTCCTCATCTGGAAAGAATTGAGGCAGCGGCGCTCCTGCATGATGTGGCGGATGACAAATTAAATGAGAGTGAACGCAAGGGACAGGAGAAGTTACATAAGATTTTAAATGAGATAGAATTACATAATGAAGAAAAAGAGAGAATTATCGAGATTATTATGACTACCTCTTTTCAGGGAGGAAATGAAGCCAAACTTGGTACACTTGAGGCTATGGTTGTGAGAGATGCAGACAGGCTTGATGCCATGGGTGCAATCGGCATTGCGAGGACTTTTGCCTATGGAGGCACAAAAGGCAATCCGATCTATGATCCGGGACTTCCAGTCAGGGAAAATATGACCAGGGAAGAGTACCGGAACGGGAAAACATCGACAATTCATCATTTTTATGAAAAGTTGTTACTCTTGAAGGATCGGATGTGCACGGATACCGGGAAGGAAATCGCAAACGAACGACACAAATTCATGGAACTTTTTCTAATGCAATTTTATAAAGAATGGAATGGTCAGTAATGAGAATGTTAACAGTTGAAAATATCACAAAATCCTATGGTGAAAAAACCCTCTTCAAAGATATAGGCTTTACAATAACGGAAAAAGAGAGGGCCGGTCTGATTGGAGTCAACGGAACAGGAAAATCAAGTCTGTTGAAAATCATTGCTGGACTGGATGATGCAGACAGCGGAGATATGACCAAACCTGGTGATTATGTCATTTCCTACCTGGATCAGGAGCCTGAACTTAACCCTGAACTAACAGTGATCAGCCAGGTTTTCCAAAGTGATGCGGCTGTCATTAAAGTAATGCGTGAATATGAAACCGCACTGCTCCAGCTCGAGGCAGATTCGGAAAACGAGCGAAATCAGGAAAAACTTTTTGAAGCACAAAGACAGATGGAAATTCTGAATGCATGGGATGCCAATGCGAACGCAAAGGCGATATTGACCAAACTGGGGATTTCTCAGTTTTCAAAGAAAGTAGGAGAACTTTCCGGTGGGCAGAAAAAACGTGTTGCTCTTGCCCAAGTATTGATTGAAACACCGGACCTGCTAATCCTGGACGAGCCGACAAACCACCTGGATTATCAATCTATAAAATGGCTGGAAGATTACTTGTCTAGGTATCAAGGCGCTGTCCTTCTGGTCACTCACGACAGGTACTTTCTTGACCGCGTCACCAATAGAATCTTCGAACTCGATGGCGGGGCCCTGTATTCTTATAAGGGAAACTACCAGGCTTTCATTGAAGCGAAAGCAGAAAGAAATGACCAGGAAAAGCAGATGGCTGAAAAGCAAAAGAACTTATACCGCAGGGAGCTCGCGTGGATGAGAAGAGGGGCCAAAGCACGGACTACTAAACAAAAGGCCAGAATTCAGCGCTTTGAGAACCTTGAGGAGAATATGTCTTCCTCTTCATCAAATGATGGAATCGATATGTCGCTTTCAGGAAGCCGCCTTGGAAAGCAGGTTTTTGAATTTAAAGATGCTTCTAAGAGTTTTCCCGGACAAACCATTCTCGACCAATTTAATTATCTGATCAAACCTGGTGACAGAATTGGAATCGTCGGAAGGAACGGAAGCGGAAAGTCTACGTTTCTTAATATCCTTGCAGGCCAGGATGAACTCGACTCTGGTGAACTGAATCAGGGACAGACAGTCAAGATTGCTTACTATACCCAAGGACATGAAGAAATGGATGAAAATAAGAGGATGATCGAGTATATCCGTGAATCCGGTGATGTAATTACAACCGATAGCGGTGACCAGATTTCTGCCGCAAGCATGCTCGAACGTTTCTTGTTTCCCATGCACTCTCATGGAACACTAATCAGAAAGCTTTCTGGTGGAGAAAAAAGAAGGCTCTTTCTGTTGAAATTGCTGATGACCAAGCCGAATGTACTCCTATTGGATGAGCCGACTAACGATCTTGATACAGAAACATTGACTGTTCTGGAAGATTATATTTCCGATTTCTCAGGAGTGGTCATCACAGTATCCCATGATCGTTACTTCCTTGATAAAACGGCCGCTCAGCTGCTTGTCTTTGAAGGCAATGGTCATATTGGAACCTATTTAGGTGAATACTCAGAGTATCTTACACAAAAAGCTGAGGAAACAACGGATGTGAAAGCAAAGAAATCCGTTGAAAAACAAGCACCCGTTAAATCAGATTCCTCTGAAAAGAAAAAGCGGATGTCATACAACGAGAAAAGAGAATGGGAAACAATCGATGACAAGATTGCAGAGATTGAAGAAAAGCTGGAGGCAGCACAGTCTGAGCTCCAAACAGTGGGAAGCGATTTTGAAAAAGCCCAAAAATTAATGGAGCAGATAGACGAATATAATACATTATTGGAAACGTTGATCGAGCGCTGGTCCTACCTCTCAGAAATTGCAGAGGGTTAAGCACATTGATTAGTATAGAATTCTGACTATGTTAGAATGAAGGCAGTATGACGGGACATAGAAAGGGGTCAAAATCCTATGAGAATCAAATCAATCGAACCAACACCAAGTCCGAACACCATGAAAATTATTTTAGATGAAGAAATGGCTGGCGGAAAAAGCAATAACTATAAAAAAGAAGATGCGGACACAGCACCAAAACGCATAAAAGATATACTTGAAATTGAAGGAATTAAAGGTGTATATCATGTAGCTGATTTCCTTGCTGTTGAAAGGAATGCTAAGTTTGACTGGCAGGAGCTTCTTCCTAGGGTCAGAAAAGCATTTGGAGAAGATGCCGAAGTTGAAGGGATGGCAACTGAAGCAGACGAACATTTTGGGGAAGTGGCCGTAAGTGTTCAAGAGTTCAAAGGAATTCCTATGCAAGTAAAGTTGACAACAGAATCTGAAGAGAAACGTTTCTCTCTGCCGGATCGCTTTGTAAAAGCTGTAGGGGAAGCACAAATGGAAGGCGACAATGTTGTTCTCCTTAGAAAGTGGAAGGAGCAGGGCGTCCGCTATGGAGAGCTGGAAGAAATCGGCGAAAGTGTTGTAGAGGAGCTTGTTGCAGCCTATCCTCAGGAACGAATCGATTCTATGGTTAGAAAAGCTCGGAATCCGGAAACCACTGAAGAAAAGACCGCAAAAGTCGGGAAGAAGGTTACCTTGGAGGAGTTTGATGCACCTGATTGGCAAACGAGGTATCAACTGCTTGAAAGCATGAAAGAGCCTGAAACTGATGACCTCCCGCTTCTTGAAAAGGCACTGGAAGATGAGAAGGCATCCATCCGCAGGCTTGCAGTCGTATATATCGGAATGATCGAAGACAAAAAAGTTTTGCCTTTGCTATATAAAGGCTTAAAGGACAAAACTGTAACGGTCAGAAGAACGGCAGGGGATTGTCTGTCCGACCTGGGCTTTAAAGAGGCGATGGAGGAAATGGCAGCTGCTTTACAGGATAAGAATAAGCTTGTGCGCTGGCGTGCTGCAATGTTCCTCTATGAAGAAGGGGACGTAAGTGTGCTGCCTGCATTAAAGGAAGCCGAAGACGATCCAGAGTTTGAAGTGAAACTTCAAGTGAAAATGGCGATAGAAAGAATCGCAGGCGGAGAGGCAGCGAAAGGTTCTGTTTGGAAGCAAATGACTGAGGCAAGAAAGCAGTAACAGTGTGGGTTGTCTTTATGCTGGTTCCTCTCATATTACTTACTGAGGTGGAAGATGAAAGGTGTTCTGTATAATCACCGGACGGACCGCAAATTGGAGCCGTACTGTTGAAACGGGTCTCAAACTGCTTTTGAGGGCATATTGCCTATTTTATAACTAGTTGGTTGATTGAGCGGAGTCACGCACCTGGAGCAGAAATCAGCATATATCCTATCAAGAGCAACAATAATTACGAAAGTTTTAAATTCCAGACAAAAACTAATAAAGGAGATGGATAACAATGTCTATGGCATATGAAGAATATATGAAACAAGTAGTGAAACCAATGAGAGCAGAATTGACACAAGCCGGTTTTAAAGAGCTGCTAACAGAAGAAGAAGTGGAACAAACCATGGAAAATGCAGAGGGTGTCTCATTTGTAGTGGTCAACTCTGTATGCGGTTGTGCTGCCGGACTGGCAAGGCCTGCAGCCACACAAGCGGTATTAAATACTGAACAGCAGCCGGAACAGCTTCTGACTGTGTTTGCAGGACAGGATCGTGAAGCGACTGCAAAAATGCGTGAATACTTTGAAGGATATGAGCCTTCCTCTCCTTCCATGGCAATCATGAAGGGGAAAGAAGTTGTTCACTTTATCCCAAGAGAATCTATCGAAGATCATTCGATTGAAGAGATCATGGCTGAGATCAACACGGGACTTGAAAAGACAAAGCAATAAGAAGCAGAGAATCCAGGAAGACAGGCTGGAAAGTCCCGTCTTGCTGGATTTTCTGTGTTGCTGAAGAGAATGGAGGTACCAGTTTGTTAGTTACAACTGCAGGCAGGACAAATCAAGAGATGATTGAAAAAGCAAAAGGGATAGCAAAGGAAATGGAGCTTCCTTACATACATAGAGAAAAAAGAACCGTTAAAGGATTGAGGGAGAGATACTCTGAGGACATTCTGGTGGTTGGAAAAGAACGGTTGGAATTGTTTTCTGCAGATTCGGATGAGCCTTTTTTCTTCCATCCCAATTCTGCTTCCTTCAGGTTGAAACGGATTTTAAAAGGTGAAGTGGACACATTTGTTCAGGCTGCAGGGTTGAACAAAGGGATGACGCTTCTGGATTGTACAATGGGAATGGCTTCAGATAGTATTATTGCAAGCCATGCAGTCGGACAATCCGGTAAGGTAAAAGGTATAGAAGCAAGCAAGGCTATTTTCTACATTATAAAAAATGGATTGAAAACTTGGGATTCAGGTGTCAAGGAAATGAATGAAGCGATGGAGCGGGTTGAGATTGTCCATTCGACAGCACTGGAATTTTTAAGAAACGCTTCAAATGACAGTTATGATGTTGTCTACCTTGACCCCATGTTCGGAGATCCAATCGAGGCTTCCGCGGGAATCAATCCCATGAGGAAGTGGGCAGTTTATAATCCTGTTGATGCAGAGACTATAGGAGAAGCGAAACGGGTGGCAAAGTGCAGGGTTGTTTTAAAAGAACACTATAATTCACCTTTGTTTGAGGACCAGGGCTTTAAAGTGGAAAGGCGGCAGTCAGCTAAGTTTCACTACGGTTCAATCCAAACAAAAGAATAACGGGATCCCGGCTTTGCAGGATCCCGTTACGGTTAAGTATTTTTGATCAATCAGTAATAGCAAGGGAAATAAAATAAAACAGCAAAAGCATATACCCGATACTAACCATTATATCGACGTTCATGATACTCCTCCTCTTATACAAGTTCTTTTAATATAGTACCATATTCCTCAATTAATATCCTTCATAAAATTTTCGAAACCTTTTTACCCTTTCATCCGTCTATATATGTATAATGGAAATAGATATTTATATAGAGAGGAAGAATTTCCGTGTCTAACTGGATGAGAAAAACTTTCGTCGTACTGATATCCATCTTAACGTTTGGGTTGGTTACTCCTTCGCAAGCATTCCTTAATGAAAATGAGAGTCTAAATAAATCAAATAGCAAAGCACCGTCAAGCATACATACACAACCTGAGATTACCGAAACCGTTGAAGAGGAAGAATTTGATCATCAAGATTTAGAGTTTGATCATGAAGAGTTCATACAGAAGATGATTTCTGAAGCAGAGAACCAGGCATATATTAAATTCGGCAGTAAGATTAAGCCGGTGATTGAAAATGAATTTCAGTCCATTATCCTGCCAAAGATTCAGGTGGCAATTGAAGAAACGACAAAGCAATTTCCTGAAAACGAACTCTCACACCTGACCATTTCAGAAGCGCCGGCATATGCAAAGAGTGAGAAAATCTTTCATATTTATGATGAGCGCAGCGGGGAAGATATTATCCGTTTTCATGTCAGAAGGGATCACCCTCCATTGGATGGATACTATTTTAACTTCCACTACCACACGAGACATGACAATTTTCAGGAGCACCACAGCCTGGGGGATATCTACTGGGATAAAAATGTGCCTCCGCAATGGAACAGTCTATCCTAGAATAATAGAAAACAAGGGCTTTTTAGCAATTGGGTTAGATGCAATACGAAAAGCGAACATAATTCAATAACACAGGAGGATGAAATCACTTCAGATTTTGTCCTCTTTTTTATGATTATAGGAAGTTTATGTTTAGAGTGAATTAAGTTGGGCTTTTTTAAATTAAATAAATCAGAGCTAGTATACTACAATACTAATTGAATCCTATTGAATAAGCTGATTAATTAAATTTTTCAAAAATATTACAGAATAATATTATTGTAATATATGTTATACTAGCTTCATAGTTGAAACGATTCTATTTATCTCAGATTCTGATACTAGAAAGGGTGACCGCGTGAATGTATCCGAAAATTTCATTATTCGTCACCGCGGTATGTGCGGGAGTCTTTTTTATGTTGCAAAATACCTCTGCAAGCTACCCGGGATTATTACTCTCCAACGCCCCGATAAAAAAAGACCTTACCTTACAATCCGACATTCTTGAAGAAATTATCCTCTTGCCTGAGGAGTCTTTTAATGAGGACGAAGCCAGGCAAATCATCTACAGGCTTGACCATTTGCCGACAGGACTCCTTCAGCAGGTTAAAGCAGAAGGAATAATGGTCCATCTGTTCCAAGATAAATTAACAAGTTTCCCCACGACTCAACACTTGAAAGGAGTCACTCCGAGAGGGTACACTAATACAGAAAGAACATGGGATGAAGTCCCTGGTATAGGGGGATCTCAGCTCGTTCTGGTTAAGATAGGACATAGCGAAAAGGGTGCCGGGCATGGATCAGTTAATCTGGAGCTACATGAATTGGCACACAGCATAGACCGTTATGTACTGAATGAAATCTACTATAAAATGAAATTCACTGCAATCTGGAGGCAGGAAGCCCACATCCTCTTTCCGGAAGAAGATTACTTCTTGGAGTATCAGGAAGAGTATTTTGCAGAGGCGTTTGCCATGTATTACTTAAACCTTAAAACAAACAAAAAGTTAAAAGAAGTGGCACCCGTCACACACCAATTTTTCGAAGAATTGGAATCTATGTAAAAGGGGTATACGATGAAACAATATCTCGAATTATGCAAACATGTGTTGGAAAATGGAACGGAGAAAGGGGATCGGACAGGCACTGGCACAATCAGTACTTTCGGTTATCAAATGCGCTTTGATTTAAGTGAAGGGTTTCCGATGCTCACGACAAAGAAGCTGCATTTAAAGTCGATTATCCATGAACTTCTCTGGTTCCTTAATGGTGACACAAACGTTAAATACCTGCAGGACAATGGTGTCCGTATTTGGAATGATTGGGCCGATGAAACAGGTGACTTAGGACCTGTTTATGGAAAACAGTGGCGCTCTTGGGAAGGAGCAGGTGGTGAAACCATTGACCAGATTTCAGAGTTGATTGAAAACATCAAGAAGAATCCCGATTCCAGAAGACTAATTGTGAATGCTTGGAATGTTGGTGAGATTGATAAAATGGCTCTCCCTCCCTGTCATTGCTTGTTTCAATTCTATGTTGCCGACGGGAAGTTATCCTGCCAGTTGTATCAACGTTCTGCAGATGTGTTCCTTGGAGTACCGTTCAACATTGCTTCCTATGCATTATTGACGATGATGATTGCAAACGTCTGTGATCTGGAGCCTGGAGAATTTGTTCATACTTTCGGAGATGTACACATTTATCAAAACCACATGGAACAGGTGAAACTCCAATTAACAAGAGAGCCGCGTTCCCTTCCTTCCATCCGCATAAACAAGGATGTTAAGGATATTTTCAGCTACAGCTTTGAAGATTTCACATTAGAAGACTATGACCCGCATCCACATATTAAAGGAGTGGTAAGTGTATGATTTCATTTGTATGGGCGATGGACGAAAACGGTGTGATAGGCTTTGAAAACAAGCTTCCATGGAGGCTTCCTGAGGATCTGAAATTCTTTAAAGAAACTACGATGGGGCATCCGATTGTCATGGGGCGAAAAACGTTTGAATCGATTGGCAAGCCGCTTCCAGGACGGGAAAACATCATTCTCACAAGAGATATTTCTTATGAAGCGGAAGGCTGCATTATTTACCATGAAATAGAAGAAGTGCTGCATTATGCAGAGGATAAAGAAGTTGAGGTCATGGTAACCGGTGGTTCAGAAGTTTTCAAGAAATTCATCCCTTATGCCGACAAGCTGTATGTGACGAGAATATATGAAAGTTTTGAAGGAGATACGTACTTCCCTGAACTTAATTGGGATGAGTACAAACTTATCTCCACAAAACAGGGAGTTCAAAATGAACAGAATCCCTATCACTATGTATTTGAAGTATATGAGAAGGTAAAATAAGTTTTTGTAGAGCTGGCATCACCTTGGTGATAAGCCAGCTTTTTTGTGGCTTTTTCCATGGAATGTTGTTCTATGAGCAGCTTTTCTTAAATAACACAGCCATATCTCAAGGGAAAAAGCTATAATAGTAGGGAGGTTAGAGTGAAAGGGGTAACAACATGTTACGTTTTGCATATGTTCTATTATTTATGGTCTCATATTTACTTTATAGCATCCCGAACTTAATCAGATTGAAACAGCTCAACAATGATCGACCCGTGGAAGAACTTGATGAAATCAAGCATGCCATGGCAAAACGCTGGGCAAAAGGCATCATCGTCAGGACCGGGACAACAGTAGATGTCCATGGGAGAAACAATATTCCGGAAGGCCCTGTTTTGTTTGTCTCCAATCATGAGGGGGATTTTGATATCCCTGTGCTTTTAGGCTATATCGAAAAGCCATTCGGATTCATGTCTAAGATTGAAGTTAAGAAACTACCGATCATAAGTCATTGGATGGATATCTTAAACTGTGTTTTTGTAGACAGGAATAATAAACGAAAATCCGTTCTGTCTTTAAGAGAGTGTATATCCAAGCTGAAAGATGGTCATTCCCTTGTGGTGTTTCCCGAGGATACAAGAAATAAAGGACAAGGAATCAATATCTTTAAAACAGGCGCTTTCAGGATAGCGTTGGAAGCAGGAGTTCCGGTCGTCCCAATCTATATTCATGGAACAGCGGATATTCTCGAAAATAATAAAAACGGTTTGAAGCCTGCTTCAGTAGAAGTCAACATATTGCCCCCTGTTATGCATGGAGATTACAAGGACATGACTGCTAGTGAAATGGCGGATTATGTACAGGGGGTCATCGTGAATTGCGGTCTGAATGAAGCTTCTTAACAACAGAATTCTTTCTCATCCTTCTAGATTTATTCTTTCTGTGTGCTCCACTAGGTTTACCAACGAGACAACGGGGAATATAAACACTGTAACATCAATTATAAAGGAGATGAGAGAGAATGGAACACAATACAAATGACAGCAAAATGGGTAACAAAGTAGAAGATCGTCTTTCAAGCATGTCAGAGGATAAAAAAGAAGACATTCTGTCCAGCTTCGATAAGTTCACAGATTACTTAGGTGATAAGGTTGATAAAGCCGATAAGCTTGGATTGAATGAAGAGCAGAAAGCAAGAGCGGCTCAAAAAGTCGGAGATTACCTTGCTAACCATGAAGAACCAAAAAACCGTGAAGAAAAACTGTTATATGAGCTTTGGAAAGCCGGTAATAAAGAGGAGCAGCATATGCTTGCCCACATGCTGGTAAAACTGGTATCGTAATACAGGCTGGTTAGAGAAAAAGACCCTGGAGGACAGCGTTGGCTGTCCATCCAGGGTCTTTTCTTTTTTATACGTAAAGCAATACGCAAAAAAACATAAACGAGCTTCCTGCTAAAACAAAAACATGCCAAATAGCGTGGTTGAAAGGCAGCTTGTTCCATACATAAAATACAGCTCCGATGGAATAAAATATCCCGCCCGTCAACAGCAGTGAAAAACCGGCAGGGCTTAGAATTTCATACAAAGGTTTGATGGCAATGACAATCATCCATCCCATGACCAAATACACAAGGGTTGAAATGATTTGATATTTATCAACAAAGTAACATTTAAATACTATGCCGGCAATGGCTAATCCCCAAATGATCCCAAAAATCGTCCAGCCGAGAGGGGTACGAAAACTGACCAGCATGAATGGTGTATAGGTACCTGCTATCAACAGATAAATCGCTGAGTGATCAAGAATGGCGAATAATCTTTTTAATTTTGATGGTCTGCAGCTGTGGAGCATGGTAGAAAATAAGTATAAGAGAAGCATGGATACGCCAAAGATTGTGTAACTGACGATATGCCAGGCAGTCCCTTTTTCAACCGCAGCTAAAATCAACATGACTAGGGCGGGGATGCTCAAGAGAAATCCGATGCCATGGGTAATGGCGTTCGCTATTTCTTCTTTCCAATTTGTATAATCAAAGGCCAACTAAAGGTACCTCCTTTTTCTTTCCTATTCTCATCATAATACGCCGGCCGAATTATCGCAAATAATAGATTACCATAGTGTGTGGGTTCCTTGGTCGGCAATGGAGGCGAGAGGAGATTGCCCTCCTTTCACGTCATGTCCTTGATCCATTGGAGGGCGTTTTCATACTCAGACTCAGAGGTGAAGTTTTCAGGCTGCATATTTGTCTGGTACCAGGAGTAAAGTTCTTCAGCCGTATTGAAAACCTCCCCGCTTGTATCACTTTTTCGGATTGTATACACCCCATTATCATGGTCGATCGTCACAACGACCGGTATCTCACTGTCAATTGCATTCAGTTCATAATCCATCTGTTCTAACCTCCATTGTTATATTAGGTATGTTCAAAAAAGTCTTATATAATATGTGTTATAACTAAAATTACATACAAAAGCCAAAGAGCGGTAGATATGTTGAATTCATTTTGAAACGCTGTTTTCGTACATATTGAGGCTCTCGGAAAAATACAAAGAGCCGGACTTTTCCCTTGGAGACAAGGGCTTTTTTCTCTGAACAAGGTGAATTAGCTCTTTTCTTCTTGTTTAACAGTTATTATAAGTTAATTAAGTAGGTATTTTTTTATTGTTTGTATTAAATAGCAACAAAGTTTACGAAAAAAGCCTTTTGAAAGGATGGTGCATAGGATGTGTGGAAGATTTACGCTTACAGTACCTTATGAAGAATTGATAGAACAGTTCCTCATCGATGAAGTGGTTGATGAATGGGGACCGCGGTTTAATGTCGCCCCGTCCCAAATGGTATTATCAATGATTTCAAATAAAGGAAAAAGAAGAGCGGGACCTATTCAATGGGGGCTGGTGCCATACTGGGTAAAGGATCCTCGGAAGTGGAAACCCCTTATTAATGCGCGAAGTGAATCGCTGGAAGAAAAGTCCAGCTTCAAGCACCTTTTGAATAAGAAGAGGACGGCGATATTGGCTGACAGCTTCTTTGAATGGGAGAGAATTAATGGAAAAAAACAGCCCTACCGTTTTATGTTGAAGGATAAAGAGCCTTTTGCCTTTGCCGGGCTATGGGACAGACAGGATAACGATGAATCCAGTGTGGTTTCGTCTACAATCATTACCACGGAAGCCAATGAACTTGTATCTCCGGTCCATGGGCGGATGCCAGTCATCCTTAAAGGGGAGGAGAGCATCAACAGGTGGCTTTCGACCGGTGAGTATACATTCAGTGATGTGAAGGATTTATTGCAGCCATTTCCTGCTGAGTTAATGACAAAATATAAAGTTTCCCAGGAGGTTAATTCTCCCCGTAATGATTTCCAAGCATGTGTAGAACCTTTGGAGAATTTGTCATAAGAAAATTGTGAAAATGCAGAATCATCTCATCCATTTTAATTGAATATGAGGTATAATGGTATTATAAACGGGTGAAAAAGAGGATTGATATTTTGTTACTAAAAAGCCTTGAGTTCAAAAATTGTTATGGACAGAAGGTAAGGATTTCAGACATTCCGGTCTTGCCCCAGGATAACCCGCTATGCTTTAAAGTCAATTTGAGGCTGCAGTTGTATATTGCGGAAATTTACCGGGGTTCAAAGAAAAAGGTCTTCAGTTTCCGTGATTACCTGAAAAGGCACCTGAAGTGGCCGGAATACCAAAGTATCTATCATACCGTAGGATTAAAAAATAATGCATAAGACGTTTTCTGGATCGGAAGCACAGTTCTGAACTGCTGCTTCTTTTTTACTGTACAAAAATAAGTTGGAAATTTTTAAAATGAATCAGGTTTAGGGATCGGGATTCTGTGTGAAAATAATGTCTGTTGTCTCAATGTAATTGGAGTGGGAAGTTTTGAAAGGAAAGATCGGAAGAAGCACACCCCGCTCCATGAGAGCATTCAGTAGAGAGGCTTATGGACGAAAAACCAGCTTTATCGGATGTAACAGCAAAAATATAGTACCTCTATACTTAAAATATTTTAAAACGGTTGCATAACAATGTATAATACAAGCATATGTGAAACAAGGATGTGTGGAAATGAGAGAAGTTAAAATTGTAACAGACTCAACAGTCGATCTTTCAAATGAAGAGATTGAGAAATATGGTATCCGTGTTGTGCCTCTTTCTATATCTATCGAGGGAGAGACTTACCTGGACAGAATTGATCTGACTCCCGAAGCTTTTATGAAAAAAATGAAAGAGTCAAAGGAACTTCCTAAAAGTTCACAGCCGCCTGCAGGAGAGTTTGCCAAATTATACGATGAATTGGGCAGTGATGGAAGCAAGGTGATTTCGATACATATGACTGGAGGCATGAGCGGTACGGTCAGGTCGGCAGAGACTGCTGCGGAAATGAGTTCTTCTGATGTGACAGTAATTGACTCACGCTTTATTTCCAAAGGTCTTTCCTTCCAGGTAATCGAGGCAGCTAAGATGGCGGCGGAAGGCAAGAGTCCCGAGGACATTTTGACGAGAATCGAACAAATCAAAAACGCAACGAATCTCTTTGTGGTTGTTGACACGCTCGAGAATCTTGTCAAGGGCGGCAGAATTGGAAAGGGAAGGGCCTTAATCGGTTCTCTCCTGAATATCAAACCGATTGCCTCATTAGAAGGAGGAGAATATACTCCTGTTGCAAAAGTAAGGAGCCATTCTCAAGTGGTTAAATATCTGGCAGCCGAATTTGTTAATGACGTGAAAGGCAAAACCATTAAAGGTGTCGGTCTTGTCCATGCGGATGGATTTGAGCTTGCTCAGAAATTAAAGAGCAGGATCATTGAATTAACAGGCTATGATTCGATCGAAATAGAAGATACTACGCCAGTCATCAGTACCCACACAGGCCCTGGCACAATCGGGTTTATGTACTATGCTGAATAGATGAAAAAAAGGAAGGTTCCATTGTGGAACCTTCCTTTTTGGGGTTTAAGAAGGCATTGGAGTCGGAGTCGGCTTCGCGTAACCTTCTTTATATTTTTCATCGATATAATTTCTTATATCTTTTATCGATTCACCTTTTTCATACATCACAATTGATTCCGCAGCGATTTCCAAACAAGCAAGACATCTTGTCCCATGATCATCCCATGTAACCTTATCTTCTTTTATTTCATGCACAAAACAGTTCAGGTTGTTCATATGGCCTGCTGATTCACCACAGCCGCAATAACAAGGAATATATTGGAGTAAATCTGGATTCTGTGCAGCCGATGCATATACAAGTTTTATATTCTCATCCTTATCATCCAGGAATGAAGGAAGCTGTTCCGGTCCAGTTGTTTCTTCTCTAATATCGCCATTGGCAAGTTGTTCATGGTTATGTCCATGTTCGTCTGATGAATGATTGGCGGTATTTTCTTCATTTGAACTGCAGCCAGCTATGAATAACATCAGTACTGCCAGACTAACAATATATAAAGCTATCCCTTTACGCATAAGTATCACTTCCTCCATTTAATGCTTATATCATAACAGGTTTAGAGGTTCCGCGGTATGAAAGTATTAAATTGTTAATAAATTGTCAAGGTTGGCTGGAATAATCAGAACTATTTAATGATAGGAGTGCTGCTGTGTGCCAAAGAAAAAAGTACTGCTTTTTTCTGATTTCGGAGTGGATGATGTCATAGCTGTTCTTTATGCATTATACACTGAAGAAATTGAAATCGTTGGAATCGTCGCTGATTATGGAAATGTCTCCAAACAAACTGCATTACAGAATGTTAAGTTTCTTCAGAGTTTGACAGAAACGTCGAGACCTATTATAGGCGGTGCGGTTGCCCCTCTTACAGGAGACCTCCCGGAATATTTTCCGGAGATTCACGGGATTGCAGGGTTAGGGCCGATTATTCCTGAAAATCATGCCAGTGATGAGTCTTTTATGGAAAACTTTTTTGAAGTAAAGGCAATGATCACTAAATATCAGCAGGATATCACAATATACAGTGCAGGGAGGCTGACATCTTTGGCGACGGCCTTTATACTCTACCCGGAAACTATGAAGCTGGTAAAGGATATTTACATTATGGGAGGTGCGTTTGGGGTGCCGGGAAATGTCACCCCGGTTGCTGAAGCAAATATTTATGGTGATCCATATGCGGCTAATATTGTGTTGAAGCTCTCTCCAAAACCTGCTTACATCATTCCGTTGGATGTAACCAAATATGCAATCTTCACTCCAGAAATGATCAATGACCTTGATTTGTATTTTAAACAGACGGGGGATAAAGTGGGGGAGATCATAAAACCATTAGTTGACTATTATCAAAAGTTTTATAAGAAGACGTATCCGGATATTCAAGGCAGCCCTCTTCATGATCTGCTTGCCATGTGGGCGTTAAAGCCGGATTCAGAAATCGAATATGTTCAAGTGCCGGTCAGTATTGAAGTGAATATTGGGAATACGTTTGGACAAAGTTCGGGAGATTTCAGGGCCATCGCAGAGAAAGAAGATTGGAGAGTTCATAACGTGGCTGTTAATTTTAACTATCGAAACTTTATTGAAGATGTGTACGGTGCGTTTAAAAACCCTCCAAAGCGTTAAAAATTATAGCTATATCCAAATAGTAGGCATGTGTAAAAGAATCGGACTTAGAGAAGCTCTCATGATATAATGTTATTAAAAAATGAGAGGAGATGATTCTTATGAAAAATATGCTCTTCTCTCTCTTTTTAATCATGTTGCTCATTTCCGGGTGTTCCGGTTCAGGGATAATCTCGCACCAAAAAGTTACACACACTCTGATCCAGAAAGAGCAGCCACCGGTTGACTTTATCCCTAAGACTATAAATATCGTATCCGTCGGCGATTCATTGACACAAGGAGTCGGTGACAGCACAAAAAGCGGCGGATATGTTCCTTATCTTGAGGAAAGCCTGGAAGACCTGAGTGCTGTTAAGGATGCACAATTCTCGAATTTTGGTGTGAAGGGAAATCGAACTGATCAGTTATTAAAGCGGTTGAAAAACGAAGACATTAAAGGGGCCATTGAAGGCTCTGACCTGGTTTTCATCACGATTGGCGGCAATGATGTCATGAAAGTGTTCAAAGAGAACATTTATGACTTAAACCTGGCTGTGTTTAATGATGAAATGCTCAAATACAGGGACAGACTTCGTGAAATCATGTCACTGATCCGCTCCTACAATCCCGAGACAGGAATAGTCTTAATAGGCATCTATAATCCTTTCAATACCTGGTTTTCCGAGATTAAAGAGGTTGATGAAATCATCTTGAATTGGAACCGGTTGAGTGAAGATGTGCTTGCAAGGTATGAAAGGACAGCCTTTATTACAATAAATGATATCTTTATTGAAGGTAAAGAAAGCCTCCTTTTTGAGGAGGACTACTTTCATCCCAATGATCAAGGATATGAGTTAATGGCAGAGAGAATGTTTGAGGAGTTAACGGAACGGGAAACGTTAGCAGAACTAACTCAAAATGAATTCATTGTCAGGGAAGAGGGGCTTTAATATGAGAAACAGATGGAAGGCAGGCTTTTTTACTCTTCTGGGACTTAACATTTTGGTGATTCTGGGTGCTGCCGTTTTGTTGATGATTCCGTTAGAAGATGATGAGCTGTCTGAGAATAATTCTGAAGAGAGAGAAAATGTCGCTTTCCAAATAAGAGCGGCCAAAGATGATTTAAATCAAATGATAGACCACTATATTCAAGAAGAAGGATACAAAGGACCTGTGAATTATTCAGTGGTTCTAAATGACAATGTGGAACTCAATGGATCAGTTCCGGTCTTTACCAGTGAAATTAATTTCAAGATGACCTTTGAAGCTAAGGCTCTTGAGAACGGAGACTTGCTGCTGAAACAAAACTCCATTTCAGTAGGTGCATTAAAGCTGCCAGTGTCACACGTCCTGAAAATCATTAGAGATTCATACAATTTTCCTGAATGGGTCAAAATCCAGCCAAATGATGAACTGATTTATGTATCTCTTCAAAACCTGGAAATGAAGAGTGATTTACAAGTCAGGGCAGAAAAATTCGACCTGAAAAATGATGATATCGTGTTCAACATGCTTGTTCCGGTTGATTAAAATTGATTATTAGGGATTGTTCGTGAAACCCAACGTTCAAAAAAGAATTGGATATGATCATATGAAGTGGCCATGAGACACACTAATTTCAAAAAAGAAGAAAAAATGGCCTTATAAGGGTTCCTGGGCCACTCTAGTTCTAAATAAGTAATATAAGTGGTCTTCCACATTAAAAATTGTCCTGTAAATTGTCTGCTCAGACAAAACACAGGACAGTTTTTTATACCGCACACTATTTTCAACCCTTGACCATGAGTACTTCCAATTCCGGGGTCTCACCCAGAAGGCCAACAGCAAAGATGGTATAGGCCTGATTCGGTTTCAATGCGACATTCGGGAGGGCCAATGCCACATCCTTCGTGCCGGCTGCTCTGACTTCAAGGTTTACGGTCATAGGAGTAAGGCCGAGATAATCCGTTGCCTGCTTAAAAGAAACTTTAGGGAAAATCACATCTCCCTTTTTAACAGCAATATCTACAGCAGGAGCATTCGGAGACAAATGAATGAATCGTACCTTGGTCTCGCCTGATGGAACGAACGGATCGGTTATAAATGGGAGCAGCTGCAGCTTGTTGCCTTTCCCGACTGCTGCAAGGGTATAAATTTTTCCTGACTCAACCGTTACCCTTTTGCTGATGACCGTGCTCACACTCGTACCTGCAGGGTAGATATCAATATGGTATTTGCCCGCAGGCAATGCCATAAATTCACTAATGTCTTTGAATGCTAAATTGCCCAACGCTTTAGTTCCGTTTACATACACGTCTACATTTGGTGCATCTGGTACCGCATGAAGTACTCTGACCTGGGCAGGCCTAGACTGCTGGCGGTCCCTTGTACCATAAATGGCTTTTTGCATATTCTTTAAGTGTTTATGGTAGTAATGTATGTGAAGTCTTGGATCGGAGTATTTATAATACATGGATAACAAATCATACATAGCAGCTTTTTGAAGGTAGGGTTCTCTGTGCGTCATTTATCTCTCTCCTATATTTAAATTTACTTCAATACACTATGCAGGAGAGGAGAAATTGGTGAAAACACCTATTTTCATTAGATTTCTTCACGTTACCCAGGATTCTGGAAAGCAAATAACAAATCTTACTTCAAAAACCTATTGCGATTCTTGGAAGATTGATCCATAATAGTATTAACAAAAAGAAAGCAGGTGATGTGTTATGAGTAACTCTAAATTGTATGTTGCAGCTGATACCAATGACACGGCCTGCCTTCTATGTGCGGATATATCTTTTTAACCAGTTAAGAGTAAATCATCTGAACTGTTTTCTTTGATATGCATAATGAACCATGGCCGTGTCGGATGCCATGGTTTTTTTGCGTAAAATTATTCCGGATACGGATACATTAGGAGGAAACAGTTTGAACAAATTACAGACGATTTTTCAAGAAAGAATCAATCAATTAAATGATAAGTTGCTCGAGGTGGGACGGGTAACTTCCCAGCAAAAGGGGGTATATATGCTTGTGTCTCTCTACGGTGAATATCAAGCAAAGCTGACGGGGAAGTTTCATTATCAGGCACAGACCACTGATGAATTGCCAGCGGTTGGTGATTGGGTGGCATTTAAGGCTTTGGATAATAGGCAGGCAATGATTGAAAAAGTGCTGCCCCGAAATAGTAAGTTTTCAAGAAAGAAAGCCGGAGATGAAGCGGAAGAGCAAATCATCGCTGCCAATATAGATTATTTATTCATTGTGTCGTCATTGAACGGAGACCTAAACCTGAACAGGCTGGAAAGATACTTGCTGCTTTGTTGGGAGAGCGGGGCAAGTCCTGTGATTATTCTGAGCAAAATGGATTTATGTGAAAACCTGCCGGAAAAATTATCAGAAGTTGAAACCATTGCGATGGGTGTGCCGGTTTTTCCCGTTTCTTCACTAGACAAAAGAGGAATGGATCAGCTCGATCCCTATTTATCGGAAGGAAAAACAGTAGCATTAGTGGGATCTTCCGGTGTAGGCAAATCTACACTGCTTAACAGCTTAACTGGCAAGAGCTTGCAGGCTGTAAAAGAAATTAGAGAGAAGGACAGCAAAGGCAAACACACGACTACACACAGGGAAATGTTCTGCTAGGAGATGGTGCTTTCATTATTGATACTCCTGGAATGAGGGAGCTGCAAATGTGGGAAGGCAACGAAGGAATTTCTACTCAGTTTAATGATGTTGAAGAATTTGCTCAACTTTGCCGGTTTCGTGATTGCAGCCATGAAGATGAACCTCACTGCGCGATAAGAAAAGCTATTGAAGAAGGCGGTTTGTCAGAAGAAAGATACAGGAGCTATCAAAAGCTGTTGAGGGAAATTGAATACTCCAAGAGAAGAGCGGACAAGAGACTGCAATCATTGGAAAGAAAAAAGTGGAAGAACATCGGCCAAAATAGAGTCAGCCGCAGATAAATCTAATTCTTTTACCTCTTATCAAATAAACGTTAGAATTATGCAATAAAGGGAATATTGTAATGGAGAACAATGAAAGGATGAGAGTGATGAAGGAAACTTCCGAGACACGGAAAGCGACATTTGCAGGCGGCTGCTTTTGGTGCATGGTTCAGCCGTTTGAAGAAATGCCGGGGATAATCAAGGTGGTTTCGGGCTATACTGGCGGCCACAAAGCGAATCCGACTTATCGTGAAGTATGTACGGAAACAACCGGCCACTATGAAGCCGTTCAAATCACCTACAATCCGGAAACGTTTCCGTATGAGAAACTGCTGGAGCTTTACTGGCAGCAAATAGATCCCACCGATCCAGGCGGACAGTTCTTTGACCGAGGTGAATCTTATACAACTGCGATATTTTATCATGATGAAGAACAACGTCTGGCAGCAGAAAAGTCGAAAGAAGATCTCGAGAAGAGCAAGAAGTTTTCAAAACCGATTGTGACCAAGATCCTGCCGGCAAAAGAGTTTTTCGAAGCCGAAGAATATCATCAACAGTACCATAAGAAGAATCCTTCTCATTATCAAAGGTACAGCATAGGCTCAGGTAGAAAAGCGTTCATTCAAGAGCATTGGGGGGAGCAGAAATGAAAAAAGAAGACTTGAAAAAAGAACTGACACCGATGCAGTATGAAGTGACCCAAAACAATGGAACGGAACCGCCTTTCAAAAATGAATACTGGGATGAGTTCGGCGATGGAATTTATGTGGATATTGTTTCCGGCGAGCCCTTATTCAGCAGTAAAGACAAGTACGATGCAGGGTGCGGATGGCCGAGTTTCACAAAGCCCATCACTGAAGAAGAGGTCAAAGAAAAAATGGATTACAGCCATTTCATGGTGAGAAAGGAAGTCAGAAGCAAGTCTGGCGATTCTCACTTGGGACATGTGTTCGATGACGGGCCAGGGCCGACAAAGCTCAGATATTGCATTAATTCAGCGGCTTTAAGATTTATTCCAAAGGAAAACCTTGAAAAAGAAGGATATGGAGAATATAATAAACTTTTTGATTAAGATTGTGAAAGTGGAACAGTATCACACATTATCTCTAACAAACTAAGGTAAGAAGAAAGGCTGATAACAATGCTAAAGAAACTATTCGGAAAAAAAGAAGAAGCACCAACGTCCATCAACGTTCATTCACCGCTCACTGGAAAAATGTTGAGTCTTGATGAAGTGCCGGATCCGGTCTTCTCTCAAAAAATGATGGGCGATGGAATTGCCATTGACCCGGCTGAAGGAAAAGTCGTTTCGCCTGTTGACGGTGAAATCATTCAAGTATTTCCAACAAAACACGCGGTTGGAATCAAAGCTAAAAATGGAGCGGAAATCTTGATCCATATTGGACTGGAAACAGTATCGATGAACGGGGAAGGTTTTGAAGCCCACGTTTCTGAAGGTAAGAAAGTAAAGGTTGGAGATCCTCTAGTAACATTCGATATGGATCTTGTAAAAGAAAAAGCAAAAAGTACAATCACCCCCGTCATCCTTACGAATGGAGATGACTTCGGAGATATCAAAAAAGAAGAAGCTGGAGTTGTAACTGCTGGACAAAGCCAGGTTATGACGATTGCTGTAAAATAAGAGAAAAGAGCTGAGTGATCAGCTCTTTTTTATATTCTTGCTATTTGAAGAAGTCATTCCACCGGAAAGGATGAATTTCATCGCATCCTCTGGACTGACGTCTATAATTTCAATCTCCTCTTTTGGAACCAAAAAGGTAAATCCGGCAACCTGGAATGTTTGCGGGATGTAGACAGCAGCATATTTTTCAAGCGGGCTGTGAAACAGCTCAAGCTGTTCAGAAGTAATGAACCCCAGTGATTTCATTCCCGTACCCGGAAGTGTAACCAGCGCTACCTTTGAAAATGATTTCTTTTCGCCAATAAACGAGTGGACTGTATCCTTAATAATGCTGTATAGAGTTTTGACCAATGGGATTTTTGTCAGACCAAAGTCTAGAAGCTTGATGACTGATCCCGTAATAAATTTAGTGGAAAGCCAGCCCAAAAGTGTGATTAATACCACCGTCATTAATAAACCGATGCCTGGGATATAATGCTCATTGAAGTGTGGCTTCAGCAAATTTCCAAGCAGGCCGTCGAGGAAAATAAAAAGCTTGTAAACTACATAAATCACCAAGCCGATTGGCAAGATGGTCAACACACCATTAAGAAAATTTTTAATAAAGTACTTCATTTCGGTTCTCCTTATCTCATTAGCTGTAGTGAAAGAACTCATTTGTCCATTACTAAAGACAGAGCTATCTGTGCAGCTCTGTGGTAAGTATAATGCAAATTAGTGCTTTCGGAAAGACTGAGATTAACCGATTGTACTGGTCTGGCCTGTGGTGAATAACAATAAAACTGCTCTAGAGGACGATAAACTAGAAAAAGAGGAATTAAAGTCCTGTAGGAGGCCCGCTAAAGGACGTTAAATCAGAAAAAGTAAAATTAAAGTCTTATAGGAGCCCGTTAAAGGACGTTAAATCAGAAAAAGTAAAATTAAAGTCCTATAGGAGCCCGCTAAATGACGTTAAATCAGAAAAAGAGAAAATAAAGTCCTATAAACAGCCGCTAACGGAAGTTAAATTAGAAAAAGAGAAAAGAAAGTCCTACAAGCCATTTCCTGCTCATAACGAAAAACCGAAACTCTTATATACGCCTCTAATGAATGAAAAACCGAAACGATTTTCCTTCCCAAAAAGTTGCACCCCCATCACCCTGCAAACAAATTCACTCCCGCCTATTTTAGGCGAATGCATAAACACATTAGGCGCTTTTTACATACAGTAATGGTGAAGCAGAAAAAAATGAGGAGTGATTTGAATGCACTACGGTTATGACGATTGTTGTTATGGTTACCCTGCAGCACCGGTAGCGGGTGTTGGTTATCATGGGGGATTTGCGTTGATTGTTGTGTTGTTTATTTTGTTAATCATCATCGGTGCAGTGTGCTACGCCCCTAAACATTAATCTAAACAGTTATAAATGAATAAAAACATGAAAGGCCGATAGTTTATCGGTCTTTTTTTCGTGAACTTTTTTTCCGTATGAAAGATTCGCCGTATTAAACATAAGTATTAGTAAGAGTAGAACTCCACTTAAATCAGGAGGGGGTTTCATGCCTCATTCTCACTTAATCAAGCCGATGCTTTCAGGGTATTATCCCGAAATCGATTACGGCAAAGGTATATTTTTATATGACAAGGCGGGTTTTGAATATTTGGATGCATGTTCTGGTGCAGTGACGGCCAATATCGGGCATGGCATTGAGGAAATTTTGCAAGCTATTTACAGACAGGGGCAGCAGGTTTCGTTTGTCTATCGTTCACAATTTACGAACGAGCCAAGTGAACAACTTGCTGCCCTTCTTTCGCAAGAAACTGGACTGGATTGGTGCTTCTTGGTAAACAGTGGATCGGAAGCAGTGGAGACAGCGATGAAGATCGCAGTGCAGCATTGGCAAGAGAAAGGGAAACCTGCAAAGCGCAGAATCATATCCAGGTGGTTAAGCTATCATGGAATTACATTCGGGGCGCTATCAGCCTCGGGCCATCCGGTGAGGAGAGAACGGTTTGATTCTTTTGTGGGAGATTGGCCTGCTGTCGAGCCCCCGTACTGTTACAATTGTCCTTTTGGGAAAACGTACCCTCAGTGCAATGTACAATGCGCCAGGCAGCTTGAGACGGTCATACGAAGGATCGGAGAAGGTAATGTTGCTGCATTTATTGCCGAACCTGTCATTGGTGCAGCAGGAGGAGCCATCGATGCTCCCAAAGAGTACTTCAAAATTGTCAAAGAAATTTGTGAAAAATACGATGTCTTATTGATTTCGGATGAAGTGATGACCGGTTGCGGCAGGACGGGAACTTTCCTGGCGATGGACCAATGGGGCGTCAGGGCGGATATTGTTGCCCTTGGAAAGGGGCTGAGTGCAGGATACGCACCGATTGCGGCTGCTCTTATGTCCAAAGAAGTACTGGAGCCGATTCTAAAAGGGTCGCAAGTGATCATGAGCGGACACACATTCAGTGGAAATCCTCTTTCCAGTGCAGCTGCGCTCGCAGTTTTAAAGCTAATAAAATCAGAAAAATTGATTGAAGGAGTACATGGAAAAGGGAAATACCTGCGGAAGAAGCTGAACGAGTTAAGGAAAAATTATTCCTTTATTGGGGAAGTGCGCGGAAAAGGCCTGTTGCTAGGGATCGAATTCTCTAGATCTGTTGCCGGAAAAACAATCGATTCCGCTTTTACCACAATGGTGGTTGAAGAAGCAAAAAAGGAAGGACTGCTGCTCTACCCAGCTGCGGCAGGATTGGATGGAAGGAGCGGTTCAGCGATATTGATTGCACCGCCACTTACGATTACAACTGATGAACTGGATGAGCTCATCGTCAGGTTGAAGCGAACCTTAAAAGCTCTTTCAGAGACATGAAATGAAGGAAGGGAATGAATATGGGTGGACAAAAAGTCAGCAGCTATGATGAAGTAAAGGGTTTTTTCCGTAACGGAATGACCTTGATGTTCGGGGGGTTCGGCGGAGTGGGCTCACCTCCGACACTTATTCGTCACCTTCTTCAATGGGAAATCACAAACCTTACATTAGTAGGAAACGATACAGGCTTTCCAACGATAGGAATCGGGCAGCTCGTAACAGAGGGAAGAGCGGTAAAAGTGATAGCTTCCCATATTGGCAGCAATCCTGTTGCGGGACGTTTGATGAGCGAAGGGAAGCTTGAAGTTGAGTTTTCTCCTCAAGGAATATTAGCAGAGAGAATAAGAGCGGGCGGCAGCGGGATGAAAGGCATAATCACAGATATCGGGGTGGAAGACCCTTACTTGAACAAAGACAAACCTACAATTGAATTAGATGGAAAAACATATATGGTTGAAACGGCGCTGACGGCAGAAGTTGGAATCGTCTATGCGCGCAAGGCCGATAAGCTTGGCAACCTTGTTTATGATAAAAGGGCGCGGAACACCAACCCTCTTGTAGCAATGGCTGCTGACATCACCATTGTGGAGGCCGAAGAAATTGTCGAACCCGGAGAACTGAATCCGGAAGAAATCGTAACTTCTGGGGTTTTTGTAGATAAAATCGTTAGGTCTGAAGGGGTTGATTGGCAGTGGGCTTGGGAGTAAAAGAGAAAAATAAAATGGCAGCCAGAGCAGCAGAAGAAATTGCCGATGGGATGGTTGTGAACTTAGGTATTGGGATTCCATCTTTAATTCCAAATCATTTGAAGGGTATCCGGAATGTCATCTTTCATGCTGAGAATGGAATTCTGGCTATGGGAAAATCACCGGTTAAAGGCGAAGAAGATGCCAATCTATGCAATGCAGGAGGGTATCCCGTTACCCTTGAAACAGGCGGAAGTTATTGTGACAGTGCGACTGCCTTCAGCATCATCAGACGGGGGCTGCTGGACCTTACGATTCTGGGTGCACTTCAAGTCAGTGAAAAAGGCGATCTGGCCAATTGGATCATCCCTGGCAAGAAAGTTCCCGGCATGGGGGGAGCAACTGAGCTGGCAATGAAGACTAAGACAGTCATTGTCGTGATGGCCCAGTGTGATAAATACGGAAGAAGCAAGATAGTGAAAGAGTGCACGCTTCCCCTGACAGCGAAAGGATGTGTAAACGTCATTATAACTGAAATGGGAGTCTTGAAAGTTACAGAAACAGGGCTGACGCTGACAGAAATATTCAACCCTTATACCCTTGAGGATTTCAAGAAGAATACAGAAGCCAACTATACCGCAGCTGACACCCTTCGTTTTATTTAGGAAAACCTAAGAAAAAGGAAGTGAAAGGAATGGACAATAATGCGGTCAAGCAATGGATTCAAAGCCGTGAACTCCAAGCTGTCCGTCTTTTGCAAAAGCTGGTTCAAGAAAAAAGTGTTAGAGGTAATGAGTCAAAAGCACAGGCGGTCATCATAGAAAAATGCCGGGAAATCGGATTAAAGCTGGATATCTGGGAAATTGAAAAAAAAGATGTGCTCCATCACCCATTTTTTCGGTGTGATAGGGAGGACTTCCTGGGAAACCCCAATGTAATCGGCGTTTGGAAAGGAACAGGAGGGGGAAGGTCCATTATCCTCAACGGCCATATCGATGTTGTGCCTGAAGGTGATGAATCAACTTGGAATATCGACCCTTATAGCGGCGAATATATGAACGGGAAGGTATTCGGGAGAGGGTCAACGGATATGAAAGGCGGAACGGTCGCCCTGCTTCTTGCCATTGAAGCATTAAAAGAAAATGGTATTGAGCTGAAGGGAGATATCATTTTTCAAAGTGTAATAGAAGAAGAGAGCGGCGGGACCGGGACACTGGCAGCTTTATTAAGGGGATATACTGCCGATGCAGCAATCATTCCCGAGCCAACAAATTTGAAATTGTTCCCAAAACAGCAGGGATCCATGTGGTTCAGAATATTGGTCAAGGGCAAACAGGCTCACGGAGGCACCCGTTATGAAGGCGTGAATGCCATTGAGAAAGCAATAACCGTCGTGCAGGTCCTTCAGGATCTCGAAAAGCGCAGAAATGAAAATATAAAGGACCCGCTTTATAGGAATATACCAATTCCTTTTCCAATCAATATAGGAAAACTAGAAAGTGGAAAATGGCCCTCTTCCGTTCCGGACCTTGCAGTGATTGAGGGCAGGATTGGCGTAGGGCCTCAAGAAACCATGCAAGCAGTAGAGAAGGAAATGGAAACCACTCTTAGGGAACTTGCAGAGAAGGATGCCTGGTTTGCTCAGCATCCTGTAAAATTGGAATGGTTTGGAGGAAGGTGGCAGCCGGGCAGCCTTGAGTCTGATCATCCCTTCATGGAAGTGGTCAGCGAAGCATATGAACAGGTTTTCGATTCACCGCCAGTCGTTGAAGCATCTCCTTGGGGGACAGATGGAGGCATTCTGTCGAAAGGCGGGAACATCCCTGTCGTTGTATTCGGTCCGGGCACTACGGAAGCAGCCCATGATGCAAACGAATATATTGAAGTCCCAAAAATCCTTCAGTCAGCAGAAGTTATTGCCTTGGCTATCCTAAAGTGGTGTGAAGCAGAAGAGTAGCCGGTAGTCTTAAGTAATTCGGGGGCTGATGGTTGAGTACCGTTGCCATGAAAGGGTCCTGTCTTCACTCGTCTAATGTTATTCATTTTAAGAAAGGAGGGATAGTCATGCAATATTCGCAAAAAATCATAGGATCAAAAGCTAACATATTAGTGTATTGCGATCACATTAATAAGAGAATCAGGATTGATGAATATTCAGGTAACCTTGAGGAAGTCGCAAAGTTAATTGAGGAATCCGCCCAGGAAAATGAAGTTCAGAAAATAATCATGAAAGCTCGGAGTGAGCACCTCCTTTCATTTCTTGAAAACGGATATGAGCTGGAGGCTGTAATAAAAGGATTCTTCAACGGCAGTGATGTGTATTTTCTCGCAAAGTTTAAGACAGAAGAGCGAAAGATGTCCACCCACTGGCAAAAATCCGAAAAAATATTTGTAGAAGTAGAGGAAATCGAACGGGAAAAAAGGAACCCGCTTCATAAATTTCAACTCCGAAAAGCTGAGCTGAAAGATAGCAAAAGGCTGGCGGCCCTTTATGAAGAGGTATTTCCGGTTTACCCGGTACCGTTACAAAAACCCGAATATGTCCGGAAAGCTATCGAAAGTGGAACAGTCTTTCTTTTTATTGAAAAAAACCAAGAAATCATCAGTGCGGCCTCAGCCGAAATAGATTCATTACACGGAAATGCTGAACTGACGGATTGTGCCACACTCCCTTCTTTTAGAGGTGGAGGTCTGATGAAGCAGCTCTTGAATGGGCTCGAAGAAGAGCTGACAAAACAGCAAATATTTTGTGTGTATACAATAGCCAGGTCGCTGTCATTCGGAATGAACGCTGCCTTCAAACAGCTTGGGTACCGGTATGGAGGAAGGCTTGTGAACAACTGCTATATTTACGATAAGATGGAGGATATGAATATCTGGTGGAAGGACTTAAGCACATAATGAAAGTCTTTCTGCTTCTCAGGTGAAAACTTGAAACCATTTCTCCTGGCCCATCATAGCCTAGAAGTAATATAAACTGATTCATTGGTTCTGTGGAAGTGCTGTCAGTCTAGTGAAATGATGGAGAAGGGTTGGTGCCTTATATGTTAAACGATTTATATAAACCGAAGAGACATTGGAAGGACATAGAAGTTTGGAAGGATGTCACAGAAGAGCAATGGAATGATTGGATCTGGCAATTGACAAATACAATCAGGACATTGGATGATTTAAAAAAAGTAATTAATTTGACTCCTGAGGAAGAAGAGGGGGTCAGAATCTCCACGAAAACAATCCCGTTGAATATTACTCCTTATTACGCCTGGCTTATGAATGAAGAAGATGACCGCTGTCCGATCAGGATGCAGTCTGTGCCAATAGGGAAAGAGATCCATAAAACGAAGTATGACATGGAAGATCCGCTTCATGAAGATGAAGATTCTCCTGTGCCCGGCCTGACACACAGATATCCTGACCGCGTACTGTTTCTTGTCACCAACCAATGTTCGATGTACTGCCGTTACTGTACACGCCGGCGATTTTCCGGACAAATTGGCATGGGAGTACCAAAGAAACAGCTCGATGAAGCAATTAATTATATACGGGAAACTCCACAAGTAAGAGACGTTCTTCTTTCCGGAGGGGATGGTCTTCTTATCAATGATAAAATCCTCGAGTACGTTCTCAAAAATTTAAGAGACATACCACATGTGGAAATTATCCGAATCGGCACGAGAGCACCAGTCGTATTTCCGCAGAGGATAACAGAAAATCTTTGTAATATACTGAAAAAGTATCACCCTGTCTGGCTGAACACTCACTTTAATACTTCCATTGAAATCACTGAAGAGTCGAAAAAAGCTTGTGAAATGCTGGTAGATGCCGGCGTACCGGTCGGGAACCAGGCGGTGATCCTTGCCGGGATCAATGACAGTGTACCAATTATGAAGAAATTGATGCATGATCTGGTGAAAATACGTGTCCGCCCTTATTATATTTATCAATGTGATCTGTCTGAAGGGATCGGCCACTTCAGGGCGCCGGTTTCCAAAGGTCTTGAAATTATTGAAGGCTTGAGGGGGCATACTTCAGGTTACGCAGTCCCTACATTTGTAGTAGATGCTCCAGGAGGCGGAGGGAAAATTGCCCTTCAGCCGAATTATATGATCTCACAAAGTGCAGATAAAGTGGTTCTCCGCAATTTTGAAGGAGTTATCACTACTTATCCTGAGCCAGAGAACTATATCTCTGGGAGAGCGGATGATTACTTCAATTCAATTTATCCGATGGAAGGCTATAAATCAGCAATCGGCATCAATGGACTGCTGAATGAATCAAAATCTTCCCTGGTTCCTGAAGGTTTGAACAGACTGGATAGAAGGGAAAATTACGTTACGAACCCCGAGCACAAATCACTGAAAGATCTCCGTGAGAAGAGAGATGCACTGAAGGAGAAAAAGTACCAGGCGCAGCTGAAAAAAATGGAAAAGGCAGAGTCTTCAGATGAGTGAGAGGTTTGAATGTTCATGGTGCGGGGAACAACAAGCATATGGAAGCAGCGGGCCTGTGTTTTGGGAATTGCCAGATGGCTCAAGAGCCATTGAAATCACCGGAACCCCCCAAATTTTTTGCAGCAGCTGCGGTATTGTGTATACAGAGGAAGCGGTTACAATTGAGATTGAAGACCAGCTGCTCCTTATCGATACAAAGGTACTTGAAGATAAGGTGGCCTATCAGCACTTAATGAATATAGAGAGGAAACTCAAAAGAAATTATTTTCGATTTGATTGAATGCTCTTTACGTATTCCTCTTGTTTATGTATCCTTATAAAAAGCATTAACAACTGTTCCAGTCGAAGATAGATTAAACAGTTTTACAGGGCAGGAGATCACGATGAGAAAATCTTTTTATCATTTTCTAATGAAATACCGTCAACCTACCGCTCGTGATGAACTCACGGCTTTTGCAAATAGTGTATACGACGATCTTGCTTTCCCAAAGCAGGCCGAGGAGTATAATGAAGTCAGTTCCTACCTTGAACTGAACGGCCATTATCTTGAAAGCATGAGGATTTTTGATGATGCGTGGGAAAGGTATTTAATTGAAGAGGAATGAACTTGGAAAGCACGCCTGTTTTATCAGGCGTGCTTTTTATCTACACCCGATTTATTTCCTCTGACCTTATGTAAATAAAAAAAACACAAGCTCAGATTATAATCTGAGCTTGTTCATGTAATGTCAATTTCCACACCTAAACTGACAGAGAGCCGCGAAAACCTCTGGACGAATAGTAGGATTCTGCTCCGTTGTGATATACGAAGACGTGACCATAGCGGTAATCGCAAAAGAGTGCACCGCCAAGCTCTCTAATAACAGATGGCGTCTTTACCCAACTCGACGATTTCTTGTCAAAGTTTTCGAGCTTCTGTAATGCTCTATACTGTTCTTCTGATAGAAGGTCTATACCCATAGAAGCGGCCATATCAATCGCGTTATTATCAGGCTTATGTTTTTTTCTCGACTCCCAAGCCGCACGGTCATAACACACACTTCTGCGGCCTTTGGGGCTTTCCGGAGAACAATCACAAAAAATGTATGTTTCCTTCTGGTTGTCGTAATCCACAACATCCGGTTCACCACCGGTTCTTTCCATTTCATTGAGCGACCACAGCTTGTCCGGGTTTGCTTTCAGTTTTGCTTGGACCTTATCCCATTCAAGTTCTTTATGACGATTCATATTCTTCTCAAAACGATCTGTCAAAGCGTTAAGTAGTTCGTCGCTTTGCTCAAGTGACAACGCGTTTTTACTGTTCAATGTCATGATCATTCCCCTTTTAATGATTAGAGTATAAATGCTTTTATTTGCGATAGTTTCCATTAAGAAGGATTTTAGTACCAATCACCACTAAAAAGTTTAAAAGTAAAATACTGCCCTTTAGCCATTCTACTATAGGTTTTTATTGTAAGTAAATTCCTTCCACATAATTGTTCCACTGCTTACATTATGTACCTATCATCTTTCTGCTGGCATCTTTTTGTGAAATGATTTCGCATGTAACAAAAAACCTTCTCTAATAGGCTTCTTTTATTAGCGTTATTTCATGGACTGCATATGATAATAACAAATAAACTTAAGGGGGAGGGGAGAAGATGGGCAAGCGGAAACAACCAAAGTTCAAGACAGGAGACACGATTGTCGTAACGATTTATGGAACTGTCGGGAAAATTACAAATATAAAGTTTTTAGAGGGCGAATATGTTTATGAAGTCAATGAAAGTGAAGGTTTGTTCAAGGAAGACTGTTTGAGACTGTTGGATGAATATGATGGATACTTGCTTGAACAGGAGCAGATCGACATCGAATACAAGTTTTTATTCGGTGATCTTGTGAAGGTTAAAGGTTATGAGAATGATTTCTTTAAGGTAGTCGGGTTCCGGACAGAGATTTGGAGATACAAAGAAGATGCCTGGGAAGATGTCATTTACGAACTGACAAGAATTACAGACGGAGAATGGCTTGAAGCCGATGAAGAGGAACTGTCACTTATCGCCGATTATGACCAGGCTGAAACTTATATAAAGAAATATGGAATCGTGATTCCCACTAAACAAGAACAGGCATTGTTACCTTCTCCGCGACAACAGGATGACAGCTATGTAGATCGTCTGCTGGATATATATAATGACTATAAAGTCTTATATTACCTGTTTAAAGACAAGAAATATAAACGAAAAATGAACACGATTGTCGATCAGCTGAGAAATCACCTGAGTTCGAACTCAGATGCTATTGGAAAAGATTGAACTTAGAGCAGACAGATAAGGAACACTGGAAAGCTCAAGATGAAAAAAACTTTCAAAAGCCAGCTAAGCAGCCGCTCCATACCCTTAATGATCACTCCATCATCATTCATAATATCCTCTTCAAAAAAACTTTTCAGTGTTTTGACTGCATCCATTTCAATCTCTCCTCCTGCAATAAATGTTTAGAATCATTTCTGCCTTTGTATCCTCACTTTATGCTTGTCCAAGTCAGGATATGAAAACTTTTTACAACCTGCATAACTTTCATGTGATTTTCATAGATTGAAGTACAAGGGGGCGATACTATGCGTGAAATCGAAGTGTTTATTGATACGGAAGAAATTGCTGAATTTTTCTTTCAGGAGCTTGTCCGCAGAGGGTATGTACCCTCAGAAGAAGAATTGGAAGAAATCGCCGATATTACTTTTGAATATCTCATTGAGAAATGCATCATTGATGAGGAAGCAGAAGATGAGGATTTTTAATTTATATGAGACAGACTTTTGTCTCTGCTACATAAACGGCAAGCAGGCTTCCTGAGAGGGGAGCCTGTTTCAGATTGTTGACAAATATCCACTCGCTGCGTTGCCGACTCTCCTTTGGCCTGTTTACAACACCACTGCAACTTTACGAATCTTCAATAAAACTGCCAATATATCACTTTGTCTGTAACCTAAAGAAGCCTCCTGAGAAGGGAGGTGCTTTAGGTTGATAAAGCTTTATACTCAGATGATAAGTTCACTACTAATTTTGCTTTAGTAGTAACATCAAATTGGTATGGCATGGAGATTGTTTCTAAAGCGTCGATGAATTGGGTTGTTTCATCCCTCACCCAATCATCATTTGAGAATGTGTGGGACATATCATTCCAGGCAGTCATGAGTTCCGGGCTGTAGACTTTTTGGGTGCCGGTATTTTTAGATGAATAACATTGTGGCCAATAATCGCTTCGGGATGCGGTGTGAGGATTTTTCAGGGCGAAATCGAAGGAAGAATCATACACGAGATCTTTCATAAAAAGGATGCAGTAGAGTTTTTTCCCGATATCGATTCGGTTTTGAGGATTTTCAAAATATGAAATGCCGGTTCCTGCCAACGAATACGGGCTTCTGCTCTTATTCTTTTTTTTATAAGGGAAGAAGACAGTCGTCAATTCCAGCCGGTCTTGAAGGAAAAATAACATTTTTTCATAGAAATAATCATCTTTAATCTTGGCAATCAGTCTGGTTTGCAGCATACTTTGTTCATTGATAATCAAGGCGAGGGTCATTTCTTCCTTATTTCCGTTTCTCCAAAATCGCTCCCAAAAAACAGACATAGCATTGGAAACCCCGAACGCAGGAAGTAAATGGAACAGTGGCTTCTTCTTCTCAACACTTTTTTTGTAAAGAAGGAGTTGGGGGTAGGCATCTTGAAAAATAAACGCATTGGCCTTCTCTAGAAAAAGAAAGAAATTTTGAATCTCTTCCGCTTCAAGAAGGGAAGGAAGGATCTCTCCTTTTAAATCAGTCATACGATAACCGCCATTCCTGGAAACCATGTGGGCGAGGAAGGACCAATGGATTTTGGGGTATCTTTGGTAGAAATCCAAATACGCCTTCGTTCTGGTAATGTTATTGGTGTTTCTGCGTTTTGTTTCTGAATTGATTTCTTCTATTATCAGCTTTTCATTCGGCAGTATGGCAAGGGGAGTATGGCTTTTATTAAGGATCAGTTTCTTTATCTTCTCAATTTCAGCCTTGTGCAAAAGAGGGATAATCCTCTCCTTTGACGGGCTGAGTAATTCTTGTATGAAGGATAAAAACATAAAATATCACCCCGGATTGAAACTTTTTTGTGGCATTAACGTATTAAAACCAAAGGCTGTTTCTCATAAGTGAAACTTCAAGCATACTTTAACCCCAGCTTTTGTTTTTGGCTTTGTTAGCTGATGGTATTGTTATTTAAGTCTAAAAGTCTAAAAGTCTAAAAGTCAAAATAGCGCCAGAGAATTATCATGTTTGATTGGAGCGGAAGGCGTGCGACCTCCTGCGGGACTAGCGGGACGTCTAGTTTCAGTGCCAAGCCCCTCGGGGTCAAATAACCCTGAGAGAATAAAAGGTAAGATCTCCTTTTTTCTCTCAGGAACATTTGCCTGTCGGGGCTGAAAGTGGCACTTCCACTTTTGCTGACAGGTGAGACCAAGGTTACGTACCCACCGGAACGTAACCCCGCAGGCAAAGCCGAGGAGGCCAATCCAGCTTTAGCGGCCGAGGGTCCGTACCCACTGGAACGGACTTAGCGACTAGCAGATTTCGGTCTCTCTCCTTGCGATTGTGAAGAGCAGAAGGATAATGATAACAAAATTCTATAAGCAAAAGGAGGAATTACGGTGTTGAAAAAATTGATTAAGCATCTAATTAAAAGCAAGATGCACAAAAAATATTATTCATCCAGTGATTCTTGGAAGCATTATAAATCTCATAAACATAAACACTATGGCCATCATCACTACAAAAAGAAATATAAAAGCAGCTTTTCAAGCTTTTTTAGCAGCTGACCGTAATGGGGTTTTGGAGAGAAGCCGTGAATTTCTTTGAAAGAGAATGGAAAACCGGCTTCCAGGTTGAAGATTATGTTGTAAAGTCTCTGTTAGGGAAAGGAAGCTATGGTACCGCTTATCTGGTGGAAAATATTACAGATGGCCGATTGGCAGTGATAAAGAGACTGAGACCTTATAAGAGGTTGATCGACCCTTCCGGAAAGTTGTTGTTCAGGGAGGCAGACATTCTGAATAGACTTGAAAGCGCTCATTTTCCCAAATTGATTTCTGTTGGAAAACAGGGAAAAGTTCCGTACCTCATTATGGATTTTTTTGAAGGCAAAACAGTTGATCAATTAATCTTTGATGAAGGAAAATCCTTCGATGAAAAGGAGTCCTTAACATTAGTCAAAGAAGTCGTGGAGGTTGTCAGCAGTCTACATGTTAAAGGGATTGTTCACAGAGATCTGCGCATTCCCAATGTCATTCTGAGCGAAGGAACTTTGAAAATCATCGACTTCGGCCTTGCAGTTGAAATGGAGAACAATGACTCGGGCTTGCTGAAACATAGAGATTATATGCGCGAGAAGAGTGTCAGGGCAGATTTCTATGCACTGGGTCATTTCTTGCTCTTCCTCCTTTATTCTTCCTATAAAAGTGATAGCAGGAAGGAAAAAAGCTGGGAAGATGAATTGGATCTCACGCCGCCTACTAAAGAGGTCCTTCGAAAACTGTTACAAATAGAACAACCATTTGCAGACTCCCATGAGTTGTTAGATTCATTAGAAGAGGCCATTCGAAAAATTCAAAAGTAAAGGAAGGAATTAATATGTCATTTTTTAATAAAGTATTTGCTTCTGTTGGAATTGGTGCAGCATCCGTTGATACAAAATTGGAAAAATCCCGTTACACAGCCGGAGAAAGAGTGTCAGGCATAGTGGAAGTAAAGGGTGGAAATGTCGAACAGGAAGTCGATTCCATTTACCTTATGTTGTACACCACTTATATCCGAGAGTCTGACGATAAAAAATATACCGATAGCACATGTATCGAAAAGGTTCAAATATCAGAACCGTTTGTGATCAAGGAGAATGAAGTCAAACAGTTCCCGGTAAGTTTTGAACTTCCATTCGAGACTCCTGTGACTGTCGGGAACACAAGGGTTTGGGTTGCAACAGGTTTGGATATCAAGAACGCGGTAGACCCTAAAGATAAAAATTTCATTGAAATTGCTCCGAATGAATTAATGAGAGCCGTATTTTCTTCTATAGAGAGGCTCGGATTCAGGCTGAGAAAAGCAGATTGCGAGCAGGCTCCGCGCCATTTGAGAGGCAGCAATCCGTTTGTTCAGGAATTTGAATTCATTCCGAGTACTGGAGCCTACAAACGAAAGCTGGACGAACTGGAAGTGGTGTTCCTGAATCAGTCGGCAAACTCGGTCGATATTCTTTTCGAAGTAGACCGCAGGGCACGCGGGTTTGGCGGATTCCTCGCAGAAGCACTGGAAATGGATGAGTCGATGGTGAAAATGACGATTTCTGCTGCAGATATTCCTTCTCTTGACGAAAAAATAGTAAAGTTGTTAGATCAATATTCCTAATTTTTCAGCTTCGACAAAAGCAGTCTTTTCTCGATGAAGGATTCGACATGGATAAAAGCTAATTCTATAAGAACCAAATAAACGGAGGGGTTCTTATGGCATTGCTTGAAAAAATCATTCGTCCAAAATCCTACACAAAAGCCTATGATATCACCATTTTTCAAACGCCTCATTTTGGCCAGAGGAAAGGCTACAAAAAAGTATACCGTATGCCGGTTCCTGCCCAGGACAGGTTGGAGGCTCTGGATCAGACGTTTCGCTTGTTCAATGTTCCGGACAGAATGCCCAAAGATTATAATGGAAGATACATCACCACCGGAGATATCATCTTTATTGATGAAGGAAGAAAGGGCCATTATTACTTTAGATTGGAACCTGGCGGGTGGAAAGAGGTAAATAGAGTAATTATTAGGTGAAATCCCTTTCAAAAGGGCTGCACGAGACTAATGATGAATATGTATTTTTGAGATACTCCCGAAATCCTCATTAGAACTAAAAAAAAACCTGTAACCAGTTTACTGGAAACAGGTTTTTTGCAGTCTTGCAGTTTTCTCCTAACCTGACTGATCAAAACAATTCAGGTCTACGGTTACAAGTTGTGAGTTCAGCACGGTGTTCCCTTCCTGAGCTTCAAGGTTCTGCTTTCTGCCGAAGGTATTGGCAATAAGGTTATTGCCGCCTGCGTGAACAATCCGGACTTCATAAAAAGTTACTTCCTGAACAGGTGCATACATGACAGCCAGGCTTTTAGGTCTAAGGCAAAATGGGAAGTGAACAGGATCATTGTCCCCTATCAATACAGGAATTTTACGTGGATTAGTGTAGGAAGACCAATCCCAAACTTCTACCCATACATCCTCTGTTGAACGGAAATTCATTAAATTTACTGTTATGGTTACCGTATCAGGCTCTCTCCTAAGGACTCCAGTTGTATATACCCTGGGTCTTCTCATGATTTTCCTCCTCTCTTTGTCAGATTCCATAACAGAATATGTAGACAGCGTAATCCGGTGTGGACAAGTTGGCATAAAAGGATAATGGGGTTAAATGCGGTATAACAAATCAAAAAGCTGACTTAGGAAGCCAGCTTTTTGTTTTTACATATTATGTCCAGGACCATTTTTTCGCTTGTTGCCGGAATGTTCCTTATTATGTGCTTCTTTTTCAGCGACGATGCCTTCTGGCGGTATGTGATTATTTTTCTTAGGCGCATTAATGCGTGCACGGTGTTTTTTTCCCAAAGACGTTACCTCCCGCTGTTAAATCGTTCTGTTTTAGAAGAGTTAGGCTGATTTCTGGAGCGTGAAGACGGATTTGTGTTGTTGGCATGTTCAACTGCCTGGCGAAGTTTTTTACTCATTTTTTCTTTAGCCATAGTAATCCCTCCTTATGAGTAGTTTAGCCAGTTCGCTTTTTGTTATCCTAAGTATGAACTCGTTGCATGAATTGGCAAAAAAGCTTACAATGTTCATGCATATCCTTGGTGAAGAGAAGAAAGCTAAGGTATGGACTTTGGTAAACGATAAAAAACCTTAAACTGGAGGAATATCAATGAGTATACATATTGGCGCTAAAGAAAATGAAATTGCAGAAACAGTCTTACTTCCAGGGGATCCACTACGTGCGAAATACATCGCTGAAACATTTTTGGAAAACCCGGTTTGCTACAATGAAGTAAGGAATATGTTCGGTTACACTGGAACATACAAAGGAAAACGCATTTCTGTACAAGGTACAGGCATGGGTGTGCCTTCCATTTCAATTTACATCAATGAGCTTATGCAAAGCTATAATGTTCAGAACTTGATCCGTGTGGGAACTTGCGGGGCGATCCAAAAGGATGTAAAGGTGAGAGATGTCATCCTGGCAATGAGTTCCTCTACAGATTCCCAGATGAACCGATTGACTTTCAATGGAATTGATTATGCTCCTACCGCGGACTTCAGCCTTCTGAAAAGAGCCTATGATGCAGGTGAAGAAAAAGGACTTAACCTGAAAGTTGGAAATGTATTTACTGCTGATATGTTCTATAACGACAATGCAGAGCATGAAAAATGGGCTCAATATGGAATCCTTGCACTTGAAATGGAAACTTCAGCCCTTTATACCCTTGCTGCAAAATATGGACGCAAGGCATTGTCCGTCCTGACAGTTTCTGATCACATTTTAACTGGAGAAGAAACGACTTCTGAAGAAAGACAAACAACCTTCAACGATATGATCGAAGTTGCTCTTGAAGCTGCAATTAAATAAATGGTTCTTAGCCTTGCCGGTATCCGGCAGGCTATTTTTTTATGCCCGCTCCGCGGAGTCGCACAGCTGCAGTGGAAATCAACTCCTCAAGCTTGAGGTATTAAAGCTGTTTACTGAGGCTAACAAATATAATTAGGGTAAGAGGGCGATTGTGCACCAGGATCGTCGATAAAATAATTAATGTGGAAATGCAGACTTCACAAGAAAAGTTTATCCTCATTACAGATTGGATAAGAAGTGTTATGATGGTTTAGACAAAGTTAGAGAAGGTGAAAGAAATGAAGAAATTACTCTTGGTACCAGCGGCTGTCGTTCTGTTGACAGGGTGTCAGCAGGCAGAAGAATGGACAAAAGATTTATTCTCCGCAGATGATCCTAAACAAGAGCAAGAGGATGTTAGTAATGACGGTCAGCAAGGCGATGATACTGCTGCAGGCATTGACAATGAGGAAGAGCCTGATGAGAATCAAAATGACAGTTCTGAAAGCCCGGACCCCCCCGACCAAACGAACGAAGATGATGTACCTCCTTCCTTACAGCTGGAGTCACAATTTTTCAATACCGTAGAAACAGTTGACGGAAAACAAGTAATAACAAACCCGGAGAACAAATTGGCACTGGTCAATAAAGAATTTGGTTTGACGGGAGATTATAAACCCGATGACCTTGTAAGGCCGGATGTACCATTTGTTTTTGGAAACGAGGATATTGAAAAAGCATATATCCGCGAAGAAGCAGCACAGGCCCTGGAAGAAATGTTTGCCGCTGCTCAAGAGGCGGGACTATACTTAACGGCAATCTCAGGATACCGCTCCTATGCGTATCAGGAAGCGCTGCTGCAAAGGGAAATCAAGCAATTCGGGGAAGAGAAAGCGGTGAAAGCTGTAGCGCCTCCAGGGAATAGTGAACATCAATCCGGTCTTGCTATGGATATATCAAGCAAGAGCAATGACTTCCAAGTGAACATTGCCTTCGAGAATACTCCTGAAGGGAAATGGCTTAATGAGAATGCTCATAAATTTGGATTCATTTTAAGATACCCGAGAGGAAAAGAGGAAATTACTGGGTATCAATATGAACCTTGGCATTTCCGTTATGTCGGTAAAGAGGCAGCAAAGGTTATTTATGAAAATGACTGGACACTCGAGGAATATTTTAAAAATGTGAAAAAAATATAAGATGTGAGATCTGAGGGGAATTCCTTTCAGGTCTTTTTTTATGGTTCTTACTATGTATACAAATAAAACGCATACTGTTTACATATATGTTAGTAGACGGACATGCTGCCATGATTTAATTATTCAGTAGGGGGAGAAAAAGAATGTTCAAGGTTTACATGCAAATTGTCCTGGGCAGCCTTTTGGTTGCGGTCGGAATCAATGCCTTTTTTGTCCCCCAGCATTTTCTTGATGGAGGGATGATTGGAATTGGGTTGATCAGCCATTACTGGCTTGATTTCAAACCGGGGCTCACCATTGTCATCCTAAGTATTCCTCTATATGTGCTTGCCTTCTTTTTTGATCGAAGCTTATTCTTTAAAAGTATACACGGACTATGGCTTTCATCATTGCTGATTGATATGCTAGAGCCGATTTCTAAATTTATACATATGATCCCTGTTGTGTCTGCAGTGACGGGGGGAGCATTTGTTGGTGTTGGGATCGGATTGATGCTGCTTGCGGAAGCAGCAACAGGCGGTACAGATCTGCTGGCGCAAATTATCGGGAAAAGTACTGGGTGGAATGTCGGGATTATCATCTTTATCATTGATACAATAGTATTATTAGGTGGGTTTGCTCTTATTGGGGCCTATTCATTTTTTCATTCCCTGCTTGCGGTCAGTACAGTTGGATTTTTTACGGCGCTTTTAACTCATAATAAAAACCGAAAGGGATATTCCTTTAGATAAATTTTGAAAACTGATAAAATGAGTAAGGTGTAATTTTATCGGATTTTTTTGCGAAAGTTTTGTTTATCGAGGTTCCGAAGAATCAGCGCCGATAGAGCACCCGATGCAAAAAAAGTGTTCATAATTGAGGAAACATGCTATTCTAAGAAAAATATGCTAGCAAGATTTGCAATGAAAGTGGTGATGGTTGATGGACAATGATCAGCAACAAACTAACAATGAATCAAAAGAAAATAATAGTTCCGGCTTCATAAAAATCCGAAAGTTTCAATTCGTCATGTTAATATTCTTTTTGGTGTTTGCAACAGCAGGAATTACGACGTTTGCATTGGCTTTTGGTGATGAGAAGGCCGTAAATGTAGGTGTACCGGAAAGAAGTGAGTTTCAGAAGCTATTTGAGGCCTACGACGCTTTAAACAATGAATACTATAAGGATTTGGAACAGGATGATCTGGTTAATGGAGCAATTAACGGGATGCTAGAATCACTGGAAGATCCTTATTCAGATTATATGAATGAAGAAGAGGCAAAAAGGTTTGAAGAAAGCATCACTTCTTCCTTTGAAGGAATAGGTGCTGAAATCCAGGAGAAGGACGGGCATATTATGATCGTTTCTCCGATCAAAGGGTCGCCTGCAGAGAAGGCAGGCTTGCGTCCTAACGATAAAATCCTCGAAGTTGACGGCGAGAGCATCCAGGGATTAAGTGTCACGGATGCAGTGCTTAAAATCAGAGGGGAAAAAGGCACAAAGGTCACGCTGACCATCCAGCGTCCTGGGGCAGATGAAACGACAGAAGTCACAATTACGAGAGATGAAATTCCTCTTGAAACGGTTTATTCAGAGATGTTGGATAACGGGATAGCCAAAGTTCAAATTACCAGTTTTTCCGATGATACCTATACAGAATTGACAAAGGCTCTTGATGAAATGCAAGCAGAGGGGATGAAGGGACTCATCATCGATGTTCGCCAAAACCCTGGTGGACTATTGGATCAGGCCATCAAAATTTCCTCACTGTTTGTACCGGAAGGAGATGTCCTTCTTCAGGTGGAAGACAATGAAGGAAATAAAGAAAAAATCGTCGCCGAGGGCGGACAAAAGGTCGATGTCCCTGTGACAGTATTGATAGATAAAGGAAGTGCGAGTGCTTCTGAAATCCTTGCTGCGGCAGTAAGTGAGTCTGCGGAAATTCCTTTGATTGGTGTAAATTCATTCGGTAAAGGGACTGTTCAGACGTCTGAAAGCTTCACTGATGGATCCAACATGAAATTTACGACGGCCAAGTGGCTTACTCCGGATGGTACCTGGATTCATGAGAAAGGAATCAAGCCGGATTACGATGTTTCCCTGCCAGCCTACGCAGAACTTCCTTATATTAATCCTGATAAGGAATTAAAGGAGTCTGACTTGTCAGACCAAGTAAAAGCCGCTGAAGAAATGTTGAAAGCAGGCGGATACAATCCTGGTAAAGCAGACGGGTTCTATGATGAACAAACAACTGAGGCAGTAAGGGCATTCCAGGAAGAGGAAGGTCTTGAAGTGACAGGAAACCTTAACAGTGAAAGCATATTAAAACTCATGGAAAATATGAGAACCCTAATTGAAACAAATGACACACAAGTCAATAAAGCTGTTGAAGTTCTTACGGATGAACTGCAATAATTAGCTCCAAAACCGGTTTACAGGTCGCCTGTAAACCGGTTTTTTTAGTTTCTTCTATTAGCGGCATTTTTTACTTCCCCAAACACCGGCAACTTTGGTTAGAAGATCAACTTGATGGCTTGCTTTAAATTTAAAAAGTAGATTAGGTATACAAATATAGATTAGGACAATCATTTCATAACAGAAGGCGGCACCACCTGAGTGCCCCTCCTGAAAGTTCTTCGTAATATTCCAGTGGGTACGTAACGTTGGTCTCACCTGTCGTCAAAAGTAAAAGCACCGCGAACAGCCCCGAAAGCCGAGAAGGCTCATCACCAGTCCATAGGAGTCGCACACCTGCAGCGTAAAACAACAGATCAGTTAAACAAAGTTTGGTGTATAGAGTGGTTTTTTCTGGCCGAAAATGTTAACAGCCTATGGATAAAGAGGTGAGTTCAATGAAAGCAGTCAGAAGGATCATTCAAGTGGCCGTTTGCTTCTTGATCATTAACAGCTGTTCTGATGATTGGCTAAAGAAAGAAGAAGCAGCTGAAAACAATCAAGAGATAAAATCGGATAGTGTCAACAAGAAATGGATAGAAAACACAGGAGCGGAGGGACAGCAAAAGGAAGACAACAAGATCATTGGGGAAAAGACCGAGCCATTGAACATGCTGATTATAGGTTCTGATCAGCGCGAATCAGAGCCTTCAAGAGCAGATACTATCATGATTGCCCAGTACCATCCAGAAACGAAAACCGCAAAAATGATGTCAATTATGAGAGACTCCTATGTTTATATCCCGGGACATGGTAAGAGTAAAATCAACCATGCATATGCATGGGGAGGAGAAAGCCTGTTAAAAGAGACAATTCAGGAAAACTTCAACATCGAGGCTGACCACGTGATTAAGATGAATTTTCAAGGATTTGTGAGCTTTTTTGATAATGTAATGCCTCAAGGTCTCGAAGTGGATGTTCCGTCTGCTATGATCAATCATTGGAAATGGGACATGGAACCAGGAAAACAAGTCCTTAATGGACAACAGCTCTTGAACTATGTAAGATTTCGCAAAGATGACGAGGGTGATTTTGGGAGGGTCAAAAGACAGCAGGAAGTAATAGGGAAGGTCCAGAAGGCGATCATGGAAAAGCTGACAAATGGAGAAGGCATCAAAACAGTGTCTTCCCTGATGAGAGAAGGTAAAAAGGCTGTTGAAACTGACCTCGAGCTTGGGGACCTCCTTAAATTTGGCATGACGACCATGATGAATCCAGTTGAATCTTTTGATTCGCTGAGAATTCCTGTGGAGGACTCCTACCGGAATGTTATGACTAAGGATGATGGTCTCGTCCTGGAATTGGATGCAGAAGCAAATGCAGAAGCTGTGGCAAATTTTTTAAATATAAGAGAATGAGGTACTGCCCGGAACCAAAACGGCAGGAATTGTCAGGAGAGACTGCCTTCATAGCCGGCAATAATGCAGCTTGATCTATATGTATAACGATATGATTTTCAATGGCTGGTATGGGGGGGCTTTTGGCTAAGTACAATCTTCTTTTTTCACGTGAATACCCATCAACATTTCAATTTTTTCTTGTTTTTTAAGAATCAGCATTTCCAGATAGTGTTGAAAGCTGAAGTCCAGTGCCTGTTTTTTGAGGAGAAACAAGGTCTGCAGTTGTTCAAGGTGGTCTTTCAATGATATTTCTTTACTATCCATACTTCCCGAATGAATTTTTCTTAGGATGATCTCCAGCAACCTGTCATGGGTAGCTTCAATTGACTTTGTTCCCTGCCGTAAATAAATGGCATTATAACGAAGATCCCCGCCGGCAGCAATAGAAGTATAGGGTATATATTTAGGATCGTATTCTATCATGAGAACTTGAAACAGCTTTGAATGTAATGCGGGATCATTATCTTCTGTAAAGAAAAAATCTTCGGTACGGCACTTTAAATATTTTGGAAGCAGATGCTGCAATTTATTATCTATATCTGCTTTATCCATGTATTCCTCTTCTGTCAGTCCCTTTAAATCGAGGGATCCGTCATCCAATTGATCCACTCCTATGATGATGGCACCCCCGCCGGTATTGGCGATTGCAAGGATATGTTTGGCCATTTTTGTCCAATTGGACCACCTGGCTTTGAAATCGAGATAATCTGTTTCTCCGGTATTAGTGAGGAACAGGTTCTTGAGATTCGTATGGGATGGAGAATCCAAAAAAGTTTTGAGATTAACAGGAACGATATGTTCATAGTACATACACACAATTCCTTTCCGGCGTGTTTATTCCATTGTATGCATGTACATGGTTTTTTTTTCAGTTAATCGTGTTTTTTCTTTTTACAGACTGCAATTCCAAACGGATAATGCTTTCCTTCTCTCTTAGGTTCCAACAGCACACTTCTTTGATAGTAAAACTCTTTTTCATCATAAAGATCGAAGAGCCGGATAAATTCATTTTCTGTCAGTTGGTGGATATGATAGTGCTCATTTGTGGGCTTGCCCCTGCCTGCTCCAAAGGGTGTGGAAATAATAAGTGTTCCACCTGGTTTAAGCATAGTATAAAGGTTGTTCATGAATGTTTCTTCCTGTGATAGATGCTCCAATGTCTCAAAGCTCAGGATGACGTCGAATTGGCCAAGTTTCTGCGGCAGCTCAGTATCTTCTGCATTCAATTTTTTATAATGGATGAGCGGGTGGTAGTGTTTCGCCCGTGCATACCTTAATGTTTCTTCATCATTATCAACCGCCACAATTTCTTTAAGGACCGATTTTTGTGCCTTGGCAATAATTTTCGTTCCATAGCCTGTACCGCTGGCGATATCCAAAACCCTTCCATTCGCATACTCAACAGAAAAATAATACCGCGCCAAATGTTCAAGCAGCATGCCGTTTAATGGATCCATCTTCTCCGGGATCACTCGTTCCCCTGTCAATTCAAGCAATAAATCCAACCTCCTCAAGTGTGTTCATTATATCAGACGAAAGGTGAAGTTTGTAATACAGGCATTCTTGGACTAGAATGGGCTATGAAGAAGTTGAAAGGAAGATGAACCATGAAAAAAGATGTCTATCTGCTTTCCGGATTTCTTGGAAGCGGCAAAACTACATTGCTTAAAAATTTAATTACTGCATTAAAGGACAAAAATTTAAAGCCTGCTGTGTTAATGAATGAATTAGGCAGCATTTCGATAGATTCACAGGAAGTAGAAGAGGGGACTCCTTTGAAGGAACTTCTTGATGGCTGTATCTGCTGCTCAATCCAGGATAAGCTGGAATCGCAGCTGCAGGAATTACTGTTCCAGGATGAATTTGATGTGTTGGTCATTGAAACGACAGGGGCAGCGCACCCGGTAGAAGTGGTGGACGCCGTCATGTCCCCGTTATTTGCAGACCGTTTTAACTTTAAAGGAATCATTACAGTGGTAGATGGGAAACAATGGGTGTCCAGGGGTGCCTACAGCCCTCAAGTCCTGCAGCTTATGCGGGAACAAATAAGGCACGCTCATCTTCTTGTGTTTAATAAAGAAGATTTATTATCAGAAATGGAAAAAGGCACTTCTCTATTTGAAATTCAGCAGATCAATCCAAAAGCAAAGCTCATCATGACCAATTACAGCAAGGTATCCTCTTCCGATTTGCTTAATCTCGAAGGGAAACAGATGTCAGGTGAGAGAGAAAAGAGTGCTATCGGCCATCAGCTCAATTTGCGGGCCTATGTACATCGCTTTACAGACTCTATTTCACAGACTGATTTCGAAGAATGGTTGAGGAATCTGCCTGATTCCATCTATCGCATGAAAGGATATATTCCATTCAGCGGAAGAAGATACCCATTTATGTTTCAGTACTCATATGGCATGCCGCTTCTTTTGCCGGAAGATATGAACCTTCCGAAAACACTTGTCATCATCGGAGAGGATCTCGATGAAAACAAGCTGAAAACTGAGTTGCAAGAGTTAGAGAGATCAGAAATGCAGTCATAAAGGGTTGACCTTTACGAGAATTCATCTTAAAATAAAATAGTTAACTTACTGAACTATTCTCCTTTCTGAAAGGTGTCAGATTTTATTGAGAAGTGAAATGTTTCGATTAGAAGAATTATTCCGAAACGTATTTCGTATGATGAAGCATGATATTACCAAGCTGTATGGCCAGTACCTGTCCAGCGGTGAACTGCTTGTCTTGAAATACCTTTCCGAGCATGGAGAAATGAAAGCTTCCGATCTGTCTAAGAAGATGGAGGTTTCTGCGAGCCATGTAACCAGTGTGACAGACAGCCTTACGGAAAAAGGATATATAACCAGGCAAAGGTCGTCGGTGGACCGCCGTGTTGTGGAATTGACACTGACCGAAAAAGGGAAAGAAATATTGGATAAGTGCATGAGAATTAAATCAGAATACTTCCAAGAAAAGTTCAATACTTTTTCTAATGATGAAATAGAACAACTGATTTACTTATTTACTAAATTAGAAAAAACGAAATAACGGCCGAATTGTAAGGGATAACTTTCTTAATATGGAGAGTTACCCTTTTCGTTAGGGTAAATACTTAACAAAGTTAAATATTCATATTAATAAATAATAAGGGGAAATATTATGGAACATTTAGAGCCAAGGAAGAAAATTCTTATAATGTTAGCGATTATGTCAGCAATGCTATTCGCTGCATTGAATCAAACGATAGTTGGCACTGCCCTTCCTACTATAATCTCTGATTTGGGCGGAATTGAATATTACAGCTGGGTCTTTACAATCTTTATGCTGACATCCTCAGTAACAGCAATCCTTGTAGGAAAGCTGTCTGATATGTACGGCCGAAAGCCGTTTATTTTAATTGGAATAGGAGTCTTCACCCTTGGATCTTTTTTGAATGGTCTCTCAGGGTCGATTATTGAACTGATTGCCTATCGGGGCATCCAGGGTTTTGGCGCAGGGATGATCATGTCGACATCTTTTACAGCCGTTGGTGATTTGTTTGCTCCTAGGGAAAGAGGAAGATGGCAAGGGCTGATGAGCGGTATCTTCGGTCTTGCGAGTGTGTTCGGTCCGACACTTGGCGGATGGATTGTAGACAATGCTGAATGGCATTGGGTTTTCTGGGTGTTTCTGCCTTTTGGCTTGTTGGCATTTATTATGATATGGAAGTTGTTTCCTTCGCAGCAAGTTCAGGAGAAAAAGAAAGTCGATTATTTGGGTTCATTGATGCTTTCCCTGACCATCATTCCGATGTTATTGGCCTTTACTTGGGGCGGGAATGATTTTGAGTGGGCATCATTCCAGATCATTGGATTATTTGTACTAACAGGAGCATCGTTGATCTTTTTTATTGTGACAGAAAAAAAAGCAGCAAATCCTGTACTGCCTCTGCATTTATTTAAAAATGATATCTTCACGCTTTCCAATATAATAGGCTTCATACTTGGTGCAGGAATGTTTGGTGCGATCATGTATATGCCGTTCTTTATACAGGGAGTCATTGGGACTTCGGCGACGAAATCAGGGTTTGTCATGATGCCTATGACATTGAGTATGGTCTTCGCCTCGGCAATCGGCGGGCAGCTTATTACGAAAACTGGTAAATATAAGCTGATTGCATTGCTTGGCTTGTTTATCATGGCCAGCGGTCTTGCATCCCTTTCTATGATGGATAGCAACACAACCAATACGACAGCTGTCATTAATATGATTATCGTCGGAACAGGCCTCGGCCTTAGCTTTCCTGTGTTTACGTTGACTGTGCAAAATGCAGTTCAGCATCAATATTTGGGAGTTTCGACGGCCGCTACACAGCTATTCAGGCAGATTGGCGGTACAGTTGGGGTAGCTGTCATGGGAACAGTCATGAATAATTCAATGAGTTCAAAAATGAATGAAGAAATGTCAAAATTGAAGGAGAATACAGATCTTGAGGCGCTTCCACCAGAAACGGCTGCTCAACTACAGGCCCTTCAAAGTCCGCAAAGTTTGATGAACGGAGAGAAATTGCAGGAAATCCAAGCTTCTCTTCCGCCAGAAATGCAAGCAGTCTTCGGAAAGATGATGGACATTGTCAGAGATTCTTTAAGCTATTCATTGACTAATGTCTTTCTAATCGGCGCAATCATCATGTCTGCAGGATTTCTGCTTACATTCTTTTTAAGAGAAATTCCTTTACGGAAAACGAACAAAGATGAACCGAAGGCAGAATATAAAAAGGCAGAACCAGTCAGCGAATAAAAAATGAAAACGGCCGCCCTGCTTAACAGGAGGCCGTTTTGTTGTTCAACTTGAAGCAGATCAGAGTCAGCTTTCTCCAAATTTCTTAAAGGTTCTTTCGTCTTCTACAAGCCCGCATGCGCCACATTGAACTTTATACTCGGGTCCCTTATACGGGATGTGGAAGGGATCAATGGTAGACTGGTCATATTGCTGCACCACGTCTCCAGATTGAGGATCCAGTTTCACACTTTGTGAGACCTGTTGTATAATATTAAATCTGCTGCGGTTTGTTTTGCAGTTGGGACATCGATATGGAGTACCCATATTACTACCACCTTTCATTATGGAAAATAGACCACTTGTTGATAGTATTTGAATGATTTTCAATAAATATGTAATTGGAAAGGGTGTATATGATTGAACCGAAACTATTCCGAACTTCTGGCAGCCTATAGGTCGATATGGAATCACCGCGCGTTGGACCAGGCAGGAGAGGCATCCCAAACCATCCTCACAGAATCAATCAACCGTGAATTATTAGATGAGAACAGCCATCCCCGTATACGAAAAAGCAAAGAGGTTAAGTATTATTTTGCAATAAAACGAATTCTTGAATCATCTCTTTCCATGGAAAGGCAGCACGAATTGATCAAACTGTATACCGATCAATTGGAGCACCTGCGAAATACATAGACTGAAAGCATAAATTTTATATTTGAAAAGAAAGTGTTATAAACGACAAAAATCTTCTTCGTTGAAAAGTATGTCAATCCTATTGTTCTGCCAAATTAAGGGTTACCTTCTTTATGAATTCCTTTTTATTTAAAAAATGGTAATATCCTAAAAAATGCATCTAGTCTAGGTTTTCTGCCACCGATCTGTTTTCCGAAAATATAAAATCATTTGTATTTCCAATTTAATCCTCAAATATGACAAAAATCTGATGATATGATGATTATGCAAGACAGCAACCACATTTTTGAGGAGGAACATCATGAACACTAATAAGAAAATGATCGTATCAACCGCAACCGCTTTAAGTTTAATGGCTGCACCGTTCTTTAATAATGCAGAGGCAGCTGGCGGAAACCAAATTCAAACTCAAACAAAGGTATATACCTATCAATACTCTGGAAACCATGAGGAACTCAATAAATGGATCCAGAATTTAATGTCTAAATATAATGTACAGTTGAAGTACCAGCAAAAAACGGAGCAACCGGCAGCACAGGAGCAGCCTGCTGAAGAACAGCCGGCGGAAGCCGAAGCACCGGCTCAAGAAAACAAAGCTACTGCACCGGCAGCGCCACAGCAGCCTGCAGCAGATAATAAGGAAACAACTGAAACTATCAGCGGGACGCTCAGCCAGTTTGAAAGGCAGGTAGTAGAACTGACAAACGAGGAAAGAGCCAAAAATGGACTTTCGGCACTTAAGATTGATACGGAGTTAAGCAATGTAGCTCGTGAGAAATCAAATGACATGCAGGCAAAAAACTACTTCTCACACACAAGCCCTACGTATGGGTCTCCATTTGATATGATGAATCAATTCGGTATCGATTACCGCACTGCGGGAGAAAATATTGCGATGGGACAGCGCACTCCCGAAGAAGTGGTGAACGCTTGGATGAACAGTGAAGGCCACCGTAAAAACATCTTAAGCAGTAACTTTACTCATATCGGTGTAGGCCACGATGCAGACGGTAATTATTGGACTCAAATGTTCATTGGTAAATAGGATGCGAAGAAAAGCCCGGATTTCCGGGCTTTTCTTTTTTCTGTGGAGTAAATCACTGAATGAAACGGTGTAATTCAGGTTAATCTAAGCCTGCTCTAAAGGAAGAAATCATTCAAGTTGAAATTACAAAACTTTAATGGTAAGTTCAGTAGCAGAACAAGATGGGTCTGAGCTTGAAGATCCCAGAAGGAGTGAGCATTGTTGAGCTATCATTTGCGCAAAGGGAAAAAAGAAGATATAGAAGAAATTATGAAGATAGTAAAAAAAACAGTAGAAATTATGAAGAGTGAAAATATTGATCAATGGACTGATGAATACCCTCTAGCAGGGAATTTTTCCAAGGATGCAGAGAATGATTCACTCTATGTCGCAGTTGATGAGGATAATGAGGTTGTTGGAAGTATTACCATTGACCAAAATGAACCGGAAGAGTACAGTACCTCTCAATGGAGAAAAGAGGGACCCGCCTATTTATTCCATCGCCTAGTGGTTGATCCAGATGTCCGCGGTAAAGGAATAGCTTCGCTTTTAATTAAAAAAACAGAAGAAGTGGCAAAAGATAATAAAGTGGATTACATACGCACGGATACATATTCATTAAACAAAAAAGCACAATCTCTATTTAAAAAGAATGGCTTCCAGCAAACGGGAGAAATTCAATTTATGGGGAAAGACAATCCATTTTATACATTTGATAAGGTAATTGAAGGGTAAAAAGACAGGTCCGTTGTGATCTGTTTTTTTTGTCTCTCGGTTGACGATGGTAATCCTGGGTCGCAAAAATATCGGCAGTAGAATTATTCCCAGCCTGGTGATAGAAGAGAGGGAGTGGGTAAAATGAGGTTCCTTGTGAGAAGTTTGAAGGCAGTAATCTGCTAAGTGTCTGTTTAGAAAGGTTCTGAAGGCTGTTTTGTATCGCGCGGGCTCAGCACATGGTTTCATTTGGTACGTGGTACTTTGAGTTGAAATGACACCTTGCGCGAGCAGAGCGCATATCATCATTTTGAACATTGAGATGAAATGACACCCCGCGCGGGCAGAGCGCGTGTCATCATTTTGTACTCTGGGATGAAATGACACCCCACGCGAGCAGAGCGCATATCATCATTTTGAACATTGAGATGAAATGACACCCCGCGCGGGCGGAGCGCATGCCCTCATTTTGAACGTTGAGATGAAATGACACCCCGCGCGAGCAGAGCGCATGATCTCATTTTTAACATTGAGATGAAATGACACCCCGCGCGGGCGGAGCGCATGAGCTCATTTTTAACATTGAGATGAAATGACACCCCGCGCGGGCGGAGCGCATGCCCTCATTTTGAACATTGAGATGAAATGACACCCCGCGCGGGCGGAGCGCATGATCTCATTTTGAACATTGAGATGAAATGACACCCCGCGCGGGCGGAGCGCATGCCCTCATTTTGAACATTGGGATGAAATAACACCCCGAGCGGGCGGAGCGCATGCCCTCATTTTGAACATTGGGATGAAATGACACCCCGCGCGGGCAGAGCGCATATCATCATTTTGTACTCTGGGATGAAATGACACCCCGCGCGGGCGGAGCGCATGGTGTCATTTTGAACATTGAGGTGAAATAACACCCCGCGCGGGCGGAGCGCATGACCTCATTTAGAACATTGGGATGAAATGACACCCCGCGCGGGCGGAGCGCATGACCTCATTTAGAACATTGAGATGAAATGACACCCCGCGCGGGCGGAGCGCATGGTGTCATTTTGAACATTGAGATGAAATGACACCCCACGCGAGCAGAGCGCATGACTTCATTTAGGTGTTTCCTATGTGATGATGTACCTCGCTCGGGAAGCGGGTACACCTAAAGGGAGAACCACACCCAATGATGTACCCTGCTCGTGAAACCCGCTCATCAACCACAAAAAAACAGCGGCTCCGTTTTCAGAAACCGCTGACATTTATCAATCGTTCATGTTATGAATTTTCATTTTCGTCTTTCTCTGAACAATTTTCAAGCGCCACGATAGTGTTATAGCTCCAGCGGTCAAGCCTGAACTCAATCCTACCCAATAGCCATAGGGTCCGAGCTCAGTGAACTTCGCCAGGAAGTAACCGAGCGGCAGGCCGATGACCCAATAGGAGACCAAAGCCATCATAAAGGTGATATTGACATCTTTATACCCACGCAGAGCTCCTTGCACAGCTGCCTGAATAGCATCTGATAGTTGGAAAAACACTGCATAGAGCAGGAAGTGAACGATCAGGGCACTTACTTCAGGGTTATCAGTATAAAGAGCGGAAATAGGTTCCCTGAATAGAAGCAAGATCACACCGTAGATAACCGCCAGAATAACAGCAGTTGATATTCCCATGAAACTGTATGTCTTCGCATCCTGAAGTCTCTTTGCCCCGACTTCGAAACCTACCACAATCGTCAATCCCATTGAGATACTCAAAGGGATCATATAAAGAAATGAAGCGAAATTGATAGCAGCTGTATGGGCAGCAATCACATTTGTGCTGTATTCACTCATAAATAATGTTACAGCCGAGAAAATACTAACCTCAAAGAATATGGAAAGGCCGATGGGGACACCGATTAGCATAATTTCCTTCCATTTAGAAATTGAGATTGCAAACCACTTACCAAAGACATTGTATTTCCTCAGCGGGTAATATCGGTAAATGACTAGCGCAGCAATAAGGGTAATCAACCAGTATGTGATCGAAGAAGCTATGCCGGCTCCGACTCCTCCCATTTGAGGAAACCCAAACTTACCAAAAATAAGAACATAATTGAAGAAAACATTAATAGGTAAAGAAGTTAAAGTAACGTACATGGTGATGCGGGTCATGCCCAATGCATCAATGAACGAACGAAGAACATTGTACACAAACACTGGGATAACCCCGAAAGCTAAAGCAATCAGGTATTGCCTGGCAACTAAACGGACACCGTCCTCAAGATTCATATTGTTTAGGATGGGGTCGAGTAAGAAGACACCGGCAATAATAACTGCAATGGCAAGGATCGTTGCCGCGTAAATACCTTGTATCACAGAAAAGGCGACATCTTTATAGCGTCCCCCTCCGACCAACTGTGCAACGATTGGAGTAATTGCGAGCAGTATACCGCTCAGCCCGGTAAATACAGGAATCCATAATGAGGAACCGATGGCTACACCCGCCAGGTCAGTTGAAGAGAACTTCCCGGACATCATCGTATCGAAAAAACTCATGCTGAACATGCCTAACTGCGTAACAAGAATGGGCACCAGCACGATGAGAAACTGTCTGAATTTATCTTTTAAAGTTGTGGTTTGTCTCATACATTTTAAGCCTCACAAAAGCAAATTTTCATCTAAAAAAATGAACTAGTGAATTATATCATAATTGGATCTTGATTAGGGTATAGAAAGAACATTAGAGGGTTTTTCTGCTCGAAAGCGGGAGTTATCCGTGTTAAGATATATTTTTGATAATGTTTAGGAAATTACCGTGTATAATGGTAAAGGATACTTAATGGATAGGAGCTTATATATGAGCAAACATATACTTTTCACCGGCGGCGGATCTGCCGGGCATGTCACCGTAAACGCGGCCCTTATCCCTTTTTTCAAAAAGCAGGGCTGGAAGGTATCATACATAGGATCGAAAGATGGAATTGAAAATGAAATCATAACCGAGCAATTCCCCGACATTCCTTATCATGGAATTTCAAGCGGAAAACTGCGCAGGTATTTCTCATGGGAAAATTTTTCCGATCCATTCAGAGTAATGAAAGGCCTCATGGAAGCCTTGACAATCATAAGGAAAACAAAGCCGGATGTCATCTTTTCCAAAGGGGGATTCGTCTCTGTGCCGGTTGTCATGGCCGCAAAGATTACCGGAATTCCAACAGCCATTCATGAATCTGATTTTACACCAGGATTGGCCAATAAACTCGCGGTACCGTTCGCGACCCAAATCTTCACGACGTTTCCTGAAACACTGAACAGTATGCCTGCTGATAAAGCGATTTGTGCAGGAGCCATTATTCGGGAAGAGCTGTTTACCGGAGATAAGGCAGAAGGAAAGAGGCTGACAGGATTTTACGAAGACAAACCTGTACTATTGATCATGGGAGGCAGTCTCGGTTCTCGTAAAATCAATGAGTCGGTGCGGAAGAATTTGGTACTGCTGCTAGAGAAATATCAAATCATCCACCTATGTGGAAAAGGGAACTTAGAGCCCTCTTTGGAGCAAAAAGGGTATCGACAGTATGAATATGTCTCGACTGAACTGCCTCATTTCCTCGCAATGACAGACTATGTCATTTCACGTGCAGGCTCAAACTCGATATTTGAATTCTTAGCTTTGAAAATCCCAATGCTTCTTATTCCGCTTTCCCGGGAAGCAAGCAGGGGAGACCAAATCATCAATGCCGACTCTTTTGTCAAACAAGGAATTGCATTGAAACTGGAAGAAGAAGAACTGAATCCTGAAACATTTAAACAAAAGCTTACTGAACTTGAGCAAACCAGCGATGAAATGATTACAGCAATGGAAAAAAATAAATCGTCATACACCATCGAAGATATGTACAATGAGCTTTCACGTTTGTCAAAGTAAAAAAATGAAGTGCCTGCTGCATAATTGATGTGGCGGGCATTTTTTTAGGTGCTGATTCATACATGAAATTCAGGACTGCCAAGCGGTTCGTGTAAAAAAAGAGCCCCGATTCATACACCATTTTTCAAATCCTTTGTCGATGATGTATGAAAAGAAACATAATTCATACATCAAATCCGTGTGCTGGTCAGATGATGTATAAAAAGAGCCTCGATTCCCACATCATTATTCAATGCCTTTGTAGATGATGTAGTAAAAGAGCCATAATTCATACATCAAACCCGTGTGCCTGATCAGATGATGTATAAAAAGAGCCTCGATTCCCACATCATTATTCAAATCCTTTGTCGATGATGTTGGAAAAGAAACATAATTCATACATCAAACGCGTGTGCCTGATCAGATGATGTATAAAGAGAGCCTCGATTCCCACATCATTATTCAATGCCTTTGTAGATGATGTAGTAAAAGAGCCATAATTCATACATCAAACCCGTGTGCTGGTCAGATGATGTATAAAAAGAGCCTCGATTCCCACATCATTATTCAAATCTTTTGTCGATGATGTATGAAAAGAAACATAATTCATACATCAAATCCGTGTGCCTGATCAGATGATGTATAAAAAGAGCCTCGATTCCCACATCATTATTCAATGCCTTTGTAGATGATGTAGTAAAGGCACTTACAGATAAGGTCTAATGAAGGAATACATAAGCGGCAGCATTGAGTAGACAACATTAAATATAACAACAAATTGCGGGAGGCAGCGGATATTATATTTAAACAAAAAAGCTCTGATTCCATTTGGGAATCCAGAGCTTTTTTCATGCCTCCATTGCTTGCTCTTCTTCTTGAGAAGTGCTGTAAAGATGCATGGTATATAGATCTTTCGGAATTTCATAAAGGTCGTAAATATCTCCATGTGCATTCAACTGCTCGTAAATGGATGGTCTTAGTTCATTTGCCTTGATTACATAAGGAAGCTTTTCTGCTGCTTTTTGTGAACGGATGTTGACTTTTCTGATTCTCATAAACACTGTTTCCATGCCCAGTTCATAAAAAAGCTCATGGAAAAAAGCATCCTTGGCAGGCTTGTTATAGCCTTTGCCATGATAAGGTTTGCCGATCCAGGTTCCAAGGAATCCTGAACCGTTTTCAATGTCGAACAGGTTGATTGTTCCAATCGGATTGCCCCATTCATCGACGATTGTACGTGAAATTAATTCTCCGCACTCTTCGGCTTCAATAGTGCTTTTTGTCAAAAACAAGAACTCCTCATAGGAATGAGCTTTATGACGCACAAAAGGGAAGACTTCTGGATGCACCATCAAATCGAACAGAACATGACAGTCCTGAAATTCGCGTTTCTTGATCATTGATATCCCTCCATGAGGGCAGTCTTTATGCGTCAAGACTCCACCCTCGAAATTTTTCATAAGAACATAAAAAATTTCGGGGTGGGAATCGAACCCACTAAGACCAGTCAAGAAACTGGTGGCGCACCATTTGCCTTCCCTCCATTACATAAGCCATATATCCAATTGCCCGGCTAGTGAACAATATAATGGAATATATCATCTTTTCGTATCATACTAGAAAAAATCATAAAATGAAATAGGTTTTTCGTTTATTTTTTATGAAAAAATTCACCAATTTTCTACATGTTTTTGAAAGCGATTTCGCCGTTCACCAATGTCAGCATTGGTTTAGCCATAAAGTGAAATGGATGGTCGCTCCAAAGGACAAGATCGGCATCTTTTCCCTTCTCGATGCTGCCAAGACGATGATCCACCCCTAAGTTTCTAGCGGGATTAATTGTGATGCCTTCCAGAGCTTTTTCGGGATCCCATCCTTCTCTCACAGCTATGGCTGCGCACATATTCAAGTATTGTACAGGTGTATACGGGTGGTCAGTCGTGATCGACACTTCAACGCCATTATTCGACAGTTCCTGATAGGTCAGCCAGCTCTTATTCTTTAATTCAACTTTAGAGCGGCGGGTAAAAGTAGGGCCCACACAGACTTTCAAGGATAAGTCACGCAGTTCATTGGCAATTAGATGTCCCTCGGTACAGTGTTCGATCCTCAAGTCCAAATCAAACTCTCGTGCAAAACGGACCGCAGTTAAAATGTCATCCGCGCGATGGGCATGGATCCTAACAGGGATTTCTTTTTTCAGTGCCATAACGATCGGAGCAACCCGCAGATCTTCAGGCTGATCGCAATACTTGGCATTGAAAAAAGCTTCCCTGAGCATTCCCATGATTCCCATCCGGGTGATGGAGTCATTATTGCCGTTACTGTGTATTCTTTTTGGATTCTCACCTAGGGCCAGCTTCAGGCCTGACGTTTCACGGACGAGCATGGAACTGATATTCTTTCCGAATGTCTTGATGACCGCTGTCGTTCCTCCAATGACATTGGCGCTTCCAGGCATGACGTTCACGGTTGTGACACCATATTTTAGTGCGTCTTGAAATCCTGGATCAAGGGGGTATACGCCGTCAAATGCGCGAATATGAGGGGTCATCGGTTCGATTGTTTCGTTGGCGTCATTTCCTGCCCAGCCTGTTCCTTCATCATAGAGTCCAAGGTGTGTATGGACATCAATAAATCCTGGCAGAAGCGGCTTGCCCTTACAATCGATAACATGTGCACCAGGAAGCAGTTCCTCTTCCCAAGTGGAAGAAACCTTTTTAATTTTTCCCCCTTCAATCCATACATTTCCGTATGGAATGATTCCCGAGGTTATTGTATTTACAAAAGCATTTTTAAGAATAAGTTTCTGCATGACTTCATTTCCTTTATTAAATTTGGCAAAGTCACCAATAGATAATATTTTATACAAAAAGCCACGTAAGTTGAAGCCAATAAAAGGTTATTTTTTATTTTGATTTGCTCTCCATAATTGGACGGCGAAATAAAGAGCTATTCCCGAACAGGCGAAAAAAGCAACTGGTTTTATATATTGGCTGCCTATGACTTCAATTTGTTCCCAATGATCTCCAAGTTCCATGCCGATCAGAAGAAACAGGACTGTCCAAGGAATCATGGCAGCAAAGGTATAAAGGAAGAATAAAGAAAACTTCATTTTGCCTATACCGGCAGGAATCGAAATCGCATGACGGACGACAGGGATGAAACGGGCAGAGAAGATGACAAAAGAACCATATCGGCTGAACCAGTCCTCTGAAGCTTGAAGGTGTTTTTCGCTGATCAGAAGAAATTTGCCCCATCGCTCAAAAAAGGGTCTGCCGCCATACAAACCGAGCCAATATAGGAATAACTGTGCCACTGTACCGCCGATGACACCTGCAAGAAGGGCTCCGAGGAATGTCAATTTGTTTTCAGAGACAAGGAATCCTCCGTAACTTAAAACAAGCTCGCTTGGAATCACTTCAATCATCAGCCCGAAAGCAATGCCAAAGTATCCCCATTCAGAAAGGATCTGAAGTAAACCAAGTATCCACTCTTTCCCCATACCGATCCCTCCTTAAAATATTCCTGCCCATTGAAGGATTAATATGAGGGTGCCCAGTCCCCAAACATAATAGGAAAAGATTTTTAATGAGCGGTTCTTCAAAAAGTTAATCATAGCAACAATGGCAATGTAGCCAAAAACAGCAGACGCGGCTGTCCCCACCATCAAGGCGGTCAGGGATACAACTTCTACAGTGCCTGTGAACAGATCTTTTCCTTTCATAATCAAACCGCCAAGAATGGCTGGTGTAGATAAAAGGAATGAAAAGTAAGCAGCTGTCTGGCGGTCTAGTTTTCTGAAAAGGCCTGCTGCAATGGTCAGTCCTGATCTGGACAGAGCAGGAAAGATGGCCGCAGCTTGAAAGCTGCCAATGACAAAGGCATCTGTATATGTGAGGTCTTCGAGCTTTTTATACCCGTCTTTAACTCCGTCTGCAATATACATGATGAGACCGGTAATGAGGAATTCCCATCCGATCGTGCTGCCTGTGGTGGAGATTTTGTCAAAATAATCTTCAAATGTAAAACCGATGATTACAGCAGGGATTGTACCGATTACCAGAATGAAGCTAAGCTTGCTGAAGGGATGCCTGACCATATGTAGTAATTCTTTCTGATAGACGACCAGAACGGCAAGCAGTGTACCCAAATGGAGCATCGTATCAAGAAAAAGTCCCGCTTCCTCAAGGCCGAAAGCTTTGCGCCCGATATAAAGGTGGCCTGTACTGGAAATAGGTAAAAATTCAGTCAGCCCTTGAATCATCCCTAAAATGAGGGCCTCTAATTTAGACATCATATTCGTTCATCCTTCCTGGACAAGGGTTCTATTTAACATATATTCAAAAATGCCGGAAGAAGACCTAAACTTTCCCCCTTTAAAGCACTAAGAGGGACAGTCCCCCTTAGTGCTTTAAAGGGGGAAAGAGTAACTTCTTATAAATAACCTGAAACTTTTCGGTGAAACCTTCGTATAGTAAAGTAGTAACGATTGATTGGGGGAATTATTGTGGAATCTACAAGAGATGAAAGATTACTAGCCGCATTTATTTACATTATCAGCTTTTTTACTGCCTTTATCGGTCCTTTGGTGATCTGGCTTATCAAAAAAGATGAGTCGGATTACATCGACCACCACGGAAAGGAATATATGAACTTTCTCATATCCTATTTCGTCTACGGGCTTGTCAGCTCATTACTGATGTTTGTCCTCATAGGATTTATATTGGCACCGATTGTCGGTGTGCTGGCCTTGATATTTACCATTCTTGGGGCCATCAAGGCTTATGAAGGAGATTACTATCGTATACCTACTGTTTTTCGTATCATCAAGTAACAATACGCTTTAATGTATTAACGCTTCACCTTGCTAAAAGGGACTGTCCCTTTTAATGGTTTAAAGCGATAAAGGATCCGGCTGTATATCATACGCAGCCGGTTTTTCTATTTTTTAGGGGATTTATTCCATTGTTTGCTAGAATAAAAGAGAGGTGAATGATGTGGAACGTGTGAATAATAAGGAACGATTGTTGAAGTTAATGAAGATATTAAGAGAGCAGACGGATGAAGAAAATGAACTGACTTTCGAAGAATTGATGTATCACTTTAAGCTTGCTTATGGTGCGGATATTAAGGTGAACAAAAATTCACTTAAGGATGATATTGACCATCTCATCCAGTCAGGGTTTGATGTCACGATAAATCAGGAGAAAGAGGGCCTGCCTAAATATTATAGCCACCAGTACCGCCTTTTTGAGCTCTATGAATTGAGGATACTCATCGATGCCGTTGTTTCTGCCCGGTTTATCAGTGTCCATGAAACTAAGAGCTTAATCCGCAAAATAAAGAAGTTAACCAGTATTCATCAGGCGAAACTTCTCCAAAACGAAATTTTGATTGACTCCTCAGTGAAAAGTGAGAGCCCAATGGTCAGGCTTGCGATTCACTCGATTCATCAGGCTATTTCAGAAAAGAAAGTGATCACGTTTCAATATGGAAGATATAATGTAGACAAACAGTTCACGCTTAGCCGAAATGGTGGAAAATACTATGTGAAACCTTTGGCCCTGACATGGACAAATGATTTTTACTATCTCATCGCCTTTTTCATGGAAGCTGAAGAAATCCGTCACTATCGGATCGACCGGTTGCGCAATGTAGAAGTGACAGAGGGAACCTTCAGTTATGCACCTTTTGATGTAAGTAAGTATGTTCAATCCACTTTTCATATGTTTGCCGGGTCCGAAGAATGGATTAAAATTCGTTTTAAAAATGAATTAATCAACGTCATGCTTGATAATTTCGGTAAGGAAGTTGATATCAAAAAAGAAGACGATGACCATTTTCTTCTTACAACAAAAGCAAGAGACAGTGAAGGACTTGCAAGCTGGATATTGAACTGGGGAAGCCAGGCTAAAGTAATCTCTCCTCCTTCACTTGTTGAAAAAATCAAAAATGAAATTGCAAGGATGCAGGAAGTTTATAAATAAAAGCAGTTTTGGAAAGTGTAGTGGCTGTCAGCCCTAATCCTTGTATGGGTTTCATACGCATTGGGCATGCTTTCAAGCTGGTATTATATCACTTTATTATTTGAAAACATTCCTTCAGAATATTTCCTTCAGGCCCTGGTGGCATATGGATTCTGGCTCGCATTTATTGTGACGTTGACGATTTTTTTCAGCAGCCTTCTCAGCTATTGCTCTATCGATTTTTCTTTCGTTTCTGTCGACCGTATTTTCAAACCAGCTGGCGTGGTCTCCTTCCCGGCTATCAACTTATACATCAGAAGTCCTGATGGAAGGCAATTGGTCCTTTGATTTGTCGATGGCGCTGATAACTACGGTTCTGGTCATTATCCTTTTGATGGAAGGTTCTTCAAGAATTTTTAAAAATAAAGAGTTATCATAGGAAAAATAAAAGATATGTAGAATATAGAAGTAATCTGGGCCGGTTCTATTCAAGAATCGGCCTTTTGGCTATAGGGAGGAATGATGGGTGAAAACGTATTATCTAACAGATAAAGTGAAAGAATTGATAAAAAATGCTGAGGAGATCAGTGAAGGGCCAGTCGAACCACTCGACCTTTTTATTGGGGCTGCACTAGTGAAGAAGGGGACATTGCTGGAAATGTACCTGCTGGTCGAAGATATAGTTCATGATCTTCTTGTTTTAAACAGACCCACTGAGAAGGTCAGCGTCCAACATGAGGATTTTTCTACACCGGTTACGAAAAGGGTGGACAGCTTGTGGAAAAGGGCATTGGAGATCATGAGAAATTATAATCAGATTTACTTGAATGAAGGACACGTAATTAAAGCGTTTTATCAATCATGGACGGCAGAAGAGCAAGGATTCCTCGCCGGACTTCCGCATGAAAAAATAAAAGCATCCGTTACCACAGCCCGTGACCTGATTGTGCCTATGAATACTTATATTGAAAAAGAATTCAAAAACATTGAAGCAAGAATCGAAAGAGCACAAGAAATAGATGAAGAAGCGGTCTTGCAATTTGCTGCTGAAAACTTTGGAGAAGCATGGACAGAAACACTGAGGAACGGTTTCCGAAAGGATGAAATCCCCATATTTTTAGCGTGGATGGGAGGAAAACTCATTGGCTTTTCTTCTTATGATGTTTACCGGAATCAAAAAGGGATCTATGGTCCGATGGGAATAGCAAAATCTGAACGGAAGAACAAGGTGGGGAGAGCCCTTCTTCATGAAGCACTGGCAGACATGAAACGAAAAGGCTACGCATATACCGTTTTAGGAGAAGCGGGACCGATCGAATACTATGAAAAAGAATGCGGTGCAATGCTTATCCCATTGGATTTTAGGTAAGCTGATAAATACACTCCTTTCCTATTTTGTGAGACAATTATATGAGTGAGATACATTATATAATGAAGAAATAAATATACAGAGGTGAACTATATTGCTTTTTGAACGAACCGGACTAGTATTGGAAGGCGGGGGAATGAGAGGAGTATACACTGCCGGCGTCCTGGAATTCTTTCTGGAAAAAGAGATTGAATTTCCCTATGTAATTGGTGTGTCGGCAGGAGCGTGTATCGCTGCCTCATATTTGTCAAAACAAAAAGGGCGAAACAAAAAAGTGAATATCGGATTTGCGGGAAACCCTAAATACCTTTCCTGGAGAAATTATATTAGAAATCGTGAACTGTTCGGCATGGATTTTGTGTTTGATGAAATACCCAATAAGATAGTTCCCTATGATTATGAGGCCTTTCACAACAATCAATCAGAATTTGTAATCGGTACAACTGACTGCCATACCGGTGAACCGGTTTATCATTATAAAAAAGATTATGGTAAAGATGTGTTGACACCGATTCGTGCATCGAGCTCCCTGCCTTTTGTGGCGCCCATTGTAGAATTCCAATCCCGCCATTTGCTTGACGGGGGCATCAGCAGCCCGATTCCGGTAAAAAAAGCTGAACTGGACGGGTTCAAACAAAATGTCGTCATTCTAACCAGAAATAAGGGGTATAAAAAAAGCCCATCAAGGTTTCAATACCTCATTAAGCGTAAATACCCTCAATATCCTGGATTGAGAAAAGCCATGATAAATCGTTATAACGTATATAATGAAACGATTGATTACCTTGAAAGGGAAGAGGAGAAAGGGAACGTCTTTATTATCCGTCCTCAACAGCCGCTAAAAGTAGGCAGAATGGAACGCAGCCCTAAAAGACTTGAAGAATTATATCACCAAGGATATAACGATGCCCAATCAATCCATGAAGATCTCCTTGCCTGGAGAGGTGTCCGCTCTCAATTTATAACGGTGTAATCGAAATAGATCCTCAAGATTAGAAATGGTCTTGAGGATTCACTTACAGGAAGAAAATACCTGTTGAAACTATTATATTAAAAATGCTATATTAGTAATCTTCCTCAAAACAATGAGGGAGGACAGATCAAAAGCGAAGTCAAAAAGGTTTTTGAAAGAAGTTGACTTCTACGAAACAATGAGGTATAGTAATAAATGTCGCTGAAACAGCAAAGCGATGAAGTGAGAAAAAATACTTTTTCGCAGAAGTTGACTAAGACGATGTATCGTGTTATGATAGTCTTCTGAACGATTGAACCTTGAAAACTGAACAAAACAAGACAAAACGTCAACGTTAATTCTAGTGAGAACCTAGTTCTTACTAAGTTGCTAACACTTTAATTAGCAGGCTGAAACATAGTTTCAGCATCAACGAGCAAGTCAAACTTCTTTCGGAGAGTTTGATCCTGGCTCAGGACGAACGCTGGCGGCGTGCCTAATACATGCAAGTCGAGCGGACTGATGGGAGCTTGCTCCCTGATGTCAGCGGCGGACGGGTGAGTAACACGTGGGTAACCTGCCTGTAAGACTGGGATAACTCCGGGAAACCGGGGCTAATACCGGATAGTTCTTTTCCTCGCATGAGGAAGAGTGGAAAGGTGGCTTTTAGCTACCACTTACAGATGGACCCGCGGCGCATTAGCTAGTTGGTGAGGTAACGGCTCACCAAGGCAACGATGCGTAGCCGACCTGAGAGGGTGATCGGCCACACTGGGACTGAGACACGGCCCAGACTCCTACGGGAGGCAGCAGTAGGGAATCTTCCGCAATGGACGAAAGTCTGACGGAGCAACGCCGCGTGAGTGATGAAGGTTTTCGGATCGTAAAGCTCTGTTGTTAGGGAAGAACAAGTGCCGTTCAAATAGGGCGGCACCTTGACGGTACCTAACCAGAAAGCCACGGCTAACTACGTGCCAGCAGCCGCGGTAATACGTAGGTGGCAAGCGTTGTCCGGAATTATTGGGCGTAAAGCGCGCGCAGGCGGTCTCTTAAGTCTGATGTGAAAGCCCACGGCTCAACCGTGGAGGGTCATTGGAAACTGGGGGACTTGAGTACAGAAGAGGAAAGTGGAATTCCACGTGTAGCGGTGAAATGCGTAGATATGTGGAGGAACACCAGTGGCGAAGGCGACTTTCTGGTCTGTAACTGACGCTGAGGCGCGAAAGCGTGGGGAGCAAACAGGATTAGATACCCTGGTAGTCCACGCCGTAAACGATGAGTGCTAAGTGTTAGAGGGTTTCCGCCCTTTAGTGCTGCAGCTAACGCATTAAGCACTCCGCCTGGGGAGTACGGTCGCAAGACTGAAACTCAAAGGAATTGACGGGGGCCCGCACAAGCGGTGGAGCATGTGGTTTAATTCGAAGCAACGCGAAGAACCTTACCAGGTCTTGACATCCTCTGACAACCCTAGAGATAGGGCTTTCCCCTTCGGGGGACAGAGTGACAGGTGGTGCATGGTTGTCGTCAGCTCGTGTCGTGAGATGTTGGGTTAAGTCCCGCAACGAGCGCAACCCTTGATCTTAGTTGCCAGCATTAGGTTGGGCACTCTAAGATGACTGCCGGTGACAAACCGGAGGAAGGTGGGGATGACGTCAAATCATCATGCCCCTTATGACCTGGGCTACACACGTGCTACAATGGACGGTACAAAGGGCAGCAAGACCGCGAGGTTTAGCAAATCCCATAAAACCGTTCTCAGTTCGGATTGCAGGCTGCAACTCGCCTGCATGAAGCTGGAATCGCTAGTAATCGCGGATCAGCATGCCGCGGTGAATACGTTCCCGGGCCTTGTACACACCGCCCGTCACACCACGAGAGTTTGTAACACCCGAAGTCGGTGAGGTAACCTGGGGCAAAACTTAACCTCTTATAGTATCTATAGGAAGTTAAGTTTTGCCCTAGGAGCCAGCCGCCTAAGGTGGGACAGATGATTGGGGTGAAGTCGTAACAAGGTAGCCGTATCGGAAGGTGCGGCTGGATCACCTCCTTTCTAAGGATATATGAGACGTGACGTATTGATTTTGTTTTGTTCAGTTTTGATGGTTTAATTAGGTTTTTTCGCGATAGCGAAAAGAACCCTCATTAACATCGCGCAGCGTAGCGAAGCTTTAAAAGCTCGTGAGGCGCGGGATGACCATCAAAACATTGTTCTTTGAAAACTAGATAAAGATATATGAAGAAAGTCAAGAAAGAACCGAGAATTCGCCATTTTAGGATATCTCTTATGAGATATTTTGTATGATTAACCTATTGGTTAAGTTAGAAAGGGCGCACGGTGGATGCCTTGGCACTAGGAGCCGATGAAGGACGGGACTAACACCGATATGCTTCGGGGAGCTGTAAGTAAGCTTTGATCCGGAGATTTCCGAATGGGGGAACCCGCTGCACGTAATGGTGCAGTATCCATATTTGAATACATAGAGTATGGAAGGCAGACCCGGGGAACTGAAACATCTAAGTACCCGGAGGAAGAGAAAGCAAACGCGATTCCCTGAGTAGCGGCGAGCGAAACGGGATTAGCCCAAACCAAGAGGCTTGCCTCTTGGGGTTGTAGGACACTCTATACGGAGTTACAAAGGAACGAAGTAGACGAAGAAGTCTGGAAAGGCTCGTCACAGAAGGTAATAACCCTGTAGTCGAAACTTCGTTCCCTCTTGAGTGGATCCTGAGTACGGCGGGACACGAGAAATCCCGTCGGAAGCTGGGAGGACCATCTCCCAAGGCTAAATACTCCCTAGTGACCGATAGTGAACCAGTACCGTGAGGGAAAGGTGAAAAGCACCCCGGAAGGGGAGTGAAATAGAACCTGAAACCGTGTGCCTACAAGTAGTCAGAGCCCGTTAACGGGTGATGGCGTGCCTTTTGTAGAATGAACCGGCGAGTTACGATCCCATGCAAGGTTAAGTCGGAAAGACGGAGCCGCAGCGAAAGCGAGTCTGAATAGGGCGAATGAGTATGTGGTCGTAGACCCGAAACCAGGTGATCTACCCATGTCCAGGGTGAAGTTCAGGTAACACTGAATGGAGGCCCGAACCCACGCACGTTGAAAAGTGCGGGGATGAGGTGTGGGTAGCGGAGAAATTCCAATCGAACTTGGAGATAGCTGGTTCTCTCCGAAATAGCTTTAGGGCTAGCCTCATGTAGTAAGAGTCTTGGAGGTAGAGCACTGTTTGGACTAGGGGCCCTCATCGGGTTACCGAATTCAGACAAACTCCGAATGCCAAAGACTTATCCATGGGAGTCAGACTGCGAGTGATAAGATCCGTAGTCGAAAGGGAAACAGCCCAGACCACCAGCTAAGGTCCCAAAGTATACGTTAAGTGGAAAAGGATGTGGAGTTGCTTAGACAACCAGGATGTTGGCTTAGAAGCAGCCACCATTTAAAGAGTGCGTAATAGCTCACTGGTCGAGTGACTCTGCGCCGAAAATGTACCGGGGCTAAACGTATCACCGAAGCTGTGGATTGACACCGTTTGGTGTCAGTGGTAGGAGAGCGTTCTAAGGGCTGTGAAGCTGGACCGTAAGGACTGGTGGAGCGCTTAGAAGTGAGAATGCCGGTATGAGTAGCGAAAGACAGGTGAGAATCCTGTCCACCGAATGCCTAAGGTTTCCTGAGGAAGGCTCGTCCGCTCAGGGTTAGTCGGGACCTAAGCCGAGGCCGAAAGGCGTAGGCGATGGATAACAGGTTGATATTCCTGTACCACCTCTTTTCCGTTTGAGTGATGGGGGGACGCAGGAGGATAGGGTAAGCGCGCTGTTGGATATGCGCGTCTAAGCAGTTAGGCTGGTGATGAGGCAAATCCCGTCACCGTGAAGGCTGAGCTGTGATAGCGAGGGAAATATAGTACCGAAGTTCCTGATTCCACACTGCCAAGAAAAGCCTCTAGCGAGGAAAAAGGTGCCCGTACCGCAAACCGACACAGGTAGGCGAGGAGAGAATCCTAAGGTGAGCGAGAGAACTCTCGTTAAGGAACTCGGCAAAATGACCCCGTAACTTCGGGAGAAGGGGTGCTCTGGTAGGGTGCAAGCCCGAGAGAGCCGCAGTGAATAGGCCCAGGCGACTGTTTAGCAAAAACACAGGTCTCTGCGAAGCCGTAAGGCGAAGTATAGGGGCTGACGCCTGCCCGGTGCTGGAAGGTTAAGGGGAGTGCTTAGCGCAAGCGAAGGTGCGAACCGAAGCCCCAGTAAACGGCGGCCGTAACTATAACGGTCCTAAGGTAGCGAAATTCCTTGTCGGGTAAGTTCCGACCCGCACGAAAGGCGCAACGATCTGGGCACTGTCTCAACGAGAGACTCGGTGAAATTATAGTACCTGTGAAGATGCAGGTTACCCGCGACAGGACGGAAAGACCCCGTGGAGCTTTACTGTAGCCTGATATTGAATTTTGGCACAGCTTGTACAGGATAGGTAGGAGCCTAAGAAACCGGAGCGCCAGCTTCGGTGGAGGCGTCGGTGGGATACTACCCTGGCTGTGTTGAACTTCTAACCCGCGCCCCTTATCGGGGTGGGAGACAGTGTCAGGTGGGCAGTTTGACTGGGGCGGTCGCCTCCTAAAGAGTAACGGAGGCGCCCAAAGGTTCCCTCAGAATGGTTGGAAATCATTCGCAGAGTGTAAAGGCACAAGGGAGCTTGACTGCGAGACCTACAAGTCGAGCAGGGACGAAAGTCGGGCTTAGTGATCCGGTGGTTCCGCATGGAAGGGCCATCGCTCAACGGATAAAAGCTACCCCGGGGATAACAGGCTTATCTCCCCCAAGAGTCCACATCGACGGGGAGGTTTGGCACCTCGATGTCGGCTCATCGCATCCTGGGGCTGTAGTCGGTCCCAAGGGTTGGGCTGTTCGCCCATTAAAGCGGTACGCGAGCTGGGTTCAGAACGTCGTGAGACAGTTCGGTCCCTATCCGTCGTGGGCGCAGGAAATTTGAGAGGAGCTGTCCTTAGTACGAGAGGACCGGGATGGACGCACCGCTGGTGTACCAGTTGTCTTGCCAAAGGCATCGCTGGGTAGCTATGTGCGGAAGGGATAAGTGCTGAAAGCATCTAAGCATGAAGCCCCCCTCGAGATGAGATTTCCCATCACTTTATGTGAGTAAGATCCCTGAAAGATGATCAGGTAGATAGGTCTGAGGTGGAAGCGTGGCGACACGTGCAGCTGACAGATACTAATCGATCGAGGACTTAACCACAATTTATTAGCGAAACTCGGAATACTTTCTTTTCTTCATAACTTTATCTAGTTTTGAGAGAACAATGTTCTTTCAACATAATATGTCTGGTGATTAAGGCGAAGAGGTCACACCCGTTCCCATGCCGAACACGGAAGTTAAGCTCTTCAGCGCCGATGGTAGTTGGGGGATCTCCCCCTGTGAGAGTAGGACGTCGCCAGGCAGACCAAAGAGTACCCGAAGTGGTGCTCTTTTTTAATATCAAAAAGAGAGAAAATGAGGTTGTTTAGTTCTGGAATTCCATCAGTAGCAGGAGCGAGGATGGGGAGGAGCAAGAAGGTCGAGGACGAGAGGGAGCGAACACCGGAGTGGGCTCTGCCCATGAGGATGTGAGCGAGCGAAGCGGACGAAGAGATTCGCCGCTCATCGCCGGCCGAGCCTTTAGCGCCGATGGTAGTTGGGACTCCCCCTGGGCCAGGCAGAAAAAAGAGTACCTTGATGAGGTGCTCTTTTTTGTGTTCAGAAAATACAGAGACTATTAGTAACTTCATTAAGTGCAGGAGCGAGGGTGGGGACTCAAGAGAGATTTGGTATTGGACGCAAAAAATATAAGACGCAATTACTCAAAATTAGAAGCAATAAACTGCTAATGGACGCAAATACTCATCGAGTAGACATAAAAGGATGATTTTATATGGTTAAACCCTCAAACTAATTAGATCTTCTTTCATACATTTTCCTGGAGAGGAGGTGCGAATAAGTAGTAATTGTACACCAGTAATGTCAGTTCGGTGCATAACTTTCATTTTAGATGCATAAGTCCCTGGATTCGACGCATAACTTTCATTTCAGACGCAAAACTACCGCAATTTGATGCAAAATTCAAAGAAGAAGCATGATATTATTCGTTAAGCCAAAAACTTTCGACAGAATTAAGGTAGTATAGACGCAAAAACTCGGTAAGCTGTAATTTTTGCCCTCTCTTTTTGATCTGTTTTTGACTATAATCGCGAAATGACTCACATCTGAGCTTAGATCCGCTTGATATATATATTCAGCAAGCTATAATCAACTTCTTGTTAAACTAAAGTTAGTCCAGTTGAGAATTTCCGCCAATTATAGGAAAATAGGATGAATTACATAAGAAAGTGGTGAAAATAGATGGAAGCTGTTAACAAGACGGTCGTCGCGGTGAAGGGCCTGGTCATTAATAATGGAAAAATCTTAATCGTCCAGCGCGCGATGGATGATGAAGTGGGCGGGGGTACCTGGGAGTTTCCGGGTGGTAAGATTGATTTTGGTGAAGAATTGGAAGTTGCTTTAGTGAGGGGAGTAAAAGAGGAAACGTGTTTGAGAGTTTCAGTTGAAAAGCTTTTGTATGCTACTAGTTTCAAAACAGATCCGAGACGTCAGGTTGTCCTTTTAACCTATCTTTGCAAATGTGATTCCTGCAAGGTTATTCTGTCCGAAGAGCATAGTGCTTATAAGTGGGTAACGGAAGAACAAATGAGAGTATTTCTTTCACCGGAGATCCTATCAGACCTCGAAAGAAGTGGCATAAAGTGAAAAGAGACCCTTTCATAACAGGGTCCTTCAGGTGCAATTGTTATATTTTTACCTCATTATTGTTTTCTCCTTAGCAACCGTCTCTTCTGGAAAGTCCTCTGCAATTTTATAAAATACCCCTTTTTAGATTTTTTTCCACCCATTTTCTTGTACCAGTTTTGAACACGCTTCACATGTTCTTCATCATTAATAACCTTCTTATCAATCTTTTCATATTTTTCATATGAGTCATATTCCCAGATTGCAAAAACCTCATATACAGCCGTGGTTTCCTTGACCATCCATCTCTCAACTAAACTTGGTCCACACCCTAAATGGACAGGATGCAGATTTGGGCTAAAGTACCCGTTAAATTCTTCCGTGATAGAAGGGGAAACTTGATATCCTATCCTTCAATAGATAAATCTCTCCTGCCACTTCCAGATATATAGTAAGACCCCTTATCCAAGCAGTTCTATTTTCTCTACTAGTATCATACTATGGAAAGAACTCTATTAAGGAGTGACTACTCTCTATGAATATTGCCCTTTTTTATCATAAAATGAGCCGATATTATTTTAAGAAAGCATTGGCTTCTTTGCTGCTGGGTGTGTTGTTAAGCCTGTTGATTCCAGGCCTGCACATTCTTTTTTATTTGATGTTGATTATCCTTGGTATGACATTCGTAATGATGTATGTGATATATAACTTAGAAATACACCGCTCACGAGAAGCCTTAAAAGTGGCCACAAATAATAGCAACCACAATTTTGTGATTAATAAAGAGAAAGCCTCCTATTGCTTTTTCAGTTTGGATGGAAGGATGAAATCACGTGTTAATTTTAAGGGGAAATCCTTAGTCCTTGAGAATGGTGATAAAGAACTAATTTTAAGTGTGGAGAGAAAATTATTAGAGATGTCTGTGCAAGGAAATAGCAGCAAAGTTTTTAATGGCAGAAATGCATCGGCGCAAAAGGTTTTTTTTATGAGGAGAGGGGAGGGGTGGGACCTCTACATTGATGGAGAAAAAGTTAGCTCCTTAACCCGTGGAAGGTTACCGCTGCAAACACAACAATTATTTGATCCTTCAAGCATCGTCGTCCTATTTGAAGAGAGTGAAAACGTCCTGAAACAGTGGGCTTTCCTTTATATCGTGTTATTGTTGGAAGATTATTATGTAATTTAACCGAAAGTTTTTCCTTTATTTTGGGAAACTAAGAGAGACCTGGAATGGAGGGAAACGAATGGATGCCAGTTATAAAAGTTGTATTAAAGCTTGTCATGAGTGCATGGAGGCCTGTAATGTATGTTACCATGCTTGTTTGAAAGAAGATGAAAAAATGGCCAAATGCATTGAACTGGTCAGGGAGTGCGCGGAAATCTGTTCATATGCCACAGCAGTCATGCAGCGCAGCAGTAAGTTTGCCAAACAGGTCTGTGCTTTGTGTGCAGATATTTGTGAAGCATGCGGAACCGAGTGTAAATCGTTTGATTACAGGCATTGCCAAACATGCGCAGAGATCTGTTTTGACTGTGCAGAGGAATGCAGGAAAATGGCAGGCTGAGGGTTGAAGGAACTCACGCATACTATGTGTGGGTTCTTTTTCATATTCTATTTCTTCGCTATCATAATGGGCTGCTCATTGTCGTGGTCGCCTATGCTTCGATTTAACTCGTATCCATAAAAGGCTGCTGCAATTGAAGACTTGGCAGAACACATCACTTACTATCAATGTTAGAACTTTCAGGTTTTCTATAATGCAACTCTATTATTATTATGGTATAGTAAAGGCAATCGAATATGAATTCCTTCGGGGCAGGGTGAAATTCCCTACCGGCGGTGATGAACCAGATGGTTCTTAGTCCGTGACCCGTCATTTTAATTAATGACGGTGGATTTGGTGAAATTCCAAAGCCGACAGTGAAAGTCTGGATGGGAGAAGGAAGAGGCGTGTGAAAAAATAACTTTTATACGCTTATTTAATTATGAATCAATCTCCCTGAGTGCTCCAACCACTCAGGTTTTTTATTTCCCTTCAATATATTTGGGGATATATTGTCCAAGGATGGAGGATGTAATTTTTGCAGGAACAAGAATATATGAAATTAGCTCTGTCTCTCGCAAAAGCAGGAAAGGGGCAGACTGCTCCCAATCCGGCCGTCGGTGCCGTTGTCGTGAAAGACGGTGAAATTGTCGGAATGGGTGCCCATTTGAAAGCGGGAGACCCCCATGCAGAGGTCCATGCCATTCGCCAGGCGGGATCTAAGGCGGAAGGGGCAGACATCTATGTTACTTTGGAGCCATGTGCACATACAGGAAAAACGCCGCCTTGTGCAAATCTTATAGTTGAAAATAAACTTAAGCGAGTTTTTATTGCCAGCGTGGACCCCAATCCATTAGTCGCTGGTAAAGGCATTGATATACTGGAAAGAGCAGGAATAGAAGTAGTGACGGGTATTTGTGAAAAAGAGGCATTGGAACTAAATGCACATTTTTTTCACTTCATACAGACGAAAACTCCTTATGTGACCTTGAAATCGGCTGTCACCCTTGACGGGAAAACAGCGGCATATACAGGAGACAGCAAGTGGATCACTTCAGAAGAATCCAGGCTGGATGTTCATAAATACCGCCATCACCACGATGCCATTTTAGTTGGAGTAAATACCGTCATTAACGACAACCCTCTTCTAACCACCCGTTTGCCCCGAGGTGGAAAAAATCCCATTCGAGTTGTATTGGATAGTCATTTAAGGATTCCGCTGGAAAGCGACATCCTAAATATTGAACATGCTAAAACTATTATTTTTTGTGGAAGTGAAGCTTCTGAAGAAAAGAAAGGTATGCTTCTGAATAAAGGAGTAAGAGTCGAACAGCTGGAATCTCCCAAGCTGCCGGTCAAAATGGTTTTACAAAGGCTTGGTGAACTGAATGTCACTTCCCTGTTTGTGGAAGGTGGTTCGGCTATACATTTTTCTTTTTTAAAAGAAAAAGCCTATCAAGAGGTAGTCATCTATATGGCCCCTAAATTGGTTGGAGGGTCGGAAGCCTTTACCAGCTTTGGAGGGCATGGATTTCCTTCTATAGCTGAAGGTGATGAACTGGAATTCTCCTCAATAGAAAAAATCGGAAAAGACATCAAAATCGTTGCAAAGCCAATAAGAAAGGAGTGACAGGGTGTTTACTGGAATTATTGAAGAAATCGGTACGATTGAAAATCTGAAAAAATCTTCTGCTTCCATGGTGCTCTCCATATTAGCAAAAAAGGTACTGGAAGATGTGAAGCTTGGGGACAGCATCTCTGTCAACGGTACATGCCTGACGGTGACGTCATTCAGCGGGCGTTCCTTCACAGTGGATGTCATGCCAGAAACCTTTGAAAATACGTCCTTAAAGCTTCTTGGAGCTGGAACGAAGGTGAATCTTGAAAGGGCCATGGCTGCAAACGGACGTTTTGGCGGGCACTTTGTCACGGGACACGTTGATGGAACAGGAACGATTGTTTCAACCCAATTTGTTGAAAATGCCCTCTACATCACTATTGAAATTCCTGGAGAGTTATCGCGTTATTTTATCAACAGGGGCTCTGTATGCTTGGATGGTACTTCTTTGACAGTGTTTGAGATCGGAAATAATACAATTACGGTTTCACTGATTCCCCAGACAAGACATGATACGATTCTAGGCAGTAAAAAAGTCGGGGATATTGTAAACCTGGAATGCGATATGATGGCCAAGTATATATACCAATTCATGAATGGCGGCCGCACAGAACATCAGGAAAAACGGGATCTCGGTAAAGATTTTCTCACTCAGCATGGATTTATGAGCTAACGATTCTGTTCAAGATGGAGGTACACATAATGTTCAATAAGATTGAAGAAGCATTGGAAGATTTAAAAGCAGGAAAAGTAATCATTGTCATCGATGATGAAGATCGGGAAAACGAAGGGGACTTCGTAGCCCTGGCAGATAAAGCGACCCCTGAAGTCATCAACTTCATGGCAACAGAGGGAAGAGGGTTAATTTGTACGCCGATTACCTTGGAAAAAGCATCGCAGCTTCAGCTGAACCCGATGACTGACCAAAATACAGATCCATATGGTACTGCCTTTACGATTAGTGTGGACCATGTGAATACGACAACAGGTATTAGTGCATTTGAACGTTCAACAACCATTTTGGAAATGATTAAAGAAGATGCAAAGCCAAGTGACCTAAAACGTCCCGGACATGTATTCCCGCTGATTGCGAAAAACGGCGGCGTATTGAAACGGGCAGGACATACAGAAGCGGCTGTCGACCTTGCAGCGTTATCAGGCTCCACTCAGGCTGGGGTCATCTGTGAAATCATGAACCCTGATGGCACTATGGCAAGAGTACCACAGCTGAAGGAAATCGCGGAAAAGTTCAACATGAAAATGATCACAATCCAGGACTTGATCGCTTATAGAAGAAAAGAAGAAAAGCTGGTTGAAAAGGAAGTGGAAATAGAGCTTCCGACAGAATTCGGCCATTTTAAAGCGGTAGCCTATACAGAAAAATTGACGGGTCAGGAACATGTCGCCCTTGTTAAAGGAGAGATTTCCCCTGGTGAACCTGTCCTTGTGAGGGTACATTCGGAATGTCTTACCGGGGATGTCTTTGGTTCAAACCGATGTGACTGCGGGCCGCAGCTGCATGCCGCCCTTTCTCAGATTGAAAAAGAAGGCAAAGGAATCCTGCTCTATATGAGACAGGAAGGACGCGGAATTGGTCTTGTCAACAAGATGAAAGCCTATAAACTTCAAGAAGAAGGACTGGATACAGTCGAGGCCAATCATAAACTTGGCTTTGCTGACGACTTGCGTGATTACGGGATTGGGGCACAAATCCTCAAGGATCTTGGAGTTTCCAAAATGAGGCTTCTGACAAACAACCCTCGTAAAATTACGGGTGTGAAGGGATACGGCCTTGAAGTTGAAGAGAGAGTCGCCATCCAAATGCCATCCAAGGAAGAAAATGAAAAATACTTAAAAACCAAACACAGTAAGTTAGGACACTTACTTCAATTCTAAGGAGGAGTTAACATGAAAACAATTTATGAAGGTAATTTAGTAGGCTCAGGATTAAAAGTGGCAATCGTGGTGGCACGTTTCAATGAATTCATCACAAGCAAACTTCTAGGCGGTGCAGAAGATGCGCTGAAACGCCATGGTATGGACGAAGCAGACATAACGGTTACATGGGTGCCGGGAGCATTCGAAATCCCTGTCATTGCTAAAAAATTGGCTGCTTCTAAAAAGTATGATGCGGTCATCACCCTTGGTACTGTCATCAGAGGAGCGACTGCGCACTTTGAATATGTCAGTGGTGAGGTTGCGAAAGGTGTAGCAAATGTGGGGTTGCAAGAGGATGTGCCGGTTATCTTCGGTGTATTGACAACTGACACAATTGAGCAGGCTATCGAGCGTGCCGGAACCAAAGCCGGGAACAAAGGATGGGAAGCGGCTGTCAGTGCCATCGAAATGGCGAACCTTATCCGTCAAATTGAACAGTAAAACCAGCAAAGAGCGGGATATCCCGCTCTTTTTTACTTTAAAGCACTAAAAGGGACTGTCCCTCTTAGTGGTTTAAAGCGTTAAAGTGAGAGCCCATTAACTCAAAAAATATATTGGCAAAGGTACGTACATCTGCTAAAATTAGTCCTTGTGGCTTCCCTTTATTAAGGGTAAGCGGGTAGGGAGAGGGCTGTGTCGTAAGGACATGATATTATGAAAACAACAGGAGGTATTTTTCGTTTAAAGCAGCACGGAACAACAGTTAAGAAAGAAGTGACAGCGGGAGCGATCGGTTATTTTACGATTGTTTATATCATTGCTATTAATGCAATGATTCTCTCAGAGGCGGGTATGCCGTTTGAAGGGGCGGTTATGGCTACGATTCTTGCATCGTTCTTCGGATGCCTTGTGATGGCCTTTTGGGCAAACGCTCCTATATTGCTGGTACCGGGAATGGGGATCAATGCGATGTTCACTTTTACTTTAGTGGAGTCGATGGGTCTTACATGGCAGGAGGCATTAGCGGCTGTCTTTGTTTCAGGGCTGTTATTCATGATTGTTGCATTTACGAAGTTATCCGGTATTTTATCTAGGGCGATTCCAAAAGCGCTTAAAGAGGCGATCACGGTAGGATTAGGTCTGTTCCTGATGCTGATTGGATTGGAAAAAGGCGGTATCGTAGAAAAAGGTACGAGTGCACTTATTAGTCTCGGAGATATTAGCGACATAGGGGTTATTGCGACCATTCTGACATTCCTTGTAACGATTTTTCTGTTTATCAGAAATGTTAAAGGTGGATTCTTATGGAGCATCGTCTTTGGAACGCTGCTTGGCTTCCTATTCGGGATTGAACCGGAAGCAGGGCAATCAGGCTTTGGTTTAGAAGAATACGGGGCCGTGTTCGCTGAATTATCTTTCTCAAGATTGATAGAGCTGCCGTTTTTGATTGCAGCGTTTTCAATTACCATGGTGCTTGTTTTTGAGAATATCGGACTGGTAAATGGTCATGTTGATATGGCGGGTACTCCAGAAAAGTATCCTAAAGCGTTTCAGGCAAACGCGTTTTCAGCAGCTACCTGTGGTGTTTTTGGAACAAGTCCAACGGTTTCCACTGTAGAGAGTGCGGCAGCCATTGCAGCAGGCGGACGGACGGGCTTGACTTCTCTTACAACGGGAGTGTTGTTCCTTGCTTCAACGCTGTTTATTCCATATCTTAAGTGGATACCTGACCATGCGATTGCTCCGATCCTGATTATTATCGGAGGGCTGATGATCCAGAACATCCGCCACATGGATCTTAGAGATTTAACAGAGGCTTTTCCTGCAATCTTTATCATCGCGATGATTCCTTTTACTTCTAGTATCGCTGATGGGATTGCAATTGGTTTTATCTTGTATCCGATCCTGAAAGTGGCGAATGGAAAAGCAAAAGATGTTTCGCTTCCTTTATATATTATTGCTGGACTGTTTTTGATGAACTTTTTTGTCCATTCAGTCCATTAGTGAAGCAGCATCAGGACTTGTGTTCTGATGCTGTTTTTTAAGTAATGCATTACCGCTTTAAAGCCCTAAGAGGGACTGTCCACGGGTGTTGATTAGCTATATTTTTCCAAGTGATTGGCACAGACTCCCCCTTCGTTCAAAAAGTGATTTAATGGCACACCTTACCTCCACAGGTAAGGTATATGCCAAGTAACGTCGGGTGAATTCTATGAAGGTGAAAGAATGCAAAATATCCCACTCATCCTTTGTTTCATTGTAAATCCAGCGCAAAAGAAAGTAACTGATAAGAGTTCCATAAACCTGGATATATACAGAATTCGGTGAATTCCCAAACAGGTTGGAGAGATCCAGATTCCCTTTTACCCAACGGAAAAATAACTCAATTTGCCAGCGTAGTTTATAGATATAAGCAATGTCTTCAGGGGACATCATCATTAAATTCGTGGCTACTTTTATTCTGTTTCCTTCGTTGTCAGTAAATGTAACCACTCTGAATCGATTTTTTGTCTTACGGGAGTTTTTACCGATAAAGGCTGTCAGGTCTTCCTTCACGTTGCCATCTTCATCGAGAGGTACACTATGCTCCATCTCTTCCGAGAGAGAGAAGGAGCTAGCGATTCTAATCACAAAGAATTGATTGTCTTCCTGTAAATCCTCAAAGTCTCGCGTTCGTGCATATCCTCTATCTGCGGTGATGATGGAAAGGGGTTCCGTGTCTTCATACAACTTGGGTGCCACCATGACATCGTGGTGCCGCCCAGTTGTAGGGATGACTTGGGTAGGTTGCCCTTCCTCTACATCGAACTTTGTATGGAGACGAATAGCGTGGCGGGTACGGGTGTAACCCGCCCAGCTCATATCTGGATGTTGAAAAGTAATGGTTGTGGAGTCGACCGCGAATAGTTTATAGGGCTTGAACAGTGCTCGGCGCATTCCGCGTCCTAAGCGATTGACTAAACGAGAGAACAATTCTTGAAGGATCTGATAAGGGACGTTTTGAGCCTTTTTAGCAAGGGTCGAGTGGTCAACTGAAGGCAGACTATCTTCCTGGGGTATCTTGGTTTCGGCATCTCGAAAGCTTTTCCAATCTTTCGCAGAAGAAATGACAAAGAAGCGTACCAAATCTTTGGCGGAAAACTTTCTTGCGGTGTCACGATAACCCCACTTCTCACAAAGGTTTTCCACCTCTTCGTCGGTAATGAACGTTTGAAGTACCTCTGATAATTTGTTAAAGTTAGTCAATGAAGCCACTCTCCTTTTTAGTGTTGTTAGCGGTAACAATCATTCTAAAAGAGAGTGGCTTTTTTTGTCTAATGATACCGTTTATCTTACATATTATGGTTAATCAACACCCGTGAGGGACTGTCCCTCTTAGGGCTTTAAAGCGGTAAAGTGCTATTCTGAATATAGATAGACTTACTGATGTTTTCTTGGTATTCTAGTAGAGTATATCTTCTAAATTTAACCTATTTTCTATTTATATAGAACTATATATAATTTTCATTTTCACGTAGGAGTGAGCAGAAATGGAAGTGTTTGTGGCAAGGCAGCCTATATTCAATGATAATGAAGAAGCGATTGCCTATGAATTGTTATATCGGAATAACCAGGAAAATATTTTCCCTAACATTGATGGTGACAGGGCGACAGCAGACGTCATCATTAACAGTTTTTTGAATATAGGAATTGACCAGCTTTCAGGGGGCAAACCTTGTTTTATTAATTTTACAGAAACCCTGCTTAAATTGAAGGTACCAACTTATTTCCATCCCCGGGAAATAGTAGTAGAAATTTTGGAGTCAGTTGAGCCTTCGGAGGAAATCATTTCAATTTGCAAGGAATTAAGAGGCCTGGGTTATAAGATCGCCTTGGACGACTTTGTGTTTGACAAAGAAAATCCGTATTGCAGGGAATTGATGAAGCAAGCAGATTATATTAAAGTGGACATGCTGACAACATCAGTGAAAAAAAGAGAAGAAATTGAATTGATTGCACGGCTTCTTGATATAAAGCTACTGGCTGAGAAAGTGGAAACGCGAAAAGAATTTGAAGAAGCAAAGAAGAGGGGATACTCCCTTTTTCAAGGATTCTTTTTCAGTAAACCAGTCATCTTAAGGACGTACGATGTTCCGGTTTACTTTCATTCCTATTATGAGGTCATTCAAAGCCTGGAAATGAGTGAACCGAGTATTGAAAAGATTTCGCAGTTAATAGAACAGGACATCTCTTTATCTTATAAACTGCTTAAGCTGATTAACTCACCGGCCTATCGTCCAAAACAGAAGATTAATTCTATCAGGCAGGCCATCATCCTTTTAGGCTTAATCGAAATTCAAAGATGGATTTACGTGCTTGCCATCAGGGACATGACGGGTGCTGTTAAACAAATGTCTGAAGAGGTCATCAAACTTTGTCTTACACGGGCGAAAATGTGCGAGTTGATTTCTAAACACGCTTTTCAAGATGCAGTTTCTTCAAGTTACTTTTTGACCGGTATGTTTTCACTGATGGAATCAATTATTGGACAGCCAATCGAAAAAGTTCTGAAAGATATGCCGCTGCAAGATGATATATGCGATGCCTTGGAGGGAAAAGATAATAATCTGAAAAAAGTGTTGGACCTGGTCATCGCTCTTGAAAAAGCGGATTGGGAAAATGCAAACCTGAAGGGTCAAGAAATCCCCCTCCCACAAAACAAAATCAATCAATTTTATGCAGTGTCTTGTCAATGGGCGGAAAGCCTGCTAAGGGCAGAATACCTAAAAGAAGGGCAAGGTTCCACGTTAAATCAATGATTAACTGTACTCCCCTGGTTCCAGGAAACGTTTCTGAGGCTTAATGTATCGCTTTAATTCAAAAGGCAGCAGCCTCCTTAACGTTGGATTTTCAACATTTTCAGCAATGGCTCTAGGTACGGGGAATATCCCAATATCAGTAATTCTGACAGGAAATACATTTTCGAGGCAGATCGTATCTCTGCCTTTTTTTATTTTTGTATGTACCAGCACCTCTTTAGTGTTGGGTGCATCTTCTATTACAGTCACTTTCTTAACGCTGAACATGAACTTGTAATCATCAGACATTAAAAATTCTCCTCATGTATGGTATGATCCTTTTTATTTATGATAACGCGTTTAAATGAATAACGAAACTGATTACTCTTTGGAGGAATCCTATATATTTACTCAAACCACAAGCCTATTGCGAAAAAGGCTGCGATGTGGCAAGCTAAATATATGAATAATATAGATTAATAGGCGGATTGGCCAGTCTTGGCAAATACTATCTGCTATTCAACAAGTTACTCCGTGGAGGGTTTTATATGGAAATAAATTTAATAAAATGTCATGGATCAGGGAATGACTTTCTGTTGATCGATGAAATAACTGAAACGTATAATTTCTCAGAAAAGGATCGGCAGAATCTGGCCATAGCCCTTTGTGATCGAAAAAAGGGAATAGGAGCAGACGGGATCCTGTTTGTTTTAGACAGTGATAGATGTGACGGAAAAATGAGAGTCTTTAACGCGGATGGATCTGAAGCATCCATGTGTGGAAATGGCTTGAGGTGTGTAGGTCGATACGTTACAGAATTGAAGAATAAAAGTGATATTACCATCGAAACAATGAAGGCGGACCTCAAGATCTCAAGTGAACCATCCATTTTCGCAGAGATTCCGACATTCAAGGTCGAGATATCACCTGTGCTATTTGAACTGAAACATTTACCGATGAATATTGACAAACAAACGCTGATTGATGAAAAAGTTCCTGAAATTTCTGCTGCATTGACCTTTACGGCGGTTGCAGTACCAAATCCGCACCTAATCAGCATCGTGGAAAATGAGCATATCCTTTCCAATGAGCAAAAAAGCATTTCAGAATCGGTAAATGGACCGAATAATCTTTTCCCTGACGGTGTCAACGTCAGTTTTGTCCAATCACTAGGAACGGACGGAATCTATGTGAGAACCTTCGAAAGAGGAGTCGGCTTTACAAATGCATGCGGTACAGCGATGTCAGCTTCAACCCTTGTGACTTGCCTTTCAGGTTTGAATGAGTTTGAAAAAGAAATTGATGTCTTTAATAACGGTGGAAAAGTACGTGTCATTGTTCATAAAAATGACGAGCAATTCTCAATGGACCTAATCGGGAATGCCACATATACCAGCCGCTATAAACTTGACCTCGATGTAAAGGAGCCGGAAAGCTACCATACATTGAATCATATTGATTTCGACGAAGAAAGAAGCTATTCAGAGCTGCAAGAGCATGCCAAAGAAGTCGTAGAAAAGAATGTATTTCTTAAAGCTTAAAAAAGACAATATTTCAGGTGAAGGAACCAACATAATCTCATGTCTTAAGAAAAAGCGGTCTAATCCTCTGGGGGATAGACCGTTTTTTGTATTGAGTGGAAACGTCGGGCTATTACTCAAATAAATAATCCAATGTTTCGGTTAATCCCGAGAAAACGGACAATTCCTCAGGAGAATGGACCAAATTTATGACTGAGCAGAAAAAGGCCTGACTATTCCTCAAAGAAATGATCCAATTCTTTGACTAGTCCCAGAGAAAGCGGACAACAACTCCTTAGAGTAATGAACCAAAAATCTTGGTGACCGGCCAAAACACGGACAAATTTTAAAAGAAATGATCCAAATTTTCGGTTACCCCAAGTTTTATGACTGAGCGTAAAAACGACGGACTATTTCTTAAAGATATTTTGAAAATTTTCAGCTATAGTAAGAAAAAACGACGAAAGCTCTGTTAGTTGATGCTGTTGTTATAAGGTTTACATGCTTAATATCTTATCATTATTAAATTGATTACATGGTTCTGGTGCTACTTATTTTATTTGTGTTTAAGTATTTGGGGGAGCCAGCTATAGAAGTAAATCCGTAACTGTTCTAGAATTTCAAGATTTCAGTGGGAAAAGAAACAACTGTTGATTGGAGAGAAAGGTGTGCGACCTCCTGCGGGACTAGCGGGACGTCTAGATTCAGCGCCCGAGGTTACGTACCCACTGGAACCTAACCCCGCAGGCGAAGCTGAGGAGGCCAATCCAGCTCCAACGGCCAGCGACTAGCAGATTACGGTCTCTCTCCTTGCGTTAAGTCATCATCGAATCGCTTCGCTCTTCGTGATTCCTTTATCTCATGCGAGAGCCCTAAAATCTGTACGTCGCTGAACGGCCGCTTCCGCTTTTTAGTTCACCGCCCGCCCCGTGGAGTCGCACACCTGGAGCGGAAATCAAATACGAAATGTGTCTAATGGATAGATTGAAGTATGGATTGGAAGTTGAAAAACTGTATCCCTTTCCTTCTGTTTTTTATTGAAGTTTTCGCTGATTCGATTGAAGAAAAGAAAGTATCTCTCTGAAATTTTGTCTTTCTTTTACTTCTTCATAGGCGGCAAACGGGCAGCCCTTCTTCTTCAGCCTCTCCAGTACGGTCTTCATTGTGAATTTTTCCGGCCGAAGATCTTCCTTGACCTCTTCCCAAAACAGCGGTGCTGACACAAGAGCATCTTCATTGGCCCGGACAGAATAGGGTGCTATGATTGTTTTGCCCTCAGCATGCTGAATATAGTCGACGTATAAACGATTATTTCTGTTTTTCTTCAGCCCCTCAGTTGTGAAATCATCAGGGAATTGATTGATTAAGTAATTCGCCATGAATTCAGTGAAGAGGTGGGTATCCTTCCATGTATAGCCGTCTGGAATTGGTATATAGACCTGCAAACCTTTATTTCCAGAAGTTTTGATAAAGCTGATTAATTTCAGCTGGTCAAAAACTTTTTTCATTTCAGTTGCGGCTTTAACAGCAAGATAAAAATAATCCCTGGAAGGCGGGTCGAGGTCAAAGACGATTTCGTTTACATAAGCCGATCCAATTTTTTGAAAAGGGATATGAAATTCGATGGCTAGCTGGTTACCAAGCCACATCAGGGTTTCGAGATCATTACATAGGATGTAATCGATATTTTCCAATCTTACGGTCTTTACAAAATCAGGGGCATAATCAGGACAGTTCTTTTGATAAAAAGACTCTCCATACATTCCATGCGGCAGCCTGATTACAGTCAACGGCCGCTGTTTAAGAAAGCTCAAGAAACGGGGGGATACATTTCTTAGATAGCGGATGTATTGAAGCTTATCAATGGCGGGCGATTCCCAAAGCGGTTTGTCCGGGTGAGTGACCTCAACGGGTTCAGGCAATGAGGCCTCGTCCAGCATGAATTGTATCCAAGTGCATTCCTCCGGCTTCTCATGAAAAAGAAATTGGTGAAAATGGGGCTCCCTCAGTTGGTCTTCATACCATTCCAAGTAATTAAGCTCCACACATAAGCCGGGATGAACATAGGATTTTCCCTTTTCTTCCTGGTAGGCATTTTCTTTAATGATTGAATTTAAAGCCTGTTTTTCCTCTGGGCTGATTCCGAAATAAAATGCTCCGATTCCAATAACCTCTTTTTCCTTAAAAACACCAACTTCATAATAACCATTGCTGTTGTCGTGAGAAAGGATAAAACACTTGGCTCTTTTCCAATTTTTCATTTTGCGCCAGGTAGTTGTCCGCCGGCCTTCCTCCCACACACTCTCTTCAGACTTGGCAATCAGTCCTTCCCCATCCAAGTGCCGTACTGCGCCCCAAACCTGATTACTGTTTCTATAGGAAGGTATCATCTGGATTCTTGCAGAAGAACCATAATTTACTTCCAAGGGGAGTCCCGCCTTTCTAAATAGCGCGGATAATTCTTTTTTTCGCTCACTATAGGCCATGCTTGTCATTCTTTTACCTGAACTTTGTAGCAAATCAAATGCAAGGAAGCTACAAGGATTCAGTTCTGATGCTTTTTGAATGTTCTCTTTGGTCTTCATTCTTCCTCTGATTTGCAGACTGCCAAAATTGCTTTTGAAATCATTTTCAAGGAGAACGATTTCTCCATCCAAGAAGACAGGAAGTGTCCATGAATCCTCTTCTATGATTTTTAACACAGCATCGTGAATCTCAGGGAATTGGGGTAGCAGATCGTTTCCGTTCCTGCTGAACAATTGGATTTCTTCTTGTGATTTTATTAATAAAAGTCCTCTGAAACCATCATATTTCACTTCATACTTCCAGTTTCCTTTTACAGGTGTTTCATCAAATAAAGTTGGCAGCATCGGTTTCAACGTTCATCACCACTTTTAAAAACAGGATAAGTCTTATCTTGCCCAGTCGATGCAGAAATATTTCCAGAACTTTTATAGGATAGGCGCATAGCAGAAACATCCAAATTAAGAGTAAGACAAAAGAAAATGGAGGATGATTTATGCACACGATATGGAAAGGAAGTATCAGCTTTGGGCTCGTGAATATCCCTATTAAGCTTCACGCAGCCACAGAAGATAAAGATATCAAATTACGGTCGCTTCACCGGGAATGCCATACGCCAATCAAATATGAGAAGATATGTCCCGTATGCGAAAAAGATCTTGAATATGAGGATATTGTAAAAGGGTATGAAATTGCAAAGGGAAAGTTTGTAGTCATTGAAGATGAGGAAATTAAAGAGTTAAGGGACACAAGTGAAGAAAAGGCGGTTGAGATAGTCGATTTCATTAAAATCGAAGAAATTGATCCGATTTATTACAACCGCAGTTATTTTATCTCCCCAAATGAAGGCGGGAAAAAAGCTTACAGTCTATTGAGGAAGGCATTAACCGAATCTAACAAAGTCGGTATTGCAAAAATTGCGATGAGGTCTAAGGAACAGCTTGCTGTTGTAAGGGTTTATCAAAATACAATGGTCATGGAAACCATCCATTTTCCAGATGAAGTTCGAAGTACAGGAGATGTACCTAATGTGCCAGCAGAGGATGAAGTCAGCCAAAAAGAATTGGATACAGCCGTTCTGTTGATCGATCAGTTGTCGACAGAATTTGAACCGGAGAAGTATGAAGATGATTACAGAAAAAAATTACTGAAACTGATTCAATCCAAGCAAACAGGGGAAAAGTTTGTTACACCGAAAGAAAAAGCACCGGCAGCCAATGTGACGGATTTAATGTCAGCACTGCAAGCTTCCATTGATAAGTCGAAACCGGAACCTGAAAAGAAACCAGTAACCAAAGCACCGGCTGCAAAGATACCGAAAAAGAAAAGAACGGTTAAAAAAGTAGAGGCTCAATAATCCTTAGAAACAAGGGAGAAGCTATGAGAAAAGGGAAATCGATTGGAAGCAACAGTATTTTTTTGTGTTGGGACTTGGTTTGATTGCCCTTTTAACAGCGGGGTTCATTAAAATTGTGGAAGAATGGCAGGAGCAGGAAATAGAAGCCTTTGATTCGGCAGTGTATTCAGGAGTAAGTACATTTATGACCCCGGGTGTCACTCAATTTATGAAAGCTATTACCTTTTTGGGAGGGATAAAGTGGATAGCGATACTCACTGCCGCAGCTGTCATTTTATTCCTTGTTTTCAAGAAATACTCGCTTGGTCTTTATATGCTGTTCACAGTCTTTGGGAGGAGGCTTCAACTGTCTGCTCAAAGAGTATTTCCAAAGGCAGCGACCTGGCATTGAAGCGTTGATCGAACAGGATGGGTACAGCTTTCCGAGCGGACATTCAATGGGATCGTTCATTTTTTACGGAGCAATGGCATTTGCCCTGTTCAGGCTTTATGACCATACATGGTCAAGGGTTATTGGAGCAGCGGCTTTAATGGTTTTGGTACTTTTAATCGGTTTAAGCAGAGTCTATCTGGGAGTTCACTATCCAAGTGATATTCTTGGAGGGTTCTTGGCAGGAGGAGTATGGCTTGCGTTTTCTATATTGGTCTATACCTTTATTAAAGGGGCACGGCCTTGGAGGAAGCTCAGCGGTGATACATGAAACGGACTGGAAAGCACCAGTCCGTTTTGTCATTTAAAACAGGTTGAATACATATGTTCCAATACTTGTGATGTAAAGCAGGATATACACTCCGATGAAATAGAATGCACCTCCAAAAGTGCCCCAGTCAGGATCGCGTCCAAATTTCCATATAGCTGCAGAGACAGCCGTGATAATCAACAGGAGGATCCATCCGCTGCCGGTGAATGTCAGGTAAGAAGGAGCGATTTCATAGAAGTAGGCGTTCATTGCTTTATCGACAAATGTGAAAGGCATCGCTGCAAAAATAGCAATGGAAACGTATTCTACCCAGTTGATTTCTTCTTTTTCAAAAATGTTTGGCTTGGCCATATAAAGTACGATCAATAGTAAAAGTGAAGGAAGTATCCAATAGAAGGATACCAGGCATGTGACAAGGCTGCTTGCCAGCAGCATGACTGTATTTATTCCGGCTTCCTTATAGGATCTTGATGTCAATTCTGTACTTTGTTCTTTTACTTCCAGTGACTGAGAAGCACCAAATAACTTATACTCTCCGCCATCATAGTCGAGCCACACGATAGAACCGTCGTTTGCCTCGACAGGGTAGTGAGTGATCCCATCGGTTGTCGTAAAGGCAGAGGAGGTCACTGTGGATGTTCCATCATAGACCCCTGTATAAAGGCTGACAGTGTTATCATCACCAATTCCTTGCCCTTCTGCAGTAAAGAGAAGAGTCGGTGTTTCTCTTGTCTCCATGATTTGAACATATCTTGGTGTTTCGAGCTTAGCACCATTGGCTTCATTAAGAATGGTAACATTCTCCGCTTTCAGCAAAGAGCTCCCCAAATCGCTCACAGCCGTCTTTGCCATATGCAGGTGATAGGTCAGAGCCCCTTGTGAACGCATCTGTGTATCAAAGATAAAAGTGATTTCCCCATCCTGAATGGTATAAGCAATATTTCCAATCTGGTTATTCTTGTTATTCGCTACTTTCAGGAAAGCATTTTGCGTAACTTCCCCCTCAGCAGAAACAAAAAACAATTCAGCATTCATGTCATTTGTCTGCTGGGCAACGACATAGCTTCCATCACTGCCAAAGTAAACATTCGCAACTTCGTTTGAAAAGCTGTGAATCTGCTTCGATTCCAATATGGAAGGGTCCATTTCAAATACATTGCCGCCCTGCCAGTAGATTACCTTGTCGCTGCGGGTAGTAACGCCGGTGACATCTTCTGCGATAACTCTCTCATTGCTTCCGCTAATTTTCAGGGCGCCTTGGCTTAACGTGATAAACTGTTCACCATCAGTCCAAAATGGGTATCCGCGAGGAACAGTAAAGGAGATGTTTCCTTCATTTGAAACTTCCAATCCATCATTGAGACTGAAGTGATGAACTTTGTCTTTTTCGCTGTAGAACACTTCATTTCCATTTTGAAACACAATCGGTTTTTCATCTGTTTCCATGCTGAATGGAATGGAGCGGCTCCAATTTTCATTCGGCAGTTCAGTCAATCTCAATAATTGTTGAAAAAACAATACGCCAATCAGTATCACGATGATGACTGACGGCAGCCCAAAAGCTTTTAATTTCTCTTTCATAAATGCCCCCTGAGTTTTTTATCAATTTCTCTAATTTAGAATTTTACCACAATTTTCCGATTTGGGAATATATTTTTTATTAACAGAAAAATTAATTGTCTTTTCAGAAAATAAACACTGCTTTAATTTTAACGTTCGCATAATGAATGCAGAAAGATAATTAGAAAAAAAGATAGGAGGGATATTTGTTGACAGAGGTATTAATATAGAACACAATGATATTGAAAATCATTCTCATTAACGTGACAAGAGATTCCCCCTTCTTAGAGAGTGATATATGGTATAAGCAAAAAAGAAGTGAGAGGTGATCTCACTTCTTTTTTACATTCTTTACTTCAGTTCCTTGCTCATCCACATCTCATCGACGTATTCTCCCTTATGCTTCATGGCATGTTTCTCAATCCCGAAGGAAACAAATCCTGCGTTTTCATAAAGCTTCACAGCAGAGGAGTTTTTAGTTACGACGGTTAATTGCAAGAGTTCAATCCCTGCATCCCTTGCACTTTTATCGGCTTCGAGCAGCAAGGCATGGCCGATACCCTGATTTCTGAATGAAGGGGACACATACATCGCTACGATGGAAGCCTTATGCTTCATTTTTCGTGGCGGTTAAACATGACGGTTACATTTCCAGCCAGTGATTCATCTATAAATGCCCCATAGGTGAGGCTGTCCTTTGAAGCCAGGTTTTTCTTCACCTGTTCGATGGGGTTGCTCCGGGCAAGGGATTCTTCATACGTAGTCGCAAACGCCTCACCGTTATTTTTCAAGGCCTCCAGGCGTAGATTCCAATATACTTCAGCATCCTCTGCAGTCAATTCACGAATGTCCACTAAGTTACACCTCCTGTAAATGTGTAGTATTATAACGGAAAATCAACCATTCGGCTACAAGAAATTTCCTGAAGACAACGATGGAATCCAGAGGATAAAGAACAAGCGGAGGTGAAAACTAACATTGAAAGGAGAGATGAACATGACAAAACGTAACCGAAAAACTAAATCAGGCTTGCAAACAGCGAAATCCCTGACTTCAGAAGAATTTTCAAAAGAACTTACAGGAAAAGGACAAAACCAAAAGGCTGAAAAAACAAAGCCTTCTACTTAAACCCGGGTGAATCACCTGGGTTTTTGACTGTGAACAAGAAACCTTTTCTTCGTTGCTTCGGTGCTCATAAGGCTCTAACCCTGTTTTTGTGTATGGAAGCTAGTTATCGTAAATTCTCGGTATTGAGAAAGATCTGAGCGATTGTCCTGGATAGACTGCAAAGAGAATGGACCCAATTACTAGGAGTAGGCGATAATATGGACTACTTCCAAATGCTGCGTTCGCAAAGTCTCTGTTTTTTAGTAATATAGTATATTTCTTTTATGCAAATATTCGTTTGACTGGAGCAGAGTCAAGCACCTGTAGCGTGAATCATACCACTTAACTAAAGTAACAAGGTTTAAAAAGAACCCTTCGAAAAGGAAAGGGCCAGAGTTTTAAGTGGTACAACAGAAAACCGTCTATTCCTAAAAAGTATGGGCCGAACAACAGTGGTCCTAATAACAATATAGGCTAATCACAAACTGGGGTACCCCCCGGTTTTTTTGCTTTCTTCCAATAAATTGAAGGGAAAAAGCAAATAGTGTCGAATGTCTCTTGAGAGGTGAAAACAATGAACTTAGTCGTATTTAAAGATGCCAAAAAATTTGATGAAGAGGTACGCCCTCTGCTGGTGAAAGAAGAAGCTGAAAACAATCTGCCGTTAGGCTTGCTTGACCAGATAACAGGAGGACGTTATGAAGATTCATTTTTAGCCGTCATGAAAGATCAAGACACTATTCAGGCGGTATTTGTACGGACTCCTCCCCACTTTTTGATTGTCACTGTTTTTGATGAAGGAAAAACAGAAGAGATAGGACAAGTTCTTTGGAACTACGTACAAGAACATGGTATTCATTTTCCTGGCTTTATTGGAAATAAAAAGGTGACCCTGCCGCTTGCAGAGTTTTGGAAAGAGAAGACGAACACCCACTTCGAAGTGAATATGAGGCAAAGGATATACAAACTGGATCATGTAAATGACATCGACATCAGTGAGGGGAAAATGGAACTTGCTGGTCCGGAACATGTAGATTTAGTAACAGAGTGGATATTGGGTTTCGTTGAAGACACCCCGGAAAACCCGATTCCTAAAGATGTGTATACTTTTGACATGGACAGTTCCTATCTAACTCTCGATTCAAATATAGTAAACCAGGGGGAATTTGAGCCATCTAAATATCCTATCTGTAATATTGCATGCACCAATATACAGGAAGTATGGGACCGGTTTGGACAGCTTGGAATAGACCGGATTGAACAGATAACCCGCTTCCCGAACCTCTCCTACTTTAATTTCAAGGATCCGGATGGGAATGTTCTAATGATGTGCAGTGAATAAAATTGCACTGCCCGAAAATTTAATCAGAAATAAAACACTTGAAAATTTTCTGCGAATTTCATAAGATAGTAATCAATAATTGTTTGCGTTGAAGAGAAGAGTAAATCAATGATGAACCTTAACAGAGAGCTTCGGGAGCTGAAAAGAAGCAGGGGGAAAGTTGGTTGAAGATGATCTCTGAGCATTCCATTCGAACCTAGCGGTGTAGGGTGGAACGGGTTTTGTCATCCGTTATCAATGTCACAGTATAAGAATGTTCTTTTTCTGCATTCCGTACTTGTTGAGGCTGTTGGCGTGAGCCCTCAGTGAACTAAGGTGGTACCGCGAGCTGAACCCCTCGTCCTTAGATGTCTATACATCTATGGGCGAGGGGTTTTTTATGTGTGCATACCATTTTAGGAGGAGATTTTATGAGTGTTTTTATCGGAGGGGCTTGGCCCTATGCAAATGGATCTTTACATGTTGGACATTTGGCAGCGTTACTGCCTGGTGACATATTGGCGAGGTATCACAGGCTGAAGGGAGAAGATGTGCTGTATGTTTCGGGAAGTGACTGCAACGGTACTCCCATTGAAATACGGGCACATCAAGAGGGTGTCAAAGTCAGAGATATTGCTGACAGATATCATCAGGAGTTCCTGGATTGTTTTCAAAAACTGGGCTTCAGCTATGATCAATATGGAAGAACTGATTCTGCCAACCACCATCAGGAAGTTCAGAAAATATTTTTGACGCTGAAGGATAATGGGTTCTTGTATGAAAAAACAACGGAGGAAACTTTTTGTCTTCATTGTGACCGTTTTTTACCTGATCGTTTCGTGGAAGGAACCTGTCCGAACTGCAATGAAAAGGCAAGAGGCGATCAATGCGATGGCTGCGGCACCATTTTGGATCCTCGCGAGTTAATTGACAGACATTGCAAACTTTGCGGAAACCCACCCTCCTTAAAGGAAACAGCCCATTTTTATCTGGCTTTATCGCTCCTTGAAGAAGAGTTGAAAGACTACCTCAACAAAAACAAAGGCAAATGGAGGGAAAATGCTGAAGCACTGACAAGGAGGTATATCAACGAGGGACTTCATGACAGAGCTGCTACCCGAGATATTGGAACAGGAGTGGATGTTCCGGTTGAGGGATATAATGATAAGAAAATATATGTATGGATTGAAGCGGTAAGCGGGTATCTAACTGGATCCATTGAATGGGGAGAAAAGCATGAAAGAGACTGGCGCAAGTTTTGGGATAAGGAAGCTGTCTCTTACTATGTTCATGGCAAGGATAATATCCCATTTCATACAATCATTTGGCCGGCAATCCTGAAAGGGTTAAACAGCGATGGCCTTCCTGATTGGATTGTTTCCAGCGAGTATGTGACATTGGAAAAAAAGAAGATTTCAACCAGTAAAGACTGGGCAGTGTGGCTTCCCGATGTTTTGAAAGACTACCACCCTGATACACTCAGGTACTATTTCAGTGCGAATTATCCTGACAAGAGAGATGCTGATTTTTCCTGGCGAGAATTTATTCTCAAACACAACAGTGAGCTGGTAGGAAGTCTGGGAAACTTTATCCAAAGGACAGTAAAGTTCTACAGGAAAGAATTTGGAGAGAGTGCTGTGCTGGAAACAATTGATCCCATTGTCGTGAGAGAATTGTATACTGTTTTCAGGCAAACAGGCGAATTGATTGAGGAAGGGGAATGCCGAAAAGCAGCGAAGAGAGCATTTGAGATTGTGCGGTGGGGCAATAAATATTTTGATGACAAGCAGCCTTGGAGAGTGATTAAGGAAGACCGGAACGAAGCAAGGTTCATCCTTGAAAGTTGTTTGTATATAAGTATTAACCTATCTCAATTACTATCGCCTTTTATTCCGTTCTCTGCTGAAGAGATACTGAAACAATTCCAGATAAAAGAGACAGCATCATGGGAACCTTTCATTCTGCCAGTTGAAATAAACACGGAAGGACAAAAACCGTTATTTACAAGAATTCCAATAGAGAGAATTGAATTAGAACGGGCTAAACTGGGGTAAAAGTAGAACGCTATTTTCGTATTGATTGTTGCTTTCGCAAAAGTCTAAATGGCCGGATTATTCCTTTGGGTACAGGGGCTTTTCCAACTTAACAGAGTGATCTTACTTGATAATTTCTGTGAAATACCACTATATGAGTTTCATATTAAATAGCAACAAAGCTTTAGAAAAGAGCGGAGTAGAGAAAGGAGGGGAAAGAACCTTGAAAATGATCGTTATTAGTGACACACATATGCCAAACAGGGGACAGGAATTTCCTCCTGTGTTAATAAAGGAACTTAAAAGTGCGGACCTCATTATACATGCAGGGGATTGGAATACGATTGATGTTTATGAAAAATTGAAGGGATTCGGCAGGGTGGAAGGAGTATACGGAAACACTGACCAACAAGAAATTCTGGAAACTTTTCCAAAGAAAATGGTGTTGAATGCAGAAGGATATTCCATAGGTGTTGTCCACGGGGATGGAAAGGGTAAGACGACTGAAAAAAGGGCGCTTGAAGCGTTTGATGAGAGACCTGATATTATCATTTTCGGACATTCGCATATCCCCTATGCAAGATACAGTCAAGGGACATTATTATTCAATCCAGGTTCAGCTACAGATAAACGGAAACAGCCTTATTACTCCTTCGGTATCATTGAGATCGAAAGTGAAATAAAATCACAGCACATTTTTTATAAAAGTAAGAGTGGTTAAGCAAAAGGCAGGTTCAATATGGAGGCCTGCCTTTACTCTCTTATAAGTCTTCGTAAGCATAGTAATCTTGAACCTGATAAGAAACAAAGCCGGTTCCTTCATATAATTTTAATGCATGGGCATTCTTGGCGGCTACTTCCAGAAAGATGTCTCTGCCTGCTTTGTTTTCTGTAAGGACGGTTTTTGCCAGAACGCTTCTGCCGATTCCTTTCCCTTGATGGGAAGGATGAACCGCGAAACCATAAATATAGCTTCGGTTTTCTTCACGCTGAATATGAATCTTTCCGACTTTCTCTTCCTTGTATTCAATCATGAAACTCGAACTGGTCTCATCTTTCTGGACCGTCTCCATGAATTGTAAGGAGTCATCCCGCTCGACATCAAAGCAAAGATAATCGAGGTCAAGAATGAAGGGAATGTCTTCCTGATTAACAGGAATCAGTTGAATCTCATTATTCTCCTCTTTAAGCTGTTTTGGCTCCCATTTCATTTGATACTCTGAAAAAGAATACTTTGCGGGCAATGTTTCGATGAACGCCTTTCCTGATTGGGAAGAGCCTGGTGCATTGATGAGAAGTTTTTTTACTCGGCGTTCTTTAAGGGAAGCGGCAGATTGTTGAAAAAGACTTCGAAAAATTCCTTTTTCCCGGTGCGCCGGGTGAACCATACCGCACAATTCATAGCTGCTCCCAAACCCATATAAGCCTAAGAAACCGATTAACTTTCCGTTTTCATAATGAAAGTAATCATCCTGACGATGATTACGTGAAAGAAGCATATCCCCATTCAATTTTAATTTGTATCCTTCCTGATTTTCGCAAATTTCCTGCAGTCCTTCTATGTCTTTCAACTGCTGTTCGTTAAGCATTTATGATTCCTCCCTGCAGATCTATTGCATCCAAATACATTATATGTTCTTTTATAATAAAAATGGAGGTCTTTTACAAATATTTTCTGTGTTTCATAGTATAGTATGATAGATTTTGCTATTACATAATTATCATGGAGTGATGGGATGCAAATATTGTTGATTAGACATGGAGAATCGGAAGCAGACATTTTAGAAGTGTATGAGGGAAGGGCAGATTTCTCATTGACCGAACGAGGAAGAAAGCAAGTGGGACATATGACAGATCGCGTGAAGAATGAGTTTCCCCCTGATTTTATCTGGTGCAGTCCTCTGAAAAAGAGCGAAGGAAACAGGTGAAGAGCTGGCAAAAGCAGTGGGGTGTCCCATCCATTTCGAGGAAGATCTAATGGAGCATAACAATGGAATCCAGGCAGGTGTTCCTTTTAAAGAGGCAGCAGCCATCAAGATGCCCGTACATCCTCATGAAAGAATTGAGCAAGGCGAGTCAGTCCTTGAATTCAGGATGAGAATAGAAATAGCATTTTCAAAGATTTTAGCAGAAAGCAAGTTTGAGAGAATCGCCATCATAGCACATGGTGGTGTTATCACCAATTTGCTTCGTTCATTCCTAAAACTATCAGTGGATGATTTCCAATGGTTTTTGACAGGTGATACGGGAATTCACTTGTTGGAACTGCGGGGAGAAAGCAGGATTATTCATTTTTTGAATGATACTTTACATGTTAAAGGTCAATAAAAAGAAAGAGACACTTTACAATGTCAAAGTGTCTCTTTCTTCCTGAATCAATAGTGAGAATGGGGCTTGGAAATATACAAAGAATACCTAAGGGGCAATAGGGCCTCCTTCACTACTTTCTACTCGCCTTTCCTCTGAATCCGTTCAATGACATCCTGCAAGTCATCGGGCCTTAAAAATTCAATTGGGGACGCGCCTTTTTCAAATTGAACAGAATCTCCTTCAATCAGCAGCATGTATCTTCCATTCACTTTTGCCATATGAATAGTATCTCCAAAATCAGAAAGCATAGCTTTGACGTCTATATGATCAAGTTTCATTTTCAATTCTACTTCTGGAGACTGCTCGACGATTTGTGAAGTCGCTTCAACGACCTGTTCTGTGGTAAAGCGCTCCTGCAGTTCACGTTTTGGACTGACAGACCAGGCTTCCATGGCGGATTCAAACTCCACCCTTTCTTCACTTTCAGGTTCATACGATTCTTCAATGTGTTCTTGGACCATTCCCAAAACCTGGGTTCGCACGATTTCAGGCATGGACTTCTCATACTCTACGAATTTGAGGAAGTCTTCAAAGTAACGGGCATGAGATGCTTGGTGAATTTTCAGCTCTGCTTCGTCCATCATTCCTTCTTCAGGCATGAACGGATATTGGATGGATTTCATGTTTTTGGTCGTTATAGCCATTTCCACGTTATGAATCAAAGTGGATTCGTCTGTAATTCGGGCAACTTTCGGTTCAAAATCGCATTTCATTAAAAATAAAAATGGGTCATCAAAATACTTGCGAAGTTTTGCCAGAGCTACAATAAAAACCCCGCCCCTGACTGCACTTGCTTCGACATAGGCGTTGACGAATTGCATGGATGCTTCTTGAAAAGCATCAATCGATTCCGGATGTCGAGCCCGGTGAAAAAGGTTGTAATTGGGGTTAGAATCCAAGTCATGGCCCGGTTCAACAATAAAACGGCCAATCTTGGTTGGAGCACCCTCGGATTTACTGTGTCTATCCACTTTTCGTTTGGCGATCTTCGTCAGTTCACCATCAAGGAAATCCTTTAAAGGGTTACTTTCATACCCCTGCTCATCGAGTGTTTGAAAATGTTTAAATCTTTTATCGACACCTTCGCCTTTTCCCTCTACTTCAACAACATAAAAAGACAGGTATTTAATTTCAAAATCCATTATATTCATCCTGTTCCTCAAGATTTGCTTTACTCAGTATAGTGAACTGGTTCTTTTTCGTCAATGGAGCGGAAGATCATGGGAGTGGGTGAAGGCTTTTCTTGTTTCCTCTTAAGAGAAGGAGGGTATAGGAATTAATACTAAAGAATCGGAAGCAAGAGGGTGTGTGGAAAATTGAACAGATAATGAGTTTTTTAGTCGGATTGGGATTTTGGGGATTATTCCTTGGAGTATTCATCGAGGCGGTTTCTCTGCCATTTCCGGCAGCACTATTCATATTGATATACGGCTATATTTTAAAACCGGATCTAATTGAAATACTTTTTTATGGAACAGCAGTCAGCATCTTTTATGTATTGATAAGTTATATACCTTATTGGCTCAGTATAAAATATGAAACCAGCATACGAAAGAAGTTATCAAGGAAAAAACAGGGGCAGTTCGACCGCTGGAACATTAAGTATGGCGACTGGACCATCGCTCTTGGCAGGATACTTGGTATGGGATACATTGCCTACTTAGGCGGCTTCTGTGGTATGAGACCAGTTCGCTATGGGCTCCTTTCATTCATTGGTATATTGCCGGTTTCGTTTGCAATGTTTTACTTGGGGAGTATAGGAAACCTTCAAGCTCTTAAAGAAAGTTTTCAAAACGTTCAATGGGCCATAAACGGTGTCCTTTTGACAACCGTAATCAGCTATGGGTTATTCAAACTACTAAGGAAAAAAGCCCTCTTTGCAAAGACAAAACAAAAGGACAATATCTGAAGAGATCTTCGCTATAATAGTGAATCATTTTTTAACACGTTAAACCACTGCAGGGGACAGTCCCTCTTAGTGCTTTAACGTGTTAAAATTTGCCTTCTGGACTATTGTTAACATTTTACGAGGAAGATATAATGGAACCATGCAGTAAATTGGCACAAGCCAAAATCAAAGGGACGATGGTATGGAGAATAATATAGAAGTGCTGAAGGGAAAGGTAGAAAGGCTGGAGAGGGAGGTAGAGCTGTACAGGGGAATGCTCAATGATTTTCCGCTCAGTTTTACATACAGTGATCCTCTTTCCGGAAAAATAATTGTCAACTCCAAAGCTGGCTTTTCTCTCATTGACGAAACTGCCAAAGAGAAAGGGTCAACTGACAAGTCTGGAATTGACATCCCGTTTGAACAGGTGGAAAATTTTTTAACCCCTATATTTGATTTGGTGCATCATCATATTGTTTTTATTAACAGTGAAGGAAGGATTACGCTTTGCAATATCCAGGCCGCTAATGATCTCGGGGTTGAGAGGGATCAAATTGTTGGCCGGCATATCAGGGAACTACTCGGCCTTCCAGACTCCAAAATTAACCTGCTTGAAACCTTAAGAACAGAAAAACCAATTGTGAACCGGGAAGTTCTAGATAAAAATTATGGAATCAATAATACTCATATCATCAGGAATTCCAATGGAGAATTATTGAGGGTGGTTGGGACCTTTCAATTCTTGAATGGAATCAAAGAAGCGGAGAAAAGGGGACTGGCCGGCAGGATTGCAGCAGGTATTGCCCATGAAATACGGAATCCTCTGACAACAGTAAGAGGATTTCTCCAAATCATGGATACTAAAGCTGATCAAGAAACCGGCTCTCTTATCAAAAGTTTGTTGATTCCAGAAATAGACAGAGCTAATAAGATCATCACCGATTTTCTTCGGATTGCTAAACCGCTGGAAGCCTCCATGGAGAAAGTGGAGGTAGAGTCATTCTTAACAGAATACATTGGCAAGTTCCTTAATAGTGAGGCTTTGTTGTATAACATAACCTTCACTTGCACCATTTCGGAAGATGCAAAAGGGTGCTTCATAGATGGCAACAAGGAAGAGCTTCTCCAAGTTTTTATCAATCTTTTCACCAATTCGTACCAGGCTAAAGAAGGGCCTCTTGAGATTATGATCGACGTGGTCAAAAAGGATACGAATATCGAAATCCACTTTAAAGATAATGGCTCAGGAATCAAGCCTTCTATGATTCCGCATGTGTTCGATCCATTTTTTACAACAAAAGATGACGGAACCGGCCTCGGGCTATCTGTTAGTAAAAAAATTATTGAAAATCATGGCGGAGATATGACGGTATCCAGTAATCGAGAGGGTACCACTTTCAGCATCATCCTTCCCATTGTGGGCATTTGAACAATTCTTTGAAAAAAGTTCTTGTAAAATAAATACACCTGTGCTATATTTAATGAGCGATGAGCTGAATTGTGTAAGTCGAGGGACGAGCTTTCTAAGCAACGTGCGATGTGGCGCGCGGTCTCTCGCCTCAATACGCAGGCGCCTGTTTTCGAACAGGCGCCTTTTTATGTTTTCTTTTAATCAATAAAAAATATTCCGTGGGCTCGGCTAGCTGGGGGGGCATCATTGCATCAAGGATCGTAAAATGATGTCATGCGCTCAGTCAGCGCGGTACATCATTGCATCAAGGTTCGTAAAATGATGCCATGCGCACGGTCGGCGCGGTACATCATTGCAACAGGAATCACAAAATGATGCCATGCGCACAGTCGGCGCGGTACATCATTGCAACAGGAGTCACAAAATGATGCCATGCGCTCAGTCAGTGCGGTACATCATTGCAACAGGAATCACAAAATTATGCCATGCGCACAGTCAGCGCGGTGCATCATAGCAACAGGAATCACAAAATGATGCCATGCGCACAGTCGGCGCGGTACATCATAGCATCAAGGATCGTAAAAAGATGGGGTGCGCTCAGTCAGCGCGGTACATCATTGCAACAGGAATCACAAAATGATGCCATGCGCTCAGTCAGCGCGGTACATCATAGCAACAGGAATCACAAAATGATGCCATGCGCTCAAGCAGTGCGATGCATCATTTCACAAAAAATCCAAAATGAAGACATGCGCACACCCAGCGCGGTGCAACATCACCCTCAAAATGAACCCCCTCCCTCAAACCGTTTTATCATTTCCCACCGAAAACCTACCTCAACAATCTAACAAATTCACAGAACTAGGGAACTTTCTCCAAACAAGTAAAAATGATAAACTAAAAGTATCAACATATGAACATTTGCTCATATACTAAAATGACAAACGAAGGAGGATGAGTGGTTCATGGAGAAGGGCAGGCATGACTTCTTATCGGAAGACACAGTAGATGAAGTAGCTAGGACTTTCAAGGCGCTTTCCGATCCAACAAGAATACGAATTTTATATTTACTGACACAGGAAGAATGTTCAGTCGGACATATTGCCGAGGTCCTCAATTTATCTCAGTCAGCGGTTTCACACCAATTATCCTTTTTAAAGAATCAAAGACTTGTGAAGGCCAGGAGGGACGGCCAATCATTCTATTACAGCTATGATGATAGTCACGTTATAGAAGTTCTAAGGCAGGTTATCAATCATTCACTTCATGATTAGGAGGGATTTCCATGCACCATCACCACGGTCACGGGCATGATCATAATGGCCACGATCATCACGGTCACAGCCACGATCATTCAAGAGAAGGGAATAAAAAAGGCCTACTTATTGCCTTGATTATCACGACGGGTATTATGCTGCTCGAGTTCTTTGGAGGATTGATTACCAACAGTCTTGCGCTTTTATCAGATTCCGGTCACATGTTAAGTGATGCCAGCTCGCTCGCTTTAAGCCTTGCAGCTATGTGGTTTGCAGCGAGGGCAGCGTCGTCAGAGAAAACGTACGGATATTATCGGTTTGAAATCCTTGCAGCTTTATTTAATGGTGTCACTTTATTTTTGATTGCCGGATTCATCGTGCATGAAGCTTATGAGCGCATGTTCGACCCTCCAACAGTATCCAGCGGAACAATGATGCTGATTGCTTTCATAGGGCTGCTGGCCAACCTGTTAAGTGCTTGGGCATTAATCAAGAAGGGTGACGTCAAAGATAATGTTAATCTGAGGAGTGCCTATTTACATGTTCTCGGTGACGCATTAGGATCTGTTGGAGCCATCCTGGCCGGAGCGATAATGCTCATTTTTGACTGGTACTGGGCTGATCCCATCATCAGTGTCCTGGTTGCGTTACTAATCTTGAAAAGTGCATGGGGCATTATTTCTCATACGGTCCATATCTTAATGGAAGGAACCCCGTCTGGAATTGAGGTACAAAGGGTGAGAAGCGAATTGGAGAATATTCCAGGGGTGAAAAATGTTCATGATCTTCATATCTGGACAATTACTTCAGGAATGAATTCATTAAGCTGCCATATATTAATTAAAGATGAAGAGGATGACCAGGTGATTTTACAGAAGGCCATTCATTTAATAGAAGAAAAATTTCACATACACCACACGACCATCCAGGTGGAACGTTCGTCGCTGACACACGGAGCTCTTCATGAGTAAAACAAAATCCCCAACCTAACAGGAAGGGGATTTCTTTATATAGTTTCTTCAATAGCTTGAAGCCTGTCTACGATTCTTCTTTTACGGTAAAGGATTGATCCGGCTTCTGCGATATCACTTATCATCGCTCTGTTGGTAAAAGCTCCAAAAAGGATGCCTGCAACAGGGACCATTTGAAATAGTTTTTTCCATCCAAATTGATCTCGGTAGGTATATACGACCTCACGCCAACCTTGAATTTGTCCCATAACTTCGTTTGAAGATACTTCAGTGACATAATAAGATTCCAGATTATCAAGGATGGCTCTTTTTCCTACTATGTCGGAAGATGCAAACTGCAAACATTTTATGATGAAAATTCTTTCTTTTTTATCATTCGGGTCATATCCATGAATTAAGGCAATTTCCTGAAGGGTTTTCAGGGAGATGCCCAGCAGTGCAGGAATATCGATGGACAGCGTGAAAATGCCGCCTATCCCTGTAGTGGCTCCCTGTACAGCAGCTGCTTTCCTTCTTGTGCTGGCAAGGTGTTTACTGAGCTCATCCATTTCTTCAAGACTTAACTTAGAAATGTCCTCTATATTATTAATTGGAATGCCGGTCTTTTTTTCAATTGATTTAAACATCAGCTTCTGGGATGTTAAATATTTTCCGCCATTTTGTATATAGCTTCCCATTTCATCCAATAAAGCTCCCACTTTTTTATGGACAAATTCAGGAGTGATTTTATCCAATAATTGAAATGGCAGCCTTGTCCACTTTTCCCAGAACCAAGCCTTTTTCTGATCTTCAATCCAAAGATTTGTTTCGTCAAGGGCTGCCTGTAACTCTTGTTTGGATTCCATAATGTTCCTCCTTCAGCACCAACAGAACTTACCACTATCATAAATTACATGATGATGATTGCCAAATCTCAAGAAAGAGGGTGAGAGTATTATTTTTAGTGTTATAATGGTAGAGATTAGAAAGAAATTTACGGAGAGTGAAGATTACATAATGAGATTAAAGAAAAGTATTCCTAACATGTTTACTTTAGGTAATTTATATTGTGGATTTCTGTCCATAGGATTTGCGGCCAGCGGCCAATTCAAGAATGCCGCTATTTTGATCTTGATCGGCATGATGCTTGACAGTATGGATGGGCGTCTGGCAAGAATGCTCAAAGCAGACAGTGTTTTGGGGAAAGAGCTCGACTCTTTGGCGGATATTGTGACTTTTGGTGTGGCACCATCATTTTTGGTTTATTATACATATTTTTATCAATTTGGTTTTCTCGGGTTTGCTGTCGCCGGATTATTCCCGTTGTTTGGCGCTTTCAGATTGGCAAGATTTAATGTGAGTTCTGACAAAACAGGATTGAGTTACTTCATTGGGGTGCCAATAACGGCAGCTGGGGGAATACTGGCATTGCTGACTCTTTTCGGCAACTACATACCAAGTATTTTAACGACTGTGGTGTTCACGGCTCTCTGCTTCTTGATGGTGAGCCGGATTAGAATTCCGAGCTTTAAAGATATCCCGCTTCCCAAGTATGGAACGATCGTCACTGTTTTCCTGGGCTGTTTATTATTTGTCATATACCGAGGCACTTATGAACAATTCCCCTACTTGATTTACGTTGCAGCGCCATTATACATTGCGTATTTATCTTATCGATTTGTAAAAAGCAGAAAAGAATAAAAATTTCGCAGGAAACCGCTGAATCAGCGGTTTTTTTTGTTTTTAAAGAACGCTGTTTTCGTATATATTGGTGCTCTCGGAAAAATCCAAAGAGCCTGATTTTTCCCTTGGAGACAAGGGCTTTTTTCTTTGAACAAGGTGAATAGCTCTTTTCTTGTTTGCTTACCAGCATATTTCATGAAAAGTAAATAAAATAGTAACAAAGGTATAAGAAAAGAGCCTTAAAGAAAGAGAAGTCGTACTTTACATAAAAATACACAAACGAATGTTGTTCATTAATATATAAGTATATTATTATATTTCTGAGAGATATTATAAATAAACATACAAGTCAAAAATCAGACCTAACTGTGAGCGCAGAATATTAGGAGCTCCTAAGCATGATGTTAAAAATGGAAAGAAATTTAACAGGAATTTTTATATTTGCTTATATAAGCGGATTGTTATATGTTTATACAGTGATATTGAGATGGAGGTGCAGGGATGGTTGATTCACTAGTCGAGATTGAAAATGTTTCAGCATTACTTAAGCTTCTTGGTGATAAAACAAGACTAACAATTGTGAAACTATTGGAAGCGAATGATTGCTGTGTCTGTGAGTTTGTGGAGATATTCAAGATGAGCCAGCCTTCGATAAGCCAGCATATACGAAAACTGAAAGATGCTGGAATTGTAAAAGAGGCGAGAAGAGGGCAGTGGATTATCTATTCTTTAAATAAGGACAGTGAAAATTATCATTTTATAAAAGCTTTACTGTCACACCTTCCAGATCAGGAATTTAAGATTAAAGAATTAGAACAGCAGGGATTGCGCATCTCTTGTGATTAATTGGGGGGAATGACACTTGGTTTCAACATTATTAGCAACAGTGATTTTCTTGCTGACCCTGACGCTCGTCATATGGCAGCCAAAGGGATTGTCGATCGGCTGGTCGGCATGTGGAGGAGCGCTGCTTGCGTTGATAGCAGGAGTAGTGGATTTTAATGATGTTATTGATGTCACGGGTATCGTCTGGAATGCGACGCTTGCCTTTATCGCCATCATCATTATTTCACTTATCCTTGACGAAATAGGATTTTTTGAATGGTCGGCACTTCATATGGCCAGAGCAGCAAAAGGAAACGGCGTACTGATGTTTATTTATGTAACCATCCTCGGAGCCATTGTAGCAGCCTTTTTTGCCAACGACGGGGCAGCACTTATTTTGACTCCAATTGTATTGGCAATGGTGAGGAATCTTAACTTTAATGAAAAAATGGTGTTTCCATTCATTATCGCGAGTGGATTTATCGCGGATACAACTTCTTTGCCGCTTGTAGTCAGCAACCTTGTCAATATAGTTTCAGCTGACTTCTTTGGAATTGGGTTTGTGGAATATGCTTCCAGAATGATCGTTCCGAACTTTTTTGCTTTATTATCGAGTATTATCGTTCTCTATCTATTCTTTCGTAAAAGCATACCAAAAAACTACGACCTCTCTGATTTGAAGGAACCTGCAGAAGCCATCAAAGACCACAAGATGTTTAAGTTATCCTGGGTGGTATTGGCTGTTTTGCTTGTCGGTTACTTTGCAAGTGAATTTATCGAAATCAATGATGAAATGACGCTGCCTGTCTCTTTCATTGCAGGAATAGTGGCTATTTTCTTCCTGCTGATGGCCAGGAGAAGCCCGGCCGTGAATACAAAAACGGTGATAAAGGGCGCTCCTTGGGCGATCGTATTTTTCTCCATTGGAATGTATGTTGTTGTATATGGCCTGAGAAATGCAGGGCTCACTGATGTCCTTGCAGGAGTCATACAGGCTGCTGCTGATCAAGGATTGTTTTCAGCCACGATTAGCATGGGATTCATCGCAGCCATTCTTTCTTCCGTGATGAACAACATGCCGACTGTCATGATAGATGCCTTGGCGATAGCTGAGACGAATACGACAGGAACTGTAAGAGAAGCCTTAATATATGCGAATGTAATCGGTTCTGATCTTGGTCCAAAGATTACACCAATAGGGTCATTGGCAACATTATTATGGCTGCATGTCCTTTCGCTCAAAGGTGTAAAAATTTCGTGGGGAACCTACTTTAAAACTGGAATCATCCTAACGATACCAACATTATTCATAACACTTGTTGGTCTCTATATATGGTTACTTATCATTTAAGAAGATAAGGATGTTTTCGCGAAGTAAAGGTTTCTTAAATTTGTTAGTTGATTGAAGCGTAAGATGTGTGGCCTCCTGCGGGATAAGCGTGATGACTAATGACTAGTTTCAGCGCTCATCCCCGCGCAGTCACGCACCTGGAGCGGAATCAGCTACCATTAGAGAAAAAATAAAAACAAAAAAGGAGATATACACATGTCTAAAAAAACAATCTACTTCTTATGTACTGGAAATTCTTGCAGAAGCCAAATGGCTGAAGGCTGGGGAAAGAAATACCTTGGTGATGAGTGGGATGTAAAAAGCGCTGGAATTGAAGCACATGGATTGAATCCGAATGCGGTTAAAGCAATGAACGAAGCAGGTGTTGATATCTCAGAGCAAACATCTGATATCATCGATCCTGAAATCATGAACAATGCAGATTTGATCGTTACACTATGCGGCCATGCGGCAGATAATTGCCCTGTAACGCCTCCTCATATCAAAAGAGTTCATTGGGGCTTTGATGATCCGGCTAAAGCTGAAGGAACTGAAGAAGAAAAGTGGGCGTTCTTCACACGTGTCCGTGATGAAATCGGAGACCGTATCAAGCATTTTGCTGAAACAGGAGAATAAAATAAGGGACCAGGAGGTAATCAGCCTCTTGGTCCTTTTGTATTTCATCCACCATTATCATTCATTATTGCATAAGCAGTTAAAAATTCTTGATAAGTCTTTTGCCCAAAAGCATCTTCATTGCCTTTGAAAAACAGATGGAAAGCAATATCGTGTGCTTCTTCAGCTGAACAGCCTCTTGAATTCATGATTAGTGAAAGGTAAGAAATAAAGTATTCCTTGCCTAATGTACCTCCATGATTAACGGTCATTTTCAACCCTCCCTTTCTTCAGAACTCCCTTTACTGTCGTGATTCAAATCAAGTAAAAGACGAATCCTGCAATTGTTGACATGCCTATGACAGACAGAACGAAGGTGAGGACAAGCTCTTTTTTGAAAATGGATTTTAAGAGGATTACCTCTGGCAAACTAGCCCCTGCAGAACTGATCATCATCGCCATTACAGGCCCAAGTGCCATCCCTTTCATGATTAGTACTTGAGAAATGGGGACCATGCTTGAAAGCCGGATATATAGAGGGATGCCGACTATTGCTGCTAAGGGAATCAGCCACCATTTATCACCGCCAAACAGGTAAGAAATTGTCTCTGTAGGTACCAATCCATGGATGATGGCTCCGATTGCAGCCCCTATAAGCAGATAGGGAAGAACACTTTTCATTAGGCTCATTGTTTCTGCAAGAGACTTTTGAATATTGAATTTTTTCTGGGTTTCTACATAACCTGTCATTACCACATTTTTCACGGACTTTTCGAATCCGAATCTCTCCAGCATAAATCCAATCACAATGGAAAGCACCGAGGTAATGAGTGTATAGATAATCGTTACCTTCCACCCTAATAACACTCCCATAATTGTTAAAATGGTAGGATCTAAAACAGGAGAGGAGAAAAGAAAAATCATTACAATTCCGAAGGGCATCTTTTTCTTTAACATATTTACGACAATGGGGATGGTGGAGCATGAACAGAAAGGGGTGATGAAGGCGAAAAGTACTGCAGCAGAAGCAGCTATAGCCTTATTTTTTCCTGTAAGCCTTCTTTCAATTTTTTCATAAGGAATCACTCCTTGCAAAAGACTAATGATGAAAGAAACAACAATAAATAATATCGTTAATTCCAAAGCAATGTACAGAAAACTTTTTGATATATCCATCCACATAATAATTCCTCCTTTGTTAAATCAAATAAATTTGATTAATATTTTTCAAAAGAGGCTGCTGGTGTTAACAGCAGCTTTTTCTGAAAAGACAGCAAAGTTCTTCGGACAAAAGGTGATTGATTTCTTCAGGGTTAAGATTGTAATAACTCCATGTGCCTCTCGTTTGTTTTGTGATGATATTGGCATCAAGGAGTATTTTTAAATGATAGGAAAGTTTGGATTGGCTCATATCCATTAATGGAGCTAAGTCACACACGCACATCTCACCTTTTTCCGTAAGAATATTCATGATATGAAGCCTCTTTTTATCTGCAATGGCCTTAAATTTCGCTTCATACTTCTCAAAAATCTTATCCTTTGAAACATCTTCAAGTTCAAACTCTAAACTCATGATCAACACCTACTTAATATCAAAATATCTTGATGTACTTATCATAATACCAAATTTTTCTTTAGTCAACTCATTAAATCAATTTTTTTTGATTAAACAATTGCAAGAATAATCGAATAGTAATATAATGCAACTATAAATCAAGAAAAGTTGATTTAGAATCAAGAAATTGATCAAGAGGAGACGGAAGAAATGAATTTTCTCAAAAAACTTACAGGTAAGAAACAAGGAAAAGACTCAGGTTGCTGTGCAGTGGAGATTAAAGAAGAAAAGAGCTCGTCTTGCTGCGGAACGGATGATCAGGACAACTGCTGCTAGGGGAGGGAAAGCAAAGGGGACGTTCAGCTTGAACGCCCTCTTTGTCATTCTTCTAGACCCAGTGACCATCGCAAGGAATTGATTAACATCTCAGTCTGTTCTTTTAGTTCGATGGTCTCACTATCTAAGATGGCATAGTCGAGTGCAAGTCCGTCAATATGGGAGATGATCGACTTTGCAATGGTTGTACTCTTGAACCGAGTGGAGAATTCACCAGCTTTTTTACCCTCCTCTATGATCATTGCGGTCACTTCTATCGCTTGATTATACCGTTGCCGTGCATAGTCCCGCCTTCCATCTTCATTCCTGCCGGTCATAAAGTACTCCAGCTTGGAAGAAGATAGAGGATCCATATTATCATTTGGTTTTTTACTTTCTCCCAGAAAAGTACTCAGCAATGCATCCCAATAGGAGTTTTGCTGATTGGGTTTTTTGTCTTCAGATTCATCGAATACTTCCTGATGCTGTTCTTCTATGACCGCACGGAACAGGTCTTCCTTATTCTCAAAATATTGGTACAGCCCGCCGCGGCTTACTCCGGCTTTTTCCATCACATGCTTCATAGTGGTATTTTCATATCCATGTTCGATAAATACTTCCCTAGCTGCTTCGATTAATTTAACGCGACGCTGCTCCTTGTGTTCCCGGCTGACTTTTGGTGACATGATGATCCTCCTGTTCGACTTTGTTTCTAAAAATAACTGAAACCAAGAAAAGTATGATTAATAAAGAACTTGTGACAAGAAAGGAAGGAATGATCCCAATCAAAGTGGCGAGTGCCCCTCCTGCAAGGGGGCCAATGATGGTAGCAGTTGTCGTGGTACTGTTAATGACACCGAACACCCTGCCCGTCATGTGAACTGGTGTTTTTTCCTGAGTTGCTGCCTGAAAAGGGATGAATACAAGTCCTGCAGCTACACCTGCTATAAGGGCAAGTAATGGCACCCAAACGATAGAGTGGACAGTGTCAAAATAGGTGAGTAAAGCCATGATGCCAAAACCCATCCCAATCCCCAAGACACCAAAACACATATACAGATAAGAATTGTAATCTGTTTTTTTAGATAGGTAAATACCTGTTAAAAGCATGCCCAGACCTGATGATGTAACTGCATAACCAAAAAGGTCGGGTGATACATCAGTAAGTTGGCGAAGCAATATGATAATCTGGGAATCTGAAAGCTGCAGAATTAACAGGGTAACCCCGAGCAGAAACAAACCGTACATAAGATACCTGCTCTGCCTGATAAAAGAAATTCCTTCCTTCAATTCTTCCCTGAAAGTGGATTCCTGTTTTTCTTGTGCTGGAGAAGTGGATATCTCTTTCTGAGTCTTCGGTAAAAATAAAATCAGTACAGCAGAAAGGAAGAAAGTCGCCGAGTCTATATAAAAAACATTATAAGTGCCGACCGCAGAAACCAATATCCCGCTTACAAGGGGACCGAGCACTTTGGTGCTTGAATCAATCATTGACGTAATCGACATGGCACCTTTTATGTTTTGATCCCTAACCAGCTCTTTCAATTTCCCATTCTTAGCAGGTACAAAGACCGATGAAAAAATCCCGATTGCAAATAAACAGGCATAGACGGCCCAAACATTTGAGGCAAGAGTAAGAAAAAGAATGAGGATGCCTCGCGTAACATCCGAGATAATCATTAATGTTTTCCGTTCCATCCTGTCTGCAACTGCACCGGACACTGGTCCTAATAAGGCCATCGGCAATGCAAGGCTTAAAATGAGAAGAGACATCTGCAGTGGTGTTGCTTCCCATTTTAACCCAACAAGTGTAATAATCGCCACAATACTCAACCAATCTCCCAAACTTGAAATTGCTTGAGCTGTCATTAAAGTAATGAAGTTTTTGTTTTGACCTAATTTTTTTTCCATAGAAACCCCTCCGTTTTGGTTAAAATGACACCAATGTCGTTTTGTTATCTTAATTATAGAGACACTGTTGTCGTTTTTCAAGTGGTTTCTGGAAAATGGGTTTGTACAGTTTATTGGCTTTAAAAGACGGTCACCTAAAAGGAAGAACAGCAAAAAAAGACCTGAAAAAAAGAGGCCTTTTAGTTTTATGTTATCTCGCCAATCCTCGTTTAAAGGCAGCTAAATGGTTTTGTGACGCATTTCTTAGGTTGGTGAATACAAATCGAAACTCAGCGGGAAGGTCGTATGTTAAGAACTTTTCATACATTGCAATATTGTCAATCTCTCCCTCGACTCCCGCCGCATAAGCATCCTTAATCGTTTCCGGGACAGTGGCATACATTCTTGAAATATCAGGGGGAAAGGGGATACTCAGACTTTGGAAAAATGGCTGCAACGCTGCTAAATGCCTAAGCTCTGCCTGTTTGATCCTCGAAAATGTTCGTACTTCACCGAACTTCTGCAGAACAAGATTGTATCTCGTTTGAGCAAGGTATTCATCCTGCATGGCGAATGTCAGCATTTGAGGGAGAGTAAGGGATGTAGCATTGAGAGCTCCCTTAGCGCCGTAATTAACAGTTTGACGGAAATACCTTTTAGAAACAGACGTAGTCAGAAAAAACATGAACCAGACAGCATGATTCTGTTCATCTGCAGCAGCCCTATGAAAGACTCGTTCTATGGTTTTATCGTTTGCTTTATCTGCAATATCTAAATAAAAATCAACAGTATCTTGTTCATCCTTAAAAGCTGCCTGTAGTCCTTTTCTATATTGCTCTGGGCACTCTTCCGTAATTTTGGGAACCGGCTTCGTTCCAGTTAAACTTTTATAAATTTTTGTGAATTCCTTATAATGCCGCTTCTCATCTTGTTGGATTTCTAGTATTTGTTCCTTTTCATCCTGGTTTTTTGCTTTCTTGCTTAATTCTTCATAACACAAGATTGCGCTGTATTCGCCATTAATTGCCCGCTGGATATCTTTTGCCAGTTCGTTCTGTACCCGGTAAGAGTCAGTCAAATAGGGCGGATCATGATAAAAATACATAGACAAGAACCTCCTTTTTTAGGTAAGTCACCTGTATTTTATGTATATTGAGAATTTCGGGTGACTGAAGGTCAATTGATCGCAGAATAAGTGAATGGGTATTTGGGGACTTTCACTCGCTCCTTTTTCATAAAATTAAATATTACAACTGGAGGAAGGTGCAGGATGAGGAACAAAGGCGGCTATGGTGTACCTGAAATTTTTGAGAATGAAACATACGGCAACCTGGAGTTGATTTATAATGATATTAAATATGTACTGAAAGTGCCGATAGTTAATTTCATTTTCAGGACAACGGCGTTTTATGAAACCTTTTTAACGATGGCTTGGCACCAGGTGAGGCCGAGTATGCTGACTTATAAGATGGAAAGAGAAGCAGAGAATCTTAGAAATCCAACTATTGAATTTGAGGTTCCAACGTTTTATCTTTCAAATTATTATTCCATTGCAGAAGCAAAAAACTTAATAAAAACAATTGATATCTTTAACTATGTTAATCCCAAACTGTTATTAATCTGTTCAGCATGGGCGGAAAGCCTTGCGGGCAGGAGCATTAGTGGAGGTACCTCAACTGTAGGGGCAATATCTCCAGGAGTCTGGCCGGGACTACCAGAAATTGAAATGGTTAAAATTGAAGAAACCTCCTACAAAAATCAGCAATTATTATTGGATATAGCCAAGACTCATCAATCCTATGATGCTGCAAGTGACTTTCGTGCATTGGCGAAATATCTAGAATTTTTGAGTGAAGGATGGAGGTGTTTAAAAACGTATGCCAATACAGAAGAGTATACGGTTACTGCCTCCCGTATAAAGAGCCAGTCTATAGAGATGGCTCATCAAATGCCTTACCCTGTATGGATTAACAGGGATATATTATCAAATTACTATAGTGATAGGGATATTGCGGGCATTATGGGAGTCATATCCATGTTCCAGGATCTTCTTCCCAAACTTATCATCGATGGAGAGTTCTTTAGGAAAATGATCAAGAACTGAAAATTGGAGAGTGTATGCGTGAATTTTCCCCAAAAAAAGCAGCTGGGCTACCAGCTGCTTTGAAATTTATGGCTTTATGGACAAAATTCCTTAGCATTTTATCCATAAAGAGCTTTGCTCCAATTCACCGGCGAGTCTGAATAACAAATCTTCTCTTCCGCGTGCTGCCATTACCTGGACACCGCAAGGAAGTTTATCTTTTGTCAGATGCAGTGGAAGTGACATTGCCGGTTGTCCAGATAGGTTGGCTAATTGAGTGAATGGGGTTCTCTCAAGACTTTTTGATACCAGTTCATCTACAAACCCTGTTTTCTTTAGGAGTCCGCCAGCATTTATCACTCCAACAGCTTTCATCAAAAATTTTTCAAAGGAAGTTTGATCCAGCTCTCCTATACGCGATGGAGGAAAAGCAGTGGCAGGGGTGATATAGAAGGTATAGTCATTATGAAAGGCTTCCATTGTGATAGCAGAAAGATCCCATCTCTGTAGTGCCTGTACAAATTCTCCCGCTGAGACCTTGTTGCCAAGTTGATTCAATAACCAGGTAGCGGGCTCTACATCTCTCATGGTCACGCGCCTGCCAATAAGTGCTTCAATATTATTCAAAGTTGCAGCCACTTCACCAAAATACATTGTCATATAGCTTTCAGCCAGCTTTTTACCATCTATGTCAGGCTTTTTTTCTTCAATAACACATCCCATATCCTCAAGCAATTTTACTGTCTTATAAACAGCCTCTTTACATTCAGGGTGTACGTCAGTCCCGATTGGCGATTCACAGGAAAAGGCAACCTTTATCCCTTTTTCTAAAGGCTTTTCTACTAAACTACGATAAGATCCTTGGTATTTGGGATAATGAAAAGCAGCCGTTTTTTCAAAACCTTGAGTTTCATCGAGCATGGCAGCACTGTCTCTGACTGTTTTACTTAAAATATGATCAACTGATGCTCCTTGCCATGAACGTCCCTTTTTAGGACCCACAGGAGTTCTGCCCCTGGTTGGTTTCAAACCGAATAAGCCAGTGAATGCTGCTGGGATTCGAATGGATCCTCCACCGTCGTTACCACCCGCAATGGGAACCATTCCTGAAGCAACCGCTGCAGCAGATCCACCGCTTGAACCTCCGGGTGTATGGTTAAGACTCCAAGGGTTTTTGGAAGGACCATAGTGAACGGGTTCTGTGATAGCCATTAATGCAAACTCAGGGACATTGGTCTGCCCAAGTATAATAGTGCCTGTTTTCTTTAAACGCCTTACATATTCGGCATCCTCATCACTTTTATAATTCGCTAACAATTTTGAGCCGATTGTTAAGGGATGTCCTTTGATATCCTGCTGGGCATCCTTAAGAAGGATAGGAACACCGGCAAATGGTAATGAATTATCCAGGTCTTTAACCGCTGCTTCAGCCTCTTCATACATCTTATGGATGACGGCATTTAATGAGGGATTAAGTGATTCGATTTTTTTCCACAGCCGCTGTAATTAATTCTTCAGGTGTAATCTCTTTATGTTTGACGAGATCGGCTAATCCGAGAGCATCATATTTTTCATATTCTATGGTCAATTTCAATCCTCCTATGGGACATATATAGTACACTTCTAATATATAGTTCGACATCAACTTATAATTCGTTCTGCAAAAAGTAAAGATATATGAAATAAGCAGTATTCCAGCCTTTAGCCAGAACCAACCAACTACAGATGCATATAAATAATCTTAAGCTGTTGACAGATTTTAAGTTATCTTATAAAATTATCTCGAATTCAAGATATTTTCCGGAAGACAACCTGGCTCTGCTATAATTTTAAATTTACTAAAAGATAAGGCAAAATTTTTTTTAGTAAAATATCTCGAATTCAAAATAAATTGTTGGAGGTTTTTAACTATGTTGGATTTAGGTTTACTCATCATCAGAGTTATAATTGGAATTTCATTTTTTGCTCATGGAGCCCAAAAATTATTTGGTTGGTTTGGAGGCTACGGTTTAAAAGGAACGGGAGGCTGGATGGAATCACTCGGATTGAAACCGGGGGTGACGATGGCTCTGTTCGCAGGACTTGCTGAATTTATCGGTGGGATTCTGTTTGTGTTAGGGCTTCTTACTCCTCTTGCAGGAATAATGATTGCTGTAACGATGCTTGTTGCTATCACAAAGGTCCACTATGCTAATGGGTATTGGTCCACGAATAACGGTTATGAGTATAATCTTGCACTCTTAGCTGTAGCCATCGGTTTAGCTTTGACAGGTCCTGGCCAATATGCCTTGGACGCAATATTATTCTAGACTCATACTGTAAGGTTGTTGTTTTTTACACTTACTTCTCGGATCTAGTTTCGTATTGATTGGAGCGGAAATCAACTATCTTATTTAAATAGCACCTATATATACGGACAGAGCGATTCTACTACTCTATAAGGAAGAATGTTTTATTGAAGAACTCCTTTTAGCTTATAATGGTTGTACTCAAATTCTATAACGATTTAATGATTGAGGAGTGGAGAGATGAGTAAGAAAACAAAGGGAATACATCATATTACAGCAATTGTCGGCAACCCTCAGGAGAATGTTGATTTCTATGCAGGCATATTAGGGTTAAGGATGGTCAAGCAAACAGTCAATTTCGATGACCCCGGTACTTATCATTTATACTTTGGGGACAAAGAAGGAAGCCCGGGAACCATCATAACCTTTTTTCCTTGGGATGGAGCATACCAGGGGAGAATCGGGGGCGGTCAGGTAGGAACCACTTCATATGCAGTTCCCAAAGGCTCCCTGTCATTTTGGGAAGAACGATTGACCCAATTTAAAGTAGCCCATCACAAAAGTGAACGCTTTGGAGAATCTTATCTGGAGTTTAATGATCCACACGGACTTCAACTCCAACTGGTTGAACGGGAAGAAGCAAAAACTAACCAGTGGAGTTTTGGAGGAGTGACTCCGGATGTGGCGATACAAGGATTTGCAGGTGCCGCCCTTTTATCAGCTAATCCCGAATTGACTGCCCAATTATTGGAGGAGGTCATGGGACTTGAGCTGACAGGCAAAGAAGGAAATATCACCCGCTTTACATCCACAGCGGAAATAGGAAATGTCATCGATTTAAAGATGGAAGCTGTACCGCGAGGCAGAATGGGGGCAGGGACTGTCCATCACATTGCCTGGCGTGCTGATGACGATCAGGATCAGCTGGAATGGAAAGAACATTTGGAAAGCCACCGCTACCCGGTGACCCCGGTCCAGGACAGAAATTACTTTAATGCTATTTACTTTAGAGAGCATGGAGATATCCTCTTTGAAATTGCAACAGACCCGCCGGGGTTTGCCATCGACGAATCACTGGAAGATTTGGGACGCAGCTTAAAGCTTCCAACTCAATATGAATTTCATAGAGATAAAATTGAAAAAGCCCTGCTTCCTATAGAGGTCAGGAAACTTGAATGATAAAATCCCCTGTCATTTATTTGACAGGGGATTTTATGAATTATATCTTTCTTTCATTCTCAGGAAACAGAAAATAAGTTATGGCACCGGAAACCACCATACCGCCGATAGAAATTGCAAGTCTTGTCAAGTTGTCTAATTCAGAGAAATTATTGGATAAGTACCATATAGACAAAATCAAGACCAGTATAGAAACAGGAAGCACAACGGCCAGCCTTTTGTTCAAAGAAATCACGTCCTTACATAGAAAAATAAGACTTGTTTAGTTTATCATATATTTATAAAAATTTAATAAAAGCTTGTTTTCGTATAATTGTGGCTTTCGGAAAAATTTCAATTGCCGGTTGTTACCCTTATTACAAGGTTTTTACTCTCTGAACCAGGAGAGTAGCTCTTTTCTTTCTACTTACCAGGATATTACCTGAGAAGTAGGCCTATATTTTTTGAAATACACATTAACTAGCAACAAGTCCTAAGAAAAGAGCCTTAATTAAAGGCCATAAAATTACTTTTCCTGCCCAGGATGTTGATCAATATGCACCTTCACCTTGTTCTGCTATAATTTCTAAAGATTGAGGTGAATTCTATGAGAAAGAGACAATTCAAGTTAAGCACAATCATTATAGTATTTGTTTGCCTGGTTGTGCTATCTTCTTTATTGGTCACTGATCTGCTGATAAGTAATACAACGACGGAAAGAATCAGGGATAATCAGGAAGAAAAAGCCCAGATTGTTTCAAGGACAGTCGCTGAATCCCAAATAGTAAAAGAAGGGTTATTGTCAGAAGAGAAAGCTCAAGCCATTCAGGGTTATACGAGTGAGGTTCAGACAATTACCGATATGATGTTCATTGTCGTGATGGATATGGAAGGAATCAGAAAATCACATCCTAACCCTCAAATGATCGGAAAGAGTTTCGTTGGGGGAGACGAAAAGGAAGTTTTAAAAGGTAATGAACATATATCCGTCTCTAAAGGGACGCTCGGTGATTCACTGCGCGCCTTCACGCCTGTCTATGATGATAATCACAATCAAATTGGAGCAGTTGCGGTCGGCATATCGTTAGAGCAGGTAGAGTCAGCGCTTTCACTTGGTCATAAAAACATTATCATGGGAACAGTTTTAGGAATACTGGCAGGAATTATAGGGGCAGTTCTGCTGGCCAGGTACATAAAAAAGATGCTTTTCGGCTTGGAACCCTATGCGATTTCCAAGTTGCTGGAAGAACGAAGCACTATGCTGCAGTCTGTCCATGAGGGGATAGTTGCAGTTGATCATGAAAAAAAGATTACTTTGGTCAATAAGTCCGCACTCAGGATTTTTAAAATGGCCGGATTGTCCGGAGAGCCTATAGGCATGAAGATCTCTGACTATATGCCGAGTTCAAAGTTGGACAGGGTCCTGCTGACAGGGAAACCTGAACGTGATGAGGAGCTGATCCTTAATGGTGTTTCCGTTTTGGTCAACCGCGAACCTCTCATCGTAAACAACCGTGTCATAGGAGCCATTTCGACTTTTCGTGATATGACTGAAGTCAACCATCTGGCAAAGCAATTAACAGGGATCCGTACATACGCCGAAACCCTTCGTGCTCAGTCACATGAATTTATGAACCGGCTGCATGTCATTTTTGGAATGGTCCAATTGGAAGCTTATGATGAGCTAATGGAATACATCCGGAAGTTGGTGGCTCACAATAATCAAGAAATCGATATGGTTACAAAAAGCATCACAGACCCGGTTCTTGCTGGATTTCTAATGGGGAAAATAAGTTATGCCCGCGAAGAAAATGTTGAACTAACTGTAAAAAGTGATTCAACCATAACTTCCATGTTTGGCTCCGAGATTACTCATGAACTGATTACAATCATTGGGAATTTAATCGATAATGCGATTGAAGCAGTAACAGAAAGTGAAGAAAAAAGGATCGATTTGAGAATGAAGGACGTTGATGGGCGGCTGTACATTACAGTAAAAGATAGTGGTCCAGGGATTGATGAAGAAAAAAAGGAAGCCATTTTTAAGAAAGGTTATTCTACAAAAGGGTATGACCGCGGGTTTGGCCTCTACCTGGTCAGAAAAAGCATTGAAAAGCTTAACGGGAAACTGACCGTTGACTCGAGACCGGGCGGAACTGTCTTTGATGCTGTAATCGTATATGATACAAAGAGAGATGGGATAGAGAATGATTAAAGTGTTGATAATTGAAGACGACCCAATGGTAGCGGAATTCAACAAGAGGTATCTGGAGAAGGTAGAAGGCTTCACATTAGTAGATGTGGTGAATTCTGTTAAGGAAGCAAAATTAATATTGGATACTCAGCAAGTCGACTTGATATTATTGGATGTCTTTATGCCTGCCGGAAATGGCCTTGAATTGTTGAGTGACATAAGGGAAAGAGGACTTGCTGTTGATGCGATATTAATTACAGCTGCTTCAGATACTGAAAAAATCCAGTCTGCACTTCGCTTTGGTGCGATCGATTATTTAATTAAGCCCTTTGAATTTGAAAGATTTAAACAAGCTCTTCTGCGATTTAAAGAGAAGTATAGTGTTTTTAATAGAAATGAAAATCTCAGTCAGGCAGAAATAGATGAAAGATTATTTGAACCGGAGAGCGGCCAGAAGGAAAGTCAAAAATCATTGCCGAAAGGTCTTACAAAAAGCACGCTTCATATTATCATTGAGAAGGTCAGGGAGTTGAAACAGTTTTCTACCGACGAAATAGCCGAGCATACGAATATTTCAAGGGTTTCTGTGAGAAAGTACCTTGTTTTCCTTACTGAAATCAACGTGTTGGAAGAATCGCTTATCTATGGAATCGGCCGTCCAGTGTATCAATATTCTTATATAGAAAATGAAAAAGTTCTACAAGGATACTTATAGACTCAAGAATCTTTCCTGATTTCTTGAGTTTTTTTTGTCTCTTTCAAAGCTCTTTGCTGTTATCAGGTTTTTTATTGACGGAGTAAGATTTTTTGGCTGGATGCCTCAATTGTTTTTTGTTTTGCTGCTTGGCCTTTGTTACAGAAGTTCACACGGGAAGTGAAAATTTGTTTTTAGGTATTTGCTTACATAACAATAAGCGTTTTGCTTTTTTTAATTTCAAAAAAAATGCATTAATTTCATAACCTGTTTTTTTCTTTTCATATTCAATAAGATGTAACTACATTATGTAAGCGATTACTTGGAGGTAAAAAGCATGTCAAAACGAAACCTGAGAGATGAAACAATCGAACTTCATCGACAGCATTCAGGAAAAATTGAGGTAAAAAGCAAAGTGAATATTAAGGATGAAAGCGATTTAAGCCTTGTATATACCCCAGGTGTGGCGGATGTATGTAAAGCTATTGCCGAAAACCAGGATGAGGTCGACACTTTGACATCCAGAGGGAATATGGTGGCCATAGTTTCAGACGGAACCGCTGTGTTGGGGCTTGGGGACATTGGTCCAAAAGCGGCAATGCCTGTTATGGAAGGGAAAAGCATTTTATTTAAGAATTTTGCTGATATCGATGCATTTCCACTTTGTCTCGATACAAAAGATGTCGATGAAATCGTCAATATCATCAAAGCTCTTCAGCCAAGCTTCGGTGGAGTGAATTTGGAAGATATATCAGCTCCACGCTGCTTCGAGATAGAAGAGAGACTGAAAAAAGAGCTGGATATCCCAGTATTCCACGATGATCAGCATGGCACGGCAATCGTAGTTTTGGCAGCGATTTATAACGCACTTAAAGTTGTGAACAAAGTCCATAAGAATGTAAAGATTGTCATCAATGGTGCAGGGGCAGCCGGAATATCAATTGCAAGACTCCTTTTACATGCTGGCTATCAAGATATTACTCTTGTAAGCCTCGAAGGAGTCGTATGCAAAGGCGAAAAATGGCTGAATAATGCTCAGGAAAAAATAGCTGAACAAACGAATTTAACCGGCATTAGCGGAACATTGAATGATGCCATACAGGCTGCTGATGTGTTCATTGGAGTTTCTGCTCCAGGGGTAATGAAACCGGAACATATTAAAGCAATGAATGAGAAGCCGATCGTGCTGGCAATGGCAAACCCTATTCCTGAAATATATCCGGAGGAAGCTTTGGAAGCAGGTGCTGCTGTCGTCGGTACGGGACGCTCTGATTATCCAAATCAGGTAAACAATCTTCTGGCCTTCCCAGGGATTTTCCGGGGGGCGTTGGATGCTAAAGCCAAAGATATCACGATGGAAATGAAAGTGGCAGCTGCGTATGCCATTGCCGGTGTTATTACTGACAAAGAACTAAGTGCGGACTATATCATACCAAAAGCATTGGATGAGAGAGTGGCAAGATTAGTAGCCAAAGCTGTACGGGCCACAGCCAATCAACAGAAAAAAGGAAGAAGTTCGGTTTCATAACCGAATTTCTCTTGATAAAGAGGAGGAGAAAATAATGGGAGAAGCAGCGAGAAAATATACAAATGTCAATCAAAGCAAAAATACTGACAATACCATTGTTCAATCACTTAAAGGTGATAAAATTGCTATATTTAACACACCGATATTATGGTTCGGTATCTTTACCGCCATTACACTTATCAGTATGTATACTGGAAATCTTCCAGGGGGTATGATCGGAAGCTTGCTGGTCATGATTGTACTTGGTGAGTTATTCGGCTATGTCGGGGACAGGCTTCCAATTGTAAAGACGTTCCTTGGCGGAGGAGCGATTGTGGCTATTTTTGGTTCCGCTTACATGGTCTACAGCGGTTTGCTTCCAGAAGGGGTTACAACCTCTGTCACTGATTTTATGAAGTCAGGTGGATTCTTGAATTTCTATATTGCAGCATTAATCACAGGAAGTATTCTTGGTATGAACTCAAAGATCCTTGTGAAGGTAGGTTTGCGTTACTTCCTTCCGATTGGAGGAGCCGTTATCGGTGCGGTTGCACTAACAGCACTCATTGGTTCAATAGTTGGATTTACTCTTCAAGAAGCTGTGCTTGTCATTGCGATGCCAATCATGGGCGGAGGGATGGGTGCCGGAGCCGTCCCTATGAGTCAGATATATTCCGAACTTCTCGGAAACGAGCCAAGCTACTATATTTCCATGTTAGTACCGGCTCTGGCACTTGGTAATGTATTCGCCATTGTCCTTGCCAGCATGCTGGATATTATCGGTAAGCAATTTCCATCTCTCACTGGAAATGGCCAATTGATTCAAGGATTCAAATATGAAAAGCCGGAAATGACATACGATATTCAAAAAATGGGTGCAGGTCTGCTAGCGGCACTTACCTTCTTTACGGTAGGTACACTACTTGCTTCATTTATCCCATTACACGCATATGCAATCATGATCATCCTGGTTGCAGCTGCCAAAGTGGCAAACACAATTCCTACTGTAGTTGTTGAAGGTGCGAGCCAATGGTATCAGTTCGTAGCCAAAAACTGGACGTTTGCTTTGCTGTTCGGAATCGGGGTAGCCTACACGGATCTTGGAACAGTATTGGAGGCACTGACTCTTCAATATATCTTAACGGTATTCGGAGTAGTGTTGGGTGCGGTTATCGGAGCAGCACTTCTTGGCAGACTTGTTGGTTTCTATCCGATAGAAGCAGCCATCACTGCAGGATTATGTATGGCCAACATGGGAGGAACCGGTGATGTTGCGGTATTATCGGCTGCAAAACGTATGGAACTAATGCCATTTGCACAGATATCATCCCGTCTCGGCGGTGCACTGATTCTGCTGCTCGCCGGTTTGTTGATACCGCTGTTCACTTAAAAATTTTGCGAAAGAGCATTTAGAGTTCAGGGCTCAGTGCTCTGAACCGTAGAGAACCTCCATTTCAACTTATAAGTTGAAGTGGGGGTTTTTAGTTGTAAAGAAAAACCCCCTGTATATCAAACTAGACATGGCCCTTGGTATGTCCGGTTTTCTAGTTCCTTAATTGTTTGTCTCCTAAAGGCGAATGCCGAATAAATATTTAATGAAACCCAACCTTAATTAGAATACTGGGTCAATACGCGCCCTCCCATCGTCAAGACATTACCTGTCTTGTTTCAGGCCATAAATGATTTCATATCAACGGCCTGTACAATCTTGCGTACTAAGTAGTCTTCCGGGACCAACTGGTAAAGAGGCACCATCTTAATTTGATTCCTACTGTCATCTAAAAGGATAGATAACATAATGTTAATTCAATCGCTAATATAATAAATGGTTGTATTTAGGATGTTTGTTAAAACTCAATTAGTTTACATAGTGTTGATTGGAGCGGAAGGTGTACGAGCTCCTGCGGGATTAGCGGGACAGGTGAGACCCCCAATCCAGTTGTAGCGCCCAGCCCCTCGGGGTCAAATAATCCTCAGCGAATAAAAGGAAAGATCCCCTTTTATCCGCTGAGGAACATTTGCCTGTCGGGGCTGAACGGGGCGCTTCCACTTTTTATACAGGCGAAAGCTGAGGAGGCTCACCGCCCGCCCCGCGGAGTCGTGCGCCTGTAGTGGAAATCAACTATTTAATCCTAAAACGGAAATAGATGTGAACAGCTCTTACTAGATAATTATAGAATAAAGCTTGTAGACAGGTCATTGGAGCTTTATCTACAAGCTGAAAACATTAATTTTTCAATGCTCTTTTTGCATGTTTGGTAAAGAATTTCATCAACTGGCCTATACCCGGATCAGCCTGCCCGGGGACTATCGATGTAAAATTTAAGCACTGAAAAAAGTATTTTTTTATAGAGGAAGGGGTTAGCTACATCCAGATTCCTTTCCATCCCGATTTGCATTATAGTATTATAAATGGAGAAAGAGAGAATTGGGGGACTTTTTGTGAGAAAGTTGTATTCGGCAGCATTTCTGCTGGCTATTGTCGTCTTGCTCATGGCAGGATGCGGAAATAAAAAAATTGAAATGATTGAAAAGTCCAGTGTATCTCTATCAGAAGATGGAAAACAGCTGGATGTCCATATTACTTTGGATGATGTTAATATGGAGCCCGAAACTTCCTATCAGGTCAGGCTCTATGTCACTAATTCAGAACTTGTGAAAGCTCTGGGATCAGACCTGTTCGTCTTTGAAGGAGAGTACATCAGCCATAAAGAAGGTGAAGGATCCAAAGTAACAGAAATCAACGAATCCTTTAGCCTGACAAAAAGCTTGACCGAAGCTGAGCTGCAAAAGATCGTTGAGGATAAAGAAGTGAATGCTCTTGAGATAGATGTGCTGAACAATGAAAGAGTCTTTGCAACAGAGGGAATTCATACAGTTGAATAAACAAAGCCCCTTTGAATGGAGGGGCTTTGTTGCTTTGAGCAAAGAGCAAACGGTATGTAATAAGTTCGTTCGAGAAAAGCTATTTAATGGGCCTCTTCAGTGCATACAAATCATCTTCCATTAGAAGCATCTTATCCATCAATACTTCCTTGGAATCCATTACCCCTTTATTATAAAAATAGGGTCCTAGTTCTTTCATGAAGAAATCAAAAAGATTCTCCGCCCCAATGATGCCGATTTCCTCCCCGTGCTGTTCATAATGAAAAGTTTGAATTCTGCCGATGATATCATCTTTTTCTTCTTTAGGCATTTTTATTAGCAGCATCTCTACACATCCTTAGAATAGTTTTCTCCATACTAACATAGAATGGCTGCCGATGAGCCCAGCTACTATTTATTCAAGGATTTTTCTTCAATAAGGCCCATGACATATTGTCCCGAGACATAGTCTTGTATTTGTCTTTGAATGTTGGGATATAGAACAATGGAATTCAATTCGGAAAGATGAACCCATTCAACTCCAGTCTGATTGGCATCCGGTACAGCTGGCAAGCAAGGTTCACTGCCATTGATGATCCTGCATTCAAAAAACAAACTTAAATTTGGTGTGGAACCAAACAGGTTTTCATTTTGATGAGGGGCATACTCATATATAAAGGCAAGCTTTTGAACATCGACCTCCACACCTGCCTCTTCCTTTGCCTCTCTTACCGCTGTTTCAGAAGTGGATTCACCTTTTTCCACCCCTCCTCCAGGCAGATTATAATGTACCCCGTTTTTATCTTCAAATTTCGCCAAAAGGACTCTTTCATCCTCGATAATCAATGCACCGGCCCTGACCCTGATTGGATAACTCATACGAACACACCCTTTATTTTTATAGTTATAGATATATATTTTACCAGATTTAAAAATTATTGGTAAAATAAAACATAATTATAGAAGTGGAGGAGAAAAGTGTTGATTTCACAGGGAGTTATTTTAAAAGATGAGTATGTATTAATGGTAAAGCAGTATGTTGAAAGAGGAGACATTGTCTGGAATTTCCCAGGCGGTGAAATAGAGAATAATGAAACCCCTGAGCAGGCAATGGTAAGGGAAGTTAAAGAAGAAACGGGATATTTAACGAAGATCATCGAGCTGCTCCCCTGCGAGACTGGAAAGTTTTCTTTTTTAGCCGAGATTGTTTCAGGGGAGATGCAGTTGGATCACACATTTCCTGATAATCAGGATATAGTGGAAATCGCCTGGATATCTATTGATGATATAGATAAGTTTGATGCCTATACTTTGCCGGTAAGGGAACTCCTCCTACAACATCTTGGGGCTGGTATTTGAACGGCTCTCCAACTCCATAAGCAGAGAGGAACCATCAGAGATCTCCCTTATAATTTTGAACCCCGCTTTTTCATAACATCGGATTGCCCGTTTATTTTTCTTGGCTGGATCAAGCACTATGTAGGAAGGAGAGTCGGAAGGGAGTATATGATTTACAAAGCCTCTCACCATTCTGGTTCCGACCCCTTGATTGAAGAGTTCGGGGTCTCCAATGAAGCAATCCATCCCATAAATCGTATCCTCTTCAGCGTACTCCCATACTGAAGCGGTCCCACTTTCAATTTTATATTTTTGCAGATAGCCTGCAGGATTTCCCTTTTAACTAAAAATGTACGGTTTAACCGGGTGTTTCCCCTGAACCCGCGGCAAGTATTTATTGTGTACTTCCTCGCAGGAAGAGGGAACGCCGTTGAAAAATTCGTAAACAAGCGGGGTCTGCAGCCATGTTGTCAAAAGTGGAATGTCTTTCTCGGTCATTTTTCGGTAATTGGACAAATTTTCTAATTATTATGATACTATAGGGAAGTAATCGAAGGAATAGCAGGGGGCAGGAAAGATGGAAATCGATCAAGATTTGTTTCTGATAAAAGCAAAAGAAGGATACCAAAAAAACTTTTCGATATTAATTTCAATGATGAATTATGCCAGGTTCACAACGTTGGCTGATTTAAAAAACGTTTCTCAGGAAGAAGTCGATTATCGGTACAATGAGGATTTCAACTCGATTGCCATGCTTCTGGCACATATGATTGCTATAGAAAAGGTATTCCAAAAAATCACGTTTGAAGAGGCAAGTGAGGAAGAGGTTCATGAATACGCCGATACATTGGAGCCGGCTGTCGGCTTGGGTGAAGAAGCTTCTATTTTAAAAGGGAAGCCTGTTGATTACTATCTGGATGAACTGGCGGCTGTCAGGCGGATAACTGAGGAAAATTTTGCTGCCCTGGAGGATAGCTGGCTCTATCAGGAGACCGATTTTTGGTACGGTAATAAGGGAAATAACTTCTTCAAGTGGTTTCATGTATTTGAAGATGAAATCAACCACCGGGGACAAATCAGGCTTATCAGAAAGCTTTATAGAGTTGAAAAGGAATTTACAAATCAACGTTAATAGCAAAAACTCCTTCTTAAAGTTCGCCGGAAAGCTCAAGTGCTTTAGAATTATTTTCTTTACCGGAAGAATATTGTGGTAATAATCAATGCAGAAGGAGAGGTATATCTATGCCTGAAATGATTTTTGTCAGTTTGTTTGCGGCTGTTCTGATCATCTATAAAACTTTCAAAACCATAAAGAAAAGAAGATGGAGGAACAATAAATCCATTTAGCGGGCTTATTTTTACAGGTAAAACATAGGTACAGGGAGAGTAGCTTTGCCGTCATTCTGCATTTAAATGTTGTTATCGCAAATTAATGCTTTATGGAAAGTCCAACATTCCATTATTAATATCAAGTTGATTGAAGTGGAAGGTGTGCGACCTCCTGCGGGATTAGCGGGACAGGTGAGACCCCGCAGGCGCAGCCGAGGAGGCTCACCGCCCGCCCCGCGGAGTCGCACATCTGGAACGGAAATCAAAAAACATTCTTTTCTTAGGCATATAAAAATATTCATTAACAGAGCGTAACTAAAGAATAATTTCCCTTTATTAGTTGCAAATTCTAATGATTGCCAATATACTAACAGTAACTAAAAATGAAAGGACTGAATTTTTGAGCAATGAAGTAATTACCTATCCCACAAAAAACGAGAAATGCCAAAGCATATGTGCAAAATTAAACTCGTTCCGGATAGGATAAGTATGTCCATTTTTCAAAAATGACTCTTGCTCAAAAAGTAAACATTCAGCCTTCAAGAAAACTTTCTTGGGATTTTTCTGCATGTGTAACTTTTTTCATACTTAGAGCATAGAATACATACTAACCTTTCCGGAGCATTTCGGGGAGGTTTTTTTATGTTATTGATGAAAGCGAAAAATGTTCGTTATACGATTGGTGAAAAGATATTTTTTGATGAAAAAGAATTGAGCGTATATCAAGGCGATAAAATTGGACTGATCGGCAAAAACGGTCAGGGTAAATCACTGCTTATGAAGTATCTGCAAGGATTGACGGAAGCAAGGCCTGTAGTCGACTGGCATTGCAGCAGTGGATATTTACCACAATTGAATAACACCGAAGCTTCCACTTATTTAAGCGGAGGAGAAAGAACGATTAAGAAGCTTAATGCGTTATTTTCTGAAGGTCACCAAATGTTGTTTTTGGATGAACCATCCAACAATCTGGACTGGGAAAGGATAGGTGAACTGCAGAAAAGACTGAAATCATTTAAAGGAAGCTTTGTAGTGGCATCCCATGACAGGACCTTAATGGATGCAGTATGTACAAAAATATGGGAAATAGAAGAAGGGAAATTAACGGAATATCAGTGTAATTATGATGATTACTTGGTGGAAAAAGACCGACAAAAGAAGGAGCAGGAAGCTAAATACGAGAGCTATACCAAAGAGAAGAAACGATTGACGGAAAGGTATGAACAGAAAAAAAGACAAGCTCAAGGCATGGATAAGCCGCCTTCCCGTATGGGTAATTCTGAGTGGCAGCTGTATAAAGGAAAAGCTGCGGGAAAACGGGGTAAGGTTGAACGTGTGTCGACGGTGATCAAAGAACGAATTGACAGGCTGGAAAAGGTTGAAAAGCCCTTTGAGTGGGATAAAGTCAAGATGGAGTACGTATTGCAGACTCCGATTCATAGACGGACTTTGCTCTCAGCTAAAGATATAGAAGCAACTATTGAAGGCAAAAGACTATACCACACTTCCAGCCTTAAGTTGAAAACAGGAAGTAAAACAGCTTGTATCGGGAGGAACGCCAGTGGAAAAACCACTTTGATTCGGCAGCTTTTAAGAGAAAGTTCAGAAGAAATCGACTTTGCAAAGAATGTGAAAGTGGGTTATTTTGATCAGGCTCTTGAAAATCTTCCGATGGATTCTACAATCTTAGAGTACGTATCAGAGGGCAGTACACTTCCTCAGCATGTCATCAGAATCATTCTTGCACGGTTAAGGTTTTATGATGAAGATGTTCACAAGCCCATCCATGTGCTTAGCGGTGGAGAGCGGGTTAAGACATCTATCGCCAAGCTCCTGTCAGGGGATTATAATTTGCTGGTGCTGGATGAGCCGACTAATCATGTCGATCTTGAGACTTTGCAGACACTGGAAGGTCTTCTGAAAGATTATCCCGGCACAGTACTCGTCGTATCCCATGATAGAAAATTTGTAGAAAATGTTGCGGATAAGCTCTGGAGATTCCATGATGGAACAATCAGTATGTTTGATGGCGGTTTACGGCAGTTTGAAGAATGGAGTGAAAAACCTTTCCCGGTTGAGGAAAACAGAGAAGAAATCATGAAACTGGAAACACGGATGACAGAACTCATCGGCAGGTTGAGCATACCTTCACCATCTGACGATATTGCTTTTCTTGAAGAGCAATATCAGGAAGTACTGCTTCAGTTAAAGGAGTTGAGGGGATGAGCAGGATAGCGGTGGTTACTGGTGCCAGCCGGTTAGATGGAATGGGAGCATCCATCTGTCTTAAGTTAGCTGATCAGGGATGTGATATCTTTTTTACTGGCTTCAGAGGGTATGACAGAAATATGCCTTGGGGAGCAGAAGAAGAGAGCTTTGAGAAACTGGAGGGGTTAATCCGGGAGAAAGGCGTTAAATGTCAATGGGAAGAAATTGATTTTATGAGCGAAGATGGTCCGGAAAGAGTGATGAACATCGTGACTGAAACGATGGGAAAGCCATCCATTTTAATCAATAATGCTGCTTATTCAACGGAGACGACAATCGACAGCTTAACTGGGTTGGAACTGGATCGTCACTACACTGTAAATGTCAGGAGTGCGTGCATGCTGACTATTAAATTCTTTGAGGTCTGCGAAAGTTCTGCAGGAGGCAGGGTCATTTTTCTAACCAGCGGGCAGTCTCTAGGCCCTATGCCAAATGAACTTGCTTATGCAGTGACAAAAAGCAGTGTAGAGGCGTTCGTCAAATCAGCAGCAACCTCTGTTGCAAGTAAAGGCATCACCATAAATGCAGTCAATCCGGGTCCTACCCAGACAGGATGGATAGTGGAAGAGTTCAAAGAAGAGTTGCTGGGACGCTTCCCGATGGGGAGGTTAGGTATACCGGAAGATACGGCTAAATTAATCGCCTTCCTAGTGTCTTCAGAGGCTCAGTGGATTACAGGCCAGGTAATTCATTCTGAAGGCGGTTTTATACGATAGAAATACAAAACTGCAACACTCAGAGTTATTTCCTGGGTGTTGCAGTTTTATTTTGTCTATTTGAGGTGGTTAAGGATAGTGTAACAGATGAGAGGAAAAACGTGGATGATATAACTTAGTAGAGTGTAATTTTCAAACAAAGCGTTATTTTTTTTGGAAAAAGGGGTAAAAGCCAAAGAAACCATTTGTCAAATTTTGATGTTCTTTCTTTTCGTTAGGAGGAATCCATGAGACCCAAAACATTAAAGTACCTGAGCAATAAGCAACTGATGACTGTCTGGAGGCATGCAAAAAGAGAAAATCTTTCAGAAGAATTTATTGCGATGATAAGAAATGAAATGAGAAGAAGGATTACCATTACGTATAAGTAGTAAATCCAATTACAAGGTATTATTGTATCTCTCTACAATTAACGGTTTACCCAGTTAAACAAGTTAAGGAACATCCAATACAGACAGAAGGTAATTGGGTCTAAGAAAAGAGCGCCGCGGGGCGCTCTTTTCTGTGGCCAGAAACCATTCAAATGATAAAAGTATGCACTGTTCCCCCTAACAATATGAAGGGCATTAAATGCCTCGCGTATAAAAACACAAACGGGCACACCCTTTAGTGCATTAACGCGAAACAGGGGACTGTCCCTCTTAGTGCTTTAAAGGGGTGAAGCAGGAATAACCGGATACCGAGAAGAATAGTAGTGTGGTAGTTTAGATTTCAAAAGGGAGCAATGAACATGGATATTAGGGAAGCAGTGACGGAACAAGAATGGGAAGAGGCTTACCAGCTGTTGAGTGAGCTGAGGACAGACCTGTCCAAAGAGGAGTTCAATCTTCTGCTGAAAGATATGAGAGCTGAAGGATACAGGGTTTTTTGTCTCTATGATGAAGGGCGGGTAGTATCACTTGTAGGGATTATTATCAGAACGAACTTCTATGCCAAGCGGCACTTGTTTGTCTATGATCTTGTAACCTCAACATCTGTTCGCTCAAAAGGATATGGAAGAGAGCTGCTTCGGTATGTTGAAGAGTGGGGGAGGAAGCATAATTGTGAGACGGTTGGATTGGATTCAGGTCTTCATAGGAAGGATGCCCATCGTTTTTATGAGGATGTAATGGATTACCGGAAGTCGAGCTATGCTTTTCGAAAAAACCTTCAATAGGACTAAAGTAGGTTTTTTGAAAGGTGGATAAAAAATAGAGATAAATATTCATTCATAAAAAGAAACCATTTTAAGTAGTTTTAGAATAAACATACAGTATTTAATCATATCGGTTAATTTTTATACGCTAAGGAAGAAAGCTTGCCAGAATCCCCCTTCATCAAATGGTTTAATACCATTGCCGCTATGGGAATATTCTCGTAAAAAGGCAATACTATATGGAGGGTTATAAATGGCGACAACCATTCGAAAACACCAAACGGAATACTGTGACAGTGAATATGACAGGTTGAAAAAAGTTATAGTTTGCCAGCCTCGTTATATGAAGATTGAAGAAGTTATCAATGAGACCCAAAAACATTTTCTTGATAAGAATATAGATATTCAAACTGCATTGAAGCAGCATGATGATTTTGTAAAAGCAATGAAGGATAACGGTACTGAAGTTATCCAATTGACACCAGATCAGAAACTGCCTGAACAGGTTTTCACAAGAGACATAGGCTTCACGATCGGTGATACGGTCTACGTCTCTGAAATGGGAAGTGATATTCGGGCAGGGGAAGAAGAGGTACTAATAAACTGGCTCGAAAGCAATGGACATAAATATAAAAAGATTGATTTCAGCAGTATCGAAGGCGGAGATGTGATTGTAGACAAGAACAAAGTTTTTGTCGGTGTCAGCCATCGTACCAATTCAGGGGCCATTGATCAATTGAATGAACTTGCAGATGGCTACTCGGTCATCCCGGTGCCTTTCCAGAAAAAGTATCTTCATCTGGATTGTGTCTTCAACATTCTCTCTCCTCAGGAAGCATTGGTCTTTTCACCCGCTTTCAAGCAAAAAGAACTGCAAATGCTGGGGTCTTACTACAATCTGATTGAAGTAGATGACAAGGAGCAATTCACAATGGGCACGAACGTCTTGTCCATTGGGGACAAAAAAGTTTTAAGTCTGCCTCAAAACAAGGCAGTCAATAAGAAATTGAGAGAGCATGGATATAAAGTCATTGAAGTCGACTTTTCTGAAATTATTAAATCTGGTGGTTCTTTCCGTTGCTGCTCAATGCCTGTTTTACGCAAATAATTCAGGAGATGGGTGACATTCAACATCTTGGTATGTTATATTAGCATAATGAATAGAAGAACACTGCAGGTCTGCAGGAGAGGTTCTAGCTTAACCCTCTATAAAAAACTAAGGAAACGGCATCTCCTTAGGTGCCGTTTTTTGTTTGCTTTTCAAGTGAACGATGATGATCTTATAGAGAATTGCCATGAACTTCCTTCTTCTTTTAAATGGCAGTAAGCCTGAAAGAGAGAGGAGATAATTTATGAAGAACGAAAAAGCGCTTGTTGTTTTCAGCGGCGGACAGGATAGCACCACCTGCCTGATTTGGGCAAAAAAAGAATTTAAAGAGGTAGAAGCTGTTACGTTTAATTATGGACAGAGACACTCTTTTGAACTGGATTGTGCAAGGGAAATTGCTGAGGAATTGAACGTGCGTCACCATGTGCTTGATATGAGCCTGCTTAACCAGCTTTCCCCAAGTGCACTTACAAGAGACGAAGAGATCACAGAAAAGGAAGGTGAACTGCCTTCCACTTTTGTTCCGGGAAGAAACCTGCTGTTCTTTTCATTTGCGGGGGTACTTGCCAAAAATATCGGTGCTAAGCATATCGTTACAGGAATTTGTGAAACAGATTTCAGCGGCTACCCTGATTGCCGGGACATATTTGCAAAATCATTCAATGTTACATTGAACCTGGCACTGGATGAAGGGTATGTCCTACACACTCCATTAATGTGGATGGATAAGGAAGCCACCTGGAAATGGGCCGATGACATGGGTGTGCTGCAATATATTCGTGAAAAAACACTGACTTGTTATAACGGAATACGTGGAGATGGTTGTGGAACCTGTCCATCCTGCAAGTTGCGAAGTAAAGGTCTTTCAGACTATTTATCTTCAAAAAAAGGAGGGGAAGAGTCATGATAGGACAAATCTACCCGGTGCCCGAGCATTCCTTTTCTTATGAATTAAATAAGGATTTTCAGTTTGCGGCTGCACACTTTATTCCGTCTGAAGGTGCAGGGAAATGCCAGAAAGTCCATGGCCATACCTATTTTGCCAATATTACGATAGGTGGAGACACCCTGGACGAATCCGGATTTCTTATCAACTTCTCAACCATTAAAAAGCTGATACATGACCGGTTCGATCACACGATGTTGAATGATGATCCCCTGTTTTCTGAAAACCCTGAAAGATTCCCGACTACTGAGGTTATGGCCGAACTGATTTATGTATTGATACAAAATTATCTGGATAAACAGGGAAATCATGCTCAGTGTCTGCAGGTGTTTTTACGGGAAACCCCGACAAGCTACTGTATATTCCGTCCAAGAAAGGATAGGAAGCAATGAGAAAAATACCGGTTTTAGAAATTTTCGGACCTACTATCCAGGGGGAAGGGATGGTCATCGGTCAAAAAACGATGTTTGTCCGCACCGCTGGATGTGATTATTCCTGCTCATGGTGTGATTCAGCTTTTACTTGGGATGGTTCAGCCAAAGAGGACATTCGGATGTTGACAGCATTGGACATTTGGGAGGAACTTCGTGAGATTGGCGGCAACAGATTCAATCACGTCACAATTTCAGGAGGTAATCCGGCCCTTATTGCTGCGATTGATGACCTCCTCACTGTATTCAAGGAAAATGGGATCAAATCCGCCCTTGAGACACAGGGAAGCAGATGGCAGGACTGGTTTTTGGACATCGACGAACTTACACTTTCTCCAAAACCGCCAAGCTCAGGGATGAAAACAGACTTTGAAAAACTCGACTTCATTTTAGAACAGTTAAAAGAACATAAAAGCTATAGTCTGAAAGTGGTCATCTTTAATGATGAAGACCTCGAATATGCAACAGATCTTCACGAAAGATACCCAGAAGTACCCTTCTTCCTGCAAGTTGGCAATACAAACCTTTCTTCTGAGAATGAAAAAGGCCTATTAAATCAGTTGATAACGGATTATGAGAAGTTGATTGATACTGTCACTGAAAGCGAACGGCTGAATAATGTCAGGGTCCTTCCGCAGCTTCATACGTATGTATGGGGGAATAAGCGGGGAGTGTAGTATCTTTTCATTCGCAGAATAGAAGTACTTATGCTTTTAAATAAGGTTTAATGCTTTTAGATAGCTTGCCATTTCACCTAATCTTTTTACGCTTGTTCTTTAAAAAAATTATTAATATTTTTTAGAGAGGCTGCTTTGAGAAATCTCGGTGATTGCAATGAAATGGTTGATTGAAGCGGAAGGTGCGTGATCTCCTGCGGGACTAGCGGGACAGGTGAGACCCCGGAAGCGAAGCTGAGGAGGCTCACCGCCCGCCCCGCGGAGTCACGCACCTGGAGCGGAAATCATTTAATTATTTTTCGAAAGAATTTCAGGAAAAGAGAATTTAGTTATTGCAAACATTGCTCCGTTTCATTTAACAGACGGAGCTTTTTGCTGTATATTAGCAAGGAAATGACGGAAAATAGAACCATCAATACATAGAGAAAGCCAGGAGGCCAAACATGCAACGTTTTTTATTATCTCATAATGATTTAGATGGTGTCGGGTGCGGCATTATCGCAAAAATTGCCTGGGGAGAAGAGGCTGAAGTTCGGTACAATTCAATCGGCGGGCTGAACTTCCAGGTGGCTAGATTCTTGAAGAAGCCCCAGAAAAACACCAAACTGATCATCACCGATCTCTCTGTAAATAAAGAAAATGAAGAAGCGATCGAAAGCTATTTCAAAAAAGATGGGAAAGTGGAGCTGATTGACCATCATCGCAGCGCAGAGCATTTGAACTCCTATAAATGGGCATCTGTGACAGTACAGTATGAGGACGGAAGGCTTGCATCAGCGACATCTCTTTTATATGAAGATCTGAAGAAAAAAAGAGAAATTGAACCGACACCGATCCTTGATGAATTTGTTGAACTTGTGAGGCAGTATGATACATGGGAATGGGATGTGAATAATAACACAACCGCAAAAAGATTAAACGATTTATTCTTCCTGCTGACGATTGAAGAGTTTGAAGAAAAAATGCTCAACCGTCTTCAAAACAATGAAAAGTTTTTCTTTGATGAGTTTGAATTGAAACTTCTTGAAATGGAAGAAGGCAAGATTGAAAGGTATATACGCCGTAAAAGGCGGGAACTGACGAAATCATTCATTGGTGACTACTGTGTAGGGATTGTTCATGCTGAATCTTACCATTCAGAATTAGGGAATGAACTGGGAAAAGATAATCCTTTCCTGGACTATATAGCGATCATCAGTGTCGGGGGCAAGCGGATTAGTTTGCGAACGATTCACGATCATGTGGATGTTTCCGAAGTGGCAGGAAAGTTTGAGGGAGGCGGTCATGCTAAGGCTTCCGGATGCAACCTTAATACAGAAGCATTCAAGCTGTTTGTCACAGATGTCTTCAATGTGGAGCCACTCCCGATTGACGCTCCAAAAAACCGCTATAATTTGAAGGAATCACCTAATGGATCTCTTTATAAAAACAGGCAGGAAGACCAATTGTTTATGTATCCACTTGACGGTGAAGGTTGGAGAGTCGAGTATAATGGTGAATTTGAAAATGATTTTCCGACATTCCAAGACGCTGAAAACCATATTAAAAAACAGCATTCCGCAGCCCTTTCCAGAGATGATGATTATACTGAGTTCTTGATGGAGAATGTTAAAAACCATAAAATCCTTCAGGCGGCAGCTGAAAAGCTTCCCTTTAATGTAATGGGAGATCAAAAAAAAGAAAAGTAAGCGAAAAAAGCTGGTCTCAAACTCGAGGCCAGCTTTTTTGTTCTATTTCAAGATTTTGATGATTTTTCCGGCGAAAATCAGGGCTTGTTCATTGTCGCCATGTAAGCATATTGTGTCGGGAGTAATATCAATCTCTGTCCCATCTGTGCTCACCACTTTATGCTCTTTTACCATTTTAACTACCTGGGCGAGGGCCTGATCATCATCATGGATGACAGCTCCTTCTTGCGATCTTGGTGTAAGAGTGCCGTCACTTCTATACGTTCTATCTGCAAAAACCTCACTGGCGGTTTCGAGGCCCAATTCTTTGCCGGCGGTGATCATTTTTGAGTTAGCCAATCCAAACAATGTCAATGACGGATCAAAATCATGAATAGCCTTTGCGATTGCTTTGGCCGTCTCTATTTCCTTTGCTGCCCGGTTGTACAGGGCACCGTGTGGCTTAACGTGTGATAGCTGTCCTCCCTGGGAACGGACAATGGCGTTCAAGGCACCAATCTGATATAAAACCAGAGAATATATTTCTTCAGGGGATATATCGATATTACGTCTCCCAAAACCCTGCAAATCAGGATAGCCGGGGTGAGCTCCGATTTTGACTCCATTTTTCAGTGCCAGCTGAACGGTCTTCAGCATGATTTGCGGATCCCCTGCATGAAAGCCGCAGGCGATGTTCGCCGATGTTATGATTTCCAATATCTTTTCATCATTACCTTTGGAATAAGTACCGAAGCTTTCTCCAAGGTCACAGTTTAAGTCGATATGCAAGTGCTTGACCTCCTGACTAAGATTTTGTGTTATTCCATTACGAACACATGTTTTCTCTATTTTGATCGGATACGTAACTGGTTTCCGGTTCGTCTCTTTTATTCAGAAAGGCCCCCTTATTAAAACCTTCAATCATCAGAGATCACTCATTCTTCATCCGGACCGCTGCCCTTATCATTTTCATCTCTGCTTCAGTTTCCCTTAAAGCTTCATAAGCTTCTTCAAGTGTAACTTCCTTGAAGGATAGCGATTCATTCGGCTTTAGTTGTGCAATGATTGGCAGGTCTGCTGTAATAACGTTGGCAATCTTCGGGTATCCACCTGTAGGTTGGCTGTCTGCCATAAGGATAATCGGCTGGCCGCTGGCCGGGACTTGTATTGTTCCTTTGGCGATACCCTCTGTTAATAGCTCCTGTGACTGTTTTAAAGCCAGAGCTGGACCGCTCAGTCTGTATCCCATCCTGTCTGATTCAGGCTTGATTGTAAAACTTCCTGATAAAAAGTGCATCTGAGCCTCTTCAGTAAACCAGTCCCATTGTCTGCTTCTTATGATTCTCACTTCTTTTTTCTGAAGATAGGTGAAGAGGGTGGGAGACAGAGACCATTGGATCTGTTTATCTTTATGGCCTTCGATATTAAGGGCTATTTTGTCGCCGGCTTTTAATGCCCTTCCCTTGTATCCACCAAGCTTTGCAAGTGTATTGGTACTGCTGCTCCCGAGCTGTTTAACGACTTTCAGGCCTCCTTTAAAGGCTACATAAGCACGCATTCCTTTTTCAGCCATTCCGAATCTGAGAACATCGCCTTTTCCAACAAGCAAAGGTTTATTATTGGGGACTGGTTCATTGTTAATTGAAGGATTCAAATCTGCTCCACTGATGGCAATCACGGTGTCGGATTTGAAATGGAGCACTGGTCCCTGGAGTGTGACTTCCAATGCTTCATCTCCTTCGTTATTACCCACTAAAAGATTGGCAAACCGGAATGCTTTATCATCCATTGCTCCGCTGACAGGCATGCCGATTCTTCGGTAGCCGGTCCTGCCGCTGTCCTGGATGGTTGAAAGAAGTCCACTTTTTTCAACTGTAAAACCCATTCTAGCTTTCCTCCAATCGTTCAAATTCAGCTCTCGTTATTGGAGAAAATTTTATTTGGTCCCCTTGTGACAGAAGTGCTGGCTGACTCGGATTATCCGGGTCAAATAGTTTCAAAGGCGTCTTGCCAATGATTTGCCATCCTCCAGGTGAAGAGATTGGGTAAACCCCCGTTTGGTTTCCGGCAATGCCAACAGAGCCGGCATCAATCCTGACCCTTGGATTTTTTCTTCGTGGCGAGGCTATGGAAGGCTCCATTCCTTTCAGAAAAGGGAAGCCCGGGGAGAAACCAAGGAAAGCGACGGAGTATATTGGCCGGGTATGCAGCTCAATCACCTTCTCTTCACTTATGTTACAGTGTTCGGCAACAAATGCGAGGTCCGGACCGGCTTCACTTCCATATAGAACCGGTATGGTAATGACCTTTTTTTGCGGTGAATTTTCATTCGGCTGCAGACCGTTTAATTTTTCTACAAGCAAATCCTCGATCACCTTAAAGGGAGAAGGAGAATGGATTTTTAGAGGATTATAGTGAATGGTCACTGTCTTATAAGCAGGTAACGCCTCAATGATTGCTTTATGCTGGTTATCAGTCACTGCGTCTGTAAAGGCGGTCATTGTGTTCATGCATGTTTCCTCGCAGAGGTCATGAAAATCTATTAAAACAGCAGAGTCACCCAGTGGGTGAATTGAATATTTCATTTGAAACCACTTCCAATCATACAAACATTCTGAATTCTTACTTTCATTCTAACATAAAGATGTAAAACGTAAGGAAATGCAGAAAGACTCTTCAGCATCAAAAAATAGGGACTGTTCTAAAAGGAGAACAGTCCAAGAGTGAGAGAATCAACTTATATTATTCAAACTGCTCTTCAAAGATTTTTCGAAAGAGGCCGGATCATCCAGTTTGATATGAACTTGTGAAACTGATTTTGTGTACCCATAGAGATAATGAGCTTTTTGCGGCTCTTTTAAATTAATTTCCAGCTGAGCCTTCTCAGAAATGAAATCGGGAGCGAGCGCTAGAAAGGTGGTTTTTGATTGATCTTTGGATAGTCTTTCAGGACCTTCATATTGGTTGACAGATGTAATATTCGTCAGAGGTATATTGATTCTGGTGGTAAACCCCATTCTGATAATCAGCTCATCATCGGTAATCTTAGCGGGATTCAACCGAAACCCTTGAATTTGAGCAAGGAAGAACAGGAGCGAGTATAAGTTTAAAATTAACAGGATCCATGAAATGACCGGGTTCCATTGGTGAAGGAAATAATGCAGTCCAATGGATTCTATTATAAGCGCGTGAATCAGCATGACATAAAGAGCGATGGTGCTTCCTTGTTGATGAAGGGTGAATGAACGTCCCGCAAGCCGGGCTCTTTTCTTCCAGGAGAACAGACTGTAGTAAAAAAGCGATAATTCAGTCAGATAAATTTTGATGGGAAGTGAGGTGTTCATATTTTGATGAACGGCCTTCTCCAAACGGTGAGGCAAGAAGTCGCCGGTTTGAGATTTAAGTTTCTTTGTATATTTCCATACTTTAGGAATGGTTTTAAAGAGGTGAAAGACGATATATAACTCAACAAGCAAGAATATTCCTTCCGCAGCAATCAGCAGGTACTTGAAGAACGGAATCGATGAAAGGTGGTCGTTTGGAATGATAAGCCATGCTGCCCCGTACCCTGCTGCGATGACAAGTGATAAATTTTTCACAGAGTGATTCCGCCTGATGATAAAAAAGTAAGCCATGAGCGGAATAATGATCATGAGGTCGATCACTGAAGCGATGGCCATCCCTGTTGGAACTTCTTCCAGGCGGTAGAATGCAAAATTACAGACCAGCACAAGGGTTGTCAATGAAAGAAAAAGCAGCCATTTCTTATTGGGTTTACGATTAGTTTCTACCATAAAAAAAGCCCTCCTTGAAATCTATTTCCTTACTTCTAGTATACAAAAAAAGGAAATCATGGGAAGCTGGTGAATTTGTAGAAATTTTGAACTTCTGTGTGTGGTCCCGCCGACATGACCCCTGAACTCCTGAATATATTAATGTATGGTACTCAAGTTGAAGAGGTGGTGGAAATATGGAGACCTTGATCGATCCTGAAATATCCAGATTAACTCAAAGATTATTAGAAGATCAGGAGGAAGATGGGGCATGGAGGTACTGCTTTGAAAACAGTTTGATGACGGATGCCTATATGATCGTCCTCATAAGATCCCTGGGGATAAAAAAAGAACGTTTGGTGCAAGAGCTTGCAGATAGGCTTTTATCTCAGCAGGAAGAGAAGGGGTTTTGGAAGATTTATAGAGATGAGGTGGAGGGAAATTTATCGGCGACTGTAGAAGCCTATTTTGCACTGCTTTGGAGTGGTGCCGTTAAGGAAAAAGATGAAAATATGGTGAAAGCAAGGGACTGCATCCTTTCTGGAGGGGGCCTCGATAAGGTCCATTCAATGACAAAGTTCATGCTTGCCGCTCATGGACAATATCCTTGGGACCGTTTCTTTCCTGTACCTGTAGAGGTCATATTACTTCCCACGTATTTTCCGGTCAGTTTCACTGATTTCAGTGCTTATGCCAGAGTCCATCTGGCGCCTTTGCTTCTCTTGAAAAGTGAAAGGTATATCCGCAAAACAAGCACTACTCCTGATCTTTCATACCTATTGAAAGATCAGGAGGACTTCTCGTTTTTTCGGGAGGAAGAAAGGTCTTTCATTGAATACGTCACAAGTGGAGTTGAAGCAATCGCAGCATTTCCGGCAAATCTAAATGACCTTGCCAAAAAGACGGCCTTAAATTACATGCTTGCAAGGTTAGAGCCGGATGGCAGCTTGTACAGTTATTTCTCCTCGAGTTTTTATATGATTATTGCACTTTTATCCCAGGGATATTCAAGAAAAGATCCGCTAGTGGTCAATGCAATCAAGGCACTGATTTCTTATCAGTGTAAAGGTGATGGGTACCCCCATATCCAAAATTCCCCATCGACTATTTGGGATACCGCTTTGATCAGCCATGCCCTGCAATCTTCAGGGGTGGACAGCCGGAATGCGCAAATTTTAAAAGCAAGTCATTATCTATATCGTCACCAGCATACCCAAAAAGGAGATTGGGCTTCAGAAGCTCCACAGACAGCACCGGGTGGCTGGGGATTTTCAGAGAGTAACACAATCAATCCTGATGTAGATGATACGACCGCGGCATTGCGTGCTCTAAAGCTTGATGCGTATACTGATCCTGTAAAGCGGATGGCATGGAACCGTGGTGTGAAGTGGGCTCTTTCCATGCAAAATAAGGATGGCGGCTGGCCGGCATTTGAAAAAAATAAAAATAAAGATATCTTGTCGTGGGTTCCGATGGATGGTGCGGAAGATGCGGCTCTTGATAGATCCTGCGCAGACCTGACAGGGAGGACGCTTGAATTTTTAGGGAACGATGCAGGGATGGGCAGAGAAAACAGTCAAGTTCTGAAAGGTATAGAATGGCTTATGAACAATCAAGAGAATGATGGGTCCTGGTATGGCAAGTGGGGCATCTGTTACATTTACGGAACATGGGCTGCACTTACAGGCATGATGGCTGCTGGTATGTCGGCTGATCACCAATCCATTATTAAAGCGATAAAATGGCTGTATCAAATACAGAATAGTGATGGCGGATGGGGAGAATCGTGCAGGAGTGATAAAGAAAGGAAATACATCTCTTTAGGAGCCAGTACTCCTTCCCAAACCGCCTGGGCATTGGACGCATTAATTTCTATAAATGATCACCCAACAAAAGAAATCGACCGGGGGATTGAATCGCTTGTCCGCTTGTTGAACACGGACGATTGGAGAAAGGAATACCCGACAGGTGCTGGACTTCCAGGAAGGTTTTACATCCATTATCACAGCTATCCATATATTTGGCCGCTCCTTGCGCTGAGCAATTATAAGACGAAATTTTTAGAAGTTAGATAGTGTAAGGGCATGGAAGCAGGTGAATTCCGTTGTGGGGTGCCATGAGGGCAATTCTCAAGGACATGAACAGGGTAATATTAGCTCAAAAGTGTCTTGAGGAAGAGTCTCAAGGACGTAAATGGGATAAAATATGGTCAAAAGTGTCTTGAGGGCAATTCTCAAGGACATGAACAGGGTAATATTAGCTCAAAAGTGTCTTGAGGAAGAGTCTCAAGGACGTAAATGGGATAAAATATGGTCAAAAGTGTCTTGAAGGCAATTCTCAAGGACATGAACAGGGTAATATTAGCTCAAAAGTGTCTTGAGGAAGAGTCTCAAGGACATTAATGGGATGAAATTCGTTTAAAACTGTCTTGAGGGCAATTCTCAAGGACATTAAACAGGTCAAATCCGTTCAAAACTGTCTTGAGGAAGTCCATTTGTAGTGGAGGAGCTATAAGCGTGATGAATGCGTCACCTCTTGCAGAAACAAAAGAAAAGCCTGGCTCTTATTGGAAGCACCCGCCCCGCGGTGACGCACAGCCTAAGCGAATATCAACTATTTCTGTTCGATAAACAACTATACTCACGAATAAACCCTATAAAATGAAAATCCTTATTAATTAGTAAAAATAAAAAATTCTGATAAAAACTATTGACTTACACCCTGAATCCGTATTAACATAGTAAACAATTAAAGAACGGAACGGCGTTGAAGAAGAGGAGTAGCTTCCAATAATCACTTCAGAGAGCTAGTGGATGGTGCGAACTAGTGTGATTATGGATGTGAATGGACTTCCGAGCCTTCAAACCGAAATCATTCAAGTAATGAGAGTAGGCTTTGACGAATGTCTCATCGATACAAGGGACACGTATTAGAGAATCGTTCTCTGATATGGTAAAGCGGACTGCTATGCAGTCAACGAAGGTGGCACCACGGGTTTCCCGTCCTTATTTTGAGGACAGGAGACCCTTTTTTATTTGCACAAAACTTAATAATTCATAAATCATTGAACAAGAGTAGTACGTACTATCAAAATCGTTACAGAAAGCCGGAGCTGATGAGAATCCGGCACGAGGGATAGTACTGAATGGACTTGTGAGAGGCTGCTTGAACAGTAAGTAGGACAGCCCGGGATTCCGCCGTTAAAAGGATAGGGTATCGGAATGAGATGTATTCCTGTACCTGAAAAAGTGGAAGTTCTATTTGAACTTCAATGCGAGGTGGCACCGCGATTCCGATCGTCCTCCATGAAACAGTTTAGCTGTTTTGTGGGGGACTTTTTTATTTAGACAAATACCGGGGCATGCCTGGCGCACCCATAATAACAGGAGGATATAAGGATGAAAGAGATGAAGCAGATTCGTTTTTACTCTAGAGAGATGAATGGGGATGAGCTGACACCCATCAGTGTTTTTAAGAAGCTGGATGGCCGGCGCAAGTATTTGCTGGAGAGTTCATTAAAGCATGAGAAGTCTGGAAGGTATTCCTTCCTTGGAAGTTCTCCGTTTTTTGAATTTAAAGCGGATGGCAGCAAGTTAACCGAATATCATTTTCACACAGAAAAAATGGAAACCAGTACTGGAAATCCATTTGAAAGGCTGAAGGACATTTTTTCAGAGACTGCTTCACTGAATCAGGACTTTCCTTTTTCAGGAGGCGCTATTGGGTATATCGGGTATGACAATATTCGGCACTTTGAAGATATCGGCGAAATACCGGCCAACGCCCTTGAAATGCCTGACATTCACCTTATGTTTTATGAAAAAACAATTATTTTTGATCATCTCGAAAATAAGGTGATTTTACTGGTGGTACAGGGCTTTGATCAAACTTCTGAACAAGACCCGGAAGATATGCTGGATGAACTGGAAGAAACGATAAGGAAGAAGGGAACAATCCAGGATGACGGTGAAATCGGGAAGCTGTCCTTCCAATCCCAGGTTACAAAGGACCAATATATCGCGATGGTTAATGAGGCGAAGGAACAGGTGCTGGCAGGAGAGATATTCCAGGTAGTTTTATCCCAGAGATTCAAATCGGAATTCTCAGGAGAGCCATTCAGTTACTACCGTAAATTGAGGCAGTCAAATCCATCTCCATACATGTTTTATATAGATTTTGAAGATTACGTGGTGCTCGGAACGTCGCCTGAAAGCTTTATCAAAGTGAGCGGAAGGAAGGTTATCTCCAATCCGATTGCAGGAACAAGAAGAAGAGGTCTCGATGAACAGGAGGATTCGGGATTGGAAAAGGAACTTGTCCATGATGAAAAAGAAATCGCCGAGCACCGAATGCTTGTAGATCTGGCAAGAAATGACCTTGGGAGGGTTTGTGAGATCGGAAGCATTTCTTTAACGAAATACATGCTTGTCGAGCGATACAAATACGTAATGCATCTGGTGTCAGAAGTGGAAGGCACTCTGGACCCTTCTTACAACAGTATTGATGTCATAACAGCTTGCCTTCCTGCAGGAACGGTAAGCGGCGCACCTAAAATAGCCGCGATGAAAATCATCAATGACTTGGAAGGGTGCAAGCGGGGTGTTTATTCAGGGACAGTAGGTTATATCTCCGTGAATGGAGATATCGATTTAGCCCTCGCCATCAGGACGATGGTGATAAAAGACGCAAGTGCCTATGTACAGGCAGGAGCGGGCATCGTATACGATTCGAAAGCTGACTCAGAGTACGAAGAAACAATCAATAAAGCGAAAGCGCTGATCGAGGTGGCAAAATGATTCTACTAATAGACAATTATGATTCCTTCACTTTTAACTTGTATCAATTTTTGTGTGAGCTTGGAGAGGAAGTTCTGGTAAAACGAAATGATGAATTAACCGTTGAGAAAGTCGTGGAACTAAATCCCTCTGCGATCGTTCTATCTCCTGGACCCGGAAGGCCTGAAAACGCAGGCATTCTGATCGAGCTTATCCAGAAGCTTTATAAACAAACCCCCATCCTTGGTGTTTGTTTAGGGCACCAGGCAATTGCAGCAGCTTTTGGGGGAGAGGTTGTCAGGGCAGAAACCATTAAGCATGGCAAGACTTCTCTCATTAAACATAATAATTCTGGTCTATTCCAATATATCCCCCAGCCGGTTGAAGTAATGAGGTACCACTCACTCGTGGTAAAGAAAGAAACGCTTCCGCCGGTATTGACTACAACGGCTGTTTCGATGGACGATAACGAAATTATGTCTTTCAAGCATTTCGAATACCCGGTATTCGGTGTACAGTTCCATCCTGAATCAATTGGAACAAAACTAGGCAAGAAACTGCTTAAGAACTTTATAGATTTGAAGGAGGAAGCAAGCAATGAAAGAATTTCTACAAAAATTATTTGAAGGCTCTTCATTTGAAAAGGGAGAAATGAAAGCAGCGGTTGATCTACTGTTGGAAGACAAAACAAGCGAGAGTGAAGTTGCCTCTTTCCTCACCGCTCTGAAAATGAAGGGAGAAACCGTCAAGGAAATATCCGGACTTGTGGAATTGCTTCGAGAGCGGGCGGACTTTCAAACTTTTCCTGCAGAGGATGTCATGGATATTTGCGGAACAGGCGGAGACGGCTCCCAAAGTTTTAATATCAGCACCACAACTGCATTTGTATTGGCTGGTGCAGGGGTTAAAATTGCCAAGCATGGTAACCGGAGTGTTTCGAGTAAAACAGGAAGCTCAGATGTGCTTGAACATCTGGGAGTTGCCCTTGATTTCAACAGCGGTGAAATAAACGAAATGCTTGAGGTGAATGGACTGGCATTCCTTTACGCACCACATGTCCATACTCGTTTGAAAAAAATCATGAAGGTAAGAGGAGAGTTAAAGGTTCCGACTATATTCAATATGATCGGCCCACTGACAAATCCGATTAACATCGACACTCAAATGTTAGGTATTTACAGACGGGATATGCTTGAAACGATGGCTTCGGTTCTTCATGAACTGGGAAGAAATAGGGCTGTCGTTTTGAATGGCGCCGGTTTCATGGATGAAGCCTCTTTAGCCGGAGAGAACCATTTAGTCCTTCTGGATAAGGGGAACACGACCTCTTTTACCATCAATCCTGAAGAGACAGGGCTTCCTGTTTACTCCAATGAGGCTATACGAGGAGGAGATGCAAGAGAAAATGCGCAAATTCTCTTAGATGTCCTCAAAGGAAAAGAGGGGCCATATTTAGATACAGTCATTTTCAATGCAGGTATAGCCCTTTTTGCAAACGGCAGAACAACAACCGTAGCCGAAGGGGTCAAACTTGCAAGGGAATCTATTAAAAGCGGCGCAGCATATGAAAAACTCCAGCAAACGGTTACGTTCTCTCAACGTAGCAGAAAGAGGGTAATGTAAAATGGCGGATATTTTAACAAAAATCATTGAGAGAAAGAGACAGGAAGTAGCACAGTTAAAGAAAAATGGTTTTGAAAAAGCAAACCTGAGCAAAAAACCAGACCGGAGCTTATTTACTGCCCTTCATGCATCTACAGTATTAGGTATCATCGCAGAAATTAAACGGGCATCTCCTTCCAAAGGAGAAATCGTTTCAACTGTGGAACCTGCAGAACAAGCAAAGATTTACGAACAAGGCGGTGCAAGCGCTATATCCGTCCTTACGGATAAGGATTTCTTCAACGGATCAATAGAAGACCTTAAGAAAGTAAGACGTGAAGTGGACCTGCCCCTACTATGCAAAGATTTTTTTATCGATGAAATTCAAATAGACCGTGCCAAAGATGCAGGAGCTAATATCATTCTCCTGATTGTGGCTGCGCTGCCGCAGGGAAGGCTCCATGAATTAAATCAATACGCTTTATCACAAGGTCTAGAAGTGTTGGTTGAAATTCACGATGAAGAAGAAGCGGAAAGGGCAGCTGCCTTGGGGCCGAATATTATCGGCATCAATAATCGAAACCTTAAAACATTTGAAATTGATCTGGCCAATACAGAAAGGCTTGCTCCACTACTGAATGATAAAGATAGGGTTGTTATCAGTGAGAGCGGAATGAAAACGAGAGAAGATGCGGTCAGGGCAGCAACTGCTGGTGCTGACGGGGTCCTCGTTGGTGAATCCCTCATGAGGAGCAGTGATGCCGGAAGAGCGATAGGTTCATTTGCTGTCAACAAGGAGGCTGCGTTACTTGGTTAAGGTAAAGGTGTGCGGGATCAAGACAATTGAGCATGCAGAAGCTGCTGTAAAAGCAGGAGCTGATGCAATAGGTTTTATTTTTGCAGAGAGCAGAAGAAAAGTATCCATTCATACAGCAAAAGAAATAAGTGACACGATTCCTGCGTCCGTCTTAAAAGTTGGTGTATTTGTAGATGCCGATAGAGAAGAAATAGAAAAGACAGCCCAAGAAGCAAATCTGGATTATGTTCAATTACATGGAAGTGAGACGGTTGATTTCATGAAGTCCCTGTCAGTGCCTGCCTACAAGGCTCTTTCCATAAAAGAGAAAAAGGACCTGGATGGGATAGAAAATTACCCCGGAAATTTCATTCTGGTGGATAGCGGACACGGAGCAGCAAGGGGAGGGAACGGAACGACCTTTGACTGGTCGTATCTTGAAAATGTTTCTATAGATGTCATTTTAGCTGGAGGGCTTAACTTAGAGAATGTCTGCAGCGCGATTGAAAAAGTGAATCCATTTATGGTGGATGTATCAAGTGGAGTGGAAACAGATGGAATTAAGGATGTTAAGAAAATCAATGAATTTATTTTCAAAGTAAAAAACATCAGCAGAATGAAGGAGGAAGTGCAATGATGTATACACAGCCGGATCAAAAAGGGCTTTTCGGACGTTTTGGAGGACAATTTGTTTCAGAAACACTAATGGGGGCTGTTCAGGAGCTTGATGAAGCCTATGAGGAAGCGATTCAGGATGAAGAGTTTCAACGGGAGCTTCAGTATTATTTGAAAGAGTATATCGGAAGGGAAACACCGCTTTATTTGGCAGCCAATCTCACCAAACGTGCTGGCGGGGCGAAGATTTATTTGAAAAGGGAAGACCTGAACCATACCGGAGCACACAAGATCAATAATACCATTGGGCAGGCGCTGCTTGCGAACAAGATGGGTAAACGAAAGATCGTAGCCGAGACGGGTGCCGGCCAGCATGGTGTAGCGACAGCAACAGTTTGTGCATTGCTCAATCTCGACTGTGTCATCTTTATGGGAGAGGAAGATATCCAGCGTCAAAAACTGAATGTCTTCAGGATGGAACTACTGGGGGCAGAAGTGATCAGTGTCAAACAGGGAAGCGCAACGTTAAAAGATGCGGTTAATGAAGCCATGCGTTACTGGGTGGCAAATGTCGAGGATACACACTATATCATCGGATCTGTATTGGGACCTCACCCATTTCCAAAGATGGTCAGGGATTTCCAAAGTGTGATCGGAAATGAGACAAAGAGGCAGTTCTGCGAAAAAGAGGATTCCCTCCCGGATGCAGTTGTTGCTTGTGTAGGCGGCGGCAGTAACGCGATGGGAATGTTCTACCCGTTTATCAATGAGAATGAGGTGAAGTTATACGGTGTTGAGGCTGCCGGTGCAGGAGTCGAAACAGACAAACATGCCGCCACTATGACTAAGGGGACGTTGGGTGTGCTCCATGGCTCAATGATGTATGTCCTTCAGGATGAACATGGTCAAATCCAGGAAGCTCATTCCATCTCAGCTGGTCTCGATTATCCAGGGGTAGGCCCGGAACACAGTCATTTAAAAGAGACAGAACGAGTCAAATATACTGCTGTGAGTGATGGGGAAGCCTTGGATGCCTTTAAAATGCTTTCTGTGGAAGAGGGAATCATCCCGGCCCTTGAATCTTCTCATGCCATCGCATACGGAGTGAAGCTCGCGGCGTCAATGAAAGAAGATGAGAACATTGTCATCTGTTTATCTGGCAGAGGGGATAAAGATGTGGATACGGTTAAGTCTAGACTAGGAGGGCTTCAACATGGGTAAGAGATTTCTTGAGGAATCATTTAACAATATAAAAGCTGATGGGCAAGGGATTTTCATTCCGTATATCATGGCAGGAGACGGAGGGTTGGATAACCTTCTTGATCAGCTGACATTCCTGGAACAGGCTGGAGCCTCTGCCATTGAAATCGGCATTCCTTTTTCCGATCCAGCAGCAGATGGTCCTGTGATTCAGGAAGCAGGGAAGCGAGCTCTTAAAGATGGCACTACCTTATCAGGAATCTTTGAAGTCTTAAAAGGCGGCAGAGAACAAATTGGTATCCCTCTTATCTTCATGACTTATTTTAATCCAGTCTTACAGTATGGATTACAACGGTTTGCCGAAGATTGTACCAAAGCAGGTGTAGATGGGCTGATCATACCCGACTTGCCTTTGGAACACGCAGACATCCTGAGTCCTTACCTTAAGGAAGAGGGGATTGCATTAGTTCAGCTTGCGTCTTTAACAAGTTCAAAGGATCGCTTGAAGAAAATCGCCCAGGCAACGGAGGGCTTTCTGTACGCAGTCACGATAAATGGAACGACCGGAGCGGTAAGTGAATTTCAATCTTCATTAAAGGCCCATTTGCAGGAACTCAAAACAGTTTGCAATGTACCGGTGCTGGCTGGGTTTGGGATTTCTACACCTGATCACGTCAGGGAGTTCATCGGCATAACGGATGGTGTTGTTGTCGGAAGTAAAATCATACAGCATCTTCAAGAAAATAAGCTGGATGATATTAAAAATTTGATAAAAGCTGCATCTGACAAATCTCCTGTTTCATAGGAGAGGATTTTTCAGCTAGGGAACATGAGCGGCGAAGGACACCTATCAAAGGTTCTTTGTCACTGGGAAAGACTTTCAGGAACAACTTCGAATAAAATAGGAAGCAGAGGAATGGGATTACCCAGTTCCTCTGCTTTTTTAAGTGACCTTTGGCTGCATTTTGCCAGATTTTTCAGGCTCCGGTTTGATCAGCCACAGAGCAACAAAAGCTGAAACAGCACTGACGCCAATTAAAATCATAAACGTGACTCCTTTCGAAAGCAAAGCCACAATTGGAGGACCGGCCGCAACTCCAATGAATCTCATGCTGCTGTATATCGATGTAATTGTCCCGCGATGCTCTTTTTCAATGCCTTCGGTAATCAATGCATCCAGACAGGGAAGGGCAGCCCCGATCCCTATGCTTGCAAGGGAAAGGAATATTAACAGCATCCATTTGCCGTCTGTAAAAAAGATTGGAACTTGAGCTCCTGCACCCAGCAGCATGCCGCTTACTACCGCCCATTTCATCATCGACCTGTTTTTACCGATGAATTTCCCGGTCAAATAAGAAGTGGCACACAAAAATAAAAGTGGCATCGCAAGGTACAAGCCTTTAAGAACGCCATTTATCTTGTACTTGCTTTCAAGGACATTGGATAAGAAGAAAAGAAATCCAAACAGGATAAACATTGAAACAATTCCAATAAGGAATATAGCTGAAAGCCATTTGCCTTCTTTTGCAAGGATTTCTTTGATTTCTTTCATAAACTCCTTCACGCTTTGCCCTTTGTCATCAGACTTTTCCTTCCTCGGTACTTTGACCAAAAAGAAGACCAATCCAATTGCAATGAGCGAAAACAACGGAATGGAGAAGAAAGGAATAAACCAAATCCAGGCAGCGAGCAGTGAACCCAGAACAGGGCTCAGAACTTTTCCAAACGTGTTGGATGTTTCGATTAATCCCAACCCCTTTGTTACTTCTGACTCGTCTTCAAACATATCCCCGACGGTCGGGATGACTACAGGAAACGCACCGGCAGCACCGATTCCCTGTACAAAACGGCCAATTAAAACAACCCAATAAGCGTCATTCATCATCCATGAAGCCCAGCCTGAAATAATCCCTCCAATCCCGGCGATGATGAGACTTGGGATAATAATTTTTTTTCGGCCGAACCGGTCAGATAAATACCCTGCGATAGGAATCAGAAGGATAGCTACCAGCGAATAAACAGTGATGATCATACTGGACTGAAACCCGCTGATGCCAAGCTTTTTTTCCATGGTCGGTAATACCGGAATCAACATAGAGTTGCCCAGCGTCATCACGAGCGGGATAGAAGAAAGTGCAAATAAGTCCCATTTCTTTTTTTGCTCCATGGTCGTTCCTCCAAAAACAAATTCAATCACTGCATTTATTGTTATCAAAAAATGAGATTTCATTCAGAGGATAAAGGAACTGTAAACTAATTATGAAAACTTTTGGGTGGTGTGTGGATAAATCTTTCTTGCTTACGTGCTTCTTCTGATTTGAAAGGAAGGTAAGATTCCTGATGATACCAGTTTGTCCAAAAATAAGCCGCAAGATAATCCCTTATCTGATTCGCAGTTTATAGTTATGAACCGATTCCTGTATTTTTCAGTCAGGCATGATGAGAAAGATTCACTACAGCAGTTGTACGCGACATTCCACCATCGGCATTACACTGGACGAAACAGGAGTGAAATCCTTTACAGTTAATCTCATTTTGAAACAAATTATTTTATTATCCCTTTTGAACTGGACGTTTAATTGAAGAAATGGCAAGTAAACAAAGAAGACGTTCCATAATTATCGTTCTGAAACGTCTATCTCTGTAAACTGGAGGTCCAGGCTTTTGGGAATCTTAATTTCCAGGATGCCATCTTTATATTGTGCGGAAGACCCTTTTTTCTTTACTAATGTCGGAAGAGTGATCACCTGCCGTTCTCCTGCTGAAGGGATGTTTTCAAGAATGGCCTGATTTGATGTATGGAATACTTTAATATTCTTCACAAGTTCTTCGTCAGGAATCTTCAATTGAATATAAATATTTTCCAATGCTTCGAAAATATTCACTGGTATCTTTTCAGGTGCTGACTGGGCGGAATCTTCTCTTGAATGTTCGTACGCTTTACCATCCATCATACTGCCCATATTCTTCATGAAGTCACCGGGGTTTTGCATTCCCTGCCAGTCACGCGGAAACATTTCTTTCATGACACCCTTAACATATTGATCAACATCCTGGGGATCCATATTCTTCATCATATCTTTCATGTTCTTATTAAATGGAAAAAATGAGTTCCAGGGGAACATGTGACTCTCACCTCTTTAATGTATTGAGGTTTTATTAAAAACCGTAAATTCCTTTAATAGTGTATGCAGGCACATGCCCTCCAGTTCATGTCAAAAATTCAGTCATTCATGTTTGACCACCTGGTAAGTAGGGATAAAAAAATAAATAAGGGAGAGCTGCAGAACACGGAGGAAGAGCTATTAAATATGAAGAGAAAAATCACCGGGGAATAATGATAAATATACAATAATAAAAAATAGACAAAAAAGTGAATAAAATCAAAAAAAATATTTGGTTTTTTTAGGTAACAGTAGTAAGATGGTTTATGAAAAACGGTAATGCGGAGTATCGATAATAAAACAAAATGAAAACCTCTTCATTTTACTATTTCAGAATAGTCTAATATTTGAAATGGAATAATTGATACCGTATAACTTTTTTTATGAAATGTTGCTTTATAAAGTTGACGAAATTTTAAAGATTTTGTCACAAATGCTTTATCTCTTTGATTTAGAGTGATAAAATATTGCTGTAAGCGTTTTATATTTCTTTTAAAATACTATACTTACATAGTATTCCAATATTAATAATAAAATAAAATTTAGAATGGCGAAATGGTTGGAGGTTTTTCAAAGTGAAAAGACAATCAACAAACCAGGCAGGACCATGGGAGAGTTTTTATGGACCTAACCTCGGTTATATAATGGAAGTGTATGAGCTTTATTTAGAAAATCCGCAGGAAGTTGACCCTGAACTTAAAGAACTTTTTGAGCAGTGGGGACCTCCGGGAACGGCTGAAACAGGAACAGGCCAATATTCACAAATGGCTGAACTGCCTGCCGGAAATCATGATCTTGAGAAAGTTGTCGCAGCAGTGAATCTTGCTGATAACATTCGTACATACGGACACCTTGCTGCAGATATCTATCCTTTGAATGACAGGGATAAAGATTTCCGGAGAATTGATTTGAAAGAGTACAACCTTACAGAAGAAGACCTGAAAGCGATTCCGGTTGAGTTTATATGTCCTCAAGCTCCGTCGCATGTAAGAAACGGACTTGATGCAATCAACCACCTGAAACAGGTCTATACCAGCAAGCTTGCTTATGAAATTGCTCACGTACATGAGTTGGAAGAGAAAAAATGGTTAAAAGAAAAAATTGAAACAGGCTCTATCCTTTCCGCATACAGCAAAGAGCAAAAACTTGCACTTTTGAAACGCCTTTCCGAAGTGGAAGGGTTTGAAAAATACATCCACCGCACATTCGTCGGACAAAAGCGTTTTTCCATTGAAGGCCTTGATAATATGGTTCCTTTATTGGATGAACTTGTCCGTTATTCTGTTGAAAATGGTGCCAGAACCATCAATATCGGTATGGCCCACCGTGGACGCCTGAATGTCCTGGCACACGTAATCGGAAAGCCTTACGAAATGATCTTTGCAGAATTCCAGCATGCACCAAGCAAAGATTTGATTCCTTCAGAAGGCTCCATCGGCATCACATACGGCTGGACAGGAGATGTAAAATACCATCTTGGTGCAGACCGAAAGATCGGTGTCAGTGATACGGCACGTGCCCGGGTAACATTGGCAAACAATCCAAGTCATTTGGAAGTGGTCAGCCCGATCGTAGCCGGCTATACAAGAGCTGCGCAAGAGGAAAGGGAACAAAAAGGCTATCCTGAACAAAACCCTGAGACATCCTATGCGATCATGATTCATGGGGATGCAGCATTCCCTGGTGAAGGTGTCGTAGCCGAGACTTTCAATATGAGCGGTCTGCGCGGCTTTAATACCGGAGGGTCCATTCATCTGATTGCCAACAATATGATAGGATTCACGACGGAAAGCTATGATTCCCGTTCTACCAAGTACGCCTCTGATACTGCTAAAGGCTTTGAAGTACCGATCATTCATGTGAATGCGGACGATCCGGAAGCATGTCTTGCAGCTGCTGTACTTGCTTACGAGTATCGACATAAGTTCAATAAGGATTTCGTTATTGACTTGATTGGATACAGACGCTTCGGCCATAACGAAATGGATGAACCAATGGTAACGAATCCGTTAATGTATAACAAAATCCAAAATCATCCTACTCCACGTAAAATCTATGAGAATAAATTGATCTCAGAAGGTGTTCTGTCACAAGAAGAGGCAGAAAAGATGGAGAAGGAAGTTGAAGAAACACTGAAAGCTGCTTATGAAAAAGTCCCGACGAAGGATGAAAATCCGGACATTGTCATGAATCCGCCGGAAGAGATAACTAACGGGTTCCCTAATATTGATACAAGCGTGGATTTTGAACAGCTGAGCGAATTGAATGATGAGCTTCTTCAGTGGCCTGAAGGATTCACTCCATTCAAGAAACTGGAAAAAATACTTCAGAGACGTGGAGGCGTGTTCTCGGGCAAAGGCAAAATTGACTGGGCACATGCAGAAACGCTTGCATTCGCGACAATCCTTAAAGAAGGAACGCCGATCAGGCTTACAGGACAGGATTCGGAGCGCGGAACATTTGCTCAGCGTCACCTGGTCCTGCATGACCACGAAACGGGTGAAGAAATGATTCCTCTTCACCAGCTAAAAGATTCAAATGCATCCTTCTCCGTGTTTAATAGTCCTTTAACGGAAACTGCTGTTGTCGGATATGAATACGGATATAATGTTTTCGCACCTGAAACCCTTGTTCTTTGGGAAGCTCAATTTGGGGATTTTGCCAATACTGCTCAAGTGATGTTTGATCAATTCATCTCAGCAGGAAGAGCGAAATGGGGACAAAAATCCGGTTTGGTCATGCTCCTGCCTCATGGTTATGAAGGCCAAGGCCCTGAACACTCCAGTGCAAGACTTGAGCGTTTCCTTCAAATGGCCGGTGAGTACAACTGGACAGTGGCGAATTGTTCAACGGCAGGACAGTACTTCCATATCCTGCGCAGACAAGCAGCGATTCTTCAAAAAGAGGAAGTAAGGCCGCTCGTTATCATGACACCGAAAAGTCTGCTGAGAAACCAATTTGCAGCCGTTACAGCCGAAGAACTGGCAAACGGTCAGTTCAAATCAGTGTATGAACAGCCTGGTCTTGGAGATAACCCTGATAAAGTAGAAAGAGTTGTCCTTACAAGCGGTAAAATGGCTATCGACCTTGAAGAAAGTCTTAAAGATAAAGAGGACATGGATTGGGTTCATATTCTGAGAGTCGAAGAGTTGTATCCGTTCCCTAAAACGGATATTTCTGAAATCCTGAAGAAATATCCAAATCTGAAAGAATTGCTATGGGTTCAGGAAGAACCTAAGAATATGGGAGGATGGACATTTGCAGAGCCTCGTTTGCGCGATATCGCACCAGACGGTGTTGACGTCAATTATGCAGGACGCAGAAGAAGATCCAGCCCGGCAGAAGGGGAACCGATCGTCCATAAAAAAGAACAATCAAGAATTATCAGTGAAGCGTTGACAAGATAACTAGGAGGAGGAAGACAAAGTGGCAGAAATTAAAGTACCAGAATTAGCAGAATCCATTACAGAGGGTACAATTGCCCAGTGGCTGAAACAACCGGGCGATTATGTAGAAAAAGGGGAATATATCGTTGAACTAGAAACGGATAAGGTCAATGTGGAAGTGATTTCCGAAGAAGCAGGAACGATTCAGGAATTAAAAGCTGAAGAAGGCGATACGGTTGAAGTCGGCCAGGTCATCGCAATCGTAGGTGAAGGCGGACAGCAGCCTGCATCTTCTGACAGTAAATCAGAAGAAAAAGCAGAAGCTCCTAAGGAAGAAGCAAAACAAGAAGAGTCTTCCCCTGCACCAGCAGAAACAGAAGGCAAGAAAGAGCGCGTAATCGCTTCTCCTGCAGCCCGCAAACTTGCTCGTGAAAAAGGAATCGATTTATCTCAAGTATCAACAGATCCACTGGGAAGAGTTCGTAAGCAAGATGTTGAAGCTTATGAGAACAAGCCTCAGTCTGCTCCTTCTAAACCGGCTGCATCGGAAAGTAAACCAGCGGCTGCGCCGAAGAAAGATGACGGCAAACCGGTTGTACGTGAAAAAATGTCACGCCGACGCCAGACAATCGCCAAACGTCTGGTTGAAGTACAGCAAAATGCTGCAATGCTGACAACCTTTAATGAAATCGATATGTCAGCTGTCATGGAACTGCGTAAGCGCAAAAAAGATAAATTCTTTGAAACACATGATGTTCGCCTAGGATTCATGTCATTCTTCACAAAAGCAGTTGTAGCTGCATTGAAGAAATATCCTTATGTTAACGCTGAAATCGATGGCGATGAAGTTGTCCTTAAGAAGTATTTTGATGTTGGTGTTGCTGTATCAACTGATGATGGTCTTGTTGTTCCTGTAGTAAGAGACTGTGACCGCAAAAACTTCGCTGAAATTGAAGGCGAAATCATGGAGCTTGCAACAAAAGCACGTAACAACAAATTGGCTCTAAGTGACCTTCAAGGCGGATCATTCACCATCACAAACGGCGGTGTATTTGGATCGTTGCTATCTACACCAATCATGAATGGACCTCAGGTAGGTATCCTTGGAATGCACACAATCCAGCTTCGCCCTGTTGCGATCGATAAGGACACAATGGAAAACCGTCCAATGATGTATATCGCGCTTTCTTATGACCACCGTATCATCGATGGTAAAGAGGCAGTAGGATTCCTTGTAACAATCAAGAACCTTCTGGAAAACCCTGAAGATTTATTGCTTGAAGGATAATATAGTTTCTTAAACCAGCAGAAGACCTCTGCTGGTTTATTTATATCTTATTTTGAAGTAGTGGATAATGTAGGGTTTTAGTGAGAGAAGAGTTTGCTGGATATCTATGGATCCATACAAGATTGGGTGAAAAGACGTGAAATGATGTATGAAAAAGAGTTGGATTGATACATCATTGAGTCAAAGTGCGTGAATGATGTATGAAAAAGGGTTGGATTCATACATCATTGAGTGAAAAAGCGTGAATCATGTATGAAATAGCACTAGATTCATACATGATTGAGTGAAAAGACGTGAGATGATGTATGAAAAAGGGTTGGATCCATACATCATTGAGTGAAAAGACGTGAGATGATGTATGAAAAAGGGTTGGATCCCTACATCATTGAGTGAAAAAGCGTGAGATGATGTATGAAAAAGGGTTGGATCCATACATCATTGAGTGAAAAGACGTGAGATGATGTATGAAAAAGGGTTGGATCCATCATCATTGAGTGAAAAGACGTGAGATGATGTATGAAAAAGGGTTAGATCCATACATCATTGAGCGAAAAAGCATAAATGATGTATGAAAAAGGGTTGGATCCATACATCATTGAGTGAAAAAGCGTGAATCATGTATGAAATAGCACTAGATTCATACATCATTGAGTGAAAAGACGTGAGATGATGGATGAAAAAGGTTTAGACCCATACATCATTGAGTGAAAAAGCGTAAATGATGTATGAAAAAGGTTTAGATCCATACATCATTGAGCGAAAAAGCATAAATGATGTATGAAAAAGGGTAGGATCCATACATTATTGAGTGAAATAGCGTGAAATGATGTATGAAAAAGGGTAGGATCCATACATCATTGAGTGAAAAGACGTGAGATGATGGATGAAAAAGGGTAGGATCCATACATCATTGAGTGAAAAGACGTGAGATGATGGATGAAAAAGGGTTGGATTAATACATCATTGAGTGAAAAAGCGTGAAATGATGTATGTAAAAGTACTAGATTCATACATCTTCAAGGAACAAGACGTCAATCGTGTCTAAAGTAAATAACCATTCACCAGAACAAGTGTCATTAAAAAAGCAGAAAGCCCGCTTTAACGGGCTTCCTGCTAATTATTTTTACTGGGGGCAATTGAATAGACATTAATGTCATTAAGTATTTTGGAATTTCCTTAAACCTTCCTAACAGGCCTCATTCCTCGACTATGAATCTCCTTCTTCAACATTTGAATCCAGTCACGATCAGTACCGTTTTTCTCCGCGTCACGATAAGCTGCAACCAACTGTTCATTACTCATAATCTTCATTGGAAAACCTCCTAGGAGATATTAAATATAGAATATTCTATATTTTCTATACATTCTACATTTATTCATGACAGATGAAAAGGGGTTTTACAAAAATTTTTTATAAAAATTTTACCAATTTTGATTTAAGTAAAGTAACGAGCTTGTGAAACTTACTCAAGTCAAGGAAGGATTTGATAACAAAAATTTTACAATCTTAGTATTTTTAATATTCAAAAATTTGTGATAACATAAAGGCGGGAGATGTGGAGAAAACGGACATCAGGTCAGGCAGTTTATTCCTGTTCCACAAGGAAAAATCTTTTGCTTGAATGGGGGAAGTATGTTGTCAAAATTATTGAATGTTACAGTAGGAAGGTTATTGGAAGAGAAGGCGGCAGCACAAGGGGAAAGAGATGCCGTAGTGTACAATGACAGAAATTTAAGAATGTCTTATAAGGAGTTCGATTTGCACTGCCGTAAGGTCGCAAAAGGGTTGATGGGTCTTGGGCTGCAAAAAGGGGAGCATATGGCCGTCTGGTCTACAAACACCCCTGAATGGCTTGCATGTCAGTTTGCTACCGGAAAAATGGGTGCTGTGCTGGTGACCGTAAATACTAACTATCGAACTGCTGAGCTCGAATATTTGTTAAAACAATCTGATGCAACGACCATCCTTTTAATGGATCAGTATCGAGATGCTTCTTATATAGAAATGCTTTATGAAATTTGTCCTGAATTAAAAGATTCGCAGCCAGGCAACTTGGAAAGCAAACGGCTTCCGGCACTTAGAAATGTCATAGTTCTAAGTGAAAAACGCTATAGTGGTACATACAATTGGGAAGACATTTTGCAAATGGCTGCTTCGGTAGAGGAAACCGAACTTGATGAACGTATGTCAGACCTGCATCCTGAAGATGTGATTAATATGCAGTATACATCAGGGACCACAGGGTTTCCGAAAGGGGTCATGCTGACTCACAATAATATTGTCAACAATGCATATAATATTGCTCAGTGCATGAGATTGACTAATGAGGACAGGTTGTGCATTCCTGTGCCGTTTTTCCATTGCTTTGGGTGTGTTCTCGGAACGATGGCATGCGTATCAGTGGGGGCGGCCATGGTGCCTGTACAGGAGTTTGATCCTGGTACGGTTCTGCAGACTGTCCAAGATGAAAAATGTACAGGATTGCATGGAGTCCCAACGATGTTTATAGCAGAGCTGAATCATCCTGGCTTCGACCAATTTGACCTCTCGTCGCTTAGGACAGGAATCATGGCAGGCAGCAACTGTCCTATCGAAGTGATGAAAGGGGTAATTGACAGGATGGGAGCTGATGAAATTACCATTGCCTATGGTCAAACAGAATCTTCACCTGTCATAACCCAGACGAGGACAGACGATCCGATTGAACTTCGTGTTGAAACAGTGGGCCGGGCACTTCCTAATGTAGAAGTGAAAGTCGTTCAACCAGGTACAGACGAAGAAGTTCCATTTGGAGTGCAGGGTGAATTATGTACAAGAGGGTACCTTGTAATGAAGGGCTATTATAAAAATGAGGAAGCCACAGCAGCGGCAATTGATTCAGATGGCTGGCTCCATACAGGTGATTTAGCTGTAATGGATGAGAACGGATACTGCCGGATAACAGGCCGCTTAAAGGATATGATTATCAGGGGCGGGGAAAACATCTATCCAAGAGAAATTGAAGAATTTCTCTATACCCATCCAAAAGTTTTAGATGTTCAGGTCGTTGGAATACCTGACAAAGTTTATGGTGAAGAGGTCATGGCTTGGGTCATCCTAAAAGAGGGGCAAACTGCTTCTGCGGATGAACTCCGTGAGTACTGTAAAGGGAAGATTTCCCGCCACAAAGTTCCTCGATATATCGAATTTACAGATGCTTATCCAATGACTGCATCGGGTAAAATTCAGAAATACAAACTCAGGAAAGAGGCAGAGAAAAAAGCTCTTCACAGCTAATCTACAGTGCAAGAAGCTGGTTAGTTAACGCCAGCTTCTTTTTGTATTCTTTTACTATAAATGGTTCTTACAAGTTGATTCAATGGAGAAACAAACCGATTGACTATATGGGGCAACGATAAGGCCAGATAGACCTGGCAATCACATATTGCTGAGAATCTTGATTACCGGTTGAGCTGTTATTCTTATTGGTTGATTTCTTAGAGGTTGTTGCTCTTACTCTCATTCTTCTGAAATTAAATTTGTTTACGAATGGTTGAGTAAAGCGGAGTAACGCACCTGGAGCGGATATCAACTAACTCCTCCGTGAAAAGTTTTTTTAAAAAAACAACTTTCTCATCGACAACGAGCATTCTAGGGTTTTATCAGTTAGAAGGAGACAAAAAAGTCAGTTCTTTAAATTGCAGAGAAATAGACAAAAACTTAAAAAAAGGAGATTAACATGAAAGTGTAGAATGATTTATTGAGGGTAACCTAGCATTTCTATAGTTTTTACCTTATAAATCAGAATGAGATCATTTCAACAGGGAGGATTCAGAGGCAGTATGAAGATATTCGTTTATGGTTCATTAAGAAAAAATCAAAGATACCATTATTACTTAGAAGATTCAAAGCTCATTTCAGAACAAGCCTGGATACAAGGTAAACTCTATGATACTGGAGAAGGGTATCCTGCAGTGAAAGAAGGAAAGGACAGGGTATTCGGTGAGATCTATGAAATAAATCAGACGGTTCTGGAGAGCATAGATGATCTAGAAGACTATAAAGAAAATAGTGATAATAACCTCTATATGAGGCAGGTCGCAGAAGCGCAGACTGATGAGGGGCCCGTTGATGTTATCTATTACACTGGTTTTCAATCATCACTGTTTAAAGACTATATTGCTTCCGGGGATTGGACACTGCATACGTTCATGGAACAAAAGCCGGACTCTCTCCTTTATTTTGCCTATGGATCTTGTATGGATCTGGAAAGGTTCCAGCTTGCCGGTGTGGATCATCATTTCCAGCAACCTCTGGGTAAAGGGGTTTTGAACGGATACTCAATGAAGTATACATATATTGTTGAAGATGGTGGCCGCGGGGATATCATAGAGGATGGCGGAGTGACGGAAGGGATTGTATACAGCCTGCCTTTTGAAGCTGTGGATTATCTATATGAAAGAGAAGGGGTCGTACCTGGCAGATATCGTGCAGCAATGGTAAATGTCGTGGTAAACGATGTTTTGATTCCAAATGTATTGACATTCATAGTGAATCATAGAGGTGCAGAAACCCGTCCACCCGCTCATTATGCCAGGGAAATCCTCAGAGGATCAATGCCATATGTCAGCCAGGAATATCATCAAAAACTAAAAAAACAGCTATTACTCCTTGGAATGTCCGAAGCAGAGGTTGAAGGACTTTTGAATAGTGAATAAGATTTAATTGAAAGGCAGTTATGAATAGGAATGAATAAATCTGACGTAATTAAAGCAATTGAAGCACACCATTGGGATTATGAAAAAGAATGGATCCCCGCTTATATAGAAACGATTGAGGAAGATGGGCTGAGGGCAATTAAGAATCCGAGAATGCACAATGTCCTCAGCAATAAGGTTGTGGAGTTTTCTTCTGAAGGACATCAACTTGTGCAGCAGTGGGAAAGAACTAAAACCTTTTTTGGAAATGTTCCATTCAGTCTCTGGCTGGAAAGCATGCAGAGCGAGCTGCTGTCTTCCCTGTTAGAGAAGGATGGATTTAGTATCACTGAAAAGTATGATGGACTTGGATTCATGCTTAATCAGTTTAAAGGAAAAAGGGGCATTAATACCAATATTGATTATATAGATGTAGAGAGTGACGAGGATATCCGGAACCTTGTTGAAGTGTCTTCACTTATCTGGGAATACCCGAAAGACCAGGAGGAATCGTTATTTAATCAAAGGAAAAGTTATATTACTTCCCCTTACAGGAACGGTGGATATATACTGGGGCTGAAAGATGCCAAACCGGTCGCCTACAGTAATTACAGATACAGCAGCGATGGAAAAACGATGTTTATGAATGGAAGCGGGGTCCTGCCCGGGCATCGCCATCAGGGAATTTATTCTGATATGGTTAAGTTTCGTCTCGCACATGCAATATCCAGGGGAGCTCTTTTGGCCACATGCCAAGCAAGGCGCGGCCATTCATCGCCTGTTCTAAGAAAACTGGGATTCCAAAAGTACTCAACGTATGATTATTGGGTATATAAAGGATAAAATCACTATTTGCTCTTAAGACAGGAGGAAGGGCATGGCTCTTTTGGTTGAACTTGTGAATGATTTAGGCTATTTTGCCATGTTTATATTCAGTTGGTTAGTTTTTGTTGGGTTTCCGATTCCCAATGAAGCAGCAGCAGCTTTTTCCGGGGTTTTAACAGAATGGAGAGGCTACTCACCTGCCACTGCTTTTACAGCAACTTATCTTGGTGTCATCAGTTCCGGGACTTTTGGGTATGGTTTGGGGAGATGGGCAAAGAACTTCCTTCTCTATAGATTCGAGAAGACAAAATCCAGGAAAGTCATTCGCAAAGGCCAATTGTGGCTGGAGAAGTATGGGGCTGCCGGCATTTCATTCAGTTACTTCATTCCAGGCGTACGGCTGTTCATGCCATACATAGCGGGCGCATCGGGGATATCATCCGGCAAGTTCATGATGGCTGCTTATCCGGCGGCATTACTATGGTGTTTAATTTATTTTCAAATAGGGAGGTTATTCCCTTCCACCTTTTCAGCCATCGTTGAACATCTTTCATTCGCCATTACTTCAGTGACTTTTATCATTATCGTCATCATAAGCGGCATCTTATATACTAAAAAAAGGAAGAGGGCGGCAAGCACCATCTTCAAAAGCGGAGAGTGAGATTAACCGCGCGGTAGAGGGCGGTCAATCTCTTCGACAATAGTATAATAGTTTCCTAAGAATCCGAATGCCTTGATGGTCGTCCGGTTGCCTTCCTTGCCTTCAAATGTCTTCGTAACCGTGTTGAAAAAGAGATACCCTTCTTTCGTTCGTGAACCAGTGAGAATAAGGGTGCGTGATTTATCTGAATCATCAACTTGCATGGTACATGAAATAGCTCCGCACGAAATATCATACTTGCCTTTCAGCCACCTATTAAAATCCTCTTCATCGGGACGGTGGATCGTTGAATAAACCAAAAACAGGCAAACTACCACCGCCAGCAGTTGATTTAATGGTTTTTTCATTATCTTCAACCTTTCAAATCTATATAGTATTACTATACCATTTAATTACCAATTGAGATAGGGAGTTTTAAGAGGCAATCTGTATCCCTCTACAGAAGCAAGAGATAAAAATGTTGGAAACAGGCTATTGAAGTGATCGGCGCAGAAGAATATACTAGAGGGAAAGAGACAGAAAGGAGCTACCTAAATGATACATCGTGACTGGACCAACCGTCCTTCCATCAAAACTGTGAAATGTGTACATACAAACGCTGCAAAGTATAAAGTTGAAAATGTTTTAACAGCAGGCAAAACATATGAAGTGAAAAATGAATCAGAAGATTACTTCTTCGTGATTGACGACAGCGGGAAAATGGGCGGTTTCTACAAAGATTATTTTGAAGAAGCGAAATAGATTGGATTCTAAGCGGTGAATGGCATATGCATTCACCGCTTTTTTAATTGAGGATAAATGTGTTCCTTTGAAAGAAGAAATCGTAGTTGAAGGGATACGATTAAGGAAGAAACGTTCCCCTTGAAGGAGGATTCCGCGGTTGAAGGGGTAAGATTAAGGGAAAAACGTGCCCCATGAAGTAGGAGCCGGCAGCTCTAGGGATCTGATTATAAGTGCATGAACCGTATCGTTAATAAATGATAAAGGCATCTCGTGACCTTCGTCGTTGCAGTGAAACCGTTTTTCCATGTAGAATGGTTTCTAGTGTAGAATTTCGTTTTAGGAAGGAAGAATTACAATGAGTTTAGAAAACCAATTACCTGAAGCTGTTTCAGGGATTTTATCAAATAGAAAAACCCAATTTACGGGTGATGAATATCAATCCTTGATAGGAGAGGGTGGTTACACAGCCCAGGATGCAGCCATCCTTGAAGATGCGATTATTGCCTTGGGAATGGGGAAAAATGTTCTCCTGAAAGGTCCTACGGGTTCTGGGAAAACGAAACTTGCGGACACGCTTTCCTCTATTTTTTCTCAACCGATGCACAGCATAAATTGTTCAGTCGATATGGATGCAGAAGCGCTGCTCGGCTACAAAACAATTGCTGAAAGAGATGGTAAAAATACGATTGAATTTATTGAGGGGCCGGTCATTGAAGCGATGAAAAAGGGCCATTTACTCTATATTGATGAAATAAATATGGCTAAACCCGAAACACTTCCGATTTTGAATGGTGTATTGGATTACCGTCGAATGATTACAAATCCGTTTACAGGAGATGTAATCAAGGCATCAGAAACCTTTGGTGTCATTGCGGCCATCAATGAAGGCTATGTCGGAACGGTTCCTCTAAATGAAGCATTAAAAAACAGGTTTGTTGTTATAGATGTGCCTTATATCAGCGGAGAGACCTTAAAGTCAGTCATTATGTCACAGAGTAAGCTGCAAGACGAGAAGCTGGTTGAAAAATTCATCGCTTTATCATCTGATCTGTTGGTACAAGTGAGAAATGGACAGGTTTCCGAAGAAGCCGCATCCATCCGTGCATTGATTGATGCATGTGATTTGGCGTTGTACCTGCCACCAATGAGGGCCATCCAGCGCGGAATTATTGATAAGCTGGAAGATGACAGAGAGAAAGCGGCCATTCTTAATATCGCAGAAACTCTTTTTGAGTAAGGATTGATTGTATGCGGAGATTTATACAGTTTAATGATGAAAAAATTGATTCGTTTCTTTTTATGGAGCTGTCCGACCTTGCCAAGACATTGACACAAAACGGTGAGATGGAATTGGAATATGGTCCCCATTCCTATATGGACGCAAAAAATGAAACAGTTTACGTGACACATTTTTGGGACCACAGAAGCAAGTTGGAAGAGATCGATGGCTTGAAAAGCGATATTTTCCTCAGAACAATCGGCAATTTAAAACATACCGATGTAGCGGAGACAGAAAAGTATATAAAAAAGGTGAAAGCAACTAAGCTGCCGAGTCTTGGAAAGCAGCTATTTACACTAGCAGAGGATATCCGTTTGGAGGAAATCTGCAAGCGGGAAAGACCTGGTACGAAAAAAGCCTTTGAAACCAGAAGGAATCTTTATCGCCAGTACTTTCAATCTCAGCTGAAGGTTAACTTGGTAAAGAGTGTTTTTACCGATGCGTTGTATAACAGCATGTACTTGATTCTTAATGCCAAATCCCCACTTGAACAGGAGATTACCATCAACGAGCGAATCGATATGGCTATGCCATTCATCAAAGACTCACTTTTGAAATTCTTTGACACAAGATCTACAAAAGATGTGAGCCGAATCTGCCTGGACTTAATGGATGTTTTTGAAGAGATTCTTGAAAAAGATATGCTCAACGAATATTTTCATCTCCCTGAAAAGGTATATGCCCAGGAAGAGAATGGCTTGACGATAGAAGATTTAAAAAGAAAAGACCCGCTTCAAAACGATGATACTCTTGATGAGGAGAGTACTGGCGAAGAAGAAGTGTTTGAAGAAGAGATGGAGACCTGGCATCGTGAAACGAGTGATAAAGGTGATTCATTCCTTCAATTTGATCTCGATCAAGGGTCTAAGGCTGACTTGATGGGTAATGGAGTGAGGGAAGGAGAAGAGGGGGACCAGGCACTCGGAATGGTGCAAGGGTCTTCACAGGAGACAGCAAATAAAGATTACTCGCAAATGGAAGCTGCCCGTCAGGATAGGGAAGACGAACAGGGTGGAGGAGAGATGGAATATGGAAAAGAGAACAGATTTGCTTATCCAATTTTCCTTTCGCCGGAAACACCCGAGTATGAAGACATCAGAGCGTATGATACCAACAAGGGCTTGATTGCACCTTATCAGAAAAAACTAAAAAAAATGATTGAAAAGACGTTGGAACATAAAAAAATTCAACCTAGAAGCGACCTCCATTTCGGAAGATTAAACAAAAAACTTCTTAGATTCCTGACAGATGACAACCCAAGACTGTTTTATAAGAAGCAGAATCCCTCCACGGAAATCGATGCGGTATTCTCCTTGCTTGTGGATTGTTCAGCCTCCATGTATGACAAAATGGATCAAACCAAGCTTGGTATCACACTGTTTCATGAATCATTGAAATCAGTGAGGGTTCCGCATGAAGTGGTAGGGTTTTGGGAAGACACCAATCATGCAACAGAAACCAAACAGCCGAATTACTTAAAGACGGTAGTGGATTTCCAGGGCAGCCTCAAACCTGGAAGGGGTCCGGAAATCATGAGCCTTCAGCCTGAGGAAGATAACCGCGACGGATTTGCCATCAGGCTCATGACAGACAGACTGCTGCACCGAAGTGAAAAGCAAAAATTCTTGCTTGTATTTTCAGATGGAGAACCGGCTGCATTCGGCTATGAGCAAAATGGAATCGTCGACACACATGAAGCGGTTTTGCAAGCCAGAAAACAAGGAATCGAAGTCATTAATGTGTTTCTTTCAAATGAGGAAATAGAAGAGGCCCAACGGAAAATGATTGAGAACATTTATGGAAAGTTCAGTATCCTTGTTTCTGATGTGGAAGAACTCCCGGATGTCCTGTTTCCGTTGCTGAGACGATTGTTGATCAAAAGTTTGTAAAGGGCTGGAAAGTGTCTTTAGAAAGGTTCTAAAGACCAAAAGCGGAGCAAAATAGAGTAAATGTGTCTTTAGAGGACTTCTAAAGACCAACAGCCCAGCGAAAACAGAGTGAAAGTGTCTTACTTAAGAGAGGTTCTAAAGACAAAAACCCAGCGAAACCAGAGAGAAAGTGCTTCTAGAGGCCAATAGCCTAATGAATTCCAAGCAAAATGACCGCCGGAAGAGTTCCAAAAGCTTGTCACTATTAAAGTGACAGGCTTTTTTGTGTTTTACAGACTCCTGTAATGGATAATATAAATAGATATGCCACTCGTGCTAGGACCAACTTGAAAAATAGCCGCAACCAATGCATTTTCATTAAACTACAGTTCTTGGCGAATAATAAAAGGCACTGGTACAGTACATAATGTTCAAAGTTAAAATGAAAGGAAGTCATATCATGCATGAATTGGATTTGCATCATATATTTCAGCTTGGCCTGATCTTGGTGATGATTGCTGCGGGTATTACGGCGGTCGCCAAAAAGTTAAAGCAGCCTTACCCCATAGCACTGGTCATCATTGGTGCTTTGATTGGTCTCTTTGATATTCCTGTGCTGGAGCCATTGAAACTGTTCATTACGGAAGGGGAAGTCTTCAATTTTGTCATCATCACTCTTTTCTTGCCGGCACTGTTAGGGGAGGCAGCGCTTAAACTTCCTTTTGCCCATTTGAAGGATAATAAAGAGCCGATTTTTTCGCTTGCTTTTGTGGGGACATTCGTATCTACCATAATAATCGGATTCAGCACTATTTATTTCTTTGATTTTTCAATACCAGCTGCGTTTGTGTTTGCGGCTCTGATGAGTGCAACAGACCCGGTGAGTGTACTTTCTATTTTCAAAAGTGTCGGGGTAAACAAAAGGCTGGCTGTGGTCATCGAAGGAGAGAGTTTGTTCAATGATGGGCTTGCGGTCGTTCTTTTTAATATTTCGGCGTTCTACTTACTTTCCTACCTGGATGCAGGATGGGCTGGTCTCGGAAGCGGTGCCTGGGAGTTTGTCAGAGTCGTTTCACTTGGTTTAATCATTGGAGGCTCACTTGGTTTCGGATTTTCTGTTTTGACGAAGTACTTTGATGACTATCCATTGGAAATCATTTTCAGCATCATCTTGTTCTATGGGTCGTTTTTATTAGCTGAGAGTGTTCATGCTTCAGGTGTTATTGCAGTAGTGGTTGCCGCCTTGATTTTTGGTAACTACGGAGGCAGGATCGGCATGAGTCCGACAACCAAGTTGAATATTAATAACTTCTGGGATGTAGCTGCTCTGTTAGCCAACTCACTTGTTTTCCTGATGGTCGGGCTCGAGATCACCAGGATTGATTTAGTGGACAAGTGGCAGCTGATTCTCGCAGCCATCCCTCTTGTGCTTGTTGCCAGAAGCATAGCTGTATATTCGAGTCTCGCATTTATCAAGAGTTTTCCGCTTAAATGGAAACATATCTTGAACTGGGGTGGGCTGAAGGGATCGCTATCAGTCGCGCTTGTTTTGAGCCTTCCAAGGGAATTTACCGGCCGGGAAGATATTTTGGTGCTTGCCTTCAGTGTCGTCCTGTTCTCGCTTGTCGTACAGGGTCTATCCTTAAAGCCATTGATCGGATGGATGGGGGTAAAACCGGAGAAGGAAGGGTCCGTGGAATTTGAAAAACTGATTGCTCAACTTCATCGATACGAGACAGCCATCACGGAAATTCACAGAGTCAAACAAAAGCTTTATATCACAGATCCAGTTTCTGAAGAGTTGGTCGCTGTCTATGAAAAAAGGCTGGATATCCTCAAAGCTGAGATAAATGAATTGTTTGAAAAAGTACCTGATTTAAAGCAGGATCAGATGAATTCACTCAAGAAGCATACTCTTTATGCCGAACATGAAGCAATTGACAACCTTTTGAGAGAAGAGATCATCTCGAATGAAACAGCTGAAAGAGAGCATGAACGACTTACAGATGCCATCATTAATATAGAAGGGAAGCATTAATAACAAATAAATGGTATAATGAGGAAAAGGAGGCAAAGCAAATGTTCTGGGTATATTTTGCAATTCCTTTCGTTTTGGTTCTCGTTTACGCTGTTTACCACGATTACAAGAAAAAACCTTACTCCTCGGAGCGCAGATCTTCAAAAAATGAGGACTATGCCTATGCACAAAGTATGGCAGAAGTTAACCGTCATAGTAACAGCAGTGGAGGCCCGCTTTAATACCAGCCAAATAGGCATTCTTCTAACGGGTTCTGCTTTCGAGTCTAAAACTTAAAATATCACAACAAAAGGAGTGCCAAATCGCATCGATTTGGCACTCCTTTTTACTTGTTTTAACGGTGATTTTTTCAGGGTGCACTTTTATTGTCTGGATTATTAAACCTATCAATTTTCCCACCTTATTTATTCATTCAGTTATCTGGAGCTTATCGACTAAAAGTAAGTTTCTTTTTATGAGAAATTAATTATGAGGTTATATCAAGTGTTAATGTCATTAAGTAAAAGTGAGCACTCACAAACGGCCAGACTTAAATAATTTGTCAAAAACTAAGTAAAATATAGTATTTTCTACCACTTTAGTGTAAAATTACACATAAGGGATAAATAGAGCCTTTTGGAGTCTTAGTGGTAGGTATTGAATTACGGGCTAATTATATTGTGAGGTGACATTATGATTAAAAAACGAATTTTCATCATAATTATACTAACACTTATTTTTTCTTTTCTTATAATTTTTTACTCTTTATTTAATGGTATTCCTTTTGGCGGTTACATTGCCAAAGCAAAAATTACTGATTACGTGGAACAAGTATATGGCTTTGATGAAAGTATCTCCAAACCACAATTCAACTTGAAAAATTCAGCATATGAAGTTTACATACCTCAATTAGAAAACCGCTTTTCTTATGACCTTTTTAAAAAACGCATCATTGATGAGAAATTAGTAAATAAGGTTAACAATGAATTCAAAGATGATTACAATAAGTTAAAGAATTCATATGAGGGCAATATTGAGTTGCCAGATGCATCCCTGTTTAGCTCAATCTTGGCTAATGGTGAATATTCAAATGACATCGAAGTCTATCAAAAGCTTTATCTTTTAGGGATTATCAACCGTAAGAAGATTACTTCTAAGGAAAGTATTAAAATGCCGGCAAAACTTACTAAAGAAATAATAGACAGTTTAGGGGAAAGTTACAACATTACATCGCTTCAAGTGATATATACTGATTTAAATGGTCAATACGAAATTACTTTAGATGACAAGAAAGCAATTTCAATCGAGACATTGAGTAGGAATACCTTAAAAAAGGATCAGATTGGTGTGGAAGGAAAAGAGTTAATTCGCGAATTAAAAGAAAACTAAAATGTTTAACTAAGCTGAAATCCGCGAACGGGGTATGTAATTTAATACAAACAGCAAAAAAATGGTCAGAGGTTTCAGCTGCTGACCATTTTTTTCGGGGAAGTTATTGGCTGCGAGTAAATAAAATACGCCAAGACACAACCCGATACAACTGTCATCCACGTCTAGATTCAGCGCCCGCGCTATGTTTTTACCTCTATTTAAGATGCAGAAGTTTGTTCTTTAGTTCGTTTTCCATGGATAGAAGTTCCTTTTCAGCTTGTTGTCTCTTTGATCTTCCTTCTTGCTGGATCCTCAATGTTTCTTCAATCGTGGAGATTAGATTTTCCTGTGTCTTCTTCAATGTTTCCATATCTATGATGGCCCGCTCATTTTCTTTGGCAGCCTCAATACTGTTCGTTTTCAACATCTGTGAGTTCTTCAACAGCAACTCATTCGTTGTATCTGACACTTGCTTTTGTGCCTGTACAGCTTTTTTCTGATGAAACAGTGTTAGGGCAATCGCAATCTGATTCTTCCAGAGAGGAATGCTTGTCAGAATGGATGACTGTATTTTTTCTGCCAATGCGCCGTTTGTATTTTGAATCAGACGTATTTGCGGAGCGGTCTGTATCGTCATTTGTCTACTGATTTTCAAATCATGAATTCTTTTCTCCAGTCGATCCAGGAATTGAAGGGCATCATTAACTTCCTGATACGCCATATCATCCTGAGTGGATTCAGCTTTTCTTCTCAAGGCCGGGATGGTCACAGATGATAATTCTTCATGCTTTAGTTCTGCTGCTGCAATATAAATATTCAGTGATTGGAAATAAGTCTTATTCTTTTCATATAATTCATCAAGGAAACGATTATCATCAATCAGGACATTTTTGGAGTGCTCCAATTTTACGGAGATCCTGTCTACTTGACTCCCGATCTTTTGATACTTTGAAAGTACTTCTGAGATTGAGCTGGACAGTTTACCGAAAAATCTCTTAACAAATCCTTTTTTCTCATTTGAAAGCTCTTCGGGATTCATTTCCTTCAATCTTTTCATTAAATCGTTCAGTACATCCCCAATAGGGCCGACATCTTTTTTCTGCACATGGTCAAGCATAGAATGAGAGAAATTCGACATCTGTGCCTGGGCTGCCGTACCATATTCCAATATAGCCTGGCTGTTATGCATGTCGATTTGCTTTGCTATCTCCTGGGCTTTCTGTCTGTGTTCTGGTGTCAGGCGGTCAGCGAGTGCTACGGGAGCATGACCGACTTCATTGCTCTGAGCGGTACCGGATGAGAATGGATCTGCCAAGAGGCTTTCTAAATCATCATTTTTATAATGGGCTGAATTGTTTGAGTTCATGGAAAGGCTCCTTTTTTACTTTTTGTTTTTTCGTGCTACATCCAACTCGAAATCCAATGTCTGGATATCATTCGAAAGGACATTCATGAGATCTTCCTGCAGTGATTCTTCTAAGGAGTGCAAAGTTCTTTTAGCATCTTTTATAGACTGAAACACCTGATCGTTTTTAATTGGCTGTGTAGCAAGGTAAGTATATTTTTCGGACAGTTCTACGACGGAATCCAGATGGTAGAAGAAAAACTGCTCACTATGATAAAATTTCTTCGGTTCTTTACGGACGATTGTATAGATCCTCCTGGAAAGTCTGTTAAGCTCCAGAATTTGTTTGAATGCCCCAAGTGAGCGAACTTGGAACTGAGTCTTCTGGAGACGCTTAATTTTGGTCTTTGCCTCTTTTAAGTTTTTTTCAATATAGCGGTAATCCTGTATAGTAATACCATTTCTCTTCAGAAATCTTCTGGTATACACCCATTTCCCCAATGCGGAACTAAGATATCCGGCTGCAGCTCCACCTGCGACTCCGAGGAGAAACGGCTGATCGAACCCGAATATCATGACGAGAAAGGTGATAAAAAATCCGTTAATTCCTAAAAATATTTTTAAGAATGTAAGCGGTATTGATTTCATGTCATCTACTCCTTAATTTCTTATCGTTACCTCATTACTATTTATTACGATTCAATACGATAAAAGTTTCAAAAATCCTGCAAAAAATAGTGAATTAAAGATTAGCTCGGTTTTGTGGTATTGCTAAATTCCCACAATAAAAAACTGACCATCTTCAGGCCAGTCATATATGAGCTGTTCTTGTTTTGCTATTACAAATGAATTTCTATCACCGGGATAGCCTGGTAAGTAAGAAAGGAAAATGCTCTCCCAGTTCAGAGAATACCCAGAGTAAAATCATGCCCTTAGGATTTTTACCGAACGAGTCAATCCTTACAAAAAATACGTTACAGAGTCTGAAATTCAACGTCTTCAATGCCGTCTGTTTCAAGCTCGTTAATATGAACAATATCTACACGGGAAACCGGGCTTGCGCCATTTTTGACGAAGGTAACAAATCTCTCGATATTGGATGCTTCGCCTTCTGCTGTAACTTCGACTGAGCCGTTTTCAAGATTTTTGGCCCATCCTGAAATCCCCATTTCGTCAGCTTTATTTTTCGTATAATAGCGAAAACCGACTCCTTGTACATGTCCTTCAACTAATAAATGTACTTTTCTTTCCATGATGTACCCCCTCCGTGAATGAGTCATTATTTTTATTCCCTAACAGGAAAGCAGTTAATCTTTTTTAGGAGCAGCCTCTTTCCTGCTTTTTTATCATCTCTATTAAATTTTGATTTCAATGGTTGAGAAACGGCTTTTTTTGATAAAATGTTTAATGTCTTTTTAAATGTCTCTTTTCGTAAACTTTGTTGCTATTTAACTCAAAGTTTTAAGGATATTTACTTAATTAACTAGGAATAGCCTGATAAGCAAGGAAGAAAAGAGCTAATTCACCTTGTTTAGAGATAAAAACCCTTGTCTTCAAGGGAAAAATCCGTCTCTTTGGGATTTTTCCGAGAGCAACAATATATACGAAAACAGCGTTATAAATTATAGTGAGGAAGGTGCTCCTTCTATGAAAAAGGTTATCATTGCAATCCTATTAATATTCATTACGGCACAAACCGCCACTGCAGAAGAAGAATATCAGAAACCCTCAATGCTGTTCAGTGAAAGCGGCGTTATGATAGATATGGAAACGGGGACCATCCTCTATTCAAAAAACGCGAAAAGGCGTATGTCGCCAGCGAGTATTACCAAAGTGGCTACAGCTATTTATGCGGTTGAAAAGGGTGATTTGAACAGCTTGGTAACAATCAGTAAAGAAGCAGCTGAAACGGAAGGCTCTTCAGTGTATCTGCTGGAAGGAGAAAAAATGACCCTGAAGCAGCTTTTGATCGGAATGATGATAAATTCTGGTAATGATGCGGCTGCCGCAATAGCCGAGCACTTAGATGGCTCAGTTGAACAGTTTAGTGAAAATATCAATCAGTTCCTTGAAGAGAAGGCCGGAGCTAAGGACACTCATTTCACGAATCCGCATGGTCTTTATGAAAAAGACCACTATACGACGGCAGAAGATATGGCTCTCATTACTTCTTACGCTATGAAAAACGAGGCGTTTCAAGATTTATTCGCCTTAAAAGAAATTGGCTGGAAAGGGGAGGGATGGAACACCACCCTCTACAATCATCACAAAATGGTCAAAGGTGAGGTGGTGTACCCTGAAGTAACCGGCGGAAAAAACGGCTATGTGGATGAGTCCAAGCATACTTTGGTTACGACAGCTTCGAATGAAAATCTGTCAGTTGCAGTGGTGCTTTTAAAAGCTCAGTCCAAGACTGCGGCCTATAATGATACATCTGTCCTGCTGGATTACGGTTTAAATCAGTTTAGTCATTTTACAATCCCTAAAGGAGAGAGGTATATGAATGGTGAAACGGAGTACCTCTCCGATAAAGACATCGTCTATACCGGCCTTGCTCGAGTGGAAGCCCCCATTTCAGTAGATAGTAATGGCAGACTGGTCTACCTGCTGGACGGAGAACCACAGTTCATAGGTAAGTTGACCACTGCTTCTGAAAAAAACGGAGAACCTAACGAAGAGCTGGCGCAAAGCGAAAATGACGGGCTGGTAAAAGAACAACTCGTTCTATACCCGGTCTACTTGTATCTGGGGCTGCTGTTGATAGCAGGAACGGCAGTTATGAGGAAGAAAATGATGGCTGAATGAAGAGCGCTAACAGTACGTATAAACTATTGAGTTTAATTATTTCAGAGCAATTTGTATTGTTAAACTTTCGCAATATTACTCCTCATTTAAAAATTTATACACAAAGCTTCTTTAATAAGAATTTATCAAACGAATATGTGTTGATTGAAGCGGAAGGTGCGGGACCTCCTGCGGGATTAGCGTGGCGTCTAGTTCCAGCGCCCGAGGTTACGTACCCACTGGAACGTAACCCAGCCCCTCGGGGTCAAATAACCCTGAGAGAATAAAAGGAAAGATCGCCTTTTTTTCTCTCAGGAACATTTGCCTGTCGGGTCTGACCAGGACGCTTCCACTTTTGATGACAGGTGAGCCCCCCAATCCAGTTGCAGCGCCCAGCCCCTCGGGGTCAAATAACCCTCAGCAAATAAAAGGGAAGATCACCTTTTTTTGCTGAGGAACATTTGCCTGTCGGGTCTGACCAGGGCGCTTCCACTTTTCATACAGGCGCAGCCGAGGCTCACCGCCCGCCCCGCGGAGTCACACACCTGGAGAGGAAATCAGTTTTAAGTATCAAGAATAATATGTCTAGATGAAAATCAACTCACTACGCTATACGCTATTATGCTTCCTTCATCTCATGCAAGAGCTCTACCCAAAGGCTGGTTATCGCTTTTTGTTTCATCACACTGCAAAGTCTTGGACAGATTAAGGGGATCCTTAAGGGTTGTTGACAAACACCCATATATCCTGTATAGTTAGTGTTTGTGATCATAAATCACATCAAAGTCAGGTCTTACTGACTACTAATCTCCGTAGTAGTACATCCAAACAAACTTCTGAAGATCAACTGATGCTTGATCGATTTTTTTAATCCTATTCCATACGGATTCAAAGGATCCGCTGAAGAATAAGGCAGCTTTTTTCAATCCAGCAAAAAAGCTTAAAAACATTATCCGATGCAAAAAAGTTAATGTTGTATGATATTTTTATTGTTAGATTTCCCCCTAATTCTCACTGGCATGGCCAAGGAGCCATAAGGATGATCGAGAGGAAGGGCTTTCATTGTGTTAGGGCAATTTATCGATGATTGAACCCGGTGTGTAAATCATACAATGATCAACCAGAAAACAAGTAAGACTTGAATAGATGCACACTCTTTTTATTTTAATCCTGCAGGGTTAGAATAGGGGAGTGTGCTTTTCATTTATAAATTATTTTCTTGCTGTATTTCATATTTAAATGAGAATTCATTTGCAATTATAGCTACATTTTACATAGTGAAAGGATAAAGATATGATTTATTTATTTGTAGGGTTAGGCGGCGCAGCAGGCAGTATTCTGAGATACCTCACAGGCAACTTGCTTTTGGGACTCAATCCGGCTGCATTTCCATACGGGACTCTTGCGGCCAATTTGGCTGGTTCTTTTCTTTTGGGACTTCTTACAGATACATGGTGGAAGAACAAAAAGATCCCTTCTGAGATTTCTGCTGCTGTAGGTACAGGTATGATTGGATCCTTCACGACCTTTTCGGCATTCAGTGTAGAAACGCTGGGATTATTGAAGGAAGACCACTATTACCTGGCTTTTCTATATTTCTTTCTCAGTACTGCCGGAGGCTTGTTTTTAGCCTGGACCGGGCTTCATGTATTAAAGGGGAAAGGAGTGAAGGAATGACTATTTTAGCGATAGCCTTCGGGGGATTTATAGGGGCAGTAATGCGTTTTGCTATTGGCAGTTTTATTAAGAGCAGGCTTCAATCCCGTTTTCCTTGGGCGACTTTAATGGTAAACCTCTTAGGTGCGTTCCTTCTTGGTATCCTGTTAGGAGCAGGAGTGGAAGGCACAAGCTATGCCTTTTTCGGTATTGGATTTCTAGGTGCTTTCACCACGTATTCCACTTTTATGGTGGAAGCCTTGTCTCTAAGGAAGGCAGGATATAAAAGGGAATCCCTTCTCTATTTGGCGATCAGTTACTCAGCCGGGTTAGTAGCTGCCTTTCTGGGCTTGGTATTGGGAATACTGTAACAATAGTAAAAGGCTGTCTCGTTGTTGAGACAGCCTTTTGATTATTTAACAACAATGTAACCAATCATAGGTCCGTTCTTTTCAATGGTTTCATGAGCTTGACAGACGAGCCTGTAGGTCCCTTTTTCATCAAAAGTAACATTAAAAATAGATTCTTCGCCTTTTTTTACAGTTCCCTTTATATCTGTTCCTTCAATATAAAATGGATGAGCTTTTCCGTTCACCCCGTAGATGCGGAATTGAATTTCTTTTCCTTTATCGACAACAATTGTCCCTGGATCCCACCTGTATGCCTCGATTTCTTTTCCGTCCTCGGTTTCAGAAGAAAATTCCCCTGTCACGAGCTGAATCACTTGGACATTAGGATTTTCACCATTCATGGTCACGGTCGGATATGCCTCTTTCGGCAGAAGCATCCATACGAGACCAAGTGATAATGCCAGAAATCCAATAATAAATAATAATAGAGACCCCTTTTTCAACACGACAAATTTCATTATTCAACCTCCTTTTACTAGTACAAATATATGCCTTGTCCATCAATAACTTGTCTAAAATGTGAATAAATCATATTAGCAGGGTGAAAATGAAGCAGATGATTTTCTATCCTGCTCATAATTTTGTACAATTTACCCGTAGGATTGCGGAGGTGTTAATAGTGACATCGTGGAAGGTAGTCAGAACGTCGGGAGAGACAGAACCCTGGTGGTTTTTTTCTGACTGGGAAAAAGATATTTCAGAGGTAAAGGAATATACAAATGAGAACGAAGCTTTTGATCAATTTCTCTCTCTGATTCAGGAACTTCGTGAAGAATATCAGCATTCAAAACAAAAAAAGAACACTGTAGCTTTTTGGAATGAGGATGAAAAGGTATTCTGCGAGGATTGTGATGACGATTTACAGTTATATCATGGACTTCTCCTTATGGAGGGAGAGACTCCTAAGAAATTAAGTGACGAAGAAAAAGAAAAGATGAAGGCTGCCCTTGAAATGCCCTCTTCAGTATGAACCGGCCTCCGTTGAGTCCGGTTTTTCATTCTGCAGAAGGTTGGTTGTGGGGGTTATGAAAAGTTGTTGTATGAGTAGGTTGAAGTTGAAGAAGTGTGACTTTTATTAGCGAGACGAAGAGTTATAACATCAAGCACTGCGGAGTCACACCTGCAGTGAGAATCAGCAAACTGCCTATCAAAGCAGCCATGATTACAAAAAGCCTTGTAAAAAGACCATAAAAAATGACAGGAACAACAAGCAGTTGAGGTTATTCCTGTCAAAATGAATTATAAATCTGTACGAAGCTTAATGAAACGATAGACGTGTATAAAGATGACTTTCAAGACAGCGTAAGCAGGTACAGCCAGAAGCAAGCCGAGGAACCCTGCGAATTTTCCTGCAGCCACCAATAGCAGGATGATCGTCAGGGGATGGATATCCAGCTTCCTTCCCATGACCTGTGGAGAGATCAGATTCCCTTCGATTTGCTGTACGATGAGGATGACGACAATCACCCATAAAGCCATGATCGGTTCCTGTAAGAATGCAACAATGATAGCTGGTATGGAACTGATGAGGGGGCCTATGAATGGGATGACATTTGTCAGCATTGTCAGGATTGAGATTACCAGGGAGTAATCGAGCCCTATGATCAAGTAGCCGATATAGACGAGTACGCCCACGCAAAAGCTTACGATTACCTGCCCTTGGATATATGAGCTTAAGGCATCATCCATGTCACTTAATACTTTTTTCCCTTCCTCTTCATGTTTTTTAGGCACCAGCTTTAAAATTTTTCCCGACAATTTATTCCCGTCCTTTAGCATGTAGTAAAGGACGAATGGGATTAAGATAATCAATACGATAATGTTTGTAATCGTACTGAGAATGTTCATCAGGTTTGAACCAAGCGTGGAAGCTGCTTCATTCAGGTAGTCTGTCAGTCTGTTGGTGATATCCTCCAAAGAAAATCTGTCCCCGTTCTGAAAGCGGGAAACCCACTCACTTTGCTGTAGATTCAGCAATGTCTGGCGGAATTTTTCAATAAGTTGCGGCGTGTTTTCTATCAAGCTGCTGATTTGTCTTTGCAGGATGGGACCTGCATAAAAGACCACTCCGGTAATCAATCCGATGACAGCTAAATAGAGAAGCAGTATGGCGACAGCTCTAGGCATTTTTTTTGCCAATAAGTTGACGAGCGGTCTAAAAAGGTAATACAGTATACCGCCAAGCACAATCGGTCCAAACAGAGCAGTCACAAGGACCGTAAGCGGCTTGAATATGAAATCAACTAGTGTTCCTAAATAAATAATCAATAGCAGCAGTACAACGGCATAGCCTCTGCGAAACCATTTTCCTTCAGGCATAACTTCACTCCTATGTAAATATTGCAGTGACTTCAAAAAGTCCCTTTCATATATATTCTCTATTTTCTTTTCATTAAAACTTGTATTAAATAAGCAATCAAAAAAATACGCTTCTACCGTGGGGCAGAAGCGTGTTCCATATGCCTATTCATTTCTTTTTGCTGTAAAGCTATAAAGTGGTCGACATACACAGGATCCCATTGAGTACCTCTTCCTTCTTCCAAAATGGAGAGGGCTTTAAGGACACTCATGCCTCTCCGATAAGGCCTGTCGGATGTCATGGCATCGTAGGCGTCCGCTACGGCAATGACTCTTCCAGAATCAGGGATGTCCCTGCCTGAGAGTCCTTCTGGATATCCTTTTCCATCCAGCCTTTCATGATGATATTTGATGCCAGGCAGTATCGGCAGAAGTTCCTCTGTCAAATCAATTCCTTCAAGAATATTCGCTCCGATTACAGGGTGAAGCTTTATCTGGGCATATTCTTCCTCTGAAAGTCTTCCATCCTTTAACAACACTTCATCTCGTATTCCCATTTACCTATGTCATGAAGGAGGGCTGACTTTCTTAGCAGCTCAATCTTTGAACGCGGCCAGCCTGCACTCTCTGCAATCCATACCGAATAGTCAGCAACCCGTTGTGAGTGTCCGGCAGTGTATGGATCCCGGGCATCCAATGTGCCTGCAATGACATCGAAAAAGCTAGCCAATAATTGTTCGTTTTTCTTATCTTTCACCTGGATGGCGCTCACCATGTTGTTAAAACCATTTATCAAGTCGGAAAATTCGTCTGAATAAGGGTTATTCAAAGGAGCTAAATGACCTTGTTCAACGTTTTGAAAGCCGTGCTGCAAGTCTTTTACAGGCTTCTCTATGTTCCTGAATAAAAGGATGGTTCCAAGGAATGCCAGAGTCAGGATGATAAGGACCAGGAATCCTGCCCAGCTCCAATAGCCGGACTGCGGTTCAGAAGTCAGGGAAAGGCGTACTTGTGACGCGAGACTAAACAACAGTACTGGAAAGAGCGCAAGGAAGAGTGATCCTGCCAACAGTTTCCTTTTTAAACTAAGATAAAAATTCTTATCCCTATAAAGGTCTGTCTTATAAAGCTTTTGTGCTTTATGGGCTAAATCTGTTATGAGAGGTGCAGAGGTTTGAAAGGTTAAATAAAATTCTATGAGCGCATGCATAGTTGCTAACAGAAATGCACCGGCCCAAGCATAACCTATGTAACTATAAGGGATGCTGAGCAGATCCTTCATAATGAAGAAATGCAAGTACGGTTGCCGGGACAGCCAGTCCTAAAAAATGCGGAATCATGATTATTTTAACCGTCAACAAGGGGAAAAGTAAGCTGTGCTGGTAGGCTCTTTCAAGTGATTCGAAAGAGTATTGCTGGTCTTGATAGACGGCTTTAATCGGCTGAACGTGCCTCCTGTAAACGAAATACTCCATAGTGAACATGGTGAGGAGGGAGAAGAAAATATGAAAACCATATAGTGAAATTCTGCACGGGGAAGGCCAGCGGTTGAAAGATGAATACTGAACCGACACCAAGAACAGCTATAAGCGATCCGCCTATGTAATTGTAGAACATTTTTTTCTGGAAAGTATTGAATACGGTCATGTAAACCTCCATCATTCTGCTATGTTGTCATTATAATAGAAATCAGGGAGGTTTTGAATAAACTAAATATTAAAAAAGAAAACCGGTTAGTCGATGATGCCGGTTCGTATAATTGTTACATCAACATTTAAGTTGAATTCGGCGTTAGGATAAATTTCGCTCCACATCTCTTTAGTAAGTTCCTTTTCTCTGCTTACCGCCCGGTAGTGGGCACCGAAGCCAATGGGATCTGTGCCTTTTTCTTGTAGTTCTTTAATAACGGAGAGTCCTTCCTCTTTTATGGATTTTTCCATCTCTTTCTCAATCTTGTTTAAGACTGCTGGTTCAGACAAGTTAAAAGGAACTGTCATTTCCAGAATTCTTGATTCAAGTGTAAGTTTAATATCAAACGATGGTTTACTTTTGTCAATAACATCAATTTTGTGCTTACTCTTTATGTTGTCCATGGTAATATGCAATTTTTCCTTTATTTCTTTTTCTTCTTCACTAAATGAGTCAGCTTCTTTAATTTCTTTCTCGAATGGTTTTGTTGACAATTCGACCTCGGTGTTGCCTGCCTTTAGTTCATTAACTAGAGAACGGACATAGAATATCTTCTCTCTATCCAGCACCCCGACTTTGCGATCATCTGAAAACAGGGCGAAGCCGTCAATTCCGACCTTATCTTCAATGATTGACAGCTGAGGGAGGATAGCGTCTTTCCCTACTGACCCGTAACTAGTTGTAAATGACTGAAGGGTAGGATTAGGAATTGTTTCGTTTTTGATGCTTATTTGAATTAAGTTATAAAGATAAGTTCCCATGTTGACCGGCTGGCTCTTTGGTTGAAAGGATAAGATTTTTTCTGCAGAGGGGGAAGCCACCGCCAAATAAATCATGTTTCCAATAGAGGCATCCCTTGATAATGTATCGACTAAGGGGCTGATGCCCTTTTTCGCTAATTCTTCCCCATATAGAGCGACGCGAAGCTGGCCGGAAACTAAATTATGGTCTGATTCCAAGTTCGCCTGCAGCCTGATTCCTTTACTTGTATTCGCATTACCGGTAATGACAGTTGATAAGTTTTTCATTGCTGGGTTGAATTGATAAAAGACAATTGTTCCAGCAATATTGTCTTTTTCTTGGGCTTGATCATATCCTACACCTGTAATCAGTCCTTGCTTCTCAAGATAATTAGTTTCTACACAGCTGCTGAGCAGGAGAAACGTTGAAATGACTGCTATACAAAGAATTGTCCTTCTCACGCTGAAGCCCCCTTATATTTCTTAAAAATTTTTTTCGTCAGCACTATTGCGAGGAGGAGGAAAGGGTACACAAACGTTAGATAGAAGCTTGCAGTCCCCACTTTATCCGTAAATGTGTTCATCTCAATTCTTTGATCGATGAAGAAGGTACTAATCCATAGCAGAGCGGCAAACAGGTAGATGGACTTTTTTTGTTTCAATCCAAACACCCTCTTCATCCCGCGGGTGGCTGCCCAGAAATATAAACATACGTTCGGAAGAATGACGAACATCCAATAAGAAACAGCGATGAATTCAAAACGCTCCAAGTTCGGGATTCGGACAATTTTAAACATCGAGAGGACAGGCCAAATGGTTTTTTCCAATGTCATTTCTGAAAAAAATCCGATTGATACGAACGTCACCACAAAATATAGGAAAATTGTATAGGCAGTTCCAAACAAAGTATACTTAAAAACTTTATTCTTATCTTTTACAAAAGGATAGACGAACAAGAGCAATTCAAACCCTATAACAGAGAAAGAAGTTTTATATACCCCCATCCACAATTCCTTGATACTATGATTCCACACCGGGAAAAAATGATTGAAATCCATATATTTAATCGGAGCATACATAACAAAAAGCAGCCAAAATGCCAGGACAAATGTCATGAAGCTGACCCCGACAAGTACCCGTATTCCGCCCAAGACGGCGTACACTGTAAGGAAAATAAGCAGTCCGGACAGGACCCATGTTGGCATCTGAGGAAAAACCCATGCCTGTACCATTTCGGTATAGTGCATAATGATCAGGTAGGCTATGGTCAACATATAACTGATATAGACGAAGCTAAATAAGCCGCCAATCCATTTTCCGAACAAATCCTTATGTATCCCGAACAGATCGGCACTGTCATAATTTTTTAAAAGTAGCACCATGACAGTAATTGCTGCCGCTAACAGAAGGCCGGAAAATAAGACGGATATCCAAGCGTCATGGCCTGCTTCAAGGAATAGGACCCGGGGTAAACCGGCGACCCCCACCCCTGTTTGAGCGACATGGATAACAAACATAACAAAAAAAGAATTGAACATTAAGTTTTTTGGCGGATCAACATTGATTTTCATAAGCACAATCCTTTATCATTCGTCGACATCTTTTGTTTCTGTTTTCTTTCTTTTTTTCATTCTCTGATTATCGATAGGTGAATTGGAATTTGGTCTCCTGCCCATGAATTGATATGGAAGCCTGAACAAGCTGTACCTCAAATCAGAAATCGACAGCGGGTAGATTGGTGATAGATATGGTCTTCCAAGGGTTGTGAGCTTCAGCAGATGAATCAGTAGAAATGAAAAGGCAAATACAATACCGACCCCGCCATAAAATCCTGCACATATGATGATTGGGAACCGGATGATCCTGACAGCTGTCCCGATGGCATAACTGGGTGCTGTAAAAGAACCCAATGCACTGATGGCGATGATAATGATCAATATATTACTGGTGAATCCCGCTTCCACTGCAGCCTGACCGATTACGATACCTCCAACGATACCCATCGTTTGACCGACTTTTGTCGGAAGACGGGCTCCGGCTTCCCTGAGAAGTTCAATAATGAACTCCAGGAGCAGGGCTTCAAAAACAGGAGGGAATGGTACTTTTGACCGTGATTCCCCAAGTGAAACCAAAAGGGAAGAAGGGATGACTTCATAATGATAGGTAAGGACAGCTACATATGCCGGTGTTAACAGAACAGAAAGCATGATAGCGGTGAACCTTAGCATTCTCAGAAAAGTTCCCATATTCCATCTCATATAGATGTCTTCGGTAGACTCAAAGAAATTAAGGAATGTCGTTGGCCCGATGATAGCTTGAGGGCTTCTGTCTACAAGTACCCCAATTTTTCCGTGCAGAAGGGAAATACTTAAGCGGTCGGGCAATTCGGTTGTGATCAGCTGCGGAAAGACCGTGTAAGAATTGTCTTCAATCATCTGCGCTAATACTGAACTGTCTATAATACTGTCTATTTCGAGTTCTTTCATTCTTTGGCGGAAAGTATTGACATTTTCTTCGTCTGCAATATCTTTAATGTAGATGAGATAAGTCTTCGTCTTAACTCTTGAACCAAGTATGAATTCTTCCACACAAAGGTTTGGATCACTTACATTCGTTCGAATGACATTCATATTCGTGGACAAATCTTCCGTGAAGGCAACCTTTGGCCCGAAGACCAAAGATTCGGTTTCTGCTTTCTCGAGAGAACGGCTGGCCTTGTCAGCGATATCTGCAAGCACACCACAGTTTTGCCCCTCGGCGAAAATATAGGCATTTCCGTTCAATATAGCTTCTGTTACATCAATCAGATGGTTTGTAAAAGAAATTTTACCGATATTGATGGTATTCGCAATGGCTTTTGGATTCAGCTCATCTGTTGTACGCTCCAACGGTTTAATAATATGTTGATGAAGTTGATCTGTATTTATGATATTTTCTAGATAGATAATCAAAATTTGATGTCCATCTGTATTAATTTCATGAAAAGCCAGGTCGGCACTTTGTTTCAAGGAATCTTTTATTTCTTCTTTCAAGCCTTCGAAGTTGAGGCTGTGGGCTATTGATTTTTCTTCCTCTCTTCGTTTCTTGTCACGCCATTTAAATACCATGCCCAAACACCCTTAACCTGGATTTTTTAGTATTTTGTCCTCAGCCACCTGAAATTATTACCGTTTCTTTAGCGGAAATTCCACAGAAAGAAGGAGAATCATGGAGAACTGGAGAAAAGCACTGGAAGCTTTCTTGGAAGAGTGGCCGTATGCTTCTGAGTTGGCTGGAGTATTGGTTTGCGGGAGCTACATTACAGGGAACCCGTCAAACCGGTCAGATATTGATGTACATATGGTTTTAAAGGAAGGCGAACAATGGAGGGAGCGGGGAAACAGAATCATAGACGGTTATTTGGTTGAATACTTCTGCAACCCACCCGCCCAAATCCGAAACTATTTTAAAGAGGATTATGGAGAGAGAAGCACCCATGCGGCCGTCCAATTTGCAACCGGTGAAATTATTTTTGATGACGAAGGGACCATCTCTATATTGAAAGAAGAGGCTCGAGATTGGCTGGAGAAACCATTTGAAAAACTTGGGGAAACAGGACTGGAATTTATTAAATATGCAATATGGGATTCTCTTGATAACCTTCAGGACCTTTACGAAAATGGTGGTAAGGAATTTAAATTTGTCTATTATAACTCTTTAAAGGTCCTGTTCGATCAATATTGTCAATTTCTTTCCTTGGAACAGATTCCCTATTACCAAATCGCGTCTTACTTAAGTGAGGAGAGTTACCTGGGAAAATATTTAAAGGACCCGTTTCCCGATGAAGAATTTTCACGGATCTTCCTGGAATCATTGAAAGTTTCTGCTGAAGAAGAGATGGTCTCGCTGTATAAAAGGCTAAGCGATCATGTGCTTGTTAAGATGGGCGGCTTCTCAATCGGCGGATGGAAGATGAAAAGCCCGATTGAAAAATAGCTGACATAGGTTCTTGGGGATTTTGTCATACTAAATTCCGAGGTGATATTATGGCTAAGAAGAAACAAGATCCATCAAAAGCAGGGTTGGGATCTGCCCAGGTTGAAGGGCAGGGAACAACTGCAAGCGAACTGCCGGGCGGGGTTCGGGCTGAGTCTTCAAGGAAGAAAGGCAAGAAGTAGCCATGGGCGGGTCCGTAAATGGCCCGCCTTTCCATAAAAATTCGGAAACCATTACCATTTACTTATTTGACAAAATCAATTAATGTACTATAATAGGAGTATCAGAATTAATATTTTGAACACCGCAAAACCGAAAGCTATTCACATATTATAAAAAGTGATCGCCTTTCTCAGCCGGTACTTTTCATAATATGTGAATTTTTATTTTTAAAAAAGTAACATATTAAATTTTTTTTATTCTTTGGAGGTTCCTAATATGAAACAAGGTACAGTAAAATGGTTTAACGCAGAAAAAGGCTTCGGATTCATCGAAGTTGAAGGCGAAAATGATGTATTCGTTCACTTCAGTGCTATCACTGGCGAAGGATTCAAATCTCTTGACGAAGGTCAGCGTGTGGAATTCGAAGTTGTTGAAGGCAACCGCGGACCACAAGCAGCTAACGTTGTAAAATTATAATTTTAGTGCGCTGATGCTAAAAAATAGCTACCCATCAGAAACAGGGTAGCTATTTTTGTAAGACCGGTTTGTAAGAACTTCACAGTCATCTGCAAATCGGCCTTTGAATGAAAAAGGAGGTAATGACACGATGGCATTTGGAAGAAGAAATGAAGAAGAAATCAAAACAGAAGAAACAAAGATATGGAAATGTTCATCTGAAGGCTGCAAAGGCTGGATGAGGGATAACTTCAAAAGTGAAGAGACACCTCATTGCCCGCTTTGCAAAAGCGAAATGGCTCCTTCATCAGAAGTTCTTCAAGTTGTGGATAATCCTCATCCAACAACAAAATAGTACCGTGATCATTCAACTTCCTATTCATTAGGAAGTTTTTTATTTTGTATGTGGACTTTACCGCTTTAAAGTACGAAGAGGGACAGTCCCTCTTCGTGCTTTAAAGCGATAAAGTGACCGGTGTGTTTTTCAATTTCACAACTAAAATCGGATTCTCTTGAATATCCTGTGTTGTTAGGATTTTTCTGAAAGGTGGGAGCTTGCAATGAAAAAAGTAGTGTTATTTGCAGACCCTGGTATAGATGATACGTTTGCGATTATCTACGCCTTAACCAACCCGGAGATTCAGTTGGTGGCAATTGTGACGGGGTTCGGTAATGTCAGCCAGGGGGACGCAACCAAAAATGCTGCTTACATTCTCTCTTTGGCAGGGCGGGAAGATATCCCTGTCATAAACGGAGCCTCCAAACCTCTTACTGGAGAATATGAGCCATTCTATCCCGAAATTCATGGTGAAGATGGGATAGGACCAATCAAAATCCCTGATGAATATAAGTACGAAGCACAACCATTCAGTTCAATCCTCGATATCATTTACAAACATGAAGATCTACACTTTGTTGATATCGGCAGGAATACCTCAATGGCCTTAACATTCAATTTGAATCCATTTGTTAAAGACAGGATTAAAGAAGTATTCCTCATGGGAGGCGCGTTCCTGGTTCCCGGCAACGTGACAGAAATAGCTGAAGCTAACTTTCACGGTGATCCTACCGCCACAAATTTTGTGCTGAATGCAGGACCGCCTGTGTATGTGGCCCCCTTAAATGTGACACTATATGCCCAATTAAAGGAAGAGCATATAAGGCTATTGGCTGAAAAAAGCCGGAACCAATTTAAAGAAATCTTTCTTCCAATTTTTATGTTCTATCAAAAAGCGTATGAAGAGTTGCAGCCAGGCTTGGAAGGGGTGCCGCTGCATGACTTATATACGATGTATCTGTTATCGAATTTGGAAAATACAACGATTGTGCAAAAAAAGGTTTTGATTTCCACGGAAGAGAAAACCCAGGGCTTTACTTATGCTGATTTCAGAAATATGGAAAACGACCCCCAACCAAACCATTTCATAAACATTGACTTCAAATATGAAGACTTTCTGAAAAATGTCTTGAACACACTAATGGGAGAAATTAAACAAAACTGAGTCATACGCCTAAACGATATGCCTCACTTTGAATAGTATGTAATGTCGATTTCCTTACCGGCCTAAACCGGAAGCAAATTCAAAGGAGGTACATCCATGTCAAAGAAAAATGTTGATATAGAAGAAGAGGTTAAAGCTGCCGAAGAAAAACCGAACCATAGTGTCTGGGATGCTTTTTGGAGAGGGGCTCAAAAAGCAGAAGAGGAAGCAGTTGAAACGGAAGAAAAAGAAGAAGATGAAAAACCCGGCTTCCGTTGGTTCTAATAAGTGTAGTAGTAAGACCTGTTGATTTCTTCAATGGGTCTTTTTTTAGCTCACAAGGAAATGTATGAGTAAAGTGCTGAAGTAGTCATAATCCGGGCGAAAATCTTGTTAAATCATGAGCTTCCATCGACCTCAACGCTTATGGGGTTTATAATGGTACTATAGAGAATTCGAACAAGCTAACAGTTTGTAAATAAGGAGTTTTAAACGCAATGAATATTTTTCATGCAAGAAATTACTTGAAGGAATATTTCGGATATGAAAACTTCAGGCCCGGCCAGGATGAAATAATCCAAAGTGTGCTGTTTGGACATAATACAGCCGGCATCATGCCAACAGGTGGCGGGAAATCCATCTGTTACCAAATACCAGCACTTTTATTGGAAGGGATCACTCTTGTGGTTTCGCCATTGATTTCCTTGATGAAAGATCAAGTGGATGCATTGAACCAGACAGGGATTTCCGCGACTTTTATAAACAGTTCGCTGACCCAGGCTGAAATAGAAAGACGTTTGAGTGAAGCTGAACTAGGGGTGTACAAGCTGATTTATATTGCACCCGAGCGGTTGGAGTCACCATATTTTGTTCAATACTTGCGGAACTTGCCCATCCCGCTGGTTGCAGTCGATGAAGCTCACTGTATTTCTCAATGGGGACATGACTTCCGACCGAGTTATTTGAAAATCAAAGACTTGTTGAAGGGACTGCCAAGCAATCCCGTGGTACTTGCCCTTACAGCAACAGCCACTCCTCAAGTCCAGAACGATATTTGTGCTTCCCTTGAAATAGAAGAAGAGAATACCTTTATCACCGGTTTTTCACGAGAGAATTTATCTTTCAAAGTGATTAAGGGACAGGACAGAAGTCAATTTGCGCTCCAGTATGTGAAGGCGAATCAGGATGAATCAGGAATTATCTATGCGGCAACCCGAAAAGAAGTCGATTCTTTATACAATAAATTAAAAAAACAGGGAGTATCGGTTGGGAAATATCATGGCGGCATGGGTGATGTGCAGCGTAATGAGATGCAAGAAGAGTTCCTCAAAGATAACTTGCAGGTCATTGTCGCAACCAATGCGTTTGGAATGGGAATCAATAAATCCAATGTCAGGTATGTCCTTCATTATCAACTTCCAAAAAATATGGAAAGCTACTACCAGGAAGCAGGAAGAGCCGGACGGGACGGCGGGGAAAGCGAATGTCTCGTCCTTTATTCACCGCAGGACGTTCAAATACAACGTTTCCTTATTTCGCAAAACACACTTGATCCCGAGCGTCATACCCAGGAACTCCTTAAACTCAGACAAATGGTGGACTATTGCCATACGGAGGGGTGCCTTCAGGAATTCATCCTGCATTACTTTGGAGAAGAAGATGCTGCTCCATGCGGGAAGTGCAGTAATTGCACAGATGACCGGCAGGCGGTGGAAGTAACAAGAGAGACACAAATGGTTCTCTCGTGCATGATCAGGATGGGAGAAAGATTCGGAAACTCATTGGTCAGTCAGGTTCTTGCCGGTTCCAACAATAAAAAAATTAGAGAATTCGGCTTTGAAAAGCTGTCTACTTATGGGTTGATGAAAGCTCAGAAACAAAAGGATATCAGCCTGTTCATTGACTTCTTAATTTCAGAAGAATATATCAATGTCGTCAGCGGGACGTTCCCTATACTGAAAGTCAGCGAAAGAGGAAAGAATGTCCTTCAAGGAAAAGAAAAAGTTACACGAAAAGAAACAATGAAAGCAGGGAAAGTAACACATCAGGAAGACGATGAGTTATTCCAAGTTCTGAGGGCGATAAGAAAAGACTTGGCAGATTCAGAGGGGGTTCCTCCATTTGTCATTTTCTCAGATGAAACCCTGCGCGATATGTGCAGAAGACTCCCAACAGACAGTGCTTCATTCCTTGAAGTAAAGGGTGTCGGATCCCATAAAAATGACAAATATGGTTCACGCTTTAATGAGGCAATAGCAGAATATAAAGCAGACGACATGAAGGATGAGGATCCATCCCCGACAAAAGGTAAAAATGGAGAAGAGCCTTCGTTCATAACAACGTACAACATGTTTAAGGAAGGAATGGATCTTGTAAAAATCACAGAAGAAAGAAACCTTTCCTTGACCACTGTCCAGAATCATATTCTTCAGAGCATCGAAGAGGAAATGGAAGTGAACACCGACAATTTCCTAACGGAAGAAGAACGAAAAATGATACAACAAGCGATTGAAAAGGCCGGCCCCGATAAGCTTAAACCCATCAAGGAGGAACTTCCTGATGAAATAAGCTACTTTCAAATTAAAATATTCATGCACGAACGGGTTATGGCTATTAAATAAAGGATGCAACACACGCTCAGGTTTCTGGGCGTGTATTTTTGTTAATTTAAGAGCAGTAGAAAGTGTTGTGGAGGTGAGCAAGATGAAAAATAAAAGTCCTTAGAAAAGCTGTAAAGGACGATAAGGTGGCAAAAGGAAAAATAAAGTCCTATAAAAGGTCTAAAAGGACGATAGGAAGACAAAAGAGAAAATAAAGTCCTATAGAAAGGCTGTAAAGGACGATAAGATGGCAAAAGAAAAATTAAAGTCCTATAGAAAGGCTGTAAAGGACGATAAGGGTGCAAAAGAGAAATTAAAGTCTTATAAAAGGTATGTAGAGTACGATAAGGTGGCAAAAGGAAAAATAAAGTCTTATAGAAAGGCTGTAAAGGACGATAAGGGTGCAATAGAGAAATTAAAGTCCTATAGAAAGGCTGTAAAGTACGATAAGAAGGCAGAAGAAAAAATAAAGTCCTATAAAAGGTTTGTAAAGGATGAAAAGGAGGCAAAAGAAGAAATGAAGTCCATTAAAATTTAAAGGGACCAAAAAAGCGGCCTCCCAAGGGAAAGGCCGCTTCACAAAAATATTAACTTTTCACCGCTGTAGTTTCAAGGAACTCATCATAAGTCATCTGTTTGTCAATCATGCCTTCAGAGTCGAGTTTGATAATGCGGTTTGCAATTGTTTGAATGAACTGGTGGTCATGAGAAGCAAAGATCATGGAACCTTTGAAATTTACAAGACCATTGTTCAGCGCTGTAATGGATTCCAAATCCAAGTGGTTCGTCGGTTCGTCGAGAAGAAGAACGTTCGCTTCACTTAGCATCATTTTGGAAAGCATGCAGCGGACTTTTTCTCCACCGGAAAGTACGCTTGGTTTTTTCATGACTTCTTCTCCAGAGAATAACATTCTGCCAAGGAATCCACGCAAGAAAGATTCACTTTGATCATTAGGAGAATATTGTCTCAACCAATCAACCAAGTTAGGCTCATTGCCTTGGAAGTACTCGGAGTTGTCCTTCGGGAAGTAGGCTTGTGAAGTCGTCACGCCCCACTTGTAAGAACCGCTGTCCGGCTCCATTTCCCCGGCAAGGATCTTGAACAGGGTTGTTTTCGCGATTTCATCGCTGCCGACCAATGCGATTTTATCATCCTTGTTCATGATAAAGCTTACATTATCCAGAACTTTAACACCGTCAATTGTTTTTGAGATGCCTTCTACTCTTAACAAATCGTTTCCGATTTCGCGTTCAGGTTTGAAGTGAACATACGGATACTTGCGGGAAGAAGGTCTGATATCATCAAGCGTGATTTTATCCAAAAGCTTCTTACGGGAAGTTGCCTGCTTGGATTTCGAAGCATTCGCACTGAAACGGGCGATAAATGCTTGAAGCTCTTTGATTTTCTCTTCTTTCTTTTTGTTCTGATCCTGAGCCATTCTGGTAGCCAGCTGGCTGGATTCATACCAGAAATCATAGTTTCCGACATAGACTTGGATTTTTCCAAAGTCAAGGTCAGCGATATGTGTACATACTTTGTTCAAGAAGTGACGGTCATGGGATACCACGATAACCGTGTTCTCGAAGTTAATCAGGAATTCCTCAAGCCATTGGATTGCAGCGATATCCAAGTGGTTGGTAGGCTCATCCAATAGAAGGACGTCAGGTTTGCCAAATAACGCTTGAGCAAGCAAGACCTTCACTTTGTCTCCACCCGTTAGGTCTTCCATCTTCTTCGTGTGAAGTTCTTCGCCGATGCCAAGGCCTTTAAGTAGAATGGCAGCTTCTGATTCTGCTTCCCAACCGTTCAATTCAGCGAACTCGCCTTCAAGCTCGGCAGCACGCATGCCGTCTTCATCAGAAAAATCAGCTTTCATATAGATTGCATCTTTTTCTTGCATGACTTCGAATAAACGGGCGTGACCCATGATGACCACTTTCAATACTTCATGCTCTTCGAATTCGAAATGGTTCTGTTTCAACACGGCCATACGCTCACCCGGTGTCATGGATACATTACCCGTCTGAGACTCGATTTCACCAGAAAGGATTTTCAGGAATGTAGATTTACCTGCACCGTTCGCCCCGATCAATCCGTAACAGTTACCTGCCGTGAATTTTATATTTACATCTTCAAATAATTTACGATCACCAAAACGCAGACTTACATCTGATACTTGAATCATTTAGTTATTACCTCCATCAATCTTATCTAAAAGATTATAACATGTTCCTGCGATAAATTCACATTATATAGATGGAAGAAAAGATGCTGCCTAAAAGGCGGGCTTTCTGGTAAAGTATTCTAAAGGGCTGAAGGAAAGAGTATCAAGCTTCTTCATTCCCCAAAAATAAAAAGATCTCCATAAACGTAAAATAATATTTTTGCATTGTGGTATATAAAAGATAAGTGTTGTAGAAGGAGGGAAAGTCATGGCTAGATTTTTAAGCAGATTGAAATTTTTATTTAATGTCAGGAGATCAGTCCCATTTCTGGTCGCGTTTTTTAAATCCCCGGCTGTAAAGGGGTGGAAGAAGCTGCTTTCCGTAGGCTTGCTTCTTATTTATATCCTGCTGCCGTTCGATGTGATTCCCGACTGGCTGGTCATCTTTGGCATAATCGATGATATTGCTGTTTTCACCTTGATACTGCAGCAAATCGTTAAGATGGCGCCGGATGAGTTGAAGGATAAATATGATGTTACCCTTTAAAACGTGGGAATCGTGAATCTCACAATCCTGTAAGAGACAAGGTTGCTCAGTTTACAATGGCCGACAATGTTAAGGTGAGGTCGAAAGGGAGAGTTTGGCATTATCGAAAAAGGTCGGACAAGATGGGGAACTACTCTGTTTTAGGTCCGAAATCAACCACAAACGGTTGGACCTTTATATTTCAGCACAGGAAATGTATCCCGAGGATAATGCTTTAGATATCATTTTCAAATCCAAAGAGTACAGGAAGAAGAGTCATCAAATGAATCGCCGCCATAAAGAAGAGAACGTAAAGGTTTTTGAAGAACCTGAATGAGGCAAGCTTGCTGTTCCCGGAAATGGGAGCAGCTTTTTTGGCAGTAAGTTCTTGCTAAGGACTGCTAAGTTTACAAAATTTTTAACGAAATAGGAACTTTATGTTTGTTATAATGGCTTTGGAGATTAAAAAAGGTGGATTCATTTATGGAACCGAATAAGGAATTAGAACAAATAGTTGAAATAAAGAAAAAGAAAACCATCTTTCAACGTGCAAAACAATGTGCATCGGGAGCCTGGTTGAGTGTTGAATCGGCTTCCCGGAAGGCTTGGAAGGGAGCGGCTGCAGGAGCCTTTATCATTATCGGCCTGTTTGCTGCTCTTTTTGGAATTGGGCTTGAAACAGGGCTCGGTTCTACAGTTGATTTTGTGATTGTCTTCATACCAGTTGTACTGGCAGCAAGCATCAGTCCCTTTTTGATCTACCCTGTTATTTTACTTTTTAAAAGAATCAATAACCGTTTTCTGGCAGTTATACTATCTTCAGCAATTTTAATGATTATTCTATTATCACAAGTAAGAAGCACGCATCAAATTCTGCCGTTAAGTTTTGTTCTGGTTGGATACGGTGTTGTTGCAGGAGGGGCTGTTGGATTTTGGCTGAATTCAAAAAGAAGAAAATTTTCTTCTTTGCTGGTACTGACACTCGGCATGCTCACTATAGCCGGATTCGCCTTTTGGTTGATTGCGCCTGGTTTTAATAGATTTCCTACTGCTGAAAATCCAGTCGTTCCCAAACCACTACAGGTCGGAAATCCCTCTCAAAAGGGAGTCTATGAGGTTCGAACTTTTACTTATGGAAGTGGTACGGACAAGAGAAGACCTCAGTTTGCTGAAGGTGTTGAATATAGAACGGATACGGTGAATGCATCCTTCGTCACTGGAGGGTGGGATAAGTACAGGACATGGTTTTGGGGGTTTGACCGTGCGGAAATTCCGTTAAATGGAACCGTTTGGATGCCTGAAGGAAACGGTGAATTTCCGCTCGTCTTAATGGTGCACGGCAATCATATTATGGAAGAATTCTCTGACGAGGGGTACGCCTATCTGGGCGAACTCTTGGCGAGCAGGGGGTATATTGCCGTTTCAGTAGATGAAAACTTTCTGAATACCTCTTCCTGGTCCGGCAGCCTGAATAATGAAATAAGCACAAGAGCATGGCTGATGCTGAAACATTTAAATCAGTTTGAAGAATTTAATGAGATAAAAAATATGCCGTTGCATAATAAAGTCGATTTTGACAATATTGCTTTGCTGGGGCACTCAAGGGGTGGGCAAGCCGTTGCTGTGGCGACAGAATTCAACAAGCTTGACCGTTACCCTAATAACGGGATCGTCACCTTTAACTTTGATTATAAGATAAAATCCATAATAGCGATTGCGCCAACGGATTATTTTACATTGAGTGATAAGCCTGTCGAGATGGAAAACGTAAATTATCTTCTACTGCATGGGTCCTATGACAGTGATGTTTCAGAGTTCAGCGGCGACCGCCAGTACAATGATCTAACTTTCACTGATGAAAATGATTGGATGAAAACCTCCCTCTATATTCATGGAGCCAATCACGGCCAGTTCAATACAGTCTGGGGTGATAATGATACAACGCTGCCGATGAATCTTTTCATCAACAAAAAGCCTCTTCTGGAAGGGGAAGAGCAGAGACAAATTGCCAAAACCTATATATCTGCTTTTCTGGATGCGACTTTGAAAGAGAAGACAGAATATAAACCGCTGTTTCAAGATTACAGCTATGCACTGCAGTGGCTGCCTGACACCATATATGTCAATCGATACAGCGACAATGACTTTCGTGTCATCAATGATTATGAAAATGATTATGACCTGACAACAGGAAATGATTCCGACATCACTTTTAAAGCATCAAGGCTGAAATACTGGAGCGAAGGCGAACTGGAATCCAGGGAAGGCAATGAAAGAAAAAATCATGGAGTTTACTTGAAATGGGATGAGAGTTATTCCAATTCCGGCTTATACCAATTGACACTCCCTGATGGCTACTTCCAGAAGGCAGGAATCAATGAAGCTGACTCCCTGACCTTTTCAGCTGCAAGTATAGAAGAAGTGGAAGAAGCAGCTGACTTCACAGTAAGACTGAAAATGAATAATGGGCAAAGTGCAGAAGTGTCGCTGAGTGAAACGCTTCCTTTGGCACCCGCCCTTCATATTCAGCATACAAAGACATGGTTCTATCAAAAATCGAGATATGGAAATACCCATGAACCGGTACTTCAGACCTTTCATATACCCATTGCAAAATTCACCGCACAAGGATTAGATATTAATCGGGTAAATAAAATAGAGTTCGTCTTTGATAAGACGGATCAAGGTAAAATCTTTCTTGATGAAATCGGTGTATTAAAAGCTATTCATTAGAGGACAGAGGCTTCGCGGCCCCTGTCTTTCTTTAGTGGGATCAATACTGACCTTCAATTAAAAACAAGTATGAATTTCTTTCGATTTGGGAACTCTAGGTGGTGAGAACAAAGGAGGTCACGTTATGAAAAAGTTACTAATCGTCCTATTTGCGTCATCGATAATGTTGGCTGGCTGTAATTTCAACGATGATAGTCTCGGCCAGGATGGAGAAGAAGGCGGAATGGGTGTGCAGCAGGTACGCTACAATACAACCAATACAGGTGAAAATAATATATACGGTGAAGCAAATCCAGCGGATCCTACATATGGCATGATGGATAGAATGGCCAATAAAGTGATGAAATTGTATGAGATTGAGCGGGCTTATGTTTATACCAAAGGTGATGAAGCCTACGCAGCTGTCGTTCTTGAAAACCGGCTTGAAACTCATATTGGTGATGATGTACATAAGAAAGTTGAAGAAGCAGTGAAAAGTGTCAACGGTAATATTAAAAATGTATACGTGACCAATGACCGTGAATTGGTCAGAAACATGAAAACATACCGTGACCAGGTGCATAGAGGCGGCCCGGTAGAAGACCTTGGTGATCGTATTGGTGAAAGAGTTTCAAAGCTTTTTCCTAATGTTGATTAAGAAAGTTCCAAACCCTTCCTGACAAAGCTCGGGAAGGGTTTTCTTTGTTTTTTTTGCAATAATCCGAGATAGAAGATAGGAATAGTGAACACTATCATTTGAAACTACCTGTAATCTTCATATACACTTTAATAGTGAAACTAAGTATATAAATTGTAGAGAATAGTACAAAGAGGGTGTTTTAATGTCTGAAAAGAAAGTATACGAAGAATTCAGCCGCTTGATCCATGGTAAGAGCAGTGAACTTGCCCAAGAAGTTACGGAAAAACAAAATAACAAGTATCCTGAAATGCAATCCATTTCAAATGATTTACTGACGATGAGAGAGGAATTGGTCCATTTATTTGCGGAGTCTTTTGTATTGGAGGAAGATGAACGCAAGCAGAATTTCAAAGCATGGGGAAAAAAAGCTGGCACTGAATGCGCCACATTAAACACAAGTCTGGAAGAAATGCTGAATGAATTTCCGGAATACAGAAATATCATAGGAGAATTACTTAAGGCCCATGCGAAAAAGCATGAGCTATCCATCGATGGCTTTTATGATATATTGAACATTCTGGAAACAGATATCGGTGATGTTACATGTTATTTCAGTCTTCCATTTGTAGATTACCAGGCCGATCAATTAAAAAATTCGAAGGAAGCTCTATTTGAATTATCTGTGCCTGTCATTCCGATATCCGATAAGATAGCTGTTCTGCCGCTGGTTGGAGATATAGATACAAACAGAGCGAAACTGATGCTGGAAAAAGCCCTCGAAAAAAGTGCGAAGTTGAAAGTGAATTATTTCATTCTTGATTTATCAGGTGTACCGATCATTGACACATATGTCGCCCAAATCATTTTCCAGCTGATCGATTCATTGGAATTAATCGGTGTGGAAGCAAAAGTGACCGGTATGACACCGGACATCGTTCAAACTGTGGTAAATCTGGGAATCGATTTTCAAAAAATCCACACATACTCCAGTTTGAAACAGGCAATCAATACAATTAATGGAACGATTAATACGTGAGGCTGCGTGACAGGGTATCCTGTCACCGGTCTTTTTTTGATGCTCTTTTCATAAACATTGCTGCTATTTAATAGGAATTTCAAAATTACAGCAATAACACCTAGGAAATATCCCGTATACAACAAAAGAAAAGAGCTGCTCTCCCTTTTCAGTGAGAATTCTTTGTACTCAGGGGAAAAATCCGGTGGGATTTTTCCGAATACGAAACAGCCATTTTTTAATTGATTAAGAGGTTATTATTTTCTATTGTCCTTAAGTAAGCTATACTTGAAAAGTTAATTACGAATAACATAAGTGAACAATGAACAGGAGATGAATGACTTGGCCCAAACTCTCAGCAAGGAGGAGACGAGGAGAACGGCAACCATTTATGGTGTATTATTGGCCATCAGTTCGGGTCATTTTATTAATGATACGCTGCAGGCCGTTGTTCCGGCGATGTTTCCGATAGTGGAAAAATCACTGGGCTTGAGCTATACACAGATTGGCTGGATTGCTTTTGTCCTGAATATGACTTCTTCCTTGCTTCAGCCTGTTTTTGGTTATTATGCAGATGTAAAATCCCGTCCGTTTTTACTCCCGCTCGGAATGTTGTCAAGCTTAATCGGACTCGTTGGTTTTGCATTATCCAACAATTTTATTTTTCTGCTTCTTTCCGTTTTATTTATTGGCTTCGGTTCAGCGATTTTTCATCCTGAGGGATCGAGGGTGGCCTATCTTGCAGCTGGCAGTAAGCGCGGACTCGCACAGTCAATCTATCAAGTCGGAGGCAACACAGGCCAATCATTGGCACCCCTCATCACAGCTTTCATTTTTGTGCCTCTTGGACAAAAAGGTGCACTGCTTTTTACATTAGCGGCCGGCATGGGGATTATTGTCCTGTTTCGCGTCTCTCAATGGTATAAAAGAAGGCTGGATGTTGAAAATGACATAATTAAAAAGAGCGGGAATCAAACAGCCAAAATAAAAAAAGTCATACATAAGAAAATCAAATTAGCTATGGTTCTAGTTGTGTTTCTCGTGTTTGCCCGTTCTTGGTATGGGGCAGGCATTTCAAATTTTTATCAATTTTATTTAATTGAAGACTATGGCCTTACGATCAAGCAGGCACAGCTGTATATCTTTACATTCATGATTGCCGGTGTATTGGGAACCTTCTTAGGGGGACCGCTGGCAGATAGATTTGGGAAAAGAAATATTATCTTTCTTTCTATGCTGGGCTCTGCACCCCTCACAATCCTGCTCCCTTATCTGCCGCTTACGGTTGTGATTCCGGTCTTCTTCTTGATCGGGTTTATCCTGTCATCCAGCTTTAGTGTTACAGTTGTGTATGCACAGGAATTATTGCCCCAAAAGATTGGGATGGTCTCCGGCTTAACAGTGGGACTGGCCTTTGGAATGGGAGCGGTTGGATCAGTGCTGTTTGGTGGTCTTGCGGACATGTTCAGTATACGTTTTGTCATGATTTTATGCAGCTTCCTGCCCTTGTTCGGAGTGCTGACATGGTTATTGCCAAAAGATAAAGAAATAAGAGAATATCATACTCTTTAATGTAAAGCTTCAGGTGTTTGGGTAAGGATATTTTGTCGTAGAGTGTTGCTTTCGGAAAAATCCCAAGGGCCGGATTTTTCCCAGGATACAAGGTTTTTTTTCTGAACATGGAAAGTAGTCTTTTCTTTTTCACTTAAAATAGCAACAAAGTTTAAGAAAAGAGCCTAGGGTAAAGATAAAGAAGAACATTGATATTAGGAGGAAAAAGTAATGGTAAAAGAATTGGAAGCCGGAACTGTCCAAGTGTTAACGGTAGATAGAGAAGTGGATTTTGGCTATTTTTTAACTAATGGCGAGGAAGACGTGCTATTGCACTATTCACAGGTAGAAGGTGAAATAGAAGTCGAGGATGAAGTAAAGGTCTTTTTATATCATGATAAAGAAGTTCGGTTGACGGCTACAATGAACATACCTAAGGTCCAGATCGGTTCCTATGCCTGGACTGAAGTGGTGGATGTGAATTCAGGGCTGGGCGTTTTTGTGGATATCGGACTCCAGAAAGATATTCTAGTCTCTTCAGACGATCTTCCCATCTATGAAGATCTATGGCCAGCACCGGGTGACAAACTGTATTTGTCGCTTAGACCGGATAAAAACGGCCGTCTTTATGGGAAATTGGCTACCGAAGATATCATTGGCCAAGTTGCAAGAAGAGCCTCTCAAGATATGATGAAAGCCAAAGTTCAAGGCCGCGTATACCGTTTGCTTAGAGTCGGGACATTCTTCATTTCTGAGCAGGGATACCGCTGCTTTGTTCATGAAAACGAAAGAAGGCAGGAACCGAGGCTGGGCGAACTGGTTGAAGGCCGCGTCATCGATGTGAAAGAAGACGGAAGCTTGAATGTCTCGTTCCTACCGTTGAAACAGGACAAAATGGGCGAAGACGCTGACATCATCACTGATTACATGGACAGCCGCGGAGGATCAATGCCTCTATGGGACAAGAGCCAGCCTGAAGAAATCAAAGACAAGCTTGGATTAAGTAAGGCATCATTCAAAAGGGCGATGGGTAAATTGCTGAAGGAAGGCCGTGTCTATCAAGAAGAGGGCTGGACTTATTATAAGAAGTAAGTAAGTTATAAACCGCATTGGCGTTGGCCTTTGCGGTTTTTTTATTGGATGTGGGTTCTGAGGTGGGGCTATTATTTTGGATGAATCGTGGTTTTTTATGTGGTTGTATGAACCGGTGGAATTAGTTCTTGAGAAGTCGGCATGGTCAAAGCGGCAGAAAGACGAGGTGGATTTTAGTTTTTGAGGGATCGGCATGGTCAAAGAGGCAGAAAGACGAGGTGGAATTTAGTTTTGGAGGGATCGGCATGGTCAAAGAGGCAGAAAGACGAGGTGGAATTTAGTTTTGGAGAAATCAGCATGGTCCAAGCGGGCGAAAGACAGGGTGGATTTTAGTATTTGAGAAATCGGCCGTGTCAAAGTGGGTGAAAAACAGGGTGGAATTTAGTTTTGGAGAAATCGACATGGTCCAAGCGGGCGAAAGACAGGGTGGAATTTAGTTTTAGAGAAATCGGCATGGTCAAAGCCGCAGAAAGCCCCGGTGGAATCTAGTTTTTGTTGAATCGACAGCGTCAAACCGGTCGAAAGCCACGATGGAATATAGTTTTCCAAAAATCGGCAGCGTCAAATCGGCAGAAAAACGAAAAAGAAGCCAACTAAATGGCTTCTAAAAAAGTATTATTTCTGCACTGCAGACAACACGGCATCCGATACATCTTTCTTCACTTTTCTTATTGGCAAAAGTGTACCGATAAGCGCTATTGCAGCAGATCCAAATAGTACAGCTTCGTATCCGTTCAAGGCGACAATAGACAGAATTCCGAATACAAGCAGGTCAAGTGCCGAGTCGACAATTGAAAGCAAGGAAATGGTTGTTGCCCTGATGCCTGAAGGAATTATATCGTTGCTAAGCTGCGAATAAATCGGGTAGCGGATGGCCCTGACATATTTCAGAACAAAGAATGCCCCGACGACCACCCACAGTGACTGTGACAACAAGGCTGAGAGCAGCAGTCCGGCAACCGCAAACAATCCTGTAGCATGCATGAGGAAAATCCTCGTGAATTTACCAGTCAGCCACCCAATTGAATTAGATGCAAAATAACCCAATAGGGCTGAACAGGCATACATAACACCTAGCAAATAAACAGGCAGTCCGGCATCGGTCATCAGCGGCTGATCAAAGTAGCCGTATACAGCACCGGCAGGGATGAAGACGAGTGTGACATTTAGGAACATGATTAAAAGCTGTGGTGCCTTGCGAATGACCGCCACTCCTTCTTTCACCTGAGAAAAAGGGTTTTCACGAAACGTACTTTTTATCGTTGGATTCTTTACAGTCAGAACAAATAGAATTTCAACAATGTGAAAAGCCAGTGAAAGCCCGATTAACAATTGAAATTGATCGTCTCTTAAATCTTTTGCAAGATAGGATCCAAAAAGTACGGCGAAGATAGAAGAAATAAATCCTGCAGACTGTATTTTTCCCATCGCTCTATCCATGAAGTCGTTTTCGCCGCTTTCTTTTAGCGAATCATAAATCAGTGCTTCATCTGCACCGGAAAAGAATGTGACTGAAAATCCGTTCAAAGCACTGTACAAAAAGAACATCCAAGGTTCATAAGCAAACAATAACAAACCGATGCTTAGAAATTTAAGGATAGAACCCGTTATGAATGAAGTTTTTGCCCCAAATCGGTCTGCAAAAATACCGGTTGGCACTTCTCCAATCAACACCGCACCGCTCCAAAACATCAATACGATTAGGATGTTTGAAGAATCCAATCCTCTTTCCATATAAAAAAGTGTAATGACTGGCTGCAGGAAACTGATGGTGCCAAAAAACTGGACCCAAAATAAAGCTCTGATATTATGTGATGCAATTGTATTCTTTTTCAATTTAACATTCTCCTGTTTCTATTGATTTTTTAAATAGAAGGCAGGAGTGTGCTGTTAATCAGTCAGGCTCTTTCGTAATCATGGTTGATAAAGGTTACTTATATACGAAGACAGCCTTTATAGGCAGAATTAACCGTTCACTCCTCCTTGATGGAATGGAAATGAAGTGAATGTTTTTGACATGTGTATTCCTCCTTTAATTAATCTGAAAATATTTTACCATATTGTACTAATTAGCGTATACAAATTATTCAGCAGGAAATAGACCGATCTGCCCGCACAGATTGTCTGTAACTGAATATGTTATTTAGGTAGTAAATTATAAGGAGGTCATTGATATGAGTGGAGGACATGGATACGCAGGCGGCTTTGCGTTAATCGTAGTATTGTTTATTTTGTTGATCATTGTTGGTGCTGGAGCATTAGGAAACTACGGATACTAAGCAGAAAAATGAACCCGGTGGTTTGCCGGGTTCTCTTAAATAAGGGGATAAACGGTTATTTAGTATTTCTGGTTTCATGCTATTAAATCTCTTCATTAAGATTACATACTTAATCGGAGATCACCAAAGCAATATGAAAGCCTATAAATTATCGTTTTGCTGCTTGATTTCTTCCCGGCCGATGATTTCGTTTGCAAATTCCAGATCCTGATGTTCATTTACCGAGTCGCCGGGATGCGGTTCGTTGACATCAAGGTATGCACCATGCCCCGCAAAGGCCCCCATCCGTTTTTCCCCAGACGCTTTAGAAGGTTGCTCTTTTTTCATTGAAATCATCCTTTCTTTTTCAATAGTATGTCCATTGTGGCGGTTCTCATTAGAAAAAGGTGTCAATGGGGTGAGAGCAGTGTGGAGGAGGGATACGTAAGCGTGAAATTAAGAAAAGAAATCCTATTTAAGGAGAAACACCGTATTATAGAGAGCAGCTTCATCTTCAATAGGGTGAATGTAACTAGACAAGGTTAGTAAAAAAGGATATTTACATATAAATAACGAATTGTTGATGGACAGAGTATAGAAGGATATTGATCACAATGAAATCCAGACCGTGTATAGATTCAATAGTGACAAATTATATTTGTAGGGTGATGAGACGTTGATAGGAATAAGTATAGCAACAAAGTGGGAATATGAAGCGACATTGGAATATTTCGGCATAAAAGATAACGAACGTTTCGGTTATCCTTATGGCGAGTATTTCATGAGAACCATTAATGATACTGAGCTTGTTTTTTATAGTACCGGTGTAAGAAAAGTAAATGGCGTTGGTGGTACTCAGTATATGATTTCTAAATTTAATTTAACTAAAGTAATCGTTGCTGGAACATGTGCAGGAATAGATGATAAGTTCAGTAATTTGGATATTTTTGTACCCGATAAAGCCGTTCAATATGATTGCACAGTAAAAGAAATTGAGCCTTTTATTAAACAATCCTTCATAGTCGATATTGATCTATCGAAATATGGAAATGATTTTTATACCGGAACAATTGGCACCGCTGATAAAGCAGTAGTTATGTGGAAGGACTATTTAGAACTTAGAGAAAACGAAATAATAATAGCCGATACAGAAGCGGGTGCAATTGCTTATATTTGTAAGAAGAATGATGTTGAGTGCATTATTATAAAAGGAATATCTGATTTTCCAACAGAAGAAAGTAACTCTGAAAAATTCGAATCAAACATTGAACAAATTAATGTTTATTTAGAAAACACACCTAAAGTTATGAACAAAATATTTGATGAATATTTAAAAAGATTTATATAAATAACTTTAAGCTTAAGTTGAAGAAAAAGGTCATTAGATTATAAAAAATGCAGAGGTTGCTAGACCCTCTGCATTTTTTGTGGTTTCGTTGTCTAAAATATGCGATTTGCCTTGATAGTAATCTTGTGAATTCAGTTTTCCTACTCCACAAGAGAAAAGGGAAAATCTTTATCCCTTTTCATCATTGATCCCAATGTTTTTCTATGAATTCATCCCTGCCGGATTTGGCACGATCTTCTTTATATTCTTCTGGGCTTTTTTTATAGAAATCCTGATGGTATTCTTCAGCAGGATAGAATGTTACTGCTGGGAGGATCTTAGTGACGATTGGTTTTTTGAACCTGCCGCTTTCTGCTATTTCTTTTTTGGATTCCTCCGCTAATTCACGCTGGTCCTCATTATGATAGAAGATGGCTGTTCGGTATGAATCGCCTCTGTCTTGAAATTGACCGCCATCATCTGTCGGGTCAATTTGCGGCCAGTATAGATCAAGTAATTGTTTGTAGGAAAACAGTGATGGGTCAAATGTGATCTGGACGACCTCATAGTGACCGCTGTCCCCTTTTTTAACATCCTCGTACGTTGGATTTTCCACGTGTCCGCCGGAATAGCCGGAAATGACACTTTCAATACCAGGCATCTGATCGAAGGGTTTTACCATGCACCAAAAGCAGCCGCCTGCAAATGTAGCTTTTTCAGTTTGTTTCATATTAAAGGCACACTCCCGGAATTATACTTTCGTCTGTTAAAGCGTTAAACGATAATGGAATTTTATCACCATTTATGAAACACTACAATGAAAATATCTTGTAAATAGTATTTTTTTGAAAGCAAAGGAAGTTTGGTCTGAAAAATAGAAGGTAATAGTCATGAATGTATGAAAAGATATTGGATGCTGGAGGGAATTTCATGATCAATCAGCAACTGAAAGATAATTTTAAAAAGAGTTATGACCTACAAGCAAACATTCGTAACGAAAAGAAGAGTCCTGAATGGAAGGAGGCAGAGCGTAAAAATTTCCTCTCCTGGTTAAAAGAAGATGAAAAAGAAGCTTTATTGGACTTAGGCGCGGGACCTGGCATGGACAGCCTGTTTTTTAAACAGAATAGAATCAATCCACTAGCTATTGATATTTCTCCGAGAATGGTAAGTCTTTGCATCCAAAAAGGAATCGAAGCAAAGGTGATGAGCTTTGATGAGCTCCAGTTTGGCGAAAGGAAATTTGATGCTGTTTGGGCGATGAATTCTCTGCTGCATGTGCCCAAGGGAGATATTGAAGAAATTCTTGAGAAGATTCACGCATTATTAAATAAAAGAGGTCTTTTCTATATGGGAGTGTACGGAGGGGAAGACCATGAGGGGATCTGGGAGGATGATGTATATGAGCCAAAAAGGTTTTTCTCCTTTTACTCCTCAGAGTCGATACAAAAACTTGTTTTAAATTACTTTACGATTGAAAATTTTGTTGTGCTTCCTCCTGAAAGTGTGGACTCGAAATTCGCGTTTCAGTCAATGATTTTGCGGAAAAAAGAAATAGTATAAAGGAATATTCTTTTTTGCTAAGCTTAATGCTATTACTATTCTAACTTTGGCCAACTGAGTACCAATTGAGGAGGACCCCTGATGAAAAAAACGTACGATTGCATTATTGTAGGAGGCGGAATTGCCGGTTTGCAGGCAGCTATTCAGCTTGGGAGATATCAACACGACATATTGGTGGTTGATTCGAATGACGGCCGCTCAACCATCTGCAGATGCTATCATAACCTTTTAGGCTGGCCGGATGGGGTCAGTGGTGAACAGCTTCGTTCCCTCGGCAGGCAGCAGGCTGAATCTTATGGTGTAGAGTTTCAGTTTGACCGGATAGTTAAGGCAAGAAACGATAAAGGCGAATTTATTCTGGATGGAGAAGATGGCAAGCATTATGTCGCCCGAAAGCTCCTTCTGGCAACAGGAGTCATGGATAATATACCGAAAATCGAAAACCTTAAACCTTGTCTTGGTTTGACTGTATATGTCTGTCCTGATTGTGACGGTTATGAGGTGAAAAATAAAAAAGTCGTGATTCTTGGTTCTGGTGAAACAGGGGCTGAAATGGCTATAACACTCAATTACTGGACTGATGACATTACCTTTGTCAACCATGAAAGCAGGGAGATTCCTGAGGATACCAGAGCAAAACTGACGGATAGGAACATCCGATATGTCGAAGGAACTATCTCAGAAGCGATTGTCGAAGGTGAAAGTGATTTTAGAGGAATCTTTCTTGAAAATGGTGAAAAAGTAGAGGGAGAACGAGGATTTATTGCTTTTGGTGGAAATAAGGTACATACTGAACTCGCTGAACAGCTCGGCGTTGAAATCATGGACAATAAGCATATCAATGCAGATCCACGTTCTAAAGAAACCAATGTGAAGAGTGTTTGGGCAGCTGGTGACATCGTCGCTCACTCTGAACAAGTTTCTGCCGCTATGGGCGACGGTTCCATCGCAGCTATCTGGATCCATAAAAAATTGCTCTCTGAAAAAGACTTTTCATAGCCATTTTTTGAGTGCTCGGCTGACCATAAGTAAAAAACCTTTTCCTGCTGTCTTATTATATGAAAGAAGACCGACAAATAGATTCTCTAATTTTAGCTTCGTGAAAAGATCGCTTTTCGCATCGAAGCTATCGGTCTTCGTGACTCCCTTTATCTCATGCGGAAGCGGTCAAATCTTTATGTCGCTGAACGGACGCTTCCGCTTTTTATGAAGCCGGGGCTTAACGCCCGCTCCGAGGAGTCGTGAGCTGGAATGGAACTCCCTTTTATATAGTACAGCCACATACTTTTTGAAGTAACTTTATTTTTATGTATGTACTGAATATAAACTGTATGGATTTTAGTATTCATATATTGTAAGCTTCAGATTCTTCATGTAGGAATACGTTTCTCTGTTAATTGTTATTATAAAGACGAATTCCTCTGTAGTGGTACGATTCTCAGCTAATCGTACCAATATAAACACGAATTCCTGCTGTAGTGGTACGATTCTTAGCTGATCGTACCAATATAAACACGAATTCCTCCTGTATTGGTACGATTCTCAGCTAATCGTACCAATATAAATAAGAATTCCTCCTGTAGTGGTACGATTCCCAGCTAATCATACCAAAATAAACTCAGAATCCCTCTGTATTGGTACGATTCTCAGCAAATCGTACCAATATAAACTGCGAATCTCTCTGTAGTGGTACAATTCTCAGCAAATCGTACCAATATAAACTCGAATTCCTCCTGTAGTGGTATGATTCTCAGCTAAACGTGCCATTATAAACTCGGATTTCCTCCTGTAGTGTTACGATTCTCAGCTAATCGTCCCAATATAAACTCGAATTCCTCCTGTAGTGGTAAGATTCTCAGCTAAACGTGCCATTATAAACTCGGATTTCCTCCTGTAGTGTTACGATTCTCAGCTAATCGTCCCAATATAAACTCGAATTCCTCCTGTAGTGGTACGATTCCCAGCTAATCGTACTAATAATTAACAAGCCTTGTTTTCAGGAAGTACAGCATTATAAAACTTTAAAAAAACTCTCTACAAAAGTGCGATAAAATAAGGATGATATCGTCTAATGAATAGATAACGTTTTTAAAAGGGAGAAAATCATGTCTAACCAAGAGAAAATTTCAGAATGGTTTCATCAATATAGTGATGATGTGTTTCACTTCTTGATTTACCGGACAGGGAAGAGTGATGTGGAAGACATGGTGCAGGAGGTATTTGTCAGGGCGATCAAGGGAGTCGATTCTTTCAAAGGAAATGCCAGCCCCAAAACATGGTTTTTCAGTATTGCCCGGAACCTGGCCATCGATGAAATGAAAAGCCAAAAGTGGAAGAGGATAATATCTTTTCAAGCATTTCATGAACCTCAAAATGATGTGACACCGGAAACTTTGTATCAGGAAAGTGAAGAAACTCAAGCACTTTATAACGCCATTCAAGCGCTGAAAACCACTTACCGGGATGTCCTCATTTTAAGGGGAATCAAGGAGTTTACCGTAGATGAGACAGCAGAAGTGTTAAACTGGCCGCCGGGTAAAGTCAGGTCAACTTATCACAGGGCAAAAGCAGCCTTATCTAAACAACTGGGAGGGTAGTCGATGAACAATCAGAAAAATGATGATTTGGATGCGAAATTAAAAAGTATGCCGCTCCGCCAGATAAGTGAGAAGAATAAAGGTGAAATGCATCAAAACTTAATGGATCAGGTCATCCTGCATGAAAATATGACCATGAAACAGCGCCTTATACGACGGTTTTGGCTCTCCCTGGGAAGTCTGCTTGTTGTCTGTCTTATGTTGTTTATTCTCTATGTGTCTATGAACGGAGGGATAAAGGTTTTCGGTCAGTCAGGGTATAAGGACGTCATTCAGCATTATGATGGAGTGGAAAACTTGGAGGACTTTGAAGGTTTTCTAGAAGATATTGACAAGAGGAAAGCAACTTCAATCAATGTTGTCCAGTATGGCATAGAAGGCCAGGAATTTGTAAATCAGCTTTTCTACAATGGAAAAGAAATAGAAGTTGAGAGTACAGTTGATGGAGAATTTATTGAATCATATGTATGTCAATCTATTGTAGAAGAGAAAGAACGTGATTACAAAAAAATCTTTCTGCTAAATGTGTAAAAAAGGGATCGACCGGATTGATTGACATAGACCTGCTATGGATTCCAGATATAGTTGAAAAAGCATTCTCCAAAGCAGAAATCCTCGGGAAAATGGAAAAAGGAGACAAAACTTTTATCGAGGTATACTTAAGAACTCCACCTGCATTTTTGTCTGCAGCTGTTGATAAAGAATATTCCATTCTGATGGAAAACAAGGATGCGTGGTCTCGCATAGAGGTCGGAACATTCTATCATATAAGGTTCGGTCTTCATAAAGATGGTGATTTAATCCTGCAAGAAAAGAATATCGCAGAAGAGCAAGATTGGTAATAAGATTTCAATTTGCAGAAAAAATTGATATATTTGGAACTTTTATATTTCCCTGCAGCTATTTCTTGTGTATAATCTAGCTTAGCGGAAAATTTAATACATATTGTCGTAAACAGGTGATTTCAGTCGAATCTGAAGTCTTAAAAGGGAAGTTGGTGAAATTCCAACGCGGTCCCGCCACTGTAAATTGGGAGCAAGCTGTGATTAACCACTGTACTAATGTATGGGAAGGAACAGCGAGCAATGACCATAAGCCAGGAGACCTGCCTGTTACTGCTGCACCACAAGCCTACGAGGATAGGGAGGTGTAAATCGCATGAAAATTGATTTATATCAAAAATATGCCTTTTACACGTTCATCTCTTTTCTCTGAAAGAGATGTTTTTTTATTTCTATTTTAAAAAAGAGGAGAATGTCAAATGAAAAAGATTCATATTTTATTACTCGCATTGCTGTTGTCTATAGGAATTATTGCAGGCTGCGGCAACAACGGAGCAACAAATGAAAATACTGCCAATGAAAGTCAACAGGGACAATCTGAGGAACAAGTCCAGGAACAAGAAGGGACATCGTTTCCTGTCACGATAACGGATGCTGCTGATAACGAAGTGGTAATTGAAGAAGAGCCGGAAAAAATCGTCTCGCTAATTCCAAGCAACACAGAAATTGCCTTTGAATTAGGACTTGGAGAGAAAGTGGTAGGAGTCTCCGATTTTGATAACTATCCACCGGAAGCGGCTGAAAAAGAAAAGATCGGCGGCATGGAATTTAACGTTGAAAAAATCATTTCTCTGACGCCGGATTTAGTGCTTGCACACGGGTCTGTAATGGGCTCCGCTGAAGAGGGACTTCAGCAATTAAGAGATGCGGGTATTACTGTCTTGGTCGTTAACGATGCGACTAGTTTTGAAGAAGTGTATACGTCCATTGAAATGGTCGGTAAAGCGGCTGGTGCACATGAACAGGCGGCAGAGACGATACAGCAAATGAAGGATGATCTTCAAGCGGTGAAGGACAAAGCTGCTGAAGTATCAGAAGATGAAAGAAAGAGTGTGTTTGTTGAAGTATCTCCTTCTCCGGAAATTTATACTCCAGGAAGTAACACATTCATGGATGAAATGCTGGACTTGATCAATGCTAAGAATGCAGCAGAAGAACAAGAAGGCTGGGTTCAAATGAATGAAGAGGCTATTCTCGCCTTGAATCCGGATGTAATTATTACGACTTACGGTTACTACACGGAAAATCCAAAAGAATTAGTAATGAGCAGAGAAGGCTGGGGAGATGTTCCGGCCATAAAAAATGAAAATGTGTATGATGTCCATTCCGACCTTGTGACAAGAACAGGTCCAAGATTGGTCCAAGGAGTAGAGGAACTTGCTAAAGCTGTCTATCCGGAATTATTCCAATAATAATCGAATACTTTCCTATGGATTCGCTTTTCTGTTTGTAATCTTATCTATTTTGGCCGGTATTTCCATTGGCACAATATCCGTTCCGGTATCTGATATCCTCTCGATTCTGGGGGCAAAAATTTTCCGCTATCCCGTTCCGGAATCTGTCGATCAGATGTATATCAATATTGTGTACAGTATCCGCCTGCCGCGGGTCATACTAGCATTTCTAGTTGGAGCGTCTCTCGCAATAGCGGGAGCCGCTTTTCAAGGTTTATTGAGGAACCCGCTGGCAGACCCCTATACATTAGGAATTTCATCGGGTGCTTCCGTTGGGGCAGTCATGACCTTGTTTTTTCATATCAGCATCCCGATCCTGGGAAACTTTACTCTTCCGGTATTAAGCATCATCACTGCGACAGTGACTATCTTTATTGTTTTGCTGTTTGCACAAAAAGTGGAACGATCCATGAAATTGGAAACGATCATTTTGACCGGTATCATATTCAGTTCATTCTTGGGTTCATTTATATCACTGATGATCGCCTTGACAGGTGACGAGCTTCGCCAGATCATCGGCTGGCTTCTTGGCAGCGTATCGATGCGCGGCTGGGACTATATCAAGATCATACTTCCTTTCTTTACCGTTGGAACCATTCTGCTGCTTATGAACACAAGGGAATTGAATGGAATGAGCTTTGGTGAAGAGCAGGCGCAGCATATTGGAATTAATGTTCAGGCAAGGAAGCTCGTGATTTTGCTGGCAGGTTCTATACTCACGGGTGCTGCCGTAGCCGTTTCAGGGACTATCGGATTTGTCGGCCTTGTCATCCCTCACCTTATCCGCCTGATATCGGGGAACGATCACAGACATCTCCTGCCACTGTCAATTATGGCGGGCGGAGGATTTTTGGTCCTTGCTGATCTGATATCTCGAACAATTATTGCACCGACAGAATTGCCGATAGGAGTAATAACTGCGTTAATAGGTGCTCCTATTTTTGCCTATATATTAATGAAGAAAAGAGGGTAGCCCATGATAAGAACAGAAAATCTCTCAGGCGGCTACGGTGATAAAAAAATTTTGCACGATGTCAATGTGGAAGTCAAAGGCGGGGAGTTCTTTGGAATTCTTGGACCGAATGGAAGCGGCAAAACAACGCTGTTGAAAATGATCAGTGGACTTCTTAAAGCTGAAACCGGGGACGTTTTCATTAATGGTAAGAATCTTACTGAATATACAATGAAAGAACTGGCCAGGCTCATGGCTGTTCTTCCTCAGCTGAATTCTCAGGCTTTCAATTATAAAGTAAAAGATACAGTGTCTCTTGGAAGGTATGCTCATCAAACCGGATTTTTTAAGAATTTAACAGAGAAAGATGAAGCAATTATCGTTTCTGTTATGGAGCAGACAGGAATCCACCACTATGCAGACAATTTTTTGAATGAGTTATCAGGTGGAGAGAGGCAAAGAGTGTTTCTGGCACAGGCACTTGCACAAGAACCGAAAGTCCTCTTGTTGGATGAGCCGACAAACCATCTGGACCTTTCCCATCAAAAGGATTTGCTGGACTATTTGAAGAAAACCACGAAAGAAACTGGACTGACGGTTATCTCGATATTTCATGATCTGAATCTCGCAGGACTTTATTGTGATCGGCTTTTATTAATGGAAGAAGGAAGCGTTTCCATTATAAACCATCCAGAGGAAGTTCTACGAGAAGACCGTATTTCTTCGGTATACAACACCAAGATTGAAAAGAACTCCCATCCGAAGGTCGCAAAGCCCCAAATGTATCTGATACCAGCCCGGGTCCAGGAAGAAACCGAATGGTGGGAAATGGACGAAAGGTATTTAACCTTGAGGGATGATATGATCACCCTTAACTTGCCAAAACCTGTTAAAACGATGTCTTCGGGTGTTTGCGGGGCGGGCTTGAGATGGTCATCCACCATCGTGAATCGCCATGTTCCTGACACTTATGACTGTGACGATTACATCGAGGATATGGAGAACTTCTTATTAAAAAAGGGATTTGACCCTTTCAAAACAGTCGGAATGATGACGGCAGTGAAGTTGGAGGATGTTTCTTATAGAAAGGCTGCTGAAGGTAATGTATCTGTTTTTGTGGTGGTCACAGCTGGGGTCGGGAATGCGGTTGACATTTCTCGAAACAGTATACAAGCTCCACTAAAGCCCGGCACGATCAATACCTGGGTATTAGTAAATGGAGAGCTGTCTGATGAGGCGTTCATCCAGGCAATCGTGACGGCAACAGAGGCGAAAGTCAAGGCATTGCAGGATGAAAAGGTGAAAGATGAAAGTACCAATACCCTGGCTACTGGGACATCGACAGACAGCATCCTGATTGGAGCGACCCAACGCGGGGAGTTCCTGCCATTTTCAGGACCGATTACGAAGGTGGGGAAGATGATCGGAACTGCTGTGTATGAAACGACGAGAGAAGCAATCGGTCAGTATAAAAGAAGAAAGGGACTCTTGTGATAGTTCACCTTGCTTCCATTACCCTGGCACTTCTTCTTGATCGAATCATTGGAGATCCCCCAAATCTTCCTCACCCGGTAAGGTGGATGGGCTCCAGCATCGCTTTCTTGGATAAAGCCTTAAATAAAGGTGAGTATAAAAAAATGAAAGGCCTTGTCATGCTGGGATTTCTGCTTTTCATGTTTTTTTCTATCACAACATTACTTGTTTCTGTAAGTTACAAGCTGCATCCAGCTGCCGGAATTGTTTTCGAAGGTTTCTTGATCTCCACCGCCATAGCCTCTAAAAGCTTAAAGGAGGCAGCTAGGGCTGTCTTTCTTCCTCTTTCAGAGGGGGATTTAAAAGAGAGCAGAAAGAAGCTTTCCTATATTGTCGGACGGGATACACATTCCATAGAAGAAAGAGATGTAATAAGAGGAGCTGTCGAATCCGTCGCCGAAAACACCTCCGATGGAATTACAGCTCCTTTATTCTGGGCTTTAATTGGTGGGGCTCCTCTGGCAATTGCCTACAGGTTGATTAATACTTGCGATTCGATAGTTGGGTACAAAAATGACACCTACCGCGAATTTGGCTGGGCTTCTGCTAGATTGGATGACCTTGTTAACTGGCTGCCAAGCAGGATAACGGCATTTATGATGATTGTGGTCCTGCCATCAAAGCACCATAAGAGAATGGAAGCCTGGAAGATAACGAGAGAAGACAGCAGGAAGCATCCAAGTCCCAACAGCGGCTGGGGAGAAGCGGCCGCCGCCGCAATTCTTGGTATAACCCTTGGAGGGAGGAACTATTATCAGGGTATCCCTTCCGACAGAGCCATCATGGGTAGAGAAGTTGTCCCCTTGGATAAGGTGCATATTTTAGAGGTTTTAAGATTGATGGATAGAACGATCTTTGGTTTTTATATTTTTCTGTTGATAGGGGGAATGCTCATTGAAGTTGCCTTCTCATGGCTCCAATCCACAGTTTTTATATAATTCTTTGAAAGTACCCATGCCGGAGAAGTTGATCGATTTCTCAGTTAACCTAAATCCATTGGGACCGCCAAAACCGCTGACTGATATATTATCCGGGGGTACAATAGGGTTCAGTGATTATCCTGATCCCCAACATACTGAACTAAGAAGTCGTTTATCTAAGGCGGAAGGGATTGATCCAAGCGGAATTTTGGTTGGTAACGGTGCTGCCGAGATCATTCACATGATTGGATGTCTGCTACGAGGGAAACATGTTGCAATCCTGCATCCCGCTTTTTCGGAGTATGAACAAGCCTGCCTTACTTTTTCATGTTCACTGATACATATCATGCCATCGTCTCTGCCTGTATTTGAAGATTTTTCAAGGGCATTAGAGAAAGCGGATGCCCTATTCATTTGCAATCCAAATAATCCGACAGGGACAGTGATGGATTCCGGCCTGCTTGAGAGGATTATCGCTTATGGGGAAGCGAACGGTTGTCTGGTAATCGTGGATGAAGCGTTTCATGATTTTCTGGCCGCAGGAGAGAGCTGTAAAGAGCTGCTGGGCAAACATAGCAACTTAATTATCCTGCGCTCAATGACCAAAATGTTTTCAATGGCAGGTATTAGGCTCGGCTATGCGTTGATGGCTGAAGGTCTAAGGTCAAGGCTTGTCAAATATCAACCCCCCTGGAGTGTTAACAGTATCGCTCTTGAAGCAGGGCGAGTATGCCTTGATCAGCGGGAATTTGTCTTGAAAACCAGGAAGTATGTGATAAAGGAAAGAGAAAAAATGTTCTCCTTCTTTAGAGATAACGATTTTTCTTTTACTGATTCCAGCACCAACTTCTATCTATTTAAAGATAATCGATTGGGAAACCAATTAGATCTCATTACTTTCCTGCTTACTAATAGAATTGTACCAAGACATACATATAATTTCAGGGGTCTAGAAGGAAAGTGGATGCGAATGGCTGTAAAAGATGAAGAAGCGAACAAAGTTCTGATGGAGGTACTGAGGCAATGGCGGCAGAAGTGATTTTTGTTTGTGGCGGAGTGCGGAGCGGCAAAAGTTCCTTTGCCGAGTCCAAAGCGGCAGCCCTTTCTAAAATGAGGAGCGGAACTCTTCATTATATTGCCTGTGGAAAAGCAATAGATGAAGAAATGAAGCAGAGAATTGACCGGCATCAACAAGACAGAAAGAATTCTAATGCAGGTTGGACTACTTGGGAACAGGCTACAAGCCTGGGGGAAATTGCTGAAAACTTTAGTGACAAAGATATCATTTTGGTAGATTGTATAACAACATGGATGACGAATGAGATATACCTTGAAAATATTCCTGCTGAAGATGTAACCCCAAATGTGATGAGGGATATTAATAAGGTTGCTGCCAAAGCCGGGACCCTGTTTCTTGTGAGCAACGATGTATTTTGTGAACCGCTTTCTGAAAATGAATGGGTCAAACGCTTTACCTCTATTCTTGGAACACTTCACCAGGAGATTGTTTCAATGGCTGATACGGCCTATTCTGTCAAACATGGGGTAGCGATTGTGAAAAAAGAAAAGGGGAAGACATGTTAATGAATTTAAAGGGTTACATTCTTGGTCTTCTCATTAACTTTCAATTCTTCTCAATAGTACCTATTCCACTCACCATAAATACCGACCGTACAATAATCCGGCGGGCGGTCATGACGTTTCCTATTTTTGGTTTGATTTTAGGAGCAGTAAACGGTGTGATTTTTTCTTTATTGAATGAATGCACATTGCTCTCGTCCTTGGCTTTGTCTTTTATCATTTGGGTGATACCGATAGTGTTAACAGGCGGAATTCATCTTGATGGGTGGATGGATACAAGTGATGCTTATTTTTCCTATCAGGATAAAGAAAAACGGCTTGAAATTATGAAAGACCCTAGAGCCGGGGCCTTTGCTGTTCTATCCCTCTTAATCCTGTTAGCTGCTCGGTTTCTTTTTATCTATGAAAGTATTTTACATAACATTTATGCGGCTGCATTCATAGTAGGATTGATTCCTTTTTTCAGTAGAACTTTGATGGGTATCCTGATGGTCCTAAGTGTGACTGCAAAGGAAGAGGGGATGGCATTTTATTTTAAAAAACATACAGAACCCCGGCTGCTTTTATTCTATCTGTTGCCAATGTCCATCGCGGCATGCGGAGTGCTTATGTTTTTACCGGATATATTGTTTCTTTATCTGATGTTTACTGTTCTGATTCTGTTAGCAGCTATTTGGATAAAGCAAAAGACAGTGCAACAATTTGGCGGCATGACTGGTGATACACTAGGGGCTTCGGTAGAAGGAATTGAGGTGATATTATGGATGGCTGTGTGGCTGTTGGCTTATACCGGCATGCTGTAACGACTGAAAACCTTGAGCGGAAATACATCGGCTGGGATGACGTGCCCTTGGTTAATACAAAAAGATTGGAAGAAGAAGCCCATCGCTATCCTCAGTATGATGTTGTCTTTACAAGCGATTTGGTCAGATGCAGAGAAACAGCGAATGCGTTGTTTCCGGATACTCCTATTATGGAAAGCCGGTTATTAAGGGAAATACACTTCGGACAGTGGGAAAACAAAACCTACGAAGAGCTAAAACATGAAAAGGATTACTGTAACTGGTTAAATGACCAAAGCCTCCCCATCCCTGGGGGAGAATCCCTTGCAGAGTTCGAAAACAGACTGGATCACTTCTGGTTAGCATTTCTTAGTCACTTTCCGGAATTTATCGAAAAGTACCCAAAACATCACAATGGGTTAAGAGTTGCGCTGGTTACCCATGGTGGTGTGATCAGATATTTCCTGAAGAAATGGACAGCCGACCCAAAAGCTTTCTGGGAGTGGAAAATTCCTTTTGCAAAAGGTTATGAAGTAAGCTGGACAGCAGAAGAATGGAGGCGGAAAACGAAATGCAGTTCATTACGGGAGGTACCTTCAACGGCAAATCAAAATGGGTAAGGGAAAATAATGACTCTTCAAAAGAGTGGATAAAACTATTCGATGCTGATTCGATGCCGCAGCATGACGACCATGAAGGGACAGTAGTAATCGAAGGACTTGAGTATCTCGTATTATCCTTGCTCAGAACGGGGAGAGACAGTGATTCACTCAGGAAGGCATTTATTACCTCTTTTCAGCAATGGAAGAGCTGGGAAGATGATTCGTCGAACGAAGTCATATGGATTGGTTCTGATATCAGCAAAGGAATCGTGCCCATGAATGCTGAAGACAGGCTTTGGCGTGACATGACCGGATGGATATACCAGGACTTGGTGAAGCATTCCGACAGAGTCTATGAAATCTGGTTTGGACTTCCTACTATATTGAAAGGGTGAGTGGATGGACTGTCTTCGAGTCCCTAAGACTTGGAATCTCATAAATAAGTAAGAATGTATACTGGATTAAGATTGGGAGACTAAATGGCATCGAGTCCAGATGAAAGATGTTCATATACCAACTAGATATATGTGACTAATTCTAGTTGCAAAAAAGCTGGATGCTTATAAAGATTATTTATTAATAGTTGATTGGAGTCGCACACCTGGAGCGGAAATCAGCTCTCTGAAAAATAGCAATAGTATAACTTTAAAAAGGAGATAAATATCCATGAAGATTTATAGCAGGAAAGGCGATAAAGGCAGAACAAGCATCATCGGGGGACGAGTCGATAAGGATGATTTAAGGGTTGAAGCCTATGGAACGATTGACGAATTGAATTCTTTTGTAGGGAAAGCTGCTGCTGAGCTTCAAGGCGGAAAGTTTGAAGATGTGCTTGCAGATCTAGAGAAAATTCAACATGAGCTTTTTGATTGCGGCGGCGACCTTGCCAATGTCACTGATAAAATTCCGATGAAACTGAAAACTGAGTCAGTCGAGTACTTGGAAAAAAAGATCGATGAATATATTGCTGAAACGCCTCCTTTGGAAAAGTTCATCCTTCCGGGAGGATCGGGGCCGGCTGCGACGATCCATATCGCGCGTACAATAACCAGGAGAGGGGAACGTCAGATTGTCAGCCTGGTTAAGACCGAAGCCTCAGTTTCGGAAGTCACCCTTCAATACATAAACCGCTTATCTGATTATTTCTTTGCATTGGCAAGAGTGGTCAACCACCGCCTTGGTATTCAAGATGTGGAGTATGAAAGAAGTGCGAATGTATTTTCTTTTGACCGGAAAAAGGATAACAATGATGACAATAAATAAGTTAACACTGCTCGCCTTACTGACCACCCTGAGTGCAGTCGGCGGCCTGATTAAAATTCCTGCTGCTGCAGGCAGCGTCGCTCTGGATTCTCTGCCGGCATTGCTGGCGGCTTCCGTTCTGAGTGGAGGAGCAGGTGCGGTAGTTGGTGTGTTCGGCCATATGATTTCTGCCCTTCTGGCGGGAATGCCGTTGGGACCTTCTCATCTTTTAATAGCTGTAGAGATGGGTTTATCGGTGTGGCTGTTTGGATGGATCTTTCAAAAGAATCTTCCGGTAGTGGCAGCAGGATTATTTTTTATCTTGAATGGCTTGATTGCACCTATTCCTTTTTATTTTCTTATTGGAAAAGGGTTTTATCTGTCCATTCTGCCTTCTCTCTGTATCGCTGCCTTTCTAAACTTAACAATTGCTCACTTTGCTTATCCGAATCTAAAGAAGTTTTTCCGGAGAAAAGCAGGTGATATGGGATGAGAGACATAAGCAAGATCCCTTTTTCACCAGATGAGGAAATCGTCATTGCCACAGATAACAGCGGGGGAATAGGGACAAAGGAAGCGGACTATGTTTACGCAGAAGATAGTCTGACTGCTTATTTTTCCACAAGGGTAGCTTTAATGGAAGTGCTCTCTGTAAAAGCTGTTACATTTTCAGTACTTCTGCATAATTTTTCAGGCGATGATAAGTGGACTTCTTATAAGGAAGGAATTCAAACTGCATTGCAGGAAGCAGGTATAAGCAAAATATCCATTTCAGGGAGCAGTGAATCCAACTTTCCATTGAAGCAGTCGGCCCTTGGGATTACGGTACTGGGAAAAAGAAGTGTTGGCAAAATACCAGAATCATCGAAAGATAAATTGTGTTATGCCGTGATAGGAGAACCATTAGTCGGTAAACAGGTGCTGGAAAGAAAAGAAAGAGTGGCTCCTTTAGCTCTGTTTTCACAGTGCTGTCAAAGTCAGTTTATCTTCGACATTATACCTGTTGGTTCGAAGGGGATTTTGGAAGAGTTAAAAATAATCAGCGGTAACAGGACATTATCAGAAAATGAAGTGAAATGTAAATTGAACCTGACAGCATCAGGCGGTCCTTCGACATGCTTCATCATTAAATTTACGAGAGAAGACAGTCATTCAGTAGAAGAGTTAACAGGATCTTTTTACCACCCGTTATTAATAGTAGATTAAGAACCAGAACTCATGAAAAATTTCATGTTCATAGTGCTATATTGCCGTTTAAAGAACAGGCAAGAAAGAGTATTTTCCCAATAACAATCAATCTCCTCACATGATACGATTTAATTCTCAGAAAGTTTAGTTAATATTATGGAGGAGGATTTTTTTTATGAGTAAAAAGAAGATTGCAAGTGTCACCCTGGCGATTGGTCTTGCCGGCAGTATGTTAGCAAGTGGATCATTCGCAGCCCCAAACATTAAGTCCCAATCAAATTTCAACGAAAAACTGGGAACTCCTGAATTCATTTCCGGTCAACTGACTGCTCCATCCAAAAAGTCACCTAAGGAAATTGTGTTTTCATACTTAAATGACCAAAAGCAAAAGTATAAGTTTGGTAAAAATAAGGCAGAACAGTCTTTTAAAGTAATCGAAACTTCAACCGATCAATTTGGCAATACGGTAGTCAGGCTGCAGCAGCTGCATGACGGCCTTCCCGTTTGGGGCTCTACACAGGCTGCGCTTGTAGGGGAGGATGGAACCCTGAAGGTTATATCGGGTACAACCATACCTGAAATCGACAAAAAGAAAAATAATAAAGACAAAAATAATAAGAAGATCAATGCTAACAAAGCAGCTGATGTTGCTTTGGCAGACCTCGGCTTCCAGCCTGAGCTGGAGCAGCCGGTAAAACCGGAAATGGTGGTCTATACGGTTGATGACAAGGCTTATTATGCCTATCTTGTTAATCTGAATTTCCTTGATCCCAAACCGGGGAACTGGAACTACTTCATTGACAGCCAGACGGGTGAAATCATCAATAAATACAATGACATGCACGAAGTAAGCGGTACGGACCAAGTCGGTACCGGAAAAGGTGTATTGGGGGATACCAAGTCGCTGAATACGACATTATCCAACGGGACTTACTATCTTCAGGATAATACAAGAGGCGGAGGCATCATGACGTACGATATGAAAAATCGCACATTCTTCCCGCAATTCTATCTTCCTGGCTCATTATGGTCAGATGCCGATAATGTCTACAATCAAGCTTATGACGCAGCGGCGGTGGATGCCCATTATTTTGCAGGTGCGACCTTCGATTACTATAAAGATGTATTCGGAAGAAATTCCTACGATAATAAAGGGACAACCATCCAATCATCTGTACACTACAGCAAAAACTATAACAATGCTTTCTGGAACGGTTCGCAAATGGTATACGGTGATGGAGATGGAACAACATTTATCCCGCTATCAGGCGGCTTGGATGTTGTAGCTCATGAATTGACACACGCTGTCACGGATACGAGCTCTGATTTGGTTTATCAAAACGAGTCAGGTGCACTGAATGAAGCAATCTCCGATATTTTTGGAACCCTTGTTGAATATCATGAAAATCATAATCCTGATTTTGAAATCGGGGAAGATATCTATACACCTAATACGCCGAATGATGCTCTGAGATCTATGAGCGATCCTGCAAAATACGGCGACCCGGATCACTACTCTGTCCGATATACCGGTACACAGGATAATGGGGGAGTCCATATCAACAGTGGAATTATAAATAAACAGGCGTATCTGCTTAGTGAAGGCGGAACTCATTATGGTGTGAACGTTACAGGAATAGGCAGGGAAAAGCTGGGTGAGATTTATTACCGCATGAACACCGTTTATCTGACAGCTTCTTCTACGTTCAGCCAGGCAAGATCTGCAGCTGTTCAGGCAGCCTCTGATCTTTACGGAAGCAACTCGCCGGAAGTACAGTCTGTGAATCAATCCTTTGATGCAGTTGGAATTAACTAAAATAGAATAGTGATATACTAAGTTCGGCACCAGTTCTTAACTGGTGTCTTTTTTTACATATATTAATGAAGAAACACGGAAGAATCCTTGGTGAAAAAACACCTTTTTTTTTATTTTGCACTCAAAATAGGTATTGTTATTTTCATCACAATACTATACAATCACTTAGTAGTTTCCTAGTGAAACTTTTTATGTTGAAATTCGTCTAATCTACTAGATTAATGATGAGAGATTTTTGTTGCTTTTTGAAGTCTTACAAAAAATCGCCAGCTCCGCAAAGTTGCTCAAGAAGCAATACTAACGGATAGAGCAAAAGTAAAGAAGGTGCATGTATGAATTCACGTTTGGAACATAAACGGAAAAAGAAGAGAAGAGGACTGAGAATTGTTCTTTTCCTATTATTAATGATAACAGGTTTAGTCGGATATGCAGCGGTCCAGTTCTATCAGGGGACGCAGCTGGCTTCTGGAGAAAGCAATACACCAAAGGAAGAAAACTATACATTTAACGGAGTTAAGGACAAGAATGGCCGCATCAACGTCTTGCTGCTTGGGGTGGACAGCCGCGGTGAAGAACAATCCAGATCAGATACAATGATGATTGCACAAGTCGATCCTAAAACGAATGAAACGAAAATTGTCTCATTTATGAGAGATATGTATGTGGAAATCCCAGGCTACCAAAATTACAAACTCAATACCGCATTTTTCTTAGGGGGACCTGACCTGCTGAGACAAACTTTGAAACACAACTTCGGAGTGGACGTGCAGTACTATATGATTGTCGATTTTAAAGGTTTTGAACAGTCGATTGATGTTTTAGCGCCAAATGGCATTGAAATCGATGTCGAAAAAGCAATGTCGGAAAATATCGGAGTTTCGCTGGAGCCGGGTCTTCAGAATCTGAACGGAAAAGAACTTCTAGGGTATGCAAGGTTCCGTGCAGATGCAGAAGGTGACCATGGACGCGTGAACAGGCAGCAGGAGGTCATCGCAGCTGTCAAAGAAGAAGCTTTGAGCCTTGGCAGTGTAACAAAACTTCCTAAGATGATCGGAGCAGCCCAGCCATATATCGAAACCAATATGACCAAACTTGATCAGATTGGTCTCGTGAAAGATATCCTTTTAGGAAACAATAGTGAAATAGAGAAATTGACGATTCCAGTAAAAGATTCCTACACAGATGGCTACTATCAGCATGCCGGTGCTGTCCTCGAAGTGGACTTTGCAACCAACAGTGCAGAGCTGCAAGAATTCTTGAATCAGTAATATTAGATGAACTCAAAATCAGGCGGTGCACCTGGAGCGGAAATCAGCTAGCCTCTGATCAAACAAATGTATTAACTGATCTATCGGTTTTAGAACCAATTATATAAGACACCAATTATTATAGAATCGGGAGAGTTCTCCCGGTTCTTTTTTTATGCCTCTAAGCATAGTTGGAAAAAAAGCGTAATTGTGAATCTCTATATAACGTCCTGAGAAGGGAAATACAGGGATTATTATTGGTCTGAAGAGCTCAAGAACTAATGGTAGCGCTTACACTAACTAATTCATCCATATACACTAAACATTGAGGTAAGCCCTTGATTATGAATTTGTACGTGTTACGATTGTAAACGTTGAAAAAAGAGCGAACAAAAACACGAACAAAAAAGAATTTATTGGGAGAGGATATTTTTGCTAAACAAACAAACGGTTGCTTTTCTAGGTGCAGGTAATATGGCAGAGGCCATGATCTCAGGATTGGTTGAATCAAACAAAATTCCATCAGAACAAATTATTGTATCTAACAGAAGTAATCGAGGGCGTTTACAAGAACTACAAGCAAAATACGATGTTACAGCTATAACAAAAGACGAATTAAAATTTGAAGAAATAGATATGTTGATTCTGGCTATGAAGCCAAAAGACATCGACCCAGTATTGGAGTCCATTAAAGATCTTGTCAATCCGGATACAGTGATCCTTTCTGTGTTGGCAGGCATTACTACAGGACATATGGAAGAAGGGCTTCCTCAAGGCCAAAAGGTCATCAGAGTAATGCCGAACACATCCAGCATGATGAGAGAATCCGCTACAGCCATTGCGGCAGGCAAACATACAAAAGTAGAAGATATGACTACTGCTCAGGAATTGCTTGAGTGTATCGGTGAAGTCTATACCATCAACGAAGAGAAAATGGATATCTTCACTGGAATTGCCGGCAGCGGGCCTGCGTACTTCTACTATCTTATGGAACACATCGAAAAAGCCGGAAAAGACAGCGGTCTTGAGCCGGAAGTAGCACGCCAGATCGGAGCACAAACTATTTTGGGCGCCGCAAAAATGATCATGGAACGTGACGAAACACCCGCACAGTTACGTGAAAATGTAACTTCCCCGAATGGAACCACAGCAGCAGGACTGGATGCACTTGCGAAATTTGGCGGCGGAGAAGCGATTGCTCAAGCCGTAAAAGGTGCTGAAAAACGATCCAAAGAAATCAGTTCCCAATTCAAAAAAGTATTAGTTGCTAATTAATAGAGGATGAACGAATCTCTCGCTGGCGGCGGTTTAGCCGGAGCAGCGAGGGAGAGTTCCTCGCACTTTAAGGTTTTAATGAATTACCGCGTCACAGCACTAAGAGGGACTGTCCCTTTCAGCGCGGTGAAGCACTAAGGTATGGATACTAATAATTATTTAACAGGAGTGATATGATGTCTGCGGACACCAAGAAGCGAATCGTAATCAAAATAGGAAGCAGTTCTTTAACAAGTCTTCACGGGGAGATGAGCCGCAGGAAGCTTGAGCGTTTAACTGATGAGGTTGTACGCTTGAAAGATGACGGACATGAAGTATTGCTGGTTTCATCCGGTGCAGTAGCCGCTGGATACAGAAAATTAGGCTGTCTTACAAGACCAAGCACACTTCCGGAAAAGCAGGCAGCGGCGTCTATCGGTCAAGGATTGTTAATCGAGGCTTATTCCGATTTATTTTTATCAAATGGTTATGTAGCTTCTCAGATTCTCATAACAAGAAGCGACTTTTCGGATGAGAATCGATATAACAACGCAAAAAATACGATCAATGTTCTGCTTGAACGTGGTATTATCCCAATCGTCAATGAAAATGACACAGTTACGATTGACCGCTTGAAATTCGGCGATAATGACACACTTTCTGCCAAAGTAGCTGGGCTGGTTAACGCGGATAAACTGATTATCCTGTCTGATATCGACGGCCTTTACAACGATGATCCACGTAAGAATCCAGACGCGGAACTTCTTGAAGAAGTGAATGAAATCACACCTGACATTGAAGAGATGGCCGGTGAACCAGGAAGCTCCGTCGGTACAGGGGGAATGCGTTCTAAAATTGATGCATTCAAGATTGCAATGGCATCAGGGATTCCTTCTTTCCTGGGAAAATCAGGTATAGCCAACATTATTTATGATGCAGTTCAGGGTGAAGCGAAGGGTACCTATTTTGAAGCAAAAGAAGATGTCATCAATCTTGATACGAAAAAACAATGGATCGCTTTCAATTCAGGACCTGAAGGAGAAATAACCATCGACAATGACGCGAAAGAGTCCATCCTTGAAAGCAAAAAGGGCCTGAACGCTTCAGGTATCTATGCTGTTAAAGGTAGATTCAAGAGCGGATCTGTTATCCGCATATCTGACCTTGACGGTGAGGAAATCGGACTGGGAGTCGTTAACTACGATTCAGAAGAAATGAAGAAATTCAACAAGATGACAGATACAGAACTCGAAAACTATGAAAATGCAGCGGTGGAATTTGACCATCTGGTCTGCCACGTTGAGGTACCCATTCCAGTTGGTGTGTAACATCTGGTGATAATGTCCCTATAACAGAAAAGTTAACATGCTCGACCCCCCAAAAAAATTTTTTACTAACATTGAATTTCATATATCGGTGTTCAATAAATACTAAATGGAGGTATTGGATGACTTTAACAGCCAATAAAACGAATGTAGAAGAACAAGCGATAGCAGCAAAGAAAGCAGCAAAATCACTCTCATTATTAACAACGAAAGAAAAGAATGAAGCTCTTTTGACACTTGCATCCACACTGGAAGAGCAGTTCGAAACAATCCTGGAAGCTAATGAAAAAGACCTTAGCCGCGGGCGTGAGAAAGGCTTTGACGAAGCTTTCATGGATCGCTTATCTCTTTCTAAAGAGCGCATCTATGACTTTGCCAACGGACTCCGTGAAGTGGCAGAGCTTGAGGATCCAACAGGTTTGACTGTCAGTGACTGGGTACTTGATAATGGATTGGATGTCGCTAAAGTGACAGTACCACTCGGCGTCATCGGAATGATTTATGAAGCCCGTCCGAATGTAACGGTGGATGCCACAGGTCTGGCTTTGAAATCGGGTAATGCCATCGTGTTAAAAGGCGGATCAAATGCGATTACTTCCAACAAAGCAATTGTGGATGTAATGCATAATGCATTAAAGAATACAAAGATTCCTAAAGAAGCGGTGCAGTTCATCAACACAACAGATCGCGAAGCTACACAACAGTTATTCACGATGAAAGAACATGTGGATGTTTTGATTCCACGTGGAGGCGGTGCTTTGATTAATGCAGTTGTAAATAATGCAACTGTTCCTGTCCTTGAAACAGGAGTAGGAAACTGCCATATTTACATTGATAAAGATGCTGAGGTCGGTATGGCGCTGAATATCCTGGTAAACGCGAAAACGGACCGTCCGGCAGTATGTAATGCGGCCGAAACAGTAATCATTCACCGTGACTGGCTGGCTGCAAACAAAGAACAACTGATTGAAACATTGAACAAGCATAATATCTCAGTGCATGGCGATGAGCATGCCTGCGAAACCATCCCGGGATGTACACCAGCAGGTGAAGAAGACTGGGCAAATGAGTACCTGAGCTTAGATATCGCTGTAAAAACAGTCGATACAACGGCAGATGCCATCAACCACATTGAACGGTACGGCACAAAGCATTCAGAAGCAATCATAACGGAAAATGCAGATACAGCTAAAACATTCATGACACTTGTGGATGCAGCAGCGATCTATCACAATGCATCTACCCGTTTCACTGACGGTGGAGCACTTGGCTTTGGTGCGGAAATCGGTATTTCCACACAAAAGCTGCATGCACGCGGACCTATGGGACTGCCTGCATTAACAACAGTGAAATATATGATGACTGGTAACGGTCAAATCCGATAAGTTTAATGTAAAGTGCCCCTCCTTGCAAGGGGCACTTTTTCATTTGTAGGAAGAGTGGGTGATTAAATCTTAGAGAGAGTTTAGCTTTAAAAAAATCGGATTAGTCCTTAAGCACATCTATAAAGGCTTTTAAATTTGAAAAGGGGGAAACTAAAGTCCTTTAGAAATGGTTTAAAGGCTTATAAAATTTAAATGGCGGTATTAAAGTCCTTTACGAATCTTTAAAAGGCTTTTAAGATTATGGATTTGTTAGGTAATGTTGTGGTTATATAAGTCTAAAAGACGATTGATTATATAGCTTCAGAGAAATAAGTTGTTAGATTGGAGCGGAAGGTGTGCGACCTCCTGCGGGCCTAGCGGGACGTCTAGTTCCAGCGCCCAGCCCCTCGGGGTCAAATAACCCTGAGAGAATAAAAGGAAAGGTCACCTTTTTTCTCTCAGGAACATTTGCCTGTCGGGCCTGAACGGGGCGCTTCCACTTTTGATGACAGGTGAGACCAAGGTTACGTACCCACTGGAACGTAACCCCGCAGGCAAAGCCGAGGAGACTCACCGCCCGCCCCGCGGAGTCGCATGCCTGAAGCGGAAATCTGTTAATCATTAATCAATGTGCCTAATAAAACAACATTTCCTTCATAACACAACCAAATTTTTAAAGGTGAAATTAAAGTCGTTAAGGAAAGAATTATAGACGTGTAGAAAACATCAGTTTAAACAAGAGGCAGCCCCGTGGCTGCCTCTTCCTAAACCCCTTTATATCCCTGCCACTTCATGCAATTCGCTGATAGTTTCGACCTTTTTCTCTTTACACAATATTAATAGTTCCTGAAAAACTTCCGCTGTCATGATGGCATCATTCAATGCATGATGACGCGTTTTCTCTGAGATTTGAAATTTTTTCACCAGGTCATCAAGGTAGCATTTTTGCTCATTCAACAATTCTTTAGCGAGAGCATACGAATCGATATATTCCGGTTCAAAAGAGGGGAGATCCCATTTGCGGATTCTCTTTTGAAGAAAATTGATGTCAAAAGACGCCGGATGAGCGACCAGTATGGTTCCCTTGCAAAATTCCAGAAAGTCTTTTAAACCGACCGGCAAGGTTTTCGCTTTAATGAAGTCTGTCCTTCTTAATCCGGTGAATCTCTTCGTTTCTAATGAGACGTTTTGCAGGGGATTGATAACTTCATAGAATGTCTTTTGATCGAGAATTTTGTTTCCTTGCATCTTAATGGCTCCAATAGAAACGATTTCATCTCCTATTTCAGGAAAAAAGCCCGTTGTTTCCAAATCAAAAATCGTAAAAGTGCAGCTGTCAAGCTGTTGCTGCTGATACAGGGGTTTCTCTTCTTCAAATTCCTTCAGCATTGTAATTAATTTCTGATATGAAGGGTTTTTCTTTTCTTTTTTTACTTGTTTTTTAAATAGATATCTATGCCAAAGATAATATTTAATTAAGCGATATCCTACATTAAATCCAGCATCATTCATAATTAAACCACCCGGTTGCGATTGAAGCTGATCTCCATTACTTGCTGCATCCTGTTAGCGATTTGAAGGGCTTCTCTGAGTTTTCGTTTATCTTCTTTTGAAATTTGATCTACCAGTAATTCATTTGTCAGTTCCTGATTTTCTGCAAGTTCAGACAGGTTTTGATTCAAGCGGTAATATAAGAGGTAATGCAGGGCTGTTTTGGCATTTTCCGCATCCCTCGGGTGAAACACCTTCTTATCCTTGAGAGCATCCAGACGGTGAACCGTGTTCACTTCCTTGATGCCATGTTTGATGGAGTGGATGCGAATCATGTTCACTATTTGCATCAGTCCGGCTTTTTTTATGTTAAACCGTTTGTTTCTTCCTTTTAAATTGATTCGCCCTAAGGCATTGACAGGGATACGAAAGCGTATGGCATCTTTTCTCAATAGCTGTTGAAGGTTCAGTGATTTCCCGGCTTTTTGGGCTATGTAAGCTCGTATCTCTTCAGCGAGGCTGTAATCTCCGAAGATTGGCCTGAAGTCGTAAAACATTGTGAAGCTTTGGACTTCTTCTGCATCGATCTCGTAAAGCCAGTCATCAATTGCAGCCAGCCACTCAGTATAAGATTTGCGCCATTTAGGTTCTTTTGCCATTATGCCGCCAGTACATTCATGAAAGCCGCAGAGAGCCAGTTTGGTATTGATTTTTTCCGTGAAACGTTCAAAATAGTTCTCTACTGAACTGGCGTTTTCAAGGTGTGCATAATCGGATAAGATGATTCCGTTGTCCTGATCGGTATTGAAAGACTGTTCACTGCGCCCCTGGCTGCCCATCACGATGAAGCAGTAGTTGACAGGAGGTGAACCGTATCCTTCCGATATCATTTCCTCTTCTGAGAGCATGATAACTTTCCGGTACAAACGATCATTGTAATTCGTCAATACTTCACTGACGTTATAGGCAAAACTGTCCTGTTCCAGCAAACCGCTGATGAAGGAGGTAAATACCGTATTTTCAATTGGGGATAAAGGGATAAGTTCTTCAGTGCTGGAAGCCGATGTAATGCTGTAAGACAGATCAAGGTAACTGGAGTCATAAATATTAACAAAAGATAGTCCTGTCAACAAACCAACAACAATCCCATTTCGGAGGACGGGAACAAATTTTGCTCCTTCATAATTAAAAAGGGACAGGGCTTCATAGGCAAATGCTTCATCCCTTACCCAATAAGGTTTCTTATTCATCCATTCTGAAACTGAAATGGCATCCTTACTGCTGGTTAAATAACGAAGGATATCCGTTTGGATGACAAGTCCTTCCAAGGCAGTTTCTTCATCGGTTATTACTATTGCCTCAACTTGTTCATCGAGCATTTTTTGTGCTGCTTCTTCCATGGTTGCCGTTTTTGGCAGAGTGACAGGAGATTCCATTAGGACATTGACCCTTGTACGGAAAAGGGATAAATCCGCAGATTCTTCCTGTGATTCTTTATATTTTATTTCATCATAAAGAGTTTTCATGCGGCTTCCAAGGCTCTCAAAGATGATTTGTGAGAACTCTTTGTTATTCGAAAGCATATCAAAGAAAACCTTTTTATTGAATCGGAATAAGGTGCATTCTTCAATCGCTTGTACCGAAAAACTCATATCTCCGCTCGTCCAAAGAATCATCAGGCCGACAAGATCTCCAGGGTAATAATAACGAAGTGAAACTTGCTTACCTGAAGGTCTATGAAGGACGTTTTTGGCTGTACCTGAGATGAGTAAATAGACGTCCAGCTCTTCCTCGGATTCTCTTTCATGAAAAATAAATTCGTTTTTTGCAAACTTTTGGAACTTAGTATGAGACACCAAATGCTCCAGTTGTTCTTGTGATAAAAGGTCAAATGGGTAGGAAGATTGGATGATATTATGGAATTCGGCTTTGTTCACTCTGACAGCCTCCTTGTCTTTTAAATTTAGGGACTCTTTTCGTAGCCATTGTTGCGTTTGATATGTAGAGCTGAATGCGCTCCGATTAACAATATATTCAAAAATATTCTCATATTAACAAGCCACAAACTTTGTGAAAGCATTCTTATAAAAAAAGCAAGAATCATGGACTCTATTCAATTCGGATATTATTGTAAACGCTGTTTATGTTGCTCTTGGAAAAATACAAAGAGCCGGATTTTTCCCTTTGAGACAAGAGCTTTTTTCTCTGAACAAGGCGAATTAGCTCTTTTCTTCTTGTTTATCAGCTATTTTTAGTTAATTAAGTAAGTATTTTTTTTAGTTTGTATATAAGAGCAACACAAAGTTTACGAAAAGAGCCATTGTAAAAGAACATACTACTATATGTAACCTTAACACATAAGCATAGTCCCATTAATGATTTTGCTTAAAACCCTTGGAATTAAAAAGGCAGTAAAGAGAGGGACTCTGAACCAGCATAGTCTTTAACTTATATAACGGTCTTTTATCTTTAACCAAAAGTATGATGTTGAAATTAACTATATATTTAAGATTGACCGTATAAAAATTTAGCGGCTTCATAAAGAGAGGGGAAGTAATGGTCAGCAAGGTTTTCAGGATCCTGATTGGCAATTAGAATAGTGGCACAGCCGGCTTTTTTACCCGCCTCAATATCCGGCTCCCGGTCTCCAATCATATAGCTTTGTGATATGTCGATCTCATATTTTTCAGCCAGAGACAAAATCATTCCAGCTTCAGGTTTTCTGCAGGCACATCCTTCATAAGGCTTATGGATGCAGCTGGAGAATTCCTCGATTATGCCGCCTTCTTTTTCTATGTCATGCTTCATTCTAGTATGAATTCTTTCTAAGCCTTCTTTAGAAAGGTAGCCCAGCCCGACGCCTCCCTGGTTTGTCACTATAAAGATTTTATAGCCCTTATCATTCAACATTTTGATTGCTTCGGGAACTTTCTCCAGGTAATAAATGTCGGAAGGTTTATTGACGAATTTAACCCTTTTCGATAAAACCTCATTTATTACTCCGTCACGATCTAAAAAAACGGCTTTTTCCATGATAATTCTCCTTTTTCATACAGATTATTCTCTAGTTAAGCGCATTTTGTCATATCCTGCGCTTTCCGGGGAAATAACAGAAAATTTCATCAATTATTATTGTTAATACTTTGCTCTTCTATCAGTATTTTCTTTTCTGACTGAATCTATAATCTTGTACAGAAAGAAGTTTCCGATTATGGAAATATGGGAAATTACAAGATAAAGAAAGATACCATTTACAATTGAGAGGAGTATTTGACATGAATAAAGAACAGGCGAAAGGACATGCCAAAAAAGGCGCTCATGAAGCGAAGCCTTGGGTTAAAGGACTGGGGCGCATGGGATATTTGGCAAAGGGGAGCGTATACGTCTTGATAGGTGTTCTTGCTTTCATGGCAGCCATTGGTGCAGGAGGTAAAACCACTGGAACCGATGGGGCATTGGCCTCGATTGCCAGTCAGCCGTTTGGTGAAATTTTGCTGTGGGTACTGGCAGTAGGTCTGGCTGGATATGTACTATGGAAGATTGTCGAAGCCATAACCGATCCGCAGAACAAAGGACATGATGCAAAAGGAATCTTGGTAAGAATCGGATTTTTGTTTAGTGCGATTGTATATGCAGGACTTGCCGCCAAAGCAGTTCAAATCGCTACGAATGCTGGAAGCAGCGGGGGAGGAAGCAGCAGGCAAACTATAACGGCCCAGGTTCTTGCCCAGCCATTTGGTCAATGGATGGTCGGCATTGCAGGTGCAGCTGTTATTGGATATGGAATTTATGAAATTTATAAAGGATACAGTGAAAAATTTGCCGACTCCTTCCAAAGAAGCAAAATGGATAAGAAAGAGTATCAGCTTGGAAAGAAAACTGGTAAAGCCGGATTGATGGCCAGAGGCGTCGTCTTTTGTATAACTGGATATTTTCTGATTCAGACGGCAATCACAACGAATCCAAACAAGGCAAAGGGTCTTGATGCAGCACTTTCAGAAATTGCACAACAGCCGTTTGGACAATGGATGCTGGGATTTGTTGCAATAGGTCTTGCAGCATACGGAGTATTTCAGATTCTTAAAGGCAAAAATAAGAATATGGCGTTTTATTAATCAGAGATAACAGGCTGCCGCATTTCGCGGCAGCCATTTTTTTTAATATAAGAAGGGGTAATTAATGATTAGAAAAAAGTGTATCCCTACAAGGCGCGACCTAGGGGAAGGGTACCGATTAGAGAGGAAATGTACCCCTTCATGGTCTGGAACCGAGAGGAAGGGTAACGATTTGAGAGGAAATGTGCCCCTTCATGGCTTGGAACCGAGATGAAGGATAACGATTAGAGTGGAATCGTGTCCCTTCATGGCTTGGAACCGAGAGGAAGGGTAACGATTAGAGTGGAATCGTACCCCTTCATGGCTCTGAACAGAGATGGAGGGTAACGATAAGAGAGGAAATGTGCCCCTATAAGGCGCGTGAACTTAAATGAAAGGGAAGGTTGGTATAGAGAAGAAGTAATGTTAGTCTACATGAAAGTAATGAAAGCCGAAAAATTTTTAAAAGGCATTTATTTGACAGTTGCATGGCATTCTTATAGAAGGAACACGAATGTTTAGAATAGAATTCAAACAAAAAAGCCTGATTTAAAAATCAGGCTCTCTAATCCCATAGGAACTTCTTCAGCAATTTATCTACTTTTTCTGTTTCATGCAACCCGCTGTGATCAATTTTTTCATCTTCAATCAGCTGTATTTGCAGTTTTTCCTCCATAACAATGTTTCGGATGGCGAAGGCGCTGTCGATGTCGACGACTCCATCTCCTGATCCAGCAATGGCCAATACTTCGAGGTTGGCTGGAAACTGATCCTTGTTTTTCACGAGGCTCTTCAAGGCTTCTGAATCAGGTTTTAAATCTATGACGGCTTCCCCGGTATTCACTTGGTGATAAGATTCATGGGAGATCCCGTCAAAAGGGCTTCCAATAGCAGCAAATTTCACCGTTTCGGGGTGCTCTTCACTACCATTGACCGTCTCAAGATAGTGTGTAGAGACGAGACCGCCCATCGAGTGTCCAACCAGGTTGACCTGTTCAACTCCATACTTGTTTTTCAAGCCTGCCATGACATGCTGAAGCCATGTGGACGTTTCTGCAATAGATGCTTTATTTTTCTCAAAGATAACTTGAACAAGAGGCGGGAGCTTCGAGCCGGAAAGAAGTGAACCTTTCCAAGTGATATCTCCTGTAGCGGACACATACACAACTAATTGCCTTTTTCCCCACTTGTTTTCTTCAAATCGATAGAGCATCGTTTTGAAAGAGTTATAGGTTCCTTTATAGCCATGAACAAAAACAGTAGGTGTGTCGGTTTGCGCAGAGTTATTTTCTTTTGATTCAGCAATCTGTGATTTCAATGATATATAAATTAATGTGAAGGCGAGTAAGAGCATAGCTCCGACGGACAAAACCTTCTTTTTATTAAGGGTGGATTTCATAAGAGGTAATCTCCTTTTAGTACTAATATATCTATGATAAACGATTATGTATGACTTGAAAATGTTTTAAATGAAATTCTTTTGTAACAAACCAAGTAATATTTGGTAAATCATTAAGACAAATGAAAAAAAGCCGCTTCCGGCCAGGGGTCTTGGCCGAAATGGCTTTTCAAACATTCGTATTAGGAAAAGGTTTTTTCGCTTATCACTTCATGGTTTTCTTTTTCTATTAACACTTTTGCTGGCTGATTTTCTTTGGCAAGTTTTTCAGCTTCATCAATAGCTTCCGAGCGTCCATTGTAAAGTGTTGTTGGAGCTACATCTTCAATTTTCACATACCAGCCGGTTTCATCCTTATTAGGTACTACGTAATATTCTTTCATATATATCGCTCCTTTCTAAGTCTTCAATTTTTTCTTTCCCTGATTATGGAGGAGTAAAACCTGAAGTTATATTGATATAAAAATGGCCCCAACCATTTTCTCCTCTGTTTTCATAAACGTCTTTTTGATATAATAGACCTTCAATACAAGTGAAACTGAGTACCATATAATGGAGTTGATATAAAGTGAGCAAAAGTAAAGGCGGCGGAACAGGCAAGGGAACCGGAAAGAAAGGCTGGAACCGCTGGCAGAAAAGTGCAAAGAAAAAAGCAGCCAAGCCATATACAAGCAAGGGTACCAAAGGCGGAAATGGATCTGAGAAGGACAAATAGAAAGAAGAGCTGCCTCCACAAGGGGATGCAGCTCTTCTTCTTTTATGTTTCAGACTGTCTTTCTATTCATTAGTTAACATTTACAAAAACCATTAATTAAAACGCCCAATTGCCTTTGCGGAAGATGGGTTCAACTGAGCCGTCTTCTCGTATTCCGTCGATATCCAATTGTTCTGAACCGATCATGAAATCCACATGAGTCAGACTCTCGTTGAATCCGATTTCTTTTAATTCATCCTTGCTCATTTCTTTCCCGTTTTCTACACAAATAGAAAGGGCATTCCCTAAGGCGATATGGCATGAGGCATTTTCATCGAACAGGGTGTTGTTGAAAATAATATTTGTATTTGAAATTGGTGAGTTGTGCGGAACAAGCGCAATCTCTCCAAGGAAAGACGCACCCTCATCTGTTTCAAGCAATCCTTTTAATGTTTCATAGCCTTCTTCTGCGTGGAAATCTGTCACTTTCCCGTCTTTGAAGGTCAGGCTGAAGTTGTTGATCAGGTTGCCGCTGTAATTTAATGGTTTGGTGCTGCTGACAGTTCCATTTACACTGTTACGCACAGGAATCGTAAACACTTCCTCGGTAGGAAGATTCGGCACAAAATGAATACCTTGATCGTTAGTGAACTGAGCACAGATCCATTTGCTCTTTGAATGAATTTCGACTGTGAAATCGGTGCCAGGGCCCTTATAATGCAGCTTCCGATAGTCACGGTCATTAAGGTGATCGGCGTTCTGTGTCATGTGTTCAATATGTTCTTTCCAGAGCTGGACAGCGTTTTCCTGATCCACTCTTGTTGTGTAGAAGATCTTCTCCCACAGCTCCTCGACAGCTTTCTCTTCAGAGAGCTCTGGAAAAACACTTTTGGCCCATGCTACTGAAGGAACCGCTGCAATCAGCCAGCTGATCCGTCCGCCTGAGATGTAAGGCTGGAACTCCTTGAATGCTTCACCGCTAGCTTTGTTGGCCATCGCGACACGCTGGGCATCGATACCTTTAAGCAACGTTGGATTAGGGGAATTAAGATTAAGTACAGCGACGTTGTTCTTGGCCATTTCTACAAAACCTTTTGCTTTCCAAGTCGGAAAGTCTCTTAATCCTTCCTCCGGAGCTTTCTCCATCTTCAATCTAGTCAATCTTTCATCTGAGTACTCGACAAGAACATTCTTGGCTCCGGCATCATACGCTTTCTCAGATAACTGAGCGACAAAATCCGATTGCTTGATAGGAGCATTGATTAGCAGCGTTTGCCCTTTCTGGATGTTGAGTCCCACCCGGATCAGTAAATCGGCATATCTCTCTAATTTAGTCTCTTTAGAAATCATACATATATCCCCCTTCGCAGTAACTTACTAGTTAAATATACTATCCATTGCGTAAACTTTCCATTTATAATAAAGATGCTTTCGTACTTTAAAGCACTAAGAGGGACTGTCCCTCTTAGTGCTTTAAAGCGTTAAAAAGCTCCTGCTTCCAAGAAAGGAGGCAGGAGCTGTAGTGATTATTGTCCAGACAAAGCCGGCATTCCGCCATTTGGCGGAGGCAGGTCTTCCTCTTGTGCACTTACGGATGTTCCGGCTGCGGATAGGGCGATTAGTACCAGGGCGGCAACTGTGATTCTTTTTAGCTTTTTCATTCTCAATCTCCTCCTATAATCCTATAATTTTTTCATATGCCACATTCGCCTTGGTGAGGTAATGTGCGGCATATTTATATTTTCTAATTTCCTGATAGTAAGTACCAAGAAATTTAGAATACTGAGCCAGCAGATGGGGATTCCCTGTGTTCTCAAAGTAGGGAAGCGCTTCAGTTTTCATAAAGTGCTCAAATTCCTCATCCAGTTTTTCTACAGCAAATTCATAGATTCTGAATTCATAATACTTTTCCTTATTATTCTCTTGCAGGGAAAGATGAATTCCTTCTTGAAGCCATTGCATGACTTCATCGAATCTTTTGAGTTTGTAATATTCCTTGACCAGAGAGAGAATAGTGGTCAGTTTGCTATTTTGATCTTCATGTTTGAATTGCAGGCTTTTTAAATAATGAGCAATTGCATCTTCTGTTCTGTTATCCATGGATTTGAGGTACCCGAGATTTTGTTCAACCTTGCCTCTTAATGATGAGTATCCGGTATTTATACTGATTTCATTTGCCCATTCATAATGCGTGATGGCCTCTTTGATGTTCTGGATCCGCCTGAAGCAGACACCAAGCAGCAAATGGATTTCTGCACATCTTTTGTTATGATACAGACTTTGATAGAGAGCCAGAGATTCCTCGGAGTAATGAATGGCAAGGGCATGCTTCCTCAATTGAACAAGAGTGAGGGATTTTAAGTAGAATAAATCCGCTTTTTCCTCATGGTCGATAATGTTTCCAAGGACGAAATAATGTTCTGCCTCTACAAGATGGTTATTGGCTTTCTCAAATTGCCCCTGTATGTAGCAAAAGTTTCCGGCAAACTTGTGGAAATAGAAGCGGAGTCTATCAGAGAGACCTTTATAGCTTTTCTCCAGGGAAGCGATGATTTCTCTGGGCTGCTCGAATTCTTTTAGTAAAATATGATAGCGGATCATGAGGATATGATAGCTGTTAAGAAGATTGATATCATCTATTTGAATGACGTGGCCCGAAACAAGCTCAAATAGGCGTACTGCTTCTTCGAGATCATTCCTCAACAACGCCTTATTCCAATCCGAGAAGGTTTTTTTTAGAGCCTCATCATTTTCCTGAAGTAACTCGATTCCGAGACGTTTGCAGAGAAGTTCTATCACTTCAGAGGAGGCGGTGGTTTGGTTATTCTCGATTTTGGAAAGATAAGAGACGGAAAGAATTCCTGTTGCAAGCTCTTCTTGTGTTAATTTCTTCTTCATGCGATGGTAACGGATTTTGCTTCCGATCGTCACGATTTTTTCTCCCCTCTATCTATAGTAATAGTATAAAATATTCCCCTAATTAGAACGAATCTGGCTATTTGGGAAAATACCCCTGACCACCCCTTAATGAATATGTGAAATGAGGAAGAATCTATGAAAATTTTCCTCAAGTTTAACAATCAACAATATTAAGATTACCACAGAAAAAAGGAAAATAGTCCGAATATTACTATAATTATATTTTGATTTGAATGCTTGGTGATAACCGGAATAAGACTGAATTGAACTAATAATGTTATAATTTTATAGACGGTCATTATAGGGATAATTACATAGATGGGAGTGAATAAAATGATCGATTTAAGAAGCGACACGGTGACAAAACCGACGAAAGAAATGAGAGAGGCAGCTTTTAATGCCAAAGTCGGTGACGATGTTTATGGCGAAGATCCATCAGTAATCGAGCTTGAACAAACGGCAGCAGAACTTTTGGGAAAAGAGGCAGCCTTGTTTGTGACGAGCGGTACCCAAGGTAATCAAATTGCCGTTTTGACACATTGCTCTCCTGGGAATGAAGTGATACTGGAAGCAGAGTCACATATTTTTTATTATGAATCAGGCGCCATCTCTGCTTTTGCGGGAGTGCAGCCAAGGACCATCAAGGGAAACCGGGGAGCGATGGACCCTGAAGAAGTAAAAGCAGCCATCCGTGAAGATGATCAGCATTTTCCGGAAACGGGTCTGATTTGTCTAGAAAACACCCACAACCGTGCTGGTGGTGCGATTGTTCCCACTTCCAATATGAAGGATATTTATACCGCAGCCCAGAAGTATGGCATTCCAGTCCATGTGGATGGCGCGAGACTTTTTAATGCATCCGCAGCTGCAGGAGTCCCATTGACTGAGTTCACCCAGTATAGTGATACTGTTCAGGTTTGCCTGTCCAAAGGGCTTGGTGCACCGGTTGGCTCAATTCTGGCTGGAAGTAACGACTTCATTAAAAAAGCAAGAAAATGGAGGAAACGTCTCGGAGGCGGTTTGCGGCAGGCAGGAATCATCGCAGCACCAGGGTTGTATGCTTTAACTAATATGCGGGAAAGACTGGCTGATGATCATGAAAACGCTAAGATGCTTGCTGAGGGACTAAACTCGATTGATAAATTGAAAATTGCTAATCGCGTAGACACCAATATTGTGGTTGCAGATGTATCTGAACTCGGATTGACTTCTGCCCAATTCACTGAACAATTGAAGGGAGAGGGTGTGCTTGCCGTCACGTTTGGTCCATCACTTGTCCGCTTTACTACCCATTTCGATGTCAGCAGTGAAGATATAGACCATGCAATTTCAGTTGTAAAGAAGATCGTGCAATAATAAAAATAATACTTATTGAAGGAGACCGGCCGGCGTTGGTCTCTTTTTGGTGTATTCCTTGCTTTTCCCTCTGGTAGTTAGTATCATTTTCTGCAAAAGCATCTAAAAAATGATTATTACATAGCGGTTCATTCGGAATGTCAAAAAGTGAAGAAAGGGTGAGTGAGGTATGTGGAAAGATTTTTTGTCGAGTATTGGTATTGGAAATATCAAAGTGGACACGGTTGTCGAAAATCCTGCTTTGACTCCATCAAGTGACCTTAAGGGGGAAGTCATTATAGAGGGGGGCATGTCAGATCAGCAAGTTAATAAAATTGTTCTGACCGTTTTTATCCGGACTGATGATTATCGGAAAGACAGCGATTTTTCCTACCATGAAAAAGAGCTGCACGGATGTGCGTTGACCGATGTTGGAGTCGTAAAAGCGCATGAAGAGAAACGGATACCATTTAAGTTTTCCCTTTCAAAGGACCATCCACTGACGGATGAGAAAACAGAAACGTTTCTTCGCACAACTGTGGATATTCCGCAGGCAGTCGACCCGACGGATGAAGACAGCATTAAAATTGTCAAAGACCTTTAAAAAAATCAATATAGATGGCTATTTACTTACTTTTTACAGTGTGTACGACTGGGTGAATGAGTGAAAGGTGTGCGTTCTTCTCAGGCACGTCCAGTTGCAGCGCCAACCCACTCGGAATCCGTGGTTACCTAGCTCAATCCAATAGCACAGATACATACGAAGTGAGTTTTTTAGAACTATATACAGAACTTTTTATAGATTCAATAGAGGAGGAATACCATGAAAGCGATTGTCCATGAAGGCAGACAGGGGATGCAGGGACTCTCAGTAAGGGATTTTCAAGAGCCTGAAGTCAGCAGCGGTATGGTGAAGGTCAAATTGAAAACGGCAGGATTAAACCGCAGGGATCTCATTGTTTTAACAAGGCACAAAGAAGATCAGCCGCCTTTGATCATCGGTTCGGATGGTGCGGGTACAATAGTGGGAACAGGAGACGGAGTGACGAACGTTGCCCAAGGTGATGAAGTTATCATTAACCCGGGGCTCGGATGGAAACATAACAGCGATGCACCGCCTGAAGGATTTGAAATTGTCGGCCTTCCGGATCACGGGACATTCTCTGAATATATTGTTCTTCCTGCCGAAAATGTAGAGAAGAAGCCTGGGCACCTGAACTGGGAAGAAGCAGGCGTACTATCATTGGCTGCTTTGACAGCTTACCGGGTCTTGTTTACCCGTGCCAGAATAAAAGAAGGAGATACCGTTCTGATCCCTGGGATCGGCAGCGGAGTCGGAACTTTCCTGCTTAAATTTGCAAAAGCTGCAGGAGCAAGAGTCATCGTAACTTCCCGCAGCGAAGAAAAACAGAAAACGGCAATCGAACTTGGTGCGGATTTCAGTATATCGACAAACAGTGACTGGAATGAGGAGCTTAAAGATGAAACGATAGATATTGTCATCGAAAGCATTGGCAGAGCCACTTTTACTAAATCCCTTAAAGGGCTTAGAAAAGGCGGTACGCTCGTAACATTTGGAGCCACAACTGAGGATGAAATCGAAATAAATATCCGCGATTTCTTCTACAGTCAATTGAATCTCCTTGGCTCGACCATGGGAAGTGCAGAAGAGTTTAAAGAAATGCTGGAGTTCATTTCCGAACACAGTATTACTCCGGTAGTGGACAGTGTGTATCCCTTGGAAGAATACGAAAAGGCAATGGATCGCCTGAAAAATAGTGAGAACTTAGGAAAGATTGCGTTCCGGGTATCAGAATAGCTTAATAGCGAACATAGAAAAAAGGATCTTACAAGCCGTAAGATCCTTTTTATATTGGTGGCTATTGTGCCGTTGAATTATAGTAATGAACAGAAGTCTGAGCACCTTCGCTGACCATTTTGTTATCTTCGAGATCATCCGGATGGGGGTGACCGGCTTTTTCTACAGGTAAGTCTTTATTACGGTTTTTCCACTTATGTTTCAGGCTTTCCATCATATTTTGCATTTTAACACGATTGTCTTTTTTTCTCATATACATTCCGGCACCAGCAGCAGCCGCACCGACAAGCAAACTTGATTTCAGTCTCATACCCTGATTCCTCCTTCAAGAAATTTAAAAAGGTAATTTGTAATTTTTTACCCGGCTTCAGAAGTAGTAAACATTGTTACACATATCACCTCAGGGGAAGGCCAGTTTAACACGGATAAAAGGAGGAAATAGAGAAACTAAAAGACTTTTCTGGAGGTGCAGCCATGGGTTACACACATGTATTTATTTTACTTCTTATTGGATACGTTGTTTTTACGATTGATAAGAAACAGAAAAATTTCCCCGTTCCGATGGTTCTTCTGCTGATTGGCATTGGCTTATCATTTACCCCGTTCTTTGCTGATATAGAAATCACAAAGGATATGATTTTTGATGTATTTTTACCCGCTCTCTTATTTGTTTCCGCTTATCAGTTCAAAATCAATGGCTTAAAGAAAAATATGGGTGTTATTAGTGTACTCAGCACCCTTGGGTTAATTTTGACGGTCTTTATTTTGGGTGCCTCTGTCTACTTTGTAGGAATAGTATCGTTATCCTTTATGGGAGCTTTATTGATAGCGGCCATTTTGACGCCTACTGACCCTGTGTCTGTAGTATCCATTTTAAAGAAATCATCCAACAGTCCTAAAATCGCAGAGGTGGTTGAAGGAGAATCAATGGTGAATGACGGAACGAGTGTCGTGTTATTCACGGTCATTTCACACCTGTATTTGTCTAATGAAGAATTGAAACTGGTTTCAGCTCTGTGGAGTTTTGTATCTGTGTCTTTTGGAGGATTACTAATTGGAATTGTCTTCGGGTGGCTGGTCAGCAGAATTTATCATTTTACTCATCACCGTCAGTATCAGGTTATGTTGAGCATTGTGCTCGCCTACGGAAGTTTTTATCTGGCCGAACACTTAGGTGTTTCGGGAGTACTCGCTTCGGTTTCCTCAGGAATCATGCTGTCATGGAAGCTGCAAACCACCGATAATGAGAAGGATTATCGAAGTTACCTGGATGCTTTTTGGGAGGTCATCGAACCGAGTATCCTGTCCATCTTGTTTTTACTGATTGGAATTGAATTTATGAAGCATATTGACTTTCAGAATATCGGATTCACTTTTATTATTTTCGGCCTGTCCCTAATCGTTCGTTTTGTTGTGTTGGCGGGCATATTAAAACTGTTTAAGAAGTGGAGAAAAGAATTTCTATGGGATGACATCTCATTGATTACCTGGTCAGGCATCAAGGGCACAATGTCCGTTGCCTTATTATTGGGACTGGCGTCGGAAAGCACCGGACAGGCGGATGCGATTCTGTCTCTCACATACGGAGCTATCGTACTGTCCCTGATTATTCAAAGTCCATTGGTATATCCACTATCAAGGATGTTTTCTAAGCATAGTCGCTGATTATTGCAGTTGGGAATGCTGCACAATAATAAAATAAGCGAATTAGTGGGCCGACATTATATGGTTTAAGCCATCTCACTGGCCCAATAAACTAGTTAATGGACCAGCAAGATCTGGTTTTAGCGATCTCACTGGACCAATAATTCAATAAATGGGCTAACAAGATGTGGTTTTAGCAACCACACTGGCCCAATAATCCAATAAATGGGCCACCAAGCTCTGGTTCTAGCAATCTCACTGGCCCAATAATCCGATAAATGGGCCACCATGAAATGGTTTTAGCGATCTCACTGGCCCAATAACCCGATAAGTGGGCCAACATGAAATGGTTTTAAGGATCTCACTGGCCCAATAACCCGATAAGTGGGCCAACATGCTCAGGCTTTAGGAATCTCACTGGCCCAATAATCCAATAAATGGGCCAACATGCTCTCGTTTTAGCAAACACACTGGCCCAATCTCATTCCTCAGCACCCTGTAAATACATACATCAACATTTCCTCAATAATAAAGGAAACCACCCAAAAATAGAGAAGTTTATAGTAGGAGGGAGGCTGAATATGGAGCGAGTATATTCGAAAATTATGTCGGTAAAAGGGCGGGATACATTTAGAGATCGAGTCCTTGAGGAGCGACTGAACACTATCTTACCTAGGGTGATGAATGAATCCGGTATTGAAATGTGGATTACGTTTGGTCGGGAGTATAATGAAGATCCTATCATCCACACATTCTTTCCTTCAGCAATTGACAGTTCCAGGAGGCTGACAATATTTATTTTTTGCAGTGATGGAGAGGGCGGTGTGGACCGGTTTGTTCTTCATCCAAACCCGGCATTTCAGCCTTTTTACCAAAATGTCTGGGACTCTGGTAAGGAAACCCAATGGGAATGTGCAGTAAGAATTATTCGTGAAAAAAAACCGGCTGAAATTGGTGTTAATAGAGGAGGGTTACACGCAGCAAGTGATGGTTTGACTGTGAGCTTATTCAATAAACTAGAGAAAGCGGCCGAGGGTGAGAAATGCAGCTTTGTTAGTGCTGAATCACTGGCAGTGGACTGGCTGCAGACCAGAAGTACACTGGAAATGGCAGCTTATCCGCATATTTGTGAGCTTGCGAGGGAAATTGGACAGGAGGCTCTTTCGAATAAGGTCATCCATCCGGGGATTACTTCCACAGGGGAGGTAGTCGACTGGATAAGGCAGCAAGTTTTAGACCTGGGCCTCCAAACTTCTTTCTATCCTACTGTTGATATCCAAAGACAAGGGTGTGTAGAGGACCGGTTGGAGGATACGATCATCCTTCCAGGAGACATTGTACACCTTGATTTTGGCATTCATTATCTCGGGCTGGCGACAGACACACAGCAGCTCGCATACGTTTTAAAAAAGGGAGAGAATGAGCCTCCGGAAGGGCTATCACGTGCATTTGAAAATGCATTAAGGTTTGCGGATATTGTAACGGGTTTTATTGAAACTGGAAAAAGCGGCAATGATGTGTTTGTAAACAGTATTAAGGCAGCGGAGGAAGGAAACTTAAGGGCCATGCTGTATTCTCATCCACTCGGGACCCACTGCCATGGGGCTGGCCCTTATATTGGTCTGTACGATAAACAGGAAGAGATACCAGGCAGAGGGGAACTGCTCATCCAGGATAATACCTGTTATGCACTCGAATTCAATGTTCGCACATATATTCCTGAATGGAATCAATATATTCCAATATACCTTGAGGAACCTATATCTTTCAGCGGGGGAAAAGTTCATTACATGGCGAAGCGGCAAAAAGGTTTTTACCTCATTCGATAGGTTACGCACCAGTCTTGGCATGTGTGAAATGAAGCTTGAATATATTCTTATATCTGTAAATCAATCGTTTCTCCATCGACACATGGTATAATAGAAGGTAAAACCAAACGTTGTATTGAGATTCATGGAGAAAGCTGGGAGAGAGTATAGTGCAAGAATATATATCGAATAGGCAAGAAGAAATGCTGAAGTTGATTGAAACACTGGTGAATATTGACAGCGGGTCGGGAAATAAAGCTGGTGTTGACAGGATAGGATCTCTTTTAAAAAGGGAATATGAAAAGATTGGATTTAATATAGATGTTGTACATCAGGACGAGTACGGAAATCATTTGATCATCCAACATAGGGAAGCAGTAGATCCGGATATTCTCGTGATCGCTCACATGGATACTGTTTTTCCGGAAGGAACTGCTTTGGAAAGGCCATTCAGGCTGGAGGGGAATATGGCTTACGGACCTGGTGTCATTGATATGAAGTCCAGTCTTGTCACTCTGTTATATGCCATGAAAGCTTTGCTGGCGGAAAAATCACCTCATTCCCGTAATGTGCAAATTTTGCTGAACAGTGATGAGGAGATTGGCTCCCCTTCTTCACAAGATTTGATAAAAGAGGCTGCAAAAGGGAAGAAATATGCTTTGATCATGGAGCCTGCCAGGAAAGACGGGTCCCTTGTTTCGTCACGAAGAGGAAAAGGAAATTATACACTGAATGTGATTGGAAGAGCTGCACACTCCGGAATCGAACCTGAAAAAGGCAGAAGTGCGATAGAGGAACTTGCTCATAAAGTCATACAGATGCACGAATTGAATGACCATGAAAATGGTATCAGTGTCAATGTCGGGTTGATAGAAGGGGGCTCTTCAGTCAATACGGTTTCCGACCACGCAAGTGCGCAAATGGAAATAAGGATTACAGAGTCAGAGCAGGCCCATTCGGTAGAAGAAAAAATGGAAGAAATTTGTTCCAAAACCGATGTCCCCGGCACTGAAATCATTTTTGAAGGTGAAATCAACAGACCTCCTATGGAGAAAAATAAACGGAATAACCAGTTACTGCAAAAAATTATTGCTGTAGGTGAAGAGATGGGGATTGAAATCACCGATACGTCAACAGGCGGCGGGTCCGATGCGTCCTTCACCTCAGCTGCAAGGGTTGCAACCATTGATGGGATGGGACCGATTGGCGGCAATGCACATAGTGACAAAGAATACCTCGATGTGTCCTCGCTTTCCGAACGCACCCTGCTATTAGCAAAAGTGATTGAAAATCTTTCACAATGAGGTGAAATGCTTATGGATGACCTGGTCCTCAGTGAATTAAATAGAATGGAAAGAGAATACGGTGTTAAAATCCTCTATGCTGTCCAGGCCGGGAGCAGGGCGTGGGGCTTTCATTCTCCGAAGAGTGACTGGGATATAAGGTTTATCTATAAACATTCATTGGATTGGTATTTGTCGCTGGAGAAGAAGAGTGATGTTATTGAAAAGCAGGTCAATGAAGATTTAGAAATAAGCGGCTGGGATCTCAGGAAGGCTTTAAATCTATTCAAAAAATCGAACCCCTCCATGCTGGAATGGCTTCATACAAAGGAACGGTTGATAGCAGATCAACACTTTTGCGAAAGTGTGCTTCCGTTGGAAACTGAGCTGTTTTCGGCTGTATCCTGCTACTATCACTACCTCAGCATGTCCAAGTCAAATTGGAATAAATGGCTGAAGGGTGAAGTGAAATCCCCAAAACTGTCACTCCATCTACTGAGGGGAATTCTCTGCTGTTTATGGATAAAAGAGCACGAGACCTTTCCTCCAGTAAAATTTCAGACTCTATATGAACAAACGGTTAAGGACCGCAGGGTTTGTGAGGATCTGGCCAGTATAGTAGAGCTGAAAAAAGCCGGTGCAGAAGTCATTAATATAACAGTCCCCGCTCTCTACTCATTCATAGAGGCGGAAATGGAAAAGCTTTCTAGAACTACCCTAACATTTAGGGATCATAATAAAGTCCCTCATGAAGAGATTAATAACGTTTTCAGGGAATTGGTAAAGGGAGATATATGATGAAATTCATATGCCTCAATAGCGATCAAAGTAACAATCAGGGAAGGAACAGTTAATATGGATATGAGGAATCAGAATAGAAAAGCTTGGAATAAAAAAGTGGAAGAGGGAGCTGTCTATACAAAGGCAGTGAGTGAAGAGGTAATCAGCAGAAGCAAGGCAGGAGACTGGGAGATAACAGTGACCACGACCAAACCGGTACCGAGGTCTTGGTTTCCTGAATCACTATTAGATAAGAAGATTCTTTGCCTGGCATCAGGCGGCGGCCAGCAGGGCCCTGTACTTGCAGCCGCGGGCGGAGAGGTAACAGTAATGGATATCTCTGAAGCGCAATTAGAACAAGACATCGCTGTAGCTGGAAGGGACGGACTCCAGTTAAAAACTGTGCAGGGGGATATGTCCGATTTACATATGTTTGACAACGAAACCTTTGATATCATCATTCACCCGGTGTCCAATTTATTTGTAGAAGATATCAAACCTGTTTGGAAGGAAGCTGCCAGAGTGTTAAAACAAGGCGGTACCCTGATTTCCGGGTTTACAAATCCGTTATTATTTATTTTCGATGATGAAATGGAAATGCAGGGAAAACTGGTGGTTCGTCATTCGATTCCTTCTACTTCATTGGATCATATGGATGAGGAACAGATAAAGGAATATCTCGAAGCCAACCATACAGTAGAATTCGGTCATACTTTAGAAGATCAAATACAAGGGCAGGTTGATGCCGGGCTGGCGATAACGGGCTTGTATGAAGACGATTTCGGTGGTAACAGGATGCTGGATCAATATATTAAAACCTTTATTAGCACCAGGGCGACAAAACTATCCTTCTGAGAAAATAGTAAGATGGTTGAAAAGCGGTTCCGATAATGGATCCGCTTTTTTGTAGTGAGAAATAAACTGATGAATGAAACCTTAGTTGCATAATACCGTATAAATAGTAGAACTGCATAGAAAAAATAACGAATAAACATTTAAGAAATGGAGGTTAGGTATTTGCATGGTGGGAACTATTATCAATATTATTGGATTTATTGCTTTTTTTATCCTAGCTAGCTTTCTTTCAAAAGGAAAGGGAGCATTCTTAATTGCAGGGTATAATACAATGTCTGACAGTGAAAAGGCTGAATTTGATGAGATGGCGCTCTGCAAGTTTACAGGGAAAATTATGTACGGAATAAGCTTTAGTATTTTATTGTGGGCATTAAGTGAAATATTAGAAATCCAAGCTATGTATTTCATAGGTCTGGTTTTATTTTTTTGTTTTATTCTTTTTGGATTAGTTTATTTTAATACCGGAAACAGATTTAAAAAGAAAGGTAATTAAGCAAAAACCTCATTTCCTTTGCTCAAATCTACACTTTAAATCAACCATTAATCAATGGTATAGCACCTTTCAAAAGAAACCTTTTTAAAGAATGAACGTCTAATAAAATAGGAAAATTCTAATTTTAAGGGGTTCAGCTATGGCTCGCATAACGTTTTGCTTACTAGGAATAATGTTATCTTTTACCTCTATAGCATCTAATACGATTGCCACTTCATGGGCGTATCCATTCATTGTTTGGCAAGGTCACATTTATGTAGTTACGGAAGAACCTGTTATTGATATTGAAATGAAAATCGGAGAGGTGACGGCATTTTCTGATATGCAGCAGCTCCCCGCGAATTTTTCCAATGAATTTAGTATGGGGACAAAATTTTATACTATAAAAAATATAAGTACAGATAATGCGATTGCGGTTGAAGTGGATAATGGAATTTATCATAGGGCAGATAAAAAAGGAATATACGGAGCAAAAGAGCCTGTTGTTTATAATGGAAAAGTCTCTGTTATGGTATTGTCCATTCTGATTGTCATGCTCTCAATAGGAATTATTATGGGGTTGAGGAATTTAAGGGGCATTTGAATAAATTCTTCAAAGTAAAAACGGAAAGCATGCCTCTCAGGCTGCCTTCCGTTTTTAAATGTTATTTATTAAACCAAAGCGGCTCATTGTCATCGACTTCGCCGTTATAGTTAATCATAATTTCTTCTCCGGCTTTTATATCCTTGTAGGCATAAAAGTCGAAGGTAAAGTTAGGGAAATTTATTTCATAAGTTGCATTCGGTTCATAGGAATGGTTAAAAAGCATCCCGTAGCCAAGAAGCAATGCGCTATGGTTAATGCCGTATTCAAATGCATAATCAGCAAGAAGTGTTTTTTCAATGTGCTCATGCTCTTTGTTTGGGTAAGGCAGGACAGGAGCTTCATGCAGCAGCTCACCTTTTTTAATATCCCTTGTGGCAAATACTCCTCTATTTAATTCTCCGTCGCTGACTTTGGACGTTCGTACTTCAATCATATCTTCACCTTCTATTCTGTCAGTATCAATCTTGTTTCTCTAGTTTGTCAGTTCGTTGAGAAGAAAGCAACCATTAAATCGTTATTGTGCAAATTAGCTTTAATAAATTACTCTTCTGACTTCACTACTTCAGCTTGAAGTTCAACCTCTACATTTCCTTTAATGGCGCGGGTAATCATACAGGAAGCCTCGGCTTTTTCCGCCAGTTTTTTGGCAAGCGATATGTCTCTTTCTGTTGCGTCACTTTTCAAGGTGATAAGTGGTTTGTGAATGATTTTTTTATAAGTGATGATTCCTTTGGTAACGTCAACAATTCCTTCTGAATCTAAGGTCAGATCGATTTTCTCCAGCCGGCTTCTTTCCATCATGGCTGCCAATGTGATAATGAAGCAAGTCCCCGCTGCCCCAAGAAGCATTTCATCAGGGTTTGTTCCAATTCCAGGTCCATCCATTTCTTTCGGAATGGAGATTGCGGTTTTCATGTTTTTCGTTTCAATATCACCGATATCATTTCGCAATCCAGGCCAGTTTGCTTTTAAGTGAAAGTGGTGCTCAGCCATAGTGTTTCCTCCTTAGTCAATCATGTATTCCATTTTAACAGAATCTTAATCAGGAGGAGAAATATAAGAGAGGGTCGAAATCATAAAAGATAAGCGAAAAGAAAGAAGATGAAACCTATGGAATGTAAAGTGAGCTATGGCAGAATTCATTATAAGATTATAGGGGAGGGCAAACCGTTAGTCATTTTGCACTCAATGGGAACGGACCATAGAGCGATGCAGGCTTGGCTGGAACCGTTATTCAATGAAGTTCCGTTGAAATGCAGTAATATTTCCTGTTCTGGCATGAATGTAAGTGAAGGAAGTGATAGTCATTATCGCCGTATTTTTAGATAGAGATGGAACAATAGGCGGGACAGGCGGGGGAGTGCACCCTTCTGAATTTTCAATGTATGACTTCTCCCCACATGCCATAAAGAAGCTGAACGAACTAGGTATAAAAGTCTTTTTGTTCACCAACCAGACCAGGGTTGGAAGAGGGTATTTTACAGAAGAGGAACTTTTAAAAGGGTTGGAGCGGATGAAGGGCGATTTGGCCGAACACTCGGCGTTTCTGGATGCTATCTATTACTGCCCGCATAAACCTGATGATGAATGCAGTTGTCAAAAACCGAAAGCGGGTATGCTTCTAAAAGCGAAGAGCGAGTATAACCTGAAGCTTGAACAATGTTATATCGTCGGAGACACAGGGAGTTCTGATATGGCGGCGGCAGAGGCTGTTGGAGCAAAGAAAGTTCTTGTCAAAACGGGCTGGGGAATCAGTTCACTCACAACACACCGTCATACATGGCAAGGGATTGAACCAGATGCCGTCACAGAAGACCTTGTAGGTGCAGTCGAATGGATAGGGAATGACCTTCTTTTAAAAGGCTAGCTAATCAAGAGGGGAGCTCTTGATTAAACATATTTAAGCCGCATGCAATTCAGAGGGGGAGGAATGTAAGGGACAAACGTTGAAAGGGTTAAGAGAGGAAAAAATCCATAGTTGAAGGGGTAATACGAGTGGAATATCTTATTCGGGAGATGAAACAGGGTGATATTGAAGCGGTACAAAAAGTGGCGGAAGTCAGCTGGGAGGATACCTATAAAGATATCATTCCAATCGAGATCCAAAAGCGGTTCCTTGCGAGCGCATATAGTCACGAAATGATGGAAAAGCGATTGGAAACTTCTTTTTTATACGTAGTTGAAATAAAAGGGGAAATCAAAGGGTTTGCCAATTTCTCGCAAGTAAAAGAAGGTGGGGAAGTCGAACTCGGAGCGATTTATTTGCTGCCTGAAAATCAAGGATACGGACTCGGAGCGGCACTCTTGGAAAAAGGTATCCAATCAATCGATGGCATTGAGAAAATTTATATAAATGTAGAAGAAGAGAATCTAACAGGAAAGGCTTTTTATAGCAATAAAGGGTTTCAAGAGGTTTCCGAATTCGAGGATGACCTGTACGGGCATAAATCCAAAATGTTAAGGATGGTCATGCCGGTAGAGGTAAATAGAAAGATAGGGTGAATACTATGTTTCATGTCAATGTAGAAGGTGCTGTGTTCAGAGGAGATAAGTGGCTGATTATTGAGCGCAGCCAAAAAGAAGAGCATGCTGGCGGGCTTTTATCATTTGCAGGAGGAACGGTAGAAAAGGAAGGGAACTCAAAGGATATCCTTGAGAGGACGTTAAAAAGGGAATTGCTTGAGGAAGTCGGTATAACGATTAAGCCGGAAATGTCTCATGTCAATAACACGTCCTTCTTGCTGGGCGATGGTTCACAGGTGTTGAACATCGTGTTGCTATGTGAAATAGACGAGGGCGAACCTTTTCCAAAAGCCAAAGATGAGGTCGACGATATATATTGGATGACAACGAAGGAAGTCTTGACTCACCCTAGATCGCCTGAATGGTTGAAGCAGAGCATTCTGAGAGCAGAAACGCATCTGAATAAAATTAAGCAGTGTATTTAATAGTTGAGATGATACATAGAACAGAATCTTATCACTCAAAAGTATATAGAGGGAGAGAATTGTAGAATGAATTTATACCGAGTCATCTTGCCGGTATCCAATATTGAGGAAGCGGCCAATTTTTATAAGCATATCTTAGGTGTGGAAGGACGAAGGGTTTCACCTGGAAGATACTATTTTGATTGTGGCGGGACCATACTTGCGTGCTTTGATCCCATGGCTGATGGTGATGGGGTGGAGTCCCGTTGTAATCCGGAACACATATACCTTGCCGTTTCAGGCCTTGAGGAAGTTTATAACAGAGTGAAAGATTCAAAGGCGTTATACTTGGAAGAAGGTATAAATACGCGGCCCTGGGGGGAAGAATCTTTCTATGCAAAGGACCCCTTCGGCAACCCATTATGCTTTGTAAATAAGAGCACGGTCTTTACAGGACTGGAAGGAGATGAAAGTCATGTATGAGCTTAAAACAAAAGAAAATGACAGCAATGTGATTGAGTTTATTGAGGCAGTCGAGAACCCACGGAAAAGGGAGGATGCATATATACTGTTAGATATTTTCACCGAAACTACAGGGTTTGAAGCAAAAATGTGGGGACCCAGTATCATAGGTTTCGGCTCATATCACTACAAGTACAAAACAGGGCATGAAGGTGACGCACCACTCGTAGGGTTTTCTCCGAGAAAAGCAAAGATCAGCCTATATTTTGCCACCGGTGATCCAGACAGGGAAAGGCTTCTGGAGCGTTTCGGAAAGCACACCTCGGGAAAAGCGTGTGTATATATCAATAAAGTGGCAGATATTGATGTGGAGGTACTAAAGGAATTGATTCGGCAATCCGTTGATTTTCTCAAGGAGACCTATCAGGAACAGGGATAAACAGGCATTTTTAGCCGGTCGTCATCAAATTATTGATGCACTCTTTAAAGGGTGCATTCTTTTTTTACAACAAAACTAGTAATTCAAACTTTTTAAAGGGTTAAACGCAGGTACTTATTTTCAAAATTTTTACTGATTTTCCTGATTAGCCCCAAAAGGAAAGACAACTATGATAAAATTCTGAATTGTATGATGAACTGGGAGGGTTTCCATGGAACTTATTTTCGGTGTGTTATTAATTATTTTGTTCCTATATATTATTCATTCCATTATAGAAGCAGGAGTAAGAAATGGAATTGATAATTCCAAAACGGGAAAAATGATCCGGGAAATGATTGAAGGCCAGATGGAAGAATATCCTTCTAAGACTTCGGACGAAGAAATAGAAAAAGAACTGAAAAGGCAGATAGAGGAGAAAGATTAAAGGGTTTCCAGTTTGATATTTTGATTCTGGTTACATAAATAATTGATAAAGGCATCCTGATCTTGGGGTGAGATCTGGACCACTTCGTACTTTTGATAATAAATTTCGAGTCTGTTTACAGCAAGGGCAGGTGAGGTGAAGGGGCTTTTTACTTTTCTGATGGACTTAATATCTTTAATTAATATTCTCCACCGGAAAGGCCCATATCTGATAAGCAGCTTTTGCTCTTTGAAAATGTAGCATGTGCCGAACCAAATCCAGAGGAGGATTATTAACAAGAAACCTGCTAACGCCTTTAAAAGCCATGCCGTTAGACCATACTCATTGTTCGAGATTTCTGTTAGTAGAATACCGATAATGCTGCCCCAAAATATTATATAAAATAACAGGTCTTTCCTTGATTTGAATTTCATACGTACCACTCCTTAACCTTAATACGGAATGCAGTGGATGAGAGTTTCATTAATAAAGACCAAGTTATGGTTTTTTTGTTTCCAGTAAGAAATCTATCAATATTTAAGATTAATAGTACCGAGTTAAAAGCCAACCAACACTAAAGATGAATTCGCTGAAATGAAAGGAAACAAATAGAAATGCCTTATACGAGAATTGCAAAATCGCATTCAGCTTCGATAGTAGTTATCTTCTTACTTATCAATTTCGATATTTTTTCTGGGAGTCAATTAATTAACGGTATACTGTGGCTTATTCTCGTCTGCCTGGTCATGTCTCTGGGGGTTAAATATCAATTACGGGTTAAGGGAAGTCAGTTGGAATACAGTATTTTTTTCTTAACCCTCCGATTATATAAAAAGGCGCTTCCCCCTTCGCTTATAAAATCAGTCATTTTCAAAAGAACAGACTGGTCAAAAAAGAAGGCTGTAATCAAGCTGAAACAAAGAGCGAACATAAAGGTGCTGGATTATCAACCTTCAACAATATTTACGGATTTAGAAAGCTTTGCCGCGGACCATGGCATTTCAGTAGCAAAGACAAAAGACTATAAGCTTTTGGAGAGATATTACTGAGCTGTTTTTACAGGAAAAGGAGCTATATAAAGGTGTGGATACATATGAACCATGTAGACATATCTGTCAATTAGTTGAAAAAGTACTGATGAAGAATAAGAGAATAATGGTGAAGGAGATCGATCGGTTATGTGGACGAGAATTATTCAGGCTGCAGCTTTCACAGTCTTTTTTGGAATTGTGAGTATGTTCGTTGTGGGGTACTCAATTCTTACTTCTTCACAGAATGGATATATTTACACGGGGATAGTGACAGCAGCCATACTTGTAATAGGTAACTTGTATTTCCTCGGATTGCTTGCACGTCTGCCTAAAAAGGCAAGGATGTTGGTTCCAGGGTTGATTATTTTACTTCCTTTGGCGGGGTACGGAGGATATGAAGCTTACATAAACCATATAGAAATCGAGAATGCAGAAGTCGATCTTAGTGACTATGAACCGTTTAAAAAGGACACGGACGCTGTGTCACTGGATGGAGGGGCAAGTTATTCGATAGACGGTCAATTGCCGACACTTGACGGCGCGACTGCACTGTATCCTGTTATCGCATCTTTTGTCCAGGCGGTGTACCCTGAAGGGGAGTATCCTCATGACAATCCGTCTGAGAGTGAAGCGGTGGCATCAAAGACCGGTAATGCCTATGATAGATTGGCCAAAAACGATGTGGATATAATATTTACTGCAGGCCCCTCTGAGCTTCAGGAATCCAGATTGCAGAATATGAATATGACACCAATCGGTAAAGAAGCCTTTGTCTTTTTTGTACATAAAAGCAATCCGGTTGAGAGTCTCTCGATTGAACAACTTCAGCAAATCTATTCCGGCAAAATCACGAACTGGAAAGAAGTCGGCGGGAAAGATAAAGAGATTATCGCTTTTCAAAGGCCGGAAGGAAGCGGCAGCCAAACGGGATTGCAAAAGATGATGGGAGATGTTCCAATTATGAAGCCTCCAACCGATCAGAAAGTCAGCGGTATGGGTGGAGTCATCGAAAAAGCCTCAAACTACCGAAATTACCGTAACGCCATTGGTTTTTCCTATCGTTTTTTTGCCACTGGTATGATAGAAAATAAAGGCATAAAACTATTGAAGGTCGAAGGTGTAGATCCAGACATTGAGGGCATTCAAAGTGAAGAGTACCTACTAACAGGTGAGTTCTACGCCATTACGAACGGCACGGATAATCCGCACGTCGAACCGTTCATCGAGTGGATTACCTCCCAACAGGGGCAGGAGCTCATTCAGAAAACAGGATATGTGCCGATAAATTAGGTGGTTAAAGGTTGCACTATTTGTACAGAAGTGCCTAAGGGCTATTTGGGTCACTTGCTAGTCTGTTGGGTTCCGGAGACACCTAATTCGAGTGGAGTTATGGGGGAAAGTGCTTTTAGAGAGGTTCTAAAGACCAAATCCGAGTGAAATATAAGTTGAAAGTGCCTTTAAAAAGGTTCTAGCTGCAATTCAAAATTTGAAAACAGGAGTGTAAAGCCCATGAACGATCAACCCATTAATTTAAAAGAAAAGCTTAGTAAGTTTGCGGAACAGTGGTCGCCGAAGGTCATTGCTGAGATGAATGACTATCAAATCAAGCTTGTGAAGATTCAAGGTGATTTTGTATGGCACGAGCATAAGGAAACGGATGAGGTCTTCATCGTCATTGAAGGTGAAATGTCGATTGAATTTCGTGATGGCATAGTCAATCTTGCAAAAGGGGAAATGTACGTTGTTCCTAAAGGAGTGGAGCACAAACCTCATGCTGAAAACGAGTGCCACATTATGCTGGTAGAACCAAAAGGTGTGGTGAATACCGGGGAGGCAGAAGGAGAACTGACTGCCGAAAATGATGTTTGGACATAAGGAAAAAAGGAGGAGTGACCATGCCTTCTGTAGGCGTATTCGCAGTTGTGAGAAACGAAGAGAATAAAGTTCTTTGTGTCAAATTGAATTATGGGTCAGGCAACTGGACCTTACCTGGAGGACATTTGGAAAATAACGAATCCCCCATTGAAGGGGTGATGCGTGAAGTGTTCGAGGAAACGGGATACGAAGTAGAGGTCGTTGATTTTGTTGGTGTCTATTCTTCTCCTGAAAAAGATGATCTCGTCCTGCTGTTCAGGGCGGACATTCATAAGGAGGGAAGGTTCTTGCCAAATAAAGAAATTCAGCAACGGAAATTTTTCGCCCTCGACTCCCTTCCAGAAGCTATGCATCCCTGGAATAGGAAGAGAATACATGACGCTTTTACGGAAACAAACAGCTCCTTACATATATTCGAGAAAGCAGCACAACTATGAAACTCTTATTATCACCTGTCAGATTAGAAAATAGAAGAGATTACCTTCCTCTGCTGTTGATTGCTGATGAAAGTGAGGACGCCGTCAACAGCTATATTGATGAAGGAGAGATGTTTTCTATTCACTACAATGATCATATGGCTGGTGTAATCTTGTTCACTCCTGTTAATAAAGGTACTCTTGAATTAAAGAACTTTGCCATTGTGCCTGAGTTCAGAGGAAAGGGACTTGGCAAAGCGGCGATAAATGAAGCTCTTTCTCTTTACAAAAAAAGAAATGTGAAGCAAATAATAGTAGGAACTGCCAACTCCAGCATTGATAACATTGCCTTTTATCAAAAAGCAGGTTTTAGAATGAATGAGATAAAGAGGGATTTCTTTTCGGAATACACCGAACCGATTTATGAAAACGGAATCAGGGCCCTGGATATGGTCATGTTTGAAAAGAAGCTGATTTAGGCAAATAGATTAAGGCACATAAGAGTAGATAAAGGAGAAATGTAATGTATTGGATTGCAGCATTATTCGATGAAAAAACAGAGAAGTTGATTAAACAAATATGGAAAGAGCTAGCTCAAGAATCGCTCTCTTTTTATGAGGAAGAAATCAAGAACCCAAGGCCGCATATCACAATAGCCAGCTATAGTGAAATAGATAAAGACGTGTACATAGATGGATTAAAGAAATTATATGAGAACAAAACTGAAATGGAGATTTGTTTCAATACTCTTGGTTCCTTCCTGAATTACGGGACTCTTTTTTTCTCTCCCACTATGACGAAGGAACTTCTGGATCTTCACGCATCACATCATGAAACCTTTAACAATAATGTCACGTCAAACTCATTGTACGAGCCGGGTAAATGGATCCCCCACTGTACGTTGGCAAACAAATTGCCGGAAGAGGATCTGGCAAAGGTGTTTCGATATTGCTTGAAGAGAAACGACTCCATTAAAGGAAGGATCACTGAAATTGCACTGATTGAAATGGCTGACAACCAAGGAGATCAATTGGAAGCCCCTATTATTTTCTCAGTGCCTTTAAAGGAAGTGGGAAAACATGTTTAAAATTGAATTGGACGGAGATACCTATATTTCGCTATTGCAGCCACACCATGCTGTACAACTTTTTAAGTTGGTCGATGCCAATCGTGAAAATCTGGGAAAGTGGCTATCCTTTCCTCAGAAAACTAAGTCAGTCGCAGATTCCAAGACCTTCATTGAAAAGTCATTGACCAGGTTCGCCAATGATAACGGATTTTGGGCAGGGATATGGTCCGGCAGCGAACTTGCTGGTGCCATTGGATTTATATATGTGGATTCTGTCAATCGAAAAGCGGAAATTGGTTATTGGCTTGGAAATGATTTTGAAGGCAGGGGTTTGGTGACGCGTTCCTGTAAGTGCTTCATCCAGCATGCTTTTGAAAAATGGACACTAAACAAGGTTGAAATCAACATGGCAAGTGGAAATATTCAGAGCAGAGCTGTTGCTGAAAGACTTGGTTTTAAACAGGAGGGCATTATACGAGATTATGAATTTCTTAATGGAGAATATCATAACCGTGTCATTTACGGGATGCTTCAAAAGGAATGGATGCAAAGAGTGAGGGTGGATACTAATGAAGAAAACGGCAGTACTGTTATATCCTCAGTTCAGTGAGTATGAATTGAGTGTGGCTCTATCAGTGCTAATGCAGGGGAAGAAGCCTGTTGTAACGTGCTGGACGAGGAATGAAGCGGTTAGAGGTGAATCCGGATTAACATGTTTGCCCGATAGAATGATCCAGGAGATTGACCTTGATGAAATTGATAGTGTACTGCTCCCGGGCTGTATGGATATCATGCTATTAAAAGATGAGGAAGAAATATTTCATTTTCTCGAAGCGGCGGCTGATAAGGTTTCGGTTATTGCAGCCATCTCAAGCTCGCCATATCTTTTAGCAAGAGCCGGTCTCCTAAAAGGAAAAAGATACACAGTCGGGCTAGCAGAAGAAGCACGGGAGTCATCAGGTATTTTTGAAAAAGAAAACTATTCTGATGAGTTGGTTGTACAAGACGGAAAGGTGTTAACGGCAAGAGGGAGAGGCTTCATTGAGTTCGGTACACATCTTGGCAATGTCTTGGGACTCAGCTTTAATGGAGGCTGGTACAGATGCTGACTATGACTGGGGAAAGAATGATGTTGAGGGAACTACAGGAAAACGACTGGGAAGGAATCCATGACTACGCCTCACAAGAGCAGGCTTGCCGCTATCAACCCTGGGGCCCGAATACAGTTGATGAGACGAAAGTGTTTGTTAAAGAAGCATTGGCAGATGCCAAAAGAAACCCCAGAACCCGCTACTTGTTTGTTATTACTACCATTGAAGAAGACAAGGTTATAGGTGCAGTTGAAATTAATATTAGTGATATACAGAATCGGGCGGGCGAAATTGGCTACATTTTGAATCCGAAAAGCTGGGGAAACGGATTAGCAACTGAGGCGGCAAGATTGGCTGTTGAATTTGGTTTTAAAGTTCTGAACCTTCACAGGATATATGCTACATGCAATCCTGAAAATGCTGCCTCCACCAGAGTGTTGGAAAAAGCGGGCCTGATAAAAGAAGGGACAATGAGACACCACTTAAAGATGAAGGACGGATGGAGAGACTCACACCTGTATTCCATATTGGAAAATGAATGGGTTACGATATAAAGGTGCACAAACCATTACAGAAAGTCCTTTTGCTGCTATTCATCCTATTTTCAACAGGCTGCCAATCACCTGAGGCTGAAAAAGAGCGTTACATCGTATGGATGGAGGTCTCTCAGCAAAATCAAGACTTGGCTGTTTCAGCTTATAAAAGATTGAGAGAGGCCAATATTGAATTCAAGTTTGATGATGAAGGGAATCTCCTCATCAAGAAAAGTGATTCAAAAAAAGCGGTCATGTGCTGTTCATAGAGGTAAGGAGGGGAACGTCATGTATGGGGTGATAGCGGTATTTGATAAGGAAACGGACGAGGCCATCAGGGAAGTATGGCAGGAATTACATGAGAAGTCCATATCCTTTTATGCCCATGAGGTCATGGATAGAATCCCCCATATAACCCTGGGGAGTTATGAAAAGATCGATGAACGTTCCTTTATTGAAAGAATGGATGAAGTTTATAGCAGGGAGAAGCCAATTGACATCCACTTTACTTCTCTGGGTTCTTTTTTGAAATCCGGAGCACTTTATCTTCCCCCGGTTATGACTGAAGAATTGAAGGGATTGCACTCAAGGCATTATCTGGCGTTCACCCAATGGAATAATTGTGCCTCTACTTTGTACATGCCGGATAAATGGATACCACACTGTACTCTGGCCAACAGGCTGTCCCAAGAAAAATTAAGTGAAGCCTTTCTATACTGCTTAAATAGATTGGATAACATTTCAGGGGAAATTACCGATATAGCCTTAATTAAAGTCCAAGGGGATACCGCACCTGTTATTCATAGGGTTCGGTTGAAGTAAGAGAAGGGAGAGAGCAGCATGCTTCATCATGTTGAAATATATGTTTCTGATATAAAGAAATCCAGGGAATTTTGGGGTTGGTTTCTGGAGGAACTGGGTTATCAATCTTACCAAAAATGGGAGAGCGGCCAAAGTTGGAAAATGAACGAGACTTATCTTGTATTCGTGCAGGCTGAAGACCGATTTCTTGAGGTTCCTTATCACCGGTGCAGAGTCGGGTTGAACCACCTGGCCTTTCATGCAACTTCAAGGGAACAAGTAGATGAAATGACTAATAAATTGAAAGACAAAGGGATTGAGATTTTATATCCTGACAAGCACCCTTATGCAGGTGGAGAGTCTTACTATGCGTTATTCTTAGAGGACCCCGATCGAATAAAAGTAGAATTAGTCGCACCGGAAAAAGGCAGTGATTAAGTAATGCCATTTTACAATTAGCTCGTGGAATTTCTTTATTGAAGTCACACACATGGAGCGGGAATCAACGGTATGTTTAAAAAAAACGTTTTAAACTTAGGGGGATAACATGCTTGGTGTAAAGAAAGGTGAAGTATTTCTGAAAGAGCACTCAAAGGATTGGGCGGATCTTTTTCAAAAGGAAAAACAAGTATTGATGGAGATCCTCGGAGAATCCGTGGTGGATTTTGAGCACTTTGGCAGTACAGCCATCTGCGGAATCAAAGCTAAACCGATCATTGATATTCTGGCTGGGGTCAAGTCAATGGAGGATATCGAACAGTTTGACACAATCCGTTTAAAAGAAGAAGGATACTATCGATTGCCACAGGTGAACATTCCAGGTAAGCAGGTATTTGCAAGATTCGTAGACCTAGAAAGCCTGACCAAAACGCATATTCTTCATGTGGTGGAATATGAAGGAGACTGGTGGAAAGAACACATCACTTTTCGGGACTATTTGAACAGTCACCCATCCACAGCGGAAGAATACGAAAATTTAAAAATTCGCCTTGCCCAAGACTTTCCGGAAGATGAGGCTTCCTACACTGCCGCAAAAAAACAGTATGTAGACTGTATATTGAACAAAGTTTAGTTAATTTCCTATTCTATCTGACTATCAAATTTTATAAGGGAGGGACGTTCAGCAGGATGGAGCATTTTCGCAGTATCATGTTGATGGTGGTAAAATTCTTTTTTGTTTCCCTTGGCCTGATCTTAATATCTGGGGTTATAGGGTTGTTTACAAATGGCATTAGTCTGGATTTCAAGCAATACATACTCAATGTTTGGGAGATTATTCGTTCATTGAGCAACCCTGGAGAAATGACCATTACGAACGAGTTAGGAAATACCTATCCAATGTTTCCAACTTTTTGGGCGTATTACAATTATTCATTGATCATCTTTCTGGGGTCTTTGCTGCTGGCAGTAATGATTGCATTTATTTTAACCTTCATGACCATTCGACTTCCTAGAAAATTGTCTGCATACTTGCTGAAAGTATTATCACTGCTAGAATCTATTCCCGATATTTTCATCATCATTATCATTCAATTTACAGTCATTGTTACTTTTAAAAGAACAGGAATTCTGCTGGCCCCCGTTGCAGGAGGAAACGACCCGGTTTATATCCTTCCGATTGTGACTTTGTCTATCCTTCCGACAATCTTCATCTTTAAGCTGCTGCTCTTGTTTGTCGAAGATGAATTGACCAAGCCCTATGTGGAACTGGCTGAAAGCAAAGGGCTGGGAAAGGTGTATATATTCTCGATGCATATCATCAGGAACTTCTCTTCCTCCCTGATGAACCATATGAAATCTTTCATTCTCATCCTTCTGTCTAACCTTATTGTTTTTGAGAGATTGTTCAACATATATGGCCTGACGCATTTTATTCTCGCATTTCCGCAGATAGATGTGATTTGTTTCAGCTTAATTCTTTTTTATGTGCCAATTTTTATCATACTTACTGCTATCGGTATCTTCATACGGTTGAAGACAGGGCAGGAAGGAGTAGCCGCATGATTATCAAAAGGCTTATTAGAAATCCTCAGTTCCTGACCGGCTTCATTTTTTTGTTCGGCCTTTTCACAGCAAGTTTAGTATATTACTGGTTTTCCGGGGATCAGGTCCCTAGAACCGGACTTTTAAAAGGGGAAGATGGGGAGTATCTCAGACCGCCTTACTCACCTTTGGAATTCCCTCCTCTCGGAACGGATAATTTTGGCCATGATGTTTTTTTGCTGATGCTGACAGGTGCGAAGTATACGATTGGGGCTGCGCTGCTGATTGCTTTCCTGCGGGTTGTTCCTTCAGTGCTGATAGGATTGGCAATCCATTTTTACTTTTATAAAATGAAGAAACTATTTGCCTCGATAGTGGATGCATTTAATTATTTTCCAACAACACTTCTGGCATTTTTACTGATGCAGTGGGTGATGATGTACGGCCCGTTAATGAATCCTGAAACCTTTGACTATTCATTCAGTGATAAGTTATTCATCTACATTACAATCTTGGTGGGTATATCCATGCCGTCAGTGTCTTTGTTATTCAGCAATGAAATCGAAACGATCATGAAGAAACAGTTTATTGAAAGTGCAAAAGTGCTGGGTGCCCTTAAACGTCACTTTATTTTGTTACACATCCGTCCCTACTTAGTTCCCCAAATCTATATCGTTTTCTTAAGAGAGTTCATTTCTGTGATGATTTTAATATCACACCTTGGTGTCCTGGGAATATTCATGGGTGGGTTTGAAATTGAAACCGATGTTTTTGATAATAATAAAATGCTTTCGTTATCTCATGAGTGGTCAGGTTCCTTAGGGGCATGGTGGGAATTTCTTTGGACCACCTACCCTTGGATTGCCTTTATCCCTGTTCTGTTCTTCACGTTGACAGTATTGGCAGCCAAAATGATGCTGCTGGGACTGACAAAAGCCCTTGAAGAAGCGGAGGAGATACCAGCAGGAAACGAAAAGTATGGTAATCACAGCTTAAACACAAAAGAGAAGTTTGAATTGGTCAATGAAAAGGTTAAATAGCAGTGGAGTTCACTAGAAGGCCCCTTACTAAAGGCTGGCATGACACTTTGAATCGCTCAGCCAAGTGCATAATTCTGCCCCTTGGTGTCACGCACATGGGAGCAGAAATAAGAAACGACATTATTTTACACATTCATTTAAAAATCGCTAGATATTCTTAAAAGAACGCTGTGTTCGTATAGATTGTTGCTATCGGAAAAATCCAAAGGGCCGGATTTTTCCCTCGGGTACAAGGGCTTATCTAACTGAACAGGGTGAATTGCCCTTTTCTTTCTTGTTTACCAGGATAATTCCTGTGAAATATGTCTCTTTCTCTTGAATTTCATACTAAATAGCAACAAAGTTTTAGAAAAGAGCCTAAAAGAATGACAATCAGTAAAATTTTTAGAAGGATTTTCCTTCGAAGTATCGAATAGAGGTACTAACAGGATTGCCTAAAGGAGCGTGTACTTTATGAGTATTGAATTTACCAGTAAAGAAGAAATTGCCGAGTTTATTAAGGCGAACCGAGACAACTTTAAAGAAAAACTATTATCGGAAGCTGTAAACGTTAGAAACAAAATCAATGATATCTTAGAAAAAGGAAATATTGATCTATTAAAAAATGCAGAAAAGCTTGCCCTCTTCATTGCTGAAAACAGGGAAGATGAGCTGGTGGATTTTGCGAAAATAGAAGGGGTTGCCTGGGCGGAGCATTCTCTTACACTAGCATTCAAATTGGAATGGGTTCATGCTATCAGGCGTACGCTATGGTATTTTCTTTATCAATACGACAAAGTGAATGAGGACCATCCATTTTCCCGAAAGGAATTCTTCGATTTGGAGAAAAGGATCAATGACTGTGTTGATCAGTTCCTTAATACTTTCTTTATCAGTTACTCTGATTATAAAGATCAGCAGCTGCTGTCCCAAAGAAAGCTAGTCGAAAACTTATCCGTACCGATCATTCCAATCAACAGCTCGATAGCGGTGCTTCCTTTGATCGGAATGATGGACACAGATCGCGTTAAGACACTTGAAGAAAAGGTATTAATGGGAATCAATAATATGAGAATTCATACTTTAATCATTGATCTGTCTGGTGTTGCCGAAATGGAATTGGACGTCATCGTTCAGTTTGAAAAGATTTTAAACGGAATTCAAATGATGGGATGTAAAGCTGTCCTTACGGGATTGAGGGTCGAACTAGTCAGGAAAATGATCAATGCAGGTGTTTCCTTTGAACGTCATGTGGAAACAAAAGCTACTTTGCAGCAGACATTGAAAGAGCATTTAGTATTGGAAAATGGAATATAGGATTATAAAAGGCTCTTTTCGTAAACTTTGTTGCTATTTAATACAAACTATAAAAAATACTTACTTAATTAACTAAAAATAGCTGATAAACAAGAAGAAAAGAGCTAATTCACCTTATTCAGAGAAAAAAGCCCTTGTCTCCAAGGGAAAAATCCGGCTTTTTGGATTTTTCCGAGAGCAACAATATATACGAAAACAGCGTTATAAAAAGATACAGGTTTTAGGACTCTAAAAGGAGGGCTGATTTCAAAATCGGCTCTCTTTTATGTGTTAAAATGTAATTTTCGTCTCAAGGTTGATGTGTAAACGCGATATAGGCTTAGTTTGTGGTCACGCACCTGGAGTGGAAATCTATATATTTACATCAATAACAGCAATACTTAGAAAAAAATGTGAAGAAATGAAACTTTTTAGACAGGGTTAATCGTCAAATAATAAATCCATACACAGGTGAGGGGAAAAGGGAGCTGCAGCATGGATAAAAGCAACCGAAATTTGTTACTGGAAGAAATCATGAAAGAGTATGGAGATGAGTTGGTCAGACTTGCCTATTCCTATGTAAAAGATGCAGATATTGCAAAAGATATCACTCAGAATTCTTTTGTTAAATGTTATAAAAAGCTTGATTCATTCAGGGGTGATTCCAAAATAAAAACATGGCTGTACCGGATTACCATCAATGAATGCAAGGACCATCTAAAGAGCTGGAACCATAAAAAAGTACAAGTGCTGGATTACATACAGGAAAATACGAAATCCCAGCTTCCTTCAGCTGAAACGACAGTGCTCAAGGAAGCCAAGAATCAGCAAATTAAAAATATCGTACTTTCACTGCCAAAGAAATACAGAGAAGTGATTCACCTATATTATTTTGAGTCATTAAACATTGAAGAAGTCGCAGAAGTAACCGATCTTGCTGTGAATACTGTGAAGACCAGGCTAAGAAGAGCAAAGCAGAGGTTAAAAATTAAACTGGAGGAGGCCGACGTATATGAAAGATAAAGATTTAGAAAAATCATTGAAAGAATTTCATCATACCGACCTCACTTTTACGAAAGAGGACAGAGAAAAAGTGTTCCGAAAGATTGAGGAGGAAGAAAGACAAAAACAATCAGGCATCCTGCAATCTTTACGTTATCGGGCAGCTCCACTAATGGCAATGGCTGTACTCTTGTCGCTTTCAGTAATCCTCGCTTTCTCTTTTATTAGCGGCACGAACAATCAAAATGCTGATCAGGCGGAAAAGCTGACAGCCTTGGAACAGAATCAACAGACGACTCTGTTATTTTTAGTAACCAATGAAGATCACAGAACGGATCTCCATTTGCTCATCTCTTACAGCAAACACAAGGGAAGCATCAATCTCCTTTCACTTCCCTCGGATACTTATGTCCCTGTTGTAAAATCGGATACAGCAGCAGAAAGTAAAGATAAACTTACCCATATATACGCTTATGAAAAGGGTTCACAAGCAGTAAAGGAATCAGTGTCAGAAGCACTGGGAATGCGGATTGACTATTACGCAGCTGTTAAGGTTGATGAGTTTGAATTTATGCTAAGATCCTTGGAAGGAACTGAATACGAATCGGAAGGAGATGTATCATGGACTTCCCCGGAAGGTATTCAGGTAAACCTGGACAAAGGCCTGAATTCCATAGATGGGAAAAAAGCTGTTGAGCTCCTGACTGCACATGTTCCTTGGGAAGAGAATGTAGACGGTTGGGATGAACAAGACAAAATGGAATTGTCGGGAGCAGTGTTGAAAAACTTGCTGAAGCAATTAGGGACTAACAATATTAATCTTTTATTTGGCAGTGCAGAAACCAATACGGAACTGGAGAAAGTTCTTGGCGAGATGGCGGCGACTAAATTAAATACAATGGAAACGATCTCGTTAAATGATGAATTGGAGCCTGCATCGATTAATGATACTCATTATCTTCAGTTCAAGGAAGGTGCTGCCGAGCGGATTAAAAAGGAACTAATTACTTTTGATTGAGGTATTTGTTATTTAATGAAATACCCTGGGGGGATCTGTACCCCGGGTTTTTTCCTTATTGGTCTGTAATTGTAATAGCAGCAGTCTGTAAAATGAAATGGTACATCCCAGAAAGCAAACGAAAGATATTCTCTAAACGAGAAAAAAGGAGGATGAACATGGAATACGTAAAAGAGTTAAGAAAAATAGTAGGCACACGTCCATTGATCTTGCCGGGGGCCGTTGTCCTGATTTTTAATCACAATAATGAAGTGCTCCTTCAGCATCGAACGGACGGAGGTTGGGGACTGCCTGGAGGCTTGATGGAACTTGGGGAAAGCCTTGAGGATACAGCCAGGCGTGAGGTAAAGGAGGAAACGGGACTAACAATTGGAGGACTCCAATTGGTTAATATTTTCTCGGGGCCGGACTATTATTTTAAAGTTCCCTCTAATGGAGATGAACTCTATTCAGTTACAGCTGTTTATTTTACTAGAGAGGCAAATGGAGAACTGATCATAAACCGGGATGAATCTGTTGATTTAGAGTATTATAGCCTTGATGACTTGCCGGAAGGGTTAATCGATGAGTACAGAGGTTACATAAAGGCTTATATCGAGAAGTCATTAACTGTTGAAAGGCAATCATAATGGGTGCTGAGCATTCTTTATCAGCCGGGGCAGTAGTCTTGAACGATGAAGGGAAGATCCTTCTTATCCGGGGGCAAAAACGGGGCTGGGAATTTCCGGGAGGTGTTATCGAAAGAGGGGAATCGATAGCCGTTGGAATTATTAGAGAAGTTGTGGAAGAGTCAGGAATTATCATGGAAATAACAAAGTTTTGTGGAATTTATCAGAATCTGACAGAGGGTGTCTGTGCGACCTGCTGGCTTGGAAAAGCGGTTGGTGGAGAACCAAGGAGGAGTGAAGAGAGTCTGGAGGTAGGTTTTTTTACCTTGGAACAAGCGCTGGAGATGGTCACTTGGGGAAACTTCAGCGAACGGATACAGAAAATATTGTCTCCTGAAGACCAGCCATTCTTTGTCCCGTTTTAAAAATAGCGACTCATATTTTATTTGGGGAACTTCTGTAAAAAGGAAGTTCTCTTTTTTTATAGAATACGAGAGATATGGTTAAACATAAAAGTTGCGTGCGGATTCAGCTCCTTAGTGAGTGTTCTTTATCCTTTTTTATAAGTCAGAAAAAATTTCCTAATACACCGAACCATTTCATTAGTTATGGAGTAATACAGTTAAACAGAAAAGGAAGGGGGATGACATGGAACTGCAGCTCAATGAATCAGATGCAGCGAATCTATACCGTGACCATAAAAATTATGTATACAGGACTGCCCTGATGCTGACGAAGTCTAGAAGTTTGGCAGACGACATTACACAAGAGACTTTCATCAGGGTTCTGACAAACTATCATAAATATGACCAGCTGCGCCCGATTAAACCATGGATATATACCATTACGATCAATGTGACCAGGTCCATCATGAGAAAGCAAAAATGGATCAATACATTTTCCATCTTTACCGACACCATGGAAGATGACCAAATCAATTCAATTGAAGAAATCTTTATGAAAAATGAAGAAGTGAAGGAGATATGGGATGCGGTGAAACAGCTGTCCCTGAAAAGCCGGGAGATTCTCATCCTTCATTTTTATCTGGGCTTAACGTTAAGAGAGTCTGCAGAAACATTAAATATCCCTTTGGGAACTGCAAAATCCAGGTTAAATACAGCATTGAAACAACTCCGGCGGATGGATAACCACAGGTTCTTTCGGGAAGGTGGCGATAAGGTTGAAGGATGAACACTTCTCTAAACTTTTTGATGAGGTGGATAAAAACGAAGAAACATCTATCGAGTTTGATACGATCTGGAGGAAGGCGAACAGGCGACGTTGGCTGGATAAGTATTTTCATTCTCTAAAACATAATCTGGCAATCCTTTGTACTCTTTTGATATTGGCGCCGGTTATCGGAAGCTTTATTCTCAACAGTCCTTCCCTTGACCAGTCTTCCAAGGAAGCCGCTTTTCATCATAAACAGTATGTCATCGAAGGAGAGACCATCAGAACGGAAGAGAAAGCAGTCCTTAAAGGAGAGAGTGCTCTTCCGCATGGTTCAGTTCTTCAAGCCAAGTTAGTAAAGGACGATTTAAAAACAGTCGTTATGGAAGAGGAAATTGTAATTGAAAAAGGGGGTTCTTTCTCTGTGTCTTTTGAGGTCCCCCAACAAAAGGAAGACTATGTAATTATGTTGGAATTATTTCCTCATCTTCAAAGCGAGAAAATCAGGAAGATTCTCGGACACAAAGGAGAAAAGTTATACAGCAGCAGCCAGGTTGCAGGTATTTACCACTATATTATTGATGATACCCTTCATACAGGCGTCCGTTTATATGGAGAAGCAGACAGGGAGTATATGAACGAATCGAAAAAAATGTTCGGCAGCTTGAAAAGTTCCATTCCGACAGTTAGGGGGAACTGAATGAAATTCCTTCATCGGTTGATCATTTTCCTGATATCAATTGCGGGTATCATTCTTGCAGGAGGGCTTCCTGCTTTGCTCGCCGGACTTAATGAAAAGGACCTGTATTTCTCCCACTATTGGCGGGATATAGAAGAGATAGTACACGCCCTTGTTAATCCGGGAGCCCTCAAATATACAGTCATCGGCGGACAGAAAGAAAGAGAGTTGTTTCCGTATCTCTTTGATCCCATTTTTTATTCTTTGACCATCCTCTTCTCTGCATTCGTTTTAGCTTTGCTCATTGCAATAGGAAGTACAATCCTGACAATGCTTTTTAGAAAAAGGGTGCGAGACAGGATTAAGATGGTATTTTATTTGTTCGAATCACTGCCGGATCTCTTCATCATCATGACTGTGCAGCTCGCTATTATTTACTTTTATAAAAAGTCAGGCATCCTTCTTTTCAATACGGCTTCAACTTACGATGACAAAGCATACATGCTGCCAATATTCCTTCTGGCAATACTGCCGGCGATCCAGCTTTTTCGAGTTACCCTTATTTCGTTTGAAGAGGAAATTCAAAAAGATTATGTCCTGCTTGCAAAGTCAATTGGTGTTGGTAGAATCATGATCTTAGTCATACATGTTCTGCGGAATAGCATCATTACGGTGTTTTTTCAATCAAAGAAGACGGTGTGGTTCATGCTGTCCAATTTATTTGTGATTGAGCTCCTGTTTAATATTCCGGGTATAACAAGGTTTCTGATGTCCACGATGCAGCCTAAATTATTTGTGCTTGCGCTTCTCTCGATTTTTATTCCACTATTTGTTTTTTACAATTTGGGAGAGCTGTTCCTTTCTAAAAAAGCAAATAGAGGGGAGGAGCTTTAGTGAAAAGGAGTATTTGGAAGCATCCCTTTTTTCTGACAGGCTTTATTCTTATTGTTATTTTGCTGATTAGCAGCTTTGTCTATAGTTTCCTATGGGGAAATGAAGTCAGAAAGCTCTACTATATTTCTGAAAATCATGTGCCTGTCGAGTCCACACCTATCTCTCCAAAATGGGCGTATCCGTTTGGCACGGACCCACTCGGATTGGATATGTTGGGCAAAGTAATCATTGGGGCGAAATACACCATAATATCAGCGTTCACCATAGCATTTTTGCGTCTCATCTTATCTTTTCCAGTAGGAATCATCTTGGGTATTCACCTCGAAAAATACAGAAAATTCATCAATGGTACGGTGGATTCCTTTCACTATATTCCCCTCTCCATTTTGGCTTATTTCTTGCTCTTCCCCATACTTTGGGAGCCTCCTCAGGGATTTTCAACCACTATAACAGAACGCTTTTTTCTGGAAATCCTTATTCTGACTCTCCTGACGGTCCCGGTCCTCTCCTCACTTTTTGGAAACGTAATTGCCCGGGTTTATAAGGAGGAGTATATTTTGGGGGCAAAAGTTTTGGGTGCCGGCAAGTTCCGTATTATCCTTAAGCATATTCTCCCTGCAATGAGGGGTAGGATAGTAATTTTATTCGGCCAGCAGGTAATTCAAACATTGATCATCTTCATCCACCTCGGACTGTTAAAACTTTTCCTGGGAGGGACGGATGTGGACTACCAGCTTGTAGCAGATCCACCAAGGTCGATCACCTACGAGTGGTCTGGATTGATTGGCGATACATTCCGTTATCTGCAAGGTGCTCCTTGGGTTCCCTTAACGCCGATCCTGTTCTTTGCCGCCGTCATGTTTGCGGTTGCTCTTATGATGGAAGGGTACATCCAGGCAACATCCGGCTATTCTTATTATGGAAGGAAGTTTAAGAGTAGTGTTTTGAGTGCTGATAAAGATTTTAAACATGAGGTGCGGAAAGAGGATTTTAGGAGAGTGCAAATGTAGTATTCGAGAAGGACGTTGTTTGTCTAAGCGTCCTTTTTGTCATGGTCCTAAGTTTGTTTGCTCGGATTTTGAAATATTTGAAACATTTCTATCACTCCATTCGTCTTATAGTGGGGGAGAAGTATGAAATTTATAATTTTTATCATAAGTATTATTGTTTTGTTTTGGGTTACTGAGAAACTGTTGACAAAATGGCTGGGCAAGGACACACGAAAAATTTCCGACACGGAAGGAAAGTTGCTGGATCGCTGGGGAAGAGGAGTCATCCTTCTCATTGCTCTCGTTTTCCTTACAAAAGTCGGGGATATGTCCGACCAAAGGCTTGCCATGAATATATATTGGATTTCATTTATCATTGTGTTTTTAGGTTTTCAGTCCTTCATGCAATGGAAGTTTTTAAAAGGGTCCAAAGAGTATTTGAAAACTCTGATCTTTTTGGGTATTGCCTTATTCTGCTGGGGTGTAATGAAGGTCATTGGTATTTTAGTAATATCCTAGGAAAAGGGTGAGGACCGTGATAGTTTTCATTCTTGTAATAATGATCACCTTATTTTCGATTGAGGTATCGGTAAGAAAAACAGTGAAACAGAATGAGGAAATGATTGAGCTGTTAAAAGGGCTTCAACCTGACTCAAGAAAAGAGTGAGAAATCTGGATGAATTTAATTAAGAATATGTTTTGATTATTGAGGAGCAGGTGGGAATTTGAATACATTTACATATAAAACAGAAACAGAGAGATTAATAGTAAGACCCTTAGCTGAGAAGGATTACTCTGAATGGTATAGAGGATTTAATGGAAGACGAGCTTCGCAGTATAGGCATGATCAGGGAAAACTGGATATGGGCGAATGTACGGAAGAATGGTTTTCTTCCTTGGTTGAAAAGCACCAAACTCTGGCTTCGGAAGATACCGCTTATGTGTTTGGAGTATTTGGTAAAGTGAGTGGGAAACACCTTGGCATGGTTGATTTTTCAACATTGGCAAGGGAGGACTTCCAATGGGGGAGACTTGGTTACAGCATCCATAATCAATATTGGGGAAATGGGTTTGGAAAAGAAGCTGTCGCTGGCGCACTGGAAATCGCTTTTTCAGAACTGAAGTATCATCGAATCGAGGCACATATCAATCTTGATAACCAGGCCTCCATTCGTTTGGCTGAAAGTGTCGGGATGGAATTTGAATGCATTAGGAAAGCGTTCATCTACGAGTTTGGTGAGTGGACGGATAACCTGATTTATTTTAAAAATAGCCAGGGGTGAAGTGTATGAGTATTCATTTTCAGGCGTAAGAACTGGCGGAAGGGGTTTTTGCTGCTATCGCCAAGCAAGGAGGAGGAGCCGTCGGGAATGCCGGTTTTGTGGACCTCGGAAAAGTACCTACAAATGGCTAGTCATTTTCAGGTTTAGTAGATAAAGAATTAACCTGCGTGAACTAACCTGTATAAAATGGTAGATAGGAATATAAAAGAAAGTCGGTGACAAGTTTGGATTTTCTGAAATCTATGGCCATGAAGCCCAAAAAACGTTCGAAGCTTAGGATACAACTGGGGACCGCCTATTATCGTGCCAAAAGATACATGGAGTGGACGACATCCACAGAAACCTTCGCCAAGAATCAACACAAGGAATTACTTCCCTCTACTGCGTTCAAACATCAATCTCTTCTGCTTCGGAAGCTAAAAGACGTGGAGATGTGGTACCAATATAACAAAATAATCAATTTAAAAATTGCCGTCAAGGCATTGGACGGAATAGTCATTGAGCCCGGAGAAACCTTTTCCTATTGGAAGCTGCTCGGAAATACAACGAAACGAAAAGGCTATGTCGATGCGATGATTCTTCATTACGGCTCTTTTAAACCGGGCATTGGAGGCGGTCTTTGCCAGTTGAGCAACTTGATTTATTGGATGACCCTGCATACCCCCTTGACGGTAACGGAACGGCATCGCCACAGCTATGACGTGTTTCCGGATTCCAACCGGACTCAGCCCTTCGGCAGCGGAGCAACATGTGCGTATAACTACCTGGACCTTCAAATCAAAAATACGACCGACGCGCCATACCAGCTCCATGTCTATCTGAACGACACTCACCTCGTTGGAGAATGGAGAACGATCCATAAGCCTCTGCAGTCATACGAGGTCTATGAAAAAGACCACCTGATTACATATGAACATTGGGGCGGATATATCAGGCATAACCGACTGCACCGCAAAGTTTTCAGTTCTCAGCGGACGTTGATAGACGATCAGTATATAACAGAAAATCATGCCTTGATGATGTATGAACCACTGCTTGAGCAGAAAGAAGACGTGGTCAATTAAGTGTAAAAGGTTTGTGGAGATCCGAGGCTAGGTGAATTGAGGGGTTAGGCGGGCTCTTGGAAAGTTTAAAAGGGGAAAAGCGAGCTCGTTTAGCGGTTAGGATGTCTCATGGAAGGTTCATAAGGCTAAAAGTGAGCAAAATCTGCTTCTAACGGGTCCCATGAAAGTAATTAAATTTAAAAGAAACCCAACTTTTAAAGGAGGGGGTCGAATTGAAGAGCACAAAACTACGGATGGCCTGGATCACTTTAAATATCTTCTGCTATGTCATGCTGATGGGTGTTTCATTGTTTGTTGCCGTGAGAGCTGAAGGGCTGGCTGATATTAACCGGCTGTCAGTATGGGTTGTTGCCGTGCTCTGCCTGCTTTTTGTTTCGGTTTTCGGTAGCGTACAGTTATACACATGGATGAATAATGGTGATATTTAAGGTAGGAGGAGAATAGTATGCCGCTTGAGCAAGAGATAGTGCCAAAGTTATTGGCTGGATTTTCAATCGTCATGGGGGGAACGATCCTGTGTGTTCTTCTACTATGGGTAAGAACGAAGAGAAATTCGGCAGGGTATTTATGGATGCTCATACATTTTCTCATTTTTTCTGCTGCTGTTTATATTTTCATCCAAGCTATGAATTACAGAGCTGATCACACAATGGTTTCAGAGGAGATATCCTTGAGAGTCGGTGTGGCAGGAATGACTTGGGCTGTGAGTATGAAGTGTCTGGTCATAAGTTTGTTCTGTTTCTCAAAATCTCGTAGTGTAGTTGATTAAAAAAGAGGTGTTCAGAAGATGGCACAATCTGCAATGAAAATAAAAATGATTGATATGCAGGATATCCAACTGGTTGGTTTCAGGGTTCTTTGTCCCGGCGACCAATATATAAATGAAATTCCCGTGGCAGCATATAGGCTGGAGAATCACACTCATGAAATTAAGCATCTCGTAAACCCCCGCACGCAGATAGGAGTTTTTATCGCAGGTGAATGTACAGATGAAGAAGATGGTTACTGGATCTGCAAGGAAGTGAGCAAGTTTGAGGGAATTCCGGAGGGTATGGTGACGCTTACTGTTCCTCCCCGGCGTTACGCAGTATACCATTACCAGGGTGTCAATTCTCATATCCGGAAGGCTTATGAAGACCTTCATAATTGGATTGATGAACGAAATTTTAGCAGGTTGACGGGAACCTGGTGTCTTGAAATCTATCATGATTGGAAAGACAAAGGTCGCCTTTCTGTTGAATTGCTTGATCCCATTAAATAACGAACAGACGAATACTCTCCCGAACCTCAAAAAAAAGAGCATTATCATAAGGTGAATTTACTGCCAAATTAGAATATTCTTTACTTATGAGACATATCATTTTACACTATGAAGTGCAGTAAAATTTTCCATAAAACTATTTTTTGAAGGAGGAGAAAAGGATGATTAAATTTATCGATGTTATTCAGGAAAGTAAAAAATGTGAGGTTAGATCATTAAAGACGTAGCTCAGGAGGATCATATGAAAACGAAAACAGAACAAGTGAAAATAGTAGAATACCATGAGGGCCTTGCAAAAGGAATTGCGAAAATGTGGAATGAAAGCCGCGAGAACTGGGGTGGAGATACAGGTATAACAACCGGACAGGATGTCATAGAAAAAGAGGCAAACTCTACTAATCTCCATTTATTTTTAGCTATGGCAGGAGATGAGGTTGTAGGTTACTGCGGGCTGTCTCAATATCGGGAAGACACGGGTGCATTGTACATCCCATTGCTGAATGTACACCCAGGGTATCAAGGGTTGAAGATCGGCAAGAAGCTGGTCTTAGAAGCATTGAATAAAACAATAGAATTAAAATGGCCACGCTTGGATTTATTCACATGGCCGGGCAATACGAAAGCCGTTCCGCTTTATAAGAAATGCGGTTTCTTTTGGGAAGAAAGAGATGACAGTACTCATTTAATGAACTTCATTCCAATGGTGATGCAAATAGAATGGCTTCGTCCTTTCTTTGAAAAACATGACTGGTACACCACCAGTCAGCGCGAAATTACAGTGAAGCCGGATGGTGTAAAAGAACATGACCATACCTTCTTTGAATACAAGTGGCAGGCAGGAGAAGAATTTGTCCGAGTGCAAATTGAACGTACAGGGCGCGGGATACGACTGATTGAAACCCAGGATCTGTTTTTGGAAGTCAGCTTGCCTGGCTTTAAACTGCTGGAAAAAGAAAAGCATCCTGTAAAATACCGAGTTGTGAACAAAACAGGAGAGCCGCTTAATGTTTCCCTTTCAGGTCATGCTGATGAGATTGTTGAACACTCATTCCATCATTCAGGTCAAGTGGAAGAAGAATGGACAGGAGAGTTTCCGGTAAGCCTGTCAATTCCTGACCGTGAACCAAGCCCATGGAAGACACATCCGGTAGTTAGTTCTATCGTTAACATCAATGGGATGGATTTTCCGTTGAAAGTAGGAGTGTTTCCAAAACAGGCTGCTAAAGTCTTTGTCCGGTCTACCAATAAAAATTGGAGAGCAGGGCAAAAAGGGCTGGTCCATCTTGATATTGAAAGCCAACTGGACGAAGAATGTACATTAAGTATTCAATTGCCTGAGAATCCCGTTCTTAAGTGGGAACGGAGAGAAGTAAAGGCTGTATTGAAAGGGAAAGAAAGAGCTTCTTTTCCGATTCCTGTCAAACTGAAAAAAAATGATTTTTTATCAGAAGAAATAGAAATAGTTGTATCACGGGAAAATCAGCAGCCTATGAAAATCCAAGCTAAAATGGCATTGGCATTTCCTGGTTATGGAAGTAAGTTTGGCGGTGAGACCGATGAACACTGGTATGGTTATAACGGGCCATATTATGTAGAAGTGGAAAAGCGGAATCATATCGTGAAAGTTGGATCAATTTACTCTTCAGGGGAGGCCTTAACCTTCTTTTCACCTAAACTGGGAAAACCATTCAGTGAAGAGTTCTCAAAGAAGGAAGCCTCAACGATCGAATTCATAGAGCTTGTTGAAGGGTTCGTAATGAAGACTACACTGGATTCTGAAGCCTTTCCTTCACTTACGTTGAATACCTATTTAAAGATCTTTGGAGACGGCTACATTGAGATGAATCATGAAATAGTCAACAAAGGGACTGAGGCGAAAAAGGATGTTTATCTCCTTCAGCCTGTGTATCCACAGTTTAAAGGCATGGCTCTTCCTCAGAAGGATGGAGTAGTTGTTGGTACAGAGGCTGCCATTCCGTTCATCGACTATATTAAAGATAAAGAGATCTCGGAAAACTGGTTTTTCATCAAAGGAAATCAAGGGGATACCACTGGATTGACTTGGCCTGAGACAGCCAATGGAAGGAAAGACGAATGGCGTTTCGGCGTTGAGTATAATGTTGAGGAACTCCAGCCGGAGGAAGAAATCTGCTTTGGCCCTGTCGCAGTAGGTATTAATACTTCCCGTACGTGGAGACAATGGCGTGAATTCATAGTAGGCGAAGATATACCTGACCTGAAGGAACAACCCTTGTATGCTCTTCAAACAGCAGATGGTGATGTTATTTCTTCTGTTGGCCATACGGTGGAATATTCATTCAGGTCGATGCTGACTCCTTATGTACACGGAAGTCTTCGATTGAACAGTGATGGTGAAAATTATGAGGGCGCTGCTAAAAAAGCGGATGAGGTCACGAAGATCGATCTTCAGGTGGAACATAGCTCTCCGGGGATAAAACGTGTTAATGGAAGCTTCCGTGCACCAGGTCAAAAAGCAGTCTTTGAGTCCATTCAGCTAGTAAAAGGCCGGACTGAAGTCATGGTGGAAAATAGCGATGGTAACTGGTCTGTCGATAACGGTGCCCTTTCGTTTAAAGCGTCACCTGCTTATTTTCCGGGAATCTATTCCTTAACAGTGAACGGTAAGGAAGCCTTGCATAATCAGTATCCTGAAGCTGGACCAAAAGCATGGTGGAACCCTTGGGGTGGCGGGATTCGCTATTATTTCCAGAATGTCAGCCCATACTCGATGATGAAAGAGAATACGAAAGTCGAGCCGGTGAGCAGGATTGACCAAAATGGCCATACTTGGAAAGGCCTTTGCCTGACGACTGAGTTTACAGAACATGAAACCATGAAAGGGACGACGTTGAAGCAGTACGCACTTACCCTGCCAGAGGTCCCTGTCCTGGCATGCTATGGAGAGATTCTTCAAAACTCCGGCCGTACATTCAAAGGAGAACTGCTCGATTTAGAAGCATTTTTCAAACCAGGGGATGAACTTACTTCATGCTTTGCCAAGGTGCCTTCCGAAGGAGTAGTTGAAAAATATTTTGCCGGCATTGAGGAGTTCATGCTCGGTGACACAGAATATGTGACAGTGGGGTCAGAAGATTGGGAAAGCAAAATCACCTTCATTCATTCTGCCTCCCGCAGACTGTCTGAACTTTATATGAATCAAGAAGTATTTGTCACAGCATCAACAGAAGAATGGTCAGCATCAAGTGGAGAAACATATACCACGAAACCGACCATCCTGCTGATCGGTGAAGAGGAATACTCAGAAGCCATCAACCCTTTTAAAGAAATTACGTTCCGATAAATCAAATTAGGGACAGTCCCCTGTTACATTTAGCAGCAGGGAACTGTCCCTCTTCAATTTAACAAGGCTCTTTTCATAAACTTTGTTGCTATTTAATTTGTATTTTAAAAAATATAGGAATAATTCACAGTAAATATCCTGTAAGTAAGAAAGAAAAGAGCTACTCTCCCTGTTCAGAGAGTAAAAAACCTTGTACCCAAGGGAAAACCGGCTCTTGGGATTTGTCCGAAAGCAACAATCCATACGAATGCACCTTTTACAAAGGAGGAATACCGATGAATCTTCATGTGAATGGCCGCATGTTCACTATAAGGAAAGCCAAACAAGAAGATATCAGCAAAGTTTTAAGCTTGCTGGTTGAAGCTGCAGAGTGGCTGAAGACAAAGGGGACAACCCAGTGGAATTATTATTTGACTGATTTAGAAGGAAATATGGGAGAAGTGATGGAATCCATAAACAGACAAAATACCTATCTTGCTGAAATTGAAAGAGAGGCAGTCGCATCCCTTACTCTTGAAGAGGAACCTGGCGAGTGGGACATGGAGATATGGGGAGTAGAAGCGGCTCAAGGTGATGCGGTTTACATGCATAGACTTGTTGTAAACCGTGAATATGCCGGTCTAGGATTAGGTGAAGCCTTGATTGAGTGGGCAAAAAACGAGGTAAATCATCGCGGGAAAAAGTATATCCGTTTTGATTGCCTGTACAGTAATGATGGTTTAAACTCCTTTTATCAACGACATAACCCTCTCAAGGGGGTTGCTGATGTATATGGGAAACATTCGAAATATGAAATAACTTTTTGAAGGGTTTAAAAATATGAACAGTACATGGAATAAAATCATTTATAAGGTTTGGTCTCCAATTTATGACCAATTGTTCAATAGAGGGTTGTTTTTGGATGCAAGAAAGAAAGTTTTTACAGGGCTGGAGTTACCTAAAGGAAGTAAAGTACTATTTGTCGGGATAGGTACTGGAGCAGACCTTGAATTCTTTAATGATAGATTGCTGGACTTGACAGCCATCGATTTTTCCAGTGATATGTTGAAAATAGCTCGAGGGAAGTACAAAAACTCAAATATAGATTTTGTTCAAATGGATGCACAGGACATAAATTTCCCAGATGATTCTTTCGATTTCATTGTTGCCAGCCTCATTCTTTCGGTTGTGCCTGACCCTTTGAAAAGTCTGCAAGAAATGAATCGGGTGTTAAAGAATGGCGGATCGATACTGATATTCGATAAGTTTTCATCTAATAAGAGTGGCTTCTATCTTACAAAGATTCTCCGGCCGGTCATCAAGGTCCTTGGTACAGACATAGGGATTAATCATTGGGAACTAATTAGTAAAATGGATGGTGCCCTGCGTATTCAAAAGGACGACCCGGTCATGCTCAATGGAATGTATCGCAAATTATTAGTAGAGAAAGTAGAGGGGGAAGGATATGCCCGACAGTAAAGATTGTCCTTTTTGCAACCCGCAAAAGGACCCTGAACAAAATATCGTATTTGAAAATGATACTTGTTTTTTTCTTCAGCATAATGATCAACAGGATGTTTTGGAAGGCTGTGGCGTTATAGTGCCAAAAAAGCATCATGCCAACGCTTTTGAACTGACCCAAGAAGAATGGAACGATACATACGAATTATTACAGGAAGCAAAAGCATACCTGGACGAGAAATTTTCACCCGATGGATATACGCTTGGCTGGAATGTAGGCGAAGTTTCCAATCAATTCATTTTTCACAGTCACCTCCACGTGATCCCCCGGTATAATGACGAACCATTAGCTGGAAAAGGGCTTCGCTATTGGCTGAAACAGCCGGAAAATAAGAGGAACCTATAAAGGAGTAATTTGTAGGTAAGTGATTGGAATGCATTGATTCGCATTCTCAAGGTGCTGGAAATGGTAGGTCGATTTTTAAAATGACCACCAATCGAACATTATTTGGTAGGTCGATTCAGGATTTTGGTAGAAAGACACACAAATCAGCGGTCGATTTGTATGTAAGTGATAAAAAAGCTAAGATACACCTTCCAATGAGGGCCGCTAAGAAAGTTGCTAGAGTATTTAAAGTTGTCACCGATCACTTAAAAATACAAACATAAATGAGGTCAAACTGATGAAAGAATATAAATGGGCAGGGTCTGAAAATTCCTTTGTGGATGAGGTTCACATGAAAGAGATTGATAGGGTAGTTGTCGGGCACTTTGGCGGAAACTCGTCTGCGGGTCAAAGCAAAAATGAAGATGGATGCCTTCTTTGGTCTAACAAGGAGAAAGATTGGGAGTTTGCTATCCTGCTGGATGCTCATAACACAGCTCAAAGTGCCGAGCTTGTCATTTCGGAGTTTTACGAGCGGAAACAAGAGATATTGAATCTTCTGGACTTAGAGTGTGAACCGGCCTTCAATCAGATCAATGATTTGATTCTTCAAACGTTTAAAGGAGAGTCTTTTCAGGAGGCTTGCAAAACCATCAAGGGGGAGACTGCCTGCCTTTTTGTCATCAGAAAAGAAAACTTCCTTTCCTGGTTTTCCATCGGCGACTGTATTCTTAACTTGTATCATCCTGATTTGTCCAAGCTTGGAGAATATCAGCAGAACCACCGCAGCTTTTTTGAGTGGGTTGGCCAAGAAAGCACTTTTAATAAATCTGTTCCTTGCTACAGTACCGGCATATAAGAATTGAGAAAAGGTACCAATCACATATTTTTAACTACTGATGGATTAACAGAGTGTCCGGGTACAGAGTTTGCACGTCCCGACAAGATCTTTTCTGTCTTTAATGGCAGGACGAATCAACAGGGGGTTGCAGAACTTTTAAACACAATACGTGAAAACAATGTAAGAGACAGCACGACGATTCTATCGTGGAGAGTCGATCAAAATAAACAGGCGACCAAGCCTAGTAACTAAGGATGTGATAGTTGATGAGATTTTTATTTCTTTTCGGTTTAGTCTTTTTTGCCGGCAGCTTTATCTTCTGCATCATGAACTTCTTCGGTGAATATAATGGGAGAGGTTTTCTGCTTTCACTGTTTGGCATGCTGAATGCATCAATAGCCATGGGAGTATCCGAGATTTTGAGTAAACTGGAGAGCCGGAATTTCAGTAAAGAGAGAATGGATTCATGAAAAAGTGGAAGTTGGTACTAGTGATGATTTTACTTTTTCCAATAGGGGTTCTGACTGGATTGTACACTTCTGTGGAGGAAGCAACCCGGGAAATCAGAGTAGGTTACCAGGAAGGGGGTAATCAAGAAGTTATCCGTATTGAAAAAGTTATCACGAATATAGAAGATCAGTCTGCCATCGATAACATTATGATGATTTATCTTAATAAGGAAAAAATTGATCCCCCATATGGACCTGAACCACCCGGATGTTTACATATCAGTGATGAGTCCAAGACAGCATACTGGTTTAATAGATTCCCGAGTTTGGTTTCATGAAGAGGGGGCTATTATTGCGCAGCGACTGGGAGACAGCTGGGAGAAAGCGCAGTATTTCAGTGTTTCTCCTCAAGATGCCGGCTATTTAAAAGAAACCATCCAGTATCAAAGTATAAACTAAAATCCCGGAAACCATTGGTTTTCGGGATTATATTAGATATGCTCTATTCGTAAATATGGTGATTTTGTGATAGAGTCTGTTGATTTCCATTCCAGGGGCGTGACTCCGCGGGGTGTGCGGTGAGCCTCCCTCTAGAAATGTTGGAGTATCAACCTTTGAAGCCGTTTTTCTGGTTAGAAAACTTTTTTGAACTGAATCAATTTAATAATATTTTCTAGATGTTCAATAATTTGTAAGGGGAAGCTTACGCTTCGCTAGAGCTAAATGGAAATCATTAACTCTAAAGTGCTTATGTGATGCACATTGGATCTCTGCGAATCTTATGATGACGTACCCTCCCATGTCTCTTGGCGTCTAGCGCGTACATTCCTTCGTTCGGTCTATTCATAAGGCAGAGGCTGGCAATGCTCCTCGAGGGACTCGTGGTCTAATGGCTCATTATGTGCCGGCTTCTCCGTGTCATCCTCTTGTTTAGATTTCAAACTACTTAGAAGTAGCTCAAGCCGCCTCTTGGAGGCAATGGAGGTCTCTCATCATAAGACTTGCATTAAAGTGCATACGTTTCACACACAAAGCGTGTAGAATCTTAAGTAACTTCCCACATAATACAACCATAGCTTCTTTCTTCTTCAATGGATTGACAGTTCGAGTTGTGTAGTAATGGTATAGGGATTTAAAGGCGATGTTATGTTGAATCAAAGGAAGTATGACTCGAAATAATATAGCCCTCAGTTTCCTTCTACCCCTTTTTGAGATTTTCTTCTGGCCTTTGTGTTGTCCGGAAGAGTTTTCCCTTAGTGTGAGGCCCGCTAATTTAATTAATTGGCGTGGATGCTCATATAGACTAAGAGAGCCTGTCTCAGAGAGTAATTCAACAACTGTGTTTTCACCTAAACCATCAACTGACAGTACAAACTCATAATCTGTCATTTGTTGTGCGAGTTCATTTAACCTGGACGATAAGGTCTCAAGTTGTTTTGAAAGAGCTTTGAATTGAGAAATTAAAGTACCCATCTCAAAACGTGCCATCTCTAACCCTTCTGTCAGTCCGATTGACTGTTTAGCCATTGATTTTAACTTTTTAATCTTAGAAAAGGAAAGGCATTGTAGCCCTTCTACACTTTTGTATAGGTAGATTAAATCTTCATCACTTTTTCTATAAAGGTCAATGGGTAAAGGGGTCATTTCAAGTACAGCACAAGCGTTTTTCCCAAAGCTTTTAAATATGTGGTGAAACTCAGGGAAATAAAGATCTGTCCAACGAACCATTCGATTTTTAATGGCTGTAAGATCTTCTTGTATCTTAGATCGCAGGCTTGCGCCATTTCGAAGTTCAGCTTCGACCCCTTCTAAGGTTCGTGTATAGTTGAACCGGCCGTCACGTATTAAGCTAGCGATAACACGAGCGTCCTTTTGATCATTTTTAGTTTGAAGGTTGTCATCTAATTCTTTAGTTCTATTCACATGCATAGGATTCACCATGACAAAACGGATACGCTGGCCAACCAAATACGCAGCTAAGTTCATCCAATAGTGTCCTGTAGGTTCAAATCCCACGATAACCTCTGATTTTTGATGTTGAATTTGTAGAGATTGAATCCTTTTATCCAGCTGATCAAATCCTGCACCTGATTGAAAGAAGGGAAACGATTTTTGTAAAATACGACCACGATCATCCATTGCACATGCGAAGTGTTTCTTTTTGGCAATGTCGATTCCAATGACCATAGTATCTTCAGAAACTTGATTAATTTTATGATTCGTATTACTATTCATTATGGTCCTCCTGTATGGTATTGAGTTTCGATTTGGTTGTTGATACTCAAGCATCATACAAGAGGACTTTTTCTTTTTCAAGACCGCTAAAGATTATAAACAGGAATGCTCCTCGGCGCAAGCGCCTGTGAGGTTACGTTCCAGTGGGTACGTAACCTTGGTCTCACCTGTCATCAAAAGTGGAAGCGCCCTGGTCAGTCCCGACAGGCAAATGTTCCTGAGAGAAAAAAAGGCGATTTTTCCTTTTATTCTCTCAGGGTTATTTGACCCCGAGGGGCTGGGCGCTGGAACTAGACGTCACGCTACTCCCGCAGGAGGTCACGCACCGTCCATTCCAATCAACTCTCTTTAATTAATTTCCTTCTTTTTAGTCAGTTAGATAACCACAACATTTTAGATGACAGGCATTAGATAAGATCTTCTGAAAGTTTAATATATTCGTCGATTGCTTCTGCAACTGGCTGGATGGCCGCCTTCCAGAATGACTCTTGTGTTAAGTCTTCATTAAGATAGAATTCTGCAAGCTGTTCGACGGTCATGCGGCCTGAATTTCTTAAGAGTTCATCGTACTGATCGATGAATGAATCTCCTTGTTTTTTGGCTAGTGAATAGACACCATTACTGAAAAGATAGCCGATGGTATAAGGGATATTATAAAATGCCTTTTCTGTACTGTACAAATGTGAAGTGGTAACCCAGCTGTATTCATGAACACCGTCAACATGCTCCCCGTAGATATCCGTCTCAGCTGCTGCCATTAATCCGGTGATTTCCTGACTGCTCAATAACCCTTCTTTTCTCTTTTCATAGAGGTTCTGTTCAAATTGGAACCTGGCCGGTATTAATCCAAGGTAGGTCATCCCTGCGGAAATCTTGGACTCCAGTAAAGACAGTCGTTCTTTCTTGTCTTCTGCATGTGAAAGAGCAGCATCCAGGACAAGGTTTTCACAAAAAGTAGAGGCGGATTCTGCGACACTCGTTCCTTTTTTTCTTGCAAAAGCAGGTTCCTCATCCAGTATGAAGTTATGATAGGCATGACCAAGTTCATGTGCGAGTGTAATGATATCGTGATAGGTACCTTTGAACGTCATTAAAATCCTGCTTTCCTTCTGCAGTGGCATGGAAGCACAAAACGCCCCGCCAGCTTTATTCCGGCGATCCTCTGCTTCGATCCATCTCTCTTCAAAAGTTTTTTCTGCAAAGTTCCCCAGCTTTTCGCTGAATCCATGAAATTGGCTTACGATGATTTCCCGGGTTTCTTCATAAGTGAAGGTTTTTTCAGTGGTGAAAGTGTTGGCGGGAATTTCAAACCATTTCAATTTTTCCACTTTGGACAGCTCCGCTTTTCTTTTTAAGAATCGGTGAAGAAGTCCATAATTGGATTTTATTACAGCCATCATCGTGTTCAAGGTGCTTTGTTTTATCCTGTTTTGGTCAAGGGCTTCTTTTAAAATATTGTCCCACCCACGCTGCTTATAAACATCGAGGCGGAATCCGGAAATAGAATTCAAAATCGACGCGTATGTATCGGAAACTTTTTCACATGCTTCATTATAGGCATTCATTACATCTTGCTTATGACTTCTGTCTGTGGAAGTTAATATCTCATAATAGGCCTCTGTTAAGGTTAACTCCTTTATTTCTCCCTCTTTCTCCAGCGGGATTTTCAGCTGCGCAATCTGCTGGTCATAATGATTTTCCCAAGCTGTAAAACCATTGACGGAGAGAGTGTGGATCAGTTGCTCCATCGGCAATGACAGCTTTTCCTTTGCCTGCTGTTTTCTCTCTTCAAGGAAGAAACGGTACTGGGTTACTTCTTCGTTATTAATCAACAGGTTCCAGTCTTCGTCGGCCATGGAAGCAAGAAGGTGGTCAAGCTCCCCTAAGAGAATTTCAAAAGAGCTTCTCAATCTGGCACTTTCGTTAACAAGGCCTGAGGCAGAATGATCTTCCACGTTATTGGAAGTTAGACAAATCAGAAATTCATCTACTTGCAACGTGCCTTCCATAACTGATTGTATTCTTCTTAACAGGTTCACCATTGTACTAACCGAGAAACACTCATGAGTTTGAATGGTTTTCATTTCTGTTTGAATTTCTTTAATGGATAATGCAAGCTGTTTCATAAAATCTTGCAAATCCGCTGATTGGCTTCCGTCCGAATAAATACTATCCAAATCCCAATTCTTACTGATCGTTTTTTCCATTACAATACCCCCTGCAAAAATGTTAAACTCTTCCACCTGTATTAGTATAACGTAAATAGTACGAATATTCATCCAACTTCAGACGGAGCAGCCAGCCTTTGTCATCTATATGTAACATTTGTAATAAAAATTAGGAGAATCCCTAAAACACCTCATCTTAAAAAGACTGAATTTCCTTTTTATAAGACTTCTAATCTTTTGAAGTGCATGATCCTTGAAGGTTGTTATCTCGTTAATTTAGGAATGCAGGGGGTACTGAAGATGGAATATAGGGGTAAGAAGCGCTTAGGGATCTTCACCAAAATAAAGAAGTATTAATACTGTTGTAACAAGCTTTCCAGCTCCTTTTAGTAAAATGGAAGAGAGGATAATTGGAAAGCGGGGATGGGAAAATGAAAGAATTGATTATGAGCAATAACGATGTTTTGACAATGTTGGACGGACTGCTTCAAGAACAGAGAAGCTTTGACTGGGACGGCTTTTATGCAGACAGAAACAAAAAGGTCCCTTTCTTTGTTGACCTGCCGGATGAAAATTTGGTGAAGTACATAGAGAAAGGCATCCTACCGGGGGGAAAGGCATTGGAATTGGGCTGCGGTCCAGGGAGGAATGCAATATACCTTGCAGAGAAGGGTTTTTTAGTTGATGCCGTTGACTCATCAGAGGAGGGGTTGAATTGGGCGGCAGAACGTGCGAAAGAAAAGGGAGTAGCTATTAATTTTAGAAGAGAAGACCTTTTTGATATGGATTATAAAGAGCAAGATTATGACTTTGTCTATGACTCCGGGTGTTTTCATCATATTGCCCCACACAGGAGAATGGATTATATTGAGTTGGTCGAAAAAGCATTAAAGCCGGGAGGGTACTTTGCGCTTAGCACTTTCATAGAAGGAGGGCCTCTCGGTGGGGCAGACATATCAGATTGGGATGTCTACCGATTAAAGAGCATGAGAGGGGGGCTGGGGTATTCAGAAAAGAAACTGAAAACCATCTTTCAAACCTTCGCTCCAGTGGAAATTCGTTTCATGGAGGATAGGCCAAATTCGAAAAGTGTGTTTGGGCTGGCCGGGTTGAGAGTGGCTTTATTCAAGAAAAAAAGATAGTGAATGGGAAACTTCCGTCCAAAATTAGGCGGAAGTTTTGTTTTACCATTATAACCAATTATAGGAAGTGTTAAAATGAGTATATTCCGAAAATTATAAAGGGGGGATGAATGTGAACAGAATTGTTTCTTCAATTTATATTTCTGTTTCGCTGTTACTGTTTTTTCTCTTGATCCTGGCAAAAGAGGTTCTGCAATTGATGAATTCCCTGTTATGGTTTTTTCCTTGGGCTGCATTGGTGATCGGCGGCTGCTATTTATATGCAGATCTAGACACGATTCAAAAAAAGAAAGCCGAGGATAAAAAGTGAAAAATAAATCTTTGATTCTTGCGGTTTTGGTACTGTTTATAATGATGACAGCCATTTTTTCTTGGTACGAAGGAAGCGGCTTAATGGATGATCCTCACCAGTGGGAATATACAGCGCTGATTTCAGGATGGATGGACGATGGCGAAGTGCTTGGAAAAAGCGAAATATCTCAATTTGATTTCTTCCTGTATGCCATAAAGTTTCACCCCCTGTTCCCATCAAGCATGATGGTGTTTTTCTCCTTTTGCTGTTTTTCATAGTTTATCCTTTTAAAAACAAGAAGATCGTAATGCCGCTCATGGCCTTTTACGCAATCATTTTGATTTTTTCTTTTACTATTATTCCGAATGAACAGGGGACGGGCGTTTTTCTCAATAGTGTGAGAAGTTCTGCGCTGATTTTAATCGTTCTATCTACACTCATTTGGTATAGGAATAAGACGGAAGAGGTGAAAACAAGTGGATAAAACCGGCTGCAGTTATCCCGACTTGGAGACAGAGCGATTACTTTTAAGGAACGTCACTCCGGGGGATGAAGATTTTATTTTCAAGCTCTACAGCAATCAGGAAGTATGCAGGTATCTATACGATGAAGAGATTTATTCCAGTAGGGAAGAGGCGAAAGAGTTCATAAAGTGGAACCAGAATCCGGAAGATAAAGGGAATAACCGTTGGATTATCTTCAGAAAAAGTGATGGGGAACCATTAGGGACATGCGGGTTTGATTCCTGGGATTCCGTCAACAATATTGCCGAAATTGGTTACGATTTATGGATTGATTTTTGGGGCAAGGGATATATGAAAGAGGCGTTGATAACCGCTATCGACAGTGGATTTCACAATCTGTCTCTTAACCGAATCAATGCGTATATTGCTATCGGTAACAAGAAATCGTTCAAGTTATTGGAGTCATTAGGGTTTGTCAAAGAAGGTATATATCGCGAGAAGCACTTATACAGAGGAAAATACTATGACCATTTTAGCTATTCTTTGTTGAAAAGAGACTGGTCAGATCTAAAAGAGGGAGAATATGAAACCAGGTAAATTGATAAATATTAGAGGAAAAGATTTATATGTTGAGGTATATGGAGCATCTGAGAAGGATGCGATTTTATATTTGCATGGAGGACCAGGAGAGAGTTGTTATGACTTTTCCGTTGCACAGGCGGAAAAACTGGCGGAGAATTTCATGGTCGTTGCCATTGACCAAAGGGGAGTTTGCCGGTCTGAGGGAATCGGTCCGGATGAAACCTTTGGACTGATGGATATTATCCATGACTGTGAAGCGCTCAGAAATCAATTGGATATTTCGAAGTGGTCTTTGATCGGCCATTCATTTGGAGGGTTTTTGAGCGTGTTATATGCATCGGAATATCCAGCTTCTATACATAAAATAATCCTTGAGGGGCCGACGTTTGATTTCCAACTGACGTCAAGGAATCTATTAAGAAAAACAGCATCCCTTCTTACGGAAGCCGGAAATGAGGCAGCTGCAAAGGACTGCCTATCATTGGCAGACACCAAGAAACCAATGACTATCCGTGAACTGACGGAAAAGTATATGGAATTCAGCGATTTGCTCGGGGAAGAAAGAATGAAGATTTATAGGTATGACCTTGATTCAGGAGTCGACTACTCATTTTATACAGATGAGGAATGGGAATTGTTCTTTGACCGGTCTGAAGTTCATTACAACAGATTAAGAGAAGAAGGGCAGATCTTTAAATCCCTGCTTCCTGCACTGAAGGAACTGCCGCATGAAATGCTTTTGTTGATGGGTGAAAGTGACCCTGTACCGTGCAATACACAGGTTGCCGTCTTTAAGGAAGCAGAGAATGCGAGTATATATACGGTAGAAAATTGTGGACACACACCTCATTATGAAACGCCTGACAAATTCACACGCATTGTAAATGATTTTTTAGGTTGTTCGGTTTTAAATAAATAAAATGCAGAGTGGTTGGTATTCAATATTGTGATTACAGGTTTATATTGAATGCATTAGCCCTAAGCAAAGGAGGGGGATTATGAATATTTTTGTGGGATTAATGCTGATAGGGCTTGCCATTTTGTTTATTGGTTTGGCCATCCCACTGTATTTAGGGAGGATCAGTATGGACTCCTGGTATGGAGTCAGGCTGCCAAGGTCTTTTGAATCAGAAGAAGCCTGGTACCAAATTAATAAATTTGGAGCAAAGGTGATGATGGTTTGGGCCATTCCTCAATTGTTCTTAGGAATAATCGTTCTCTTTCTTCCCCCGCTAAGAGAGCCATGGACCATCATCCTGGTGTTTTCACCAGTCTTTTTCCTCTTTGCTGCTTTTATACAGAGCTACATCTATTCAGAGAAGGTGAAGTTATGAGTGTGAATGTTGAGAGGCTGCTTCCTATAAAAAATAAAACGCAATGGCAAGCTGCCTATGAGGAATAAATCAAAAATCTGGATTTGTTGTATCAGGAGGAAGAAAGGCTCTATTATGACAGGTGTTCTGGTGCAATAAGAGTTCTTTTCGTGTTAGAAAGGTGAAAAGAAAAAACCAATCTCCTCTGGCATATATTATTATTACCTAAATAAAGTGTGGTGTCCCTATGAGAGAAATCTTAATTGGTATTTTGGCATCGATGTTTTTTGCAGTAACGTTCATTCTAAACCGGTCCATGGAGCTTTCGGGTGGAAGCTGGCTTTGGAGTTCCTCGTTAAGATTTTTCTTTATGGTGCCGTTTTTATTCCTTATTGTCCTTGCCAGGAAGAATTTAAAGCAGTTGTTCGTTGAGATGTTCAGATATCCATGGCAGTGGCTGGGCTGGAGTTTTGTCGGATTCGTCTTGTTTTACGCGCCGTTGACCTATGCCGCTGCGTATGGACCAGGATGGCTTGTTGCAGGTACATGGCAGCTGACGATCGTGGCGGGTGTGCTGCTTGGCCCGCTGTTTTTTGAAACCCGGCAAACTGAAGTAGGAGCTATTATGGTAAGGCAAAGAGTACCGATGAAAGCACTTCTTATTTCTTTACTGATTTTGTCAGGAGTGATTCTCATACAGATGCAGGAAGCAAATGGGATCACCATACAGATGCTCGTGGTGGGTATCCTTCCGGTTCTTCTTGCTTCAATCGCTTATCCATTGGGTAATCGGAAGATGATGGAAGTATGTGGAGGAAGACTGGATACTTTTCAGAGGGTACTGGGGATGACTCTGGCTACCATTCCATTCTGGCTGATCATTGGTGCGGTAGGCTTGGTGGAAGCCGGAGTTCCGGAAACAGATCAAATCCTGCAATCTTTCATAGTCGCCATATGTTCAGGGGTCATTGCAACCACTCTTTTCTTCATCGCAACCGATAAAGCCAGGGGAAGCCAGACAAAACTGGCTGCCGTTGAGGCCACTCAATCAACGCAGGTCTTGTTCGTCATTATCGGAGAATTTCTCCTGTTATCGGCTCCGTTTCCAAATGGCGTGGCAATGGCAGGACTCTTCATCATCGTATTAGGGATGCTCCTGCACAGTTTTTACAGCAGGAAAATAGAAGTTAAGGCGAAAGGGGATATGCTGGTTTCCGCGAGAGGCAAAGGGATGAAGATGTAGTAACGTTGAAATGTATTGAGTACGGTAGTCTTGAAAAAATATCACAAGAGTTTGGGGATGAAATCGCATATAATTTCGTCCTTTTTTTTTCGTTGGAACTATACACCTGCCAATTAGGTTGGGATTTGTAGGTGAGCTATTCATTTGAAGCTAAGTACCTGCCAATCCTCCCAAAATCTACATATGGATGTTCTTTCACCAATCTTTTACCGAGTCAGCTTAAAAGTAAATAATAAGTTCGGCAGTATAGACCAAAGAAAATAGTGGAAATTCAATTTTTTTCAAGATAAGATTTTAAAAAAAATGACCACTGGGTAAAAAGGATAACATGTAGCAAAATATAGTGTAGCCTGATGATATAGCAGCAAGAGGTGATTTATGTGTTTAAAAAAATCAAAAACCGAATGGAAGAGTTTGAAGACAATTCAATCCAGATACACTTAAGCCGAAAGAAAAAAATGGTGATCGGAAACCGGTACAGGATTATTGGATACTTCAATGATATCCTGTTAGGAATTCTGTACATGATTGGGAGCATTTTGTTCATCACTGAAGCTGAACAAGTTCTAGCCACCAGCTTTTTCCTCGGTGGCAGTTTCATGATGATTTTTCGCGCGCTTCTACACATCCTCAGAGATATCCACATGAAGAGGTTCACCGAGGAAGATATTAGGAATCAAGATAATTAACGTTTCTCCAAAGCGAGAAGCGTTTTTTATTGGTTATTTTGAGACGGGTCGTCATGGAACGGTGTTTTCTTGGCAGAGATTCTATCGTTATTGATGATTCTTACTAACGCGATGGTACCTCTGCAGAGTAATAGTTTTATGACCAGTGAGATGAGTGAGTGATACCACGACCATCCTTTTCTCCAGGAAATTAACTTTGTTTTTTTCTCAGCAATCGTCTCAAAAATGACCTGAGGGATAACAAAAGGAAAAAGCTTTAAGAATATACCAGCCGGCTTGCTGTTTAATGTCCATTGGTTGTAATAAAGAAGCATGAGTGGATAATGAATGTAGTCAAAAGGCAAATGAATTTTGAACTTCCCTTTATAGGGTCTGATGTTGTAACGCAAATACCCCTTAGACACAAGGTACCGGTCAGCCAAAGAGTTTCCCATAACTCCGACTAAATAAACAATGAGCCAGTCCTTGAATGAACGTTTGACGATTGCGAATGGCAATAACACGATTCCAGCTAAAGTAGTCAAAATCAAAAAGGCAACAGAAACGGCAGACCTTTTCCTTCGCATTATTACACCTCCTCTTGGTAGTTTAACTATTGTCGTAAGTATTATGTAGTGATTATTTCATGGTAACCCTGCTATTCAGTAGAGAGAAGACATCGGGATTGTAAAATGGTAACATTATACATAAGATGGTCAGAAATCAAGGAGGATCAATCGCACCGATCACGAATTTCCTCTATATACAAAGACTCATGATGTAGATACCTTTCAAGAATGCTAGGCTGCATGTTGGGGATAGCCGTTGTAATTATCCCGTGTAAAAGTTGGGCCAATAAAAGAATGAGGAGGTTGAAATGAATATAACTGAAATTAATACTCATGATATAGATGAAATCCTTACTCTTTTTTATGAAACGGTTCACAATGTGAATGCAAGAGATTATTCTCAGGATCAATTGGAGGCGTGGGTGTCCAAGAGGGACATCAATGAAATGAGGGAAAGATGGATCCGTTCTTTCGATGAAAATTTCAGCTATAAAGCAATAGCCAAGGCTAAAATAGTTGGTTTTGCTGATATGGATTCTTCAGGGTTGCTGGACCGCTTGTATGTACATAAAGATTATCAAGGGCAGGGGGTTGCCTCAGCCCTGTTGAATAAGTTAGAAGTGGCAGCAAGAAAAAATGACATTCAGGACCTTGAAACCTTTGCCAGTATTACAGCTAAACCTTTCTTTGAAAATAAGGGCTTTCAAGTAATCTTCTCCCAGAAAGTTTTAAAAAGAGGCGTTGAACTGACAAATTATAAAATGGTCAAAAAGGGTGATACAGATGTATGAGTTTTTACCAATGACAGATGAAGCTGCCGAGGAAATTGCCTATCAATGGAACTATGAAGGCGAATACTCGTTTTACAACATGACTGCAGACCAAGAGGATCTGGAAGAATTCCTTCATCCAGACAGGTCAGGCTATTATACAGTTGAAAAAGACGGAAAGATGATCGGCTACTTTTGTTTTCAGAAAAAAGAGTCAGGCACGGTTGATATCGGGTTGGGAATGAAACCAGCACTAACGGGCAATGGGCTAGGATTGGAGTTCGCTCTTGAAGGCATGAGGTTTGCTATTGCAAACTATGAGCCACTTAAACTATCACTCTCCGTTGCGAGTTTTAACCAAAGGGCAATAAAAGTTTATGAAAAAGCCGGCTTTTTGCCAATAGAAACGTTTATGCAGGATACAAATGGCAGTACATACGAATTTTTAAAGATGGAATATGAAATTAAGGAGAATGAAGATGTACCTAATGCAGGCAAATTTTAATGGCGGCGATATCCTTTTTCAATTCCTAATGTTTATTCTTCTTTTGGGGATCCCTGTTGTCTTGATTCTGCTACTGTTGTTGGGCAGAAAAAACAAAAAAGATGATCATGAACGGCTGGAGAGAATGGAAGAGAAACTAGATCGTCTTTTGAAAGAATAGGATAAGTAATCCATGAGAAATAGAGGATCTGTTGTTATTATTAAAGAGAGAAGCGCTGTCCTGATTAAAAGGGTAAACAATGGTGAAGAGTACTATGTTTTTCCAGGTGGGGGAATTGAACAAGGAGAGACACCTGAAAAAGCAGCGATACGGGAAGCATACGAAGAACTTGGGGTAAGGGTACGGCTCAATGAATGTATTGCTGAAGTCAATTTTAAAGGGAGACAGTATTTTTACTCTGCGGACATATTGCATGGAAAAATAGGAGAAGGCAAAGCGGAAGAATTCAATGGTTCCTCCAGAGGAACCTATAAACCGGTATGGGTCCCTCTGGATGACTTTCCTTTATTGGATATAAGACCTGAAGAAGTGGCAAGGAAGATTAGTAATAACCTTTAATGGGCTTTCAATTTCCAACAGTGACGGATCGCTTCCTTCACTGTTGAATAGATATTTGCAGAGTCAACATTGACCCCGATTCTAGTCACCTGCTGTGCCAATTCTGGTCTGAGTCCTGTAATAATTGGATGGACGCCTAGCAATGACATGACACCGGTTATTTTAAAAAGAGTATTGGTAACTACGGTATCCATGTTATAAATACCTGAAAAATCAATAATTAAACATTCAACATTTTGTTCATGAGCCTTCATTGGAACATCTTCCAAAAGCTGCATCGCCCGTTCGTCATCAAAGGAACCTACAAGCGGCAGGACTGATACCCCTTCGGAAACAGGAACCAATGTAGAAGATAAAGCATTAACTTGCTGCAGCATCTCAGCATGTTTCTTTTCATCTTCTTTTTTCTGGGTGATGTCTTTCATGGAACTCTGAATCGCCTTAATATTCCCTATTAAAGCAGGGTGGCAATACAGTTCAACATCAACAGTTGAACCATCCATCCTGTAGACTGTTTCTTCTATTACATCAGCAGGCCGTTCATATGCTGACTGGATTCTTTTTGCAATAGCAGCTTTGGAGGATTCCTGGAAAATATCCAGAGGACTTAACCCGAGGATGTCCTCTTTTTTCCCATTGAAAAATTCAGCAGCCGCATTATTTATGTAAAGAATTCTAAGATCGCTGTGAATAACTATTGGATCAAGTGAATATTCGATGATTTGACGATAATCAATATTTGAAATGTCCATACTCAATTTCTTCACTTCCTTCCTACAATTAAGCGTAACTCTTTTGAAGGGATTCATCAAGAGTAAGTATCGTAAGGTTTTAAATCTCATTTATGTTCAATGTTGTCGATAGCTTCAAACAGTATTTTACCAAGAAAGGGAGGACGGGAAATTGATTAACCCTAAAAATAACGGGTGGGAATATCTTGACTTCCTTTCTATGAAAGAAGAGGACCAGGACAGATTTCACCCCATCGCCGGCTCATTTGCTGTCATAAAGTGTGAAGGGAAATTCCTTTTGGGTTATAACACTTGGAGGAAACAATGGGAGCTTCCTGCCGGGAAAAGAGAGTTGGACGAAGCAGCAGCCGAATGTGCTTGGAGGGAGCTCTATGAAGAGACTGGACAGATTCCGGAGAACTTGAAATTCCAAGGATTGATGAAAGTAAAAAAAGAAGATGGAACCCTTAAGTATAATCCTGTATTTTCAGGGGTGATGCAAGAATTGCAGCCTTTTAAGAAGAATGATGAGACTTCTGAGGTTATGTTGTGGGATATGGAGGAAGGTATCGGGATCATTGATGAGGTGGATTATTGGTTATTGAAGAGTGTTGTTGAGAGAGGCTGGTAGATTACTAGACTGATTGTTCTATTTGGTACATGTTTTTGTGCAATGTACAGTATCAGAGTTGGCAAGCATAAATGAGTCACTGGCTATTACTAGTTGGATAGGGGTGGAAGGAAAGCTCGTGTATTGCCAGTAAATAATGCTGGTTTACCTCTATGAATGACGAGCTAATCTCAAGAAGTACAAAGAGGAGGGTGATAGTATGTTGGTTAAAGGGTTCAACCATTTTTTGTTTTCAGTCAGTGACTTGGAGCGATCGATTCAATTTTATCAGAAAGTGTTTGATGCAAGGTTGTTGGTTAAAGGACGGACAACAGCTTACTTTGATTTGAATGGTATGTGGCTGGCACTAAATGAGGAGACCGATGTGGAGCGTGGGAATGATTCTTATACCCATATAGCATTTTCGATTGAAGAAGAAGACTATCATGTAGTGTTTGAGAAACTATTGGGACCAGGGGTTACATATTGCCAGGACGAAATAGAAGTGATGAGGACAAGAAATCGGTATATTTTACAGATCCCGACGGCCATAAATTTGAGTTCCACACAGGTACATTGGAAGACAGGCTGAACTACTATCGTGCGACCAAACCGCACATGGAATTTTTCGATTGAGGAGGAAGCGGGATGAAAACGAATATATATTTTGTACGGCATGCTCTTTCGACCTATACACCTGATGAATTGGGGAGACCGTTATCTGATAAAGGCATTGCTGATGCAGCTAAAATATCAGAAGTGCTGGCAGAGGAAAGAGTGGATGTGTTCATATCCAGCCCATATTTGCGTGCGGTCCAAACTATTCAGGGAGCAGCACAAAGATCTGACCAGGATATTATTTTAATGGATGGGTTTAAAGAACGCACTCTGTCTGAAAAGCCAGTAGAGAATTTTGAACAGGCGATCGAGAAAGTGTGGGAGGATTGGGATTTTTCCTGGGAGGGAGGAGAATCCAACCTAGCTGCGCAGGAACGAGGAGTAAAGGTTTTACTTGAGGTTCTGGAAGAGTATGAAGGAAAGAATATAGTGATTGGAACACACGGAAATATTATGGTGTTAATCATGAATTATTTTAATGCCCATTTTGACTTCGAGTTTTGGAAGCAGCTGGAGATGCCGGATATTTATCGCCTAAGTTTTGAGGGGCAGCGGTTGACCGGAACTGAAAGATTGATGAAGTAGGAGGAAAAGCCGCGATATTTTGTTCGCGGTTTTTTGAGGTTTAAAATGGTACTCGTTTTACTGTTGGGATAAAATGGATTAGAAAGGAGAGATGTTGATTGATTATAAAAAATAGAAGTGAATCAGATGAACTGAAGTTCCTGCGCTCGTTAAACGCAATGACGGTGTTGGAGAAGAAGGATAAAGATTCTTATCTTTCTGCAGAAAAAGGGTATGAGGGAGAGGTGCAGTTCGATGAATGGACAAAACCTCTTGTAAATGACATGGTGGTTTTGAATGATTTGCTGCTGGAACATCAAGGGAGTGAATTTCAAATCGATTCCTTTGCCGTTGCATCCAAAACGATCTTCCATTTTGAAGTAAAAAATTTCGAAGGAGACTTTATCATCGATGACGGCGAGTGGCGGTCTCCCATTGGTAAAGGAATCAAAAACCCTCTGATACAGGTGAGCAGGGCGGCATCATTGATTAAACAGATTACAGAACAATCCGGTTTTCGGTATCCCATCGAATCCTACCTCATTTTTGTGAATCCACAATTTCACCTCGATAATCCTCCAGCTAAAACAGCCTCAATTGTTTACCCTACACAAATTTCTCGTTTTTTTAAAAACTCCAAAACAGAAATCTACGAGCGAGTAAGACAGATATCAGGCTCGCGGAGAAGCTATTGTCGCTCCATAAAAAGTCGTCGGATTTTTCCCGTTTGCCGGAGTATCGGTTTGAGGATCTGCGGAAGGGGATTTTGTGTGCGGGGTGTTTGAGATTTTATCAGGATTTTAACAGAAAGATTTTGGTTTGCTCACATTGTGGGCGAAAGGAGAGTTGTGAAAAAGCTGTATTAAGAACGATCAAAGAATTCAGGTTATTGTTTCCAGATTTAAAAGTTACTAATCAACTTACTTATCAGATTTGTGACAGTTTATTAGGCAAGAAAAGAATTTATAGAGCTCTTTCAACTAATTTTAAGAAGGAAGGGTACGGGAAACACGCAGTCTATATTGATTAACGGTTTTAGTTTGAACTTACAGGACTATAATTTAGGGTGTAGGAGATTAACGTCTTATAGAAGCCCTTTAAAGGACGTTAGTTAGTTGAATTTTAAATTAACGTCGGCTAGACGGGTTCTAAAGGACGATAAATTAAGGTGGTAGGAGATTAACGTCTTATAGAAGCCCTTTAAAGGACGTTAGTTAGTTGAATTTTTAGATTATCGTCCTCTAGCCGGGTTTTAAAGGACGATAAATTGGGGTGCAGGAAAATAACGTCCTATAGAAGCCCTTTAAAGGACGATAAATTGAGGTGGTAGTAGATTAACGTCCTATAGAAGCCCTTTAAAGGACGTTAGTTAGTTGAATTTTAGATTAACGTTCTCTAGACGGGTTCTAAAGGACGATAAATGGGGGTGCAGGAGATTAACGTACCATAGAAGCCCTTTAAAGGACGTTAGTTAGTCGAATTTGAAATTAACGTCCTCTAGCCGGGTTTTAAAGGACGAAAATTTAGGGTGCAGGAGATTAACGTCCTATAGAAGCCCTTTAAAGGACGTTAGTTAGTTGAATTTTTAGATTAACGTCCTCTAGCCGGGTTTTAAAGGACGATAAATTGGGGTGCAGGAAAATAACGTCCTATAGAAGCCCTTTAAAGGACGATAAATTGGGGTGCAGGAGATTAACGTACCATAGAAGCTCTTTAAAGGACGTTAGTTAGTTGAATTTTAGATTATCGTTCTCTAGCCGGGTTTTAAAGGACGATAATTTGGGGTGTAGGAGATTAACGTCCTATAGAAGCCCTTTAAAGGACGTTAGTTAGTTGAATTTTAGATAATCGTCCTCTAGCCGGGTTCAAAGGACGATAATTTGGGGTGTATGAGATTAACGTCCTATAGAAGCCCTTTAAAGGACGTTAGTTAGTCGAATTTGAAATTAACGTCCTCTAGTAAGGTTATAAAGGAATTCGTTACTTTGACAGGCATAAGCGCGAAGAAAATCACCATATGTTCACTACGTTTAACTCCCTGTCCAAAAAGGGTATAAACCAAATGAGACATTAATGAAGGAGGAATGAACATGATTAACATTATTCCGAGTGGACGAAATGATCTCATGGAAGTGGAAGTAACAGGGGATTATACAAAAGAAGATATGGAGAAATTTGAAAAAGCGTTCCATGAAAAGAAGACACCGAATGAAGAGATGAATCTTCTGGTCGTTGTGAATGATATGGATTTTTCCATGAAAGCGTTGAAAGAGGATTTCTTGTTCGGGAAAGACCATATGCATGAGTTTAATAAGGTAGCGGTGGTCAGTGACAAGAAGTTTCTGGAGATGGGCGCAAAGTTGGAAGATATGATGCCTGATCTGGAAGTGAAACATTTTGATAAGGATCACCGAACAGATGCGGTGACATGGATTCAGTAAGGCGGAGTGGAGATTTTCTCCATTCCTTTTTCTTATGAAGGAGGGATTCGATGCTGGTGGTTGTAAGTATTCTGCTTTTGATTGTCACATTGGCTTTGAGTAAAAATGTTACGAGGTCAAAACGATTTGCCGCTTTTTATGTTATTGCGTTGGCGGGAGGAGGCTTTGCCCTTATATCTGCTGTTTTCCTTGGCGGCTGGGATAGTCTGCCGTTTGCTTTAACCGGCGCCTTGATAGGTGTTATCGGACTCTTCGGAATGATGATGATACTCCTTGTCAGACAAAGGGCGTGAGTATGTAGAAGGAAGCGTTCCGGCTTCACTTCATATTTTGGATGCATTGCATGGAATGATGATCAAGAATCATCACTCTTGAGGAACTAACAAAATGTTCATGGTAAGAGTCTTTTAAGTTTTCATGGAAGTTTACTAATTGCTGCACGAGCTGGTGGACATCCTTTGTGAAAATACCAGACCGGTTCAGTAGGATGTTTTCATACTTCCGGACAGTTTTGCTTACTTGTTTCAATAGTTTCTTAGCGTCTCTTAAGCGAAAGGCGTTGTGCAGGTTCGCTGTCAACGTCGTTAAATCCTGTATCAATGCTTCGCTGATTTTTTTATTGATAGTTTTCAGATCCAGCTCTTCATCAGGCAGGATGAACGCTTTGACCATTGCAATTTCTGAGGTCAGCGGGTGGCTGTAATAATGCATAAAGATTTGCAGGGTATTGTAGGCGTCATACATAGGGTTATGGGGTTCACCTTCAAAATGCAGTCCATATAAAGCCAGTGCGTTTTCGACAGATAGATTATCCTTGGAAACACGCTGAGTGAATGTTTGCTGGAAATCAACATACCGGCTTTGAATTTTATCGATTGTTACGGAAGGGAGCCCATGGAGCGCACTGTCCATTTTCAACCTTGACATATCACTTTTAGACCAAGAGAAGAAGCGGGACTTCTTAACACCGCCCACCCAGTAAAGAAATTCCTTGAAGACAAGTGGGAAAGGGTCTGCCGTTTCCAGGTCCCGATCGTTTATACCTGTGAGTTTTTTGCAAAAGTCACTTAAAGGTTCCTGTGTGGCAGGCTGTATATAACGGTCAAATTGAGTGATGCTTTTTGTTTTAAGGTCATATTTGACTGCCCCTAATCGAATGGCTTCCATGTTTTCGTATGCCATGCCTCTATCATCACATTTCATCTCGAAGTCAAAGAAAATAAACTGTTTTAATTCGGCCATGGGCCATCACCTCTCTTCAACTTGTCAGTATAAAGGGTGGACCGGTATTTTAAAACAGGTAATTAACACCAAAAAGCTTGCAGTCAAATGGACCGCAAGCTTTTCAGGCTGCTGATTGTATATACCGCTGCTATTACCGTAGATAGCAATAAGCGCGGCGTTTCAACAGTTGTGTCGTATGTAGATAAGTAAAAGGCCCCTCCCGATCCGTACAGTGGTTAAGTGTCCCGCAACAAGCGAATAGAATTCGGGAGGAGCCTTACTGTATTATACCCTATCACAGAATAATAAACGCGTGAAGGGGGAAATGTTTCCTTTCCAGATAATGTTTGCTCCAGAAGAGGGAAGGGTATTTTATACAACTATCGGAGAATAACTTTTTAATTGGGAAAGGAAGTTTTGCGATTGAATGTACTATATTTAATTTCAGGTATCCTTGTTCTGGCTCTTGTGATTGTCGATCTCCTATGGACCACCATCTGGGTGGATGGGGGAGGAGGTCCGTTATCAAGAAGATTAGGAAAAGGATTTTGGTACACACTTAGAAAAATAAGCAGCGATAATTCTAAGATACTTAGGCTGGCTGGACCAATGATATTATCGTTGACGCTTATTATATGGATTCTTTTGCTTTGGATTGGCTGGACCCTTGTGTTTTCGGCTGATGTTGAATCTATTCTTCTTTCCCAAAATAAGAACCCTATCACCACTGTAGCGGAGAGAATCTATTTTGTCGGCTTTACCTTATTTACACTGGGTATAGGGGACTACATTCCCAAGAGAGGATTCTGGCAAATCGTCACCACTTTTGCAACCGGGACAGGTATGCTTTTTATCACTCTTTCTGTCTCTTATGTTGTTTCGGTAGTCAGCGGTGTCGTTCAAAAGAGAGCTTTTGCGAAAAGTATCACCGGACTTGGAAATGACTGGGTAACAATTGTGAAGAACAGCTGGAATGGCCAAGACCTCCACAATATTGACTTATTTATGAAAGATATTTCTTCACAGTTAATTGTGTTGACTCAGCAGCACAAAGCTTATCCAATTTTGCACTACTATCATTCTCAGGATAAGGAACAGTCTTCATCAGTTGCATTGGCACTCTTTGATGAGGTATTGACGGTATACGAATTTGGGGTGAAGGACGAAAATAAGCCAAATCAGGTATGGATAAAAGAAGGGCGGTCAAGTGTAACCGACTACCTTGATACGTTGCATGCCGTATTCTTTAAACCTGCACCGAGCAGCCCGCCGCCATTGGATATAAAACCGTTAAGGGAAGAGGGACTGCCTGTGAAATCAACGCAGGAGTTTAATATTGCCCTATCAAATCTTGTTACAAGAAGAGAGCAATTGCTTGGATTGGTTGAACAGGATGCATGGGATTGGCCGCAGGATAATAAGACTAATTCCCGCGCTGAGTAAACAACATCAGACTATTCTGGTGCTGTTTTTCCTTAAATCTTTCACAATCTTTTTCTTCTGAAGAAAATCATGGTATGATAATAGTTGATTTCTAATGAATAGGAGTGTTATCACTATGGCTAAAAAAGGATACATACAATTTGAAAATGGTGAAAAGATCGAATTCGATTTGTTCCCGAATGAAGCACCAGGAACAGTTGAAAACTTTTCTAAACTTGCAAAAGAAGGATTCTACGATGGTCTTTCATTCCACCGTGTCATCCCTGGTTTCGTAAGCCAAGGCGGTTGCCCTAACGGAACAGGTACTGGCGGTCCTGGATACACAATCCCTTGTGAAACAGAAGGAAACCCTCACAAACACGAAGCGGGCTCTCTTTCTATGGCGCATGCAGGAAAAGACACAGGCGGAAGCCAATTCTTCATCGTTCATGAGCCACAGCCTCATTTGAACGGTGTTCACACGGTATTCGGTAAAGTGACTTCTGGTCTGGATACTGCGAAAAACCTAAGAAACGGCGATGTTATGCAGAAAGTTGTTATTGAAGACTAATATTTTACAGGGAGGGCTGATTCTGAATCGGCTCTCTTTTTTATGTTTGATTTATTAGCATTGTGGATTTGAAGGAGAGAGAGACAGTTTCCTCTAAGTCACATACAAATCATTAGGGGATTTCTGTGTATTGAAGCCGAATTCTTATATTCACCTACAAAAAGCGTGCTATTTTGTAGGTAAATGAAGCAGCTTAGCCAAACGATGCATTAATTATAGAAGGATTTGTAGGAGAGAGGAGCAATTTACTCCAACTTACCTATAAATCGTAAGGGCTTTGGTGTTTCAAAGCCGAAAACATTCTCCCCTGCAGCATAGAGAACCCTTGCTTATACCATATTCCAGTAATAACCTCCACTTTCTCTAATATCATATAAAGAAGACGAGAACACATCCAGGAGGAGATAGCATGCCGTCAGGCCTTCATAAAATGCAGGTGGAAGCTTCGGTGGAGGAGCTTTGGAAATATGTGAGTGTAATGGATGTTTGGGCACCGTTAGTCCCTGGTTATATCGACCATAAAATCCTGAGCGAAAGTGAATCAACATGGAAATTTAAGACGGATATGGGTTTCCTAAAGAAGAAAATACACCTGAAGGTCGACATTACAGATTGGCAGGAACCATCAAAGGTGACGTTTAATCTCACAGGCATTAATGAGCGATTTCAAGGACATGGTTTTTTTGAGTCAGAATCCATCGGGAAAGATACTTCCAACATGACGGGTTATCTTGAGATCAATGCGGAGGGACCACTTGCCAAAATGGTGAATCCTTTGCTGAATTCAATTTTACCTGAGATGACGACAGAGTTAACCGAAGCTGTAGCTTATAAGGTCGAAGGAATTTATTCATCGAGATAAACCAAAATTGAACTCATACGTCCCCTTTCCTTAGGTTAGGGGATTATTTGTGCGTAAAAATACAATGCAGTTTTAAAACCGTACATAACAATTTGAGGCAGGTAGAATCTAAAAAGAGAAAGGAGTGAAACAAATGCCAGGTGAAAGTGTCATTAAAACTTTGAATGAATTTCTGAGGGGACAGTATATGGGAATTCATGCGTATGAGCACTTAATTGAAAAGATTGATGATTCAGGGTTAAAACAAAGGTTTCAGGAAATTCAGCAAAACCACAAACAACATGCCATGATGGTTGCTGAGAGGATACAGAAATTGAATGGCACCCCAGTGGATGATGAAGGCACTATCGGAAAGGTGCAAGGGTATATAGGAGAATTCATGATTCCTGATGATAAGGAAGGGATCCTTCAAAGTGCTTTAAAGGGTGAAAGTTATTATGGAATTGAAATCTCAGAGGAAATGGTCAAAGGAGACCTGGATCCTGAAAGCAGACAAATCATCGAGAAAATATTGGACGAAGACCGTGAACATGTAAAACTTTTAGAGAGTATTATTCATTGATTGAAGGCAAAGAACATAAAAACGTTCTTTGCCCATTAATTTTATACCACATATCCTTCTTTTCGTAAGTAGTCCTCTACTTCTTTGAATGTTTTTACGGGAACGAAGTCAACATTTTTCTCGCGAAGCATTTCCTGCAAAGCTTTTTTGGCGAAGACAATGTCGGCATGCTGTGCAGGATGGGTGTCCGGTTCGCTGTCACCAATGAAATGCACGGTCTCGTATTCATTCTGTAGGTCCTGTATGACCTTGGATTTGTCGATACCATATCGATCATGGTAGTGGGGGTGTGATTCATCAAGGTTTAAATGGATTCCTTGATTTTCATAGTAGCCCTCATTTGAGAATACCTTAACATCTTCTATTCCATAGTGATCAAGGAGATGGTCGATATAGTAATCGGTACCTGCACTAAGGATGTAAAAATCTCCACCGTTTTGTTGTACCTTCTTTATAAAGTCCATTGAATACTCATCAATGGGGAGGGTCCGTATTTCATCTATGATGTTTTCTTCGTCCTCATTAATATTTTTAAATACTTCTCGCAGGAATTCAATATCTTTCATTTCCCCTTTTTTCCACTGTTTGTATAATTGTTCCCCTTCGTTATAGTGGTTTTCGAGGATAAGATCGTAGTAATCCCTATCTGAAATCGTTCCATCGAAGTCAGAAACAAACGCCCATTTCTTCATTCTCAAACCTCCTTGTTAAAAAAGTGTCCTCATTACTTTTCCCATTACAGAACAAAAATAACTTACTTATAAGAATGGTCTTCTCTAAAACATTGTTCCTTTGTGATAAGTGGTAAGTTAAAACGGGCTCAACTTGGATGTCACGGCTGTCCCACTCAAATCTATATTTATAATTAAAATGTAAAAATGAAAGAAGGAAAGAATGGGGGAGAGCAAGATTTTTATAAAGGAGTTGACTTTTCATCTCTTAGCTAAACCAGGGAACCAAGCAGATATATGATGAGTTTAAAAAGGCTTTTTTTCTTAATAGACTGTTGCTTTTTACAATACATCTTCTGGATTCGGTTTACGAATGGTTTATTGGAGTCGCACACCTAGAGCGGAAATCAACTTTCTTCATTCAAAAAGCATTATTATATACGAAAAAAGAGCATTAGATAAAAAACTAATGCTCCATCATTTCTATTATTTTTTCGTTAGTTCCAGTCCGAGTTCATCCAATGCGTGCATTACGCCTTTCTGAAGGGTGGATAAACATGGGACTTTATCAATTCTATGACCTCTTTGGGTGATTTGAATACTTAATTCAGAAGAAATCCCTACTAATATGCACTTTGTCCCCAAAATGGAGGTGGCTTTTACAAACTTATCGATAAAGTCGAGTGTATAATCATTGACTCCCTTGAGGCTGGTCAAATCCGCAATAAGATGAGTTGCCTTATACCGCGGCAGATTTAATAACGTCCTGTCAAGCAGCTCTTCCGCCCTTAACTCATCATAACGACCTATCAAGGGAACGACCAAAATGGAGTCCATGACAGGAATGATAGGTGATGATATCTCTTTGATGATTTCAGACAAGGAGTTAGTCCGTTCACGTGTGACTTTCTCGAGTTCTGCTTGCGCGGCCTCTTTCTGTTCTTGAATCATGGTCTTGACATTCAAGGAAGGCGTGACAGATGAAGGGAAGAATTCATATTCGCTGTATTCCTCTCCTTTGACTTGGCTTTTTGTCACCTTGTACCAGACATTGTTATTGAAAAGACCTGAAAAGACTCCGGCCCAATGCCCGGGGAGGAACGTTCCTTCATCTTGTTTTTTCTGTGCAACGTTAACCTTATATTCCCAGCCGTTTCGAACGTGAATCTTGGCCGTTTTTTCTTCAAACGAAACCGATACAATATCGGTTTTGCCCCAACCCGCCGTTAAATACGTGTTTGGCAGCTTTTTTAAAATGTCTTGCGGATCACCAATAGTATTGCTGTAAAAGTTGGATACAATCTTTCCTGTACGATAGCCTGCAGTTTCCAAGACAAGCTGTGCTTCCTTGTCACCCGCAATTTCTTCTATTGAATCAAACAGGGTTTTAAACGCTGTTTTCACCCAGAATAAAACGACTTCATCATTTTCAAAAAAGATGTCACCGTTATCCAAGTCCCACTCAAAAAATGATCCGTTTACATCCTTATGTTCTCTTCGCATTCCGAGGCCTCCTCTAAATAATAGGCAATTTGTATTTGTAAGAATAGTGTTGTCGGTAAAGAGTTCCCCAATTACCTATTATAAAATGTAAATAAAGAGGATGTAAATTTTTAACGTGTAGAATGTGAAAAATGCTTAGAAGTAAGACTTCTAAGCATTTTAGCTAGCTGCCCAGCAATTGAAAATGATAGCCTTGTTGTTTAATTTGGCGGATTAAGGACGGGAGGATTTTTACAGTCTGCGGCAATTCATGTAACAGAATGATCGCTTTATCCTCTAAATGGTCCATGATAAACGTTTTAATTTGATCTGGATCATTTTTCAGTTCCCAATCCATAGAAGCTATTCTCCACATGACTGTGTGCATTCCAAGTTCAGAGGCAGCAGCAATCGTATCTTCATTAAATTGACCGAAAGGGGGACGGAAATAAGTAACATTTTGTCCTGTTACTTTACTGATGGCTTCCTTGCTTCGAGAGAGATCGGCAAGCTGTTCTTCAAATGAAAGCCGGGTAAGATTCTTATGATTACAGGAATGAGTGCCTATTAAGTGGCCGGAATCAAGAGCTCTTTTCCAAGGTCGTTGATGATGCAGCAGACGGGACTGCCAGAAGAATCCGGCTTTGACATCTTCTTTTTCTAATATGTCCAAAATCTCTGGTAAAGCTCTTCCTGGACCATCATCAAAAGTCAGCATAACCGATTTTTCATTATGGCCAACTAGTTTGGTGATGACATTTCTATGATCAGAGTCGTACACGACCCTAGTGCAATCTACTACTCAAGGACTCTTATGCATAAGCTCGATTTCCTTTCGTTTAAAGATGTTGGTAATTAGCGGATCCATATGTCTCTTCATATTTTTTTTCTGTAAAATCAGCCGGCAGGCCATCAAAAATTACTGAACCGTCTTTCAACGCAATGATACGGTCTGCAAATTTCTTTGCCAGTGAAACATCATGAACATTGATGATGGTCAATAAATCATGTTGTTCATGCATTAGCTGAATCAGTGAAAAGATATGATTAGAAGTGCCCGGGTCCAGGCTGGCCACAGGTTCGTCACCTAATAGGACTTTCGGATTTTGGACAAGTGCACGGGCAATCCCGACCCTTTGCTTCTGTCCGCCGCTTAAGTGCTCAACGCGTCTGTCAGTAAAATCGGAGAGGCCAACTTCTTCAATCACTTTCTTTGCTCGTTGAACTTCCTCGGAAGTGAACCAGCCAATAAGATTTTTAAAAGAAGAACGATACCCGAACATCCCGGTCAACACATTTTGCATGACAGAAAGACGTGGAACAAGGTTGAAATGCTGGAAAATCATGCCCATTTCTCTCCTTGCCTTTCTGCTTTCTTCTTCATTATGAGAAGAAAGGGGGCTGCCTTTCCACAACACTTCTCCACTGGAAAGGGACTGTAATCCATTAATGGTCCGGATTAACGTTGATTTACCAGCACCGCTTTTCCCTAATATACAAACGAATTCGCCTTTATTAAAATCAAGATTGACAGAAGACAGCGCTGGAAAACTCGAGCCTCTGTAATGAACACTGATATCTTTTAAATGTAGCATATTCGCTGCCTCCTAAATGACTTTATTCCTCACATAACTTCCCAAGAAGTCGACGACAATTACCATTATCATTATAATTAACACATCTAATGAAACAGAAGAATATTGGAATGTCTTGAAATCATTGAATAAACGCTGCCCGATTCCGCCGCCACCGATGAAACCGAGTACCAGTGATGTTCTTATCGCCACTTCAAATCGGTAGAAGTAGTGGGATAGAACATTTGGCCAGATCTGTGGAAGGATGCTGAAAAAATAGGCGAACCACTTTTGAGCTCCAACCGCTTTCATCGCATCTTGGGGTCCAGGGTCTGAAGCTTCAATGAGCTCTGATATCAGTTTTCCAAGGACACCTATATTATGAATCATGATGGCAATCACGGCAGGAAATGGTCCAAGACCTAGAGCAGTCAGCAAAATCAATCCAAAAACGATCTCCGGTACAGACCTTACAAAACTCAACCCCACCCTTGCAGTGTTATAAAGGAGGGGGGAGGGGGATGTGTTTTTAGCTGAAATGAAACTTAAAGGCAAGGCGAGCAGGAGGCCGAAGAAGCTCCCCAAAAACGCCATTGCCAATGTTTCCAACCCATCTTCGATCATCTTCGGCAAGAGGGAAAAGTCCATAGGGAACCACTGAGATAAAAAGTCGATCATATTGCGGAAATCCCTGAACTTGGATAAATCAAATTCTGTCAGCTTCATACTGAAGTAAACGAATATGATTAGTATTAGAAAAGTAAAGAAGCTTCTCCTTTTAAACCACACGCTGTATCACTCTATTCTTCGATAAGTCCCTGCTTTAGGGCTGCCTGCCTTATGCTCTCATAGTCTTCATTGCTGGCTTCAGTAAAACCTGTAGCACCAAAGGCATCAAGTACTTCCTGATCCTCTATAGCAAGAAAAGCAGATTGCAAAGCTTCGATTGTTTTTTCATCTGTGTTCTGGTGGACTGCCCAAGGATATTGGAACAACTTATCAGATTCCCAAATAGTCTTGATTTGCTCGCCGTCTACCTTGCCTGATTCAACAAGCTGGTTGAAGATCGCGCTGTCAATGGCACCGGCATCGACTTGTTGATTTTGAACAGCTAATGCGGTTGCATCATGTGAACCTGTAAAACGAACGGATTCAAATTCATGCTCATCGTCTGATTGATATACACCGCGGTCTTGAAGCTCGATGGACGGGATAAGTGAACCTGATGTAGAGTTGGGATCACCAAATGCGAAATTAACTTCCTGGCTGTTCTCAAGCAATTCTTCGATTGAGTTCCAAGGATTATCATTATGTGTGATGATATAGGAATGGTAGAATGGCTCTCCGTCAATCAATTGCGTAATGATTGCTTTTGCACCGCTTTTTTCATGGGCAATGACATAGGATAACGGACCGAAGTAAGCCATATCGATTTTGTCATAGTTCATGGCTTCGACTACACCATTATAATCGGGATAGACTTCAACTTTGACTTCTCTTCCCAGTTCATCCGTCAGATAGTCTTGCAATTTATCCATTGCGCTTTCCATGGCGCCTTCTGTCTGTGCAGGAATGACACCGATTGTGAAGGCTTCACCATTTGCACTATCATTATTCGTTTCTTCATTATTATTGCCTGTGTTCCCATTGTTTCCATTTCCGCAGGCTGCAATCAAAAGGGCAAGGGATAATAATATTGTAATAAATATGCTTTTTTTCAACTTTGTGCACCTCTTTTTTCGTGTTAGTCCAATTTTTGTTTTTAAGTAACCTGTAAGAAGCGGGGGGAATGTGTAAAAAAGGACTCGAGTAGAGCCCTTTTTTATTTTACCGTTATCTTTCCAGGGTTTTCTGCTGTTACTGTTCCAATAATAGCGGAAGTTAAGTTTCTGTTACTCAGTTCCTTCTGAAGGGCTTCTGCGTGTTCTTCCGGTATTGAGATGAGCAGGCCGCCAGAAGTAATGGCATCACAAAGGATCAACTGGTCAATTTCCTTAACAGATTCATCGTAATCAATCCGGCCGGCTAGCCATTTGTGGTTTTTTCGGGTCCCGCCAGGAATGATATTTTGTTCTGCAAGTTCCCTCGTTTTGTCGAGAACAGGAACTGCATCTTTCTCGATAGTGATACCATTTTTGCTTCCTTCTGCAATTTCCATGGCATGACCTAATAGACCAAAACCTGTTACATCTGTACATGCATTGACAGGGAAGGAATCCATTGCTTCTGCTGCTTCCTTATTAAGAGCAGCCATTGTCTGCATGACTTCCTCGATATTTTCTTGTGGAAGTTTATCATTTTTGATGGCAGTCGTAAGGATACCGATGCCTATCGGTTTCGTAAGAATCAATTTGTCACCAGGTTTAGCAGCGGCATTAGAACGGATTCGATCAGGATGAACTGTTCCTGTAACGGATAAGCCAAACTTAGGCTCCTGGTCATCGATTGAATGCCCGCCGACTAGGACTGCGCCTGATTCACGAACTTTATCTGAGGCGCCGGATAAAATATCGGCAAGTACGCTTTTATCCAAAGTTGTGATAGGGAACCCGACGATGTTCATGACAGTGATCGGTTTACCGCCCATTGCATACACGTCACTAAGTGCATTCGCAGCCGCGATTTGGCCGAACATATACGGGTCGTCCACGATAGGAGTGAAATAATCCAATGTTTGAACGAGGGCCGTATCTTCATTGATCTTGTAAACTCCGGCATCGTCCGAAGTATCCAGTCCTACAAGTAAATTAGGGTCTTCAACAGAACGGGGTAAATGACGCAGAACCTGCGCCAGGTCTTCAGGACCAATTTTGCATCCTCAGCCGCCTTTTGATGAAAGGGAAGTCAATTTGATGATTTCTTTTTTCGTCATATTCATTCACTCCTTGTTGTTTTGATTTCTGAGGATTTCTTTGTTTGGATTACTTCTTTATAAATTGAGAGAAGTTTATTTGTTTCATACTCCCTGGAATGGTGCTGAAGTATGTAGGATTTGGCTGACCTGCCAAATATTTTCCTCATCTGGTTATTATTGAGCAAAGTTTCTGCATAATCAAGGAATTCGCTCTCATTAGTGTATACAAAGCCTGTCTTTCCATGTGTCACGATATTCCGGTTTCCGGTATTGCTTGAGGCAATGACCGGCAACCCATGTTCCATGGCTTCCAAAATAGCCGCGGGTTGTCCTTCTGAATGGGAAGTGTTTAAAACCACATCGGCATGTTCATATGCGGCTCCCATCTCTTTATGGGGAAGCTGGCCGATGTATGAGATCCAATCAGAATTTTCTTCAGTAAGATTTTCAACCAACCGCCCCTCATCATGTTCAATAATTGGACCGACAAGCAGCAGGCGAATCTTCGGGTGCCGGTTGTGAAGCTTCTTTAATGCATGAATGGCAAAAGGAATGTTTTTTACCTTTCGGATACCTGCAGGAAGTACGAAAAGGAACGTTCCGTTTTGTTTTGAGAATTTTCTCTGAGTAGCTTGCAAATTGCTGGTACCTTGATGGATTACATGAATTTTAGAATGGATGCCATTCATTTCTTTCATTAAAGTTTCTTTTGCAGTTTCATCAAAAACTGTAATGGCACTGGCTTCTTTCAAGCATTCAAGGACCATGGCACGTCTACTTTCATCAAATAAATCATGATTTAAATCAGTTCCCGTCATTGTGATGACAAAAGGGGCCTGGTTTTCTTTGAGTCGTTGTTTAAATGAAAAAAATTTATATGCATGAAAGCCGTGTATCAAATCGGCTTCGGGTAGAGATGTGTAACCAGGATCTCCTGTCACTGAAACGATTTCTGTATCGACTCCGTGAGTCTCCAGCCCATCGGCAATCCTCTGGACCGTCACCGTATTTCCCCGCTGCTGATGAAAATCAGGAGAGGCCAAAATCACCTTCATTCATCCACCTCCTTTTCTGGTTAGTAAAAGGGAATAAAGGAGACTATTCCAATCAGATATGAATAGAATATCCTTCAAGACCGAATTTGTCACATAAATTGCTTGTCGAAAGTGTATTTATTTTAGTTCCTGGTACGCCCTAGGTTTTGTCGAATCAAGAAGATGACCGGTTGGTCAGTGACCACCCGGTTTTGTCGATTGCTAATTCGGGGAGTGCCAGGCGCGACCCGAAGTTTGTCGATTCAGTGGTTTGAAGAATTGAAAGATGTGTCGTAATTGAACCAAGTTATATAGGAAAAACCCTTGTTACGTGCGTTTTGGACGAATTATAAAAACCTTCAATTAGTATATAGTTTGTCGAACAAGCGTTAGCTAAAGCATGGAAATTATTTTCTTGGGTAATTTTTTGAGTGGGGAAAGGGTAGCGTTGAATAAGAGGAAGCTTTGGAAAAAACTGCTCTTGATATTTGATGGAAGATGAGATAATATACTAATACAAGCTGCGTTGTACGTAATGATAATAAAGTTTTAACCTTTAAACTGTAATAGGGAGTTTTACATCGAAGCCGGAATGTCAGGCCGCCATGGATAGCGGAAGACAAGAACGTTTCTGCAAACACCCACTTTGAGGAGTGGTGGTTTAAAACTTTCTTAGACGATTTACGGCAAATGCGGCCTACATACTACTACCAATCACAAAACCAGTTCCTGATGGGGAGCTGGTTTTTTTGTTGACTTTGTTAGTGTTGGATTCACAAAAATTTGTAATATAAGGATGATTTTTTAGGCAGTGAGTGACTTGTGAGCTTAGGAGGTTGCTGCGGAATTGGCCCCTTAACAGAGTCATTGGGCCAATGAGGTTGGATTTTGCGAGCGACGTTGGCCTGTTAGTGACTTAAATGGGCCGGTGATATTCTGGATTGTTCGGATGTTGGTTTGTAAACGGAGTAATTAGCACAATGAGATTGGATTTATGGTGTGATGTTGGTCTGAAAACGGGCCAATCAGACTAATGAGATTAGAATTGTGTGAGGGTGATGGTGTGAAAACGGACTAATCAGCACAATGAGATTGCATCTTTGTGAGGATGCTGGTGTGAAAACGGGCTAATCAGCACAATGAGATTGAATCTTTGTGAGGATGCTGGTGTGAAAACGGACTAATCAGCCCAATGAGATTGAATCTTTGTGAGGATGCTGGTGTGAAAACGGACTAATCGACCCAATGAGATTGAATCTTTGTGAGGATGTTGGTGTGAAAACGGACTAATCAGCCCAATGAGATTGAATCTTTGTGAGGATGTTGGTGTGAAAACGGACTAATCAGCCCAATGAGATTGAATCTTTGTGAGGATGTTGGTGTGAAAACGGACTAATCGACCCAATGAGATTGGATTCCTGGTGTGATGTTGGTCTGAAACCAGACTAATCAGCCCAATGAGATTGAATCCTTGTGATAATGTTGGTCTGAAACCGGACTAATCAGCCCAATGAGAAATTAAGCTTGCCGGAATGCAGGTTCGTAAAGCTTTCTGTGATCGATAACCCCATTTATCATTAGGATATGATGGAAAAAACTTCTCTTGATATTCCGAACTGGATGAGATAGTATACTAATACAAGCTGCGTTGTACGTAATGATAATAAAGTTTTAACCTTTAAACTGTAATAGGGAGTTTTACATCGAAGCCGGAATGTCAGGCCGCCATGGATAGCGGAAGACAGGAACGTTTCTGCAAACACCCACTTTGAGGAGTGGTGGTTTAAAACTTTCTTAGACGATTTACGGCAAATGCGGCCTACATACTACCACCAATACAAAACCAGTTCCTGATGGGGAGCTGGTTTTTTTGTTGTACAGATTTATTACAGAGGCACATCAGAAGAGGAAAATTCCCTATTAGCTAACCATGTCAGGGTACTGACTATGGTTTCCTCTCCAAAAAGTGGAGTTCGACAAATGTCGGGTAGAGCCTGGCACTAATATAAAAAAACCTCCAGGGTGTCAGCCCCCGAAGGCTTCGAGTATGTCATTCAAGTCTCTCATATTTAGTGGTGAAGTGTCTTGCCTGCCTTGGGAAGTGGGATGTGGGGGTCTTGTGCTGCCAGGAACATACCCTTGCTGCAACATTAATTTGATTGCTTGGAGTTCCTGGATAATTTCAGCGTTGGTGCCGCCGCTTTTAGCGGCAGGCCTGAAATATTGATCGAGTGCTGAAAAGACCAGGTGGACCAGGGTGTGATTATGGGCATGGTATTCGATTTGTTCCTGAATCAGTTTTGAGACTGCATGGGAATCACCGGTTTTAATGTCAATGTATTTTTCCGGTATTGTGACCGCCACTTTATTGACATAGTCAGTGTACGTTTCTCCCATCATGATCAACCCCTAGTGGCAGCTAGATCAGTAGTTTCTTCTTGTTGTTTTTTTAGATGATTCATTTTAGCAAGGATCATAAGTCCCAGAACGTTCAGTTTTTCCAGATCCTCAGGGAAATAAAGGTTGATTGGGCGACCCTTTTCGCTCCATCTCACAGCCGCTTCCTGTATTTGCTTTTGAGCAAGTTTTGCTGCGCCGCCTACTGCGATGTACCGTGACGCCCCTTTGATTTCATTCGAACTGCTTCTTACACGGTCAAACAGTTCCAGGTATTTGATGGCCATGGATTTCAGTTGCGGGATGACATATTTACTGATATCTTTCCGCACTCCGGCAAATGGTTCAACATACCATTCCGACTGACCTGCGTATAGTTTTTCCTCCAGTTCGGAGCGGGAATCGAACTTATACAATTCATTCTTGCTGACTTTTTGGATGATGATGTCCAGGAACTGGTTGATGCCAAAGTGTTCTCCTTCTACAGACGCAACCGGTTTGCTGTTTTTAATTCCGACAAAATCGACTGAATCTCCGCCCAAGTCACCGATCAATATGCCTTTGGCGGAATCCTTTACGAGACCGTCGTCTTTGATTCCCAATGTTTCTTGATCACGCGTCAAACCAAGGTATGCGCAGGCACCTTCAGCCCCTACAATCACATCATTGATTTTAATTTTGACACAAACTTCTTTCGGTTCCGGCACTCCCGGCACTTTGTGCAGAATTACGGTATGACTTCCGATGAGCCTCTGCTTCAGCTGCTCTTTTTTCTCTTTATATTGAGTGGTCGGCAATGATACTGCCAGCTGGTCGATCTCATAGACAATATCCATTTCGTTTTCACTGGTCAATAAGGCATGGTAGGCGGCAGCCGAAAACAACAGGATGTAAGTACGGACCTCATCAACTTTTTGGTTGTTGACAGACGTCAAGCTGACATTTCGTTGTCTTGCTGCAGATTTACCTGCGTAGAATATTTCCCTCTTATTCATTACTGAAGGACTTTTAACCTCAACAATCAGATTTTCCTCGATTTCAACATCTTCTTCTTCATAAGGCATTTCATAAAATTCATCATCAAATAATGCAATTGCATTGGGCATCTGGTATTCAGATACGACACCATCAGTAGATGCGAGTACTTTGTACCAGCTGTTCCCTATATCAACGGCAAGAAAGTTACTTCTTTCCATGTAATCCCTCCTCATGATGAATCCTATGCAAGAAGGGAATGGGGCTGTGCACGTACCCAGTTAAAATTTTTCAACTTAACTTTTTGAAAATGTAATAACCGAATACAGGTAATTTTAATTAAAATTCCGCATTTATACTGATGAAAGTGACCAAGCTTATGACGCCTGTACGCATAGGATAAAGTGAAGGTAAAATACAAAGGAGGAATAAAAATGAGTGATAAGTACGATCGTCACAACGGTTGTGTGGATTTTGATAAATCTGCAAATATCGGAGAATGCGATAATCAAGTAGTAGATTTTCTCGCTGTACCCGGTGGCAACACGAGAATCATCCATACACCGGTTCAACTGGCTGTAAGAGCGGTGACAACAAACATGGTTGCCAACATTGAATTCCCGGAACCGGTAATGGAAATCAAGGACATTAAGAAAAGGGTAGAGATAGTTCAATGCCGTTTGATTACCCCGCCTGTTGCGACACCGGCATTTTCGGTGGAAAATAACGATACTTTCCCTTTATATATTAAGGGATATGTGCGCAAAAACATCCAATATGCAACACCTTGCTATGATGCTGATGGGCACTGTGTATCTTCAGACATTAAGTCATTGACTGTTAGAGTACCGTTTGAGTGTTTTACAAACATCGACTTGGATTTCCCTGTAGCACTGCCTGCTTCTAATACTCGCGAGGAATTTGATTACTTCAGAGCGCAAGACTTAGGCAAAGGCTTCCCGGAAAAAGATCAATTCCTATCAAGCGACATCTCCCAATTCCATCAATTCAGCACGCAATTCTACAACCAGCTTCCATTCTGTGAGTTGTTAAGAAGCACAATTGTTGAATGGGATGAAGCAACAGACCGTGAAACTTACGGCACTGGCCCAGTTGGAGAAGGCTGCTTTTACAAAATGGTGGAAAAAATGCAGTTGAGATTTGTTATTAAAGTTCTTCAAAACCAGCAGCTTGCAGTAACGACAGCAACTCTAGGTACCTTAAACGACTGCTAATTGTCAACTTCCACTCCCATATGAACGAAGGCATTATCCCTCAATAGGGATAGTGTCTTTTTTTCTCCTTTAAAAACTCAGTCATATCAAGCGATGGGCAAGTATCCCAAGGAACACTTAGAAAATTCTGGGTTTGACCATGGGCGCCCGCCTATACATAGACTCCTGTGCATCATACATTGAACTATCTTGAGATTTAAGGAGGCCCCAAAATGTCAGATTCTTATAAAGAGAAAAATGAAAATCATTGCAAGCCGAAACACCATCATCCCCATGTGAAAATCGGAAAGGTGATTACTAAGGTGCCTGTTCTATTGGCTGAACTGTCCTTAACAGCTAATATGAGTGCCACAATTACGTTCCCTGAACCTGTATTGGAAATCAAGGATGTTAAGAAGAGAGTAAAGATTACACAGTGCAGATTACTGCTGCCTTCCAATAAATTATTCATCAGCGGGTTTGTCCGTAAGAACATTCAATATGCCAGCCCATCAACTGATATCGAACAAACGACTACAAGCTCAATCGCATCAGATTTACATTCCTATACAGTAGACGTTCCGTTCACTGTCATTACTGAAATTAATAAGTATATTTCTGATCCGGTGCTGCCGCGGAACAATTCCAGAGAAGAGTTTGATTTCTTTGTCGCACAGCCGCTTCCATCTGGTTTCCCTGAGAAGGATGAGCTTCTGTCCAGCGACCTATCTCAATTCCACCAGACCAGCTCTCAGTTCTATAACGAACTTCCATTCTGTGAACTGGTTTCCAGCAAAATCATCGAGTGGGATGAAGCTATCGACAGAGGACCGATTCCTACCGGCGCAGCACCGCTTGCAGAAGGAGTGTTCACTGTAGTGGAGGAAAAAATGGTCCTGGACTTCACAATCAGAGTCCTTCAAGAACAGCAGGTCAGAGTGGCTTCTCACACAAATGACGATTGCCACCATGATCATCATGATGACCATGACGATGACTGTGAAGACAAGGACTTCTATTAAAGTACAAGGTGAACAGGGGTTACACTAGAGAAAAGTGTAATCCCATCTTCTATTTTAATTTTATAGGAGGAGGTGAAAAAGAGAGGCCGCTGTGAAGCTGCTCTTTCTAATAATTTATGAGTCAAAGGGAAAATAGATTTGGATATGCCCAAAACAGAGAAGAGAGAAGGACGATTACCTCTTTATGGGAACAGGTGGCTGCCAAGCGGAAAGATCCATTTCCAAGTTCGTTTTATAAGGACAATGAAGAAGAATCGTCAGACTCAGTGGAAGAAAAGGTTGAAAGAAAACGAGACACTATTGCACCGCCGCTGATTTTCTCTCCTCCGCCTGTACCTGCAGTTATTCGAAGTTCTAAGAAGGAAGAGGTAGTGGAAAACAAAGAGGATAAAGAGGAAGAATCCCCAGCTCCAAAAAAACGAAAGAAAGATGAAATCATTTCGGTACCGGATGAATCGATAGATGAGTATCTGGTAAAGGCGGAAAAAGAGAAGGAAGCCGACATTCTGTCTGAAGATGACTATGAATTCTTGTATGGAGAGGAAGAAGAGCTTGTAGACAAACCAGAAGAATGCGAGGAAATGGATGACGAAGAAACGACTGAGTGTGAATCAGTAGAAGAAAAAGTCGAGAAGCCTTGCACGAAGAAAAGCAAACCAGTGCTGGTTAAATTGCCCGTAATGCTTTTTAAGGAGACGGTTGTAATTGATATTTTTGACAGTTTCAATCTTATGGATTCTGTCATGGAAGTGACAAATATGTCATGGAAAATCAAATCCTTCAAGGGGCACGCTGTTCTTCCATCTAACACCGTCTTCATAAAATTGATCTTAATAGGGGATCTTGAATTTGTTTCAGGAAGTGGAAGAATGCATACTCTTCAAATGGAAGTGCCATTAGAGCGGCATGTGAATGTTAATTGCATTACAAGTCCGGAAATCTCATATGCTGAAAGTCATGAGTACTGGTTCCGTTCAAAAATGGATCCAGATATCAGTGTACACCGTTCCTTTGAAGAAACTCTTGTTTCTCCGGTGAACTTCAAATATAACTCCTTCGATATCATATGGCATCAGGAAATGATTACAACACCGGGAGGAGATCAAAGGGTAGCCCTAAAAGGATGTGCGGAGTTGTCGGTTGAAGGTTTTCAGAGTCAACTTGTGGAAATTCAACGTTGCAGCAAAGATGGCCCATCATCTTCTGCTGACTACTAATGCAAACAGGGGTTAAAAGTGTGTAGAGGCAACGGTGGGGAATGTCGATTGACTGTTTGAGAGGAATCGGTGGTGCCAATGAGTGCCTATAGGGTTGTCGATTGGCTGTTTGAGTGGAATCGGCGGCGTCCAAAGAGAGCCTAGGGGTTGTCGATTGGACAATTGAGAGGAATCGATGGTGTCCAAGAGTGCCTATGGGGTTGTCGATTGGCTGTTTGAGAGGAATCGGCGGCGTCAAAAAGAGCCAAAGAGGTTGTCGATTGGCTGTTTGAGTGGAATCAGCGGTGTCAAAGAGAGCCAATGAGGTTGTCGATTGGATGTTTGAGTGGAATCAGCGGTGTCCAAGAGAGCCAATGAGGTGGTCGATTGGTTGTTTGAGTGGAATCGATGGTGTCAAAGAGAGCCAATAGGGTTGTCGATTGGCTGTTTGAGAGGAATCGGTGGGTCAAAGAGAGCCAATGAGGTGGTCGATTGGGTGTTTGAGAGGAATCGGCGGTGTCAAAGAGTGCCTATGGGGTTGTTGATTGGACAGTTGAGAGGGATCGGTGGTGTCAAAGAGAGCCTATGGGGTTGTCGATTGGGTGTTTGAGAGGAATCGGTGGTGTCAAAGAGTGCTTATGGGGTTGTCGATTGGACAGTTGAGAGGGATCGGTGGTGTCCAAGAGATCCTATGGGGTTGTCGATTGGCTGTTTGAGAGGAATCGGCGGCGTCAAAGAGAGCCTACGGGGTTGTCGATTGAACAGTTGAGAGGGATCGGTGGTGTCAAAGAGAGCCAATGAGGTTGTCGATTGGACAGTTGAGAGGGATCGGTGGTGTCAAAGAGAGCCAATGAGGTTGTCGATTGGACAATTGAAAGGAATCGGCGGCGTCCTAGAGGGTCTATGAGGCTCTCAATCGGGCTTATGAGAACAAAGAGTTATTAAACATAAAAAAGGGTGTCTCAAAAAAGACACCCAACAAACAAATTAGCTTAAGCGGTCAACTCTGTCTTTGATTCTGTCAAGCATTGTTTTTGGTTCTGGGTATTCATCACCATCGCCATCTCCATCATGACATGGCTCATAAGATGTTGGAGGGCATACAGGTTTTTCCTGTTTTTGGACAAGCTTGAACCAAAGGTTGACGTCCATTTTTTCAGTGATGCGTGTGAAGCGGCCCCATTTATCGTGATCTTTGAACAAGTCAAGTTCGAACACGTCAGCCATCTTAAGAATACAATCAATTGGCTCATTGAAGTATTCAAATGTGTGTGAGCCCTCTCTGCATCTGTCAGCACCGTGGCCGTCTTTAGCAAGGAATCTGAATTCTGCTGTCAAAGAGCTCTTCTTGCTCTTCATTTGCTCAACCAGGTGGTGGATTTTCACTTCATCACTGCAAGTGAAAGGTACATCTACGCTGTAGTCTCTTACAAAACCTGTGCAAGCATCTACATACTGGATGTTTTTGTGTACAACACCAGTAATATAAAGCTTCACTTTGTATTCACTGTAAGGGTGGCGAAGGGCTTCGCATTGCTTCAAGGAGACGTTCTTCTTGATCATCTTGATTTCTTTCGCCGGTGTAGGAAGTTTGATATCCGCTTCTACATTTGCTTGAAGCTTTACATCCGCAAGCACAACAGGAACATAGACATCGCCGTAAGGATACCAGGACTTGGCATCACAATCGACATGTTTAGTTTTGGCTGTGTCGCACTTTAACGCTGGAGGACACCCCTTGTGATGGGTACCGCAAGTATTCTTCTTCATCCAATTCACTCCTTTTTTATTTTGGCCAAAAGATAAAAAAACGCTATAAAAATTCTCTTATCTTTTGACTTACTATCTTTATATGCGAACAAGCTTTGCAGGGAATGGACGAGTATCAGTGGTCGATAGCATATTTTGGAATTATGATAGAATATAGTTGATAAAATGGGGAGCTCCCTACAAAAAGAAGAGAGGGGAAGCAAGAATGACGAAAATCTGCATCGTCCGGCATGGACAAACCGACTGGAATAAAGAAAGGAGACTACAGGGCAGCACAGATATTGAACTGAATGAAATGGGTGAGCTTCAAGCGAGGCAGGCCCGGGACCACTTGAAAGAGGGAGAGTGGGATGTTATCGTTACTTCGCCTTTGAAACGGGCCCGAAGGACGGCTGAGATCATTAATGAAGGATTAACGATTCCACTTATTGTGAAAGGAGAATTCGTGGAAAGGAACTTTGGTGAAGCTGAGGGTAAGTTGATTGAGGAAAGCAGAAGGAAATATCCGAATGGGGGAAGTCCAGGACAAGAAACAAGAAGTGAGGTTTTGTCTCGAGTTCTTAAAGGAATAGGCGAAATACAGAGTGCCTACCCTGATAAAAATGTACTGTTAGTGGCACACGGGGCACTAATCGGAATCCTGTTGGAATACCTCTCAGAGGGTGAATTTGTTTACGGGAAAACCCATCTGATCAATGCCTGCATCAACACGATTCATTTCCAGGACAACAAGTGGGACGTCAAAGAATACAACCAAACCAGCCACCTCTCAGGGGTTTAGCAAATTGCTAGCACGCTGCTACGCTAAAGTAACACGGGACAGTCCCTCTTAGTGATTTAAAGCATTAAAGCGAAAATGTGGGTGTTTTATTGAAGGGCTTGTACTATAATGAAGGTGTAGTTAAATTTATTATGCATGCATGACATGTGAAGGAGAAAAGCCCAATGGCAGACCAGCAGGACCAAAAGAAAATCAGTTTACAGGAAGCAATGAAACAACAGCTTGAAAGAAAGAAACAGGCACAGGGTAATGACAAGCAGCAAGGCAATGGATTTGCCGGCAACCAAAGAATGAAAAGTCAGCAAGCGAAAAAAGCGAGTGTCACCCGCCGGAAAATGGGCGGTTGATCACCTGCCTCAAATGAGTCTTTCCATATGGAGAGGCTCTGTTTTTTTGCGTTGTTCATACAAATTCTATAGTTCGTTATTCATACAAATGATTAAAGCGGCAGGTGCGTGACCTCCTTCTTTTCCAGCACCACCCTCTCGAAGCGGATATCCCTTTACAAATCAAAATGCCGGTCCCTGCAGGTTTGTGAGAATGTAAGAAAGAATGATCCCTAATGAAGAAATAAAACCGACAACCGGGCCCCCTTGTTCAAATGCTTCTGGAAGCATGGTCGAGGATACCATGGCGATCAGACCTCCAGCACCGAAGGCACCTATCAGATAGCTCACACTTTCGGAAGCTCCCTGCAGAAAGACATACCCCAGCATAGCACTTACGGAAGAAAGTACCACTACACTGCCCCATAAAAATAAAATCTTCCTTACACTATAGTTATCTTTCCGCAACCCAATAGAGCTGGAAAGGGATTCAGGGAGGTTGCTTATGAAAATGGCGAAAATAAAAACCCATTGAATCGGCTGGCTGCCGATGAAACTGATTCCTATGATGATGGACTCTGGAATCGCATCCATAAGTGTACCGACATAAATAGCCAAGCCGGCATGACCGTGGGGGTTCTTCTTAGATCTTTTTCGTTCATTGCCGCCCTTTTTACTAATAACCAATTCAAAAATCGTGAAGAGAAGGGCACCCAGTAAAAACATAACAGTAATCAAAAGCAAGTTTGCGTTTCCTTGCGCTTCACTTAACAAGTCAAAGGTGGCAGATCCTATAATCAACCCTGTCCCAAAAGCCATTATATAAGCCACAATGCGTTTAGGAATTCTTAGGTAGATTCCTGCTAACGCCCCTATAAAGAGTGATAAGCTGGTGATTCCGCCCCATAGAGCAGCATGTAACATTGGATGACCTCCTTTTTTAAAACGAATCTTATCTTAATCATGCTTTTCATAATCACGCCAGTCCCCGAGGTGGTGGCTGAACAAAACGTCTCGATAATCATTCAGAACCACAACTGCTCCTATCTGACTGAGTAACGAAGTGAACGCTAAAATGAAAAAAGAAAAACCCAGGAAGGATTTCTCTTTGTTTCATTGCTGTTTCGGCATACCTGGTGGATAGTAGTAAGGCGGAACTTTGATCCAGCCTCTCTTCCTCATGACATCTTTCAGTTCCACACCAAACTTCATTTTTTCTATCATGGTCTGGGTGAACAACAAGCTGATATCATTTCTTATGGATTGACTCGCTGATACGGCGCAATGCATGACAGCGGCCATCGTTTTCATGCTGAGGCCATTCATGATTTCATCGTCAGTCAGTTTGACCCCTAGCGGCACAGCATTCGAATCCGAGTTAGGGCGTTGTTCACTTGTGCTTGGTAAATGGACGCCTTCGGTTTTCATGAATTCACGGAATCGCTTCCCCTGCTCATCACATTGTTTAAGGCTGTCTGTCAGCATCTTATGGACAACATCATCATTGGTGGTATTCAACCCTATTTGGATATAGACAGTCGCTTCATCCATTAATGCCAGATACATCCAAAGGCTCATCACCTCTCCTACATGCAAAGGATTTTTCGGTTCATCATCCAACTTCATTTGTAAGTAATCTTTTATAGACGCAAATATGTTTGTCATGCTACACCTCCTGTTATTCCGTATTTTTTCCTGCTTAATAAGATTCATACTGAAAAACTATTGTCCGCTTATTTACATTTTTAAAAATTAATTAGAAATAATAGGAGAAAGGAGGTGTGGGCATGGCAAATCCATTTGAAACAGTTTGGAATACACTAAAAACAGCCATTGATAACATAGACGAACCTAAATCTCCATTACATATCATTGAAGCAGGGGATTGCTGGAACTATCTAACACTTATGGAAGAATTCATTCGTTACGAAGAAATCGGCTTGAATACAACGACGGATGATGAGGTTAAGGAGATGTTGAAAGACATTATAAGTCTCTGTGAAGGCCAGGTTAAAGCTTTATCAGATTTTATGAAGAAAGAAGGAATTCCGCTGGCTGATGTAACATCAGCAAAGCCGGAGTCTGAGCCTAATGATATTCCTCTTGGGGTGAAATTGACGGATGATGAGATTACCAATGGTATTGCTTTTAAATTGGTGACTTGTATGACGGCCAGTGCCAAAGGTCAGGCGGATTCAGTACGGAATGATGTCGGTTTGATGTGGTTTGGCTTCTATACAGAGTGGACAACGTTCGGTACTACTTTGAAAATGCTGATGAGAAAACGTGGTTGGCTTAAAGTACCACCTTATTATTATCCGCCTGGCTTGCCTGACAAATAACCGCATTTTTTTTAGAAAAGGGGTGATGAATATTGGATAACGGAAGTACTGGAAACATAGAAAGTAAAATCTTGGAACACCAGAAAAAAAGAATCTAGTGTCGTCGGAGCTGGGAAAACTGTTCGCAAATTATCAAGGGGATTCCGTATACAGCTGTGTTTTTGAACATTTCTTAGAAGTGGTAGAAGATGATGAGGTACGGGATTTTGTTGATATGGCACTTTCATTTTCAAAAAAACATCTTGAGCAAATCAGTATGCTGTTCAAACATGAGAGTATCCCTATTCCTACTGCATTCGGAGAACAGGATGTACACAGGGGAGCTCCGCGGCTCTTCAGTGATATATTCATGGTATTTTACACAAGAGAAATGGCCAGAGCTGCTTTTTTAGCCTATGGTTCTGCTCTGTCGACCTCCTATCGCCAGGATGTGGTCTCTTATTTTGAAGGTTGTTTGCAAGACTCTGTTCAAGTATATAAAAAAGCGACTGCACTTTTACTGTCTAAGGGCTTTGACATCACAGCACCAGAAATTCCGTATCCGGCTAAAGTGGATTTTGTTGAAAAAGAATCTTTTATTTCAATAATTGCAGGTAAAGGTCGACCGCTACTGGGCGTGGAGATCAAACATCTGCAAGTAAACATCTACACAAATGCTTTGGGAAAAGCCCTAATGCTTGCTTTCAGCCAGGTTGCCTCTTCAGAAAAACTCAGACAGTTTTTTCGGGAAGGCTCCCAATTGGCTGGCAAACAGATCACAGAGCTGAGTTCCTTCCTGCAAAGAGATGATTTGCCAAGTCCCCGGGTGCTTGATGACCAGGTGACTGATTCAACAATCTCGCCATTTTCAGATAAGTTATTGTTATCACATGCGTCTATAGCCACTGCCACCGGTATTACGAATTATGGGCCGCTTTGTCAAAGATATTGCGACATGACATTCATACTCAACTTCTGACACTTTCAACAGGGGTTGGCAAATATGCCAATGATGCTTTGAATATGATGATCGAGAATGGATGGCTGGAAGAACCGCCAACTGCTGCCGACCGCAAAAAGCTTTCGGAGCAGGAATAAAAGCTGATGAATAATAAAAAACAACTCAAATTATGGGTTGTTTTTATTTTCGATTTTTTTTGACAAGAACTCCTATTGACCACTCTGGTCAACGAGGGGTATCATGTAGTTGACCGGAGTGGTCAATGATATATCCGACTCCGTGGAGGTGTTGCAATGGATATAAAATTTTTCAGTATTGATCAAGAAAAGCAAGACAGGATATTGAATGCTGCTTTAAAAGAGTTTGCTATGAAAGGCTATAAAAATGCCTCCACAAATGAAATTGTGAGAGAGGCCGGTATTTCTAAAGGGTTGTTGTTTCACTATTTCAAGAGTAAAAAAGACTTGTATCTGTTCCTGTTCGATCATTTTGTAGACATTTTGATTGAGAAAATGAAGCAGGAAGTCAATTGGAAAGTAAGGGACATTTTTGTGAGAAACCGAGAAATGGCTGTAGTGAAAATGGAATTATTTCACGAATATCCTCAGGTGTTTGATTTTTTTAATGGAATCTTCTTTGAAGAGGATAAGGACATAAGCAAAGAATTGGAATATCGCAAAAATGAGTTTTTGAGCAAAAACTACAGGGATATGATGAAAGATATCGACACTAGCCAATTCAGAGAGGGAGTGGATATCGAGAAAGCGGTAGACATCATCGCCTGGTCGCTGGAGGGATTTTCAAACAGAATACAAGCGAAAGTTAAAGGAATGAATCTGCAAGAAATAAATATAGAAGAAACCCTTGCTCAAATGGATGAATATCTGAATGTGTTAAAAAATTCATTTTATAAGTAAGCTCAAGGAAGAGGGGGAGAGGGTATGGCTGTATTAAAAACGAGAAACTTAACCAAGAAATTTGGGGAATTCACGGCCCTGAACGGAGTCGACATCGAGGTGAACCAAGGGGAGGTCTTTGGCTTCATTGGTCCTAATGGGGCAGGTAAATCAACAACCATCCGAATTCTGCTGGGTGCCTTAAAAGCATCCAACGGAGAAGCAACAATCTTCGGAAAGGATGCATGGAAAGATGCAGTCGACATTCACAAGAGGATAGCCTACGTTCCAGGAGACGTGAATCTCTGGCCGAATCTGACCGGCGGGGAAGTCATCGACCTGTTTATGAAACTGAGAGATGTAGTAAATAAGGAAAAACGTGAAATGCTTATTGAGAAATTCAACTTGGACCCGACGAAGAAATGCAGAACCTACTCAAAAGGGAATCGCCAGAAGGTAGCCCTTGTTGCCGCGTTTGCATCTGACGCTGATCTCTATATCCTGGATGAACCGACTTCCGGTCTGGATCCGTTGATGGAACGGGTTTTCCAGGAATGTGTCGGGGAAGTGAAAGCAGAAGGGAAAAGTGTTCTGTTATCAAGCCATATTTTATCAGAAGTAGAAAAGCTATGTGACCGAGTCGGAATTATCCGCCAAGGACAAATCATAGAAACAGGCACATTGACTGAGCTGCGTCATTTAACCAGAACTCATTTACTGCTGGAAACCATTCGGCCGCTTGACTCGCTTGATCAGGTTGCAGGCGTACATGATATCAAGAAAAACGGTGAAGAGGTTTCCTTCCAGGCAGACTCCGAAGAGCTTGATAATGTCATTCGTTTTGTCAGCGGCTTTGGAATCAAAAGGCTCGAAAGTGCACCTCCTACGTTGGAAGATTTATTCATGAGGCATTATGATGCTGACAGGACGGTTACCGTTTCAGGAGCCGGAGGTGAATCCTGATGGCTGGCCCCTTGTTCAGTAATACAGGTATGTTGATACAGACCATATTGCGTCAGGATCGAATTCGGATTGGGATATGGATTGTATCGCTGGCAATTTTGTCATACATGACGGCAGGAGCGTTTAAAGGTTTGTATCCTACAAAGGAAAGCAGGCAGGCGATTGCCGAAACGATGATGAATCCTGCCATGACGGCAATGCTCGGTAAATCTTATGGTATTGATAACTATACGTATGGTGCAATGTTTGCTCATGAAATGCTTCTTTTTACCGCGATTGCAGTGGCCATCATGAGTATTCTTCTGACTGTCCGCCATACCCGTGCCGAGGAAGAAGAAGGACGAATTGAGATGATTCGGTCGCTTCCCGTAGGAAGGCTGGCTAATTTGAATGGGACGCTTTTGGTTGTAGCTTTAACAAACGTCCTGCTTGCCTTCATTGTCGGTTTAGGATTGTATGCAATGGGAATCGAAAGCATAGATTTGAAAGGCTCTTTGCTTTACGGAGCCGCCCTTGGTTCGACAGGACTATTTTTCTCAGGCGTCACATCAGTTTTTGCCCAGTTGTCTGATTCCTCAAGAGGAACGATTGGTTTTTCTTTTACCATTCTGGGGGCGGCCTATCTAGTCAGGGCTGTTGGAGACGTAAGCAATGAGACGCTTTCCTGGTTTTCTCCGCTCGGCTGGATTCTTGGGTCAGAGGTTTATGTCAACAACTACTGGTGGCCGATCATTTTAACTGCCGCTGTTTCATTGGCACTTATGTTTCTGGCATTATATCTGAACAGCATTAGAGATATAGGCTCAGGTTTTCTGCCATCGAGGCCTGGTAAAAGATTCGCTTCGGTGTTTTTGCAGAGCCCTTTTGGCCTGGCAGTAAGGCTTCAACGGACGGGCATGATTACATGGGGTGTCGGAATGCTGCTCATGGGTGTTTCTTACGGTTCCGTTTTTGGTGACTTAGAATCCTTCTTCAATGAGATTGAAATGATGCAGCAGCTTTTGCCTTCTGCAGATGGATTTTCTCTGACAGAACAATTCACGGCAAAGATAATGTCCGTATTAGCGATAATCAGCACAGTGCCAGCCCTCATGGTCGTCTTTAAGCTAAAAGGAGAAGAAAAGGCTCAGCGCACAGAACACATTCTTGCACGTCCCGTATCAAGAACTCGTTTGCTGGGCAGCTATTTGGCACTATCACTCATTGTCTCAATAGTCATGCAGGGTATTGCCGCAATAGGTCTTGGTGTAACAGCAGACGCGGTGTTGGATAAAGGAATTGGCTTAACGACTTTTCTTGAAGCCGGAATGGTCTATCTTCCTGCAATATGGATGGTAATCGCGCTTGGCGTGCTCCTTGTCGGCTTTCTGCCTAATCTCACAGGGGTGACGTGGATGTATCTTGGATATTCGTTCTTCGTCATCTACCTTGGCGGTTTATTCCAGTTTGACGAATGGGTGGGAAATCTGTCCCCGTTCGGCCATATACCGGAACTGCCGATTGAGAAGATGAATATCTTAAGTATTAGCACTTTGACATTAATAGCCCTCGTTGTCATGGCTGCCGGTTTTGTGGGGTACAATCGTCGGGATATTCAAGGGTGAATTTTTTGGCTCATCTTCTTAGTGGGGGATGGGCTTTTTTTAAATTTACCCCTATCTTTATTTAGAAGGTGTATTGGATTGGGTGCTGGGTTTGATACTCACATATTAATAGTCGATAGATTATTATGTGAGTGTAACAACATACAAATCAGGGGAAGGTGATTTACTAGAATAGGGGAAAATCAACTGCCAATCTAGTATGCGCTAAACTGCAAAATGATCTACAAAACAAAAAGGGCAGGTAAATAGAAACATGCTGTCAGGGCAGTTTTTTTGAAAATGAATCCCCCTGAAACCAGGAAAGCCGCCATCCAGGCGGCATTTCAAATCATTATGCTTTTACCGTCTCTCCAGCAGCTGTTCCATACTTTATTACTGCAGGTGTGAAGAATCCGATAAATCCTGACAGCATCCCAAGGGCACCGCCATAAAAATAAATTTCATGCACACCGACTGCATCAATCAGCCAGCCACTGGTAGCCTGCGCGACGGGGGTCATTCCCTGGGCGGCGATCAAAATGATACTGTATACACGTCCCATCATATGCTGTGGAATGATCATTTGCGAGATGCTCTGTTCAAGTACACCAAGGGTAGCGCCGGCAGCACCGATCAATGCCACCAGAAAAGCGACCTGCCAATGATTTTGAGTAAACCCGATAAAGAAAATGATTGTACCTTGCATGAACAAGGTGGCCATCTTTGCGCGAAGACTGGGTCTCCTAATTACAATAAAAACTGACAGCAAAATCGAAGCGACAATTCCTCCGGTTCCCAGTCCAGCTTGCATCTGACTCAGCCCTGGTGCACCAACTCCGTATTCTTCTGCAAGAAAGGGAAGACCGACAAGAATTGTACTCATGGCCATATTGCCAAAAACAGCGGTTACAATGATGACAAGAAGGATAGAACTTCCTGCGACGAATCGTGCACCATCAAGCATGTCGGATAATACTGATTTTTTCTCTGTCACAAGTTCTTTTACTATAGGCAGCAGTTGGATAAAAAAGAGGGTAGCTGCCGAGATCAAGAAGCTGAAGGCAGTGAGCGTAAAACTGAGGGTGAAACCAAACAGATTGATTAAAACGCCACCCAGGAGCGGCCCAGCAATCGCAGCTATCTGCCAGGTTCCCGTCAGTACGGAATTGGACTGTGTATACTGTTCTTTATGAACGATCCGCTGGCGAATGGCGGTGACTGCTGGCCAATAAAAAGCGTCCACTATGCCAAAGATCGTCCCCAGCCCGAAGATAAACGGAAGGGATACATGTCCGGTCAATGATGTGCCAGCATAAGTAAATAACACAACTGCTCTCAGTGTATCTGACCAAAACATCACAATACGGGAAGAGAAGCGGTCAACCACAATCCCTCCGAAAAGCATAAACACCACACGGGGAACCCCGACAAATAAGAGAAAGGTACCCATCACTACACCTGAACCGGTCATCTTAACAATGAGCCAGGATATAGTAAGAATAAAAATGGCATCTCCCAGTGTAGAAAAAAGATAACCCAACCAATACATAACAAAATTTCTGCTTTTAAAAATCTCCCATTTCCCCATCTGAACACCTCTTTACTTTGGTTCCTAATACTTCCATAATATCCTAAAAAAGTCAGGGTGCCTATACACTTGAAAGCGATTTCTTAAAACTGTCAAGAAGAAATAGGAGGGAGTTATTATAAAGAAAAATGGTGCGGTAGGGGAGCAAGGCGATGTTGGATAGGAATGCAATCTTTTGCAATCAGATTCATGTTTAGGGGTACCTGACTATTTAAGTTTCTTAGGGAATAGTCCGTCTTTTTCAGTAGACCCAAAAAAATAGTCAATTTCTCTTTGAAGCCCCTATAATTCACCTACTAAAAGGTAACACAAACCCATGAAGCCCAGCTCTCCTCCGTGTTTCCGTTAAATTAGTCACTCCTGCTGCTCCGCAAAACCGTGATAAACCCATCCAGAATGTCATGACTGACCTTGAACCCTTTCCGTTTATAAAACTCTAAGGCATTATCATTCCCATTTGAAACAAAGATAAAGTAGTCCTCAATATCATTAAATTGATTCAGCCAATCCATGGACATTTTAAATAAGGTGGAGCCGACTCCATACGCCCTGTACTCTTCTTTTATATAAAATTGCGAAAGACATCCCACATTTTCCTTGCTTACAGATGAAAGGTCAAAAAAGGTCGCAAAATCACTGTCATAGGCCTCTTTGGGTGAAATATTGGAGTAAACATATCCTACAATATTGTTTCCGTCTTTTACTGCTGCCAGATAGTTATGTATGGCTTTGTTCAGAGAAGGGATCATCCTTGTTTCAAAGTTCATGTTGTCAAAAAATTCAGGACTGATGGAGGCTCTAGACTTCTGAAACGCCATAAGCTCATTGCATGTATCTCTCAAACACTCGGCATCTTCTTCACTTATAATTTCGTATTGTAAATTCATTAGCAATCTCCTTTAATATTTTTTAATACTCTCAAGGCAGTTTTAAGCTCCAAAAGAAGGAAACATGTCCTTGAGGAAAGTCTTCAAGAGAATTTTCAGGCTTGACAGATATACACTTATGAAAACCCCAAACCAGCTGTTCAATCACATGCCTTTTTTACTACTTAACCAGATTCACCCCGGCGTGTAAATAAGAAAACAGTCGCAATACTCAAAAAAAAAATTTATTGATCTATCAATAAAGGTAACGCTTACATGAATATTTCAGGAAAAATGTGTATTGACTTCCAGCAATATAGGGATTATTATCCTGTATAGAATTAAAAAATAATTTCATAAATTCAATTATCAAGAGTGACCGAGGGATCAGGCCCTATGACGTCCGGCAACCTCCAGTATGGAACGGTGCTAATTCCTGCAGAGTGATTTCATTCTGAAAGATAAGTGATCGATACACGGATGCTTCTTTCAGTTGAAAGGGGCATTTTTTATTTTGGCAAAAAAAGGGGGTACATCATGATCAAGATAAGGAATCTGGTTAAAGAATATAAAACGAAGAAGCAGACCGTCATTGGTGTGGATCATGTTTCTGTCACGATCAATAAAGGTGAGATTTTTGGGATAGTCGGTTACAGCGGGGCGGGGAAGAGTTCATTGATCCGTTGCTTAAACCTTCTGGAGAAGCCGACTTCGGGGGAGATCATTATTGACGGGCAGGATTTGACAAAGCTTTCGTCAAGGGATTTGAGGCAGGCACGCCAGAAGATCAGCATGATTTTTCAGCATTTTCACTTGATCAAAGCGAAGACCGTGTTTGAGAATCTTGCATTTGCTCTTAAAGCGGCCAGGGTTCCCAAAGCTGAAGTAAAGCCGAGGGTGACAGAGTTATTGAAAAAGGTTGGATTGAGTGATAAAGCGAATGCCTATCCTGCCCAGCTCAGCGGGGGGCAGAAGCAGAGAGTGGGAATTGCCCGGGCTCTGGCAAACAATCCTTCGGTTCTGTTATGTGATGAAGCAACATCCGCTCTCGATCCGAGTACAACAAAGTCAATACTCAGACTCTTGAAAGATATCAACAAAGAACTAGGGTTGACCATTGTGCTCATCACACACGAAATGGAAGTGGTGAAAGAAATCTGTGACAGGATGGCCGTGATGCAGGATGGGAGAATTATAGAGGAAGGCTCAGTCTACGATTTGTTTGCTAATCCTCAAGAGCACTTGACCCGGCAATTCATTGAGAATATCCTGCAGTTTGAGTTGCCGCCGCATCTGCTTCAGTCCAGACAAGGTAAGCTGATTAAAATCCAGTTCAAAGGGTCGATTGCTGAAGAAAGTGTTGTTTCTGATGTCTTCCAGAAGTATAAAGTGAGAGGCAATATCCTGCATGGGAAAATTGAGTACATTCAGAATATACCTTTGGGAATCTTCATTATGGAATTGATCGGTGATGCCGCGGAAATAGACGCGGCCATTCGTTATATCCGTATTAAAACGCAAAGTTTGGAGGTGCTTGAGCATGCTGCCTGAATCATTGACGGCCATCATACCGGAGCTGAACAAAGCATTTTTTGAAACGATTTATATGGTGGGGATATCGCTTTCCGTATCGATTCTTATCGGCTTGCCGCTGGGAATCTTGTTGTTCGTCACAGATAAAGGGTTGTTCCTTCAAAACAGTTTTATCAAAAAAGTTGTCGGGTTTTTCGTCAATATGATCCGCTCTATTCCATTTATCATTTTACTGGTTGCATTGCTGCCATTGACGAAAATTCTGACAGGGACAACGATTGGTCCAACAGCGGCTTCGGTTTCACTGTCTGTCGCCGGGATTCCGTTTTTTGCAAGAATGGTAGAAACCTCTTTGCGGGAAATTGACAAAGGTGTGATTGAAGCATCGGTATCCGTGGGTGCGAGCCCTTGGATGATCATTAAAGATGTCCTTCTACCGGAAGCGAGGCCAGCTCTTATCCAGGCTGTAACAATTACAACCATCAGCCTTGTTGCTTTTTCCGCGATGGCTGGCATTGTCGGCGGCGGGGGAGTCGGTGACCTGGCAATCCGCTTTGGATATTATCGCTATGACAATGTCATTATGGTGACGACAGTTGTCATCTTGATTTGTTTGGTTCAAATCATCCAGTACACGGGTGATATTTTTGCAAGATTAGTAGATAAAAGATAATAATTTCAGGGGGAAAAGAACATGAAAAAATGGATTTTATTTTTAGCTTTAACAGCAACGATCAGTCTATTGGCTGCTTGCGGAGGGGAAGAAGCGGGCGGTTCAGAAAGCGAAAGCAAGGAAATTACAATTGGAGCAACAGCCGGTCCCTACAGTGATATGGTCACAAAGGCTCTTAAGCCCGGCCTGGAAGAAAAGGGATACACTGTGGAAGTCAGGGAATTCAGTGACTATATCCAGCCAAACAATGCCCTTGCTCAAGGAGATCTTGATGCAAACCTGTTTCAGCACAAAATCTATATGGAAACATTTTCGGAGCAAAACGGCCTTGAATTATCAGAAGTCATTTCTGTACCGACAGCTCCTATGGGCATCTACTCGAACAAGTTCGATTCAATCGATGCAATTGAAGACGGAAGTACTATTGCCATCCCTAATGACCCAACGAATGCTGCACGCGCCTTTCAAATTCTACAGGATGCAGGCCTGATCACATTGAACCCTGATTCTGACCCGCTGACAGTTTCTGAAAAAGATGTGGAGGAAAACGTGAAAAACCTTAAGTTCCAGCCGATTGAAGCAGCACAGCTTCCAAGAGCGGTTGACAGCACAGATCTTTCCGCTGTTCCAGGAAACTTTGCACTGGCTGCCAAGATGGACCTTTTGGATGCCCTTCAGTTAGAAAACATGCCTGACCAGTACCGTAACCGTGTCGTAATGAATACAAAGGATATTGATTCCAAATTAGCACAAGACATCCAAGAAGTTGTGGGATCTGAAGAATTCGAAGCAATCATTGATGAAGAATTCAAAGGGTTTGGCAAACCAGAATGGATGGAACAATAAAGATAGGAAAAACCAGGGAGTCCATGCTTCCTGGTTTTTCACATTATCGGGACCTTAAGCCTAAATTTCTTCTATAAAAATGTTTATCTTCGTTAAAAGAGGGTATAATAAATCGATTCAAGTTTTAACTAAGGAAGGAATATGTATTATGGATTCAACAGAGGTAAACATCATTCACAGTCATCGATACAGGAACTTTGATGAAGCTGCTGACAGCATCCTCAGAATGATCAGCAAAATGTTGGATATCAACACTCTTTTTATAGCAAAAAACGATCGGTGTACAAACGAAATTGTCAAAGTAATCAATAAGGATAAAGTACTATTAAGAAAAGGAGATACCCTTCCTTTCGAAGAGACGTTCTGCAAGGTGAGTGTTGATGTAGGAAAAAAAGTTTTGATTATTCCGGATATTACAAACGATAACTTAACAAAATCACTGAATGTAACGCACAACTTGGGAAGCGGAAGCTTTGTCGGCATTCCCATCTATTATGAAGATGGAAGAAACTATGGAACGATTTGCGGGCTTGATACAAATCCATTTAAGATATCAGAGGAACACAAGGAATTATTTGAAACAATGAGTTCACTGCTTTCCTATGTTTTGGAACTTGATAACGCAAATAAGCAAATTGAAACATTGTCTGCTCCATTAGTGCCCATCACCAATGGAGTTGCAGTACTTCCAATTGTCGGCATCATCAATAATGATCGAGCAGAAACAATTATTGAGTTGACACTGGCCAAAAGTCAGGACATGCAGCTTGAATACATAGTCATCGATCTATCAGGAATTACCCACATTGATGATGAAGTCGTTTTTTCTTTGCTCCGTATCGTGAATTTGATGAAACTGGTTGGTGTTGAACCTATCCTTACAGGTATACGCCCGGAAATTGCAATGCAGGCTGTAAGGTCACATGTTGATCTGGTTAACATAAAAATCGAATCAAACCTTGCCAATGCATTAAGTTATATAGGTTTTTCTTTTCAAAAAAATACATAACCAAGAACCCGGAGGAATCGAATCTCCGGGTTTTGTTTATTTAATAATAAAGATTCTTATAGAATAAATATAATGATATACTTTAATGATTGAAATTTCAGAAATAAAAAGACTGGAGGGTCGTTATGCATCCTATAACAGTGATAGAAATTGTTGCATCCTGTTTGTTTGTCCTGTTGATTTCGGTGCAGCTCGCTTAATGCCAGCCAAGGTAAGGAAAATCAGTTTCATGGCAGCTGTAGTAATTATATTTCTTCTCGTTCTCTTTTTCACAGTTCGCCCATTTTGGGTGGAGTTTCAAGTGACTAAGAAAACGGAAGCTTTGAAAGAGTACTTATCAGAAAAGTATCCGGGAGAAGAATGGGAGATACAGAGGCAGGTGGGAAGGCAATACAACCCCTATCATCTTGAAGTGACTTTTGACAATGAGAAGGATTGGGCTTATACCTATTCGGTTGCGGATAAAAATAAAATCTGTCAAAGTGTCTGGACCCCGCCGGAAGGAATGCTTCCTCGGGAAGGAAAGCATTTTGAGGAGGATTGTGGGTGAAGGTCACCAGTTTAGCGGTGTGTCTGATGAAACAGCAGTAATGTCGTAATTTGATAGGAATAAACCAACCTAACAAACACATCTCACACCAGCCGTCAGAATTCTTAATCAACTGAAACAATACGATTACGGACAGTTGACTTTTTTATAATGTTTCCGGGTTGAAAATAGAAATACTTAGATTCCTTATATAAGAAATGTATAAGCGCAGTGTCTTGGAAATGGCCGCCACAAGCAGAGCTCCTTTAAGGGCTCTTTTTATAAGGAAATGATCTTATGATTAAAAAGAAAGGAAGGGAGTTACACATTACAAAAGCAAAGCATGGAATTGGTTGAATTACTTAAATTTTTAGAATATTAATGAAAACAAAGAATGTTTATGCTAATATGAGAAATAACGGAACAAAAAAGGAAACTTTCCTTAATTAAGAGGGAATGCCGGAAAGGAAAAACACTATGAAGATTGATGAAATTTCGAGTGCTACAGCTGCTGAAGTTATTGCTTTTCGTAGGGAGCTTCATCAGTATCCCGAGGTAAGTGGTGAAGAGGAAGAGACATCAAGGAAAATACAAGAGAAGCTTGAGGAACATAATATCCCTTATCATACTGGATTTGCCGGTTTTGGCGTTTTAGGGGTTATTGAAGGAGCAAAACCTGGCAAGACGGTGGCTTTAAGAGCCGACATTGATGCGCTTCCAATAACTGAAAGGTCGCGCGTTGAATTTTCCTCGAAGGTTGAAGGGAAAATGCATGCTTGCGGTCATGATGCCCATACGGCGATGCTTCTTGGAGTTGGGATTGAACTGAATAATCAGAAAGAAGATCTTGAAGGCACTGTTTTGTTGGTATTTCAGCCATCAGAAGAAAATGCCCCGATTGGGGGAGCGCAGGCAATGATGGATGATGGAGTGTTCGATACATATAAGCCGGATGTCATTTTAGGACAGCATGTATGGCCAGATTTACCGGTGGGCCAAATCGGAGTGAGAACCGGCCCTATAATGGGTAACTCGGATCGATTTAAAGTAGTTGTAAGGGGATCGGGAGGCCACGCAAGCATGCCTCATCAGACGGTAGATGCCATAATTACGGCCAATCAAATAATTTCATCTCTGCAGACAATTGTCAGCAGGAATGTCGACCCGGTCGCATCTGCTGTATTGACGATCGGAAAAATTGAAGGTGGATACCGCTATAACGTGATCGCTGATGAAGTGGTGTTTGAAGGAACAGTCCGCACCTTCACGGATGAAACGAAAAGGTTAATGAAGGAACGCTTTCACAAGATAGTTGAAGGAACAGCGGAATCCTTGGGAGCAAGAGTAGAAATCCAATACCTTGACGGATATCCGGCAACCGTCAATTCAGAAGAGTGGGCAGAACAAATAAGAAAATCAGCTCAATCACTCCTGGGTGAAAAGGGAACACCTGATGTCCCGCCAAGCATGGGGGGAGAAGACTTCGGAAGGTACTTATTAAGGTATCCCGGTGCTTTTTATTGGCTGGGTACTTCTGTAGGGGATGGCCAAAAGCCGCTGCATGATCCTGAATTCCGATTGAATGAAGAAGCACTGCCGATCGGAATTGCTGTCATGATGAAAGCAACGGTTGATACCTTAATCAGTCTCAATGATAGAGGAGGAGAATAATGGTACTTGAAAAAATAAACTCATACCTTAATGAACAAACACCTTCTTTGATTCAGTTACGGAGAGAATTGCATCGGTATCCAGAAACAGCTTGGACTGAATATGTCACCACCTATAAGATTGGCAGAATATTAGAAAACTTGGGATATGAACTTGCTGTGGGTAGAGACGCTATCAAGAGTGAAGCGAGACTGGGTTTTCCATCTGAAGAAGAAAATGAAAAACATGAAAAACGTGCCGCAGATGCAAGGGTGCCGGAAGAATGGCTTGTAAAAATGAAAGGCGGGCATACGGGTCTGGTTGCAAAGATTGACACAGGAAAGCCGGGAAAACATGTTGCGATGCGATTTGATATTGACGGGCTTCCGATTAATGAAAACAAGAGTGAAGAACACACGCCAATGAAGAAGAGTTTTGTTTCGGAAAGAGAAGGCTTTATGCATTCTTGCGGCCATGATGGACATTCCGTAATTGGTATTGGGATTGCCCAATTCATAAAGGAAAATATCGGCTCTTTGAGCGGCCGCTTTACACTTTTGTTTCAACCTGCAGAAGAAGGCGGAAGAGGGGCTAAAACGATGGTAGAGGCCGGCTGGCTTGATGATGCGGACCTGTTTTTAAGCGGGCATATTGGAATACATGATTATCCGCCGGGTGTTGTTGCAGCATCCACAACAAACTTCCTTGCCACGACTAAGATCAATGTCACCTATCACGGGAAATCCGCCCATGCAGGACTCCAGCCTAATCAAGGCAGGAATGCATTGTTGGCATCTGCTGCTGCAAGTTTGCATCTAAACGGAATTACCCGCCATCAGGACGGAGCAACGAGAATCAATATTGGAAAGCTTGAAGCAGGCAGCGGGCGCAACATTATTGCCGATTATGCAAGGATGGAAATTGAAACCAGGGGTGAAACCACCGAATTGAATGAGTACATGGTTAAGGAAGCAAGGAGAATCATTCAAGCTTCTGCCGACATGTACGCTGTAAGGGCGGAGACTGAGGTGGCAGGTACTGCCATAGCAAGTAATTGTGATACAGAACTGATAAATCTAATAGAAGAAGCTTGTGCAGATAGCAGCACCGTAACAGAGGTCATTCCTAGTCTTCCTCTTGGGGCTTCTGAGGATGTCACATTCATGATTGACCGTGTTCAAAAGCGAGGGGGATTGGCTACATTCTTGATCTTTCCTTCCCCATTACCGGCAGGTCATCACCATCCATCATTTGACTTTGATGAAAAAGTGATTCCGTGTGCAATCGATGCATTAATCAGAACGGTCATCCAATTTGGATACAAGGAGGAGTCAAAATGATCAAATGGTTAGATGAAACGTTGAAGGCATTTAATTTGACAGAAACGATGAAAAGAGCTGAAGGTTTCACGAGATTGGGCTATACAGAGGAAGAGGACCGCTCTATAGAAGTGTTCAAGGCTACAGCCGAAGAACTGGGTCTCACCATTATTGAAGACCAGGCTGGAAATATCATTGCAAGGTGGGAACCTGAAAACCGATCAGGTCTCCCTGCAGTAGCTACAGGTTCCCATCTGGACACTGTTTCAATGGGCGGCGGGTACGATGGAGCGGCAGGAGTCTTGTGCAGCCTTGGAGCAGTCAAGAAATTAAAAGAAGAAGGCTTTCAACCGAAACATCCAATAGAAGTAATTTGCTTCCGATCAGAAGAGTCTGCAAGATTTGGAATATCAACGATTGGCAGTAAAGCGATGTCCGGACTGATAAACAAAGAGATTGGCAGTGTTGAAGATGAAGAGGGAACAACCATTAGGGAGGCAGTTGAAAAAACAGGATTCAAGTGGGGAGAAATTACCGGGGCAGAACGTGAGTCTTCCGAGATTAAAAGTTTTGTCGAACTTCATATTGAACAAGGGACCCAGATTGAGGATCATCAGAAGCAATACGGGGTTGTTCATGGTGTTGCCTGCCCAATCAGGCTGAAAGTGAAGATTGAGGGAAAGGCTGGTCATACGGGGACGACCCCCATGGGGAATCGGAAGGATGCACTAGTTGCAGCTGCTCCTCTAATAAGTGATATTGAAGTCCGGGCGACGCAAATGAGCAATGAAAGCGAACAGCCAATCGTCGCTACTGTAAGCACCATTCACCTACAGCCAAATGTCATGAATGTCATTCCATCCCTTGTTGAGTTGGGAATTGACATACGCAGTGTCGATGATGGCCTGAAATCTTCTTTTGAGGAAATGGTAAAAGAAAAATGCAAGGAGATTGAACAACAGTACAATGTTAAAATAGTGATAGATACACTTGTCAATAATCCCTCTGTCTCGCTGGATTCTGAAGTTCAGGAAAAGTTACTCCAGGTCGGAGATAATGAAGGATACTCCAGTCTGGTAATGAACAGCGGTGCTGGGCATGATGTCATGAACATGGCAAAGAAATGGCCTTCTGGGTTAATTTTCATACCTTGTAAAGAAGGACTCAGTCATCACCCTGATGAATACGCCACATTGGAGGACCTGAAGATGGGAGTTGAATTGTTGGCAGGATATTTAAAACTAGAAGCAGGTGGTTAAGTTGAAAATAAGAGTCGGAGTAGTGGGACCTGAAGATTCTGTAACTGAAATTATGAAGGCTGGTGATCACTTCAGTGAACTCAATCTCATCCCTTATGTATATGAAAGAACAGAAGAAACAGAAGGGATCATCAAGAGGAATAAAGAATTCATCGATCAATGGTTTTTCTCTGGGCAGGCACCATACTATTTTGCTTTATCTAAAGGACTTATTACAGAAAACGATGGAAGCTATACGCCATTAAATGGGTCCAGCTTGCTGGGGACGTTGCTTGAGGCGTTTGTAAGAGAAAAGAAAATCCTCTGCAAACTGAGCTTGGACACCCTTATGATGGAAGAAATCGAGGCGGTTAAGGATCAATTCTCATTGCATGACCTTTCATTTGTTACAAATGAATTTTATGGATACTCTCCTGCGGATGAGATTATTCAATTTCATAAAAGATTATTTGAAGATGGACATGTTGAAGCAGCGGTCACTTGCATCCATTCTGTATACACAGCCTTGAAAAATATGGGAATCCCGGTATACAGGGTCTTTCAGTCTGAATTGGCAGTCCATCGTGCGCTTGGCTTAATTAAAGAACGTGCCCAGTCAACCTGGTACAGAAAATCTCAGCTTGTGATTGTTGGAATAGAGGCAATCTACCCTTCGCCTTCAGGAAGAAACAATCAGATGTCATTTAAGATAAAGCATCAAGAATTGGAACTGCATCGGACGCTGCTGGATTTCGTGGAGGATATCAACGGTTCTATCGTGCAAATGGGCGACGGACTATTTTATCTATATTCGACCAGGGGTGAACTGGAGTTATACACGAAAAAACATTCTCCACGCACTCTTATCGATGAATGCTATGTAAATAGCAATCTTCCCATCCGTATAGGAATCGGGTTTGGCTCTACCGTCCTGGAAGCAGAAGATCATGTGCGAATGGCATTGGATAAAGCGAGGGAAGAGAAAGGGACAGTCATCATCAGTATCAATGAAGATAAAGAAGTCTCCAGCTTCAGTGAAAATGATGCACCACAAGTTGCCTATCATACCCGGGAATCAGGAGAATTATGGCAAGAGCGATTCAAGGATGCAGATATTAGTTCCCAGATTGTATCGAAAATCCAATCACTCTCTCACCACTATCATAAAGATACTCTTACTTCTCAAGACCTTGCGAGATGGTTGAAGAATACAGAGAGAAATGCAAGAAGGATCCTGTCTGAAATGGAACGAATCGGTGTTGCCAGAGTAACGGGAGAAGAGTCAACTGGTCGTGGCAGGCCGCGAAAGGTATACGAACTATTGCTGGAGAAAAAATAGTTTAAATTTTCAAATAATAAAGGATTATTAAATTATTTGTTGAATAATACTTAATAAAGGACATAAAAAGGAAAAGGTCCGTTAATGAGGAAGAGGGAGTTGAAGGGAATGGCACAGCCAGAAACAAATGTAGAGAATCAGCCACAGTCAAAAGGCATGACCAGGTTCCTGAATGGAATCGAAAAGCTTGGAAACAAACTGCCTGATCCATTTTTTATTTTTATTTATCTGGCAGCATTTGTAATGATTATTTCCTGGATCGTCAGCAGTGTGGGGGCTTCGGTCGTCCACCCTGGAACAGGAGAGGAGCTGCCGATCAAGAGTTTAATTTCAGGAGAAGGCCTGCAATACATACTTTCTTCCATGCTGACGAATTTTACCGGTTTCAAACCGCTTGGCCTCGTGTTGGCAATGATGCTTGGTATAGGTTTGGCTGAGAAGGTTGGCCTTATGGAAAGTGCAATAAAAAAATCAATATTAAAAGCGCCGACAAAAATGATCACATATGCAGTTATTTTTGTCGGAATATTAGGAAATCTTGCATCTGATGCAGCGTTTGTTCTTGTCCCGCCTTTAGCAGCCATGGTGTTCTATACTGTAGGACGTCATCCGCTGGCCGGGCTTGCAGCCGGTTTTGCCGGTGTAGGAGCAGGTTTTACTGCCAATATTTTTATCGCCGGTACTGATGCACTGCTTTCCGGGATTTCGACAGAAGCAGCGAAAAGTGTAAACTCTGATATTATCGTAACACCAGTAGATAACTGGTATTTCATGATTGTATCCGTTATCATTCTATCCGTTGTTGGTGCACTTATCACTGAGAAAATTATTGAACCTCGTCTCGGTACCTACAAAGGGGATGTCGACAAGGTTTTGGAAGAAGCAAGTCCTCTAGAAAGTAAAGGCCTGCGTAACAGCTTAATAGCAGGTCTGGTATTCCTAGGATTGGTTGCATTGGTTCTGTTCTGGCCGAACTCACCGCTTCGGAATGAAGACGGAGGCATCATCCCTTCACCGTTCTTAAGCGGAATTGTACCTATCATTTTGTTTTTCTTTATTACCGTGGGTGTTGCCTATGGGGTCACTGTAAAAAAGATTACGAGCACAAGTGATATTCCGAAGTACATGGCAGAGGCTATGAAAGATATGTCAGGCTATATCGTCTTGATATTCGCCGCAGCTCAATTCATTTCCTATTTCAATTGGACCAATCTTGGAACATGGGTGGCGGTTAACGGAGCAGAAGCGTTAACCTCTCTTGAACTGACGGGCCTTCCGGTAATCGTGGGGTTCTCTATGCTGACTGCAGTATTGAATCTTATCATCTTCAGCGGATCAGCTCAATGGGCACTTGAAGCACCGGTATTCGTGCCAATGTTGATGCTGCTCGATTACCATCCTGCCTTCATCCAGGCGGCTTATAGAATAGCAGATTCATCGACTAATATCATAACTCCGCTGAATCCATATATCTTGATTGTCCTGGCATTTATGAAAGAGTACGATAAGAAAGCAGGGCTTGGAACATTAATTGCCCTTATGCTGCCATATAGTATCATCTTCTATATTATTTGGCTCATTCTATTAATTGCATTTGCTCTTCTCGGGATTCCATTCGGTCCTGGTGTGCATATGTATCTATAACACTATTAACCGCCAGCATTCATGCAAGTTGAATGCTGGCGGTTTTATTTCATCTTCAAACTAAGCCCAATCAGCAAAACCCCTGATATCAAACAAATGGCTTTCATCAAAGAAATTTTCCCTGACAAACCCATCAACCCGATGGCAGTAGTCGAGAAGAAAATCGTCGGGCCTACAAAGGCTAGGAGCGTGTTAATGGCAAACGCCTTTTCCATGTCATTGACCTTCAGCATAAGTAATGCGGCACCGATTTCAATGCTTCCCGAAAGAATCCTCAAGGCGGACATCGCCAAAATAGCTTTTTCTATAAAAACAAACATCTTAAGTCTCCTCATTTCTCTAGTCACGGTATGTAAAATAACTGGCGGTCTCTGAAGGCAATCGCTTGTACAATTTATGCTTCAATCATGGGAAATAGTAGTGAAAAGGAAAAATTGGCAGGAGGCGGCATGTTGCCTCAAATAGAGCGGGGAGGGGGGATCGTGTCGAAATGTGTGGATTGGTCGATAAATTGATCTTAACCGCTGATAAAATTTATGAATCGCCGATAAGTAGAGCGGAATCGCCGATAAATCTTTTCCCCCAATAACAAAAAGGCCCAAAACAAGTTTGGACCTTACTGCGGTTAATATGTTATCTTTACTGCTTTTATATTCTCAGAGACACAGACTCTGTTTCTGCCGGTTTTTTTAGCCATGTATAAAGCACTGTCTGCATCTTCAATCAATGAGGTTACATCATCAGTTGTATCGTTAAAACATGCAATGCCGATTGAGATGGTAATGTGGATGATTTGTCCGTCTGTTAACGTGAATTCATGATCTTCTACTGCTTTTCTGATCTTTTCACTGATTTCTTTCGCCCGATCGACAGGGCAATCCAGTAAGATGACGGTGAATTCCTCTCCGCCATTGCGGCTGACAATATCAAAGGAGCGAACAGATTCTTGCAAGATCTTTCCTAAATCTTTCAAAATAATATCTCCATTTTGATGTCCGTATGTATCATTAACCTTTTTGAAAAAATCAATATCCAGATATAAAAGTGAGAGCTTCTCGTTATTATTTGGAATTGTTCTTAGAAGGTCATTAAAGATTTCATCAAACTTCCTTACGTTATTCAGCCCCGTAAGTCCATCTGTTGCAGACTCAGACTTGTAACGGTCAAATAAGGCCTGGCTCCGGCGCAGGTACTCAACAATATAAAAAGAGATAAAGCCTGCACTATAGGAGATGATCCAATAGGTCGGAAGAAGGAACAAAAGTGTGCTTGGGTCTTTTAACAAATAAGAAACCAGCACAGAAAAGATAACGTTTGAAAAAGTCAGGATCAGTAGGATCTTTGTCTTTTTTGGTAGTTTTCTTTTTGAAATATAGATGGCTGCAGCCGTAATGGTACAAATCAGAATCACCGCAAGATAGGAAGAAGTATTAATGCCAATGATGAAACGCCCGATGATGACCATTACCATGGCAATCAAAGCTGGGATGCTCCCGCCATAATAGGCAACTAATATTACAGGCACATGCCTTAGATCTATAATGGTGTTTCCGATTTGCATACTGTACTGCATCAGGATATTGCTGAATAACCCGCCTGAAATCCCCATAACCAATTTTCTGTTAAGAGATGAAGACCTCTTCAAGGGCGAAGTGTTTGTTAATTGGATATACAAAAATAACAGGGAGGAGAGGATAGCCAAGTTTGAAAAAAGTTGTTTAATTATCATTTTAATCACCATTACTAAAGTACCACACCTTCGTATATAAATGAATCTTAATTTATCTTTTATATAAAATGTTACTAAACAGAATTCATTCACTAAGGGAAGATGTTTTTCTAACATGAGATTTATTCAGTTAGGAAGGAATTAGCGTATTTTGATAGAAAACATTAAAAGGCAATTAAATTTGGAGGTTAAGGAATGAAACGATTTTTTTCGAGATATTCACACTGGTTATTACTATTCATTACCGGCTTTAGTTTTATAACAATGTTCATTAACTTTAATCCTACTCAACTTTCAATTACAGCCGTTATTATGGGCGGATTGGGTGTTCTTGCTGTAGGGTATCTGGCTTTTATTGTAGAGAAGAAGATAAGGGATCAAAAATAGCCTTTGAAATTATGATAGGGCAGTATTACATAGATTGGAGTTTTTTTTAATATGATTGAAGTTATTGGTGACAAAGTTGTCTTGAAAGAGGCAGCACAAGAAGATATGGAGGAGCTGTACTTCTGGAAGTTTGAAGAAAGGGGACAAGAAGCAAAAAAGTGGAATGGACCTTATATTCCAGAAGAAAAAATTTCTAAAGCAGACTACCATCAACAGTGGGGGCAATTGATCTTTCCAGGCTTTCCAGCTGCACTTGTTATAAAATGCGATGGAAAGGCCATTGGGTACGTTGGTGCCTATTGGATTGACAAAAATACGAACTGGCTCGAAACAGGAATCGTTATTTATGATCCTTATTATTGGAACGGCGGATACGGTACGGAAGCCTATAAACTATGGATTGATACCCTTTTCACTTCCAGTGAACTGCACAGACTGGGAATGTCAACGTGGTCAGGAAACACAAGAATGGTCAAGGTTGCAGAAAAGTTAGGGATGAAAGAAGAGGCAAGAGTCAGAGATGCCAGGGTTGTCAATGGAGAATACTTCGATGCCATTAAGATGGGGATATTAAGAAAAGAGTGGGAAGAATTGAATAGAGGTGAATGACTGTTATTTCACTTGAATAGTAAGGGAAGAGGCATTGCATCATATTATGTAATGCCTCTTTTTGTGAGTAAATGGGCGGTATAACGCTCATTTACTCACAATTTTTTTAGATTGCAAGTCGAAAAGCTTCACGATGATGCCATCATCTGCTGGCTCGAAGTCATATTGAGGCAGCCGCTTAAAACCGAAACGTTCATATAAGCTGATGGCTTCATGCATAAACTCACCTGTGTGCAAGCCTATAAAGTTAAAACCTTTGGCTTTGGCACGTTTAATGGATTCCTTGATCAAGGCAGCGGCAACCCCTTTCCCCCTGGCTTCCGGAGCTACGGCAAGCACACGAGTTTCAGGGTAATCCAATTCATCAACGCAGCCTTCATATGCGTCCGTTCTGGCAGGAAATAAAGCAACGCTGCCGACTATGTTTCCATCAATCTCAGCTGCAAGAAGATCAACACCAGGTTGTTGATCGGCTTCTGAAGAAATGGCGCTTTTTAGCGCCCCCCAGTGTTTAGGTGGAATGGATGGGATATGGTCTTGGTATGCAAGTATGCGTTGTTTGCGAATTTGCACCAACTCTTAATGTCTGACTTCCCGAATTGAAATATTCATAGAAAATTAGATTTCCTCCTTTACTAAAAAGTGACCAGCCTTGGCAGTAAAACTCTTGCCATTATGACGGGGGTCCCCGACTCTGAGGTCGGGACCTCAGGTAAACTCCACTTTGTAACCGAACGGGCTAGAGTGCTTTGATTCAGCCGGATGAGTGAGATATACCTATTCTATCCTATTGTATGAATTGCCGGTCAAGTTGTAGTCCTATTGAAGTAAAAAAAAAGCAGGACTTCTAGCAAAATAAAAGAAGTAACTTTATATAAAGTAGAATTATAGAAAGGATGATAGGAATGGAAGAAGTGAAGAAGGCCATTCAAGATGATTATCCCGATGACTTCGCCTGGTGTCATGGGTGCGGCCGGTTAAATGAAAAGGGACACCAATTTAGGACAGGCTGGGACGGTGAAAGAACTATCACGATCTATGAACCGAAGAAAGAGCATATGGCAATGCCTGGGTTTGTCTACGGCGGGCTGATTGCTTCCCTTATAGATTGCCATGGTACTGGTTCTGCCGCTATTGCCCTGCACAGAAAAAATGGACACGAGATAGGAAGCGGAGAAGAACCTCCCCGGTTTGTGACGGCATCCTTGCACGTGGATTTCTTGAAGCCAACTCCAGCGGAAACTCCGTTGAAAGCGTACGGCTATATTCAAGAAATTCATCCGAAAAAGTGGAAGGTGGAAACAGAGGTCTATGCAAATGATCAAATGTGCGCGAAAGGGGAAGTAGTCGCAGTGGTCATGCCGGATACTTTTAAAAAGTAGCAACTCCTGATCCTTTAGACACTAGGACGGTAGAAAAGAGTTTTGATAGTCAAAGTCCTATAAAGGTTTTTTAAAGGACGATAGAGAAAGAATGTGGAATTAAGGTCCTCTATGTAGAGTATCTAAATAAGGAATACCCAGTTGAAATCTCTATAGAACTATTTTGGAATAAGACCAAACCCGCATGTTTGGTCTTATTCATACTTCAATTGGTAAGTCCCAAAAACCTTACACTTCGATAATAATCGGAATGATCATCGGCTTTCGTCTTGTCTGTTTAAACAAATACTGACCGACTGATTTCATGATGCTCTGTTTGATGACTTTCCATTGCAAATGACCTTGCGGGAGGTCATCTAGCGTGTCTCTGACGATGTTGTTTACTTTTCGGAGGAGGCCCTCGGAATCTTTTACATAGACAAATCCGCGGCTGATGGTATCCGGTCCGGATAAGAGCTGTTGGTCGGCTTTGCTCAATGTAATGACGATGACCAGGATTCCGTCCTCAGACAATTGACGGCGGTCGCGAAGCACAACATTCCCGACGTCTCCTACACTGACTCCATCGACATAAGTGTCTCCAGCCGGTAATGAACGTGTCTGTCTGGCTGCGCCCCCTTCGATATCGACGACCTCACCATTTTTTATGATAAAGGTATTGCCGGGCTCCACCCCAACAGATTCCGCAAGCATCCGGTGATGATGCAGCATCCTGGTTTCTCCGTGAATCGGGATAAAGTATGTTGGGTTCATGAGGGTCAGCATCAGCTTCAAGTCTTCTTGATATCCGTGGCCGGAAACATGCATGCCGGTTGAACTTCCTGTTCCGTAAATAACATGGGCACCGAGATTAAACAGGTTATCAATAATCCTGGAAACTCCTTTTTCATTGCCGGGGATAGGGGATGCAGCCAGGATGACGGTATCACCCGGATCAATGGTCACATCACGGAACTGGCCCGAAGAGAGCCGGCCAAGTGCTGCCATTTGTTCACCTTGGCTGCCTGTACATAAAATGGCGACTTTTTCGGAGTTGAAAGTGTCGATGTCCCTGTGGTCAATGATCATTCCTTCGGGGACATTCAAATAACCTCTTTCTATAGCAACGTCAACCACATTGATCATACTTCTTCCAAGAAGGGCGAGCTTTCTGTTGGTTTTCATCGCCGCATGGACAACCTGCTGGACCCGGTTGACATTAGAGGCGAAAGTAGATACAAATATTTTCCCGTCAGCTTTCATAAAGGCTTCATCCATATGGCTGCTGACAATTTGCTCTGATGGCGAAAGGCCGCCGCGTTCAGCATTTGTGCTTTCAGACAGCAAAGCCAGGATCCCTTTTTTTCCGATTTCGGCCATTCTATGAATATCCCCTTTCTGATTGTTGAGAGGGGTCCAGTCAAATTTGAAATCCCCTGTATGTACGACGGTTCCTTCCGGCGTATCAAATACAATTCCGAGGCAGTCCGGAATACTATGGGTGACATTGAAGAAGGAAGTTTTGATCTGCCCGAAGTCTGCAGTAGAATTGGCATCAATCGGAACAAGTGTTGTTTCTCTTCTGAGTTTGTGTTCTTCTAGTTTTAATTCTATTAGCCCAAGGGTGAAGTTAGTGGCATACACTGGTACGTTCAGTTTCTTCAAAAGATAAGGGACGCCGCCGATATGATCTTCATGTCCATGTGTGATGAGAAGTGCTTTCACTTTATCCGCATTTTCTTCAAGGTAGCTGATATCCGGGATGATCAAGTCAATGCCCATAAGCGTCTCATCGGGAAATTTCCCTCCACAATCGATGATGACAATATCCTCTCCATATTGAAGAACATACATATTTTTTCCGATTTCATTGCAGCCGCCAAGGGCAAAAATCGATAGTAGGCTGGAATTTTCACTCATAACTGGATTCCTCCTGTATATATATTGTCTTTATCATTCCCCGACTTGGTTGGTTCTATTTCCCTTTTAACCTCTATAGGGAGTTTTAAATGGAAATGGAGTTTCTTGCCTTCATGAACTATGGAAGACAGGAAGCCACTGTATTTAGCTTGTGGAATCCCAATAAGAATCAAATTAGAATGGATGCAGGGCCATTAACGGTAAATGGCCCAATGAGAATCAGAATTGGCAGGGGTGTTGGTCTAATAGCTGTGTAAATGGGCCAATGAGATTAAGAAATAGAAGGGATGTTGGGCCGTTAACGATGTAAATGGTCCAATGAGAATTAGATATAGAAGAGATGTTGGGCCGATAAAGGTGTAAATGGCCCAATGAGTATTAGATATAGAAGGGATGTTGGGCCGTTAAAGGTGTAAATGGCCCAATGAGAATAAGATATAGAAGAGGTGTTGGGCCATTAACGATGTAATTGGCCCAATGAGATTTAGATATAGAAGAGATGTTGGGCCATTAAAGGTGTAAATGGTCCAATGAGAATAAGATATAGAAGAGATGATGGGCCGTTAACGATGTAAATGGCCCAACGAGAATAAGATATAGAAAAGATGTTGGGCCGTTAAAGGTGTAAATGGGCCAACGAGGATCAAGTATAGAAGGGATGTTGGGCCGTTAAAGGTGTAAATGGGCCAATGAGAATAAGATATAGAAGAGATGATGGGCCATTAAAGGTGTAAATGGCCCAATTAGAATTAGATATAGAAGGGATGTTGGCCCGTTAAAGGTATAAATGGGCCAACGAGATTCAAATAACGAAGTGATACTGGCCCATTAACAAGATAAACGGGCCAATGAGACTATTGGAAGTCGATAAAAGAGAAACATAAACAGACTACACCTGTTCTAGAAAAGTGATAGAGAGAATAATATGGCTGGATATTAAAATACTAGGGGTAACCTTGTATTGGGAGGTATTTCATGAAACACACAATGCATCAATCTTGTAAACGATGTGGAGTACCCTTTTCGGCTGAGACATTTTATCATAAGGGCAATATATTGATGCACTGCTCCCTCTGCCGCTCGGAATTGAGGCAGTTGAAGCAACAGGAGATGAAAAGGCTGCTGGAGTTGGAGCAAGAATTATCTTAGAGAGCAATTATTTTGGTTTAAGGAAACATTTTGTTCATAGAGGAATATTATTAAGTAAAACCAAAAAAGAAGGGGTGACGAAAATGTTTCCTTCCAAAAGGGTACAAAGAAAAATCACAGCATATGCCTTTGTATTTAAGTCAATGGGGATAATTAATGTAGAAGAAATGAAAAAGTTAACGGATCACAGTCCTAAATAAAGATGGGAATAAATAAATGACCTCTTTTCACCTGATGTAAACTTAGATTCTGTCGAGAATAGGAGGGGAAGGTGGGTGAATATATGATAAAAAGTTATCATATGAGATCCGTCCAGAAGTGAGTGAAGGTGCTAAGCGGCTGTAAAATTCAGATTTAAATTAGATGGTGAAAACGGAATGTTTGGACCAAGAAAGTGGAGAAGGGCGATAAAGAAGATTTTGAAAAAGTGACGGAATCGGACGGAAATCATCCGGCTTTTTCAAGATGCGAGTTGGTGAAGTGAAGTTCGGAGTGACGGTTCTACAGGATTATTGGGAAGATGGAATAGGGAAAACCTGTAAAAGTATAAATTAGCTGTAGTGTTCCTGCGGCAAATAAATATGCGATCAAGATCTATGATAAGGTTGGCATTCAAAGGGAGGGTTCTTCACAGAGAGGGAGGCACTTTCTACCTTGAAATAGTATGATTCGTTTTTGATAGCAAGGTTTAAAGATTAAGCAGCGAGAGGTCCGCTGCTTATTTTTTTTTGGATAGAACAGACACAATACAAGGGTTTAGAAATTGCGGTTGTCTCACGAGATTTAGTAAGGAGACAACCGCCTTTAAGCAGAGGATAAAAAAATATTAAATGGATCGTACAAGAGGAAGGGTCATACAGCGAATGCCGCCTCCGCCTTTTTCGAGCTCGTTGACATCAACTTGTATGTATCTTTTCTTTTTGAGCTTTGGATGTTCTTTGAAAATTTTTGGGGTTGCAGCGGTGCTGATCAGTATAGTTTCAGGATCGAGATTAAAAAAGTTGATATCTGCGACGGTATGTTTGATCTCTGTTGACCACTCAACATCAAAGCCATGCCGGTTCAAAAATTGCTGCATCATTTGAAAATTTGAACCTGATTCGGTCAGCACCTCAACCGGGAAATACCGCATGTAGCTTTTGGCAATCAGCAGGTCATCCCCAGCGACATTGCAATTCATGTCCAGATGGAGGGTATCTGCTCTCCGCGGCAGGTCGATGACACCAATTTCGGAGAATCCGGCTTGAAAGATTTTTTCCTTTAAGGCTTTGATGCTTTTCATGCTAGAGCGCATTCCTACATTAACAAATACCGCATCTTTATTTAAAATCAGTACGTCTCCATATTCCAGTGCATCTAGCTGATTATTCGCTTTTATATCGAAAGTTTCCGGTCCATACCAATGCTGGAAAAGGATATGGGATTGCACATACTCAGGGCGTCTCATTGAGGTGCCTGGTTCCCCGGGAATCAATGTATTGCCGAAAGCACAGGCAAGGTCCCTTACAAATACTCGGTTGATCAGCTGTTCATTAAGCTTTAGTTCCTCTGGAGAAAGGTAATCCGAATAGTTTATGACATTGACCCCGGCATTTTTCATCGCCTCTACCATATCCTTAAAATTTTCGTGTGATTTTTTTTGATTTACAGGTTTTTCCCATTGTACATCTTTTGCCGTTTGTTTATCGGGTACATCTAACGTTGTCGGGGAGCACACAATTACCGCTTTTAGCTCACCGTGTTCGTTCCAACAATTAGGCTGAATATTTATCACAGGTATTGACTCCTTTAATAACGATTTCATTCTGTTTCATTTTTCCCGTTACTAAAGGTTTCATCCGTTTGTTTTTTAATTGTAAGATTAGATCCGTATCTTTTTTAAACGGTTTTTCATAGCAGTAAAAGGACATTTGGAAGGAGTTTGCCCATCATCGCTTAAAAAATATTGTTTCCACTCATGGTTATCGTCCTGGCCATACCATTTTAAGTTTGGATGTGCGTCAGCACCGTCGAAATCCTTAAGGCGTTTACGGATGACTTTTTTCAGCTTTTGACCAAAGGTAGTGGATGCATTGATTTCGTCAAACACCCATCTTGGCTGGAGGGCTAGTAAAAAGTAAGGGAAGTGCCTGCTTTTTCGTTCGAAATGTGATGGTGTGGCGCAGAAGGCAAAATACGGTTCTCCATCAAAACAAAATTCCCACGCAGTATCATGGGGATCTTCAGGAATGTCTTCAGGCCAGGGAGCTTCATCCAGTTCATGTACGCGGTTAAGAATGGACCAGAATAAGTCTTGATATTGATTATTGGCATCTTTCTCATAGGTAACTTCCCGTGAATCAAAAAAGACGACGATGGAGGCATAGTTTCCCGTCTCGCGGGATATCTTTCCATATTCTTTCAGCATCGATGCGAATTCCTTGCGCGAAGCATCGTCATGCGGATTTCCTGTAAACCCAAAACGCAGCTGGTCTTTTTGAAATCCTTGGATACCCGGTACGCATGGGTAGGGATTTTCTGTGCTAAGCATCATCGAAGAAAATTCGCTGTAAGCGTTTCTTTTCCATTCTTCCAGTTCAGTTTGATTTGCATCAATCCAACTTTTTGTCAAAAGGTTCATCTTGAAACTCCTTTCAATAGGCTACACATCGTATCCTATTAGAGAAAGGAGCTATGGGTGTCTGTCTATCATCCGAATAACTGCTGATACGCCTGAAGGCCAAAATAGATGCCAAATCCAATTAACACAAGGCCGGATAAAATAGAGATGCCTTGAAGAAAGATAGGCTTGGCCCATTTTCTTGCACCTGTTGCAATGCCGGCCATCGTCACGTCCCAGATGGTGATCCCTAGGAAGATGAAGCCGCTGTATAGTAACAGCTGGATCGAACTCGCTGATTCAGAAGTTTTGGCCAGAATTGAACCGTAAATACCCAGCCAAAACAGGATGTTCAGCGGATTGGAGGCGGCCATGAAAAAGCCTGTGCGGAATGATTTTTCTCTGGATTCAGACCTGCTTGCTGTACTTGTTTTTTCAGGTGAAGAGTGAATGATGCTTTCAATCCCCGTGTAGCATAGGACAAAAAAGCCGAACAGCCAAAGGAATGTTTTGATAATGGGAGTGTCAATGAAAGAAGCTACACCAAAGTAGATCAGGAGCATGAAAATGGCGTCGGCGGCCATTGCTCCCACACCGACGAGCCAGGCATGCATGAACCCAAAGCGGATCCCCTTGTCTAATTGAGCTGCGTTGATAGGCCCCATTGGCGCTGATAACGATAATCCGAGTAATATGTAGCTGAAAAAGACGTTCATGAACGCTCCTCCTTTTAATATGTATACCTTTTTATATTTAATGGGGAGTAGGGGTAGTAGGAGTTGTTGCGGGAGGTATGAATCCTGGTGGATTTTATTTTAAAAAAAGGCTTGTGATAAATGGGTTTTGCAATAGTTTAACAAATCTACCGGATGGATTGAAAAAATAAAGCCGGATATAAGAATTTTCTTATATCCAGCCTCTAGCAGCTTAGTGAGTGGGATTGTTCATTGGTGCCTGAGCATAACTTTGCAGCATCAAATTCATATCTTGGTCTTTAAGCTGAGGTACTTGGTAATATCCGTGCTTGTTTTGGTACAAGAATATTTCATAACTCATTTCAATGAAGTTAGGTATGCTGTCAGCTACAACCCGGCGCAAAACTGGGTTTGTCATTTCCAGTGCAGTCATTGCCAGCAGACCGGAAAGAGACTTTGTGTTTCCAAGCATATAAGCAGAGAGCCCTTGATCGGAAAGATCGTTGACAGATTGGTTCGGTTTTTTCGGCTGTCCAGGTTTGACACCGTACACCGTATTATTGTTTTGTGTCATTTTATATTGCTGTGTCGGAACTTTTGGGTCCTGGCCAGTTGAAAAACTGTTCACCATTGTATTGTAAGTTTGAGTAACAAACGCAGATTGACGCTGCAGGATATCCTTCAATTCAGGATCTTTGATGTGTTGATCGTACATTTGGTATTGATCGAGCATAGAGATGATGCCGGCAATCACTTCGTGGGCATCAAAGAGCTCATGACCACCATGATTTTTATTGGGTGTTTGATTCGGTGCCATATTCGGGACTTGCTGTGCATTGGGCTGGTTGTTCATTTGATTTTGCATGTGAATTCCTCCAGTAATTTTTTTCAACCGTCATTAGTATTTTCATCTGGTTTTGAATTATGTAAGGTGAAAATTTGGAAAATGGAGACATTTTATGATTAGTATTTGTTTTGAAGTACTTGAGAAAGGGGCCTCAAGTCAGTTTTGTTGGGGATTTGATGTCCTTGAGGAGTTGTCTCAAGGCAGTTTGGAGCTTGTTTTGAGGGATTGATGTTCTTTAGAAAGATATCTCAAGACAGCTTTGAGTTTCGTTTCGAATTTTGATGTCCCTTAGGTAAGTACAAGCTCCCGAAGCCAATTGTCGGTGAAGTCATTATTAGATGGTGCATTCACGCTATCCTATGAGTTGTTAATTAATGTAAAAATATCATCCGCAGAGCGTTAATTATGTTAATATTAGAACTATTATGAATCGATGTGGAAAGGGTGGCGGTTTTTAGCAATGACATTGATAAGAAACTTGCTCCAGCCATTGCTGACCATTTCCGGCATTATATTGGTAAGTGCGGGGGCAGGTCTTTTTCAGGGACAGAAATTTTCAGTAGAGGGGTATTGGGACAGCCTCTTAAGTGTTTTAAAGGATTTGTCTTCCCCGTTTAATCTTGTTTATGTGAATCCAATTTCAGATGTAGAAAGGGACTTATTCCCGATTATTTTAACAGCGTTTTTTAGCAGCGCGAAGATTGTATTCCTGGCTTTGTTATTGGCTATTTCGGCGTCAGTGGTGCTTCTTGTGCTTTATTACTCTGTTGGAAAATGGATCAGGGAACTCGTCAAGACGTTCTCAGTCATCGTAAGTTCGCTGCCGGATATTTTTGTGATTGCTGCACTGCAGATCTTTGTGATTTGGTACTTCAAGAAGACCGGTATTCTCTTGATCGATGTTGCATCCACGGGTCAAAATCAAGTGATTCTTTTTCCGGCTGTGACCTTGAGTATCCTGCCTGCTTTTTTCTTTTTGGGATTGATGGTCTCGTTTACCAAAGAGGAAGAGAGTCTGCCCTACGTTGAGCTAGCCAAGGGAAAAGGCCTGGGGAAGTACCACCTGCTGTTCGTACATATGATGCGGAACATCTTAATCAGTTTAACGTATCACGCAAAACAGATTGTCTGGATGATGCTATCGAACCTTCTCATACTGGAATATTTGTTTAATGTGTTCGGAGTCACTGCCTTTTTATTCACGTATAACACACCTTCCATTTTTGCGATTACGGCGATATTGCTCTTCATTCCGATATATTCTTTGTTAAAAGGACTGCAATTTTTGCTCAAACGAAGAATTGGGAAGGAGATGAGTCTGTGATGGGAAAGCGGAAGTATAAGTGGCTGGTCATTCTTTGTGCAGGTTTTGTGATATTCATGTTGGCAGGTAGTTTGGTTTTTAATTTCGGATTTAATGGGGAAATCCCGCAAACGGTTCTTACATATGACAAATCCGGTAAACTTACAGGCGGAGCACCTTTTGAACCGTCAGCAGAATTTCCATTCGGGACCGACCGGGAAGGGTACGATATGTTTTTCAAAGTGCTGCAAGGAGCTCAGTATACACTGGGAGCGGCGATTGTCATATCTGTATTAAGTTTCGTGATAGCATTCTTGGTTGGAATAGCGGGTGGATTTATTAACACCACGTCTAAATACATAACCCAAACCGTTTTCACTTCTTTCTATTTTATCCCGCAGTCCATCATTGCTTATAATGTGCTCTACCCCTTGCTGTGGGAGCCGCCTCAAGGGTTTGAGACAACGTTTGCAGAGAGGGTTCTTTGGCAGTCCATCACTCTGGCGGTCATTACTGTCCCGACGACAGCGATTTTGATTGCGAATGAAACAAGGGAGATATTACAGAAGGAATTCATCCTGAGTGCCCGTGTGTTGGGGGGCAGTCCTTTTTTTCTATTCAGGAAGCATTTGTTGCCGCATTTAAAAGTGAGACTGTTCATTATCTTCCCGAAAATCATCATTCAGGTTCTGTTGATCATCGCTCATTTGGGTTTCTTCAAGTTGTTTTATGGTGGAACAGATGTTTGTTATGGCCCGTTTTGTGATCCGCCAAAGCCATTCGTTCAGGAATGGGCCAGTCTGATGGCGATGAATTACCGTTCCATCTTCAACGACTGGTGGATTTTCATGGTGCCAATGTTCTTCTTCTCCTTGACGATTCTGTCATTGAACGGGATTACAAAAGGACTTGAAGGTTTATCAGCAGAAGAAAATAAATGGGAGCCTGCTATAGATGAAGTAGACAAGTCTGACAATGCTGAGACAGTGAACCGTAAGTCTAATGAAGAAGATTTTCACTTATCAAGCTAAATAGAAGGAATGGAGAGATGAAGATGTATAGCGCAGAAGAGAGAAAGGCTTATTTTGACCAAACAATCAAAAGATTAGAGGCTGCTGAATTGGTTGAAGGAGTCGTTCAAATCGGCTCGGGTGTGAATGGGTTTAAGGATGAATATTCCGATATCGATTTGATGGTTGCGACTTCAGAGATAGAGGATGCAGAAGCCGCCAAAAAGGCGGTGCATCAAATTCTCAGCAGCTTCAAACCTGCCTATATCAAAGAAAAGAAGTTCAGCAAAGATATTTTCCTGTTAATTGTGTTGTTGGAGAATAAACTGGAATTCAATGTTTCCATTGTTCCACGAGAATTATTGACTGTAAGATCACCATTATGGAAAGTAGTCGTGGATAAAACAGGCCTTGTGTCGCTGAAAATGAAAAAGGAAAACGAACATTTCGCCAACAAACCTGTCAGGTATAATGTAGGTTTTGATTTGCCTTTTGAGTTTGTCTATTGTACCTTGTCAATGCAGAAGGAGTTAAAGCGGAACAATCTTATCTATGCCCTCAGGATGCTCGAGGAAATGAGGGGGTTCACCCTCAGTGTACAGGCCTTGAATGAAGATAAAAAACTACATCAGTTTAAGGCGTATGAAACGCTACATCCTGCTTTTATCACTGCATATCTTACAACCTATCCGGAAACCATCACGGTTGAAAGTGTCCAGGAATCAGCAGAAAAAATAACGGAGGTATTTGTTGAGGCTTTGAAGCAAAGTCCGGTGTTCTCCATGGACGAAGACCTTATGCGCCTGTTGAATAGTACAGAAAGGAGGCAAATATGCGAAGAATAAAAAGTTTAATCATCATGGCACTTACTTTATTAGGAATATCCGTCTGGCTCCTGTTTTCTGATTATGAATGGGGCAAATACGATTCCTTGCAAGAAGCAATAGAAAAAGGAATCCCCTATGATGTGGAAAATGTTATACATACTCATCATTATGATGGCATTACGGTTTTGTTGTACACAACTCTCCCTGACAAAAAAGATTTTCCTTTTGCAGATTATGAAGCATTGGCAGTTGCGTTCTTTAAAGGGGATGATGAAAGCGGTTGGGAAAACGTTGGTGTTCATGGCTGGGAACACTATGAAAATGACAACTTTACAATCTATGATCAACACCTTATCGTGGACGACAGTGAAGGCAACAACCTTCATAAATTTCATGTTGTTTTTGGGGAACTTACCAATCCTAAAATTGCAAAAGTGGAGACAAAAGCTTCAGCAGGCTCTGCTGGCCTGACAGTGTTTAATCCAGCTAAAATCGTTAGCCATAAAGGAAACCGTTATTACCTTAAGATTGGCGAAGAAACCATAGTCAGAGGACTCTCTGAAAACGGTGAAGTGATTGACAGACAAGGGGGATGAGGGAGAAAGTGTTCAAATGAAATGCGGTATGGTGTGATGTGTCTGAAAGTTTTAGTTAGCTGTTTTAATTTATGCAGCTGGTTTTCTCAAGAAGAACAGCGTACTTATCAATGATGCCGGCAAGCTGAAAAAGTTAAACCTCAAAACATATGAGGTGAATGAATCCATAGAGTAGCTGGACGAAATTCAAATATGAATGGTAAGAGGAACTTGTGACCGACTTTTTGTATACATAGTGTTTAGGGGATGATTGATTTCCGTGTGGTTGAGTGGAGCGGAAGGTGTGCGATCTCCTGCGGGACTTGCGGGACAGGTGAGACCCCGCAGGCGCAGCCGAGGAGGCTTACCGCCCGCCCCGCGGAGTCGCGCACCTGGAGCGGAAGTCAACTACCTTGTACAAATAATGAACTAACAGATAATGGAGAAAAAGCGCAACCTTTTTACCGGGTTGCGTTTTTTCATTTCGTCTTTTCCTGGTAGTAATGTACCTATTTACAGAATCTTAATAACATTTAACAATAAACCTGCCGACATAATGTTTGAGGTTGTTTATAGTTGTATTTGCAGCGAGATAGCCTGCTTACAAACAAAGGGGAGTTGGTTAAGATGAAGTTAAGTTTGAGATTCACCGTTATTGCTTCACTTATTTTTTCTGTTTTTGCACCACTGAAACAAGATGCGCTCAGTGCATCAACGGGTTCAGGCGTGATCATCAATGAAATTGCCTGGATGGGGACAACCGCAAGCTATAATGATGAATGGATGGAATTACATAACCCGACCGATAGCAGTGTCGATTTAAATGGATGGACACTGGCTTCGGCAGATGGGACACCTTCCATTGCTTTGTCCGGAACGGTAGCCCCCGGAGAGTATTTTTTATTGGAAAGAACAAGCGACAATACGGTTGGTGGTGTAACAGCTGACCTTATCTACTCTGGAGCCATGGGTAACAGCGGAGAGTCCCTGACTTTGAAAGATTCAGCAGGGAATATAGTCGACACAGTCGACGCATGGTACAGTGGCGATAACTCTTCAAAAGCGACGATGGAGAGGATCGATGCCCTGGTCAGCGGTAATGAAGCGAATAATTGGCATACTTCGACTGACGTATATGCCGGGGGATATGGTACACCTAAAGGATTAAATTCAGGCAGTACTTCCAATAGCGGCACGGTCGGATCCGGATGCGGGGACCCGGGAGAGCGCCTCAATAGTGTATCAGAAATGACGGGTGCCATTAATGTGTACTTTAATAAATGTGCTGATATTTCATCTTCATCCCCAGGGAACGAAGCGAACTATAATGTAAATCTTGAAGAACGGTTGATCAAGCGTCTGAACGAAGCGACAAAAAGTATCGATTTTGCTACATATGAAATCAATCTGCCAAGTATCGTGGATACTCTGATCAATAAAGCGGCAGAAGGCATTGATGTCAGGGTGATCGCGGATTCCAAGGATGCAACTGATCCTCACTATATCGAGCGTTTCCAGACGATGAGGATTTATGTTGAGAAAATGGTCCGCGGGCTTGATGGAAAAGTAGGAACAGCTGATGATATTATTGTATTTTCCGATTCTCCTATGTTTGCAGTTGAAGAAAGTACCGCCAGGACAAGCGAGGGTCTTCCTGCGACTCCTTCTGACTTTCCGGTTGTAACAGTTGGGATTGGAAACAGCAATGAAACAGGCCATCTGCTGGTCGATGCTGAAGAGAAAAGTGCAAATGCGTACTACAGCCCTGACACGCAAATGCATAATAAATTTGCCGTCATTGATGATAAGTGGGTATTCACCGGCAGCTGGAATTTTACCGTAACAGGCTTGTATGGTACAGAAACCAACATGCAGCAAGGAATTCTGGACGGGAACCAGCAGCATGTAGTAGAAATCAACTGGCCGGAGCTTGCAAGCATCTATGAGGTTGAATTCAACGAGATGTGGGGAAGCAGTTCTTTAACACCTGATAAAACGATTTCTAATTTCAATACAAGAAAAGTAGATAATACCACTCATGTGATTGATATTAATGGGACTAAAGTGGAAATCTATTTTTCTGCCGGCGATAATGCTGTAGGAAAAATGACTGACTTTGTTAAGACTTCGGCTGATATAAACACCTATTTTACGATTTTCGCCTGGAGTGATCAGGCGCTGGTCGATGAATTAAAATATAAATGGGAAGGCTCCTATAATGACCTTGAAGGAACAACAACAGGTTTTGACTTAAAAGGGGTCTTTGATCCAAGTTTCTGGAATCAATATTGGTCTGCAAGCATTGATATGACAGGAAGGACCGTGACCGGAAGTGCAAATAACCCGAATACCCGCTGGGCAAACCCAGCACCCGTATTGAAAGCAAACGAGTCAAGAAAGCTTCACGCCAAGACAATGTTGATCGATGCAGATACGACAAGTGATCCAACCGTAATTGTCGGCTCGACAAACTGGAGCACGAACGGAAATGATATTAATGATGAAAACATGCTTTTCATCCATGATTCAGCGATCACGAACCAATTTTTGCAGGAATTCAATGCCCGTTATACCCAGGCGGGAGGAAGCTTACAATAATTTTTAGAAAGTTAATCACCCCGTGAATTATCACGGGGTGTTTTTATTTGTTGCAAGACAGCCACATGTAATTATATGGTGATTTGCCCTAGGTTATGGTTAAATTTAAATATACTACCAAGTGGTACAACACTGCGGGAGAACTGTCTTTTTTAAGTGATCTGGCGACCTGTCAGAGCCGGAGGGAATCTTTCCACGGCTGGAAATAGGTATCTGTAATTCTTGTGAATTTTGGTACTCGTATTAGACTATGTAGAAAATTTCGCTGTTTGAATATAGTGAGAGGAGATCATCATTATGAAATCGACTGGTATTGTGCGGAAAGTAGATGAACTGGGAAGGGTCGTCATTCCGATAGAGTTACGCCGTACTTTAGGGATTGCTGTCAAAGATTCTTTGGAAATTTATATGGATGAAAACAGAATCATCCTGCAGAAGTATAAACCTAGTATGACCTGTGATATTACCGGGGAAGAATCTGAACGGAATCTTGAGATTGCTGACGGTAAATTGACATTGAGCCGCGAAGGTGCCGAAAAGCTCATGAAGGAAATCCAGGCTTCTTTTCGGTTGGATAACTAACTGTATAGAAAATTTACTAGTACTTAATCAACTCAGAAAACACCACATTAAGGGGCAATCTCCTGATTATGTGGTGTTTTTTGTATATCTGACAACTAAGGCGGATTAGAAATGATGCAGGGAATCGGATAAAAAATGCTTGCATAATATTGAAACTTATTTTTGTGTTCATTCGTATAACTATATAAAAAGGGGTGTAAATATGTGGTGGGCAGCAGCAGTAATTGGCGGTATTTTATTATTTGCTCTTTTCATTGATTTACGACGCAGGAAGAACAATAATAATCCCCATATTCCAACAAACCCGAACGCTAAGCAAGGGGAAAGTTCAAACTATATGATGGGTGACAATAGATACTCAAGCGGCGGGGAGTAAAGCAGGCCGAAATTACTTTATCCCAGTTTACAGAAGCACTGCAATTACATGAATACCTTGCCGATGGCGGGCCATTTGTAATTAACAAACACTACTATTTCCTGCATATCAATGAACCTTTCACTTTTTCTATTTCCCCAGTTGAAAGTGAAGAAAAATATCCGTTATAACTTTAGAGAGGGTAAAGATGACTAAATATCCAAGAAATAAGTGAAAATAAGGAAAATCGATATAAAAAGTCATAAAAAAATGAAGAGCTAATAAAGGTTTAAAGATGAAAGCCAATCCTGCACTTAAAATAATCATATAGAGGTAATAATTCTTATTATTTGCAAGAATCCACTGATACATCAGTATGAAGACAACAGGGATTAGTGAAGCATCAAGATTAACGTTGTTGGGCAAATAGATCACGGACTGGTATGGGTATTCCCAAAAACCGTAACCCACCCCAAACCGGTCTATATACCCAAGCCAAACATGAATATTAAAACCGAAAAAACCGAGGTGGAAAGCCTTGCTTCTATCAAGCTTAAAATACAGTACAATCAGAGGAACGAAAAAAATAATGACCATGAACCAAAACTGCCATGTATCAAAGGAAGAATACTGGTGCCAATACTCGGACCAGTCCTGTGTAAACGCTTTTTGTTTTTCATTAAGTGTGTCGATTACTTGTTTTTGATTCTCCACTGAAAATTCACCTTTTTAGTTTTTCTATATTATTACTCTAATTTCCAGAACCATACATTGGACTAGATAAAAAGAACTGTTTCCCTTTAATTCATACTTAAAAGCATCGTGAAAAAAGCAATACATTTAAGTACTTAGTATTTCAGTTCTGTAGTACAAAACTAGAAAAAGCAGTTTAAAACGGACTGCTTTTTACTATGGATTCGCAATAAAAATCACACAATAAGGGGAAGGGGACTTAAAATAAGGGGAATTTTTCTGTTAAACTGCTGAATTTAGCTAGGGAGAGTTAAATAACAGACATGCTCAGCAGCCCAATTTTCATGTTTTTTTAGTTAATAGCGGAAGATTTTTCGCTTATTTGACCTATTTTCCTCGACAATTCATTAATAAGGGAAATTTCTTACCTTATAATATGAGCTATGTACTGGGAGATTAAAATAACTTAGCAACTGGTAGAAAAATGATTCCTTCTTCTAGGTTTTGTATATCATTCCGCAAGTGAATTCGCCGCGTAAATCAAAGGACTACAAAATATCTTGAAGTGTTGCGAAACGTGATGCGATTTTAGATTTGGAAGTAAAAGATATGCTGTAATCTCAATAATAGACAGCATACCAATGATGGTGCGGATGTGTATGCTAAAGACTATAAACTTTAGGACTTGCACCTCTAAAGTGAACTACTTATTTAAGTACTGGCTGGTTACTTTTAATCCTCCAATTAAGTTTGTTACTGAAAAAAGAGACTCTCAGTTTAATTTTGATTTTTAAAGAGAAAATAAGGGTTAACAAGGCTGATGCATTGCGCCGAAAGTATAAAGGGTTTATTTTAAAAGTCAAAATAAATGAAGGAGGACAATAATGTCACTGAAGATTAAAATTTATTCAGATTATGTTTGACCATTTTGTTTCTTAGCGGAGTTTCCGCTTGAAGAAGCGATAAAAGGCAAGGATGTAGAGATTGAATGGATGCCTTATGAACTAAGACCCTATCCGACTGAAACATTGAAGCCGGAGGGAGATTATCTGCAAACCACGTGGAAGAGCAGTGTATATCCGATGGCAGACAGACTTGGCGTTAATATAGTGCTGCCGAAAGTTTCTCCGCAACCTCATACGCATCTGGCATTTGAAGGCTATCAGTACGCCAAGGAACACGGCAAAGCGAATGAATATAATCACCGGATGTTCACAGCATTTTTCCAGGACGAGCTCGATATAGGTGATATAGATGTATTGACAAAGCTGGCTGGTGAATTAGGTTTGGACCAGGAAGAGTACCGAACAGCACTTGAGACGAGAAAATATAAAGAAGTGCATCAAAAAGCATTACAACATGTTTATGAAGAAGCCAACATTCAGGCGGTTCCAACATTTATCATTGGAGATGCGGAACTGCGAGGTGCCCGCCCGAGAGAAGTCTTGGAGCAGATCATTGATGATGAGCTTTCTAAGCTGAATTAAAGGCCTGACCTTGCGGGTCCACAACTAAATTTTACTTATAGGCCCTGCAATCGTCTTCGGCTGCAGGGTCTTTTTTATTTGAAATAAGACATATTATTTTCCAGTTCGTTGGTAGTCCTGATATACTTTTTAACATCATAGCTTGATAAAGAGATCAGATAAATGAAAAGCGGGAGCTGGGGGAAACGTGAACAAATTCTTGTTTGTATTACTATTAGTCACCACAACGGGCTTAATGGGCTCATCATTTGCAGTCGGTAAGATCGGGCTGGAATATGTCTCTCCTTTGATGCTGGTCGGGCTGCGTTTCACAATTGCAGGAATCCTTATGGCACTTGCTGTAAAAGTGTTTAAACGTCCGCATCCTGCCCAATTCAAAGAGTGGAGCAAAATCATCCTGGTTGGAAGCCTGCAGACGGCCGGTGTCATGGGAAGTATTTTCTTGAGCCTGAGAACAATCACAGCTGGGGAATCCTCCATTCTGACATTTACAAATCCGCTGCTGGTTGTGGTGTTTGGTACATTGTTCATGGGGATGAAATACCGTAAGCTTCAGTGGCTCGGAGTATTGATGGGGATACTCGGTGTCTTCATTACACTGGGAGCTAGCCTTGATATCCAAGAAGTCGGATTTATCCTCGGATTGATGAGTGCCGTATTTTGGGCAAGTGCCACACTTGTCATGAAAAAATGGGGGCAGTCATTCGATACTTGGGTAATGACGGCCTATCAAATGCTGTTCGGGGGAATTCTCCTTCTGCTGATCAGTGTCCTTTTTGAACCGGTAGAAATTATTTTTACTTCTACTTCTATTGGAATTATCATGTGGCTTGCCATTATGGCTTCGATTGTCCAATTTGCCATTTGGTTTTACCTTTTGAAAAAAGAAGATCCGGCGAAGGTGAGCTCGTTTTTATTCCTGGCACCTTTATTTGGTGTCATAACAGGATGGCTCCTGCTGGATGAACAACTGCATCTAACCACTTTGGCAGGTGGAAGCATCATCCTACTGGGAATTTACCTTGTAAATAAACCTCAGAAAAAGAGGGGGAAACTGAAAGCCTCTTCGCTATAGGGGGGGGAGGTAGCTGGCTGATATTATGTACTAATCTAACACTAAAAGGAAAAAATCCCCCGATTGATGGGGGAGTGCGAGGCAACGACGAGAAGGTATGGGACGGATAGTACATAGTATGGTGAAAAATTTGTAAGGAGTGGACTTCTTCCCCGGAAGATGAGCCTGATTTTTGGGAATATCAGGTGAACTTTTTAGGGGTATGCTCTAATGCCCGGAGGAATGAAACATAACTTATTAGAGTAGCAGAAAAAATGGACTAGTACCCTTCGGAATGATCCGAATTTCTTTAGAATAATAGAACAAATGGACTAATAAACGCGGGAATACACCCAATATTTTTGAGAACAAAAAAGATGGTCCAATACCCGGAGAACTGAACCAATCCAGAAAATCGTCTAACCCCTTGTCGAATGAAGCCATATCTCACACTCGCTACAAGAATCTTCCGAAATAAATCCCCTAAAGACAAGAAAAAAACAGGCCTGAACAGACCTGCCTTCCATCATTCATTTTTGATTAGTAGCCGTAGCCGCCTCCAACCCAGGAAGCTCCAATGATAATTAAAAGGATGAACAACACAACGATCAGAGCAAAGCCTGATCCATAACCGTATCCTCCAGCGCTCATTCACAACACCACCTTTTTTCAGGATGGAATATTGTATGTGTAGGCGAAGCCTTAGGTTCTTGTTGAATGGGTAGTTTGAAAATTTTAAAATAAATCCGGATAAAGAGCTTTAACTAAAGTTTTCTACAACAAAAACTGGAAACACCAAACTTGTTCGAATTAAAGGAAACAAGATCAACCCAAACGAGTAATTGACCAAATAATTATGTAGTAAGAGCAATAAATTTGGAACTTCCTATAGATGAAATGTCCATATCTTTATGGATGATGAAACCTTTTTATCTATAGATTCGTAAAGTTAATAAAGAAGTTATGAAAGGAATGGTTTCATGTCAGGTCCATTTGCACCAGATCCAATGTTTCAAATTGTCCCTATTTTTATCGGAATTATTTTTGTTATTGTAATTGGCGGTATTCTTTTTTCTGTTATCAAAGGAATAGGCCAGTGGCAGAAGAATGAACAGTCACCTAAGCTGAGTGTGCCTGCAATCGTAAAATCTAAGCGAATGAATGTTTCAAGACGAGCGAATATGCATGATCACGGAGACAGCCATCACCATCATTCTTCAAGATCTCAAACAAGATATTATGTTACTTTTGAGTTTGAAAGTGGTGATCGGAAGGAATTTCATGTTTCAGGGCAGGAATACGGGTTGCTTGCTGAAGAAGATTTAGGAAAGTTAACTTTTCAAGGGACGCGATATCTGGGTTTTGACAGGAGAATTAAGGAAGAGGTTACTTAATACGGTTTGGAGTGATTTCATGAGGACATGGTGGAAGGTGTTATATGTTGCGTTTACCATGCTGATTTTATTTACGATATTGCAATATAAATATATCGCTTGGATTAATCCGGGAACTTTGGATTCTTTTTATCTGTTCGGATGGGGTATTTCTTTAGTTGTTATTATTAGTTTGCTAATTTTTAAGTGGAGACAAGACATAAGTAAAGAAGACCTTAAACAGGAGAATGATCGGTTGAAAGAAGCGGTTGAATATTATCGGAACAGAGTGGAGCATTAGTTTGATATTCACCTTTCCTGACCTGCATGAAAATACTTTCAGGTCTTTTTTCCAGAAAGACAGCCTCTGATTTTGTCAAAAATTCGCGGACAACGTCTAAACTCCCATGTATGCCGAATAAACTATCCATGATAACCACTTTATTTCTAAAGGGATAGGGGTGGCATGATGTTTTCGGCTACGGAAATGCGAACATTTGAGTTGTTTTCTGTACCGCATATCACTGTGCTTATACTGTTTGTGGCTGTCTTTTTCTGGCTGATTTTATTCAGACATCACTTGAGTCCTCACAAATCGATTATCAAGTGGACGTTATTCTGGATTCTGATTCTCGGTGAAATTTCGCAGCACCTCTGGCTTGTTTTGACACAGCAATGGGAGGTGGGGAATCTGCCTCTGCACATGTGTTCCATCAGTACTTTCTTATGCATCTTTTTGTTCTTGAAGCCTAGCAAGAAAGCGTTTTATTTATTGTTTTTTATCGGATCGCTGCCTGCAATTCTGAGTATGGTCACACCTGAAGTGTTTTATCAATTTCCTCATTATCGCTTTATCAAGTACTTCCTTCATCATTCGGCGCTTCCATGGTCGGTCCTCTATTTAATCGTTTATGAAGGGTACCGGGTGCCAAAGAAAGCTATCTGGACCGGCTTCCTGTTGTTAAACCTTATCGCGCTGCCTATCTTTTTTATTAATCATCTTCTCGGCACTAATTTCTTCTACTTGGCAAATCCTACGGAATCCAAAACTATTTTGTCCTTCTTTGGATCAGGTATTATGTATTACATTAATCTTGAAATTGCAACTCTGTTCGTGTTCTACCTTACGTATCTCCCGATGGGCTGGTTATTGAAGCGGGAGGGAGCAAAAGAGAGGTTACAAGCTTGAGCATTTGGAAAATTAATTTGTGACCCTCATTGTGATACGCGATGAGGGTTTTTTACCAGGTATCTAAAAAAAGCTTAAATTTAGGAGGGAGACTTTAAACTGGCAGGATTATGGAAAAGATTATTGAATCTTTTATTAATAAGGAGGAGTGAAAATGAGTACTTTATCTAAATTCAAGTTTCTATTAGTTCTGATCTTGTTCAGTTTGTCAGCCTGCAGCAGTAATAATGAAGAAATTGTTTGGCAGGAGTCTGAACCATTTATTAAGGACAATCTTACTTTGTATGGAACGGAAGGGGAGTTCGGGATAACTAAGGTCAACGGGGAAGAGGATGAACCGGCTTTTCCGGTGGGGCAGGGGCGGCATTACTATGTATACCTGTTGGATGATTCAGCAGATTTTAACGGTAAAAAGTACACTATGACAGCCACTCACAAGGAGACCGATGAGACTGTGCAACTATATGAATGGGGAATTGACAATAATCAAAGCGGAGCCAAATTTGCTTTGGATAAAGAAGGGCTTTGGAAGATTGATGTTTCTGTGGATGACGAGCACCTGACGAGTTTTGTTGTTAGAGCAGAAGAAAAATAGAGTTTAACACTCCAGGCAATATGTCAGCCCATTAGGGGATTACTGATGAAAAAACTAATGTGATAGCTATTATCTTATTGCTGGCAGCTTGTGAAGATAAACTGGGAGCTGATGGTAGATTGCTAGGCAGTACTTACAGAATAAACAGTATGATATTATCTCGTATGAAGGCACCCATGAGTATTCCTTTACGAAGGAAGAACTCGGCGATTTGCCGCATCTAGCAATCTGGGCAGTTCAACCGGTTGCTCCAGGTTCATATAGTGGGAAAAAGATCACGCAGGAAATCTTTATCTTGGAGGGACACCCAATAAGCAAAATTTATAATTCTCAACCAGGATTTACAGGTGAAGCAGAATTCAGGGTTTTTATGTATGAAGGTGAAATAATCGGCGGCACCTCATTCCCTGTAGGTGAAGGTGTTGCAGGCTGACCATATTCACTCGATGGAAAGACGGCCGAAGAGATACATGGAGAGATACTGGCTCCGTTATTGGAAGAGTCGAGTAAAGGTGAGGATTAATTAAGGTTTTATTACGGATTTATCAGGTTCAAAATTATAGATTAATTGAGTGTTGAAGAAGAGTTGTCATTGATTTTAGTAAACGACCCATTGAGATTGGCTTTTTGTAGGGATGTTGGTCTGAAAAGGGAGTAATCAGACCAGTGAGAATCGATTAAGTGAGGGATGTTGGTCTGAAAAGGGAGTAATTAGACCAACGGGAATGGATTTTATGAATGTTGTTGGTCTGAATAGGGTTTAAATAGACCAACGGGAATGGATTGTGTGAGGGATGTTGGTTTGAAAAGGGAGTAATTAGACCAACGGGAATGGATTATATGTGAGATGTTGGTTTGAAAAGGGAGTAAACAGACCAGTGAGAATGGATTAAGTGAGGGATGTTGGTTTGAAAAGGGGGTAATTAGACCAACGGGAATGGAATTTATGAATGTTGTTGGTCTGAAAAGGGAGTAAACAGACCAGTGAGAATGGATTATGTGAGGGATGTTGGTTTGAAAAGGGAGTAATTAGACCAACGGGAATGGAATTTATGAATGTTGTTGGTCTGAATAGGGTTTAAATAGACCAATGAGAATGGATTATATGTGAGATGTTGGTTTGAAAAGGGAGTAATCAGACCAAGGAGAATGGATTATGTGAGGGATGTTGGTTTGAAAAGGGAGTAATTAGACCAACGGGAATGGAATTTATGAATGTTGTTGGTCTGAATAGGGTTCAAATAGACCAATGAGAATGGATTTTGTGAGGGATGTTGGTCTGAAAAGGGAGTAAACGATCTAATGAGAACGGGATTATGGTCAGAATAAGGACTAAATAGACCAGTGAGAATGGATACTTGAAGGGATGATGTCCCATAACCCGAAAAAATTGGTCATTGAGATTATCGTTTGTTAAAATTCAGGCAAGCAAACTGTGTTATCAGGCAAATGACACGATATGGGTGCCGACACACTAATTCAGCTGAAACTTAAACTCCCGTCAATCGTACATATTATTAAAGGAGGGATACATTGCTTTCTACTATATTATGGGGGTTGTTTGTAGTACTGTTTGCTGCTCTATTGTTCTATTCTGAAAGACGAAAACACAAAAAGAGATATCACTCGCCTTATAGAGAACAGACTGAGCAAGAGAAGGAAGTAGAGAAGGCGATTGAACTGGAGAGATCCAAACGCGGAGGGCCGCATATCGGTGGAGGCGGAGGCAATTAACACTGTGATAAGAAGGTGAATTACTCGTGCCTCTACTTTAGACAAGATAGGCTTCTTTTTTCGTAATAATTTACATAACGTGATGAAGAGGGATTACATGAAGAAGGTTGCAATTATAGGTTCTGGAGGGTCAGGGAAATCAACCTTGGCAAGGAGATTAGGACTAGCGCTGGATACAAATGTTTGGCACCTGGATCAACTGCTTTGGAAACCGAACTGGACACCTGTTAAAAGAGAAGAGCAAACAGAAATACAAGAAGCTCTGGTCAAAAATGATAAGTGGATTATTGATGGGAATTACAATAGCACATTGAACATCAGGCTGGAAGCCGCGGATACAATCATTTTCTTGGATATTTCCCGTTATGTATGTGTCTATCGTGTTTTTAAAAGAATGATTAAATTCCGAAATAAGACTAGGCCTGATATGAAAGAAGGTTGTCATGAAAAGCTGAATCTGAAATTTTTGAAGTGGATTTGGGATTATCCTAAAACAAAAAAGCCGATCGTTTTAGCGAAACTTGAAAACCTTTCAACAGAAAAGGAAATCATTATTTTAAGGAGTTCTGAAGAAGTTGAAGAGTTTATAAATTTTGTTGAATGTAAAACAAAGGCGTGAAATAGGGGGAGTCATGATGCAAAGAACAATAATTGGCGGCTTCTTTTTTCTTGGCGGATTGATCTTTGCTGGGTCAATCATAATAGCGGGCTCTGTATTTGCAACAAGCATTACATCCTGGTCTGGTGATTCGAAGTTATGGTTTGCGATTTTTGGTGATAAACAATATGGGGATGAAGTTGTACAATCTCTTTTCTTAGGATTTCCATTTATATTAAGTATCTTAATTGCTTTAATAGGAGCAGCCATGCTGGGGTACGAATATTATTTAACTTTTAAAAGGCTCTTTTCGTAAACTTTGTTGCTATTTAATACATTCTATAAAAAATACTTACTTAATGAACCAGAAATAGCTGAAAAACAAGAAGAAAAGAGCTAATTCACCTTGTTTAGAGAAAAAACCCTTGTCTCCAAGGGGAAAATCCGGCTCTTTGGATTTTTCCGAGAGCAACAATATGTACGAAAACAGCGTTTGAAAAACAAGCGAAATGAGCTGCCAGCCAAGATTCAAGTGTTGATTGATTTGGCAGACGAGGAAGGTATGTAGCAGCAATGATAAGTGCGATATTTCACGGTGTCATTTTAGCGTTTGGGCTGATTCTTCCGCTGGGAGTCCAAAATGTCTTTGTTTTTAATCAGGGGTCCCTTCAGCCGAAATTCAGCAGGACCCTGCCGGTTGTCATTACCGCATCCGTTTGTGACACCATCCTCATTTCGATGGCCGTCTTAGGAGTATCTATTCTTGTCCTGGGGATTTACTGGATAAAAGTTGTTCTTTTATCAGCCGGAATTATCTTTCTGCTCTATATGGGCTTAGTGACATGGAATAGCAAGGGTGATTCGGCCTCAACTGAAGGAAAAGTTCTTTCGCCGAAAAGACAAATTATCTTTGCGGCATCTGTTTCATTGTTGAATCCTCACGCGATAATGGACACAATCGGCGTTATTGGCACCAGTTCGATCTCCTATTCAGGTATGGAGAAATTCGGGTTTACTGCAGCCTGTATCGGCGTATCCTGGATATGGTTTTTGGCTCTGGCCTTCTTAGGCAAACAGATAGGCAGTCTGCGTAACGCAGCAGCCTATTTAGTGATGTTGAATAAAGTATCTGCCTTGATTATTTGGGGGACAGCCATCTATTTACTTAGCAACTTATTAATCTTTTAGAAAAACAAAAGCTTCCGGAATTCATAAATAATGACATGAAAGCGGGCATTTTTCATACAATATTTCTGAGGTGAAAAAAATGCCAAGAGTAAAATACCGGGATTCAGATGTAGCCTTAATGGCAAGGATGATGAGAGCCGAAGCTGAAGGTGAAGGAAAACAGGGGATGTTGTATGTCGGTAATGTCATCGTTAACCGTGCGAAAGCAGATTGCCTGGATTTTAAAGATGTACGATCGATTTATGATGTCATTTACCAAGTGCAGGGTGGAAATTACTCTTTTGAAGCGGTTCAAAAAGGGAATTTGTTTTATAACAGAGCAAGGTCTGTAGAAAAAAAGTTAGCCAAGAAGAACTTGGATTACTGGGCCCAGCATCCAGGGAAATATGCCCTTTGGTATTTTAACCCCTATGCGCCATGTCCTCCAACCTGGTACGGTCAGCCTTTTGCTGGCCAATATAAAAATCACTGCTATTATGAGCCGGTAGGCGGGACTTGTGACAGTGTCTATTAGCATGCTGCTCTTTATGCTTTGATTATATTTTAACATCAATATGGGAACGTCCTCGTAAAGGATGTTCCCGTTTTTATGCTGATGACATGTTGGAGGATTCTTGGTACATTTATACAAAAGGGGTGGGAGAGAAAACATGAATTTGCGTTTTGAAAGAGTAGTCGAACCTACAACAGAAATAGCTGAAGCTTTCAGCCGGTGGGAGAATGATCCCAGCATCATTCCCTTGATCCGTCCAAATCTCAACCAAACAGAATTACACCGCAGGGAAGAAGTGACCCGCGAAGAATTGACGAGCAGGCTGAAAAACCATACATATTACTTAATTTACTTGGATGACCATCTTGTTGGCGAAATGAATTATATGGTCGATCCCGGGCATCTTTATAAAAAAGAAAAAGGAACGGCCTGGATCGGAATTACCATTGGGGAACCGGAAGGTCGTGGCAAGGGCATTGGCTTTCACGCTATTCAGCATTTGGAAAAAGAGATTGGGAAAGAAGACCTTAAACGGATTGAGCTTGGTGTATTTGAGTTTAACAAGCAAGCCATCAAGCTTTATCAACGATTAGGCTACAAGAAAATCGGCGAGATAGAGGATTTTACATATTGGCAGGAAAGAATGTGGAAGGATATCCGGATGGAGAAGTATATCTAATATGAATTACAAAGAATTTAGCCATATTTCACAGAATATCCCCTGGTAAACAAGAAAGGAAAACCCGGCACTTGGGGTTATTTTGGAAGCAACAATCTTACGAAAATAGCCATTTAAAAAAAAGCAGGAACTTATTTGCGTTGTTTATGTAAGCAAAACGAAACCTTTAACCTAAAAGTCGAAGGAGATATGGCGGCAGATCCGATATGGTGCAGAAAATGTGGTTGCAATTTAGATCTTGAAGATTTCAATTTTTCAAAAGGTCTGCAAGAAGAATTCATAAAGTGGGCCGCTGATTACGGCAGATGGGTTGATTGGACCGCAGACAAATTAGTGTCAGATGGGATAGAAATCGAAGAAGAGCATAATAGAAAAGGAAGTGAATTAACGGATTCCGTTATCAAGGAACTCGGGTGCCGATACAGCGTTACTTTTTCTCCTTCAACAATAGGAAAGAGCTATAGTATGAAAGGAAACTGGTAGTGGAGGCGTAATCTTAGTTGATTGCTCCTTTTTATTTTAGAGTCAGATAAGAAAGTATCCATTGATAAAGGCTAATATTTTTGAAATAATTGGTATTAAGTAGGATTCAAGGGGGCTTGTGAAAATGGAATTCTTATTCGTCATAGGTTTCCACGTCTTCATCATGGGAGCGGTAGTAATACTGTTTAGCGGGGCAGCGAGTTTTCTGTTGGACAAAACCATCCATTTGGTAGTGGTCGTAGGGATCAGCATGTTAGCGGGACTGCTGTATGCTTTTATCATGGAAATCCCATCCGGGGCCTGGTTCTTTATTGTTATGAATGCCTTTCTATCTACATTCGCCATCCTGATCATTCAAGCCGGAAAGTATGCAAAAAGGAAAGCTGAAGAGGCTGATGTTCATAATGGATAGGCGCTTCCCGTTTGACATAATTTGAGGGGGGACGATCTTGAACCAAGCACAATTTGAAAAAGTAATCGAGGTCTTGTTTCCTGACATAATAATCCAAGAAGTAACAGCATATGAGAAGGGCTGGGACAATGATATTTTCATAGTGAACAAAGAAATTGTATTCAGGTTTCCCAGATCAGAAGAAGTTGCGTCGAAAGTAAAGGATGAGATAATCTTACTGAAGCACTTGGCCCACAAAGAGCCAAAGCTTGATATACCTCGTTATAAAGGAATCGAAATGGACGGAAATCTCAAGTGTGTCAAGTATAATTTCATGAAGGGGAAGTCATTGAGTGAGATTAAAAATTCCCGACTTGACCTGCATAGTGCCGAGCTCCTCGGTGACTTCCTCAGCAGGCTGCACAGTATTGAATTATCAGCTTTGAAGGAGACGAACATAACTTCCTTTCATACTGATACTTACTGGGAAAATCTGTATGAATCAGCTAAGACTTATGTATTTCCTAATATAACTCATTCTGAAAGAGCTGAAATCCAGCAATTCTATGAAGATTTTTCAAATAATCCCATTTATTCAAATGTTAATAAAGCGGTAATTCACGGAGACTTAACGGCTGCAAATATACTGTATAACAAAGAAGAAGAATGTGTCAGCGGTATCATAGACTTCACGGATGCGCAAATAGCCGATCCTGCCTTTGACTTTGCGGGACTTTATTGGGCATATGGGCCGGAGTTCACAAAAAAATTACTGACCTATTATGATGGGAAAGATAAAACAGGTATCTTCGAAAGAGTTCAGTCGTTTTACGGACTGCAGCCTATCTTTCATGAGTTGATTTATGCTGTAAAAGAAAATCACGATGTAGATTGGGGAAGTGCTCTTGAAAGATTTCAATACCTTAATTCTCATAGATAGGAAGGAAGTATGTGGATGAGTGTAAAGCCTAAAGTCATCTCAATCGCAGCCGTGTCAGGAGGCGGGAAAACAGCTGTAACGAATGCGCTGAATCAAACCCTGGGAGATTCCAGGAAATTATTATTTGATGAGTACGATTTTCATGAATCCCCCGATGACCTGATTCAGTGGGTGGAGGAGGGAGCGGATTATAACGAGTGGAATTTAGAGCCACTCATTAAAGATATCCAGCAATTATCAACCTTGAAGGAAGCGCCGGCGTATATAGTTATCGATTACCCTTTTGCTTATAGGAACTATGGTATGAGAAATTTAATCGATGTCTCTGTTTATATAGATACTCCTTTGGATGTCGCGATGGGTAGGCGGATTTTACGTGATTTTTCAAATGATAATTCAGCTTCAGATATACAGGAAAACATAAGGTTGTATTTAGATTCTGGACGTAGAGCATACTTGGAAATGGAAAAAACAATTAAACCTGATTCCGATCTTGTAATAGACGGTACCTTACCTGTAGAGAGGATAGTTGAATCAATCGTAGAAATACTTACAAATTAAGGAGACTGTTCAAAAAGCTAATCAAAGGTCAACATCTGAAAAAAGAAGGCTTTCCTGAGGTGGAAGATGGATATAATTTTTAAGTTAATTGCTTATGTGGCTTTTATATCGGCTTCTCTATATTTCTATTTCGGAGGAACCCGTAAAACGGAAAACAGACGAAGTTTCACATTTATTATGTCAGCCAGTTTATTGCTATTAAGCTATTATTACTGGTTTAGAATTTAATTCCATCTTATAAAAGGCCTAGAGGACTTTTTAAGCCTTTTTGGTAAGAACAATTTTGTTTCTATACAATTTCAAGTTAAAAACCCATCCACGTGTTCATCTTCGAACTAATTTCTCTATATAATCATAGTCTATTGAGTTATCAGCGGACTTGTAGAAAAAACCTTTGTACCTGATTGTATCACTAGAGTGTATGGTTAACTCTTTTATGGCTTTTCCCTTTTTATCAAAAATGGTTGTTTTAAAGCTGAAACCCATATATCCAAATGAGGATTTGCCTTTTTGGAAAGTTACTTCATTCAGGTTATTAATGACATGTTTTATGTTGCTTTCATCGGTGATTTCCATTTGGTTTCCTGTGTTTCCATCAAAGATCTTTATCTTGGAGACGTTGGATGGATCAATACTCACAACTTTATGAGGAATATATGTTAACGCAAACATGATAAGTAAGACTATTGGTATTGCTATGAACAACCATTTTATTTTTATCTTCATTTTTCCCCACTCCCTCTTGTAAACGATCACTAATGGCGGTTCTAACAGTGTGTTAGAAGCCATTCAGTTTTGTTCCGTTTAAACTCTTATATTTAAATCTATGTATATATTAGCATTTATTTGCAGTACCTTTCCTCGTTTTTATCCTATTTCTGTTAGAAGCTTATTGTTAGCTGAGCCAGTTTCAAAAGGGGTGAATTGAGCCAGGCTCAAAAAGGGTGAGTTGAGCCTGGCTCAGAGTGATAGCTGTTAAAATAATCACCCGCCCCACAGGTAAATCAATTATCACCCATTCGAAACTCTTTTAAAATCATTGGCATCCACAGAATAAGAAGAGCCGGGGATGGGAGCTATTTTTCTCTTTCTCCAGATTTTCCATCTTCTGCGATAAGCTTTTGGTGGTGTTAAGCCTTTTTCAATTCCGGCAGCCATACTGTTGATGGCCAAGATGGTTAAGGTGAAGCAGCCCAGAGGTCCAAGGGCGAGCCACCACTGGTAATTGATCTGTTTGATATACATCCCGAGCAGCCCTGACCATTCGTTGGCAACAGGCATCGGAGGGTCGCACATAATATCGTAACAAACCGAGGTGCCTCCAAAGTAAATTTGGAAGATACCTAGATGCGCGATGATAAGCAGCACCTGGACGACAATCCTTGGGAAAATCATGAACAGCCTTGGACGCAGGTGGGGCAGCACATGTTTCCTGAAAATGTGAAAGGGAGAAGCTCCAAGTGTAATGGCGCTTTCGATAAATTCCTTCTTCAATATTTCCCTTGTCTCATCGGCTATCAACAAAGCTGTCGTTGGGGCCAGGATGAGCGCCAGCATGACAATCTGATAGACCACTCTCCCTGTTAATGAATAAGGAAATCCTTCAGGAGATTCCCATAGGACAGGATACAAGATATTATAGGCAATGATGGATTGAGGCACAAAATAAAAGGAGGATGAGATTCCTTTTACCATTGCTTTTGATCCTTTTTTTCGCCAAAAGGCTAGAAGGATCCCAAGTACAAAAGCCAGGAAAAAGCCGAGGACCGATGTCAGAAAGGCAGCACCAAATGTATATTTTGCCCCTTGCAGCAGTCGTTGAAGCATGTGGTAGCCAAATTTATCTGTTCCCAAAGGGTGGTCTTTTGCCGGTGGCAATGGAGCCCCTTTGATCATATTTCCTTCACTGTCTGTCAGCCATTCGGTTTGCGGGATGACAGAGTCATAATGTGTGGCATGGATGATGCTCGCTGCTGTAATAAAAAAGATGATGGAAAACCCGATGATGAATAATGGCTGTCTGATTACTCTTAACATTATAATTCCACCTCATTTCCTGTCATTGAATTGGCCCATCTTTGGATAATCTTTAAAAACACAAAGATAGGGACGAACAGCAATATGGAAGTCACAGCAAATAGGGTGGGGGTGTTATAAGAAAATAAAAACGTGGTCACACCCAGCATATTGAATAGATACTCCAAAATCAGAAGGTTGGAGAGCATCAGCCACATGACATTTTTCCCGTGGTAGGCCAGACTGATGATCGTATTTCTGAATACGTGCACAAACAAGATACCGAAATAAGTCACACCTTTACTCTTTGCGAGCTCTACATACTGTTTCTCAAATTCCTCTTTCATGAGGACGGTCAAAGTCTTGATGAAGTACATGGTGGGGAGGATGGACAAGCAAAGGATCGGCAGGATATAAGCCCTGTCTTCTCCCAACGCCACAAAGTCGAACAAGAATACCCCGGTTCTTTTGAATATCCATACAACGAGCAGCTGGCTGCCGACAATGACGAAAATGTCAGGAAGTGAACTCATCGTAAAGGAAATAAAATCGACCAGGACTTGAAATGGCTTGCCGAGCAAAAAGTAGAAAAAGAGAACGATTATCGCGATGAATAGGGACAAAAACAGGGCAGAGAAAAATATCGTAAGTGAATATTCATAAGCGTTCCAAAAGAATGGAAAAAGTTCTCTTTCCACGTGTGAAATCGGATTAATATATACTAAGTTTGCGAGGGAAAAGAACCCTGAAAGGATATGCCACACTTCATTAATGATGGCAGGCAGGATACTGATCGCAAGGATACCTGTCAGGATGAACAGGACTTGTATTCCGGATGATTTCAATGGTTTCATAAAAGTCCTCCTGTTAAATGAAAATCATAAGTAGAGCAGTGTTGAATCATGGTTGCCCGCTCTATCCATTAACACTCTCAGCAATTTCTATAAGCTGTTCCTTTGTTACTTTATCCAGGGCGTAAGTAAGTACTTCATACATGAGCTTCTCTCCGTCATATTCCTTTATCCAGAGAATGGACTGGTATGGAAATGCCCCGGTTTCCTGTTTAAGGTGAAAGGCCTCATCATGATGATTGATCTTCGTTTTGGAGATAACGAGCTCGCCATCATCCAAAGGCATTTTTTCGTATAATTCCACTTTTGAAGAGCTTCGGATAAATACATCAAATTTTTCATTTTTATAGTGGGTTACAGCCACGATTTGATCTTTCTTTTCTTTTACCTTCACAATTTTTGAAAGAACTTCTTCTTCACTGTATCTGGCTTTTGCATAAAGTTCTGATTCCGCTGGCTTAAATTGGCTTTCCTCAGCATCGACAGTTATTTTTCCTTCTGTGAAAGTCAGCCCGAAAGGAAGTGTTTCGCTCGGAGCATATCCGTGGTTGATGGAATTTTTGTATTCTTGATGGTCGGAAAACAATCTCGGCTGCCGGTAGACAGTGAAAATTTTCTCAGGATAATCGCTAACCCTATAGGAAACGAGAGCTTCACCCGGTTCCACTTTTTCCTTATATGCTTCTGCATTCTCAGCATCCCACGCCCTGATATCATAAGGGGGTTCTGTCAATTCCATCACGACGTCTCCTTCCGAATCGAATAACTGAAACCCTTGGGAGGCAATGACTCCGACAGTTGATAGTGCAACCAGCCCACCGCCTATAAGCGCGGCACGCAATCCTTTACTTATGGAAAAAGGAAAAAATTTTCTTCTCCTCTTACTTTCCGATTCGATCATGTCATATGTATCATTTATTCTATTTTTCACAATGGAGGGGATTGAATCATCGTTAAACAGCTCTTTCATTTTGCTGTCGAATTTATCTTCATTCATTTCCACACGCTCCTTCTAAAAGGGGTTTTTTCTTCCTCCAGAAACGTCATCATTTGCTGTCTGGCAGTAGATAAGCGGGACTTGACGGTGCCTTCCGGTATATTGATAGCTTCAGAAATATCCTTGATCGACATGTCCTCAAAATAATAGAGTGTGGTCACCGTTCTTAAAGAATCATTCAAGGAAGAAACGGCTTCCTGAACGGAGAGTTTCAAGTCAAGTTCGGAGTTATCGCTTTCATTCCAGGACTCGACAGGAATGACCACTTTCCGCTTATCCAAGAGCGCATAACACTCATTGATCAGTATTCTAATCAGCCAGGTTTTGAAATATTTATCCTCTTGAAGAGTAGCGATTTTTTTGAAGCAGATTAAGATGGTTTCTTGAATGGCATCCGCGCAATCATGATCTTTCTTTAAGATTCCTTTTGCGACTCGATACATCGAAACTTCATATTGTTTCATCAATTGTATAAAAGATGGATGATGTCCTTTCTTAGCTTTCTTGATTAATTTTTTTTCCTGCAAACGTTCACACCTCCTGGTCACTTCATTAGGAACGATTAATTTATAGTTGGCATGATTAAATCGAATAAGAAGACTGACTCTGATTCGGTCGATACTTATTAGATAGTAATTTTGCATGTTTGGTTCAAAAAAGTTTAAATATTTTTGCATTTATTTTAAGTGTAAACGAAAATAGCATACAAAACGAACAGAAATCGATATCAGGAAAGTGTTTTGTCCTTATGAAATGGATGGTAAGATATAGGAAAGGAAATATGTGGATGAAGGAGGGGCGAAATGGCTGAGGAATATCAGATGGACTGGGACCAGATATGCCAATCTTCTCAACTGGGGGAACTAACGAATGTACCCCAAGTACTGACTGGCGGGCTTTTACATAGAATGTATGCAGTTGAAACCACGGAAGGCAAGTATGCTATAAAACTAGTGAATCCTAACATAATGGTAAGACCAAAGGCCTTGCGAAATTATATTCTTTCAGTCTGATGAAATACCGGGTCTTCCTGGCAGAAAGCTAAATGGCATGACCGAAGTTTGTGAATGGCTGGTATTTGAAGTATAGACTCAAAATTATGTTAAAGAAGAAGGGTACTCTATGGGAATTTTAACAGAAAAATTATTATTTATCGCTTTGTTCATTTTTATCATCCATTCAATCGAAACGCTCGCCTATGCAGTGAGGCTTTCAGGTGCAAGAGTTAAAATGATTGCATCAGCATTATCACTCTTTAATATAATGGTCATCGTCTCAAGAATGGCCAATATGATGCAGCAGCCTTTCACTGGAACCTTGATCGATACAGCACCGGAAGAGAATACGCTGGCCTTTGTAGAAGCTCAATTTCTCATATTGATAGGAGCATCGACAGTCGGCACAGTGTTCGGGATGATCTTACTTCCGACTTTCATCGCGCTGTTTTCCAGGGCGATCATTCATTTATCTGAGGAAAAAGGATCCGTTCCTTCTTTAATGAAAAGAATCTTTTCGTTAGAGTACATAAAACGAGGAATTACCCATTTTAGCCTGCCTAAATTTTCGTATTTGCGTGATACGAATGTTAAAGATATTCCGGTTCGTTTATTTATTGTCAATATGCTCGTAACCGCTATATATACCATCGGTGTTTTGGCTGCTTTGTATGCAGCATTGCTGGCTCCTGATAGGGGATATACGGCGACAATGGCATCAGGCTTGATCAACGGAATCGCAACCATTCTCTTGGTTATATTCATCGACCCTAAATTATCAGTCATGGCAGATGATGTGGTCAACGAGAGGGGAAGTTACAATAAGCGGAAGAGTATGTCCCTAATGATGATCACTTCCCGTTTGCTTGGTACATTACTGGCTCAATTGATATTTATTTGGGGTGCAAAATATATTGCCTGGTTTACGAAATTTATGGTTTGATCGTTTGCTTATCAAAATGGGATAAGGAAGATTAAGGTTGATGGGAAGTTAGAAATGATAAATGCTCTTTATCTTACGAGTATATATGTAAGTTTTGGGATTAACTGAGTTAATAGAGAAACGAAATATCTCTGCCATCATTTCTTTTGTTGCCTCGGCATCTATTATTTTCGTTACAATCTTTACTTTATAAAAATCCTTAGTAGTCAAAATTTATTAGGAGGTGAGAGACATTAATTCAAATTATGATTATTTCGTTGAAAGAGTAGGCCAAGGGGAACCTGTGATTTTCCTGCCTGCTGCGGGTTTCTCAGGGAATGAGGGACTTAATATAGGTGACTATTTGAGTGGTGAGTTTGAAACTCATTTAATTGACTTGCCTGGATTAGGTAAAAGCAAGGGGATTGAAGGCAGAATAACAGCTATTCAATTAGCGGATTGGGTAAATGAATATATGGAACAGATGCAGATGGAACAAGCCAACTTAATAGGGCATTCATTAGGCGGAGCTATATTACTGGCTTTTGCAGTTCATTACCCTCACAAAGTCAATAAACTCATATTACTGGACCAAGGACATAAGCCGTTTCCCAGAATCCCAAAATCTGAATTCGGTCCGTTTGCGTATGCTTTTCCCATGCTGAATGTATGTGTAAAATTATTCGGGAAACCATTCTTGAAGAAACTTGAACCCTTATTTTCTCAGAATGAAGAGCAGGAAAATCCTTTTGATTTAACAGTAGAGAAATTTTGTAACCGTGTATTTATAAAAGAGAACGATTACATACGAACGGCTTTGAAACATCCAGCAGAATTCTCATTAAGTGGCCTTAACCTTATGTTTGGATATTATAATCTTAATCTCCCTAACTTGTTAAAGAAGCTGCGAACCCCGACCTATTTAATCTACAGTACTTTTGAAGATTTAGACGAAAATGAGTCCAAAAGCACAGAATACTATATAAATAGAATTAAAAGGCATACCCTCCCAATCACATATCAACCTGTAAGAGGCGGGCATTATGTGCATTGGAATGAAGAATTTTCAATGGTTAATATACGTAACTTTCTTTTATCTACTTATTGATTTAATAAGGAAAAAATTAAATAGATTAAGTTAATGGGATGCTTAGGCCAAAATATGCAGAAATATTAGGACGGCAGCGTAAAATTGCTACCTAATATAGCAAGGTGGAAAATGATGAATTACTTAGGAACACCTTCTATAGAGACCGAACGATTAATCCTTGAAGAGTTCAGACTTACTGATGCTCAAAAAGCGTTCGCTCATTGGTTATCGGATGAAAGGATTTCAGACAATCGAATCAGTGCAGCGCATACCTCTCTTTCTCAAACGATTGAGCGTTTGACGAAGATTGTCTTTAATTATGAAAAGGATGATTTCTGTTACTGGGCCATTAAACTAAAGGTGGATGGCGAGCTGATTGGGGAAATCGATTTATATGATTTTGATCAAGCCACAGAAAATTGTGAAGTAAGTTATTCGCTTGGATACCATTGGTGGAACAAGGGATACGGCACTGAAGCCTTAAAGGCCGTTGTGGATTTCGGTTTTACATATATGAACGTTCATAAAATTTCCGGTGCCCATAATACAGATAACCCCGCGTCCGGAAAAATTATGAGTAAAGCAGGGATGCTGAAGGAAGGCATAATCAGGGATATGATTCGCAATTCGAAAAACCAATATAAAGACTGTGCGGTTTATGGAATTCTGCATGATGATTATGTGCGAAAACAGGTAGATATGGAGTCTCCGATTCTTAAATTAGTAAACAAATAATGATGGGAATGCAAGGGGGGAGAAGAGTTGGTATTCAATAGTATAAGTAGAACCATAACCACTGAACGGTTGGTTTTGAGGTTGTTTCAACAACGGGATGCCACCGAAGTAGCCGGTCTCTGTAATAATTATCAATTATATATAAATACTTTATACCTGCCTTATCCATATACTTTGGAGGATGCAGTGTCTTGGATAAAAAATCACTTGGACAACTATAATAAAGATAAGTTGTATGAGTTTGCAGTTACAGACAAGACTACTGGAAAGTTACTAGGCGCAATTGCCTTATCAAACAATCAATCTTTTAAAAATGGTGAAATAGCCTATTGGATCGGGGAGCCTTATTGGGGAAAAGGGTATGCTACTGAAGCAGCCCATGCAATTCTTGAGTTTGCTTTTAAAGAGAAAAACTATCATAAAGTATTTGCCCGTCACTTTGGGTCAAATCCTGCTTCTGGCAGAGTACTTCGGAAAATAGGAATGGAAAATGAAGGTGAATTGAAAGAACATGTTTTGAAGGAAGGCAGATTTGAAGACCTTGTTTATTATGGAGTTATTAATAGAAATAGCGCAAATCAACAGTAGAAATAAGAATGTGGATGATTGGGGGAAGGATTTTGGCTCTAAAAGGGAGCATTAAGACCGGCATGAATGCAATTCTGATCCTGGTGATTTTTTTCATTGGTCTTTTTATTAGCGGTATACAAATTCCAGAACAATTCGTCTTAATTAAGAGCACCATCTCGGAAGAAATATATATCGCCAAACTGCAAAATAAACTCTTAGTAATTATGTATTTTGTCATTTTATTAGTACTGATAGCAAAAAAGGAGTACTATGCTATTTGTTATCTCTTCCCTTTAAAAAAGAAAAGAACATACCTATGGATCGTGGGTGTGTTAACAACCGTTGTTTTAATTCAGCACCATCCTTTTTCGTTTCACTTGTTACCTTTAGACTTTTTTGAGTACATGCAACTCTTAATTATCATTACTATTATTACTCCTATTTATGAAGAACTGATGTTTAGAGGGTTATTGATACTAGTTCCTCCTAAGAAGTTCAGCTATCCAATGTTGATTATATCCTCTGTTGTCTTTGCCTCCTTCCACCCTAATTTCTGGGACGCCCTTATTCTAGGTATTGCATTAGGTATTCTTGCCATCCGGTTTAGAAATCTACTAGTTCCAATTATTGCTCACTCACTTTGGAACCTGTTTGCGATTTTTTACTAGGCTGTATTTTAATAGCTTGTTGCTTTTTACACAAACTTTTCTGGATCTATATACGAATGGTTGATTGGAAGCGTAAGGTGTGCGACCTCCTGCGGGACTAGCGGGACAGGTGAGACCCCACAGGCGCAGCCGAGGAGCATTCCTGTTTATAATCTTTAGCGGTCTTGAAAAAGAAAAAGTCCTCTTGTATGATGCTTGAGTATCAACAACCAAATCGAAACTCAATACCATACAGGAGGACCATAATGAATAGTAATACGAATCATAAAATTAATCAAGTTTCTGAAGATACTATGGTCATTGGAATCGACATTGCCAAAAAGAAACACTTCGCATGTGCAATGGATGATCGTGGTCGTATTTTACAAAAATCGTTTCCCTTCTTTCAATCAGGTGCAGGATTTGATCAGCTGGATAAAAGGATTCAATCTCTACAAATTCAACATCAAAAATCAGAGGTTATCGTGGGATTTGAACCTACAGGACACTATTGGATGAACTTAGCTGCGTATTTGGTTGGCCAGCGTATCCGTTTTGTCATGGTGAATCCTATGCATGTGAATAGAACTAAAGAATTAGATGACAACCTTCAAACTAAAAATGATCAAAAGGACGCTCGTGTTATCGCTAGCTTAATACGTGACGGCCGGTTCAACTATACACGAACCTTAGAAGGGGTCGAAGCTGAACTTCGAAATGGCGCAAGCCTGCGATCTAAGATACAAGAAGATCTTACAGCCATTAAAAATCGAATGGTTCGTTGGACAGATCTTTATTTCCCTGAGTTTCACCACATATTTAAAAGCTTTGGGAAAAACGCTTGTGCTGTACTTGAAATGACCCCTTTACCCATTGACCTTTATAGAAAAAGTGATGAAGATTTAATCTACCTATACAAAAGTGTAGAAGGGCTACAATGCCTTTCCTTTTCTAAGATTAAAAAGTTAAAATCAATGGCTAAACAGTCAATCGGACTGACAGAAGGGTTAGAGATGGCACGTTTTGAGATGGGTACTTTAATTTCTCAATTCAAAGCTCTTTCAAAACAACTTGAGACCTTATCGTCCAGGTTAAATGAACTCGCACAACAAATGACAGATTATGAGTTTGTACTGTCAGTTGATGGTTTAGGTGAAAACACAGTTGTTGAATTACTCTCTGAGACAGGCTCTCTTAGTCTATATGAGCATCCACGCCAATTAATTAAATTAGCGGGCCTCACACTAAGGGAAAACTCTTCCGGACAACACAAAGGCCAGAAGAAAATCTCAAAAAGGGGTAGAAGGAAACTGAGGGCTATATTATTTCGAGTCATACTTCCTTTGATTCAACATAACATCGCCTTTAAATCCCTATACCATTACTACACAACTCGAACTGTCAATCCATTGAAGAAGAAAGAAGCTATGGTTGTATTATGTGGGAAGTTACTTAAGATTCTACACGCTTTGTGTGTGAAACGTATGCACTTTAATGCAAGTCTTATGATGAGAGACCTCCATTGCCTCCAAGAGGCGGCTTGAGCTACTTCTAAGTAGTTTGAAATCTAAACAAGAGGATGACACGGAGAAGCCGGCACATAATGAGCCATTAGACCACGAGTCCCTCGAGGAGCATTGCCAGCCTCTGCCTTATGAATAGACCGAACGAAGGAATGTACGCGCTAGACGCCAAGAGACATGGGAGGGTACGTCATCATAAGATTCGCAGAGATCCAATGTGCATCACATAAGCACTTTAGAGTTAATGATTTCCATTTAGCTCTAGCGAAGCGTAAGCTTCCCCTTACAAATTATTGAACATCTAGAAAATATTATTAAATTGATTCAGTTCAAAAAAGTTTTCTAACCAGAAAAACGGCTTCAAAGGTTGATACTCCAACATTTCTAGAGGGAGGCTCACCGCCCGCCCCGCGGAGTCGCACACCTGGAGCGGAAATCAACTATCTCATCATATAGCAACGATACTTGCGAAAGGAGCATCTTTCCAACAGCATTATGACGAGATGAATTCTCGGAAAATGCAGAGAGTATGTCCCCAATCAACATCCACTAGAAAAACGCACATCAATCGGTACTTAAGACAAGTAGAATCCCAATACTTTCATGAATCTCAGCACAGAAAAGTCCAACAAAAAGCAGGAAGTTCCCACAAACCTACCGAAATAATCTAAACAACAAGCCAAAATAACATGCTGTCAAAAAAGGCGTAATCCCCACAACTGAGATTACGCCTTTCGTTTTGCCCTGGATATGGAAGGAGAGGGGGAGAGGGTTGAATTCACAGAAAAGAAAAAAATTAATATTTTCGTAATAAAGGAGAACTTTTTTGTTCTGTCCATCGTCTTTAATAGAGAGAAGATTAATAGGGGGAGTTTTTTGGTGAAACAGTACATAATGAAAATTTTGGCGGTGCTGTTCCTGTTTATGGGATTTATGCCTTGGATGGGAACGGGAGCTGCCGCAGCAGGATCAATTACAATTGATGTAGAGGAAGGAATCAATGGGAAGGTCAAGCAGGGGAAAGCGTTTCCTGTGACAGTGACCATTACAAATGATGGAGACGACCTTGCCGGGGATCTGGTGATCTCTTCAAGTGCGTATTATCATGCCTATGAAAATGTGGTCGTTCCTATAGAAATCGCCGCTGGGACAGAGCAGAGAATTCAGCTTTCTATACCAGGGATGAATGACTTTGGCGGTCCCATGCATACAAACAAGCAAAAAAGCATCCGTTTTTATGAAGGCGGATGGGAGGATGGAAAACAAGTCAAAATTAAAGGCGATTCTAATCTCTCGCCAAGTACCATTCAAGAAAACAAGCTTGTTCTTGGACTGTTGAGTGACAATCCTGATGGAATGAATGTGTTGAAATTGACTTCCTATCAAGGGGAAACGCCTGAGGTGCTTCCACTGTCGGCTGAGACATTGCCGGAGGACAGCCTTGGGTTCGATATGTTTGACGCAGTGGTGGTCCATGACTATTCAATTGATCAATTGCCAGATAAGAAACAGGCAGCGTTGAAGCAGTGGATTGATTTGGGCGGCCACTTGATTATCGGCAGCACCCCGGATCTGCAGCAGAAGATGGGTGATCTGGCTTCTATGATCCCTATGAATGTTACAGGGGAGGACAAACTGAAGGATCTCTCTTTTCTCAATGGATACAGCGAAAAGCCGTTATCACTGCAGGAAATGACACTTATGACTGGGGAAACGGATTCGAATACTGACGAATTGATCGTTGAAGGCGGGAAACCGCTTGCAGTCGAGAAAGGCTTTGGGATGGGGAAAGTTTCCCAGCTGACGTATAACCTTTCGGAAGAGCCTTTGGCTTCATGGGAAGGCAACAGTGGCTGGTGGAACAGGATTTTAACGGTTTCTGTAGACTCGCAAATGCATCATCCGATGTCTTTTTATGATAGCGTTCGTGACATTTTACGATACACAACGGAGATGTTCTCATCCGCGTTTCTCCCGGTTTCGCTGATAGCTTGGTTGTTTGCGGCTTACATTATCATCATCGTACCAGTCCTTTACTTTATTTTGAAAAAGGCGGATAAGCGGGAATGGGGATGGTGGATCATCCCGTCCATCGCCATCGTGACAAGTCTGGGAATCTTTTTTACCGGGGCATCAGACCGTGCCGGCGGTGAAAGCGTCAATCAAGCTGCGATTGTCTCAGTGAATGAGGAAGGCATTGGTACAGGGTATCATTTCGCTTCCATGCTTTCCAGCAGCGGAGGGGATTATTCTGTAGAATTCGGCAGTGAAAGCCTGCATCCTATTCCGTTCAACCAGGAGTTTGTTGAACAAGTCAATTACGATAAATATCCAATGGTCCAAACGACGGGAGAAAGTCCGAAAGTGATCTTTCAGGATGTTGAATTCTGGTCTGCCCGTTCAATATTGAACCGATTCTCGTCAATAGATACTGGCCGCATTGAAGGGGATCTGTCGGCTGCTGGTACGCTGATCACGGGTACGGTGTCCAATAATATGAACTATGATTTGAAAGACGTATTCATCCTTGCAGGGGGCAGTGCCTACGAAATCGGTTCGATCGCAAAAGGAGAAACGATAAAGGTTGAGGTTGAAAAGAAGCCGGCCGCATTGGTGGGGGCGCCGAACAGTTATACCGCATCCAGGGCGTTCCCGGGCATGCAGCCACACATGTATGGACCAAGCGTTCAGAATGGAAAGGGTGATGAATGGAAGAAATTTAACCTGCTCCATTTTGCGCTTGATAAGAAAATGTACAATTCTTCAACAAATAAGCCGTTGATTGTCGGCTATGCAGAAGAATCTCTTATGGATATGACGATCAACGGCAAGGAGGTCAATGAAGAATCATTGAACCTGTTCCTGCAGCCTATCTCTATTGAAACGGAAAACAGTGGAGAATTCACGTTGAGAAATGATCAACTGGAGCCGAAAGTTTCCGTCGTAGAGGGCATGATCTACCACCAGGAGTTTATGGGAGACGACTACTTTGTGGATGCCGAACCAGGGACATATGATCTTGTGTTCCAGCTTCCAGATTCAGTTGTGGAAAATGAAGTGAATTATTCAAAGCTCCTGCTTACTTTCAGGGAAGCTGTAAGTAATGACGGCATTTTCATCATCGATGTGGAAACCGGAGAAGCAGAGGAGCTGGAGTCCGGATTGAGGCAGATCAAGATGGAGGAAAATATCGGCCGTTATATTGACAAGGACGGCAGACTGACTGTCCGTATTGAAAAAAGAGGTAAGAATAACCCGCAGGTACCTGTACCGGGAGTAACGATAGAAGGAGAGTTCGTCCAATGATTGAAATCGTCAACTTATCGAAAAAATATGGTTCATTTACCGCACTTGATGACATGAACCTCTCCATTGAAAAAGGGACGGTTTTCGGCGTGGTGGGTCCGAACGGTGCCGGCAAATCGACCACCTTCTCCATTCTGGCAACCCTGCTGGCACCGACTGAGGGGACCGCGTATGTTAACGGATTTGATGTAACGAAAGACCCTAAAATGGTACGAAAGCAGATTGGCTACATGCCGGATTTCTTTGGTGTGTATGATCAGTTCAAGGCTTCCGAATACCTCGATTTTTATGGAGCAAGTTACGGGCTTACTGCTGCAGAACGGAAAGCGCTGATTCCACAGCTTTTGGAACTCGTGAATCTTTCACATAAAAAAGATTCCTACGTCGACCTTCTCTCACGCGGGATGAAGCAAAGGCTCTGCCTCGCCCGATGCCTGATTCATGACCCGGAAGTGCTGATTCTTGATGAACCTGCTTCCGGATTGGATCCACGGGCAAGGATCGAAATGAGGGATATTTTAAAAGAACTGAAAACAATGGGTAAGACAATCCTGATTTCTTCCCACATCCTCCCGGAACTAGCTGAAATGTGTGATGAACTGGGAGTCATCGAAAATGGAAAGCTTGTCGCTTCCGGTTCGGTGTCGGTCATCCATCAGAAGCTGCAGGCAAACAAAATCTTGAATGTCACTGTGATGGAAGACATCGAAAAGGCAGTTGCTTTCTTCGAAGACGACCCGCATGTAGCGGAAGTAATAAGAGATGAAAAGGAGCCGGGGACGATCCATTTTGCCTACTCGGGAACGGACCGCGAGCAAGTGGAGCTTCTGGCAAAAGCCATTGGGGCCGGTCTCTTGATAACAGACTTCACTCAGAAGAAAACAGATCTGGAAGACATCTTCCTGGAAATTACGAAAGGGGATGAGTAGATGAAATCGCTTCTGATCAACCCGGTACTGAATAAAGAAATCAAATTAAGGCTGCGGTCGCTGAAAAGCTTTCTTGGGATTCTGTTTTACCTGGCCACTTTGGGCGTTATTGCTATCGGCTTCATTTATATCACCACGATGCACAGTCAATCAGGTTATATCCGGCCGGAGGAAAGCCGATTTATGTTTACGGTGCTGTCCATGGTCCAGCTTGCTTTGATCATGTTTATGACACCGGGACTGACTGCCGGTGTCATCAGCGGGGAGCGGGAGAGGCAGACGCTCAATATGCTGCTGACGACGGAGCAATCATCGACAAGCATTATCCTGAGCAAGCTGATTTCTTCTGTCGCTTTCTTATTCTTGATGATTTCAGCTTCTCTGCCGCTATATAGCATTGTGTTTTTATATGGAGGTGTATCACCAGGGGTCCTTTTAGCAACTTTTGGTTTGTATGTCATGACAATCATTACGATTGGAAGTGTCGGGATCTTGTTCTCTACGATCCTGCAGAAGACGATTGTGTCCATGATTGCAACCTATGGTGTAGCCCTCTTGTTAACGGCAGGCACAGGTTTTCTGACGATGTTTGCCATGACGGCATTTTATATGGGAACGGGGACACAGACGAATCCGGCTCCCTATTTCATGATTATGTCAAATCCTGCATTCGTTCTAATGACGATTTTTGAGCCGAATATGAAAGATGAATTTGTGAACAGAACAGGGATAGACTTCCCGTTTTGGATCAGTTTTGTCATCAGCTTTGGGGTCATTACCGCAGTATCCCTATGGATCAGCATTTCAAAGCTCCGTCCGAGAATGAAACCTTCCAAACGAGGAAGAAAGAAGGATGCATGAGCAAAAACTGTTTCTTTCCTTGCTGTTACCGCTTCAGAAGAAACTCCTGGTCAGGCACTTCAGCGTCATATTGGCGTATGGCCTTTTAAGTGCCGCCGGGGCTGCCGCGGTGTGGGCGTTTGCCGGAAGGCTCTTCATCATCCCATTTCTTATTGAAAAGATGGCTCTAAGCTGCGGACTTGTTTTGGCAGGTTTCGTGGTGTACGCCATTTTCACCAGGCCCAAACGAGATGAGGCCGCCCGCAAATACGATGATTTTACAGGTGAAGAGACGGTTTCGACCGCCTTATCCGCCCTTGATAAACAAGACATCATGCATCAGCTACAGCGGAGGGATGCGCTGAGCAAGATGAAGGAGACTAAGAGGCAAGTCGATCGATTAAAGCCGTTTAACCTGCCTCGGAAGCCTCTTTATTCTGCACTTGTCCTGGGCTTGCTTATTTCATTGTCATTTGTATTTCCAAACACGGTGATGGAGCATGCGGAACAGAAAGAAGCCGAGGAAAAGATCATGAAAGAAACGAGAGAAAAAGTAGAGAAATTGGCGAAAAAGAAGGAAAAGAACCGCGGCGAAGAGCTTGAAAAAGAACTGGCACAGCTACAAAAAGAACTCAATGAAAGTAAGACGGCAGAACAATCGCTGAAAAAATTATTGGAAAAAGAAAGAAAAGCAGCGGAATTGAAAAAAGAAGCCGAAATGGCTGAAAAAACACTGAATGCACTTTCGGAAGAAGCAGCCGGAAGCAGCCTGAACGAGTTGTCCAAAGCATTAAAGGAGATGGATCAGAAAAAACTCCAGGAAGCGATGGAGAAGCTTAAGAACAAACAAAACCTGAGCGGGGAGGAGCTGGATGCCCTTGGGCAGATGAAGAAGGCGGTTGACGGAGAGAACCTGGGAGAGGAACAATTGACCGAAGAGCAGCTGGAAAAGATGCTGGCAGAACTTGAAAAGTCTCTTGAGGATTTGATGGCTTCAGCGTCTTCATTATCCCAGGCCGCTTCTGTCCAAAAGTCGCTTCAGCAGCTCGCATCCGGTTTGAATGACGGCATGGCCGCCGCTGGTTTAGGTACCGCTCAATCATTGTCGTTCAATGATGCTTCTGCCGGTCAGGGCAGTTCCGGACAGAATGCAGCGAACGGTAACGGATCGGCATCCCAAGGCCAAAGCGGCCAAGGAAGTAGCCAGGGATCAGGGAACAGCTCTTCCGGAAATGGAGCGGGGTCTGGAAATGGCTCCGGCAGTGGCTCGGGCTCGGGATCCGGTTCTGGTTCAGGCTCCGGTTCCGGCAGTGGAAGTGGTTCAGGTTCAGGAAACGGAGGCGGCGGTGCAGGAAGTGGTCAGGGTTCAAGAGAACTTGTGACCGTTCCGGACCGACTTGGCGGTCAAAATAATCAGTCGGTCGAAAACGGCCCGCTTGGTCAAGGTCCAGGTGAACAAGAGATATCCGGCCAGGCGCCGTCTGTGAGAGGATCCGCCAGGCCTTATAGTGAAGTATATGGAGAATATGAACAGGCGTACAGGGAGAGTGTCGATAGAATGGCGCTTCCCGGTAACCTCGAAAATGTTGTGAAGAATTACTTCAGTGAATTGAATCCACAGGGGGAATAGACCATTGACAGAACTTGCAATGAAAGAACAGGAGCTGCAGCAGGCAGCTGAAACGTATCAACACATCAAGGAGGAAATCGGGAAGTTCATCGTGGGACAGGATGAAACAGTCGAACAGGTGTTATGGGCCGTCTTTGCCGGCGGACACGCTCTTCTAGAAGGATTGCCCGGCCTTGGTAAAACTATGCTGGTCCGCACTATATCTGATGTCATGGATTTACAGTTTTCGCGTATCCAGTATACACCAGATTTGATGCCGACAGATATCACCGGAACGATGATGATTCAGCCGGACGAAGAAGGCCGACAGACATTTCATTTTCATCCGGGACCGTTATTTTTTAATATCGTCCTCGCGGATGAAATCAACCGGGCGACACCGAAGACCCAAAGCTCCCTTTTGGAAGCAATGCAGGAACAGACCGTCACGGTGCTCGGGGAAATGAAGCGTCTGCCGAATCCTTTCTTCGTTCTTGCAACCCAGAACCCGATTGAATTGGAAGGAACGTATCCGCTTCCGGAAGCCCAGATGGATCGTTTTCTTCTGAAAATCAATGTGGAAGCTCCGAGCCGGGAGGAATTGAAAAAAATTGCCCTGAGGACGACCGGTGTAGAGGAAATCTCGCTGAATAAACAGGTGGATGCAGATTTCATCCTCTCAACTCAGAAACTTGCAAAAGAAATTGTGCTGTCAGACCATGTCCTTGATTATGCAGTTACGCTAATCATGACAACGCAGCCTGATGAAGAGGGGGCACCTGACATCGTGAAGAAAAATGTCCGGTACGGATCGGGTCCCCGCGGACTGCAAAGCTTAATAAAAATCGCCCGGGTCAGGGCCCTGTTCTCAGGAAGGTATCACGTTTCTGTCGGAGATCTGAAGAAAGCCGCATTCCCAGTCCTCCGTCACCGGATATTCCTGAATTTCGAAGGAGAGGCATCCGGCGTCACGCAGGACGAAATCATCCGGGAAGTTCTCGCTGAGTTGGACAAAGCAGGGAGTGCAAAAGGATGACCCTGCTTTCTCCAAGGATTTTACAGCGGTCCACCAAGCATTCGCTTGTACTCCGCAAGTCGGTAAGAGGGATGCATAAAGGTGAAAGGCGTTCTTCCAAACAGGGAACCTCCCTTGAGTTTTCCGATTTCCGGACATATACACTTGGGGACGATCCGCGGTTGATCGACTGGAACGCCTTTGCGAGGACTCAGAAGCATTATATTAAACGCTATCTTGATGAGCAGGAACTGTTTGTATCCTTATTCCTGGATGGGTCGAAATCGATGATGGTTCCACAGGGAAAGTGGGAAATGGCGCGGTCCATTACGGCCTGCCTTGGATATATGTCCCTGGCAAATGATGATCGGATTTCGGTCTATCAAGTCGGAACCGGTGACGCGCCTTTTACATACAAGAAGGGCCGGGCGTATGCCGGCAGGCTGTTGAACTATTTGGCCGATTTGAATGGAGAAGGGAGCAGCACGAGCTTTGCTACCGGGCTACAAACCATACAACAGAAAAGGAACGGGCTCAGTATCATCATCAGTGATTTCCTGGAACCGATAGAAGAGCTGAAAGAAGCATTGAAACGAATGCAGGCTTCCAGGCAGGAAATCAGGATCATTCAGGTATTGAGCCCTGATGAACTGAATCCAGCCTACCATGGAGATTTAAAGCTTATTGACAGTGAATCCCGGCAGCAAAGTGAAGTCTCCATCAGCAAGAGAGTTCTTCTGGATTACAGTGAAAGGCTGAAAGCTCACACTGCCGGGCTTGAGGAATTTTGCCAGGGAAGGGGAATCGGCTTTTTGCAGTGTTCGTCTGCACAAGACCTGGAAGAGTTGATTTTCTCCAAGATGGCTGCAAAAGGATGGGTAATGTGAGGTGAAAACATGGGATTTTTAACACCGGCTTTTTTCTGGCTGGGAAGCTCGCTGGCCATTCTACTATTATTCTATTTGTTTCGAAAAGAATTTACAGAAAAAGAGATTTCCTCCACGCTCCTCTGGGATTCGCTGATCCAGGAATGGAAAGCAAATCGGTGGTGGCGGAAGCTTCAACGTCATCTCCTTCTGCTTCTCCAAATTCTGATTGTGTTGATGCTGATTCTTGCACTCGCTCAGCCTTATTTTTCCGGAAAAGGAATCAGTGGAGATCACCTGGTTGCCGTAATCGATACCTCAGCTTCGATGCAGACTGCTGAAGGGGAAGGGACCAGGTTCCAAGAAGCGAAAGAAGACATTCTGGAAATAATCGACTCACTTGGTGACGGGCAGAAGATGAGCCTGCTGACCGGAGGAAGGATTCCGGAATTGATTTTTACAGGTGAATCTGAGAAACAAGTCATGAAAAGCGCATTAAAGCAATTGTCCCCGACCTATGAAGAGGACAATATGGTGCAGGCGGCAGGATATGCTTTTTCACTGGTGCCGGAAGGAGAAGGGGAAATCCATCTCTATACCGACTCTCTGAATAAAGAAATGCTCGCCAATGTTCCTATAAGCAACAAGCTTGTCGTGCATAATATCGGAGATCAGCGGAATAACCTTTCGCTGCGCTCATTCGGCGTTGCTAAGAAGCGAGATAACATCTCAGGTGTGGTGACGGTAGCGAATGAAAGCGAGGAAGACCGAACGATCGAGGTTTCTATCCAAGGGACGGAAGCTATTGTGAAAAAAAGTATTGAAGTAAAAGCGGATAGTTCGGAAATGCTGTATGTCGAAGGCCTTCCAGAATCACCGTTTTATGAAGCGGCGATTGAATACGAAGATGCCTATGAGGCAGATAACCGGATTTCCGCATTTTTGGGTGGAGCTGCAGAAACAGAGGTGTATCTGGCAGGGGAGACCAACCCGTTTTTGGAAAAAGTCCTGCCTCTTCTTGGATATGATCCTGTTGTCCTCTCTGCAAATGATGCAGGAGAATGGGAGTATCCTGAGGGTGGAAATGGATTATACATTTTAACGGGTATCGAGGAAGAAAAATGGCCAGCGGGTCCCAAGCTGATTTTGTCGCCTGCTGTAGGCGGAACTCTAGGGGTGAAAGCGAAAGTGGAAGCGGGAGAAGAACTTAAGGGATCAGAATCCAGTCCGCTCCTCAGCTATGTGGAGATGGAGAAGGTCTACCTTCAACAGAGAACTCCGTATGAAAGTACAAAGCTTGAAACTGTCGTCTCCAGCGGCGATGAGCCTGTCATCAGCAAGGGAAGTTTCAATGGCAGTCCATTGGTGATGGTCGGATTCGACCTGCAAGATTCGGATTGGCCGCTGCAGCCCGGCTTCCCGATTTTTATGAAAAATGCCCTTGAGTTTCTTCAACAGGAAAATCAATCCCTCGGGTATGCTTCTCCAAATGAACAGAGACAGGTAACCTTTTCTTCTGATGCTACTGGGGCAGAAATGGTTTATGTCCAAAATGATCAATCGGTAAATGATATTTCAGTAGATTCAGAGACCATGCAGATGCCTGGCAGTCCTGGTATCTATCAGTTGAAAGAAACGGTTGCGACCGGGACGAGGGACCGCTATCTGGCCGTATTGCTGCCTGAAAAAGAGCAAGCTATCACACCGGAAAAGTCCTTTACTATTGGCAGTGCAGGTGAAGGAGAACAGGAAGAAAATAAAAGCATCCACCCGCTTTGGAAGTGGGCGGCACTGCTGGCATTCATCCTGCTGATCGTGGAATGGGAGGTGTACCGACGTGGAATTTCAGCTTGATCAGCCATTATGGCTATTGCTCCTGCCCATTGCGGCAACGGGATTATTTTTCTACTGGAAAAGCCGGACAGGTATACCGCTGCTTGAAAAGCGCCTGATTCTCACGTTCCGCTCCCTGATTATCCTAATGCTTGTCCTTGCATTGGCCGGGATTCAAGTGCTGATACCCCTAAAAGGGAACTCGACTGTGTATGTCGCCGATCTGTCTGACAGCTTGGACAATCAAAGAGAGCACCTGCGTCAGACAATTGACCAGGCAGTTAAGGAAATGAAGCGGGAAGATAAGTTTGGAGTCGTGTCTGCCGGTGGAAGTGCGGTCGTCGAGCGTCCATTGAAGGAAAAATCCGAGGCTGGAGTACAGTTCCGGAGTCAACTCGAAACTTACAGCACTGACATATCCAGCGGGCTGAGGCTCGGCGGCAGTCTCATTCCATCCTATACGAACGGCAGGGTCGTCCTGCTGTCGGACGGGAACGAAAACACCGGGGATGCTGTAAAACAGGCAGCCTATCTCAAACAACAGGGACTGACTGTCGACGTCTTTCCGGTTGATCCGGTATTTGGTGAAGATGTGGCGATGGGTTCTTTTGATGTCCCCGACAATCAGTTCCGCGGAGAAACGGCAAAGCTGGACATTGAACTCGAAAGCAATGTTCGCAAAGAAAGCAGAATCAGAATCTATGAAAATGAAGTGCCGATTGTTGACAGCAATGTAACGATCGAAACGGGAAAGAACCGTTTCACCTTTCAGCACAAAGCGGCTGAAGATGGGTTCAGGCAATACCGGGCAGAAGTCATCACCGAAGGAGACAGTATCATCGAGAATAATGAGGCCTTTGCTTTTTCGAATGTAAAGGGAGAGCCGAAAGTACTCGTTGTAGAAGATGAACAAGGTCAAGGGAAAAACTTGATTGATTCCCTGACAGCATCCGGCTTGTCGGTCGATGTCATCCCAACCGAATTGCTGCCAACCGTCCTGTCAGGCTATGTACAGTATCAGTCCATCGTGTTCGTGAATGTCCCTGCGACAAGCGTGACGCAGCAGCAGATGGACGCGATCCACAGCGCGGTAAAAGATTTCGGGACAGGTTTTATCATGGCTGGGGGAGACAGCAGCTTTGGACTGGGAGGATATTTCAAAACACCGATTGAAAAACTGCTTCCCGTCGATATGGACCTGAAAGGCAAGAAAGAGCTGCCATCACTGGGAATGGTCATCGTACTGGATCGTTCAGGGAGTATGGCAGGATACAAAATACAACTGGCGAAAGAGGCGGCCATCCGGTCGGCGGAACTTCTACGTGAAAAGGATACGCTCGGGTTTATTGCCTTCGATGACAGGCCGTGGCAGATCATCGATACCGAACCGATCAAGGATAAAGAGAAAGTCATTGAAAAAATTAATGGATTGACCTCCGGGGGCGGAACCAATATTTTTCCTTCCCTCGAGCTTGCTTATGAGCAGCTCACACCGCTCGAACTGCAGCGGAAGCATATTATCCTTCTCACAGATGGCCAGTCTGCTACATCGCCGGACTATCTGACTACCATCCAGGAAGGGAAGGAAAATAACATTACCCTTTCAACTGTGGCGATCGGGGAAGGGTCGGATAGTGTGCTCCTTGAAGAGCTGTCAGATGAAGGTGGAGGCAGATTCTATGATGTCAATGATTCTTCCACCATCCCCAGCATTCTATCAAGGGAAACCGTCCTGACAACGAGAACCTATATAGAGGATGATCCATTTTATCCAACGGTGATAGATGCCAGCGGTTTTACAGATTTATTCAGTGGCGGCATTCCGCAAATGAACACGTATGTGGCGACGTCCCTGAAAGGCAGGGCAGAGTCCATCCTGATGAGCGGAAAAGAAGATCCGGTACTGGCAAGGTGGCAATATGGAATCGGCCGTACAGCCGCATGGACCTCCGATATTCCCGGTGCGTGGTCGGGTGACTGGCCGAGCTGGGAAGGCTGGCCTGACATGTGGAATAGGCTGATTACCTGGAGCTTTCCAAACTATCAAAACACCGCTTTCGAAGTCAAGCAAGCAAGAGAAGGAAATGACATGAAGGTAACGATCACACAGCCTGATTTTCAGGCGGTACCGATGGAAGCCGTACTGGTGAATAATAATGGGGAGCACATTCCCTCCTCCTTTAAAACCACGGGACCAGGACAGTACGAAATGACTTTTGCTGCCCAACCGGGTAACTACTTCCTACAATTAAATGAAGGAAGTGGAGAAGAAGGAACCGGGTTATTCAAAACAGGAATCTCAGTTCCCTATTCTTCAGAATACCAGCTACTGACAGCCAACCGTTCCAATCTTGAAGAAATTGCTGCGGCAGGAGGCGGGGAAGTCCTCGACTCGTCCGAAAACTTGTATAAGGATGACCTTCCTAAGTCTTTTACTAAGTCTAGTATTTCTCAATGGCTGTTGTTAGCTGTATTCTTTCTGCTATTCCTGGAAATTGCCCTCCGCCGCTTTGGCCTGCTGGGACCAGCCTCCAAGTGGAGTGAGAAACAGGTTCAGAGACAAACAAAGCGGAAACAGAGCCAGCAAGAAAAGGTTGAGCGATTCCAGAAACTTAAAACGTCTGCAGGTAAGAAGACTGCGGTTTCGAAAACAGAAAAGAAACCGGTTGAGACTGCTGAAACGGTCAAGCCGAAGAAAGTGCAAAGACCGCCTGAGAAAAAGAAACCAGAAGTTAATGAAAGCAGTCGGGCTGATAAAATGAATCAGCTTCTCAAAGCGAAGGATAGACGGAAAAGGTAATGATGAATTAAAGCTCCGCAACAGGTTTTGTACTGTTGTGGAGTTTTTTTAGGGGAGGAGCAGATTATTTGAGGTACCTTTTTTCGTAGACTTATAGCTAAAGCGATTTCCGTTCCAGGTGTGCGACTCCGCGGGGCGGGCGGTGAGCCTCCTCAGCTTCGCCTGCGGGGTCTCGCCTGTCCCGCTAATCCCGCAGGAGGTCGCACACCTTCCACTTCAATCGACAAATGTTCAATACTAAACTCTTATATTAAATTACCCCACACTTTGTTATAACAGCCCTTTGAAAATTAGATAGCGTGTAAATTCGATCTCTATTTAACTTCATTTTGCAGTTTGGTTCCTATCCTCTTAAATAGAAACCATGTGATCATGAGAAAAACCCCATAAAAAAATTGCTAATACCTGATTGAATAACCATGGTATTGTTCCCATAAAAGCATGGGATGCAGAGGATTGAAACCAATTAAACAGAAAAACAAGCATTAGAATACTTACTCCAATCACTGTTCTATAACCGGATTTAAAACTCTTCGTTCTTTTCAGTACAAAATGGCCAATGAAAAAACAAATGATTCCGACCAATGCTAACAAGACAAAAAATAAGCTGTGATTGCTTGAATGTCCATCAAAATCCTCCCTTAAAAAGATTGCATGGGTCCTTCTATAATTTACCAGAATCATCCATTAGTTTGATTATTAATTTATGTGAAACAAAAATTATAGTTTTATAGCTTAAATAAAGTTTAGCTCTTAAACATCTGGGTATAGGGTAAGGTGTCATGAATAGATCTACGCGAGTCTCTTAAAATTTTTCACCAAATTTGTACATAGTCAGCGACTGCTGTTATCGACATCAAAAAATCACGGAAATCAAAGTACCAAAGGAGGAGAACGATGCAATTTTCTCTGACCATTTTAATGGTATTAACTGCAATGAGTTCCGGGATGCCGGAAGATACCCGGGTAACAACAGAACTCCAAACTAGGGAAGTCGTCATAGAAGAGAAAACCTTAAACCAATCTTGGAGTGAAGAAGAAAGCAAACATCAATATAATGTCCAATTCAATGAAAGAGGCTTTTACCAGGTAGCACATGTTTTTTCTGAGACTGAATATGGAAGTTCAAAGGAGACACAGATCTATTTTGATAATGGTGATGAACAATATCTTGTGTCCAGACATGAATTTACCAAGGAAAATATCCTGCCTTCAAAGTTTGAAGACAAGTATGTGGAAGAATTAGATGAGCTGCCTTTTATAAATGAATAACAGCTATGTGCAGCTTCTTTGTGGGGTAGCTGAAATATGAAATTAGTGTCTTTGAGAGTTGTCTCAAAGGCATTTTTTGTTTGGGATGAGTTGATGTCCTTGAGGAGGAGTCACAAGCTAGGTAAGAAATGAAATTAGTGATACACGTAATGTTTAGACCAGCTGGAATCCCCAGTGAAGAGAATCGCCCCGGTTAAAGAGGTGTATAGACCCGGCGGAATTCAAAAAGAAGAGAATCGCCCCGGTTAAAGAGGTGTATAGACCCGGTGGAATTCAAAAAGAAGAGAATCGACTGGGTTAAAGAGGTGTTTCGACCAGGCGGAATTCAAAAAGAAGAGAATCGACCGGGTTAAAGAGGTGTTTGGACCCGGTGGAATCCGAAAAGAAGAGAATCGGCCATGTCAAAGAGGTGTTTGGACCCGGTGGAATCCGAAAAGAAGAGAATCGACCGGGTTAAAGAGGTGTTTGGACCAGGTGGAATCCCCAAAAAAGAGAATCGACCGGGTTAAAGAGGTGTTTGGACCCGGTGGAATCCCCAAAAAAGAGAATCGACCCGGTCGAAGAGGCGGTCTGACTAGGTGGAATCCAAAAAGAAAAATTCGACCCGGTTAAAGAGGTGTATAGACCCCGTGGAATCCCAAAAGGGGAAAATCGACCCCGTTGTTGAACGTGAGAAACAATCCCCCCTATATCAGTTGACCAGGAGCTTTCCATGATTACACTCGTACTCGATTATGCTATCCTACGGTAAAAGGGGTGGACTGGGTATGGAGAGAATCATCATCCGCAAGGCCGAGATTAGGGACATCGACAGGATTTTGACCATTTACAATCAGGGGATTGAAGACCGGGTGGCCACGTTGGAGACGGAACCCAAAGATCGTACATATATGGCGGAGTGGTTGAAAGCACATCAAGGCAGATATACGGGGATCGTCGCAGAATTGGAAGGCGAGGTAATCGGCTGGGCGTCCTTAAACCCGTACAGCCCTCGCAAAGCCTACGCGGGAGTGGCAGACATTTCTGTTTACATAGAAAGAAATTCAAGAGGAAAAGGTATAGGAAGAAAGCTTCTATCAAGCCTGGAAGTGAAGGCGAGGGAAAATGGGTTTCACAAGTTGGTTCTTTTCACCTTTCCCTTTAATAAGCTGGGGCAGCAGCTCTATCAAAAATGCGGTTACCGGGAAGTGGGAACGTTTAAAAACCAGGGGATTCTGGATGGAATATATGTCGACGTTATGGCGATGGAAAAGCTCTTAACATAGTCTTAACATTTAATTTCTTGAATTCCTTATATAAGAGTTCTATTATATAAGCATAGACTTATATAAAAATCGAATTGGTTTTTTATAGATTGGAGTGGACAAATATGACGAAAATTGAAATTTTCGACCCGGCCCTATGCTGTCCGACAGGTGTTTGCGGACCAAGTGTGGATCCGGAGTTAACCAGGATGGCATCAGCGGCATTCATTCTCGAGAAAAAAGGGTTCCATGTCAAAAGGTTCAACCTTGCTAATGATCCTGCAGCCTTTGTGGAATATAAAGAAATCAACCAATTGCTTCATGAGAAAGGACCAGAGGCCCTGCCTGCTGTATTATTGAACGGAGAATTGGTGAAGACAGGCGAGTATCCTTCAAACAGCGAACTGGCAGAGTGGTTCGAAATCAAATTGGAGGATCTAACAGAGAAAAAGCCGCGCGTGAAACTGGATTTACTATAGAGAGGATGACAGCTTTGTTCCAGCCGTTCAATACACAAACGATCGCAGGTGCGAAATTTATATTTTTCACAGGAAAAGGCGGAGTCGGTAAAACGTCGACTGCCTGTGCAACCGCGCTGAAGCTTGCGGAAGAAGGGGAAAAAGTTCTGCTTGTCAGCACAGATCCTGCTTCCAACCTTCAGGATGTTCTGGAAGTGGATCTCACCAACACGCCAATGCCAGTCCCAGGGGCCTCGAATCTTTCAGCATGCAATCTCGATCCTGAGGAAGCAGCCCGTACATACAGGGAAAAGGTCATCGGTCCCTTCAGAGGAAAGCTGCCTGAGTCAGTCGTTTCGACGATGGAAGAACAACTGTCGGGTGCCTGCACGGTCGAAATTGCAGCATTTGATGAGTTCACTAATTTATTATCCGATCGATCCGTCATCGAATCATATGATCATATCCTTTTTGATACGGCGCCTACAGGGCATACCCTTCGTCTGCTTCAGCTGCCGACGGCGTGGAGCGGTTTCCTTGAGGAGAGCACACATGGAGCTTCTTGTTTAGGACCGTTATCGGGGCTTGCCGAAAAGAAACAAGCGTATAGCGACACAATGAAAGCTTTGGCAGATTCTGAGCAAACGACCCTTTACCTTGTAGCACGACCGGATGAATCATCATTACAGGAAGCAAGCCGGGCCTCAAAAGAATTACGGGAGATCGGCATCGGCAACCAGCATCTTATCATTAACGGCCTCATGCAAACACATGTTGAAGAGGATAAAATTTCGGCATCGTTATATCACCGTCAGCAAACTGCATTACAGCACATGCCGGAAGAGTTAAAAAGAGTGTCGAGTTTTTCTCTGCCATTCGTTTCTTATTCATTAACGGGATTATCGAACTTGCGAAATCTTTTGAATCAGCAAATCATTTCTGATGAAGAAGCTTCTTCAGAGAAACAGACCATCAAGCTGCCTGGATTAAACGAGATGGTGGAGGACTTCTCATCCAATGGTACAAGAGTTATTTTTACAATGGGAAAAGGCGGAGTTGGAAAAACAACAATGGCCTCTGCGATTGCTGTTGGGTTGGTGGAAAAGGGGCATAAAGTCCATCTGACCACTACGGATCCTGCTGCTCATCTTGAGTTCATGTTCAAACAGGGAGAATTGAATCCGAACCTTTCGATAAGCCGCATCGATCCGAAAAAAGAGGTAGAAGATTATAAAACAGAAGTGTTGTCCAATGTGAGCGAGGACCTTGATGAAGAGGCGCTGGCTTATATAGAAGAAGATTTGAATTCACCATGTACTGAGGAGATTGCCGTCTTCCGTGCCTTTGCAGAAGTGGTCGATAAAGCTAAGGAAGAAATCGTTGTCATTGATACGGCACCATCCGGGCATACCTTGCTGCTTCTCGATGCAGCCCAGTCTTACCATAAAGAACTGGCTCGCTCCACAGGTGAAATCCCAGCGAGTGTCAAGGAATTATTGCCTCGATTGCGAAACCCTGAAGAAACAAGTGTTGTGATCGTGACATTGGCGGAAGCGACACCAGTATTGGAAGCCAGCCGCTTACAGGATGATCTGAAACGGGCTGACATCAACCCGAAATGGTGGTTGATCAATCAAAGCCTTTACGCAACCGAAACGAGTGACCCGGTGCTGAAAGGAAGAGCTATAGCGGAAACTGTTTGGATCCAAAAAGTATCAAATGAGTTGAGCGATCGATGTGCAATTGTTCCTTTGATGAGTGATGACCGCACCGGATATGACGAATTAAGAAAATATACAGAACAGTCTTAGCTGTTATTTTAAAAAAGAAAGCGGGTAAAAAAATGACAACCAGAAACTATAATGAATTAATCAAAGACCGAATTTTTATCGGGGGCGCAGATGATGCAAAAGAGGTGCTGGAAAATGAAAAGGTGGATGTCATCTTCGATTTGCGTGCAGAAACATCAAAAGTGGAATTTGACAGAATCCACAGCCCGATTGTAGACGATGCCGACATGCAGGATGAGTCTATAAAGAAATCTGTCGACCAAGTGGTGGACGCATACAACGAAGGAAAGAAAGTCTATTTCCACTGTGGCGGCGGCAGCAATCGGACAGGGACCGTCGCAATCGGAACCTTATTGGCCCTTGGAAAAGCCGGCAGCATAGAAGAAGCAGAATCCATGGCAATGGCTGTCCGACCGAAAATTAAGGTAAAACCCGAAATGAAAGAGTCTTTGAATCGACTTTATCCCATTTCATAAGTTACAATAGCAAAGGAAGGTTACAAATAATAAATTGAGGTGTGTAGAACGTGAATATTACAGATCAAGCGCGTGACGTCTTGAAGCAATTACTCCAAGAACACGACGCACAGAATGTTCGACTTTATTTTGCCGGCTTTGGCTGAGGACAGCCAAAAGTAGGACTGGCTCTGGATGAGCCGGATGAGAATGATAAAGTAATTACCATAAACTACATCAAGGTGGCTATTGACCCCCAAATTGAATCCACGACAGAGAACATGACTCTTGAATTCAATGAAGAACAAAATGGATTAGCCCTTGTCGGGAACGAAAGTGATTGCTGTTAATTAGTTTATTTGGAAAGGCCATTGTGAACCATTTACAGGATTACTTCACAAATGCAATCAAGTAAATATCAAAGCAATACGCACTGTAATTCTTTAGAATTACGGTGCGTTTTTTGTTTATCAGATATTTACTGAATTATTTTGTGTATGTGAATAACGAAGACTGTTAGAAAAAAATGTTAAAATAAAAATATGTAACATTATTCCATAAATGAGACGGCAGTTTAATTAAACGATAAAAAGCTGCGGTGAGGAGGGCTTATTTGAAACTAAAACCATTAATAAAATTGGGTGTTTTGTTTTTCTGTATTCTCACAATAAGTGCTTGTACAAATAATAAAACAACAGTTGAGGAACAAGTTATGAAACTAGTACCGTTTCCACAATCGACAAATATTCTTTATATTGAAGAGCATAAGGGCGGGAAAATGATTCTATATATAGATAAGAGTGGATTTAGAGGTGCTTTTTATGAAGAAGAACTTGATTACTTTCAAGATACAACAAATGCAGAATTAACCCCCCAAGATGGGTTTGATTGGACAATGGATAATAATACACATATGGCTATTTTTGCTGGAGTTATTACAGACGAAAAGATCAAGACCGTGATTGTAAAACAAAGGACGATTGAGCAACAAGCTAAAATAATTGATATACCAGAAGGCGAAAGATATTGGTTTACTACTTTTGAAGGATTAGAGGAAACGCAAAAAGGTGAACCTGACCCACTTAAAATTGAGGCTTATGATATGGACGGAGAACTCTATTGGATATCAGGGGTTTATGATGGTGGTGCATATGAAGGAAGAACAGAGTAGAACACCGTTAAGAATAGCTTTCGATAACTGTTGAATTTTTTGAACAAGCGGCAGCTCTCTATTCAATGAAACTTGAGAAATTGAACTCATAACTATTTAGATAGCCACGAAGGAAACATAAAAAGAAGAAAAGAGTAGGAATCCGGGCAGCCGGCAGAACTGAGGTGAAGCAAGTTGAATGAGCTATATTTCCTCGTCGTGATTTTATTAGGTTTCATCATTACGGTGTTCTATATCAGTCATGGCTACAGCAGAGACAGAACCATTAGAAAGGAGATTAGGAACGAAGTAAGACAAGAGGACATTGTACTCGTTCTTGATTGGATGTTAATATATGGTGTGATTAACACCCACGAATACAACATATTATTAAGAAAATCCCTTCCTTTCTTAAAGTAAAGAGGGCGCTTGCTCAGCAGGCAGTCGCCCTTTGTTCAAGTAAATGATCAGGTTAACGTTAGCACTAAAAGATTGGGGTTCAAAAAAAGGACGTAAATCAGGTATGGAACTATGCCAACAGGAGGGCCGCTGATGGACTATTTTTTTTATTTCAATATGCTTAGAAATATAATTTCTACTTTTTTTCAAAACGGTATTTGGGTAATCGGCTTTTTCTACTTGTTAATTAAAACATATGAAAGTGATCGACTTAAACAAATCTCAAAATATGTTACTGGAGTCAGTTTAGTTTTACTATTTGTTTATTCTATTTTAGTAAGTATATAGGGTCTTCAATTAACGTGGCATTACTTGAAGATAAGTCAATGATTTTGGCCAATACATATTTTCAGCAGGGGCGTTTGCTGATAAAGCTTAGATAATAACTATAAACGAAAGAAATACATTCAGTCTGGAGCGGTTGCTATTTATGCAATCCGCTTTATTTAAATTATATATAGAGTATTGGGAATAATACTGTTTAAAAGGAATACGAGGTGTTTGGATGAAACTTATTTCAAGTTTATTGCTGATTATATTTCTCAGTACTATTACTTTAATAGTCTCCGCTAATGAAATTAAGTATAAACACAACAGCATAACAATAGATGAATTAAAGGAAAAGATGGATTTTAAATTGCTGGTTCCAGTAAAGATTCCTGAAGAGTGGACTTTAGAAATAAAAACCCACGATTATAAGGATGGAAATGTAAGCGGCATTACTTTGCATTATTTGAATGAAAATAAGGAGAAATTAATGATAAGGATAGAAGAAAAAAAAGCCTCCAAAAGGGGTAATCAGTCAATGGGCAGAAGAGTTTTCGAAGGGAGATAGGATAAAAATCAATGATGCCCCCAGCTTGTTATCAAGAATGGGCTAACAGTGGAAGAAAATTAAATGGAAAGTTAATAAGTGGCGGGCTTTTAACTTGGATAAAAGATGGGACATATCTGCAAATGGACAGTTCTTATTTAACGAAAAATGAAATGGTTGAGATTGCAAAAACTATCAGGTGAAATGCACCTATATTTTCGGATAAAAGGGCGATTACTGCACAAGCAAACGCCCCCTGGAAGCCTTAAAAACTCAATATAAGTTCCTTGAAATTGGCTGTTCTTTTATTTTGTTTGCACCATCAAAGATGAATAAAATTGCCTCTTGCATTGCTAGTTTTTCTAATTTTACCAGGTCTGAATTATTTTTTATAACATATTCACTAAATAAAATGATCTCATCCTCTCTAGAAGAAGCTCGAGTTCCAATTTGGTTTGGACGCATTTTTGTAAACTTTGACTCTTTATATATTTCAAGCTCCATAAGGTCTGCCAATGGTTTATTTGGAATCACTGCTAATTCAAATCCCTGAATCTTTTGCCCTGGATAATCGTAGCGGCTTTCAATGGGTGTCCCATCATCTGTTTGTAATATGACCTCATAGCTAAGAATATTATCTTTTACCTCGATATTAACCTCTTTTATATTGAAATACTGTTGCTTTTCAAAGCCAGTAAGAGCACTCATCACCATACTACAGACTACAAATAAACTCAGTATCTTCATTTCTGCCTCCGCTTATAGTTAATGATAGTAAGATAATATATTTTAGTTTTGTCATTATGTCTTTTCTTATTCAAGCAATGAGGGCTATCCGGATAAGGATGAGCTTCTTTTTTTCTTGAGTAAGCTGCTCAATTTTTGACCGGATTGGTATTACATAAAAATGTATAGTTGGGCTCTCTATAATATAATTTGTCCTATGAAACCATGACCGTATTTGCGTAAAACCTTTGTTAATTAGAAGCGAACACTCGCAGTAGTAATCATAATTTCTACCAGGACCTTACTAAATCAATCTTCAACTTCTACTAAAACCGGCCTGAGAATAAGATTTCTGACTCGCTAAAAAATGTTATAAAATCCCATCTAAAAATGAAACTTTATTAATAGTCACTCGTAGATGTATATCATAAAGGAGATGATTATGGTGAAAGAATACAAATTTGAAAAGATTGAATTATCAGGTTTGAAAGGGGTTAACAGCAAACCTTCTTCAGATTATCAAGAAGTCATTCATGCACATGCCAAGGAGGGGTGGGAATTAGTTCAAATCTTTGCCCCAGGAACAGGATCATACGGAAGTGCTTCTTACATAGAGATAATCTTTGTTCGGGAAGCAAATTAGGACAAAATGCTAAAGGGGCTTTTCCATAACAGGATAGGCTTATACTTCTAAAATATCCTTGAGAAAGTGATTTGTTTCGAAATAATTGGTGAGAGTTTTGTTTTGGGTCAATAAAGATAAAAAATTTGATTATATTGTAGGGATGAAAATGAATATTGAAGAACAACTTTATCAATCAGCGGTTGATTTAATCAAAGAAAGGTATCCAGAAGGTTGGGGAGGAACAGCGGCGATGCACACTGAAGACGGTCGAATCTTAACCAGTGTCTCTCCAGAGATAATCAATGCTTCAACAGAATTGTGTATTGAAACTGGTGCAATCCTTGAAGCACATAAATTTAACGCCAAGGTCACACATAGTATTTGTGTAGTGCGGGAAGATGAAAACTCCGAGTTTAAAATTCTAACTCCTTGTGGCATCTGTCAGGAGAGGTTATTTTACTGGGGAGAAAATGTTAAAGCAGCTGTAACCCATCCAAGTGGAGAACTAGAATACAAATTGTTGAAAGAAATACAACCATATCATTGGTATAAGGCTTATAAAAATGAGTGAAATCTGTTATGCACATAAGTTACTAATTCCCTATAACTATTTATCCTAATTATTAAGAATTTAATAGGAGATTTCAAATTAAATCCGTAATTTTTCTTGAAATCAAATCTCGATAACAGGGGGAATAGTTCTGAAAAATTTAATTCTCTATTGGAGGATATTTGTCTTAGGGACGATAGTGCTGCTTTTCTTAAATAATGTTATTAGTCAGTTCCTCTTCCTTTCCTTTCTGTCTGGGATTATTTTATATGTGGGAATTCCTTGGTTATATACTAAGGTGGTAAAGAGAAAATAGTATCCTATTTGTGCTTGAAGTAACGTAGAACAGCGGGTGCTCTTTATAAAGGGAGTCTGGCCAAGCGTATATTTACGAGAGGGTAACGCTTAATAGAAAAAGATAGTGAAAGAATGAGGGGGATGTACTGATTTTGAAACAAAAAGTTATTAGTACAATTAAAGAAGCACTTGGTTATTTCGTAACCGGGATAGGTGCATATTATATATTTTACAAAGGAGTAACTTTTTCTAATGTGATCTTGTTAAGTCTAGGAATAGCATTGGTTTTTCTTAATATGCCGCGTAAAAGAAAACAAAGAGATTATTAAGGTGATTTACAGCTGATGGAGGACAGAAACTGATGAAAGAAATTGTAAAGAAAAATCCGTTTTTAAAGTATAGTTTTTATGTGACGTTTGGCTTTTTATGCCTTTCAGCAGGCTATACATTAGGAAAATGGATTATTGGGGTTTCCTTTTAAAAGGGGCATTGAAAGATAACATTCTTTCCTGGTTATGATGGGACTCTGGCCTGCTTGAGACAGGTTTTGCCGAGAGAAATAATTGTGAAAATGAAAAGAGGTGGACATATGGATAATCACAAGTTCAATGAGTTTATTAAAATTACAAAAAAGCTAAATGATATCAATATTATCCCATTGTTAATGGGGTCGGTTGGTTTGGAGATAGTTACCGGAAAGAGTTGGGATGCACAAGACTTAGATATTCATATACCAGGTGACGAAAGAGGCTGGGAAGTACCGCCTGAATTAAATATACATAACTGGAACGATGTAGTGAACATTATGGAGCTAATGGGATATAGCTTAATAGATTTGCACGAACACGAGTTCACTAAAGATGGATTATCAGTTGAGTTTGGTATTATTGACACTTTACCGAGTTTTGCAGGAATACAGTTAAATGATCTACAAATGCATCAATTGGGAGACGTAAAGTATTATCTACTGAATCCAGAGCAATATTTAAGGGTTTATGAAGCTTCTTCAAAGGATAGCTACCGGGCAGACAACAATAATAATAAAGATAGTAGAAAAATAGAATTTTTAAAAAGAATGATAAATGGTGCTGAATTTTGCTAATTGAGTTGTGGGCAATAACCAGAGGTCAACTAAATGCTTCAGGTGTCAATGGCGACTGAATAATTCGAAACTATAAATGTTCTGCAGTCGTCTAATTACTGCTGTTTTATGTTATGTGGAGGGGGATAAATTGAAGGGAAAACACATTTTTATAATTGTTATCGTACTCTTTGGCATGCTATCTGCTTGTTTTCAAAATCCCGACTTTGAGATGTACGAAGGGGAAGCCCTTAATATTGGCGTTATTGGAGAGCCGCCTGCAATTAAAGAAGTACAAGTGAAATTCAATGAGATTTCTTTTGATGAGTTAAATAATAGAGATTTGAGTCCCTATGATGCAATATTTATTACAAAGGAGCATCTTATAGAGGCATCAGAAAGTCAATACGCTGAGCTGTATAAGAATTCTGCTATTCCCATCTTTTTTATATCAGCTAGGAGTCATATCCCTTTTACTGTGGAAGATGAAAAGTATTCTGATTCTTGGGGCTGGAGCAGCGGTACTAACCACTCTGTGGGAATTCTTATGTCGGAAGACGGCGAGACATTAAACAGCTGGGGATTTGGCTTATATAATGATGAAAAAACAGATGCTCATATTAAGGACATGTATTCAGGGATTTTTAAGACAATCGATGAACTATAAGTTAAGCAACCAATAATAAATTCAAAAGCCGGGCATTTGCTGAACAAGCAGCCGCCCCTAATTCACCACAAGGTTTTTTAGGGGCGGTGGGAATCACTGGCCCGCTAGTCTCTCTTTAGCATGCAATTTCCGCTTCATTCGTCCCCCGAATACCCGTTAGTATTAGGCTCTCGTTTCACCGATTTTGCCACTTTAAAAATTATTCCACTACGTTTATTGAAAAACCCCCTCGGGATCCAGCGCATTAGTATGTTAAAATTGGAAAGGTTTGTAACTCAGATGGGATAAAATAAACTCTTAGGATTTTTTTTTTGAAAATAAATTTCCCCTGTAACTTTTTCCAAACGAAAGAGTCAATACGTGTGAGGGAGAAGGGGGATGAGATGGCCGAACCGTTTAGTGAGTTGTACGAAACATATAAAGGTTCTATTTACTCTTACTTATTGAAGAACACAGGCAATCCCCATATAGCAGAAGAGCTGACTCATGATACTTTCACCAAAGCGTTTAAATCCCTGAAGAACTTCCGTGGAGAAAGTTCTTTGAAATCCTGGCTGTTTACAATTGCAAGAAATACATATCTAAGCTACTGCAAAAAAAGTTCCACAAAGTTCGAGATTAGTAACGATCTCATAGATGAAGAGTGGCAGGACAAGGAGGATGGCTTCAAAGCGATGGAGGAGAAGGCCAGTATTTCATCCATTTTATCTAGTCTTTCTGAAAGGGACCGAACTTTCCTGCTGCTTAGAGATCAACAGGGAATGACCTATGTTGAAATTGCGGCCATAATTGGTGAAACAGAAGGGAGCGTCAAGGTGGGAATTTATCGAGCCAGGAAAAGGTTCAAAGAGAAATATCAACAGGAGTTTGGAGGTGAGTGATAGTGAAATATTCATGTGACCTAGTTCAGGATTTATACCCATTATATGAAGAGGGCGACCTCAGTCCTTCAGTCAAAGAAAAAGTGGAGGAACATCTAAGTGAGTGTGAGAACTGCAGGACAGTCTATACTTCTGGTGAAGGCTTTGCCTCAAGCGGCTTAAGCGACATGGAACCTGCTGTGCCCCAGTCTTTGGATGAGCGTATCCGATTAACGATGAAGTTGCGGCGGATGAAGTTTTTTCTTGTAATCATAAGCAGTATCCTCCTATTAATCTTGGCAAATCATTATCAGAACCAGCGACAAGGAGTGGTTTCCGCGTACCATCAAGTCCACAGAGGTGCTGAAGATCTAGTGTATCTCGTTCAATCAGCTCCAGAAGCATCAGTAGAGGAATTGAACTTTTTAAAAGAGGTGGCTTTTGCAGGCTTGAATGAAGGAGTCGAAGAGCTGACTCAGTCCTTAAACTGGTTGGAGGAACAAAAACGTAAGGATTTCAACATGTATTTAGAGCAGCAATCCCTCTATACCACGCTGGACAATCTTAACTTAAGGAAATCAGATGGCAGATGGGATAATACCGACCAGCAGGTGTTTGCCTTACTGATTCAACTTGCAGAGGAGTATTGGCAGGTAGTTGAAGAGGACTACGACAAGTTCAATCATGGATACAGTTCCTATTTTGAAACTGTAGATATTGAGGGATTAAGTAAGCCGCTCGAGGAAATCAATAAGCTGACTTATACGTATAATCGGTTCCATCAACTGCCTGATGAAGTAAAACAATTAAATGAGACTGAGCTAAAACAAAGAATCGGATCTATTTTCAATCTGGACTCCACTAATATCCATTTGGAGAAAAATGATAATTACAGCTATAGATTCACCTCTAAAAACAAAAATGTTAGCGGAGAAGTCGATGCATTCTCAGGCTATCCACTGCGGATCGATGACTCCGGTTCTGTTAAGCTGAAAGGGAAGCTTTTAGATGTCGATGATGCAAAGGAAAAAGCAACATCGATGATAAATAGGATTTACGGAAAAGATAAGAACTTTAATGTCGAGTACCTCGGTGTCAATGTGAACATATCCAGCAATAATGATGCGAAGTTTTACTCATTTGGCTTTATGCCAATGTTCGACTCATTGCCTGTATATGCATTTTCGGACGGATCCTTCACCATGCATTTTGATGCGAGATCAGGTGAGTTCAAGATGATGCGCAGCGTCAAGGAAATCCCGTTAAAACCGGATACGAAAGTGGATATCACCGAAAAGATTTCACCCGAGCAAGGTCTAAACACACTCACCGAAAAAGTACAAATAGAAGATGGAAAGCTGGCGGAAAAAAGACAATATGAATACATTGATACTTTTGTAATTTATTCTTCCACTTCAGGCGGTATGGTGCCTGTTCATGCGTACGGGTTAAGTGACAAGGATCATACTTGGCGGTATATCAATACAGTAAGTGGGAAAGAAGAGCTGCTTTATAATGAGCACTAACTATTTTAAGAAAAGAACAACCAGGAGGGGACAATGAAAAAAGGAATCTTTGTTATGATTATATCAGCAATCATTGTTTTGTTTATTGTGGTTAATGGTTATCGGTTTACCCCGGAGAGTGCTGCAGAAAGTTCCGCGGGTCTATCAAAAGATTTTGAACTTATAGATACGCATGAAGTTTATTCCGATACCGTTATGTTATATAAGAGTGATGAACAGAAAGAGTATCGAACGGTTTTGGCTAGTAAATCAGGTTGGTTGTATAAAGGTTATACCTCTACGTATGTGTCTTATAATTCTGACCCTGTCAGACTAGTTGGCGGAATGAGTGTAACCACTGAAAATAATGCGCTCACTTATATGAGTATCCTGTCCATGGATGAAAATGTATCTTATATCGAGGCTGGCATAGAGCCATATGTTAGAAGGCAGGAGGTTAGTAAGGGAGAACGTATTTCATTTTTATTTCCTTTTAGCGAGCAATTAGAAAACCTCAATCCTGTGGCCTATGATGCAAATGGTAACAAGCTTTATTATTTTGGTTATCCAAAAAACACTAACGAATTCTCGGATAAAGATTACAAATGGCATGAGTTTTAAAAGGAAGGGTGCCCAGAAAGCTACTTCGTTTCTAGAGTTTTAATAAGTGAGGTGTTCTTTCGGACTTTCGGAGAACACCTCTTTTTCCATTGCGAATGGTTCGGAATTTATCCACCACTCATTTACATTCATTAGCTCCCTTCCGTTTTTCCCCATCTAATGATAAAATTCAAAAAAGATGTTACTTGAATTCTACTAATCAGAATGACTTTATATAAACCAGAATCCACGAGAGGAGGCATCAGTCTAATGAGTTCAAAAGTTAATGACATCATCTGCACAGTTTCCGCCCTTTTTCACTCGAAAGGATACGAGAACACCAAACTTTCAGAGATTCTGGCAGAAACAGGGATCGGGAAAGGGCAGTTCTATCATTACTTCAAGTCGAAGCGGGAGTTGGGAGAAGCGGTCATCGATCATTTAATTGCTGAAATGACAGAGGAATTGTTTGTCGGCATTCTTGACCAGTCTCTGCCTCCTAAAGTAAAGCTGCAGAAAATGCTTGATACAGTCCTGACGTTACAGATGGAACACGAAGGGAAACGCGGATGTCCCATTGGCAACCTGGCAATAGAATTGAGTGAACATGATCCGCTATTCAGAGAGAAGCTCGCACATTTTTTTGAACAGTGGGAGAAAAAAGTACAGCAGCTCCTTGATGAGATGCAGCAAAATGGTGAGATTGCGTCAGGACTAAACACCCAGAAAAAAGCCCGGGCGTTGATTGCGACAATCGAGGGCGGTATTTTATTAATGAAAGTTAAACAAGATATCGAAGTAATTAGGGATATTATCGAAATGATTCAATATGAATATCAATTAACAAGTTGATAAAAAGGAGAAATAGGAAAATGGATGACACTCAAGCAGTTTCGTTGACTCCGTTTTTCTTTTTTTGTTAGGATTGTACCTACCATCCGGTACAGTTTATATACGAATAATTATGGGAATAAAAAGAACCCTAAATAAGATCAATAAATGGAGGGAATCACCAATCATGACCAGAGAAGATTTTTCAACTATATTTTCAAATACAACTATTAAGGACATTTCATTAACCAATCGTATCGGCCTGGCTCCAATGACACGTACAAGTGCGACGCCGGAAGGATTGGCTACAGAAGATATGGCTCAATACTATACGAATTTCGCCAAGGGCGGTTTTAGTTTCATCTTGACGGAAGGCACATATACAGATGATCGATACAGCCAGGGTTATCTCAATCAACCGGGAATTATTAATGATGAACAAATCAATGCGTGGAAAAAAGTGACTGATTCCGTAAGACAACAAGGCGCTAAAATCTTCGTTCAGCTTATGCATGCAGGCGCATTATCGCAGGGAAATCGCTTCTCTTCAGAAACGGCTGGCCCATCTGCTGTAAAACCAAAAGGGGAGCAACTTGGTTTCTATGGCGGCAGCGGAGAGTTCGCGATGCCAAAGGAAATGACGGAAGAGGACATTCAAGGTGTCATCAATGGATTTGTGGAGGCTGCGAAAAATGCTAAGGAAGCAGGGTTTGATGGCATTGAAATTCATGGTGCAAACGGATATGTCCTTGACCAATTCTTGACGGACTATACCAATCAACGCGAGGACCAATATGGCGGATCTCTTGAAAATCGTCTTCGCCTTCCAATCCAGGTTATAAAAGCAGTTCGTGAAGCGGTCGGTGCCGATTACCCAGTCGGAATCCGCCTCTCCCAAACGAAAGTAAACGATTCTGATCATAAATGGGCAGGCGGGGAATCAGATGCTGAAGTCATTTTTAGCAAAATAGAAGAAGCGGGCATTGACTATATTCATATTGCAGAGCCTGATGCAGCGGCCCCTGCATTCAGTGATAACGGTCCATCTCTTGTTGAACTGGTAAAAAAATATACGGATACAGTGGTCATTGCCAACGGGTCTTTAGGAGATCCTAATGCTGCTGAAGCATTACTTAAAGACGGAAAAGCAGATATCGTCACGATTGGGAAAGCGGCACTTGCGAATCAAGACTGGGCTGACAAAGTGAAAAACGGCAAGGACTTGGATGATTTTGATTTCCAAAAAATCCTCTTGCCACAAGCCACTTTGAAGGAATTCGAAGTAAAGCCGAAAATTGAATTTTTTGGTGAAGGCATGACGTGCGGGCCAGACGGTGTTTGTGAATAATAAAAGATATAAGGAGGAAGCTTGATGAAAGCGATAGTTATTGAGGAATATGGAGATAAAGACGTTTTAGTAGAGAAAGATATCGAAAAACCAAGCATTGCGGAAAATCAGGTCTTAGTAGAAATGCATGCCACTTCTATTAATCCGATTGATTGGAAGGTTCGGGAAGGTTATTTAAAAGAAATGCTACCGTTCGAATTCCCGATCGTTTTAGGATGGGATGCAGCAGGAGTCATTGTGGAAACAGGGAGCAATGTAAAAGGTTTTAAAGTGGGGGACCGTGTGTTTACGCGTCCGGCAACAACGAACCGGGGTACTTATGCCGAATACCTGTCAGTTCACGACAACCTGCTTGCAAAAATGCCGGAAGAGATGAGTTTCGATGAAGCAGCATCCATTCCACTTGCTGGATTGACGGCATGGCAGTGTCTTGTAGACTTTGGGAAAATTCAAGAGGGAGACAAGGTATTGATCCATGCTGGTGCAGGCGGAGTTGGACTCTTTGCCATCCAAATTGCCAAAAGCTTTGGTGCCCATGTTGCGACAACCGCAAGCGAGAAGAATACAGAGTTCTTAAAGTCGCTCGGAGCTGATGAAGTCATTAATTATAAAGAAGAGGATTTCAGTGAGGTAGTAAATGATTTTGATCTTGTCCTGGACTCCATGGGTGGAGAGATCCAATCCAAAAGCTATAAAGTGCTGAAAGAGAATGGAAAGCTTGTTTCTATCGTCCAGCCGCCTTCTGAGGAAGAGGCAGCAAATTACAACGCGGAAGCAGGGTTCGTATGGTTAGAACCGAATGGCGAGCAGCTGCAAAAATTAGCTGACCTCTATGTTGAAGGGAAAGTGAAGCCTGTCATCGGCGAGACTTTTGACTTCAGTGAGCAAGGGCTGAAAGATGCTCATGCCTTGAGTGAAACGCATCATGCACGCGGTAAAATTGTCATTAAGGTGAAATAATCTAAGGGATCAAGAGAAGTTGCCTACAGGGTCAGAATGAACCCCCGAAGTGTTTGGCCTGTCCTTTTAAGTCTAAATATATATTACGATATTTTTAATAGTCACAATCATTTTAGGAGGTATAGGAAATGGCAAAAGTATTGGCTGTTTTATCAAGTGGATATAAGGATGAAGAGAATAATTACGAAACGGGATGGTGGGGAGAAGAGCTATTCGCCCCATTAGAAGCCTTGGAGAAAGCAGGACATCAAGTAGATATCGCCTCTCCGCTGGGAGGAAAACCTGTTGTGGATCAAGTGAGCTTTTTACCAGATTATGATCCTGAAGGAACGTATAAAGCTTTATATGAATCTGGACGTGCAGATGAAACCCAAAAACTAACAGAGGTACTTGCTGAAGAATATGATGTAGTACTAGTTGTAGGCGGACACGGAGCAATGTATGATCTTGCTAAAGATGAGGATTTACATCGAATCATCAATACTGTCTATGATAACGGAGGGATAGTGGCTGCAGAGTGTCATGGTCCTGCTCCGCTGATTTGGACGCTTCGCCCTGACGGCAAAAGCATTATTGAAGGGAAGAAAGTGACAGGTTACCCAGATGAAATCGAACCTGAAGGATTGCTTGATATCCTGCCGTTCAGCCTTGAGCAGGAAATGACAAAGGTCGCCCACTATGATAAAGGCGATCTAAATGAAAAAGCCCATGCTGTGTGGGCTGATGACCAAATTATCACAAGCCGTGACCCATTCTCTTCTGAACTGATGGGTGAAGAGTTAGTAAAAGCACTAGAGAACAAATAAAGGCAGACTAGACTATTAAAAATGCTCAGAGGATGCTCTGAGCATTTTTTTTTATATGATTAACCTGTTACAAAAGGTGGAATTGCACCTACTTTCCAGACATGTTCATCCGTTTCCACAGTGACACAATCAGAAACAAAGCCAATGCCAAAAGGATGACTTTCCCTTTCCAGCTCATGATAAGTACTTCCTGTATCGAATAAGCTTCAATAATGATGGAAGGGATTTTACCAAGAGAGCTGGCCACCGCAAAATTGATGGTCCCCATTTTGCTGAATGCTCCTGACAAAGTCACTAACCCTGAAGGCATCAGTGGGAATAACCTTAAGCCTAAAACAAGGAGAAAAGCTTCTGTACCAGTTGACTCCCTCAACCTAAGCAAGTATCTATGATTGATCCGTTGACTATGAACGAATTTCTGGATTCCTTTACGATAAAGGATGAAACTGACAATCGCACCGAGCACCTCACCAATGAAGGAGATCATCAAACCATACTCAAAGCCGAAAAGTTTAATGTTGGCAGCTGTTAAAAAGGCACTTGGGATAATCCCCAGGATGCTGATGATTATGTTCAATAATATGCTGAATAGGATGGCAGAAGCTGCATTAAAGGAACCGAGCCATTCAATTAAATGAAATTCCAATCTTATCACCTTTGACTGTCAAAATAGTGGAGTTACAAGTTAATACATAGAATATTATCACAATCATGAAATAAAAGGGATGAAGGGATTTTGCCTTGGACAGACATTCACAATGAGCGAATGTTGTGTACACGAATAAACTGTGGAGTAGGGTCTCCAAACTAAATCAAGAAGTTAAAAATAAAAAAAGGGAAATTATGTTATGATGCAAATTGGAGCTTTTATAAAACTGAATGTTTAGAAAAGAGGTATTTGAAAGGAGAGAGGTATGAAGGGGTTAACAGTCTTTTTGATGTTTTTTCACATACTGATCACTGTGTTTTGGTTGGCCAATTCGTCCTACTTATTTTCATTGTGGGGAGTATTTGTTTGGTTAACTTCAATTGTATTGGGGTTTGTGGCTTATAAACAAATGAAAGAGCCAGTAATAGTAAAGACACTTATCCTTATTTCTAGTGCGTTTATGGTGTTTTTGCTAATAATTTCGGGCTTAATTCTTTGGGCAGTAACCTCTATGGCGTAGGTGTTCAAAGATTCCACCTAAATACAACCTTATAATAAAAAACCATCAGATATAGCAGGCTAATTTCGATGTGAATTAGACCTGCTTTTGTTTTTACATTTTTAAGGTAAATTAGCATCCTGCCCGTTTTTAACAGGTGAGCTAAATAGCTTGTTTTAATTTTACCCTTTTGTATGAACGAGACCTCTCTTATATTGCCGTTTATGTTATCATTGTAATTAATGAATATTCCATTTTTAGGCAGTAACCCTGTTTTAAGAAAGGTAGAAAATGAGGGAGTGGCAGGAAGGCTTTTCATCGGTCAACATCTCTGGTGGAGAAAATATCTTTATCCCATTTAAATTTTTTTTGTGATCTATAGAGGGATACCTTTGGTGAGGGGGCAAGATCCATTGAAGAAGTTATTTTTACTTTTATTCATGCTTTTATTTTCTGCGATGCTAATTGGCTGCTCGAGTTCGGATGCAGAAAACGTAAAAGAAATATTAGATGAGGAGCTGATTGTCAATCATTGGCCCGATTTGCCGGATGAGAGAAAGCTCTCTCTGATTCAAGAAGTACAAAGTGAGGGGCGTTACACAGAAAGACACACGGAAGAAGTGAAGGAGTACTTAATCATGCTGTTCGATGCTGGAATGCGGAATACTCCTCACCAAAAAAATAATCTGATGAAAGCAATGAAAGAATTTAATGATGATAGGGTAATTACAGAAAATAGTAAATGAAAGCTGCTTTTGGCTTCTTTTTAAATCGGAAGTTTTATTCATTTAAGTAGCCTCTAGCAGCAAAAGCCGGTTATCACATAAATAAAGGAGAAAATATGAATTTTTTCAAAGTTATATTATTTGTTATCATGGGCATTCTTTTAGCAATCGGGTTACTTTCGTATTTTGGGAATATGGAAATTGTTCAACTGATCATCAACGGTGCAATTCTGGGGTTACTTCTATACATAGCGATAAAGCAATGACGTTCATAAGTTTGGGACAGCTAATATTAATGAAACCGTAGCAGAGGTTTAGGTTACTGTTATAAATATAAACTGGAGGTTAGGTATGAAGAATAGTACATTAGCACTTTTTGTTTCTCTAACGGTGTTAGTCGGTTTTCCGATTGTATTTCTATTGATCTCACTGGGGACCGGGCAATGGAATTATCTTACCTGGAGTATAGCGCCATCCTTTGCAGCCGGATTTACGGGTCTGAAGATAACTCGTAATCAGATAAGAAAAGAGAAAAAGGCTCAGTGATGGACCAGTTAACCCTAAATGGATGTTAAGAAGTAATCAGTTATATGAAAGAAGGTGGAGGTGATTTTGTTGAAAATTTTACGATATGTTCTTTCACTATCAACTTTTACATTAGCTCTACTCGCATTGAATACAAAAATTAAATTATGAGCTTAGCCACATTATTGTCTTTCTCTTAGGTCTAGCAATGTTGGTCATGGGTATCGAAGAAATACAAAAAGAGCGAAAAACAATTGGACTCTCACTTGTAGGTGTTTTTATATTACCTTTATTTGTAGCAATTCAGGGCTTTTTACTAACCAAAAAAGCAGCAGGAACTGAGATTAAGAAATAGAGTGGAGGGTGACAATATGAAAAAGTTATCGATAAAGGTCTTTCTTATACTCTCACTAATCTCTAACTGTGTATTAGGTATACTACTTTTCAATACGAATACCTATCTGGAAAAACAAGAGACTCTATTGGAGAATGCTATAGTAATCAATGAATTTAGTGAAAGAGCAAAAGAGTGGCGGAATTTTAATGATTTTATCAGAGAGCTTTCCAGGAGTGGTAGTTTTCCTGTTTCGGATAGCCAGTCAGATGTGTATTGGGAGTTGGCGAAACCAATGGAGTCAGTTGTTTTAAAATCAACTGATTATGTACTAGATCATGAACACTCTTCTTTCATATTGACGTTTGATGAGACATTTGAAGACATAATAGATACCTTTAAAGAAAAATTGCCTTTGATAAATCAGGAACAATTGATTGAAACGTCAAAAGCTTTGGATGATGCTTATAGAGATTTGGTTGGAAAAGGAGAATGGGGGATTAGCTTACCTGATACAATGATTACTATGAATTTTCAACAAGAAAATTTAGACTCCGTTATTGAAAAGCTAAATTCAATTCACTTCCAATTACTATCAGTTAAGTAACACTGGTTTTAGGCCTTGACTTAACCAAAGGACGTTACATTGAGAAAAAAGGTTTATGAAAATGGGGGATGAGTTTGAAGAAATCGCTTAAGTACTTTTTGATTATTTCAGCTTTTTTCGTATTTGCATATTATTTTAGTAATGGAAATAGTCCCTTAACTACCTCTTCCTCAAGTGCAGCAATCACAGTTTCAAGTGGAAGTGCAGACTATCAAGTGTATGAATCACTTGAAGAATTAGAAAATAATTCTGACCTTATCGTGAAAGGCAAGCTATACGGAGAGCCAACGATTCAAAACATATATCAGAATGGAGTACATATTGATTCTGTTGGAAAAACAGAAATAAAGATCAATGACATATTTAAAGGTCAAGTAAGCGAAGGAACAATAATCATTGTATATGAACCAGGATTCGTACGAGATAACATTTTAGAAACCATGGAAGGTTATGTACCCATGAACAAAAGAGGCAATTATCTTCTCTTCTTACAAGAAAATCCTAAAGGCGAGTACGTAGTGATGGGTGTAAATCAAGGGAAATATGATTTAAGTATCACAAAGAAAGCCACAACATATACCAGCATTTCAAAAGAAAAATTAGAAAAAGTAGACTATGTTGGTGAAAGCCCAAATCGATTTAACAAAATGAAAAATGAAGTTTTTGAGAAATACAATGAATAAGATAAACATATAAACTTATTGCTTGCAAGGTTAAAGAGGACTTTTTCTAATCTCAAAAGCAATGGATAGCCCTAAGTAAGATAAAAGGATATATAAATGAAATTGGAGAGCAATTTAAGGTGGATGACTCGGCACGTGTCTATCCACAATGAAAATGCAGGGAGTAAGGAGGAAACGAAACTGAAGAAAGAAATCATCCTGACGGGGACCTTTCACTTCGAACAGGAAGAAAATATGATAAAGAAGAAAGAACAAGAAGTGGTAGAGCTTGTTGACTGCTTATCTCAATTAAGACCAACCAAAGTAGCATTGGAATGGGATAAGGGAGAACATTATCAACTCAGTGAAAAATTCAGTCATGCTGACCGGCGTTATGAGGTTCATGAAATTGAGCAGATTGGATTCCGGTTAGCAAAGAAATTAGAACATAATCAAGTTTATGCAGTTGACTGGGATGCAGGTATTTCAAGTGAAGAAATGAAGAAACTAAACAGTGCCATTCAAAATACATATCCTGAAGTTTTAAAGCTAATGAGTTCTGTGCAAGAAAAAATTCCTATTTTGAGTGAGGAATCCCACTTACTGACATCTTTTCAACTTTTAAACAGCCGTAACTTACAGGAAGAATTAGAAAAGTTATATTGGTCCTTTACTGCTATAGAGGATGGCACAGGGGATAGGGTAGGAATTAACTTCATGAAAAAGTGGCTGGAAAGGGAAATGATGATTTATAAAAACGTCGTGGATTTAACAGATGACGAAGCGGGTGAAAGAATATTTCTTTTAATTGGAAGCGATCATTTGTGGGGGTTAAAGATGCTGTTTGAGCAGAATGGATGGAATGTGATCATGCCTTTTGGTGATTAAGCGGTGATTATGTAACTCTGATTCTATTGTACCATTTCTATCCAATAAATATCAGTCTATTATTTTATGATTATTTTGTTAATCTGTTAACTAGACTACTGGGGAGGTTGGATGGATGATTGATTACAGAATCAAGAGTAGAGAAGGGTTCACTGAAAAAATAGGAGAACTGGTCTCCATGCTCGATCATACCAGGGCGGTCACTCTAGAAGAAATCAAAGACCTGAGCCAGGAAGAGTTGGATTACAGTGTTGATGAAGGAGCCAACTCCATTGGCGCACTGCTATTACATATTGCCTCCATTGAGTTTGTTCATCAAGTGATTTCGTTTGAAGAACGTGACTTGAATGAGGTGGAACTTCAGCAATGGAAAACAGCTTTGGAGCTGGGTGAGAAGGCCAGGCTGGAAATTCGAAACCAGCCTCTTGAATATTATTTGAGTGAGTTAACCAAAGTCAGGAAAAGACGATCAGCCAACTGAAAAAACTCAATGATGACTGGCTGCTGACAGAAAAAGAATGGGGTCATGGCGCCCCATATAATCACTATTATTTATGGTTCCATGTTTTTGAAGATGAGATCAATCACCGGGGACAGATTCGCTCCATTAAACGTCAGCTTTTATAGAGGGGAAGGGTGGCTTAGGTATGCCAAGGGTGTTGAGTTTAGGAATTGTCCGGAAATGAGGAGGCTAATTGTAAAATTGGATCAATGACCGGAGGAATATACAACTTTTAAGAGTACTACCACCAAACGAACAATTAAAAAACTTCAACAAGAAATTCATATAAAATTAAGGAGCGATGGCATGGCTGCAACATGTTCCGGGATCCTTTCTGCGATCCTGATGGTATTCTGCTATTATTTCACACTTAGCTTTTTTCAATATCTTAAAGAGGGAGATGCCCGGCTGGTAAGTCAATCCAAGAAGTGGGCGGTCATCTGTCTGGCACTGAGTTTATTGGTATCTGCTACTTTTTACATATAGTGTAATACTTAAAGGGGCTTCTGAAATAAGAAGCCCCTTTTTATACAGGAATGTTCACTAGTATTTTCTGCGGCGAAGAGGAATGATCTGCCCCCTGATTTCCCCGCCAGGATTTTGCTCGGTATGAACGTTCACGTATGTGAGTTCATCTTCCATAAGCTCCAGTAAATCTTCGACATCGTCGACACCCACATTATTATCAACGATATCTTTATCTGTAATCACGCCTGTAACAATCCCGCGCCGTGTTGAAATTCCGTTTTGTTCCTCTAGTGTAGCTAAGTCGGCTCCAAAAAGAAAAGCAAGGACAGGACCATTTTCTCCTCTCTTCCCAAAGTGAATATGGGCTTGGACGAAATTATCTATATCTTTGACTTTGAGGAAGAATTTAATTTTTGTACAGTACTTGTTAGAAACAAATTTTGCTACCCCAAAAGCATCTGTGTCTACTGGTGGAACTTCATTTCGTCCACTTAGCTTTGCAATGAATTTTTCCACTAATCTCACCTCCTGCACTAAACTGTTATATTGTATGTAACTTTAGACAGGCTTGTATGGGTGAAACTAACAAATCCGCGTAAATATCCATTTTTCACTAGGAAAGACCACTAAAAATACACAAGCCGATCAAGTAGATAACTAGATTATTATTGTTAAAAGGCCAATAGTTTAAAATATTTAGCGAGAAATTAAGGTGATTCCTCTTAACCCCCTCAGCCATAAACACTTCAGGCTGAGGTTTTTTTACCTTCCTTTAAAGTTAAGGTAGTATAGAAGTAAGGCAAAGGTCATTATGAAACAGGAATAAAACCTGTAATGAAGAGGCTTAAATAAAGGAATTGTGTCAAAGTTGTCTAATAAAGTACATATGTAGGCATTTAAAGGAGGAAAACAGTGGGTATTCAATTTGAAGTAAAAAGAACATTACCAGTACCTAAGCAAGAAGCTTATCGGGCGCTTATTGATCTCGATTCGGCAGAACAGTGGATGCAGGGGTTAGTCAGAATCGAAAGAGATGATGAGGGACTAATGAAAGAAGGCAGCCAGTGGCGGGAAACGAGAAAAATGTTTGGGAAAGAGGCAACCGAATTTTTTGAAGTGGCCGAACTGGAAGAACCAGATAAAGTTGTCGTGAGATGCGACGGGACGAAGGGAACGACTGGAAAGGGAGAGTTTGTGTTTACCTACTTACTTACAGGAGCAGGGGACCAAACAGACGTCACGATGATCGGTGAAATCAAAGGCTTGAATGGCTTATCCAAATGGTTTGGAAAATTGATGGTGGGACCATTCAAAAAAGCATGTGCGAAGGATTTGGATTCGCTGCGTGATTACTTGGAGAAAAAGAGTTTGACGAAGGCTTAAAAAGAAGGTGAGTAGAATGACATATGAAGATATCATGCAAAAGCTTGAAGCGCTGGGTTCTAAGCAAACGAAGAAAATCTATGAAAATCACGGGGTAAAGGAACCATATTTCGGAGTGAAGATAGGCGATTTGAAGAAGATGGTGGAATACGTAAAGAAGGATCACGACCTGGCACTTCAGTTTTTTCGGTCAGGAAATCATGATGCCATGTATTTGGCGGGCCTCTCGATCAATCCGAAGCTGATGTCAAAAGAAACTCTGCAGGAATGGGTACAGGGCGCCTATTGGTATATGATTGCGGAGTATACAGTGGCCGGTGTAGCTGCTGAAAGCAATTATGCATTGGAATTAGCGAGAGAGTGGATGAAGTCCGATGACGAGATGACGGCAGTGAGCGGCTGGAGCACTTATTCCAACTATCTATCCATCACTGCCGATGAAGAGCTGGATATCGATGAGATTAGAACTTTGCTACAGAGAGTGAAAGACACGATTCACGAGGAAAGAAACCGAGTAAGATATGTGATGAATGGATTTGTAATCGCGGTCGGCAGCTATGTAAGTGAGCTGCCGGAAGAAGCAAAACAAGTGGCCGAACATATCGGCAAAGTGCATGTCGATGTAGGAAACACTGCCTGTAAAGTTCCTGTAGCGAAAGATTATATAAAAAAGATCGAAGCGAAGGACAGGGTTGGCATGAAGAGGAAGACTTGTATTTGTTGAGAATTAAATGCGTTTTAAGCGAACAAAAATACTGGCCAAAAAGCAGTCCATCCAGTAATGGAAATGGACTGTTATTTTATTTCAATAGTTTTTAACCATGTTGATTTATAAATAGTTTGAAAAAGCTTTTAAAGGGAGAGTCTGTAAGATGAAGCTAATGTTAGAGAGAATAATATATTACATCTTTACTCTATTTATCTTTCTGGTGCTATGGAACGTGACGGCTGAAATATGGGAAGCTTTTGTGCCGTGGAATTATAAAACTGATTTATTGGGACTTTTTATCGTCCTCCCTGCTCTTTTAGTATTGTCATTTATTATTTCAAGTTTGTGTTTTAAAGTAATTAAGAACTCGTGAAAGGTAATTTTTATGAATTGCGGTTCTAGGCCCACAAGTGGATAAAAAAAGAAACGCTCTTAGGTTAACGGGTTCGGAACAGAAGTAGAAAATGATAATTAACAGCACAAAAAGGGATGTTATTGACATCCCCTTTTACATAACTATTCGCAGGCCTTTTAACACCTTAATCGAGGGGTTATGGGACTTTATGTTAATATATAAATAAAGGCTTTTGGGAGGGATTATGTGAATTTAATTGAGTTGGTTTTGTTTGTTTTCCCTTTGTTATCAATCGTATTAGGAATACTTGGATATTATATTTTCAGAAATATATTTATCGTACCTTTGTTAGTCTTTATAGCTTCTGTTATTGCAACTTATACTATATTTAATTCATCTTTTTGGGGATGGGTGTTTGTTTATACGTTGTTATCCTTTGGCTCTGGTTTTGTCGTTAAATTCTTTAATTCAAAGAAGGAAAAGTAAGATTGTTAAGTTAAACTAACGGGTTCGGTTTTGAAGTACAAAACTCGATATCGCAATCAAAATCACAATTATTTCAAACCATATTCAACACTTTATTATCATTAAAAAAAGCAGTGGATTTAGCATAACGGTTTCGGAACAGAAGTAGAAAACGATAATTAGCAGCACAAAAAGGGATGTTTTTGACATCCCTTTTTTCATTACTATTCGCAAGCCTTTAACACTGTAATCGAGGGGTTTATGGGATTATATGTTAATATATAGATAAAGGGTTTGTTAGTTTAAAGGAGCAGGTTAACGGAATAAATCGAAATTTGATTTTTATCTATTTATAAAGTGTTGGAAGACTCTAAGCGTATGGTGGTTACTTCTTTTATGTAATGGGGGATACTGGATGAAATATATAGAGTTTGGAATAGGGAACACTTGGATTGTTAGGACGGAAACTGAACTTGAGGATGGCACCGAGTATGAGCAAAAAGGAATCATCCCTCCTATAAAGTTCCGTTCTGTATATTTAAGAATATGGCTCTTGAAAACCGTCATAGTTATGGACTTTAAAGAAGGTTTTAAAAAGATGAAGAAGAATCGAAATGCTTTTAAACTTATCTTTGGAATAACAAGTTATTGAGTAGCTATCTTCAATTATAGGGGGAGTTTGCTGAAGTAACAGTCACCCTTTGTGTGAATTAAAGGGTAATGGAAGATGAAGATTAAAATTGAAACTTTTTACTGTTCGTTGTCGTAAAAGTAATAACTAGGAGGGGAAAACTTATGAAAAAGATTTCTGTTATATTAGTATCCTTATTAGCAATCTTCTCTTTGGTCGGTTGCGGAAATAGTGAGACAGAAGAAATAACCAAGGAACAAGCTGAAGAAATCGCTATGGAGGAGTTGGAGAAAGACTTAGCTGTATTCAATGAAGAGAGCAATGAGGATATAGCTATGGAGGATGTTGAGTTGTTATCTAATGAGACACATTTCAGCAGCACTTCAAAAGCCTGGGAAGTGACCTTTAACTTGAAGGATGGCTTAACAAACCCTGAAAAAGCTACAAACTCGATTGCTGATTATTCCATTACTCCTGAGGGAGAAATTAAAGGGAAGTCAAACTCCTTTACGTTCATTCAGAATTAGGGGCTAAGAAAATCGTTGTTCCATTATAGGGGGCTTTAATGGAATAAACTGTTCGGTCAGTGGTGATAGCCGCTGACCTTTTTATATTCCAATTTAACATTGTAATTAACATACTAAATGGCAGGTGTCTGCTGTCTAGCAGATACTTGCTGATTTGTATGCTAATTCACTCTCTAAATCATATGTTGAAATCGGTAAAACCCTTATATATAAGCAAAAAAAGGGATACCAATCCATATGCGAATTAGTATCCTAAACATAGTGTTAATTTCATTTTTCTACTTCTAAACCGAACCCGTTACTCTTAGGTCGGAGCGTTTAATGTAATGTTATTAGATAATTTTGCACTTCTCAATTCAACCCATTAGACACGCCTGTATTTTTCTTATATATGTACTTATTGATCTTCCCTTGATAAATACTCATTTCCATCGCGGCTTTGGAGTAGAGGACTAGAGTGGTAAATTCATCCTCCCCAGGTCCCTTCGGCTGCCAATTTTTAAAAACGAAGTCCCCTTTACTTAATCAGAAGTCTTTGGCTTGCTGCTGATCTTCCACATACACCGAGATCTTCCCGATTTTATTAATCATTGATAATCACCTTTTCCCTTAGTTTTCTTCCTATGAATATTCTTGAAACAAAACCAATTGGACCCGGACAATTAGTTGAGCTCACAAAAAATACCGCCAATATAAGTGTGTAATCAGACATGCTGATCAACGATTGGCGGAGAATTGTTTTTTAAGTTATAAGGTGCAGCGAGACTGTGTGAGGGGATCCTCCATGAACTTGTACCTTTTCCACACTACTTCGCTAATTTATCACGGTCAGCAGCTAACGGAGGTTGCTCTAGCCATCCTTTTTCAATAAGCAATTTAACTCCCTTATTTGAGAACTTTGCTATTTCCGAAACCAATCGCAGAAAATCGGTGGCCAAGTCATATCTATAGGTTGACGTAAATCCTACTCCATAGTTCAAGACACTGCCCACATTCGCAAGGGCAATATGGTACAACATTAGTTTTTCAGAAAAGGGGGCTGCCTTCGATTCTAATACTTCTGGATCCCATAGTTGCGGAGCAGGCAGGTGATCTTTTGTAAGCATATCTTGAAGAGCTTTGACATTCTTTTGCGCAAGGTCTCTCCCCTCCAGCATATACTTTTTAATTTCTTCTGACTCTATTACTTGGCTGAAGCCTATCATCAGTGACTTTCCAAATTGGTTGGAATCAAGGTTTACATAGACCCCCATAATTTCAGTAGCGGAGATAGGCCGTTCTTTTCCAAAAAAATTATTCAAGAACTTATTAGATTCAATAAATTCCACGGTTTTCGGAATAGGTATATAAGGTGCCCGGATGACCATTCCCTTTGTAAGCATGGAGTTCATGACATCTTGGTGAATTTCACTAGTATCATCTATGCACTCATCGAAGTATTCTCTTATATCCTCCCTGAACGAAACCGTCAGGGCATTTGAAAATTGAATCAGGTTGATACGGGAGACTTCTTTTAAATAAAACAAATAAAATTTATCAGTAAAGAGCGGAGGGGCATCCCGGATGACATCTTTGTCACCGAAACCATTGGGAAGGACAAATTCATCTTTATCGAAGATCTCTTTAAGTTTTGTAATATGCTTTTGCGTCATATTGTGCGCCTTCTCCAGCAATTCTTTTATGCGCTCATCATTGGTATTAGTTTTAAAGTGCGTGTAAACACAGTCGAGCAGCGTTTCTCCAATGTAATTCTTCCAAAGCTCGCTAAGCTCAGTCGCAGTCAATGTGATGTTTCTATTGTCTTCAGTTTTCAAAACACCCATCCTTTCGCAGTTTATCTGTAGTAGGATGTGCCAATGCTGGGATTCATATACAGAGAGGTTGCTGTCGCTTGTTGGTCTTAAGGGTATTTGTTGTAAAGAATGATGATCACAGAAAACAGAATTAAAGTCTTCAAGAGGAGCCTAAAGGACGTATAAATTAATAATTCAAAATGTACTCAATCCAAACACCGAATATTTGTTCGGAAAAAAGAAGGATAACGAGCCGGATTGGCGAACTAGCTAATAGAGGTTCAAAATTATTAACACTGGGAGGCAGTTATGGGAAGAATAGTTCATTTTGAAGTTCATGTGGATGACATGGAGCGCGCAGTGAAGTTTTATGGGGAAGTGTTTGGGTGGACGTTTGAAGATTGGAGCGAATTTGCCGGCATGCCGTATATGGGGGCGGTGAGAGGCGGGGAAGACCAGCCAGGGATCAATGGAGCACTGATGCAGCGCCAAGGTCCTCCACCCGAAGCGGGTCAGCCAATGAATGGGTACGCCTGTACGATGGGCGTGGAAGATTACGATTCCACTGAAGAGAAGATCCTTGCAAGCGGCGGAACGGTCGCTTTGCCGAAGTATGCTTTACCAGGAATGGCGTGGCAGGGTTATTACAAAGACACCGAAGGGAACATTTTTGGAATTCATCAACCTGATGAAAACGCGAAGTAAACTGTTAAAGACCTGCCTCAAGTAAATACCTGGGACAGGTTTTTCTCACTCCTTTTTTACTAGATGTTTGAAAAAATGAAAATGGACAAGCTGCAGAACTAATAAAAATGGATAGGTGAGAGCAGAATAGGTATACGTCCAGCCATTGTGATAGAAGAACCCAGCTACAATGGCAAAGAACTCATAGGCCAGGCTGAATACTGTCCAAAATAGGATGTAAAGCAATTTAGATTTAAGTGATTTTTTGAATGGGTAAAAATTGATATACAAGACGCCGGATGTTGGGAACAAGATAAGTATGGGTAAGAAGCCTGCAAATTGGACGCCTGGTTCAAAATATCCATATACATTTAATTTAAGATCCAGGATGATATCAATCACAAATCCCAACAGTATTGAAAACATTGACACAGCATACAACTCGGGTTTGGTAAGATTTTTGGGGGAGAAATAAGCAACTAGTATAAAAACTATACAGGACAAAAGTAAGTAAGTCATAGGGTTTCCTTTCCTAGAGTCTCAGATGATATCTATTCATTTAGTTTTTACATAACGTTCATTATTATTCACAAGAAAGATAGTACAGAAAGGAAGTGCCGCAATGAATCTTGAAACTGTCATGGAAGAACTGGAAGCACTCGCGACGGAACGTACGAAGAAATCATACATAAGCAGCGGTGCGCATGAGCCGCTTTTTGGCGTACCAACTGGAAAAATGAAACCGCTGGCAAAGAAAATCAAGAAAAATCAGGCCCTGGCAGAAGAGCTTTACGCCACTGGAAACTACGATGCCATGTATTTTGCAGGCATCATTGCAGACCCGATGGCCATGACAGCGTCAGATTTTGATCGCTGGATGGATAGTGCCTATTTTTATATGCTGTCCGATTATGTGGTTGCCGTCACACTGGCGGAAACCGATATTGCCCAGGAAGTTTCTGATAAATGGATTGCAAGCGGCGAGGAACTAAAAATGTCGGCAGGCTGGAGCTGTTACTGCTGGTTATTGGGGAATCGACCGGACGAAGAATTCAGCTCTGATAAGCTCAGTCACATGCTAAAGCAGGTAGAGCAAACGATTCATGAATCTCCTGATCGGACTAAATCTTCTATGAACAATTTTATCTATACAGTCGGGATTTCCTACGCGCCCCTTCATGAAAAGGCAGTAGAAACCGCAAAGGCAATCGGCCCGGTGGAGATTAGCCGCGGCAAGAAAAAGACTGCTGTACTGAATGCCTTTGAAACTATTCAGAAGGATGCAGACAAAGGTAGGGTTGGCTTTAAACGGAAGTATGTCAGGTGTTAATGTACCTCATATCTAGAAGGCGCATTCCATCACGAGGGATGCGTTTTTTGGCGTAAAATCAAATATTTTTTGCTATTTTCTTATAAGTTTTATATATTTAAAGAGTACTATAGACCTGTGACGGAGGAGGTAGAAGAATGATTTATTCCCAGTTATTGAATGGATTACTGATCAACCTCCTTGTTATCCTCATAATCATATTAATGTTAAATTTTTATCTTCAATCAAAACACAAATACTATCATCTTCTAAACAAACCACTCCTTATTTTTATTGTTAGTACGCTTCTCATCTTTTTAAGTTTATGTCTATCTGTAGATTTGAAAAATGGTTTTGTTTATGACCTTCGTTTGATTCCTTTTTTGTTAGGTGGAATTTATGGAGGAAAGAGAGTATTACTTGGCTTGTCGGTGGTAATGGTGGTGATTCGAATTCCACTTTCGGGAACCGGTCTGATGTTTACGGTTATTATTACCTTGCTTACAGGTCTCGCCATCTTATATTTGTCACGGAAGTTATCGGGTAAAACATGGACAGAAAGGGTTTACCTTTTTACGCTGTTATCGCTTGGATATTCTTTCTTTGGTTTCTTTATCCCTTCTATGGTCTTTGATTTTTATGATTATATTTCTTTTATGATTTATACAGGCATGCTGGCTGGTTCCACCTTTTTGGTTTTTTATTTATGTGAAATCATCAAAACGACAAATATTCTGCAGCTGGAATCTGTTAAATTTGAAAAAATGCAGGTGGTCAGCCACTTGGCAGCGAGCATCAGCCATGAGGTAAGAAATCCTTTAACCACAGTAAGGGGCTTCTTGCAATTGATTCATGAAGACTCCGCAAATATCCGCGCAAACAAAGAACTCTCACAAATCGCAGTGGAAGAAATCGACCGGGCTACTGAGGTCATCAATCAATATCTTTCGTTTGCTAAGCCACATCCTGAAACAAGTGTAAATTTAGATATAAGAAATGAAATACAAAAATCCAAGGAAATCATTTTGCCGCTAGCGATGAAAAATAATGTCATCGTTAACATGGATCTGACTAACAAGCATACGATTATCGGTGAACCAAATAAGTTCCAACAAGTGATGATTAATATCTTAAAGAATAGTATTGAAGCAATGGAAAGTGGAGGAGTGCTCGATATAAAGTGCTATGAAAAAGACAATAGGGTGTTTATCAAGATCATAGACACTGGTATAGGAATGACTGAAGAACAAGTGACACGTCTCGGCGAACCTTATTTCTCACTCAAAGGGAAGAATGGGACCGGGCTTGGAATGATGACGGTCTTCCAGTTGGTGCAAATCATGAATGGGAAGATAAAAGTAACCAGTAAGTTAAATGAGGGGACTACTACAACATTGTCCTTTCCGGTTGCACCTCCTCCAGAATAAACCATAATTATAGATTGCTTTGGAGATGATTTATAAATCGCAAAAACATACCTGGGGGGATACTTCCAGGGCTTTTTATATAAGTTTGACTTTAACACTTTAAAGCGCTAAGAGGGACTGTCCCTCTTAGCGCTTTAAAGTGTTAAAGGATAGTTCCAATAACAAGGGAAGCCTAAATTAGTTGCAAGGAGCATATTAAGGCAATTGGTAAGAAAAAGGGTAATTCACCTGACAATTTTTCAGGCTTGTGTTTATGAGCAGGTACCTATTATTAGCTTTTTCTAACCCATGACTTTACAGGAGCTCTCTTTTTTCCAGGAGAGATTTTTTTATAGGGAATGTCAAAAATTATTCATATAGTTATATCTTGATAAAAGTATAGTTTTTTATGATAATCTATATTTGTGCAAACGCTTTCACACAATTAAAGGAGTTGATTACTATGAAAGTTTGTAAAAGAATGATGGTTATTTTAGTCGCGGTATTTCTTCTTTTATCTGCAGCACCCGTTCAGGGACTCGCCAGCACGAATGGTACGCTGATGCAATACTTTGAGTGGTATCTGCCAAATGATGGTGAGCATTGGAATCGGCTGAATAATGATGCGGCCCATCTTAATGATATTGGCATAAGTGCTGTATGGATTCCGCCTGCCTACAAGGGTACTTCACAAAACGATGTGGGATATGGAGCTTATGACTTGTATGATTTAGGGGAGTTTTACCAGAAGGGGACTACCAGGACGAAATATGGAACAAAGCAGCAATTGCAGAATGCAATTTCCTCCTTGCACCAGAATGGACTGCAGGTGTATGGAGATGTGGTGATGAACCATAAAGGAGGAGCGGATTATACGCAATCGGTCACTGCTGTGGAAGTAGATCCCAATAATCGAAACTATGAAACTTCAGGGGATTATCAAATTGAGGCTTGGACTGGATTTGATTTTCCTGGTAGAAATAATGTTCATTCTAATTTTAAATGGCAATGGTATCATTTTGATGGAACAGATTGGGATGAATCCCGGAAGCTGAGCAGAGTGTACAAGTTCAGGGGCACAGGCAAGGCTTGGGATTGGGAAGTAGCAAGTGAAAAAGGAAACTATGATTATCTAATGTACGCTGATGTGGACTTCGATCATCCTGATGTACAACAGGAGTATAAAAATTGGGGAACATGGTATGCAAATGAGCTGAATTTAGACGGCTTCCGTTTAGATGCAGTCAAGCATATTAAGCATTCTTACCTGCAGGATTGGGTATCAACCGTTCGCAGTAATACTGGAAAAGAATTGTTTACGGTGGCTGAATACTGGCAGAATGACTTAAGCGCCATAGAAAATTACTTATCGAAAACAGGCTGGACCCATTCTGCGTTTGATGTTCCGTTGCACTATAATTTTCATTATGCATCGAACAGCGGAGGCAATTATGATATGAGAAACATTCTGAATGGAACGCTTGTTGCCAGTCAGCCTACAAAAGCAGTAACTATCGTAGAAAATCATGATTCCCAGCCGGGTCAGGCATTAGAGTCAACGGTTCAGCCATGGTTTAAGCCGCTGGCATACGCTTTTATCCTTACGCGTTCTCAAGGATATCCAACGCTATTTTACGGAGACTACTATGGAACAAAAGGCAATACATCCTATGAAGTTCCTGCACTGCAAAGTGAATTGGAACCTATCCTCAAAGCTCGTAAAAACTATGCTTACGGGACCCAGCATGACTACCTTGACCACTGGGACATTATTGGATGGACTAGGGAAGGAAATACAACCCGTTCCAAATCAGGATTGGCAACTTTGATTACGGACGGTCCCGGCGGTAATAAGTGGATGTATGTTGGAAAAAGAAATGCTGGTGAAACATGGGTGGATACAACCGGCAATAATAGTACTCAAGTCGTCATCAATAATGATGGCTGGGGCAATTTCCATGTTAATGGCGGTTCAGTGTCTATTTATACTCAACAATAATTGCCAGATTAAAAGAGACCTAAATAAAGCAGTTCTATGATAATTTTCATGGGACTGCTTTTTTTGCTTTTTAAGCAGTTTTTTCATTGAAATGGAAACGTGTGTATATAATAGTGTTCTAGATATACGAGTGTCTTGAATAAATAGAAGATATGTGCCTAAAATTAAGTACTTGGTACAAGAGTTGACTAATTCAAGTAGAGACATGTTCTAAGAATGGTTCTCTTGGTACATGAGTGGACTGATTCAGGTGGAGACATGTCCTTAGGAAGAGGCACTTGGTACACGAATGGTCTGAATGAGGTGAAGATATGTACATAGATTATCGAATCTGCCTAGAACTCTGGTATGAGTGTGTACAACAGGGGTGCGAATTGCAATATTATGGAATGATTTTAGTCCATATTCACTATCTACAAATATAGGACAGATAGTATAACATTATATAAAGGGGAATTTATCGAAAATTAGAAAAAATCAGGAGGGGGTTAAGGTGAAACCGGCACTTTTTGAAAAGAGGGAACTTTACTCACGGGTCTATTTATATATGATTTCTTTCCTAGGCTGGCTGACAGTGTTTTCCGCACTGCTTTCGGTCGAGCCGATCGGAAACTATCTGATTCTTTTTCTATTATTCCTATTTTTGATGGTGAGTGAATATTATCCGATGCCCGTGTGGAGAGGTTTTACGGCCATCACGTTTCCGATTGTTTATGTCATTTTCCTGTTGTTTGGTTTTTCAGTTGCAGCCCTGACCTACGCGGCTGCGGTTCTACTGGTGAACATTAAACATCAGCGGCCTCTCAGGACGATCATTTTCAACCCTGCCCAGCTGGTCCTCAGCCTGTATGTCGCAACAGTTTTTCTTAAAATGCTCGATCCGTTCATTCAAAATGCTATAGAAACCCCTTTCTTACTGGGAATTACACAGTATTTCTTCCTGCAGTTATTCTTTTTCTTAGTGAATAATCTTATAGTCGATATCGTTCTGTTGATCCGTCCGCAAGCTTACACATTGAAGGCGTGGGCGACGAAAACGATTACCGAATTAAACTGTGTGCTTATTTCTTTGCTGTATGGCGGTATGTTATATGTGCTTGGAAGCCAGAACAGGGGAGAAATCGATGTTTTTTCATACTTCTTTTTCTTTTCCCCGCTGGTCGGTTTTGCACTTTTAAGCTCTGCGATTGTGGGGCTGCGTGCCGAAAAGAAAAGGTTAAAGTCGCTTTTTATCATCACTTCCCAACTTAATCAGTTTGTACCAGGAGAACGCTGGCTGCATGAATTGAAGCACAATTTTTCAGAATTCATCAATGCAGATGCATTTGCACTATGGGTGAAGGAAGATGGGAACTGGTATATGCAATTCCAGAAAGGGGACAACGTTCAGCATACGGAGCTTGACCAGGAAGTGGCAAATGAGTTTGAAGAAGTGAAAGAGCCCATTATACATGGTGATTTACGGACTAACTTAACTAAATCCAGAAGCTTATTCAATGACCGCCTCAAAGCCTTTGTGTATTTTCCGCTTCGTGTTGAAAAAGAAACGGTGGGAATGCTTGTTGCCGCGAGGAACAGGACAAAAAGTTTTACAGATGAAGACGTCCAATCGATTGCAACGCTTTCGAACCAGCTGGCGGTGACCATCAAGACACGCATGCTTTTTAAAGAAAAGGAAAAGCGGATCCTGCTGGAAGAACGGAATAGGATTGCGAGGGATATCCATGATGGAATCGCTCAGACTCTTGCAGGGGCCATCATGAAATTAGAATCCGCCGGGCGCAGGTTCAATAAAAAGCCGGAGGAGACCCTGAAACTCATGGATGAAAGTGTCTATGGACTGCGGGACAGCTTACGAGAAGTCAGGGAATCCATCTATGCGTTGAGGCCGTATCCTACAGAAAGGGTAGGCCTGTCCAAAGCAGTAGGTTCAAAAATCGAGGCGGTCAAGAAGGAATTCGATCTCAATATCTCCTTTGAAATCAGAGGAGAAGAAATTGAATTGAGTTCGATGGTGGAAAAGGTATTGTTTGATATTTTTCAAGAAAGTTTACAGAACGTCATTAAGCATGCAAAGGCTTCTTCAATAGAAATCCTTTTGAGCTATCAATCTGAAAATATTCTGCTCCGAATCAAAGACGACGGTGTGGGATTCTCGCTTTTCCAGGCGATGCTCAATGCGAGGGAACGCCCTCATTTCGGCATCCTGCAAATCAATGACTCTGCCGAAAAGATCAATGCCTCCCTGCAGATTGACAGTAAAGAAGGAGAAGGTACAGAAGTGACCATCATCGTGCCAAAGATGGGATTGGAAGGAGAAAAAGACTATGATCAAATTAATGTTAGTGGATGATCATGCGGTACTCCGGGATGGCCTGAAAACCATCCTCGAGTCTGAAGATGATATAAACGTTGTCGGGGAAGCCGTTTCCGGAAGTGATGCGCTAAGTAAAGTAAGGGAGTTGGATCCGGATATTATTCTGATGGATATCAATATGCCTGGGATGAATGGAGTAGAGGTAACGAAGGTCCTTAAACAGCAGTATCCGCACATCAAAGTACTGATGCTGACCATGCACAGCCATGAAGAATATTTCATGGCGGCCATTAAAGAAGGCGCAGACGGATATCTTTTAAAAGACGCCCCATCAGAGCAAGTGGTGGAGGCAGTAAGAACCGTGTTTTCAGGGGAATCTGTCATTCATCCTTCCCTGACTAGAAAACTGCTAACCTTTCATCAGCAGAACCAAAGGCAGGACAGGGATGATAATTCCCTCACTGAAAGAGAGCGGGAAGTCCTCGGCTGTCTGGTCGAAGGATTATCAAACAAAGAAATTGGCAAGCGTCTCTACGTCAGTGACAAAACGGTCAAAATTCATGTGAGCAACATCTTTAAAAAGTTGAATGTGAAGAGCCGTTCGCAGGTCGTGATTTATGCAGTGCAGAACAAATTGGTGCCTTTGCCGCCGACTTCTTGAGTATGGGGAACAATTTCAAACTTTGTTGAAATATAAAATTGCACCTAATGACATGAATCATTTTCATTAAATAAAAACCATCTTCTTTCGGAGGTCTTGTCATTATTTGAGGAACTCATCCCGCCTTTATAATTGGCTGTTACATCCTGGGCTTCATCTAATCTTTCTCCATCATTATTGACATATTGGACATAGATTTTATGCCAACTTAAATTTGCAAAATCAGCAGGGGAAGATGTGTGAATGATTCCACTCCTCGGAACATTATAGAAAATCTTTTTATCTGTAACTTCAAGTTTTTGACCATCAGGTTGATTATAGTGTATATAGACACACCCCTTAAATCCTTCGGGAAGTAAAAATACTTCATCTACATCAGCTGATGGTCTGTTATGAAGGAAAACAAAAAGTGAAATCAAACCTACCGCAATAAATAAAAAGATGAATCTTTTCTTCTTTATCATTTGGTCACCTCACATTTAAATTAACTGGGACACAAGAGGTGCAGTAAAGGCAGTTATTCGTAGGGGAATGATCTTCCTTCTCATATAAGTGATGGTTAGATTGAGCAATGCGTTCGTCCTTATAGTGATTATATTCTACTGTCTGCCAGGTATCAAAAATAATAGAAGAAACGCCTGATGGACCTACATCAACTTCCAGCTCAAACTTTCTTTGTATCAGAAAAGCTGCCTTTAGTGGGCAGCTTTTTTATTTTGAAGTAATCCCACATTTATCCAACAAGTCATGTTATAATATTTCCGAATATTCAAAAAGGAGTTGAGGAATTGACCTCTTTTGCAGCATTGCTTTTTTGGTATCCTGCAGCTTTTTTGCTTATGGGTGTGGTATTGGGAATCCTCTTTAAGACTACAAAGGTGAATGTACTAATTGTCCTCATCTTGGGATTCTTCTTCTCAAACCTGGCTTTCTTTTATCTGACAGAAGGAGGGTTACCCGGAATCGAACGGAATGCAGAAGGAAAGGGGTTCGCTGTTTTCTCAGATTTATCTTTTTCAGAGACACTGTCAGTCCTCCTTACTCCTACGTTCTACACCCTGTTCTACATCTTTCTGCTTATAGTAGGTTTTCTGGTAGTTAATGCCCTGAAGAAGGGGAGAGGGAAAAGTATCAGTATGTAATATATGGAAACGGTCAAGGCATAAGCCTCTGACCGTTTTTTATGTCCTGAATGGGGTACTTAGGTTGTGTACGATCCCTCTATTACCCTCGTAACCTCACAAATCAACGGTTTCTTCCTATTAAAAAGTACTAGTCCCATTACTACTAAAGTAGTATTCATATACAACTCCTGCTCTGTCTTTTTACTCCTGTTGCATAATAGTCAGAAAATTGGGGAAGTGAGACAATGATTATAATGAAAGGAGATGAAAAAATGAAAATCAAATCAATACTTATTTCGTTGCTGTTGATGATTTCGGTGTTCTCTTCCTCTTGGGCTCATGAGGCATCGAGTAATTCAATGGACAGCAAGGCAGTTGTAGATGAAAACCTTGTGGAGAAGCTGGTTTCAGCATTGGAGCCGGTGGAAGTGATTGTCACTTTCAAAGATGGGGTTCTGGATAACAGAGCAGATATCTTGAAGAAAGCTGGCATTAATGCAGGTATCAGCTTTGAAAGTCTGCCAATGGCAGGAGTGCTGGCCACTAAAAGCCAGGTAGAAAAACTTGCAGAATCCTCTGAAGTTGTGTCCATTTACTTGAACCAGGCTTTGGAGTATGAAAATGAAGATGCAACTTCCATCACTGGTGTGGATGAAGTTCGTACCAACTCAGCTTGGACGAAGGAAAATGGCGGTTTTCCTGTTGCCGGGAAAGGCATCGGAGTCGTCATCAATGACAGCGGGGTGGATGGTACCCACAATGATCTGAAATACGGCAGTCACCTTGTTCAAAATGTCATGGGCTCAACCAACCTGAATGCATTAAGTGGAATCCTTCCGGTTACATATACGGAAAATGTACCGAATACAGATAACAACTCAGGACATGGAACTCATGTTGCTGGTATCGTTGGCGGTACAGGAGCGATGTCGGGAGGAAAGTATGAAGGTGCTGCACCAGCTGCAGACTTGATCGGATATGGTTCTGGTGCAGGGCTGGCGATGCTGGATACTATCGGCGGATTTGATTACGCCTTGACTCACCAAAGAGAATACAACATCCGTGTCATCACTAACTCCTGGGGAGCTACTAGCCAGGCAGGTCAAGCATTTGATCCATATGATCCTATCAATATCGCAACAAAGAAACTATTTGACAGAGGAATCATTACAGTCTTCTCAGCAGGAAACTCAGGACCTGATGCGGCAACGATCTCCGGAAACTACAAGAAAGCTCCTTGGGTAGTTACAGTAGCTGCAGGAAATGACAATTATGAGCTTGCTGACTTTTCTTCCAGAGGAGAAAAAGGCAAGGGTGGTACAGTAGTCGTGGACGGAATGGAGTGGACTTGGTCCGATCGACCGACTATCACGGCACCTGGCGTCGACATTATCTCGACACGCGTAATTTCACCGCTTGTGGCACTAGGAGCAGCAAAGGATGTACAAAATATTGATCCGGCACATATCCCTTACTACACAACAATGAGCGGTACTTCAATGGCTGCACCACATGCTGCCGGCGTGATTGCGCTAATGCTTGATGCAGATCCGACTCTTACACCATTAGAAGTGAAGAGTATACTTGAAGAGACAGCTAAGCCAATGCCAGGTTATGAAGCTTGGGAAACAGGTGCAGGTTATATCGATGCATACAAAGCAGTTGAAAAAGCTTTTGGCCTTAAATAATAGAATAAGAGAGAGGGGAATACTATGAAGCGAATTAGTATGATTTTACTGGCTGTGTTCTTGATCATTCCTTCCTTCTTCGTCGGAGGTGCTGCTGCACAGACGACAACGGGGGCTGTGGTAGATTCCAAGATCTTTAAAACACTGGAGAACGCAACATCTGTAGAAGCGATTGTTACATTCAAAGGGGACGGTGCTCCTGAAGCAGGACATCTTGATCTTTTAAAAGCAGCCGGAGTAACGACAGGGGTTACTTTAAAATCCCTTCCGATGGCTGGGATTGTAGCTACTAAAGCAGGGATTGAAAAACTTGCAGAATCATCTGAAGTTCAATCCATCTATCTAAATGAGAAATTGGAATACTTCAATGCAGATGCAACAGCCATCACAGGCGTTGACAAAGCAAGAACTGACAGATCTTTTCAAGAAGTAAATGGCGGATTCCCTGTAACGGGTGAAGGCGTCGGTGTAGTAGTCAATGACAGTGGAGTAGACGGTACTCACAAAGACCATGAACTAGGAAGAAATCTTGTTCAAAACGTAATGGCATCTACTAATCTGAATGCTTTGTCTCCATCACTTTTACCAGTAACATATCAAGAAAACGTGGCCAACACGGATACAAACTCCGGTCACGGAACACACGTTGCGGGTACAGTTGGCGGAACAGGTGCTATGTCTTCAGGTAAATATGAAGGTGCAGCTCCTGGAGCGGATTTGATCGGTTATGGATCCGGCGCAGCATTATTCGTTCTTGATGGAATCGGCGGATTTGATTATGCAATCGCAAATCAATATCAGTACGGAATTAAAGTCATCACAAACTCTTGGGGTTCTTCGGGAGATTTCGATCCTAACCATCCAATCAACATTGCAAGTAAAAAAGCGTATGACAGAGGCATCACTGTTTTGTTCGCGGCAGGAAATGAAGGACCTGGCGAAAACACTCATAACCCTTATGCGAAAGCACCATGGGTCATTTCTGTAGGAGCTGGCGTTAAAGACGGTACGCTTGCTGACTTCTCTTCCAGAGGGACAAAAGGAGTAGGCGGAACATTTGTTATGGACGGCCAGGAATGGACGTGGAAAGATGAGCCTTCTCTAACTGCACCTGGTGTGGATATCGTATCGACACGTGTAATCGCTCCTGTATCAAGCCTTGCGATTCAGGATGATGTTGAAACTCTTGATCCTGCACACGTACCATACTATACAACAATGAGTGGTACATCGATGGCAACTCCTCATGTTGCCGGTATCGTTGCTTTGATGCTTGAAGCTGATCCAACTCTATCTCCAGCTGAAGTGAAAAATATCCTTCAGCAAACAGCTACTAATATGCCAGGATATGAATCTTGGGAAGTGGGAGCTGGCTATGTGAATGCTTATGCAGCTCTTGATGCCATCTACAACGGCAAAGAGTTCGGTAAAACACTTAATGTGAATCAAAACTTTAACAGCTCTGTAGAAGCTGAAACTACTCGTGAAGACTTTTCAGTTGATTATGATCCTATGAAACTTGTATCAACTAACCAGCATGAATTCAATGTTGAAGAAGGGGTATCTTCCCTTACAGCAAAAGTCAATGCAAAAGGACTTCTTGAAGAAACAGGAAATCCGGTAAACCTTGTTCTGATTGCACCAAATGGAGAGGAATACAGCTCAGGTATCAGCTTGCTCTTTCCTTTGTATACTGACCGCACTGTTTCTGTTAATTCTCCTCAGCCTGGTGTATGGAAAGCGGAATTAAGAGGACTGAAAGGAAATGCAGCAAACCCTCTTAGTGTGAGCCTTCCAGAAACGGTTGATGGACAATTGGCTTTCACAAAAGTCAGCGGGTTTGACGGCCTGAACGATATCAGTGGGCATCCTGCTGCATCTGCCATCCAAATGGGAATCAAAGAACGTTTGTTTGATGGTCTTTCAAGTGGAGATTTCAATCCTGATGCAAACCTTGATAGAAAGCATCTTGCCCGCTACCTGGTAATGGGAGCTGAGATTCGCCAGTCACTTCCTGGTGATCCAAAAGGGACTTTCAAGGATGTAAAAGCAGAAGATAGAGCGTTTGTAGAAGCAGCAGTTGCAAAAGGTGGTGCTTTCCGCGATGAGAGCCACACTCAAAATCCAGTTGTGCTTGTAGATGGAAGCGGGAAATTTTCTCCTAACGCAAGTGTAACTCGTGCAGAACTTGCTTATTCCCTTGTTCAAGCGCTTGGATTGCAAGAAGAAGCAAAGCAATTTGATGGTAACTTAACAGTTCAGTACAAAGATGAAAGAATCGCAATTGAAGATGCTGGAAATGTACCGGCAGAACTAAAAGGTTATGTGCAGCTTGCACTGGACCTGAACATCCTTAACGCGCAGTTCTCAACAGAGCAAGGACCTTATGACCTGATACCGGTTCTTAAGGCTTCCTTCAGTCCTGAAGAGAAAGTAACACGCGGAGATTTCGCAGTAGCGATGACTCGTTACTATCAAGCGTTTTTGAAGTAATAAAGAAAAATCGAGTATAGGACCCCTGAGGTTCTATGCTCGATTTTTTTTGTGGTATGGGTGGTCAATCATATTGGTGATGATGGTGAACCTCTTTTTCTATATTGTATTTTCTTGTGACTGCCATAAAGCCACGTACGAATAAAAAGGTGGTTACCAGTGTGCCATAGGTGATGATCCAATTCCAATTCTTTTTATACTTGATCAAGTCTGTATATCGCTCCAGCAAACTCTCCAGCAATGTCATTGGTATGGCATAAAGGAACGATTGCCCGATAAGAGGGATAGGCTTGGAAGAGAGTGAAGTCCGATTATAAAAAACACATAACAAAGGAAACAGCAGATAATCAAACACTACACTGATACTAAAGTATTTTGGCATAAACCTGACCGGGTAACTGATATTCTTATTTTTCACTACCATTGTGGCAATAAAACTGGATAGGTAGCCTTTTAGGAAAAAAACAAGAATCCAGTCTTTCAGCCGTTCTCTTGTAAAAGCAAATGGGACTAAAACCATGCCAATACCTAAAAAGATCTTTAACAATTTCTTTTGCATTGTGAGTTTCCCACCAAGTCCTATGAAGTATGCTTATATGGTTTGCTAGTGGGGGTTATCTTATTCAGACGCTAGGTGTCGAGGGCATAGTGTTTGGGAAACCTAAGAAAAGCGGTTATGTAAAGGTGCATATGGCGCCTGGGAAACCTTTCGGGGTCCGTCTAAGTATCTCTAAAGACAGTTTTGGTTACTCGAGAACCTTGAAAGGGTCACAAAAGAGTTTCTAGAGGCAGTTTTGAATGCTCGGGGCCCTCGAGAGTGTCACAAGGGAGTTTCTAAAGACAGTTTTGGTTACTCGGGAACCTCGAAAGTGTCTCAAGAGAGGTTTTAAAGGCAGTTTTGAACGCCAGGGACCCGCCAAAGTGTCTCAAGAGAGTTTTTAAAGACAGTTTTGAACGCCCGGGATTCTTGAAAGTGTCTCAAGAGAGGTTGTAGAGACACTTTTGAACGCTCAGGAACCAGAAAAGTGTCTCAAGGAAATTTATAAAGGCAATACGCCCTTAAATCACAAAAGGGCCTAGCATTTCTAAACGTTTGAGGGCTTGAAAAAGCATTCTCTAATAATCCAGGCAAAATAGTGTCAAATTTGAATGAATCATTATGAACGGGGTTAAACTAATGTACAGTATATGGAAGGGAGATATGGTTAATGGGAAATCACCAGGTGAATATGAATGCTTCTGAACATGGCCTATTTTGGTCGCAATATATTAATGACACTCTTTCAATATGTGTCTTTAAATATTTTTTAAAACATGTCAAAGATGAGCAAATCAGGGGTGTTCTTGAGTTTGCCTTGGGACTTGCAGAAGGGCATGTCGTTAAAGTCAAGCAATTTTTAAAAGCAGAGAATGAACCGATACCAGCGGGATTCACAGATGAAGATGTGACGGTTGGCGCACCTCCTTTATTTACAGATACATATATGATTGTCTATGTGCATATCATGGCAATCCATGGCATGACCAGATATTCAGGAGGGATAGCCGGTTGTTTACGGGAAGACTATATAAAGTATATTAGTGAATGTATAAAAGAAACGATGGAGCTTTACGAAAAGACAAGCAAAATCTTGTTGGAAAAAGGGATTATCAGCAAACCGCCGGTGCTTAACAATAAAGCAAAGGTGGACTTTATTGACAAACAATCGTTTATGACCGGTTGGTTCGGTGACCGGCGTCCTATTAATGCAATTGAAATTAGCGGTACTTACCTCAATATCCAAAAAACAGTAGGGAAAATGGTACTGGAATTAGGTTTTGGTCAAGTGGCACGGTCTAAAAAGGTCCGCGACTATATGGACAGAGGAAGAAAGGTATGTCAGAAGCAATATGAACGACTGTCACAAATGTTAAAGGAAGATAACCTGCATGTTCCAACAACATTTGAGACTGAAGTAACCGATTCAACTGTTCCACCTTTTTCCGATAAGCTGATGTTATACCATGTCACGACGCTGCTTTCTTCTGCTGTTGGTTATTATGGGGAGGCATTGTCAATGTCTCAAAGACGGGATTTTTCAGCGGCTTACATGAAAATGATAGCTGAAATTGGGATACTTGCGGAAGATGGAATGAACCTCTTAATCGAGAACGGCTGGATGGAGCAGCCTCCTACAGCTACGGACCACGATAGCTTGTCAAAGCGTAAGTGATACCGACATGGTAAAACGAGACAAAGCGATTGAGAGTCTGGTCTGGAGTATCGCTCTTCCGGGTTTCGGTCAAATCCTGAATGGCAGGTATATAAAGGGGATATTATTTCTCTTTTTAGAGGTGCTGGTCAATATATACTCCCATTTCAATCAGGTCATTTATCTCAGCTTCAACGGAGAATTTACGCAGGCGGAGCTGATTGCAGACAAACAATGGCTGATGTTTTATCCATGTATATACTTTTTTGCGATGTGGGATGCGTTCAAGGATGCTGGAGGAGGAAAGAAACCATTTTCCTATCTTCCATTTGTGTTTTCTGCTTATTTCGTTACGGTAGGGGTCATGTATTCCGGTACAATGAATATTTTGGGGGTAGGCGGTGTTTTGTGGCTCCCCATGTTATGTATCGTCCCTGGAATCTTGGTTGGCTGGGTGTTGAAATATTTATTAACCAAGAAGTACACACGTAATGTCTAACACCCTAATTGTAAAGGGGATTAAGATGATAAGAAACACGAAGCTCTTATTGGGAGCCATGGTGGTTATTCCATTCCTGTCAATCCCTTTGATTGGAAAAAAACGTTCAAACGTTTTATGCCAGCAGGAATCTTAATCAGTCTAGTTGTCGGGGCAGTCAGTGTTATGGCCAGGAAGTGGAAATGGTGGTGGTATGAAAAACTTCATACGCGAATCCCTGGTATCACTCCTTTCATCGGCCCCTTTTTTATAGGTGGATATTAAAACTTACATATGGGAAATTTACGAGATTTGTTCTAATAAGCTTGATTGTGGATTCCTTGTTCACTTATGTATTTGTAAACTATTTAACCAAGTCTGGAATCGCATCGCTCGTCAGGATAAAAAAGATTCACCTGTCGCTCATTCTTTTCATTGAAGCGTTGCTGTTGTACGGTTTTCAATATGTTAAAGAGAAAGTCACGAATAAGAGAGTTTCTCTTTGCTCATGGTCGTTGTTGATCAGATTGTTAATTGATGGTCATCACGTTGATATTCAAGGGGAAATGATACAATCGGCATGATATTCTCCATGTCTTGTCTATACATAACGAGTATAAGTTTCTTTTTATGGTGAAATCAATAAAACCCTGTTAGTGGGAATCCTGGCTTTATGACGTACCTCGTATTTTGATGGGATTTGCGGTGAAGTCAAAATCAAAAAATACATAATCACCTGCAATGTATCCTAACTTTAAGGGGTGGATGAAGATGATTAGATATCCGAAAATATTATTAGGTTCCATGCTGGTTCTCCCTTTTCTATCACTCCCTTTGATTGGAAAAAAGTCATTTAAAAGATTCATGCCAGCAGGAATCTTTATTATTTCCATTATGGCAGTGGTCGATTTTATAGCTAAAAAGAGGAGATGGTGGTTGATCTATGAAAAAATTCATCCGAAAGTTCCTGGAATCATACCTTTTTTGAGTCCATTCTTTATAGGATCAATTTGGATTATGAAATGGACGTATGGGAAGTTTTTGAGGTTCACTTTGGTTAACCTCCTTGTGGATTGTTTGTTTATTTATGTTTTCGTGAAATTTCTTACCAGATCGGGTATTGCCTCCATATTCGGGTTAAAAGAAAAGCAAGTGTCGCTTATCTTTTTCATTCAATCCCTGATGCTGTATGGCTTTCAGTATGTTAAAGAGAAGGTTACCAAGAGGAGATTCAAGTTTTAAAAGAAGGCCAAAAATAAGCAAGAGACTTTACAGAAACTAAATTTAGGATTAAGATGAACTCAACCAACTACATAGTTTTACTGCTAGGGGTGCCTGTTGCGCGGGCTGAGAAAAAAACCGATCTGTTTTTTACCCTTTGGACCTGATCTGGATTATACCAGCGTGGGAAAGTAGTCATTAAGGGAACGATTATTTCCTTTACATACTTCAAACCAAACCAGGTCCTTAAGTGGATCTGGTTTTTTTATTTTACCAGGGGGCAGTTAATGAGTTGGGTCTATTCGGACATAGGAGGGTTTGTATATGAAACTTCAAGAGCAGGTAGTTCTTGTAACAGGCGGAAGCAGAGGTCTCGGGAAAGAAACGGTGGCGGCATTTGCCAGAGAAGGAGCCAGAGTGGTAATCAACTACTTTAATAGTGAGGAGAAAGCCTGTGAGTTGCAAAGAGAAATCGGGGAACGGGCAATTGCTGTAAGGGCGGACGTAAGGGATGCCAAACAGGTACAGGACATGTTCGCGGAAGCCAAAGACCGCTTCGGTTCACCGGTTACGACCATCATCAATAATGCGCTCGTAAATTTTCAATTCGATCCGGTATCCAAGAAAAATGCTGAAACGATTTCTTGGGACGATTACAATCTGCAGCTTGAAGGAGCCGTGCGGGGAGCATTGAATACCACACAAGCAGGTCTTCAGGATATGAAAGAGGTCGGATTTGGGCGCATTATCTCTGTCGGAACCAATCTTTTTCAAAATCCAGTCGTTCCTTATCATGATTACACGACAAGCAAAGCTGCATTACTGGGCTTTACAAGGAATATGGCGAATGAGCTGGGGCAATACGGTATTACGGCCAATATGGTATCAGGCGGCCTGTTGAGAGTGACCGATGCCAGTGCAGCTACTTCCAAAGAAGTGTTCGAGATCATTGAATCTTCCACTCCTTTGAAAAAAGTCACAGATCCCGCTGAGGTAGCCGATGCGATCGTATTTTTCGCTTCCCCATGGGCAAGGGCTGTCACAGGACAGAATCTTGTCGTCGATGGCGGACTTGTCATGAACTAAGAAATAAAAGGAGGGAAAGATAATGAAAATTCAAGAGATTGGAAGTCTTCTAGATAAAGTCAGGGAAGTGAACCCGCTTATCCATAATATTACCAATGTTGTGGTGACCAATTTTACAGCGAATGGCCTTTTGGCGCTGGGTGTTTCACCTGTCATGGCTTATGCCCATGAAGAGGTGGCAGAAATGGCTGGAATAGCCGGAGCGCTCGTCCTTAATATGGGGACATTGACGGAAAAAGAAGTAAAGAGCATGCTGATCGCCGGGGAATCAGCGAACACACATGAGGTACCGATCATTTTCGATCCGGTTGGGGTCGGAGCGACGACTTACAGGACCGAAACAGCCAAAAGAGTACTGAGCGAATTGAATATATCCATTCTTAGAGGAAATGCGGCCGAAATCGCCAATGCAGCCGGACAGCAGTGGGACATTAAAGGAGTTGATGCCGGTGAAGCAAAGGGGAATACACATGAACTTGCGAAAACGGCGGCTCAAGAACTCAGAACGGTTGCGGTGATAACCGGAAAACAGGATGTTGTGTCAGACGGTGAGACCACCTACCTTGTGAACAACGGGCACCCTCTGCTAACGAAAGTCACTGGAACGGGTTGTCTGTTAACATCGGTCATAGGCGCATTCTCAGCAGTTGAAAAAGACCCGGTCAAAGCGGCCGTGGCGGCACTTGTAGTGTACGGAACAGCAGCAGAACTTGCTGCGGGAGCAATAGGGGATCAAGGTCCCGGAACCTTCCAGATCGAGTTACTAAACAGCCTTTATAACATCAATGTTTCAGATGTTGTAAAACGTGGTTCTTTTGAAAAAATCAGTCAGTAAGGAGGAATGTCAGATGAACGTAAATAAAGCATTGACGATTGCTGGATCTGACAGCGGCGGCGGAGCCGGGATTCAGGCAGACTTAAAAAGCTTCCAGGAACTCGGCGTATTTGGCATGTCGGCTCTCACTGCTGTCACCGCGCAAAATACAACTGGCGTCCAGGGTGTTTTTCCGATGGATGCCGATGCGGTGGTCAGCCAAATCCAATCCATCGGGGAAGACCTTCCGCCTGATGCAGTGAAAACCGGAATGCTCTTTAATGCGGAAATCATAGAGAGGGTTTCCCGTGAGATAGAGCGGTATCAATGGAAAAATATTGTGATCGATCCGGTCATGATTGCCAAAGGCGGGGCAAGCCTCCTTCAGAAAGAAGCGATTTCTGCGATGAAGGAATACCTCATTCCTCTTTCGATGATCATTACCCCGAATATTCCGGAGGCTGAAGTACTGACGGGAGCAAACATCAATACGGCCGCAGGCAAAAAGGAAGCTGCAAGAAAGCTCCACGAAATGGGCGCCAAGCATGTGATCATCAAGGGCGGACACGACGATACTGCTGACTATGCTTCTGATTTACTGTTTGACGGGGAGGAATTTTATGAATTCACCTCCAAGAGATTCGGCACCCGCAACACGCATGGCACAGGCTGTACCTACTCTGCTGCGATTACAGCTGGTCTGGCAGACGGGCTGCCTGTCCCTGTAGCCGTTGAGCGGGCCAAGGACTTCATCAAAGCCGCCATTGAAGATGATCTGGGACTTGGGAATGGACACGGGCCGACCAATCATTGGGCCTTTAACCGGCGTAAGAAGGGAACCGTGACGAATGACCTATAGCAGCCAACAAATAAAAGAACTTCTTAAAGTCTATTTCATCATGGGCAGCGCCAACTGTCTTCAACATCCGGAAGAAGTGCTTCGTGGCGCCATCAAAGGAGACATTACACTCTTCCAATTCCGTGAAAAAGGAAACGGCTGCCTCCAAGGTGAGGATAAACTCCAGCTTGCCAAAAGGCTGCAATCTATCTGTCAGGAAAACCAGATTCCGTTCATCGTCAATGATGATATCGAACTGGCGGTTGAACTGGATGCCGATGGGGTTCATATCGGTCAGGAAGATGAACCAGCAGAAGACGTCCGTCGAAAAATCGGAAATAAGAAAATCCTGGGGGTCTCTGCACATACTCTGGAGGAAGCGGAGCACGCCATAGCAGCAGGAGCTGATTATCTTGGCATCGGACCGATCTATCCAACATTAACGAAGGAAGACGCCAAGGCGGTACAAGGATTGACCTTCATCCAGGAATTGCGCGAATCCGGCATTGTTATTCCGCTTGTAGGCATCGGAGGCATTACGGCCGAAAATGCTGCGCCAATCATTGGGGCAGGGGCTGACGGTGTTTCCGTTATAACAGCGATCAGTCAAGGGAAATCACCGGAAGCGGCTGCACGGATGCTGGCTGTTGCTGTTGGTAACGAGGATCAAAGGATCTAATTTTTGGTTTTCGATTTATCAAAAAGAGTACCGAAGATCATTGATTCGGTACTCTCTTTTTTTGTATGTATTTTCAACTAAAAATCAGATTTTAGTCTGTTTTTTCGTCACCGCTGAAAACCTAATAAATTGGAACTATGGTAAAATAAAATGGAAAAATGTTCAATTAAAGAGCGTGTCAGCAATAGAAGCTCTGTGATGAAAATAATTTTTCTGGGAGTGGAGAACAATTAGTCAAACAAAAAATCTAGTTGAAAGCAATTCAAGACTTGGCGATATGGAGGAATTCATAACAACCGTGAAATTAAATCCGGAAGGAAACAGAGAAAAGTACCTAATAGATAGTTTTAAGTTTAATGAAGAAAACTTAGGATTGATGTTATTTTTCGGAATGTTCCATTTCAACAATGATATTGACTCACTCGAAAAGCAATTAATAAACATGTTGGAACTTGATTATGAAACCTTTATAAAAGAAGAGCTTGAACGATTGCAAGGACAATATCCTTCAAACATCCCTATTAATCTTGAACTGTTTATTCTGGATGAAAATGATCAATTTGTTAAGTCAAAGCTTGGTGGAGTCTCAGCCTTTACGGAATGGGATGGAAGGATGTGTTTTGCTGTACTTCCAGAAGAAAGCGTCCGCAAAACCCTTAAATCTGTTTTGACTCACGAGTACCATCACCATTGGCGTATAAGTGCTCTCAAGATGGATGAAGAAAATACAAATTTACTCGACCGAATGATCTTAGAGGGACTAGCAGAACACTTTGTGAGATTAACCTTAGGTAACAGTTATCTTGGACCTTACAAAGATGCCCTGACCGAACAACAAGCAAAAGTCCTTTGTGAAACCAAATATAAACATCATTTTGAAGAAACAGGCTCTTCAACTGACTCTTATATGTTCGGAAGTGAAGAAAAGGGTTTACCGTTTTGGGGTGGTTACTCTTTAGGCTACTATTTGGTGAAGTGGTATCTCGATAGGAACGTTGATATTTCTATAGAAAAATTATCTTTATTACCGAGTGAAAAGTTTTTAGACTAATCTTATATACGTAAATGGAACAAGAGCATAAGGTCTCTCAGAGTGTCAGCAAGATGGAAACCTGATGCCCATTCAATTTTGTACAGATATGTTAGCGGTTGGCTTTATTACTGTCTTGACAGGACTCTTTTATAAAAAAGTTTAGCAATAATTCTATCTGCATCACACATTAGAAGTGAGGAATATCACTAGATGAATATACTGATTAAAGCCAGTTTGCTTTTTATGATACGCTGTTTTCGTATATATTGTTGCTCTCGGAAAAATCCAAAGAACCGGATTTTTCCCTTGGAGACAAAGGCTTTTTTCTCTGAACAAGGTGAATTAGCTCTTTTCTTCCTTGTTTAACAGGCTATTTCTGGTTAATTAAGTATAGTTTTTAAAGTTTGTATTAAATAGCAACAAAGTTTACGAAAAGAGCCTTATGATAATTGTCATGAGCGGTTGTTCTGAAGAAGACATATTACAAATTAAAATCCATCAGCTGAAGAGCTTTTCAGAAACAAAGGAAAAGAACGAACTGGTAATCTCAGATAGTGAGGGTAGCATTCAAGAAAGCGAAAGCTGCCAGGCATTTCAGATATGGCCGACCCTTACTACAAAGTCATACTTGGAGATAATGAGGACTTTATTTCCTTTGGCTGCACGAAAAACAAGGAACCATTATGAAACTGAAAGATACTCATACTATTTACAGCCTTTCTGAGTCTTCTGTTGGGAAGTGAAACGAGATACTGAAGAGTCCATGAGTATCTTTCTTTTTTTGCTGGATTTAACCAACCAGAGATCGGTTTAAGGAGGAAAGAACTTGAACAGAAGAATAGGCGTCTTCTTATTTATATTTTTATCTTTCCTGACGTGGCTTTTCTTTGCCATATACCTGTCAGATGTAGGTGATTGGTGGACAGTCATGGAAGTAAAACAACTCAGTGAGGAGGCGAAGGTAGTCGGAATTTCATCTGTAAAAGTGTTGATTAGTACCAGCTTTTTTATTGTCGTTGGTACAGTTTTAAATAAGGTGATTAAGAGATTGTGAGAAGTGTGAAAGCTTCGAATGGTTCTAGTTTTTAGATAAGGGAGATAGGTATGAAGAACAAGAACTCAATCGTTGTATTAACAGTAGGTTTTACTGCAATTTTTCTTTTGATTTTCAGTATGACTGTCGATGAAACAGATACACGAACAGATTACAAGGAAGAATTAGCAGGTTTCGATGAAATTGACAAGATTAATGCTAAGCATTTAAAGAAACGTGATGAAATACAAGAGTTAAAGCAAAAGGCTATTAACGAAATCGTGCTTGTTGAATTCCAGGAAGAATTTCACTTGAACCTATCAGAATATGTAAATATAGAACTAACCTCTCTGCCTAATGATTTAATAAATGAATTGCCGTCCTCATCTCAATTTCATCCAAGATACACCCTTGCTTTCAGAAATGAAATAAAAGGCTTCGTACTACACAAAGATCCAAATAGCGGAAACAACCAATTAGTATCTCTTCAAAAAGCGGGAGGTAAATGGATAGTGACGGACACCGACGTTCTGCCTGGTAAAAAATATACTGCTGAGTATATACAGTCAGTGGAAAGAAGAGTAGAAAAAGATTATGAAAAGGGAATTTGAAGTTAGTACCAGAAAGATATTCAATAACCTGCAAAATTCTAGTAGCCGCTCAGCGTATAGGAAATTGAAACTTTTCCCTCATTGCCCCGTAAAGATATACATAAGGGAGGCTAATCATATGAAAAAATTACTATTTATGCTGGTTGCATTTCCTTCTCTTCTTTTCGGGTGCAGCCACAGCAGAGAAGACCTGGTGGAGTACAATCACAGTGAACTTTCCGCTGAGCTGGCGGAAAAGGGGATTGAGCCTAAGCTGCCAACGGAATTCCCTGTGGCGATCGAAGGATATGAAATATTTGAGCCGCCGCACAAATCAAGCAGGTACGAAACAAGCCTAACGGGGAAAAACGGGGAAATTTTTACGTTAACTGTACACACGGCACCGGTTTCCTATGAAGGGAACATTGAAAAAGAAGATGTCAAAATCAATGGGAATGAAGGCTTTTATACCGAGAATGAAGTAACGGGTCCATCTTTACATTGGACTGAAGGTGATTATCATTACATTTTAGAGTACCGCACAATTGGTTTTGATACTGTAGTTAACAAGGAAACCATGTTAGATATAGCGGAATCATTCGAATAGAGGAAGCTCATTTCACGACTATAAAGGGGGTGGTTACATGCAATTGGGACCTATTGGGCTCTTTTTGTATGGGCTTGTGCCCTTTATCATTTTGTCAATCCTGATCTTCTTGATCATTTACTATCTAAAGAATAGGAAATGAAGAATACCAAATTATGAGCAAAAAAGGATGAGGACCTTGTCTGTAAAATATTTTTTCCCTGATTTAGATAAAACCAGAGATCACCCGCTTTTAACTTTGCTTCCTGATGAATATAAATCAGCAGCTGCCTTTTTTATCCATTTATTAAAATGCCAGACGGGTGGGTGTCAGACAAAAGTGCCAAGTATAATGTTTATTACCCGGTGAAGGAAGATATTCTTCAGTATGGTACGCCTGTGTCCTGGAAAGAAATGATGAAAATCAGCGGTCTTAAAAGGGTGGGGGAAGTTGCTTTTGCTATGCATGCCCGGTTGTTTGGTGGCTTCGCTAAAAACTCCCATCACCGGATGCTTTCAAAGTTGGAGGCTGCCATGGACACTTCGCTATTTTATCCTGAAGAGGATGAGCTGTCTCTATTTCTGCTAGAACCGATAAGGAAGCTATTTTCTTCAAAGGGAGCCCGTAAAATAGAGTATATGAGCATGATGGATGGTGGCGGGTCACTTGATATTCTTAATGCAAGCATTGAAGATCTATCAAATCTTTGTACAGGACCAGTGACGGTTAAAGATGAGAATGCAGACTTTGTACTGACTTGTTATTTCGATGGAAATGCAGCCCTCTTTTTTTCCAAGGAAGAGAATCTCCATGACCTGCTTGCTGGCACTGGTTTAGAAGGCGTTATCTACAAGAGGGATACTCCACTGGCATGGGAACGGTCGAAAGTTGACTACTTTGGTTGAACCTGCGAGGAACAATAAGGAAACACCATCCCCCATCGGGCATTTTTATACTGAAGGACCGATAAAACAATATGGAGGCAGCTATGAGAAGTAAACAAAGGAATGTTGGAGATGACTACATAAGAAATAAAGCAGCACTTATCTTAGCGGTGGTGTTATTTGCAATCTGTGTATACTTATTTTTCCCTTATCCTGATTATTAACCATTAAACGCCAGATCCACGTTCATGTCTTTTCCGATAAGAACCAGCGATGGATATAACTTGCTGGGTATCATAGGCTCCATGTTATTTTTAATAACCATTGGTTTGATTGTTTTCGGCTTAAAAAAATATCGACTTCGTACACTCGTCATTATTTCCATTATTTATGCCTTCTTACCCAAAATGCTGATTTACAGTTACCAGGAAACACTGGCCAATGGCATTGCAGCTGTTTCACTCAGTGAGAATGGATCATGTCACTTTGAAGAGGCGAGCGAAGATATAATGACTGGCGAATGCAGCCTGGTCCTTAAGAATCACAGCAGTGAAGATGTGACATTTAAGCTGGAATTCATCGATTCAGATTGGGATGGTAATTATAGGGCAGAGTCACTCATGAATAAAAACGGTCCGTATACCATAAGCATAGAAGCAAATCGTCAGAAACAAATTGATTTGAAAGAATTGCTGGATGTATCAGAAATACCTAACCGGATTCATTCGGGATCTTCAAGTTACATACATATTAAAATAAACGACGGTGAGAAGACCCGGATTTTGTAAATCGAAAGCCATAGGGCGAATAAATTGAGAACACGGTATCACTTATAACAATAACTGGAGGGGTGGCTCATGTTCAATCTGTTATTAATGTTTCATATCGCTGCAGGCTGCGTTTGTTTAATTAGTGGTGTATTGGCGATGACATCGAAGAAACGGAAAGGGAGGCATACGGTCTCAGGTGAGATTTATCACTTCTTCTATGTAATCGTCTTCCTCACAGCGGTCAGCTTGTCGATCCTGCACTGGGAAGAAAGTGCCTACCTATTCTATATCGCGGTTTTTTCTTACGGGCTTGCGCTTTGGGGTTACCTGGCGGGGAAAATCAGGTGGAAAAATTGGCTCAGCACCCACATCGGCGCTATGCTCGGTTCGTATATCGGCATCGTCACTGCAACGATTGTTGTCAATATTCCGAGGGTACCGGTGCTAAATGAACTTCCTGTCCTTATTTTTTGGTTCCTGCCGACAATAATTGGAACACCACTAATTACAAAAGTAGCAAATAAGTATAGCCCTGGAAAACCTAAAGGGATTTCTGTAAAGCCTTAAAGAATGGAGGTTCAATCCATGAAGAAGAAATTATTTTGGTTTCCTTTAATCGCGGCGTTATTTTCCATAACGATTCTATATGCGATTGGAAACATATTTGAGATTTCCTTGTTACAGTGGAGTTATTATAAAGATATCTCATCGGATGGGTTCAGTTTTGAAGTAGGCGCTTCATTTGTTCCTGTCTTAATTGGTTCTTTCATTGGATTTATTACTGAACGGATTCTCAAACATAGATATAAGAACAGCTCTATCTAACACTGACGGTCATTTCATGCAAAAAAGTTCCCCTTCTTTCATCACAAATAAACTAAAGTAAAATAGCAGGTAAGAGTCGGAGAAAAGGAGCTAAGAGAATGAAAACAGGAGATGTTTTTACTTGGGAGAGAACGTTCACGCGGGAAGAGGTCATGGAGTTTGGACAGCTGTCAGGTGACCAGGGCCTACATCATATGGAACCTGATGAACATGGCCGCGTAATGGTCCAAGGGTTGTTGACGGCAAGCATCGGTACAAAAATCGGCGGTGATTTGAATTACATCGCAAGAGATATGCACAACGAATTCATCCGACCTGTTTTTACAGGAGACACCATAACATGTGAGCTCCAGATTACAAAAGTGGAACCATCAGAAGGGTACAAAAAGGTGGAAATGGATTTCGTCTACCGAAACCAGAGAGGAAAGGAAGTCCTCCTGGGTTCAAGCCGGGGGATCATTCGAGAGTGAAACAAAGAACTTTTTATTAGGAAATCAGTGACAGCAATGCAACACCATTACATAGGATAAAGAGGCGGGATGGGTACCTGTCGTTTATCAGGAGAGAACAAAGCGCTTGTGATTTTGCAGGCGTTTTTATTTATCTGTGATTACATGGAAAATATACCAATAATTTGGTAATATTAGAGATGTAATTTTCTGATTTTTACAAAAATAGCATTTGCCATTGAATAAATCTAAAGGAGAGAAGATTATAGCGACAGTAGTACAATCATTAGTAGATAAGTGTCTATATAATTGGCTCGGTTATGGAAATGTGAACAGTTCGATTTGGTTTATGGGGATGGAAGAAGGAGGCGCTGAGATATGGAGACAGCAAACGAAAACATTAGAGGGAAGTCTTTCATTAAGAAGTGAATTTGAAATTGAAATGGATTTTCAGCATGTTTGGGAAGAGTTATATGGAATACCTCTACAGACATTTAAGGGACCAAATGTATGGAGATATATGGCTGCGTTTCTCCTCAGTTTAAATGGAGTAGAACCAACTGGTGACGAAATAAGAAGTTTTGTTTTTGAAGAGAAAAAGCTTGGCAAAAAAGGTGGCGATCACTTTCTATGTGAATTTCTTCCGCTTCCGAGGAGGTCAAATACGGACATTGAAGAATATAATGATATATGGCAGTCAAACAGGGCTTATTTAAGAAGTGTAGGAGATAATCGATTTACACTTATTAAAGAGACATTATTAGAAAATTCAAATGTGAAGCTTCTGCTTTCCTATGATCGAAAGTACTCCAAGATGTTTTTGGAGCATTTTCAAACGGAACTTATAAAAGAATGGAATGATAGACGCAACAAACTATTTGCTATTTACGCTGTTAATCTTTCCTCTGACCGTAAAGTCTACTTTTTAGTTACACCATTCTTCGGACAAGGACAAGCAAGTTATGAAGGATTAGAGGATGCAGCAAAAATCGTTAAGGAATTATCCATTTTATAGCTTGATAACTGGAGGGGAAATATGAGGGCCTTTGTTCATGCATGGTCGAATAAATTTGATGACAGTAAGTATCCTCACCACTTTTACACAGAGTCTTTAAAAAGTATTGAGACAGCAAACAATATTGATGAACTTGCAGAGAGTATAATAGGAATGCTTCACTGGAAAGATGGCAAAGTCGTAAAGGATCCAGCAGGAGATTATAACCTAAAAGGGGTATCCTATAGACTTAAAACTCCTAAACCTAATACTTACCATGAGGACAAACATAAACCTATCTTTTATAGTAGGAAATTTTATGAATTAGCCGCGACCATCCGTGATGAAAAATCTTTTGATTCAGCAGCAGTAGATAAACTTACAGGGTCAGAACTTCCACTGTGGGCTTCTGGCTCCGTTGTCATACCTACATTCGTCCTCCATATCTTATCACCAGGAATTTACCCATTATATGATCAACATGTAGAAAGAGCAAAGAGAGCACTGCTTGCCGAGGAACTCAATCAAAAAGGAACTACTTTAAAACTAAGAGATTACTTATCTTATAGAGAGTTTTTCGAGGAATTTCTTGTCTCTCACTATGGGAAGAGTGAGAAGTACAGCCTAAACGAGGTGAAGGAGATTGATAGAGCATTATGGAGTTTTGGAAAGTCTCTGAAAGCAAAAATTGCTTTTAAAAAGAGACCCGCTGAAGTTAAAACAAAAAGAACACCTAGGAAAGAATTTAAGAAAAGGGTCATTGAGCTTATTAAAGAGGGACACCCCCATAAGCTTGCGTTCGAACTGGCGGGGCAAGAGTTTGACATACCGTTATCCAGAAGCCAGAAGCTCTATCCTGGATCCGTTATTTATCAATGGAGAAAGCAAGGATATGATGTATAAAAGAATCTAAAAACGATAAAACGCTCATAGCTCTTATGTTTAGAAGACTATTTTCCGCTGGGCGTCTTATCGAAAATCGAAGCAAACACCGGTATTGCAGAACATGGCGCTGTAAATAAAATGAATTAGTCAGAAGTCAAACAGCTGTGCATTATGTCTGTTTTTCTGGTGCAAGTTCTATAACCATGTATCCTAAAATAAGATGTCCAAATTATTCCAAAGGGGTTGTTGAATGATGTCAATCAGTTTGAATCCGTATTTATTTTTTGATGGTAATGCGAGAGAAGCGGTCCATTTTTACGAGAAAGCACTTGGCGGTAAAGTGATGGGTATCATGACGTATGGAGAAGGACCGGATAATCCGGATTATCCACTGTCTGATGACATGAAGAATCGCATTATGCATGCACACTTGAAAGTCGGCGAAGGTGATCTCATGTTCTCCGATACATACGAAGGCATGCCTTATCAACCGGGCAATTCAATTCAGATTGCGATTCAACCTAAAGAAGAGGCAAGAGCAAAAGAAATCTTTGCTGCTTTAGAAGATGGCGGACAAGTCGTTATCCCTCTTCATAAGACGGATTTCAGCCCCTTATACGGAATGGTAACGGACAAGTTCGGGGTTAGTTTCAATGTGAATGTTCCAATGGATCAGCCGGAGGAGTAACAATAAGAGCTCCGCTTCACCCAAAAGCAAAGCCTCCTGTTCATGAATGGATAGGGGGCATTTTTGCGTTGCGATACCTTGTCATATCTTTACCTAATGTTTCAGGGGAAATCGGAACTTTGAGAGGGGATTTATCGTTTAATTCATAAAAGCCTGATGAAGAACATAAATTCATTTGATTCCTGTACTTTCATTATTAAAGGGGATTCATTTGAAGGAGATAATCTTTGAACCGAGCATTGGTTTTATCTCAGGTAGTGTCTTTGTTAAGATTAACCATAGCAGGGACGGAAATGGAACAGGTGGAGCTATAGGAGGAGCGTTTGTAGGCTTAGTCATCTTGGGTAATGGGGTATTTTACATTATAATTGGTATGTTTATAGGGGTAAAAAATAATTTAGAACGAAAAAATGTCAATAAGTGACATGCGTTCATTAAATTAAAGACAAGCAGGTGAACCGATGGAATGGAAATACAGGACTACTAACGATTACATTCAATTTATAAGTTTTCATGATTGTCTGGCGGATGAAATTTTGGTTGAAAAGGATACTATATTGTTTTATTTGGAGCATGTCGATATAACCGAAAATCATCCTTTAAATCCTTTTAAAGCTGCTAAATCAACGGATAGATGCAGGCTTGAATTTAGTGGAGTAAGAATGAATGAAGCTATTATTTATTGTGAAGATGGAAGGGATAAGGAGGTTTTGATTACCGACATACTTGAGGTAGAAATTTTACAATTTAATCAAACCTCTAATGGTACAAATTATTTATTTGAGATAGCAGGTACTCATTGGGGTGAAGGGCAATTCTGCTTGGTTAAGATAGAAGCAGAGAAATTCACCTTGAAGTGGAACGACTATATGGATGATGCCTGGTTTGCCGGATTGGGCAGTAAGTAGACTCATAAGGATGTGGTATTCAATTGAAAAAATTCATTTTGGTGTGGACAACATTCTTGCTATTTATATTAGGAGCTTGCAAATCCAGTGACGGTAAAGACATTATTCATATTCGTCAGAACCTGGAGGATTATCAAGCGGAAACTGTTCCATATGAGGAAGAAATTCAATTCACGCTCACTACTAAAGAAATTTTAGAAGGGGTGGAGGAGCCCCGAAAAATCACTACAGTTCATGACACGGAGGTTTTCCTGGCCGGCATAGAAGAGGAAGTAAATGAATTAAATAACAAACATGAGATTCTCGTTTTTGTTGGCTTGGATGGGAAGGTAGAGGAAAAGGGTACTTTGTTGAGTACTTTCCGTTTAAATGAAGACGACACGTATACATCCGGCCCAAATTTTCTCACTGACATTCGAGCAATTAATGAACGAGGAGAAGATGGGGACTTCGGCGGCACTGTAGGAGATTATGAGGGAAGGTTCGAACAGAGGGTCCTTTATGTCTTTGAGAAAGATGAATTGATGGGGAACAAGGAATGGACCTTTGAGATAGAGGGGTTGTATTTGTTGGAATATCAAGAGAGTTAGAGCTAACGAAAGAGGCTTAGAGGAAATTCACCTCTAAGCCTTTTTATTGTAAACGTATTAAGTGAAATAAACATAAATCAAAATTGCCGCAACCAGATTCGGCAGCCCAATCGACGCAGATTTAAATGAGATGCTCATGCGGGCGCGTCTGTCTTGAGTCGTTTCTGTCGCAAAATTGGCCCGCATTTGGTCTCCGCTTACCAAGGCCCCGGAAGAAATCATCGAAATGCCCACGAATATCAAGGCAATTCCGCCGCTAATGTAATAAGCCTGGTTCATTCCCCAAATGATCACTGATAGTAGGGTGCCTGCTGCAGCTAAAATCATTCCAAACATAAAATACTTCAAGGTATTCCCTCCTTGATTTATATACGATTCACCGGGGGATAGGTTTCAGGATTTTTATAAGATAAGCGACCACCACATAAATAGGATTCCCTTGGTAAGGTAATGTCACTTTTTAGAAAAAAAGTACAGCTGACCTGACGCATTGCTTGAGCTTACCAAACACCGCTTTCCCTTATAGATAGTTTTAAAAAAATGTTACAGGGAAGAATAATGCTAACGAAGGTATCTAGATTGGAGGGAAGAGAAATGGAACTAAAAGTGGGCGATAAAGCTCCTGATTTTACACTTTCATCGACCAGAAAAGAGAAGATCTCTTTATCGGACTACCATGGAAAACAAAATGTCCTTCTGGCCTTTTATCCACTTAATTTCACTCCTGGCTGAATTACGGAGCTAACCTCTTGGAAAGAGGATTATGAGGAAATTAAGAACACTGGAACTGAAATTTTGGCAATAGGCGTTGACCATATCTATTCACATAATGTATTTGAGGCAAGCCTTGGAACGCTGCCGTATCCTTTGTTGTCAGATTGGCATAAAGAAACGGTGAAGAAGTACAATGTATTCCATGAAAAAGATGAAGTGGCGATTCGTTCTTGTTTCTTAATCGATAAGAATGGTGATATTGTTTACAAAAACATTGACTTTAACCCGCGTGATAAAAAGGTATACGAAGGGCTGCTGCAGGAGTGCGGCAAGTTATCGGGGAAATAGAAATATTGTTTTTTTGCCAAAGGGACAGGCGGTAACTGTCCCTTTTGTTATGCTATTTTTGCTCTGAATGGTACCATCTGTCTTCTTGAAAACTAGGTGAAATTACTGTTTTTTTCTTTCAGCAAGGGGAGGGAAACTTCTTTTCTGTCATTCTATTGCTAAATTTCCCCTGCATCGCTTAAAAGTTTATATGTAAGTACTAAACGCGGATTGGATGAATATCATTACAACAAACTTCCTATACCTGAAAAACACCAGAGAGGAGCAATCCCCATGAAGTATAGCTTGTTTGGCGGCATGATAAAGATTCCGATTGGCCCGGGTTCAAAGCGGAAAATCCTAAAATCAGTCGTGGAAGCCCATATGGAAGCTTTTCTTGAACATGGGATTTTTCCAAGCTGGGAGAACTATGAGTCATTTCCGAAACATCGTGATAATATCGAGAAATTTGCACTAACATCCAATGATATTAGAATGCTAAAACATTTTTGGGTTGACCGGCAAATCAGTGAGATGGAGAAAGCCAGCAGGTGGTTTCATTCATTTGAACGTTCTTCAGATGAAAATGATAATGTGCACAAGTTAATCGAGCTTTGGGTGGAAGATCAAGGGAAAGGGGACTTCCTCAAGAAAGCCCATGAATTGTATAGTAAGTAGTTCCATTTTGGAGTACAAAAGTAGAAAAAGCAGTCCGTTTAGTACTGCTTTTTTACTATGTATTCGTAATTAAAATCACAGAAGAATCTTATTTATAAGAATATTACGTAAATGTTATATTATATAGATAAGGTTATTCAACTACCGAAGCAGGAAGGTTGAACAATGAATTGGTTATTCATGATAGTAATTTAATTGCTTTAAAACGATATGGGGGAGTAACTTGAAAAAATCTGTTGCTTTATTTTTGTGTTCACTTTATTAGTTGGTTGTTCTTCACCTTCACTTGAAGAGGCAATAAATAAAAAAGGATATAAAAATGTAACGGGTTCGGTTTTGGAGTACAAAATGTAAAATGGCAGCACTTTTCGCTACCCGATTAGCTATATAATTTTCACTAAATTCACATTAAAAAACGCACAGTGATTGGTAACTGTGCGTTTTTTATTCATATAGGATTTTCCAAAGGTTTTATGGGATTTTATGTTAATATATAGATAAAGGAATTGTTCAATTAAAGGGCAGTTTAGTAACAGAAGTATATTTACTGATTAATGAACAAAAATGCAAATAAAAAACTCAAAGGGTGGTAAATAATGATTGATTGGTTTTGGCTTAATGCTGGTAGTCTTGCTCTTGGTCTTATTGCCTGGACACTTCCTATTGTTAATCTTATGCGATATAAAAACCATAACCTTAATAATTGGAGCACTTTTTCCATTATGAGTATCAGTGCTTGTGCTATATCGTTATATTTTCAGATAGTCTATGCTCATAATCTGGTTAAGATTGGGGCTTTGTCTAATCTTATAGAAGAGGGTTGGGTGGTTGCAAGTTCAGTTCTTCTTATCGTTACACTCCTATTAAATATAATTACAATCATTGTATATCGTGACAAAACAAAAAAGTAGAATATAAAATTGCTGTTTGTGAAAGTGTGTACTTAAACGAATGGGTGCAAGAATTGAATAAGCAATTGGTGGAGGACTTATGCTAATTGCACTATTTCTTGAATCAAAGGATTTAGACTATACAAATATTTTAATTGAAAAATTTACAGTCATATTGAGTAAATATGGGATTACAGTGTCTTCATTATCAAAAAATTTCTAAACGAAATGGCTTCTAAGTGGGAGGAGCTTCCCAATGAATACTTATCTTCAAGAACAATGGAAAACTGTGAAATACATTTTAAAAACCTTTATATGATAACCGTTAACTTTGACGATTAAATAATACTTCTTATTAAACATAAGGGGGCGTTTGCTGAGCAAGCAGCCGCCCTTGTTCAACTATTGGGGCAGGTTAATTGAATAAGCAATAAAAAAATGAGGAGGGGATAATTTGTACTCATTATTTGAAAATACTCCTTCTTTTGTATTTGGGATTATATTGTTAATATTTTCAATCTCTCTGACGATTAATATGGTAATTCAGAAAAATTTTGAACACCTTGTTGGGAAGCTTTTATTTTTATTAAGTTTTTTCGGTTTATCAATAGTGGCTTTTTTACTAAAATCGAATCAATCTATTTCTGAATTAATACTTTTTTACATCTCAATTCCGGCATTGATATTAAGTATGGTTATTAGTGTAATAATAAAATTCAAACAATAATCATTAATCTCTTCTTGATATTGATAAATTATCAGAAACGTTAACATCTCCGGTTAAGAAAGCAAGAAAAAATATAAATGGATAATGATTAATGGGTTTTGTATGTATTGTAATTTCATAGACTGAGGGTCAAGGTTTTAAGGGGGGAATAGTATTTTAAACAAAAGTAATATTATTATCTTTCTAAGTTTTTTTGTATTTTCTCTTTTAGCTGTCTTAATCTCTGAGGTATCAGTTGTATTGTCAGTAGTGTTTTTCATCTCTTACTTAGCATTAATGATGTTCTTCGGTGATAATAAAAACAGACCGTTCCCGTGGAATATTCTAGGAGTTATCACAATACTTTGTAGTTCAATAATCACCTATTTATTTAATATTCCTCTGAAATTCACTGCTGTTTTTCTAACTGTGTTTTTTGCCATTTATTTTATAATTGCACCCGAATTAGAATAAAGGTGATAAGAACACAAATGGCATATTTCCTTCAACTAAAAATGTTCCATCAAGCGGGGCAATAACTTTAGATCAGCTACTTGGTCTGGCTATTGTCTTTCTTCAATTATTGGGCAGAATAGCTGAATAAGGTGAAACTAAAAATAAATGCGTCCGTCTAATAGGATTGGAGGTGTATATATATGATTAAAAAGCTATTATTTCTTGTACTATTCATATCTTTTATGGGTGCTTGTAGCCAACAAGAAACAGAAGGAACTCCGTCTGAAAAAAAAGGCATTACACTGGAAGATGTAGAAACCAAAATAGCTGAGCAAGGGTTTGAATTAGATAAAAATACAGATTTACCAAGCGAAAACGTCTTTATACAAGAACTAAACGGTATTACACCTGAAGTATACAATTTAGAAGGCAATACATTATCGGTTTATGTTTTTTCTTCGGCAAGTGATAGAGGAAAGGGAATACAAAGGTTTGAAGAGATAACAGCAACAGCAGATGTGGTAGAACATAAAGCATATGGAATAAATAATATTTTGGTCTTTTATGTAAGTGACAATGATAGGATACAAAATAGATTGTCTGAAGCATTACAAAAACTAGATAACCCAAGATAAAATCTTGTTCAAGTAAAGGGCAGGTTAATTGAACATTGAAAATCCTAAAAGGTAATACCTGTAATTATTAGAAAAGTTAAATAATTTTGTGTTATCCTGTATAAAGAAACAACTTCCAGAAAAAGGAGGGATAAATTGAAAAGCTGGATTATTATCGTATTTGCATCTCTTTCTCTTATCTTAGGTGGATGTAATCCAACATCAAATAGTGTAGATGAGTCGCTGGATGATATAAAAGAAGTTAAGGAACTTAATTATAATTTTGTGGGAGAAAGTGAAAACTGGGAGGCTGAACTGGTTTTCAAGGGTGAAGAAATTTTCATCAAAGACCCCGAAGGAGATATAAACGATTACAACACAAGGACTCAAAGCGATTTTAAATTAGAATATAAGGGCGAATTAAGTGAAATTGCTGGAAGCTCTTTATCCTATTCTTATGATACGGGGTCTGAAGGTAGTGAAGGGACAAGAGAGGACTTAGATAAAAAAGTAATTGAGTCTCACGGGGGTTCTAAGAACGGCAGCATTATCCCGCAGGATAGCATTATTGAAGTAACCGTTGAATGGAATGGCGAAAAGGAAAATTTTATATTGGAAAATACAGACTCTCAGTAAGATACTTGTATTGAAAAATAGAATTATTACTCGTGCAATTATTGTGCAGAGTGGTCGCCCTTTGCTTGTTCAGCTAAAGGGGGCTTTAATTGAATAAGGCAATATAGAATGAAAAGACCGATTTCTTAATCGGTCTTTTCTGTTTTTTTATTGCATATTGTATTTTTGGCAACAACTAGACGCTGAACAGGTATTTTTGTCCCCTGTTCCACACGCGTATTTGCAGACGTTTTAACACGCCAATTCGCAGGAGTATGTTAGCCATCAGACTGTTGTGAATTAGGGTGCGAATTATGTTGTGAATCAAGATGTTACATTACTTTTTATTATTTTTTCAATGTTTGTACTCCAAAACCGAACCCGTTAATAAAAATGTAGAGGTCTTATTCCAAGACGACACTGATAAAATTGTTATCTTTTCTAGTCGGAACAAGCCGAATAAAACACTACATATATTGAATTCTTTTAGCAAAACCGACGGAAAATATAAATATGAAACAGGTACAGGGGAATTCGCGAAAAATGTAGATATAGAAGGTGAATATGAATTTCTAAAGGTTAGTAAAGTTACAAATACTTCAAATAGTATCGTATGGGGTGCAGTATTTAATTATGAAGATGCTGAAAAAATCTCTTACACACCTTTGGATGTAAACGATAATATTTTACATCAATCCACTATCTTTTTAACTGAAAAGAACACCGTAGCTGATAAGTTGCCCCAAGGCATATACGAAAAAGTGGATGAAATTCATTACCAAGTTATAGACAGTGATGAAAACGTTATTGTTGAATGGTGATATTTAATTGAAGCAGGTTTTGAAACTTTCTTAGGAAGAAATCGTAATTAACTATAAAGGGGGAGAAGATGAAAAAAATAATAATTGGTATTGTAGTTGTAGGATTACTGGTGGTAGCTGCTTTTCTTTATTTAGAGAACAGTAAAAAGAATAATTCATATTCAACGCCAGAAGAAGCATTAAGTAATGTTAAAGCTCCTAAACTTGAAGTTTTAAAAATTATTGATACTAAGCTCTACGATGATGTTGCATATGTTTTCTACTATTCAGAAGTAGGTCAAACTCCTAAGAACTACTTATGTGACCGTCAAGTAGAATGATACAATTTTTGCTGATTAATTTGAGACACTTTGTTCACCAAAAATCGTTTTTCGATGTTTCATTCTCCAACTATCTTCATTTAAATGAACTATTTCCACTCGATGTAAGATCCGGTCCAGTATAGCTGTCGTGATGGCTTGGTCGCCCAATAGTTCACCCCATTCTTTAGGTCCTTTATTAGATGTAAGTATAATCGAGGATTGATTATAAAGGTTGTTAATGAGATGGAAGAACATATTAGCTTCCTGTTTATCCATGGCCATAAACATCAAATCATCAATGATAACCAAATCTGCTTCTCTAATTCGCTTCATTCTTGTTTTGGATTTCCTCGTTATTTCTTCTGTCTTTAATGCCTGGATTAGATCTCCCATAGTGGTAAAGATAACTTTATATCCTTGGTTTAAAGCTTCAATTCCAAGACCTATCGAAAGATGGGTCTTACCGACACCTGGCGGTCCTAGAAAAATGATGTTATATAGCTGCTCAATCCATGTTAAGTCTTTTAACTGGTTTAACTTCTTACTGCTCAGTGACTTTTGCTCGTTCACGTTATACTCATCCACAGTACTATGGAAGGGAAACGTCGCCCACTTAAATCGCCTTTCCAGATGCTTTTCATCTCTGCGCTTTTGTTCATAGGTTGCTACATCTAGTAGAAACTGAGTGAAGGACAAGTCCCTTTTCTCAGCTTCTCTTATTAACTCTGGTAATCGATCAGCTGTTTCAGCTAACCGAAGGGACCTTAATATATCTTGGACCTCCTGAAGCTGATTCAACTTTGATCACCTTCTTCTAATAAGACAGTATAGGCATCTACATTTCTCTTTTGTGCTTCTGTTTCTATAATCCAACCGGATATGCTATTTAGTGGTGAAACAGTATCAGCTTTGTCGTTTGTTGTATCATGAACCTGTCGTTGTCGTTTAAGGTATAAAATGATATCGCTGAAATCTGTCGCACTATATAAGTTTCTCTTAATACATTCCGAGAGGGCTGCTGTTAGAAGATGCTCGTTATGTTGTTTTGTTTCTCTTAGAATCATTTGTAACTGATCACGAATATACCGTGGGTACTTCTCACGAAGCTTCTCCAAGTAATTGTAGGCCGTTTCTGTTTCTTCGAATCGGTTTGCTACAGTATCAATGAATGCATCGATTCCTTTTGAGCGATCTCTTGTATGCTTTCTGTCTTTAATTAATTGTCCTTTACCATCCGGAATCTGATGCTTAGCCAGGAGTTCTCCTGTCTCAGAGTGATAGACTAATAGTTCTCTGTCTTTTGTTTCTTTTATTGAGACGGTTTCATGCTTATAAAAAGTTCCAAGTGGAAGGGAGTACCTATTGGATAAATACCGTATGGTATTGTCCTTATGGACGCTTCTTGTTATACTGTTTTCATGATTGTTTAGGAAATTAATGTTTCCTGTGACTGGTCTTAAGTGTTGCTTTTCCAAGGAGAACACTTCGACCGGTCTTTTTTTTGTTGTGTTATGGATTTTTTTATTACCTGTACGGTTTAACCATTCCCATCCTTGTTCATTCCAGGAATCAATATTATTAAACACTCGATACTTGGCGAAATTGTACTTAATAAATCCTACAACGTTTTCTATTTTTCCTTTGCTTTCTGGATCGGCTTTCCTACAAACCCTTAGGTTTAATTTTCGAGTTTGCTTATAGTGCTGGAACTCTTTCGTTAAAATGAGATCTCCTCCATTCTCGCTCACCACAATTAAGCTGTCCTGATCATACACGAGTTCTCCTGGAATCCCACCAAACCACTGAAAGGCATTTTCATGAGCCTGAATAACATCTTGAGTTGTAAAGGGGCGATCTAACCACTCTTTATATTTGTATCTCGAGTTTGATAACACAAAGGCTATAAAGTTCAGTTTTACATCTTTATAATCGGAGGTTTTTTGCTTGGTGTGTCCAAAGTCAACTTGGATTTGTTCCCCCATTGGTGAATCAGGAATAGCTTCATAATCCCTTGGTGAAGATTCCTTAGCTATTTTATATTCAACTCTTAACTCTCTAACATAAGCACGGACTGTGCTTTCTCCAATTTCAAGCTCTTTATACCTTTCCATCAACCAATCTTCTACTTGTGCTCCTGAAAGATCAGGATGTTTCCTTAACCAACTTAGGATTAACTCTTTATGAGGATCCAACTTTTTCTTTCTTGTTTGTAAGGATTCAACCCATTGTGCCCTCTCCGAAGGAGATTTCTTCAGATGACGATATACAGTCGCCCTGGATACCCCCAGCTTATCTGCTACTTTGGATTTACTGAATCCTTTATTGAGTAACTGCTGTATTTCCATATACATTTCCCACTTATCCACCTTTTCTCAGCCCTCCAATGATTTACAAATCAAACCATCATCATACAATGGAAGGGCCATATATTTTACTGGTATATTAGGGTAAATAAGTGTTTCATCTTATCTAGCAAAAACTGTCTACTTTAGTTTAGCAGTCACAACTTAGCGGCAGGAAAGGTAAATAAGAATAAATATGGTTGGCATTTTGACGAAATAATTGGTGTCGGTAATCTTGATAAAAATAATGTTGGATTGTCTTCAGGCAAAGATGATTACATTGTAGGTCTTGCCTCAAAAGAAGTAGATAAAGTGATGCTTGGAAGTAAAGAGGCTGAGTTGATAACAATGGGTAAGGAAGATATTAAGGCATTTTTATTTCACAGTTTAGAACCTGATTTAATGGAACGAACCGATTACGAATATTTTGATAAAGAAGGAAACGAATTACCTTATTGAAGTAAAGGATGCTTTAGTTGACAAAAAGAGCTTGAGAACAATTCCAAGCTCTTTTTGTCATTTAAAATAAATTATATCTTCGAAACTAAATTGCTTGTCCACTATACCCAATCGTTGAGCAGGGGTTAGTTTCTTACTCCCCATTTTCATCGGTTTGCAGAAGTTGTCAAACGTTCTTAAATACTTATTGTATAGGGATGGGTCTAAAAGTTAGTCAACAGGTTGAAGTGAAGGTTCTGGTGAGTCATCATAAAGAGTTCTGCGTAAGGATGTGCCGTTCTTTTGGTGACCGCGGCACGTTTTTGTATTGGTTGATCGGAAGTGATAGCAAGTGCTGATGGTGCGCGGTGCATCATTTGGCGGGTTGGTCTGGGATGATGGACCGCGTAAAGCTCGCGCGGTCTATCATTGTACCAACTGCACACAAATAATGCCCAACGCTGAATGAGCGCCGGTCATTATTTGTGTGCATTTCCGCGGAGAAGTGTTCGAATTATTTGAACCGTTTAAAAGGAATGAGATACCTATTCCTGTGTCTCAAGAAGGGAAAAACTAAACAAAGTGGAAATTTATGAGGAAAGCACAAAAGGATTAGTAAAGAAGTATTAGATGTTGTTCTTACTTTTTATAATGAAAATTTCCTTCTCCAGCTTATTGACTTTGGTAGTCACAAAATCAACATCTTCCATTATTGATTCATATGTTTGTTCAAACTGGAGTCCAACTCCATCCAGCTTAGCATCCACCTTATCAAAGCGCTGGTCCATGTCGTCAAAGCGCCGATCCATGCCATTGAAACGCCGATCCATGCCGTCAAAGCGTTGATCTATGCCATCAAAGCGTTGGTCCATGCCATCGAGACGTGTATCCATCCCAATAAAACGATGGTTGACATCATTTCGAAATGATGACGTCTCGTCTTTTAAGCTAGATAGATCTCTCCTTAGCCCTTTCATTTCTTGATTCATTTCAGTTAGAAGAATCATCATTTTTTCTTCCATTTTATCACCTCCCACTCAAGTATACTAAATTATTGGAGCAAGGTGTAAGTGAAAAGGTTGTAAAAAATTGGGTGTGTAAGAGAGCGAGGTAGGTTAGAGTAACATGTCCACTATTTTTAATTGATAGGACATGTACATTGCTTATATTAGCTTCAGATGTTTAAAGTTCTGGCAAAAGATCAATTGATGCGATACATAAGAGCAAATGTATATTAAGTCATCGGTAAAAAGTTTCAAAGAATTTTAGAAAGGGAACACTAGGTGTGAGACCTTTAGAATTACTACCAGGAGGAAAGCTCATGAATATAAATAGTGTTGTGAGAACCTACATGGCGCAAATAATGAACGACGAGGACTTTCTAAAGCATGTAGCAGAATTGATCGAGAGACAGCTTCATGAATGGGATCTGGATTATTCTGTTTACCTTATGAAGTTTAAGGACTATGAAGTGGTCGTGAAGATTACCGACCAATATTACGAGGTGAAATTGACTGAACAAGAGCTTGAAATGCTGCGAATTAAAGGCCTATACAAATTAGATCACAAGATTTGGACAGGATTGATTGACCAGGGGCTCACGGTCATGGAAGGTTACGGAAACTATATGGAGACAGTCATGCCGGAGATATATAAATCATAGTTAGAAGAGCCACGTAGAAGAAGGCTCTTTTTTTATGGTTTCATTTAGTCCGCAAATCAAGAGGGTAATGACGGAATGACTGGAGCTTCTCACGATAGTTTAACGCTTTAAAGCACTAAGAGGGACTGTCCCTTTTAGTGCTTTAAAGTGTGAAATAGTCATTATCCACGTCGTTTTTTGAAAACAGCAGTTCCGTTGGTGGTGATGGTGTGCAATAACGCCAGCCAGACACTATGATCGGGTTTAGGAGTTTTTCCATTTCCCATTCGTGCCAGCTGCTGCTCATACCAGACAATCTCTAACATTGACGCTGATTTATCGAGCCATTTCAAACCTGTTTTCATCGGCTTTAACTGTATTGTTCTATAGGTTCCTTGAAGGATTTGATTTGGGAGATCAGGGATCAGGGCAAGCGGCTTGGCGATCCCCACCATATCAATTTCACCTTGAGCAACTGAGTCCGTCATAGCTTTTTCTGAACGAAAGCCTCCGGTGACGACCAATGGTGTAGAAACGATTTCTCTTACCTTTGAAGCGAATTCCAGAAAATAGGCTTCCCGTTTCTTTGTACTTTCTTTGACATTCGCCCCCTGCATCATAGGATTCTCATAATTCCCGCCTGAGACTTCGATAAGATCTATGCCAGCGTCAGACAGGCTGCGAATGACCTCCAATGATTCCTCTTCCGTAAAACCGCCTCGCTGGAAATCTGCGGAATTTAATTTGATTCCGATTGGAAAATCCTCGCCGGTCTGTTTCCGAATCTCTTGATAGACTTCCAAAACAAACCTCATTCGATTTTCTAAAGAGCCGCCCCATTCATCCCTGCGCCGATTATGATAGGGAGATAAAAATTGACTGATGAGATAACCGTGAGCACCATGGATCTGCACACCGGTAAATCCTCCTTTTTGAGCGATTTTGGCCGCGTTTCCAAACCGGATAATCAATTCCTGTATTTCTTCTCCGGCAAGAGCTCTCGGTTCATTAAAGAATTTTTTTAGATTGCCAGACAGTGGTATGGCACTTGGAGCTACAGGTTTTTTGGACAAAGTTCTGGGTGACTGCTTTCCGGGATGGTTTAATTGCATCCACAGATGAGTACCATTCTTCGTTCCAGCCTTTGCCCATCGGGTGAGCATTTCTAAATCTTTTTCATCCTCAATGACTACGTTCCCGGATTCTCCTAGAGCACTTCTGTCAATCATGACATTTCCTGTCACAACAAGTCCTGTCCCTCCGTCAGCCCAGGTGTTGTACAAAGTGACAAGATTAGGTGTTGCGTTGTGATCTTTGGTTCCAAGGGCCTCACTCATCGCAGACTTGAAAAAACGATTCTTTATAATGCTTCCATTAGGAAGGGTTAACGGTTCTGATAGGGGGTGTGCGTTGTTTTCCACTTGTGAGTCACCTCTGCTTTTTATTCTTACCTTATTATTAAGGTTGAAGAGGATGTAAATCAACTTTTCACACTCGGTGAGGAGAATTCTTATGAAAGGTAATGTTTTTTCTTTTTAAAAATCGATAGAGCTTGAGAGAAAGAAATGCGGTAAATGACTCGAATTTATCTTTTCATAAACTGCATCAGCTCTTTGAGGTCTTCAGTTCAATAAGGCCCGAGGGGGAAGATGGTTTATATGTGACCCGGCTATAGAGAGGTAACCTGTCACTCTGCCCACCCGAAAAAAGAGTCTGGAAATACATAACAGAGTGTTAAAATATTAGTTGAGAACAAGCACAACGAAGGGGCAGTGGTGAGCTGTCCCTTTAAGCTTGGAAGAGGCATGGTACCTGTGCCTGAATTTTTTTTACTCCATTAAATCTTTTTGAAATTTATCTCGTCATACATATTGAGGTGATGCAACATGTCTGAAGATCGGCAGCTTATTCAGGAGATCCTTCGCGGCAGCCAAGCGGCGATGGAAGTCCTGACACGTAAATATTATAAAGATGTTTTTGCTTTTGTGTATCGAAAAACAGGAAATCGGGATTTGGCATATGATTTGACTCAGGAGATATTTATCAAAGTGATTAAAAAAATCGGTTCCTATTCAAACAGTGGCAGCTTCAAAAGCTGGGTGTTTTCAATTGCGATGAATCATTGCCGGGATTACTGGAAAAGTGTTGAACATAAACGGATTCAAAAGCAGTCTGACCTAACGGAATTTTTAACAAATGAGAAGACGAATGTTTCCTACATATTCGCTCAAAAAGAAACAAGGGAGAGAGTGAAGGCTGCGGTTCACGAGCTTCCAGAGTATCAACGGGATGCCATCATTCTGAAGTATTATCATGAGATGAAGATTCATGAGATTGCCACCGTGACAAATGCAAATGAATCTACTGTGAAGTCGAGGCTGAAACAGGGACTTGGGAAACTAGCCAAACTTTTAGGAAGAGGTGAGGAATATGGACAGCAGCAGAAAAAATGACCCCCAGTTTGACCTGGAGTTGGAGGAGTTGGAAAAGGAGCTTGGGTTCAGGCTGGATGATTATGATGTAGAGTATCCGAGTGAGGCAGAAATGATGAGGACTATCGAAGCCGTCAGGCCATTTGTTCCTGTAAAAGAAAACCGGTGGAAAAGTATTGCGGAAACCAGCATTCCAATATTTAAAAATGCTTATCAGGAAATCTTTTATTTCAGTCCGTTATTTTGGATATTGAACAGCCTGTTTCTAGTTATCTGTATGTATGCGGTGTTCATTGCTGATCAAGATCCTTATGTGACGCTGATGTTATTTGCACCGCTGCCAACCATCACCGGTTTATTCGAAATTCTTAAAAGCAGGCTTACTGGAATGGCGGAACTAGAGCTTTCCTTTAAATTCAATTTGCAGGAAATCATCCTGTCCAAGATGATCATCATCGGCACATTTAATATCGGCATCAATATGATGGCAATGGCTGTCCTATCTATTTTTACACCAAATGTATGGGCTGGGAAGCTGCTGCTCTATTGGATGACTCCTTTTACCGTCATAACGCTAATTTCCTTCCTGCTTGCGAATCGGCTGCGCAATATGCATGCAGTTACCGCCACACTTGTGGTATGGCTGGGGACCGGTGTGTTTTTGAGCAGTGAAGAAGTCAGCGGGAAAATGGAATCCATTCCAGCCGGAGTCTATCTGCTGATCATTATAACAGCCATTATTCTTATCTTCATGCAGGCAGGCAGGCTTTATAAAAGGGGTGTAAATTATGAACTTAACCATTGATGGTGTATCGAAAATCTTTAAAGAAAATCAATTTGACAAAAAGGCACTTGATGATCTTACTTTGGAATTCACCACTGGAGTCTACGGAATCCTTGGTGCCAATGGATCTGGAAAAACCACACTCATGCGAATTATTGCCAGTGTGATGAAGCCCACTGAGGGGACGATTCTCCTGAATGGCAGGGACATTTTCAGCATGGATCACGAATACCGTGACTTGATCGGTTATCTTCCTCAGCATGTCGGGCTGTATAAGAATTTCTCAGCTGAAAAGTTGTTACACTATATTGCTTCCTTGAAAGGCCTCTCGAAACAGGAGGCCAGCGACAAGGTGGATGAAACACTGGCATTAGTCGGTCTTTATCAAGAGCGGAAGAAGAAGGTGGGGAAATTCTCAGGCGGCATGAAACGGAGAATAGGCATTGCCCAGGCCTTATTGAATGATCCGAAAATCCTGATTGTTGATGAGCCTACAGCGGGCCTTGATCCGAAAGAACGAATCCGCTTTCGGAATCTTTTATCGAAAATATCGACAAACCGGATTGTGCTTCTTTCCACACATATTGTATCGGACATCGAGTTCATAGCAAAAGAAGTACTGATACTAAAGGAAGGAAAGCTCATTCAAAAAGAATCGCCGAACCATCTGTTGACTGGAATCGCAGATAAAGTGTGGTCCCTGACAGCAAAGGAAGACGAACTGGAATGGTTTCAATCCGTTTTCAAGGTGGGAAACATTTCGCGAATACAAAATGGATTTCAACTGCGGATTATTAGCGAAGGAAAGCCGCATCCCCATGCAGCCATTGAGGAACCTAATTTAGAAGATTTGTATTTGTACTACTTCGATGAAGGGGAGGGAATATAATGAGACTGTTAAAGTTCGAGCTGTATAAGATTTTCAGTCAAAAAATGATTTATATTACCTTCTTGGTCCTCATCCTATTTTCTTCTATGTATATGGTGAAATTTGAAAAAACGGATGAACAGACCAAACAATTTTATAAGAACTGGGAAGGGACATTAACTTCTGAAAAAATCCAGGAGGCTGAATCAGCAAATGACCAATTAATGGCGAAGGCTGAAGAACGGATAGAGGAAATGAAAGCGAATGGGACAGAAGGGGCTTTCTTTTCAGAGAGTGAGGCAATCAAGTCAGGCATCTATGAAAATGTTGCATTCATTCAGAGGGTGCATGAGACCTTCAATCAAAGGGTGCAGGAATTGGAGGGTTCAACCAAGTATAATGCCGAGCTTGAAAGAAGGATGTTAGAAAGCGTCGACCTTTACTATTTTTCCTATTACAAAGGCCCGGCAGAAATCATTGACTATACCGGAACATTTTCCTTTCTTGTTACCGGAGCAATGCTGTTGATCGGACTATCTTCAATTTTTACAAGAGAGTACAGTTCTGGTATGGACAATTATATATTGAGTTCGAAAAAGGGAAGAACCGCCTTAACATGGGCCAAGCTGGGTGCCGCGTTGATCTACGCTCTGACAGTGGTTGCTGCATGGGAGGCTGTAAATGTCATCAGCAAGCTCTATATGCTGGGCAATTTAGGATGGGAAACACCGCTTCAATTTGTGTTCAAATATTACTTTTCACCTTATGGGCTGAATATGCTTGAATTCCACCTGATCCAACTGGGCATACATCTTTCAGCGGCATTTGGATTTGCGACTCTGATTCTTTTCATCTCATCGGTCAGCAAGAATTCACTTCTCTCTTTTTTCATATCAGGCGCGATATTCTCCCTGCCGTTTATGGCGGTGGAAATGATTCAGTTGAAAGCATGGATTTCAGATATGGTCAAATTTTCATATTTCTATATTATGAGAGTTGAATTCCTGTTCACTCAGTTCAAGACCCTCAACCTCTTCGGGTATCCAGTGTTGTACCCTGTTGCAGCAGTTCTATGGATGGGTGTGTTGTCGATGATCCTGGCTTCCATTACATTCAGGGTCTTAAGAAATAAAGAGGTGAGAATGTGAGTGCATTCATTATTTAACACTGTAAAGCACGAAAAGGGACAGTCCCTTTTCGTGCTTTAAAGCGTTAAATCTTCGCGTATATAAACGCGAAACTTAGTTGAGCCGGTTCTCGTATATAGATAAAAAACGATGGAAAAGAGTAAAATTGTGAAGGGTGAAAATAGATGGTAAAAAAGCATCATTCATTCGCTTACCTATTTTATACTAATGACTGCTTATCAATGGCTGGTGAACCATGATATCAGGTGGACTGAAAATATAGGGGTAGGGTCTATGATCTTCTTGTTTTCCCTCTTTTCTAGTTGGGTGAATGTGCCATATGAATGGAAGAGAGAAAAGGACTGAGGATTACGTTTCATACTGAATGTTGCAGAATAGTCAGGGGTGAAGTCATGAACACTGAGAAGGAAACTTCAAAGTTTAATAAATGGAGAGAAAAATACTCTGCGCTGATCATAGCGCTCGTTTGTTTAAATGTTGCCATTATGCAGTGGGGAGACAACTGGCTTTTAACAGGAATACTTATACTAGGGGTATTCGTGTGTGGAACCATCGGAATCTATGACATAAAACGCTCCAAACAAAACAAACTTTAAAAATACAAGAAAAAGGAGCAAGGAAAATACATATGTTCATTCTCGTTTTTATTATCTCACTACTGCTTTATGGCGGCCTCGTCTACTATATCGGCTGGAGGGGGCTGCACTGGCTGCGTCCGGAGTCATCAAGCAGACGATTCACGATCCTCTATAGCCTGGTCGTGTTGCTGGCAGCCAGTTCATTTATCGTGGGCCGCATGACTGGACTCACTTTTATCAATATTATCGGTGCCTACTGGATGGCCTGTTTTTATTTGCTGTTACTGCTCGTTCCCCTTGCCCATGTGACGGTCATCCTCTTACGACTCACCCGGCTGCCGCGGCATGGGACGCAGAAGTGGGCAGGGTTCATTACGCTGGGGCTCCTGATCTTTTTTATGGCTTACGGCAGTTTTAACGCATTCAGCCCTGTCGTACGTGACTATGAAATACAGATTGAGAAAGGCTCTTCTTCACTCGATTCCCTGCATATCGTGATGGCGGCGGATATGCACTTTGGCCTGCTGTCAGGGAAGAGTCATGCAGAGCGTTTTGTGGAGAAAACAAACGAGCTCAATCCGGATCTGATTCTGCTGCCTGGCGATCTCTTTGATGACGATGTTCAACCATTCCTTGACCAGGAGATTGATAAGGTACTATCAAAGCTCCATGCCCCAATGGGAATCTATGCTTCACTAGGCAATCATGATAGGCATGATGGCACAATGATGGAACTGATCGAAGCACTGGAGCAGGGAGGAATCACCGTACTATATGACGAAACGGTAGACGTTCAAGGAGATTTCACGCTGATTGGACGCAAAGACCGAATCGACCGTGAAAGGCTGCCTTTAAACTTACTCACGAAAAATATAAACACTGAAAAACCAGTTATCTTAATCGACCATCAGCCTTATGAGCTGAACGTAGCACAACAGGAAGGCATTGACTTGATGGTGTCCGGCCATACCCACCGCGGGCAGATATTCCCCGGCAACCTGCTCACGGATGCCATCTATGAAAACGATTGGGGTCACATACAGAAGGAGCAAATGCACAGCATCGTAACATCGGGTTTCGGCTTTTGGGGACCGCCTATCCGGATTGGTACCCGGTCTGAAATTGTAAGTATTGGGATTGAATTCGAGTAGGGAAAGAGCATTCCGCAGGAGTAGACTTTTAAAAATGAAATAAGAGGGAAGGTACAGGGACAAGGTACCTGTTCCTCTTGAAGGTTGGCTGAAAGCTGCCCCAAATAATGCTGATACTGAAAAGTGGTTTCGCCTCCTATCTAAGAGCATTTAGTTTATCAATGGTTCGCTCAGGATATAAGTTAAGAAATGCTTGTTTTCCTGGGAGGTAGAAGGGGTTTTGCTTAAACATACTAATTTAAATCGACTGTCAAAAAGAGTGATAGCTCTTTTAGCCGCAGGTTTCATAGCTATATTTTCGACAACTTATTTGTTCATATCACTTGCTGAAGATGTATTGGAAAATGAAAAGTTTGCAGTGGATCAAGCAGTCGGGGAGTTTGTTTCCTCCATTAACACATCTACTATTTCAAGCTTGATGGGGTACATAACTGAAGCGGGGGCGGTCATTTGGCTCGCTGTGGGAACCTTCATCTTAACTGCATATCTTTTCTTTACGAAAAGGAGCAACTGGTTCATCATCTTTTTATTAATAAATATGTTTGGCATAAGTGCGTTGACGAAAGGTTTAAAGCTGCTGTTCGAAAGAGAAAGGCCCGAAGTTTTATCTCAATATGATGGAACGGGTTTCAGCTTTCCAAGCGGCCATACAACGGGTGCTGTAGCATTATATGGATATATCATCTACTTGGTTGGCCGGAGCCATCTGACAAATATGTCAAAATCGGTTTGGATTGCATTTTTGTCGATATGGATACTTGCGATTGCAGCGAGCAGGATCTTTATAGACGTTCACTTTTTTACAGATATCCTTGCAGGTTTGGCAATAGGACTTCTCTGGCTCCTAGTTTGTATATTTAGTCTGGAAACACTATTAGTCAAAAAGGGGAAGAAGGATGGTATTGATCCTAAGGGGTGAATTACACTCTAAAAAAAAGGAATCCGTATATTTATATACACACGGATTCCTTTTTTTACTCTGAAATTTCGTCCAAAGTCTTTTCAAAACTTGGCGCAAAGTGTTCGAGAAAATATTCCACTTCAGGCATTTCCAGCCCTTTTATCTTTTCTTCTATTTGCTTTTTAGCAACAACAAATTCTCTATTACCGGCAGATAATTCGGATACACATTTTAGGTAGGCGTCTAAAAGATCTGCGGCTTTAATATATTGAGTCAATTCTTTATCAGACTGATCGGATATGACACTTTTATAAGCTTCTTTTAATTGTGCCGGCGCTTGATTTGTCAGTTTCTCTGCAGCAAGCTCCTCAATGTCCCTGAAATTTTTGAGGATATCACGGTTGTGGTGCTTGACCGGGGTAGGGATATCACCAGTGAATACTTCTGTTACATCATGAAACAAGGATTGAGTTACGGCTTTCTCAGTATTGACTTTTTTATGGAAGACCTCATTTGCGATAGTGCAGAGGCTGTGTGTGAGAAGCGAGACATGAAATGAATGTTCGGCTACGTTTTCCTTCATCACATTCCTCATCAGACTCCAGCGTTCGATGTACCTGAGGCGATATAAGTTTGCTAATAAATGACTTTCCACTATTTTCACTTCCTTAACGATCTAAAAGGCTCTTTTCGAAACTTTGTTGCTATATGATGTGAAATTTAGAATCACGGAACTTACCTTGATAAGCAAGCAAGCCCTTGTACCCAATGGGGCAATCCGGCCCTTTGCATGTTTCCGAAAACAACAATATTTCAAATACAGCTATCTATAAACATATGAAAAAGTTTAAGCCATACACTCAAAATAAGCAAATAGGATACCAGCAGCTGAAGGAAGTTTGATTTTGGAAAATTGAAACTTTAATTGTCTTGAACCGTATAAGGTAGTAACAAAGGAGGAGAGAGTATGTCACCTTTGAAACGTATCTTGTTTTATATCCTGTATATTTCCGTTGTCTTGACTGTGCTTTATTACGGCTTACAGTATGAACATCACCTTCTGGAGAAATCCAAAGAAACATTTACTCTGTCGAGAACACTGCATTGGTATTCAGTCGTATTTTCCATTGTTGTAGGTGTTTTGCTTGCGATTCCCAACCTATTTTACAACCTTTATAAAAATGGAGCTTGGACTTATGATTGGATTAGAAGTGCAATTATAGGAATTCCATCCCTTTTTATAACGCTGGTGCCTGTTCTTTACTGGGTCATTCCTGAGTTGTTTCAGTTCCTCACGGGACAATTCATATACCTTGCCGGCTCAACCGAAATTCTCCCGACAGTGACTGGAATATTGTTTGGCTATACCATGATTTCAAGTCTGAGGGTTAAGGAATAAGCAAAAAAATCTTCCGCATTGGAAGATTTTTTTACGTTAAATGGGGGTATCCCTGCTGACGCAGAGCCTCATAGACCAATATAGCGGCTGTATTTGACAGGTTCAGGGAACGAACATTATCATTCATCGGGATTCTCAAGAAGTGACCGTGATATCTTTCCGGTAAATCTTCAGGTAGTCCTGTTGTTTCTTTCCCGAACATAAAATAATGTTCCTTTGTAACATCACTGAAATCAAAGGAAGAATGAGCTTTTTCGCCGTATGTCTCTATATAGTAAAACTCACCATGGTTTTTTGAAAAAAATTCCTCTAAAGAGTCATAATACGTGATGTTGACAGACTCCCAGTAATCCAAACCTGCCCGTTTAATCATTTTTTCATCTGTTGAGAAGCCAATCGGCCGGATCAAGTGCAAAGCTGTATCCGTTACGGCACACGTAAGGGCAATGTTAGCGGTATTGGCGGGAATTTCTGGTTGATATAGTACTACATTTATCGCCAAGGACGGTCACCTCTATCTCTAATTTTTCCTTTTGTATTATATCATACCATTGAAAGGGATGAAGGGGAGGGGGCTTCAGGGATTGTCAGTGAGCAATTATAGGAATAATAGGACCTTTCCCTCCGTCTCAGAGATATTTTAATTTCTAATGTGCATTTCTTTATAAACGACAGCACTTCCTAATGATAGCGGGTACTACATGGGGGGGCATTTTTTTGTCGAAATTTCTTTATAGTTTAAATTTAAAAAAAGTATCAATAACTAATAACGCTTACACATATATTGTAACTAGTTGGTTTGGTCTGCGAACAAACTATCTATGAACAGATGGAGGTGAAACGTTGAAAAAGGGAGACTATGAATTAATTAAGCAAATTAATCGACGTTTAATTCTATCCGCAGTAAGAAACCAACAGCCTGTATCAAGAGCAGCGTTGTCTAGAGAACTGGGACTGAGTAAATCTACTGTTTCTGGAATTGTAGATGAGCTAATTAAAAAGAAACTTATTATTGAAGAAGGACAAGGTGAATCGACGAAAGAAGGTGGACGTAAGGGCATTCAATTGTTCTTTAATCCAAAATGTTCTTTTGGTATCGGAGTAGATATTGGGGGGACGAAAATCTTACTGGTTGTAACAGATTTGGATGGAGAAATCATATTTAAAGAGGAACATCCAACTGAAAAGAATCCTGAAAAAATCGTGAAGTTAATCTACAACTTCATAGATCGCTCGAACACACCACTTGACCTTATATCTGCGATGGGGATTGGCGTTCCTTCCATTATAAATACGAAAGAAGGAATTGTAGTGGATGCCCCCGCTTTAAAATGGAGGGATTATAGATTCTTAGATTTCCTAAAGGAAAAATTTGAATTTCCATGTTTTCTAAATAATGATGTAAATTGCGCAATGTATGGAGAGTTGAGATTTGGAGCAGGACGTGATTGTTCAGACTTACTCTTCATTGCCATTGGAACAGGTGTAGGCAGTGCGGTTTATGCAAACGGTCAAATTGTAGAAGGAGCAACTTTCTCAGCCGGGGAAATAGGATATCTCGTTGATAAGTCTGATGTTGAAAACGGATACAAGAGAGTTCCTGGAGAGTTTGGTGCTTTTGAAAATAAAACATCAGGAACAGCTCTAACCAAATATGGGATGACTCCAAAAGAATTATTTGATCAATATTATCAAGGAGATAGAGAGGCCCAAGAAATTATTAAAGATTTCACACTAAACTTGGCTATAGCTATTGCGAATGCATCTTGTCTATTAAACTCAAGTAAAGTCATTATAGGCGGAGGCGTTTCACGTTCGATGGTGGGTATTATTCAACACATTCAAAGGCTTGCAAATCAGTGGACCCCATTCTTTGTTGAAATTGAATCATCTCAATTTCAAACAGATGCTGGTGCAATTGGAGCTGTTGCTTATGCTTTTGAAATGCTTGAATCATTATAAAACAAAGGGGAGATAGGTATGAAAAAATGGTTGGCTGTCGTAATGGTATGTTTATTAGTTTTTGGGATGTCAGCGTGTTCTTCCAGCAATGAAAAAACAAGTGGTGAAGGCGTAACTCTTAATGCGCTCTTTATGAAACAGGCGGGGTATAGTGAAGAAGATGTAAAAAACATCACAAAAGAATTTGAAGATAAAAATCCTGGTATCAAAGTAAATCCAACTTTTGTGCCATATGAATCATTAGAACAAAAAATACAAACTTCAGCTAAATCAGGTGGTTATGATGTTGTCATCGTTGATGCTCCATGGACAGCAAAATTCGCGCAGGCCGGATTTGTTAAAGATGTTTCTGACAAGATCTCAGATGACGTAAAATCCGAAGTGTTCCAGGGTGCTTTAGACTCGGTTAGCTATGATGGTAAGAATTATGGAATGCCATGGTTAAATGATACGAAGTATTTATTTTATAACAAAGAGATGCTAAAAAAAGCTGGTTTCGAAAATCCCCCAGAAACTTGGGAGGAACTAATGGAACAGGCGAAGGTGATAAAAGATAAAGGGATTGTTGAATATCCAATTGTTTGGAGTTGGTCTCAAGCTGAGGCATTGGTTTGTGATGTAACCGCTCTAGTAGGTTCATTTGGCGGGTCACTGGTGGATGACAATGGAAAGCCAACTGTCACGTCTTCTGAAAATGAAAAAGCGGTTAATTTTATGGTGGACAGCTTAAGTGATGGAATCTCAAATCCAGAATCTACTCAGTACTTAGAGGAAGATGTACGTGGTGTATTTTCAAGTGGAAAAGCAGCGTTTGCTTTAAACTGGACCTATATGTTCAATATGGCTAATGATGAAAAAGAATCAAGTATAGCCGGCCAAGTTGGTATTTCTCCGGTACCAGGTGCTAATCAAAGCACTGGAAAAAGTGTAAATGGCGGAATGGGATTATCTGTTACATCAGGAAGTAAACACGATGAGGAAGCTTGGAAATATATCGAATACTTATCTTCTAAAGAAGTACAAAAAAATTACGCTAAAAATGCTCTACCTATCTGGAAATCACTATATAAGGATGAAGAAGTTGTGAAAACTGGTCCAGAAGTAGTGGAAGCTTCTAAAACACAATACGAAAATCTTGTCAATCGTCCACGTGTTCCTTGGTATGGAGAGTTCTCAAATGTGATTCAGGTTGAACTTCAAAAAGCATTATTAGGTAGTGAAAAGACATTTGAGGCATTATCAAATATTCAAAATAAAGCCAAAGAAATTACAAATTAATAAATCTAGTAATTCGGATAAAAGGAGGTTACCCCTCCTTTTATTCTTATAAAGGAGGCGAATCAATAATGAAATCTAGAAATGAAAAATGGTTCGCATTATCAATACTATTACCAGCGATCATAATTGTTTTCGGAGTCGTTTTAATTCCACTAATTCAAACGTTCATTTTCACGTTTAAGGATATGAAGTTAATTTCTGCTACCTACGATCAATTCCTCGGATTAGCTAATTATATTGAAATACTCTCTGATGCAGAGTTTTGGAGCACCGTGGGAAGAACAGGATATTTCACGGTTGTTTCCTTAATAGTGGAATTATCACTGGGAATTCTAATTGCTTTATTAATAAATGAAAATCTCAAAGGAAGAGCTTTCTTGCGAACTGTCATTATTCTTCCGTGGGCTGTTCCCACAATCGTTAATGGTGCTTTATGGAAGTGGATTTATCATCCAGAGTATGGGGCATTAAATGCATTGTTTAGTCAGTTGGGGGTTATTAGTGAATACAAATCCTGGCTCGGAGACCCATGGTTAGCGATGAATATGATTATCTTTGCAGACGCTTGGAAAATGACGCCGTTAGTTGTCATGTTTATGCTTGCGTCTATGCAAATGGTTAATAAGTCTATGTACGAAGCTGCTGTGGTGGATGGAGCTGGTCCATTAGAGCGTTTTCTTCATCTCACATTGCCACATTTAAAACCTACTATTCTTGTAGTATTGGTCATGAGAACGATGGAGATGTTTAAGGTGTTCGATATCATTTATGCGACGACTCGTGGAGGGCCGGCAAATGGGACGTTAACCTTAACTTACGATGCCTACTTAAAAGCTTTCGTTGAATTAGACTATTCCAAAGGTGCTACCATCTCTTATTTGATAGCATTCTTTGTCATTATTCTAACGATAATCTATGTAAGAATCATGAAAGAGAAAGGAGCGTAAGGAATGAAAACTAACAAATGCTTTCGCCTTATTCAATATATATTTGGAATTATTGTCGTTTTCTTTACCCTTGCTCCTTATGTTTGGTTATTTATATCAAGTGTTTCTTTTCAAAAAGACTTAACGACAGTTCCGCTACGATGGATTCAACCAGATTTAACTTTTAGTAGATATATAGAGATTTTCACGAATCCAGACAACCCAGTTGCGTATACGTTTAAACAAGCTATGGGGAATTCAATCATTATTGGAATTTCTTGTATGACTATTTCTTTAGTGGTTGGCAGCCTAGCTGCTTATGCAGTTGCAAGGCTAACATTTCCATTTCAGAAGTATTTAGTATTTATGTTTCTCTTTACCTATATGATTCCGCCGGTAGTTATTGTCATTCCTTTATATTTACTTTTTAGTCAGTTGGGGTGGTTAGATTCTAAAGGAACTTTGATTCTATTAAATTTAACATTCATTATTCCGTTTACCATTTGGGTAATGCAATCCTATTTTAAATCGTTCTCAAAAGAAATGGAGGAAGCAGCATTTATCGATGGATGCAGCCGTCTTCAGGCACTTTGGTATGTTGTAATACCAATCATTAGACCAGGGTTAATGGCAACGGCTATTCTTTCATTTTTATTAAGTTGGGAAGAATTTTTCTACTCATTACTCTTTACTTCATCACTAGAAGCAAAGACGATTTCGGTAGCGATAGCAGAATTTAGTGGGAAAAATGCCGTAGATTATGGAATGATAGCAACAGGAGGTATATTGGCAACATTACCTCCATTAATTATTATTATTTTATTTCAAAAACACTTAGTCACCGGTATGACGGCAGGAGGAGTGAAAGAATGAATATTAAGATCTATACAAATTACGAAGAAATGTCAAAACATGCATGTCAGATTATCATTGACCAAGTGAAACAGAATCCCTTTTCTGTATTTGTTATTCCAGGGGGAAACACACCCGCACGAATGGTTGACTTCTTAGTAGATGCTTATAAGGAAAATAAGGTTAGTTTTAAAAAATGTACTTTCATAGGATTAGATGAATGGGTGGGCTTAGGAAAAGAGAATGAAGGAAGTTGTCAGCATTTCTTGTTTACTAATTTGTTCAGCCAAATTGATGTTAATCCAGAAAATCTAATTTTCTTTGATGCAACATCGGAAAATTTAAATTTCGAATGTGAAAAGATAGATAAGAAAATTAAAGAACTTGGTGGAGTAGATATTATGGTATTAGGAATAGGTTTAAATGGACACCTAGGATTTAATGAGCCAGGCATCTCTTTTGAGAAACAGAGCCATATTATTGATTTAGATGAAACAACAACATCTGTTGGTAAAAAGTATTTTTCCGAAAATAGTGTTCCTAATAGAGGAATCACGCTGGGGATCGGGAATATACTTGATGCAAAGAAAATTCTTTTACTAGCTAATGGAAAAGAAAAATCAAAAATACTGAAGAAAGTAGTAGATACTGACCCAACTGAAGCTATTCCAGCAACTGTTTTGAAACTTCATAAAGATGCTGAAGTTTTTTTAGATGAAGGGGCGGGGCAATATTTAGTTGTGGATTGACCATTTGGTATTCTTGGTACACAGGTTTACCACAATTTGTAATGTGACCTATCATCCAAATTGCAACTGTAGGTTTTAGCGTTTTTGAGCCGAGCATAACAAAGGGGACAGGTAAGATTCCCATTGTCTTATACCCCTTTCCTCAAAATAGAACAAAGTACTAACCCCTGGCTTAATGAATATCATGACAACAAACTTTCTATAGCTGAAAAAAACCGAGAGGCACCATTTCCATAAAGTAGAGCTTGTTTGGCGGCATGATTAAGATTCCCATTGGCCCGGGATAGAAGCGGAAAATCAAAAAGGCGGTTGTTTAGGTTAACAAAATAGCTTAACAATACTTATGCATAGCAAAGATCACCCAAATTCAGGTCTAAACAATGGCTATTAGCAAGTCGTGAGTTTGGGTGCCTTTTTACTTGTTATTTCATATATAATTCTAAGCCTAGTTTCAGACAGGCTTAAGAAAGCGCAAAGGCATATCTAATCAGAAGGCTTGTGAATTTTTTGTTTTAAGAAAGGCCATATATTTTTGAAATATTGAAATCTGATGAGCGGAAATATAGAACTATATTAAGTTAAAAATTCTACAATGAATGAGGCAGGAATGATATGAACACTATTACATTACTAAATAGCTTTTACCGGGAAGATGTAATTTCAGATCTGATCTGTCATCTGATCAATCATGAAAGTGAATTTGCCAGTTGGTTTGCTAAGCACATCTGTGAAGTATCAAATACTAATGCTGAGTTTGTTGCAAGGACACGTATTGGACTGGGAAGAGGGATAGGTACGCCTGATTTAGTGATTGAGAGAAGGCAAAACGCAGAAACAGACCTAATTATTGTTATCGAAAATAAACTAGGTACTCTTGAAGGGGAGGAACAAACAAATAGATACGCCTCCGAGGAAGGGGTGAAGAAGCTGCGCACTGCACTTCAGGCTGGCCCCGATACTCCGATGGTATATTTGTTTCTAACATTAGATCCGTTCACCCCCGCAGCAAACCCATCCTTCAAGAAAAAGGACTTCCAGGAGTTCATTGATGTGAACTGGGATGAGATGATCAGGGATGAAGCGGCAAGAAAGGTTATCTCCGATTATACTGCATTGCTAAAAGAGTTCTATGAACCTATTACTACAACCGAAACGACGGATGTTGTTTCTACAAAGTATAAAGAAATCAATTCATTACAGAGGAAGTTAATTTGGATTAAGTTCCTTCAATCTCTTCAGCATTCCCTTCCTGGTAAACTTTCAATGACATTCGGGGAGGCAGGAGGTTTCGGAAGAAATGCCACCGTCTTTCTATTCAGTAAAAAAGACTGGGTGCGAAATAACTTTGATGGCAACAAATTAAACGCCGATTCCATTCCGTCCTTTTCGAGCTGTCGATCGACTTGTTAAACTCCAGTGCAGTTACTGATTTTGCCCTGCATTATGAACCCAACCCATATAAACCGAAGAAGGAATATATAAAGGTAGATGGATACATCGAATATGTGCAACTTCGTGAGGGAAGGACAGCATTTTTTCATCAAGGCATTAACAAACTAAATCAAAATGAAGGCTATATCAAAAGAAAGGGAAGTAACTCGATTTAAAAATCAATCTTAACAAAAGTGATAGATTTGAAAATGTAATTAATGAATTAATGGCAAGCATGGAGAAGCTATCTCCACTTGTGGATGAGATGCCGGAGTTAAAGAGTTTGCATTAGATAGTTGATAGGAAAGGGGTGTGACCCACCAAGTCCTGCATCTGTATAAAAATATCCGTTGCCCAAAAGAAAGGGACAACGGATACTTTGTGCACTGTACTTTAAGTTTGTATGGAGGTTTAATGCGCCATCATTTCATCCGCGATTTCCTCACCGCTTAAGTCAGATGGATAATAGGTAGGCCAGTTAGTGACTTCATTCAGCAGCGCTTCCCGGTCATCTCCCCAATACAAGTGATAGTGGTGGGAATCCGTTGGGAAAATACTGTGATCACTAAACTGGATATAGTTCGGCATATTTCCTTCATGTTCTTCATCTAGTTTGAAGATAAAGCGCACACCAGAATTTCCAGCTTCATAGGTTAGAATTTCATACCCGTCATAGACATAGCTTCCAGATGACCTTTCACCATCTTCAAAGAAAGTGAACTTGTCTCCATCAATAATGATGCGCTCGACGTCTGTTTTGTACCCAATCGAATAATACTCTTTATATTCTTCTGCCGTCTTATCGCCGTCTTCAGCTTTGTGAGCAAATACTTCATCAAGAGTGCCATTCAGCAAATAAGGGTAAACGGATTGCCAGTCGCCTTCCCAGTCCGATAACGCGCGGTCCTTGATTTGATCATCTTCAAAGTACCCATCATAAATCTTCAGCGCTTCTTCATCCAATTCATGGCTGTGATCATGGTCGTCTTCTTCCGGTTCGATTGCAGGTGCCTGTTCCAACGCTGTAAGCAACTGTGCCAGGTTATGTCTCATCAGTGTAAAATAATCTTCATCTGCGCTAATATCTTCTTCTGTCAGTACAGACAGGTTATGAAGCCTGAGTGTTTCTGCACCTATTTCTTTCCTTACAACTTCAGCTATTTTCGTCGTAATGTTCTGCTCAAAAAAAACGTGCTTCAATTCGTATTCTTTAGCTGTCTCTACAAGTGTCTGCAGTTCTTTCTGAGACGGTTCCTCCGTCGGGCTCAATCCACTAACGGCAAGCTGGTGGACATCGTAAGCTTCTTCCCAATAGCCATATGCAGCATGGGAGACGATAAAGTGATTGCCTGAAACTGTTCCCAGCTCAGCAGCAAACTCCTGGTTAAGCTCTTCAAGATCATTCTTGAGAGTTTCAAAGTTTTCATTGAATAGCGTTTCTTCTTCAGGTTTCATTTCTACTAATAAATCCTTAATGTTCGCAGCTAATTCAATCGAGCGGATCGGATCGAGCCAAATGTGGGGATCATAATCGCCGTGGTCATGATCATCTCCATGATCGTGGTCGTGGGCTCCTTCGCTGAGCTCAATCCCTTGGGAAGCCTCAAGGATCTTCACATCTTCACCTTCTACAGCCTCCGCGGTTTTTTCAGCATAAGCCTCCAGGCCGGCACCGTTCATGATAAATGCATCTGCTTCAGCTATAGACATGACGTCTTTGGAAGTGGGTTCATATGTATGTGAGTCAGATCCTGGCGGCAGGATGGATTCTATCTCAGCTTCATCTCCTGCAATCCGTTCAGCAAAAAACTGCAGGGGATATACCGTGGTGAAAATTTTCAGCGGATCAGTTGAAGGTTCCTCGCTGTTAATCTCCTTTTTTTCTCCACATGCAGCAAGGGTAAAGACTATTATTATACTAAATAAAATCATCCATTTTTTCTTCATATGTATCCTCCTTTTTAATTCGCACAAAGTAATATATCGTAATTATTACGATTTGTAAATAGTAATGATTTTGATTTACTGAGAAAAAGTCGGCACTTATAATTGTTTTCATGTAACAAAAGGAGGTTGAGATTGAGGAGTTGCCCAACAAATGTCTCATAACTGGATTATATAATAGGGGGTAGGCGAATCTGTGTGTTCGCACGGGTATTAAAGCGTCTGTGTATTTAAGCTTAAAGGGAGGGACTTTTCAAAAACATGGGTTCTGAGTGAGGGGGGGGAATTTAGAAGACAGATAGAGGTACCATTAAATAAGTAATGTACCAAGGGGATACAAGAGAATCTCTCCGGAAGATTTAATTTAATTTGTATCACGTTTAGAAAAGAACATAGTCAGTAATCCAGTGGGATATATATTTGCCTTCACCCCCTTCTCCATTGAACAGTGAACTCGTATACTATCTTCGCAGTTTCAAGAGCATCATATCCTTCTGCTTCTATCTCACCACAATCACTCTTCGCATAGTATTGGCCATCTTTCGTTTCCTTAACGCTAACTGTCACTTTCGGTATTTCCTTATTGCCAGGAACGATTAGCATTCCAAACCAATTCATTTGATCACTCCCCCTAGCTTGTATTTTACCAGTATATTCAAAGACTAAGAGGGAATTCACGATATTTTAGGAGGGGAGTGGAGGGGAACAGCTTCATTAATGTAGGTTAATCGGGATGAGGCGGAGTGTCTCTAATTTCATTTAGAGAACAGGATAAATCTTCGAAGTGTCACGGTGACATTTAATCCATTTCATGCATCAATTTCCTTATGCTGTTTAGGTGAAGGACGGTGAATGAAGGGGATACCAGGCTTTATAATTCCGTGAAAATGTGTAGATAGACGGCATTCATTAGTTTGCAAAAAATGTCGATAATCCCTGAACAGGAATTTAACAAATCATGCTGAATATTTATCTCGTAAGACAAATAACTAGAAGAAGGTGTTTCGAGTGCCCGCAAGATATAAAACAATTGAAGACCTACTGGATATTGAGTCGGAGCTGAAGGAAAAGATTAAGAATGAAGAAGATCAATCTTATTATCAACTCATCAGTGTATACAGGAGCCTTTACCGTCGAATATCAAAAGAGAGAAACAATGATTACCGGGACAGTCTTCCGCAGATCAAAAATAAGCTCATCCATCACCTCGTTGTCCATGGGACGTACTTAAAGACGGTTTACCAGCAGGACGACTATACAGCTGAGAGAACCTTGGAGGAAGCTCTCAGTCTTGATGAAAATCTTCCCATTGCAAACTACCGTCTGGGATTTCTTAAGTATAAACAGAAAGACTTTGCCAGAGCCCTGCTGTACTTTCAAAACGCGCTTACCTGGCAGGAAAGTGAGGACAATTTGAATTATAAAATGAATGAGCAGCAGCTGTATAATTGTCATTTATACTTGTCAAATTGCGGTCTGTTCATTGCCAAGGAAGCCCAGGAAAATCTGGATAAGCTCCACTATGATTCTGCAAAACTCCCTAATTATGAGTTGTCACCTTTGTTTGAATTGCTCTCTACCAATGAAGAGTACTTGAGAGGTCATGAGTACTGCTTCATCACGGAAGGGGAAAAGAAGTACTGCAGTCAGGAAAGATGCCATATGTATCGTGAAGAGACGAGGAACACGGTTGTGTTGGATTTTGCTCAACGAGAATTGTCTCTGTATTTTAATGGGCAGAGAATATCCTTAAGCAAGAATCAGGCTGAAATTCTAAGAAACTTCATGCTCGAGAGCACCAGCGACCACCCTTTGGTCAGGCATGATTTCAGTGACATCATCTCTGTTTACAAGGAAACAGGTGAAGTGAAAAAGAATACATTTACTCAGAATGTGAACAGGATTACCAACAAGCTAAAGGCTGATGGAATGCCGGAAATGCTGACAAACAAGAATGTAAAAGACGAAACCGGGTATTTCTTCAATCCAAAATACCCCTACATCATACTCCACCGCAATGACGATTCCCTGCTCATCGACTGATGACAGGGGTGTCATCGCCCTTTTCGTATGCTTAAGCTACAAACGAAAGGGAGATGATGAGATTATGAAAAAAACATGGAATCAATTATTCGTAAGACATGGATGGTTACTGGCCGAGAAAGAAGAAAACATCTTTGACTGCAGCAATGAAACAGAAGGCAATATTGAATTCTTAATGAAGAGCCTGGAGTCATTACAAGTCAGCTTTTCCATATTTAATAGAGAATTAATCATTAATTCTAATCAAATTACAGAAAGAGAGTGGATTGAAGCAATTGACTATGAAGGGCGCGGGCGTGTCGAAGGACTTTGGTTCAGGCCGGGAGCTGACCAGCCGAAAATAGGAGAGCTCGACACCTATATCAGCGGTATTGTGCGACAGTTGAATCGATTAGGGTTTCATACCATGGGATCTTGTGATGGACATGGAGAAGAGCGGCACATCTTATGGTCACGAAGGAAAAAGATATTGAAGAGTTGGCCGGTCTATTACTGGCACTTGGAAACAAAAGAATCTATTGGAGAGAACAACGGAACAGCTACCATCTATCACTTCACCTGGACCGTCCACAACTTTTAGATCTTGCTGAAAAACTGAATCTAATACAAGAAAAATGGCTGGATCAAGGTATTGATTTCATCAAAGAGAAATTATTTAAGTGTCAAGTGGAGCAATTGCTGATGACACCGGGATCGAGCGGGAACGAAGGAAAAATAAGAAACTATGTGGCAGAAAAACTGAAACCCCTGGTTGACCATATTACGATAGACCGTGCAGGGAACATACTTGCGGAGAAAACCTGCAAAGGCGGACATGGACCCGTCATACTGTTAAATGCTCACTTGGATACTGTAGTTGAAATTGAAAGTGACCGGGAAATTATTAAAGACGGTAACATCTGGTCGAGCAGTAATGGAATACTAGGTGCAGATGACCGCGCAGGCGTTGCAGTACTCCTTCATATTGCCGAATACCTTAATACCCCTTCCTCCTCTTTCAGCGGAAAAGTGAAATTTATCTTCACCGTTGAAGAGGAATGCGGTCTGGTGGGAGCCAGACAAGTAGATGATTACTTCCTCTGGAACACCGATGCGGCCATCGTCGTCGACCGCCGGGGAACAGGAGACATCGTCACTTCATGTGGAGGGTATATCCCCTTCTGCCATCCTGCTTACGGAGCTTTCTTTGAAGAAACAGCTGGTGAAGAGGGCTTATATGGATGGAAAACCACTCTAGGCGGGAGCAGCGATACAAGAATTTGGGCATCCCATGGTATCCAAAGTGTGAACCTTTCAGTTGGGTATTCCCATGAACATACTGATCTGGAAAGTCTGGATGTGGAGGCGTGCTACCGAACAGCTAAGCTGATAGAAGGTGTGTTTAAGAGAGGGAGAGAGCTTAAGGGGGTTCTGCGTCAAATTAAACGGGAAGAGAACATTAATACGATTGTTAATAAAGTAGTTTGATATTATGTGAAGCGTTAGAGCCTTCCTGTAAATTCGCAGGAGGGCTTTAGCTATTTTTTTTTTTTTTTCGGTTTAGATTTACTTTATCATGACTCAACCTTGCAAACAAAACCTTGCTATACATCTCATTGAAATGATTAAAATTCGTCTTTTAAACTATAAATTTTAACTAAAAGTCTTCATTACCTGTGAGGAATTTTTTCCTTCCATTTTTAAGGTAATGCAAGCTTAGATTGGTATAGTTGTGATATACTAAAATCTGGAAAGTGAATAATTAGGAGGTGTAGAAAGTGTCAAAACAAAAGCAAAAAAAGCCGTTTTATAAGAGATGGTGGGTTTGGGTGCTTGCAATTTTTATCATTGGAGCTACTGTGAACGGAAATGATAGTGATACAGCTGACGCAGACAAAGATGAAAACAGACCAGCTGAAGCAGAAACAGCAAGCGTTGAACCAAAGGAAGAAGAAGCGGAACCGAAAGAAGAAACAGAAAAAGAGGAGCCAAAAGAAGAAGCAAAGGTAGAGGATAATGTTCCTACCGATCATAAATCAGCCTTGAAAAAAGCCGAAGTATATGCCGAAACAATGAACATGTCCAAAAAAGGTATTTTTGAACAGCTCACTTCAGAATATGGTGAGAAATTCTCTGAGGAAGCCGCAAACTATGCAATGCATAACCTTGAATTTGATTGGAAAGAAAACGCCTTAAAGAAGGCTGAATCCTATTCAGAAACAATGCATATGTCAAAGCAAGGGATCTATGAGCAGCTAATTTCTGAGCACGGTGAAAAGTTCACTGAGGAAGAAGCCCAATATGCAATTGACAATTTGGAAGCCGATTTTAAGAAGAATGCTTTGGAAAAAGCGAGAAATTACCAGGAAACAATGAGCATGTCGCCAGAAGCAATAAGAGACCAACTGACTTCTGAATACGGAGAAAAATTCACTCAGGAAGAGGCGGATTACGCTATTGAGAGTTTGAATTAATGATATAAAACACTTTCGCCTCATTACCTGGTGAAAGTGTTTTCTTAATTATGGCAGGAGGTGCGTCTTTAAAAGGTGGCTCTATTATATTTGTTGGGGTATGTTTTAAGGCAAAAAAATACACGCAAGCTCCCATATCTTTTACACTTGAATTGACTAGAAACAAGAAAAAGATAGGAGTTGCGTGTAAATGCATTTTAACATGGTTTTGCCTGGATTAGAAGGGGTTAAGATTTCAAAAGCTGAGGAAGTGGGAGAGGCATTCCATCTCCATATTGAATTGGCAAAAAGAAAGCATCAGTGCCCATCCTGTAGAAACTGGACCTGTAGGGTCCACGACTATCGGCTTCAAAAGATTCAACACCTTAAGCTTTTTGAGCGTACATCTTATTTGTATTACCGCAAACGTAGGTACAGCTGTCCTTGTGGGAAACGTTTTGCAGAAGATAATATGTTTGTTCAACGATATCAAAGACATACAATTGAGTGGAATCAAGCCTTAGGCCTCCGAGTGATTCAGGGAAAGAATTTTAAAGATACAGCGCGACAGTTCCGCACGTCTCAATCTACGGTCATACGGCAGTTTGATCAAATCTCTGTCTCTCGTCTAAAAGAGGTTGAAAAGCTTCCGTCTGTCATCGCTATTGATGAATATATTAAAAGGAATTCATGTTGGTTAAGAAGTAGGAGCAAGCACTCCTATCCCAACGTTTGACTTAAAACCTAAAAGGTCCTTCGAGAGATCAATAGTGGTTGAGCAAGTAGCGGAAAAACAAGAGAATGAAGAGATATACCTCAGTTCGCTCTTTTTAGTATGATTTGGTAAAATAAAAAGGAAGTTTTTATAATAATCATATTATATTTTGGAGGAATCCATATGCCTACATACAACAAACTAGTACGTGACAAAATTCCAGAAATCATTGAATCAAACGGAAAGAAATTCTCAACAAGAATCCTTACCGACGAAGAATACATAAAAGAATTGAAGAATAAAAGCTTTGAAGAACTTGAGGAATACCGTGATGCAGAAACGAGGGAAGACGCTATGGAGGAGTTGGCAGACCTGATGGAGATTGTCCATGCATTTGCCAAATCTCATGATACAACTCTTGAGGAAGTAGAAGAGATCCGTCGTAAGAAGGCAGAAAAAAGAGGAGCATTTAAAGAAAAGATCTTTTTAATAGAGGTAGAGGATTAATAATGTCTGAAATTCAGTTAATCACATCGCATCTTGGAACAACAATCAAAGAAAAGATCCAGTCAGCGAAGTCTGTTTATATACTGACTTCTTTCTCAATGAAATCAGGTGTACGGTACTTGAAGAATGCCTTGAAGATAGCGGCAGATCTACAGGCAGACATCAAGTTGTTGACCGGTGACTATCTGCATATCACCCAGCCGGAGGCACTTCATGAACTCCTGTCCATAGATGATCGTATTGAAATTCGTTTATGGAAGAGCGGGGGAGTGGCATTTCATCCTAAAGCCTATCTGATTGAAACATCAGAAGGAGAGTTCCTAGTTGTTGGATCATCGAACCTCTCTTCATCAGCATTGACAGAAGGTGTAGAATGGAACCTTGCTGTCCAGCATAACAAGGAATTGTTTGAGGAAGTACAGGAACAGTTTATGCGTCTCTTCTATAATGAGAAGACAGTGTCTGTTAATAAAGAAACACTAAAGGAATATGAAACAGAATATAAAAAGTATCATGAAAAATATCCTAACTTGATCCGCAAATGGACCGAGCAGGAAGAAGTCGAAGCAATGCTTCCTGAGGATGAAGAAAGATGTAAAGATGCAGATGTAATTCATGAAGAAAAAGGTGAGTACGGGACTGTTGAACCAAGGTTTGCTCAAATAGAAGCTCTTGAAGAATTGGATAAAACCTATGAAGAGGGCTACAGGAAAGCAATGGTTATTATGGCAACAGGACTAGGAAAAACGTACCTTGCAGCCTTTTTTGCACAGCAACGGTTCAAAAGAGTGCTGTTCATTGCCCACAGAGAAGAAATTCTCCATCAAGCAGAGAAATCATTCAACATTGTCATGCCTGAAGCCTCAAAAGGTATCTATAATGGAAGAACGAAAGAAGGAGAGGCAGATTTCGTCTTTGCTTCAGTATTTACCTTAAGCATGAAGAAACACCTTCAGGCATTCAACCCGGACAGTTTTGATTTGATTGTCATAGATGAATTTCATCACGCAGCTGCTGACTCCTACCAGCGGCTCCTATCTTACTTTCAACCGGAATTTCTTCTAGGAATTACCGCAACGCCTGACCGCAATGACAACCGTGATGTATATGCATTATGTGAAGGAAATGTTGCTTTTAAGATGGACTTTCTGGAAGCCATTCAGAGACATTGGCTCTCTCCGTTCCAATACTTTGGTGTATATGATGAAACCGATTATTCGCAAATCAGATGGGTTGGTAACAGATATGATGAGGAGCAGTTATTACAAGTTCAGTTGAGAGAAGAAATGGCCGAGAATATCATCAATGCCTGGGAAAAATATAAACAAACCAAATCTCTTGTGTTTTGTTCATCTATCAGGCAGGCTGTGTTTTTATCTGACTATTTTAACAAAAAAGGATACCAGACAGTAAGCCTTCATTCACAGCAAAAAAATATTAGTAGGAAAGAAGCCATCAGGCAACTTGAAGATGGAATTCTTGATGCAATCTTCACTGTTGATCTATTTAATGAAGGGGTGGATATACCAGCTGTTGACACACTGCTGTTTGTCCGCCCGACAGAATCCCTGACCGTTTTTACCCAGCAAATAGGACGTGGGCTGAGATTGCATTCATCCAAAGAATACTGTGTCATCATAGATCTTATCGGTAACTACCGTCATGCAGATGTGAAGCTTTCCGTCTTTGACCAGGAACTTGAAGGTAAAAGGAAAAAGGGAGAAGCGCTCCCGACCGTTCCTGAGAGTTGTGCGTTTGAAATTGATGTCAAAGCTATCAATTTGATTAATGAAATGGCACGCAAACAGCAGCCGCGAAAGCAGCAGTTACTTGCTGCTTACCGAGACGTAAAAAAGGATTTAGGCAGAAGACCGACCTACCTGGAGATGCACCTAAAAGGTCCAATGGGAGCCAAACCTTATTATGATGAATGGAAATCCTATCATGCATTCCTGGATTGCGCAGATGAACTCACAGAGCGAGAAGAGGAAGTTTTCTTAAAGTTTGAAGAGTGGCTTAGAGAAGTAGAGAAAACAGGGATGGCCAAGAGCTATAAAATGGTCTTATTGTCTGCAATGCTAGAAAGAGGGACCGATCACTGGAATGACCCAATTACTCCTGAAGAAGTAGCACCATACTTTCATCACTACCTTACAAGTGAAGAATATCGTAAGAGGATCGATTTCTCAGATAAATCATCACAGCAGCTTTGGGAATATGATGAGAAGAAGGTTGCGAATCTAATTAAGAAAATGCCGATGACCATGTGGAGTGGAAGTTCAAAAGGATTAATTAAACTTGAAAACAACGAGTTTGATGTGCAAGTTTTTCCTGAAGAGCAAGATAAGGATTTATTATATGAGTTTACTAAAGAAATCTGTCAATACAGACTTCATTATTTCTTCCAAAGACGTGAAGATTTGAAAGGTAAATCAGAAAAAATATAAAAATCCATATAAACTTAAAATATTTCAAGCTCTATAGGCAGATTCCCAAGTGGTTTTTATAAAAGGGCACTGCCTATAAGTTCTTTTTCAAATGTTCTCTTGGTGTTCTAAGAATGATGACCTTCACTATTATTCTCTAACATTTCTTCTAATTCTATAAAAAGATCGCGGTATTTGATTCCAAAGCCGCCGCAGACTTTCTCAATAAAAGCCAGAGTTACACCGTTTTCCCCTCGCTCGACTCTACCATAATGCTTTTCATTAATATCCGAGAGTTCTGCAATAGTTTCTTGTGTTAAGTTATTTTGTTTTCTTTTTTTCACAAGCCATAATCTAAATGCATCAGAAAGTGATATAGCCAAATGAATTCCTCCTATACCGCATTTGTGCGGTTTTCGTTTAGGGATTTACATTATACAATGAAATTAACAAAAAAAGGAGATGATGTATATGCAAAAAGAAAAATTAGTTTTAAGAATTAAATCTGTTGGTTATCGTCATATCCCAAACCCTTACGGTGAATATGACGAAAATAAAATCTTAAACCCTCAAACTTATCAGGCATATGTAGATGTTAAAGATATACCAGATAACTTTCCAATGGAAACAAATCCTCGGGAGCAAAAATTGAACACAAAGACAGCTAAAAGTATAAAAGACTCATTAATTGATGAGTCAGATCTGAATTTCCAACTTAAGAATAGGGGAATTCTCTTAACTGCAGAAAGTGTGACGTATGATTCGCATAAAAAAGAGATGGTCATTACAATGTCAGATATGACTTATCATGGAAATGTAGACGGAGGACATACTTACAAGTTAATTAAACAACATAAAAACGATGTTAATGGACCAAAATATGTAAAAATCGAAGTAATAACCAATAGTGAAGATATTTTCCAGGAATTAGCAGCTGCGCGAAACACTTCTGTACAAGTACAGGATAAATCAATAGCTGAGTTAGAAAATAAATTCTTCTTGTTAAAAGACAGCATGCCAAGAAATATTGTTAACGAAATAGCCTTCAAAGAAAATGACATTAAAAGGATACCGGTTGAGAATATCATAGCTATACTGTCATGTTTTGATATTTCTGCTTATGGGGATAATAATCAACCAGTTTCTGCATATTCCGCAAAGGGTACTATGATAAAAAGATATTTAAAGTATTTCAAGGAATATGAAGAGGTTAAGCAATACGGAAATCCTTTTCATGCAATGAAAAATATTATTCCATCGATTTTGGACTTATATGACCACTTGGAATGTAATATATCTAATTATTATGTTAAGGGTAGTAAAAACGGAAGGTTCGGTGCTGTAAAAGGTGTCAAGACTGGAAATCTGAAAAGTGAGTTGTATGGAAATAAAATTGACCATGGTACACCGAAAGGGCTAATCTTACCTATAGTAGCGGCTTTTAGAACACTTGTGAAAGAGGATGCTAAAACAGGATACTATACTTGGAAAGCAGACCCTATAAAGTATCTTGAAATATTAGGGCCGGATTTAGTCTACTCAACTGTCGAGCGCTCACGAACTCTTGGAAATAATCCAAATGCTGCCGGTAAGGACGCGCAACATTGGAAATCGCTTTACTTTGAAGTGAATAATAAATATTTAAATGATAGATTAGCAGAACTAGATGCATGATGAAGACCTGAGAGCTTTAATAAAAAAAGAATGGGCTTAAGTTGTCCATTCTTTTTCACCATCAAATTTACAGTGAATGTAGATATATTTTGTGATCATGTAAAATTAAATGTAAGAAAATTTAAAGCTTTTTTGTAGAAGAGGAGCCAATCATGTATAGACAGCAGAAAGATCCTTTATGGAAATTCTCACCTATCCCCAATATAGAAGAATCAAACTTTAATAAAATCCTTGAACGTTTTTATAATATGCGTGTAACCGGTTTAACTCGTGAAAATACTCAAAACTCCATGGATGGACGTTTGATTGGAAGCGATGGACCAGTTACTTTGACAATAAACACAGGGAGTATTGAGAAAGAGAACATCCCGGGCATTAATGATGTAATTGAGCGCATCAAATGTTTACAAGGAAGAAACAGTTATACGAAAGAAACCATCCAGCATATGATCAATAAAATTGACCAGGATGAAGTCAGGTACATATCATTTGAAGATTCAAATACAAGAGGCCTGACTGGTGCTAAAAATGGTCAAAGTAACTCTACGAGTGATACGTGGGGAATTTACGCCTATAACAAGGGAGTTCATTTTGAGGAAGAAGACTCTGAAGTAGAGACTTCTCGTGGTGGTTCACATGGTGTGGGGAAAATAGCTTCGAATGCTGCATCAGACTTGCACCTTATGTATTTTGCCAACTGTGATGAACATGGAGACCAACACTTGGGTGGAACAGTTCAGTTAATTGAGCATGTATATGAGGAGAAATGCTATCGTTCATCTGGGTACTTTACAGATATCGATATGTTTGATGATGGGAAGTCTAAATTTTATCCATACGGAAACAACTTTCACCCGGTTTTTGCAAAGAACACCCGAGGATTGAAGATCATCATTCCGTTTCTAAGAGAAGAATATGATAACGAGAATGAAATCATAAAGAGTATTTGCGATAGTTTCTTCGTTTCTATTTTAGAGGGAAAGCTTGAGGTTATTGTTAATGAAGAGAAAATTACAAGCGAGACGATAATTAATTATGTGAAAGATCCCAGGTATTATGAACAGGACATTACTGAAGCAAAGAAAGTTTTTACCCCTTTATATGTAGATACCTATCAGAACGAAACACCCAGAGAGTTAACAGTCTCAGATAGTATAAGAGATTATCATTTTAAGTTGTATTTTAAATATGATGAAAGTATACCAAAAGGCCGTGTCGCTATTGTAAGAACCATTGGTATGAAGATAGAGGATTTTAAAGTGACCGGAAATGCTAATAAACCTTACAATGCTGTACTAATTGGCGGTTCAGATGAGGATGCATATATAAAATCCCTCGAAAATGAATCCCATACAGAATTATCGTGGGAACATATAAAGGATGCTAAACTACAAAAGCGGGCTAAACGATTTATTAATAACATCTCCCGCGAGATTGCAAAAGTCATAGAAGAAGCGATAAAAGAAAACAACCCAACAGATGGTGTGCTAAACACTGAAGATATTCTCTACGTAGTAGAGACTCAATTTAAAAATGATTTGTCCAATAGCTTGGGTACAGTAATGATCAATAAAGGAAAATCTGTCATAAAAGCTTCTACAGAAGTTCCGAAAAAAGCTAAAAAGAAGAAATCAGAAGGAAAAGATAGCAAAGAAAAACCAGAAAAGAAACGTGATCCACTAAAGCGTAAAAAAAGAGAAGACAAGGGGAATGAATCGGAAGAACAGTCAAAGACGAAGTATAGCGCAAACCCGGAAATGGTTGAGCGGATTATTCTGCACAATAAAGAACTGATTAAATTTAATTTTACCGAGAGTGATTTAATGGCAAACGAAACAACCTGTGACATCTCACTATCTGTTATTGATGGAATGGGTGTCGAATATGCTGATGAGTTTAATATACTAGGTAACTACAGTTCGATTGCAGATCTGTACTCCGGAATTGAGTATAAAATTGATAATAATGTGATTAAGGACGTTAAAATACGTCAAGGAGTTACAGAACTTCAATTAGGGTTAAGAGACAATTTCAACAAATCATTAAAATTTGTTTATTACATCGAGGTGTAACATGATCTATAAAAAAGACGCAAACTTTCCATATCCTTTGCTGACAAACACGTCTAATAGTTATGCGTCCAGTCAGTTTATTTTAGATGTAGAGCTGCATGAGAACGTACATCATTACCAGTTTGATTTTAACTATGAAATTGACTCAGAATTTATAATGAATCTGCTTAGTAATGGTCAAGCACAGCCTATATTAATTATTCAGTCTAAAGACAACAAGTTTTATAAACTGGGTGCGAATCAAAGGTCTATAAAGATATTAAAATCTCGTATCTCAATCAGCAGCCGAACTTCAATTCAGGTGCATATTCAATCGAATGAGGATATTTCGTTTAAACATAATGAAGATCTAAGTATCTTTTATGATAAGTTTAAAGATGAATTAGTGGTGCCTAGAAATTCAATTCTTGGCTTTTCAAATGTCGTGATGTTTGAAGGAAGTACTACAAAGCCCTTGGAATTGTTTGAAAAGAAGTTAAACCCGGATCTTAATTCAGCAATAAAAATTGAACTTAGCCATGAAACGATTGTAATCCAATATCGTAATGAAGAGTTTCAATTTAATAACTTACCAAAAAGTAATACTTTAAATAACCCATATGTTTACACAGGAATGCATATGGCCCTGCAGCGATTCATCGTTAATAACGGAGAGGATAATGAGTCCGTGGATTTACTTGATATCGATCCGCCAAACAATCCTCTGGACTTAAAACTGTATCATCTTATGAGGAAAAAGATGGTGGAAGAGTTAAGTATCGATACTATTGATGAAGTGATCTATTCCATTTCCGATAAGATGATTGAAAAGTATACATCTGTTGTAAAGGGGTTAATTTCAAGTGGAAATTAGACTACTGGAAAAGGGTTACAAAAATAATGAGCAGTTTTATAAGGACTTCATAGAGGATCAGATCCTTTTGAAGGAAGAATACTTCTCTAAAGAGGTAGTACATTTAGATAAAGCACCAGACTTTCCGATCTATATAGCCCAGGGTAACGAAACAGAACGAAAGGATTTGTTCTTGGAAGCGTTTCGTGTATTAACAGATTATTACTTGGATACAGATAGAGATGTCCACCTGAATGAACAATTTTGGCATTCACTATTGATCACTAAAAGAGAATTTCTCTTAGAGAATTATCCTAAAATTACTGAGGGAATCAATCATTTCAATAACATAGTCCTGAAGAAGTTTGACTGGGAGAATTATATTTATAAATGTGTGTTGGGTGCTCAATATATAAATGATTTCGTAACAGAGCCAGAGCAAAGAGAACGATACTATTCATTATTGGTTGATAACTTAGATATCTATAATTATATTATTAAGTATGAAATTTTTCGGAATGACAGATTTTTAATCAACATTTTGGATATTATTGATGAGTTGGACTTATCTAAAGTACTAAAAGCAAAAATTAAGGATCGGGATGACTTGGGGAAAGACGAACGGGTTGGAAGACGGGTAATCTTTGAATTTAATAAGAGCTATCCAGTTATTATGTCTCCTATGTTAGATAAGGAGGAGCTCAAGCCCATCTTTTTAAAGTATTTAAATTATTATTATAATTCCTCTGAGGCATTGGAAGAGGTTTGAGGAATTCATTATGCAGCCGGTTAACTTATCTGGGAGACGTGAAGTCGTATAAACTGGAGGATGCCCCTGATTTCATCGATGGTGCTGTTTCGCCTGAAACCGTCAGTATGCAGAACAGCTACTATGGAAACTACGTGCAAGGCTTCTGGAACAGTGTGTTCGGGAAATCTGAAGTGAAGCTTCCTTCAGATGAGGGGACAGAGGCAAATGTAAGCCCGATTTTCGATGAGAACGGAGAAATGTATTACTTTACCGATTTCACCTCGCCGAAAGAAGGAGTGGACAGTATGCTGGGCTATTCCTTGACCAACTCAAGGACGGGCGAGGCAACCTTCTACACAGGCAATCTGGAGAAATCCTATATGGACTCACAAGGAACCCTCCAGATCATCGAGAAGAAGTTCATTGAGAAAAAATGGACCGGGGAAATGCCGATCCTGTATAACTTCTACGGTGAAGCGAGCTGGCTGACGCCTGTGTTGGATCCCAATGGCTTCCTGCAGAATTACTTTATCGTATCGGCTGCCAATCCGGAAATCTCCGTCTATGCCAACACGCCAAATCAAGCGCTCAAGCTGTATAAAACAGCCCTGCAGCGGGGAGGCGGAAGTGTTGACGGCAGCGGAAAGGCAGAAGAAAAGCAGGTCAGCGGCACAGTATTAAGGGTCTATAAAGAAAAAACCGGTGATTACACAACTGTTTATTTCCTGCTAGATGGCGGAAAAAGCTTCACCGTTTCCTCGGAAAACAGTCCGATGAGCATCTATCTTAAAGAAAATGACAAAGTAAACGTCACCTACCTTGATACAGGAGAAAGCTCCTTGCCTGTCCGTGAAATGGAAATAGAAGGGCTTCAGTAATATAAAGCTGTAAATTAGCAGGAAAATAGCTTTATTTAAAAGCAACCTGTTTTAGAAAGCCTAAAAGAATCATCCCAGTGATGTAAGGGTGGTTCTCTGAAAATAAATCGATAGCATTAACTAAAAAATGCAAAAAACCTTCAAAATCGATTGAAGGTTTTTTGCATTATCCTTTTAATTTACCTGAATGCTCCAAAACTCTTTTGCCACACGGTGTATCCTTTTAGACTTAAATGAATGCCGTTAAGATTAAGGTAAATTAGTTTTTAATGCGCAGCAAACTAATCAGCTATAAATGACATACCATTTTTCAACTAAGTACCTGATTAAGTAGGTGTAGACACGATCCACCGAAAGTATAATACATTCAATAAGAATAGAATTATATAACTCAGAAATGAGAAGATTAAATTCCACTCATGATATTTATACACCTCAAAGATGTAGGTTGAGATAGCTTCTAAACCGGTTACAATAATTGAGAATGTTAAAATAAATACTATAGTCCTTTTGTAGTTTAGCTTTAACATATCATACATATACAATAAGAAATATCCAAAGAAGGAGTATGCAAAAATATAAATGATTAAGTCAAATAGTTCAAAACTCGGCCTGTCCATAATGTCATAAAAATCATGAGGAGGCATTGCTAAAAGATGATCAATTACAAAACTTAACACTAAATTAAATAATATGAGGTTCAATGTTAATTTGGAAGGGAACCTTTTGGGAATTAGTAAAAAAATTAAAACCATAATAGTTGAAATAACCAGGATATACCACTCATTCTTATCAAAAGACTTAGGCAATAAGGGTTCAATAAACTCATTTAACATAGTGCTTCTCCTCTTTCAAAGAATGATACCCATATAAGAAAAGTAAGTTCCCTATAAGAAGTACGGTGGACTCCAGTAATGAATAAGAAAACCTCCAATTTTCAAACGTAACTATCCCTGTCCATTCGTTAATATGTTCTAATGCAGGTACTATTAATAACCATGCTCCACAAACAACGATTTTATAAATCAGATTTATTTTCTTAATGACAACTAACAGTATTAAAGTAATGTAAGGCAGTAGTAAAATTCGGTCAATGTCAGAAGCAATTACAAGCAAAATGTTATCTTTGACTTTATACCAATTGGTATTTAAAGAAACAAATTTATATAGGAGTAAAACAAAACAAATATTAAAAAATAGATACGATGTTCTGTCAATCCGATTTAAATTCCCTTTTATGTACCTTTTGCTGACCATAATTATGAACAAAAATAAAATGAATTTTATTAGGGCTATCATAACCAATTTCTCCTTAAACTCCTTTTTATTAGTTTCACTCCCCATTTTTTTTACATACATTTTTCTCCACTTATTATTTTTTTGTTAGTTTCCTACAAAAGTTAATCCATGCAGTGGTAACAAGACTGTCATTCTGAGGTACACTCTTTGTTATTAGGTGGTAAATACTATGTCTCAGATAGTACAGTGTATTGGCTTTAATCAGAAGAGCTAGAGTTTCTCCTCTAGAGCCTCGCTTATCTCAACAGGCAAATACATGCAGGAATTTATACACTATAGAATTTGTTAGCTTCTAATGTCCGCCTGTATTACTTTGAACGATCCCGTCTGCTATTTGTGCTTGTTCGTGTTATGAATGCCATAATTTTGTGTGATTTTTGAATGAAAGTTAGTAGAGGCACTACTCACTTGTTTAAACAATCTCTTAGCGCCCTTTATAAAAAAATTTTCAAAAGGGGTATCCTTATTAAACTACATCCCCTATATACAAAGTAGAAACGTATATAGGAGGAATGAAAATGACTGGCTGGATTAAATTTCAACGGAAAACGATTGATAGTGTACTTTGGAGTGATCCATTTACGTTGAGGCTCTATCTTTTGCTGAGCTGCAGGGCACTTCAAAAGGAAGGTATGTATGTTAAAGAAATAAAGGTTGGGAGGGGGCAGTATTTGAGGTCATTCTCTCTGTTGGCAGAAGATTTGCTGTACGTCCAGGATGGGAACATGAAGATTCCAGCGAAGACTACAGTCAAACGAAGTGTGGACCGCCTTGTGAAGTTTGGATACATAACGACCGAGACAACTCTTTATGGAACTCTGTTCACATTATTGAAACCCGAGGCGGGTTGCCAGGAATTTTTTTGCGATGAAAACGGCACTACGGATTTGCAACCGGATGTAAACATAGATGATATGGCTGTACTACAACAAGAAGAATGTAAGAAAGAAAAGAAAGATAAAGAAGATCTTAAAGACGAATTTAAAGAAACTAAAGAAGAAACTTCTGAAAAATCCACATCGAAAGAGAGCAGTGAAAAGACGGCAGCAGTGACGGACAAGTTCCTTAGTCTCCGAAATTCAGGATTCTATATTTCACCCAAGGAGCTGTGTGCGATTGAAAAGGTATGTGAGCTGGAAGTGGACGCCAGGCAACTTGTGACATGGATGGAGGAAGTCCATGCTCATTATCAAAAAAGGAACAAGAATGGCAGCATAAAGTCGTTTCTTTATTACGAAAAAGCTTTGATGCAAAAGGTCAAAAATGAAGGTAAACCTTTTAAAAAGTCTGTTTCTTCAAATGTGCTTTTGACTGAAACCAATAATTTTCTTGCCAAGATGGAAGCTTGGAAAAGAGAGGGGGAGAAGCGCATTGCAAACGAATCAGTTAGAACACCAGTATTCATCAAGCCAGTTTTCAACTGAAAGGCAGACCTGCGAGCTGGAACTCTATGAAGCGGAGAGCATGCTGCTTGGAGCCGTTTTTCTTGAGCCATCTGTGATTCATGACATCACACTGAAACCTGATTACTTTTCACAGGTGAGAAACAGGGTGCTTTTTAAAGCGATGAAAAGCCTGCAATCGAAAGGAAAGGAAATTAATCCGGTCACCCTGGTCGACGAGCTTGGTGATGGGATTGAGAATGTTGGCGGGCTATCGTACATCACGGATATTGCCTGCTGCTGTCCGTCGATCAGCGGGATTGATCACTATCAGAAGATTGTGCTGGAACGGTATAGAATCCGGAAGCTGCAGGAATCGGCATCCTATTTTTTGAATGATCCGTCCATTGGTAAGGCAGAGGAATTTTATCAAGTGTACGTGGATACCCAGGAGCTTGTGTTGGAGCAGCAGGGAAAGAAAGGCGATGCACTGTATGAAATCATTGAGTCCTTTTACTCTGAGCCGGAAGATCTCGGTGTTCCTTCAGGATTTCAACATCTTGATGTGATGACAGGAGGGTTCAAACCCGGAGAACTGATCATTGCCGCCGGAAGGCCTTCAATGGGGAAGACGGCACTGGTTCTCAATCTCGCTATGAATGCCGCGCTGCATGGGTCAACCGTTGATTTCTTTTCGCTTGAGATGAGTGAGAAGCAGCTGTATCATCGGCTGCTTAGCAGAATGGCGCAGATTGATGCTTCGAAGCTACAGAATCCATACAAGTTTTGTACCGAGGATGACCGGAAACGAGCGAATGAAGCCATGAATACGTGTTACAAGCTCCCTTTGCAGATTTATGACCAGGGAAGGCAAACCCTTGATAGCATAAGGGCAAGGATTCAGAAGACAAGGAGGGAAATCGAAGGAGGTTCCTATCTTGTCGTGATCGATTACTTGCAGCTCATTCCGATTGAAGGGAAATTCGACCGGCATGACCTGGCCATCGGGGCGATCACAAAGGAATTGAAACACATGGCCAAACAATACAAGGTTCCGATCATCCTGCTGTCCCAGCTTTCCAGAGCGGTGGAGCAGCGGGGAGATAAGCGTCCGATGATGTCCGATCTGAGAGACTCGGGCAGCATCGAACAGGATGCGGATATTGTCATGCTTCTGTACCGGGATGAGTACTATAACCGGAATACAGAGGAACGTGTGACAGAGATCAACCTGGCCAAGCACCGGAACGGTCCGGTGGGGACGGTCAAATTGAATTTCATCAAGGAATACAGCTGGTTTTGTTCGTCTTAATGCTACTACAGAGAACAACATGGAAAAGAGGCTGGGAGATATGTTACTACCGGTTCCCAGCCTCTTTGTCTATGATAATCGTGAAATCCTATAATCATTTGGATTATTGGTAATTAACAAATGCCGGTGCAGGGTCCAATTCCAGCACATCTTTCGGAGTCATCAATGGTTCGTCCTTCTTGTAAAAGACCTTGAATCCGCCGTATTGAATAGGCTCCTTCTGAACATGTTCATTGTACCCGGCTCTTTTAATTGCATCCAGTCCATGGCCGTCAAAGTTTAACGCCACTTCCACGTTTTCTGTAGGATGGATGGCATCTTTATTTGTCAGGACATGTTTTGAAAATTGGTGAACGATGACAAGTTTGTCCGGAAGGCCGTTTTCTTTCACTAGATTTGATACATATTCAATCGCTTGTTGAATATTCTTCCCGTCGACTGTGCCCAAATCCACTCCGGGAATTTCTCCTTCTTTCACACGAAATTCTGTATCAATGGCTAAATGGACGTGAGGGAGTTTCAGGTATTTTTCCAGCGATTTGACTTGATTCATGACTGTATCCCGGGCCAGTTGGACATCCAGGATCAGCAGGGCATTGTTTTCTTTGGCCAGCTTAGCATATTTTTCGATATCTTCGGCTGATGTCGGGTGTATGTAATCACCATCTTCTCCGGGACTTCGCTGTGCTACGGTCGATATCAATTCAATTGCAGGAATGGCGGGTCTTTCAGGATCCAGTTCAGAATATTCCCTGGTTTGTTCGATCAGTTTCTCCATGAATACTTCAGGGCTGTGTTCTCCCAGAATCCCCATATTGACCGAATTGGGGTGACCATAATAGGAAACGATTCTATGTTCCTTAAGAGGCCCGTCTGTTAGATCTTCTGCGCCTTTTTGCAGGGTTTGACCTAAAGGCACGCTTCTTGCCGTGTCGCCTCCATGCGCCTGCGTTCTAGGCATTTCCGCCAGCTGCTTATCTGTATAGTTGGTTTTCAACGGTTGTGCACTTTCGGAAGGTTTGATAGCTTGATAGGGAGCTTCCTGTGTGAATCTCGGTGACGTTTCTGTCTTCTCAATAACTTTATGTTCCTCGCTGACGGCCAATTTCGACTTTTCATGCTGCTGGGGTTCCTGGTCTGCAGAACTTGCTGTTTGCGAACAGCCCGTTAACAGTAAGAAAGGAATTGCTGCGAGGCCAGCTCTCGTTCTAAATCTCTTATTCATGTTATCCCACCTGTTTTAAAAATTCTTGTGTTGAAGGTGGCTTTCACTATTCAAAGAGTTCTCAATCTATAACTCTATTATTGATTGAAAATCTATGTTTTCTGAATGAAATGCCTCATTTTACTTACCCTGCCCAGGCCATGATAAACCTTCGCCAGAGAAAAAGGGAATGATTCTCTTATGTATGGTCATAAAGAACCAATATGGGAATAGAGTTTTCCTTTTATGCATGAAAAAAGAGGACGCAATCAGTTCGATTACGTCCTCAGCTTATAGAGACACACCGTGTTTTGTCTCTCTGCAAGATTTTTGTCTTTTATGTGGTGAAACGCGCCAGAATGTACCAGAAATAGCTGATAAATATGAAGAAAAGAGCTAATTCACCCTGTTCAGAGAAAATAGCCCTTGTCTCCATGGGAAAAATTCGGCGCTTTGGGTTTTTCCGAGAGCAACAATATATACGAAAACAGCGTTCTCATAACACCCATCTGACTATTATTTCATTTGATAAAGCGCAAAGAAAGGATTCAAACAAATTGTTACTGGTTCATTAGACAATTAATTAATTTCTAATGATGATAAAAACCATATAAAGTATATACGCAATAACTAGGAAGCTTCCTTCAAATCTTCCAATTTTAAAGTTTGTTCTTGAAAAGATAAGCAATGTCCCTGTCAGGAATATCATTATTAGAATATCAAACAATATCCTGTTATCGACGATGATCGGGTGTATAGAAGCGGTAGCTCCCAATACGAATAAGATATTAAAGATATTACTGCCCACGATGTTTCCTAAAGCAATATCACTTTCTTTCTTCAATGCAGCCGTTATGGATGTAATCAACTCTGGTAGAGAGGTACCAATAGCTACAATGGTCAGGCCGGTTAACGTTTCACTCATCCCGAGAGAAAGTGCAATCTCAGTGGCATTCTTTACAACTAATTCTCCACCAACTATTATTCCAACAAGGCCTCCAAGCGTAAGTAAACTATTCTTCATCCAAGAAGCAGGCGCCTGTTCCTTGCTTTCCTCCTTGATCTTTTCCCGGCTGTTTCTTGCCACTTCAAATATATAGTACAAGAAAATGGAGAAAAGCAGTAAGATGATGAAGCCGTCACCTCTTGTAAGAAGGTTTTCACTGGCCCCTTGAAGCGCTATATCACTAATCAAAATCAACAAAGCTGCACTCGCTAATAACGTAAATGGAATTTCTTTTCTAATCGTTTCATTTTCCACTTTCAGCGGATAAATGAATGCAGCTATCCCCACTACTAAAGTTGTATTCAAAATATTACTTCCTACCACATTCCCAAGAGCAACTCCGGCATTTTCCTCCATTGCGGCAATGATACTGATAGAAGCCTCAGGAGAGCTTGTCCCTAAGGCCACAAATGTTAAACCAATCAGAAGCGGGGAAACATGCAGAGCGCGTGCAATGTTGGAAGAGCCGTCAACAAATAAATCTGCACCTTTAATTAATAATACAAAGCCTAAAATTAATAAAATATAAACCACTTTTTTACCTCTCCCTATAATAAAGAACTACTTATATGTTTACACAAAATTAATGAGGTTAATCTTTTTATAAGGCTGTTTTCTAAAAGATAGTAGCTTTTCAACTAATTCTTCTGGTGTTTTTTTACGAATGGTTGATTGGAGTCGCACACCTGAAGTGGAAATCAACTACTCATCAAGTATAAATGCATCGGTTCAGCAACAACCTATACTAAGTAATTATATGTTTATGGCTAGGAGGATGGATCATTGACTACAGCAATCATCACGCTTATTGTATTAATTTTAATCAATGCTTTTTTTGCGGCTTCCGAGCTTGCATTGGTCAACCTAAATGATAATAAAGTCAAGCGGCTCGCTGAAAATGGAGACAGCAAAGCTAAGAAGTTACATAACCTTATCTCAAAGCCAAGCCTATTCTTGAGCACCATCCAAATTGGTATTACGCTGGCAGGATTTCTGTCGAGTGCATTTGCAGCCGATTTTTTTGCCGAGCCATTGGCTCAGAAATTGTATGAAGTGGGATTACCGTTGTCCCTGGAACTATTGCATACAATCTCCGTTATCGCAATCACTGTCATTCTATCGTATTTCACTTTAGTGTTTGGGGAACTCGTACCGAAGCAGCTGGCATTACAGCGGGCGGAGCAAATATCTAACTTTGCAGCGGCTCCGATTTCATTAATAGCAAAAATAACATTGCCGGTTGTCAAAATACTTACCTTTTCTTCCAATACTGTCATACGTTTATTCGGAATTGATCCCAATGAGCAGAATGAAGAGGCGACCGAAGAAGACATCAGGATGATGGTCGATATCGGCAGGGAGAGAGGCACGATCAACACAGTTGAAAAGGTGATGATCAATAATATATTCGAATTCAATGATAAGATTGCCTCAGATATTATTACACACCGCACGGATATGTGTGTACTCTCAATCGACGCAGATCTGGAGGAAGTTCTTGAGATGGTCAGCAAAGAGGGATACACCAGATTTCCTGTATATGAAAAAGTCAGAGATAACATTGTCGGCGTGCTCCATTCAAAAGATCTATTCCAGTATATCGGGAAAGATGAGGATTTTGACCTGCGAAATGTAATCCGAAAACCATACTTTGTCCTGGAGTCCCAGACAATAGATGTTCTCTTCACAACCATGCAAACGAACAATGTTCATATTGCGATTGTCCTCGATGAATTCGGTGGTACGGAAGGGATGATTACGATTGAAGATGTCATCGAAGAAATTGTCGGGGAAATCTATAGCGAGAGTATAGAAGAAGGCATTTATGAGGAAGAAATTAAACAGATATCGCCGAATCAGTATGAAGTTAAAGGGATCGCAAGACTTTGGGAGCTGGAAGCGGTACTTAAGGTCCACTTCTCTACCGAGGAGCTGGATACACTCAGCGGATTCCTTATACACGAACTAGGCTATTTTCCCTCTGTGCAGGAACGCCCGGTTATAGATTATAAACACTTACAATTTGAAGTTTTGGAAATAAAGGATAATCGGGTGGAAAAAGCAATGGTGACTGTGAAAACGGATGATTTAAGTAAAGAAGCGAAAAAGTCTGATCAATAGAGAGAGTGTGTTTTTTGATTAGACCTAATTTGGGATATTCTTCATTTTGATAAAAGAGCCACTTTCAAAGCAATATTAAGTGATTTAAGGAACAATTTATTAGACGTGCCAATCTTTATTACGGTTTTTTGTCATGTCGTTTTCAATAATTTTTAGATGTGGATGGCACTTTTTAGTGGACGCAATCAAGGAAGAAGGGTGGTCCTTACAGCTGGTTTTCCGACCATCATTTCATTTACCATCATTCTACTAAACTCCGGAACTCCGTATCGTGCTAGAATTGGCGTGAGGTGATGTGTAGTGTTTATCTCGCCAATGTTGTTACACAAAGTGGAAGAGCCATTCGATTCAGCCGACTACATTACGGAATTGAAACTTGATGGCATCCGATTATTATATACGAAAGATTTACTTGGCAAGGTCCGGCTATATACCAGACATAACAACGAAGTTACAAACCGGTTTCCTGAGCTCGTCAGTTGGGGGACTAGTATACAGCCTGGCACGGTATTAGATGGTGAGTTGATTGTGACTGACACGAAAGGCAAGCCGGATTTCGAACGGACAATGGCTCGTTTTATGAGCGGTAAGGACAAATCGCCTGTCAGCTATGTAGCTTTTGATGTACTGCAATGGGCTGGCAGCCGAACCACTCAATTACCATTGCTTGATCGGAAGGAATTGCTGGCAGATATTATTGCAGAAGATGATGCGACGGTATCTAAGGTGAAATTTGTCGAGGGGTCCGGACCTGCTTACTATGAAGCCGTTTGTCAGCAAGCGCTTGAGGGAATTGTGCTGAAACGAAAAGAGTCTTTATATGAAGTCGGTAAGCGAAGTCACTCGTGGTTGAAGGTCATTAATTATCAGTTCGCCGATGTGCTCGTGACTGGTTTTCGCAAGTCTAAGTTCGGCTGGCTGCTTGCTGATGAAGCCGGGAACCCACAGGGAATGATGGAACTAGGGGTACCGGTGAAGGAAAGAGCAAAAGTATGTGGTAGTAAGATTAAGGAAGAGCGAGAAGATTACGTTTATATAGAGCCGATTAAATGTCGGGTGAAATACCGAAATATAACTAGTGGTGGGCTGCTCCGTCTGCCAAGTTTTGTGAGCTGGCTGTAATGGCTGGCTTTTTTATTTTTGTTAGAATGCTTGATAGGCGCTTTAAGTGTTAATGCCAGGGACTTTTCTGCCTACTCAATGGTATTATACATCCCGCTGCCGGTCACTTTCGTCTTTTCATCGTGCAACGGGGGTTTCTCGTCTGCAGAACTTGCGGCTTACGAGCAGCCTGTTAACGCCAGTCAGCCAGTGAGCCGGTGCACTCAGATTGAAGACGGGACGCAGAATTCTTGTTTCTTCCATAGGAAAAGAGGACGAAATCAATTGGATTTCGTCCTCTATTTAGCAGGGTGTCAACTTTATCATTTTATCTAACTCTTATCTGCTTTTCGGTCTTGAAGGCTGCCTCAATTACTGCCCAAAAGGCGATTCCATCTCAACCGCTGATTCAGTGACTTCTGCAGGAACCTCGATTGCCTGGATTTCATTGAACTTTGAGAACTCGCTCTTCATGGTTTGATCCATTGTGAGAGTTTCTCCGTTTTGCTTCATTTCAATATTTTGCTGCAGTTCCATTTTAACGGTGTTGAAACTTTCTTTATCAATCCACATTTTTAGTTCCATATTTGCGATAGAGATGTCTTCCATCATACCGTCAAAAGAAGCTTGGAGTTTTTCGTTCATCATTCCCATTCCTTCTTCAAGGATCTCATCTGCTTGGGCTCCTTCCAGAGAGAGATGGAGAATAAATGTATCATCATCTTGTTTGAAGGTGAATTGATCCAGGTAAGGCTGAAATTGCTTTAGTTGATTTTCTGGAAGAGAAGATTCCTGCAGGGCGCTGTCCTTCATCAAGTCTGCCATTTCATTGGGGAGTTTCGTCCATTCGTTCTGCATGTTGTCTTTTAGATAAATCTCTTCTTCTGTTAAATACATTTCAACTTGGGCCACAGGTATTTCATTGCCTTCCATTTCATCCATTTGCATGTTCACAGTCGAAGTCTGGTACATGGTCATCGGTTCCATGACTAGATCGGTGGAAGAGGTGGTGCTCATGTTCATTGATCCTTCTTCATTCGCCTCATCATGTGTGACTTGGTTGATCTCCATATCCATATGTACGCTGGATAATTCAGAGTCTGCTTGTACAGTATTCTTAAAAACCTGTTCCAGTGTCAAATCACTTTTATTTTTTACATCAGCTTCCGGTGAGGCGGTTGTTGAACAGGCACCCAGAGATAGAGCGAGTGCGGCGGCTGTCATGACTTTCCAGATTCTTTTCATTTTTCCACTCCTTTGTTTGCTTATAGTATATGTACGATTGCCATTACCAGAAAGTTTCAATTTCTATGAAGAAATGTACATAAGTTTTAAAGAAGATTAAGAGTTTTTGAGGCAGGTACCGAGAAAAGAGGGGAATGACACAGTAAAAATGTGCTTCAGGGGGGGAACGTATTATAGGCGTTGAGAAGGGGGCGGTGTGCGAGAAAATAAAGGGGGAGCATTCCCCCAAAGATTCATTATGTACGTGATTTTACGTCCTCTTTATATAAAGGAAAAACATCTTCTTCTATTTCTTTTAGAAGTTGGCTGGGAGTCACATTAAGTCCGGCGGCAACTTTAAAAACAGTATGGTGAGACATCCCAGCCTTGCCCAGTTCTATATTATTTAGATGGTTATGATGAAAACCTGAGCGGTGTGCAAGCTCTTCCTGCGAAAGTCCTTTGTATTTTCGATGAGCCCTGATTACTTTTCCGAAACTTTGTTTGAGAAGTTCCTCTAGTTTGATAGTTATCACCCTTTTTTCTTCATTATTAAAGTGATAGAAAAAAGGTGACACAGTCTATAGTGTGTAAAAAGGTAGTTATTGGTAAAATGTTGTTTTTTTTTGAACTTTTTTTAAAAAATTTCTTGGCTGCTGCGTTATTTACCTATCATTTACACTCCAACACTGTCCGTGTAATACATCATTGAGAAGTAAGCAGTCCGCTGTAGTTGTTTCTTAATGACAGCGGGGGATTCACTCATGTAAACCGTTCTGCCGTTTTTTAATGTGACAAGAGAAGATATGGCTTTATCAGCTGTATTTGCTTTAGATATGGATTTGATATGAGCAGGAAACAGCCAGATACATTCAAAGGCTTCAGGGGAAAGAGACGGGAATGCAAAGATGTTATGTTTCGGAATGATGGGGATCGGCACTTTCCGTTGATAGCCTGTATAATGCTTCACAGCTTCCCGTCGGCCTTCATAGCTGGAATATCCTTTCAAGCAGGCTTTCTTAATGATGCTCAGGGGTGGCTTGGTTACATAGAAGATGTTGTCCGTTTCGATGACTTTTGTGAGGTAGTCGGGGTGTTTTACGGGAATCAATGCTGCTGTTTTTTTGGATATGGTGTAGCTCGATACAATTTCTTTCATGTAACACGCTCCTCTAATAGATTGACAGTACAGCGGGAGGGAAATTACACATTCCTCAAGCGGACTGTCGTTTCAATTTCTTTACTAGTTTATTATTATGGATATAATTGGCAATAAACACAGTCTATAGAGTGCATTTCTGAAAAATCAGACAAAATTCTGGTATAAATCGACAAAAACCTCTCTTAGGCAGAGAGGCTTCGTGTTCATTCGGTCTATTTCCGTATTAAGAGTTTGCTTTTGGCTCCATTGCGCCATTTTTTCACAGCAGAGACGGATACCTGTTCCCGTTCGGCAATTTCACTGATTTTCATCATCCCGATAAAGGTGTACATCACCCATTTCTTCTGCGTCTCGGTTAACGGCTCAAAGTAAGTAAGCAAGGTTTCGCCTTCAAGATAGCTCTCTCGGGAGTCGTCAGAAACCACCTCCCAAAAGTTTTCTTCAGGGTAAATAAAGGACTCCTGCCACTTCACTTTAAGTTTCAGTTCATCCAGCAGCCTTCCACGGATCGTCGAGTAAGCGTAGCCCGTGAAGTTGCCTTTCTCTTCATCATACTTCTCCCAAGCCTCCCAAAGGGCCGTCATCCCGATGTGATAGTATTCGTCTTTCTCCTTGTATATCTGAAGGGTATTGATGATCTTATGAATCATTGGCTCATACTGGGCAAGCACCTCATTAAACTCTTTCAATCTGCTATCCTTCCAAAAGGCGCGCACTTTTCATGTATTCCCGGGTGAGTTCAGCATAAGGGAGGGGGTGTGTTTAGGACAAAGAGGCTTGGAGAGGCTATGTTGCAGGGTACGGCGACTTTCTCTAGGGGAAACTGGTGGTTATTAGGCAGTTAGGGGAAGTTTTGTATCATTTTTTGTTGTTGTTTTTTAAAAAGTTTAAATAGAAGGCGTCTTATGATGAAAAAGCGCGTGTTTCTTTGAGAGGAATCACACCTTGCTGGCAAAAGGAGTCTAAAGTTTGACAGGAGTTATATAGATAACTTGATGTGCAAAAATAATAGGAAAGGACTTTGCAGAATTACTTGTATATACAAATCTTTCTTCCTTTACATTTTGTTTTAGCGTAAAATATAAATTAGGTAGTTTATACAAATATTTGAAAACCAAAAACGACAAATGCTTAAATAAAAGAAAAGTTCAGCTTTAAAAAGGCAATATATCGATTCTCCATCAAGCCTTTAATCATCCAGACAATCGAAATTGTTTTTCACCATAGAATCATTTGTCATAGGAGAGAGTAAATGTTAACAGATAATAAGGAGCAGAATTCTCGTCAATTCTTTAGTCAGCTAGGGACCTTACTTGAAAAGGATCATCCCCAATCGGATTTTGCCCGGTCTATGTTTGAAAGTTTAATAGAGAAAGCGCCTATTGGTGTTTATATACTGGAGGAAGGGTCTGTTTCATACATTAATAACTATTATTCGGACCTATTGGGATATACAAGAGAAGAATTCACTCAAGGACTCGTTTCCCTGCAACAAATCATTCATCCGGAAGATTACCCAACGGTTCAAGCTAGAATTGAAGGCAGGAATCAAGGGAACAAGAAGGTAGAGAGATATCGTGTACGAAACATTAATAAACAAGGGAAGTTAATATACACAGAAATTCAAAGCTACATGGAGATCATATGCGATAAACGGGTGCTCTTCGGCAGTGTGATAGATATAACAGAACAAATCGAAGCTCAACAAATGCTGGAAGAGAGCAATGAAAAATATAAATCCCTCTTTGAAAGCAGCCCAGATGCCATGTATTCTATGGATGAAAATGGGATCTTAATTGATGTTAATCCGGCGGGTGAACAGCTTATAGGGTATTCAACCAAGGAAATGAAGGGAATGCCTTTCATGCCCCTTGTTGCATCAGAAGATTTACCTGAAGCTATTAAACATTTTGAAAGTGCTAAGGTTGGAGAACCGAGCAGTGCAGAGTTGGTACTTATTCGAAAGGATAGTCAAAAGATTCATGTAGAGGCCACGCATTATCCTATGAAGGTAAATGGAGAAATTGTGGGTACTTATGGAACAGCCAGGGATATTACGAAAAAGAAGTTATATGATGAGAAAATGAGGGAACTCGCTTTTTATGACCCGCTGACTAGATTGCCAAACCGTAAGTTATTTGAAGATCGGTTAGGGCAAATCATTAAGCTTGCAAAAATTGAAGAGAAATTATTTTCTGTTATTTTCCTTGATTTGGATCGGTTTAAGTTTATAAATGATTCGATGGGTCATCATATCGGAGATGAATTTTTAAAGTTGGTGGCCGACAGACTGAAACAATCCATTAGGAGTACAGATACGTTAAGCCGGTTAGCCGGGGATGAATTCACCATTTTACTGCCTGATATTACTGAGGAAGACGTCATTAGTATAGCGGAACGAATCAACCAAAGTTTAGCTGAACCCTTTCAGGTGTCTGGCCATTGGTTAAGTGTTTCAGCAAGTATTGGAATTGCATTCAGCACGGGAAAAAATGTTGGAGTTTCAGAAATTATCCATCGCGCAGATACTGCAATGTACCAAACTAAGAAATTCAGGCGAAGTCAATATACGATATATTCCGATGAAATGGAAGTGGACACTTCATATAACTTAATAATTGAAAGGGATTTACCCCTTGCAGTTATTAACAATGAGTTGGAATTGTATTATCAGCCAATTATGAACTTGGAAAGTGAAAAAGTGATTGCGATGGAAGCACTGATACGTTGGCACCACCCTGAGCTTGGAATGGTTGCCCCGAATGATTTTATCCGTGTGGCAGAGGAGTGCGGGCAAATTATCCCGATTGGGAACTGGGTTTTGGAAACAGCCTGCATACAAAATAAGAAGTGGCAGGATTCCGGAAAGCCTCCATTTAAAGTGGCGGTCAATGTTTCTACTAAACAACTCCAGCAATATGACTTTGTTGACAGCGTAAAGAAAGTATTGGCGAAATCAGGGCTGGAGGCTAAATGGCTTGAACTTGAAGTAACTGAGAGTATTTTACTCGATGATGTGGAAGAAATTAAAGAAAGTTTAACAAGACTGAGAGGAATTGGCGTATCGATTTCCATAGACGATTTTGGTACAGGCTATACTTCTTTAAGTTATCTCCGTCAATATCCTTTTGACACAGTAAAAATCGATAAAAGCTTTATTGATGACATTAGCCGTGATTTACATGGGAAAAGGATTACCTCTGCAATAATCTCTCTGGCACACAGCTTAAATATGAATGTCGTTGCAGAAGGTATTGAAGGTGAAACAGAGCTAATATTTTTGAAGAGAGAGAAGTGTGACGCAGGGCAGGGTTATTATTTTAGTAAGCCGATTCCTGTACATTTACTTCCTGATGATTTGTTGATTAGATAGAAGTTCTCTTTAGCTTTTACTCTTTTTATTACTGTTCTATTTACGGGCGGAACTTTTTTTTCTAGTCTTAAGGGGTGCTTCGGCAGCCCTTTTTCTTGTTTAAGTCAATGATAATGAGGCTGCCTACCTTGGAGACAGAAAATTGCCGCCTCCAATTTTGATTGATTTAAATGGGGGAGTTAGCCTTATTCCGGTTGAACTTTAAGATTATATATCCGAAACTTATAAGTAGTTGAATCGTCTATTACTATAAGGAGAGTTTAAGTAGAAAAAGAGGTATATAGAGTAGGGAGTGGAACTTTGAAAAACGAAAAAACGAAAAAGCAATACTTTGAGAAATACTTACCTATCCTTATAGTGGTGGGAGGATTGTTTCTCTACCATCAATGGGATGAGGCCAGAACAAAAATTGAAGTTTATGAACTACGGCAGGAATCTCAAATAGATAACCAACTGAGGGAACTGCAGTCTGTTTTTTACAGCATAGAAGAAACACTGAATACATATGAATTTCCGATTGAGGATGAGAAAAGAATTTATTATCAAGATGCCCTTGATAACGACATCCAGCGCCTTCATCACCTCGGCAATACCATCCAACACCTGAATGAGTTTACAGACTTCCTCATGATTAATGAGAATTATTTTTCCAGAATTGAAAAGGTACTGAAAGGGTTGAAAGGTTTCCAGTATACGGAGACTGAAAAACACATCGCTATCCAGGCTCTTTCTGATTCTCGAAGAGAATTATATTCTCTTATGGATATCCGGGAGTTTTCTGTAGAGGATAAAGCTGACAGGGAAGAAGTGTTGAATTTGCTTGATGAATTTATTGATAGACTGGCGGTTTTGGAGAGGTATTAATCTCATACCCTTCTGAGGGAGATTAATAAAACTGGTCAGCGGCTCCGAGCCGCTGACTATTTTTATTAGAGAATAAGTCTATCCCTTATTTTTTAATAGGGAATATATTAAAGAACTCGGAGTAGTTATCTAAACGATAGTCGGCTATTTCACAATCACTTTGAAAGATACAGGTCTCTATTCCTAATTCCTTTGCCGGCATTAAGTCGAGCTCTCTGTCACCGATGGCTAAATCAATATTATGTTTGTCATGCAGGTATTGATATGACGCAGAGTGCGGTTTGCGGGGGAAACCGTCGTCAATCGTCACGATATCATCAAAGTACTTTTCCCATCCATAGTGCTTTAAGATCAGCATAACGCCGGCTCTGTCCTTGTGGGTCATAATGACATTTTTGTCAGCTGACTTAAGAACATCTTCTACATGTTGGAATGGCGGCATATCTTGCGGCATCAGTTCGCTTCTTAGTGTTTTCATTTTCTCTTGTTGATCAGAAGAAACATTGTAGTGATCCAGTGCGTGCGGGTATGTCACTTTTAACTTATCGTAAATTTCCTGCTCATCCTGTGTACCTCCCAAGACCTGCGAGAAGACTTTGGTGTAAGCGGGGTATGTATCAAATAACGTACCATCGAAGTCCCATAGTATATTCATCGTATCATCCTCTTTAATTTCTTTCTTCATCACTACTTTAACAAAGTGCATAATGGAATGAAAACTCTAAGAAACCATTTCGTGATCTGGCTCTTGGTGACATATATTTTCTGAGACTGTCCCAGCCTAGACTGTCTTGCCATACGGGGGTCCTTTAATTCTTGACGCCAAAAGAATAAACTGAATAATAAGACAAAATCCTTGATTTCCTTTCAAAATCATGAAAATATAGACTATGAGTATTCAAGTTTTTTAGAGGAGCTGAGTTTAGAGATGAGTCAAAACAGTTTAGTTGAGAATGGGTTATTTGGAGAATTCGGAGGGAGCTACCTTCCGCCGGACTTGCAGAATGTGTTATCAATCCTTGCAGAACAGTTTAATAAGTACAAGGATGATGAGGAATTCAATGAAGAGTTCAAATTTTATCTAAAAGAATTTGTAGGCCGGGAAAACCCATTGACCTTTGCTAAAAACCTCACTGAAAAGACAGGTGGAGCAAAGATTTATTTGAAACGGGAGGACCTCAATCATACAGGCGCTCATAAAATCAATAATGTAATCGGCCAGATCCTGCTGGCTAAACGCATGGGCGCAACCAGAATCATCGCTGAAACAGGCGCTGGCCAACACGGCGTGGCAACCGCAACTGCCTGTGCGATGTTCGGTATGGAATGTATCATATACATGGGGAAACTGGATACCGTCCGCCAATCTCTTAATGTATTCCGGATGGAGCTTTTGGGAGCAAAGGTCGTACCAGTGGATAAAGGACAAGGCAGATTAAAAGATGCTGTAGACGAGGCATTGAATGATTTAGTTGAAAACTTTGAGAATACCTTCTATCTATTAGGATCTGCTGTCGGGCCGCATCCATTCCCGACGATGGTCAAGCATTTTCAGGCCGTCATCAGTGAAGAATCCAAGAGACAGATCCTTGAAAAAGAAGGGAAACTCCCAACAGCCGTTGTCGCTTGTGCAGGCGGGGGAAGCAACGCGATAGGTGCATTTGCTCACTACATTGATGAAGAAGATGTCCGGTTAGTCGGAGTCGAACCAGCAGAAGCACCTACCTTAACAAAAGGTGTTCCTGCCGTTATTCACGGCTTTAAGTGTCTGACACTGTTAGATGAAGAAGGAAACCCGCAGCCGACGTATTCCATCGCTGCAGGGCTTGATTACCCAGGCGTTGGACCTGAACACAGTCATCTGAAAACGATTGGAAGAGCGGAGTATGTCACAGTAACAGGACAGGAAGCATTAGAAGCATTCCAAGAGTTATCAAAGGTAGAAGGGATCATCCCTGCTTTGGAGAGTTCCCATGCAGTGGCACATGCTGTAAAACTGGCCAAAACCTTATCGAAAGACGATATCATCATTGTTAACCTATCTGGAAGAGGGGACAAGGATGTTGAGCAAGTAGCTGAGATGTTGAATAAGAAGTAGAGTAATATAAAAACTGGTTATCTGAAAAGGATAGCCAGTTTTTTATTTTTAAAGAAAGGGAAGGGAAGTTTCAGGTGCTGGTGCCTCGTAAGGCCCGCCTTTATAGAAGATAAAATGCTGGAAAAAACAGTTTCTGAAAAACTTGAAGAGACATATGACACTGAAGATATCTCAATTCAATCCGTTGAAGAATTAAGAAAGGACAGTATTCTTGTAAGTTATCAACTTGAAGTTAACGAAAAGAAAATTTTTAGTCTCTTTAAAAGGGATAACGGTAATTTGGTTCTAGTAAATACGGGAGAAGCTTGAGGAATAACAAATGAACTTCCGCAGTATGGTGCGTTTGCTGAACAAGCAGCTGCCCAAGTAAAGGGCAGCAGTTTAATGGAATATTATGAAACTTCCAGAATTGGGTATTCGTCAAATTATTAAAGATAAATCATCCAAAAACCATCAACAACAGTTTATCTTGATTTGCTTGAAGAAAAAAAGGGGGATTATATTGAAAAATTACTTAGGAATGGTCTCCATCTTAATCCTAATAGCTACATATACCTTGCTACAATCTCTTGTTGGAAAATACATTGGACACTGGTGGGTTGTGATAATCGTCATTGGATTTGTAGCTTCAGCTTTAGCTTCCTGGTATAGTAAAAGCGGTTTTTGGAGGAAGGCATCAGCGACTATTTTAATTGCTTTACCTGTGGGCTACTTAATCATTTTAGCTTTATTTATATTCGGATTGTCAGGTTTTTAAAATAATATACTCAACAATCGAGGGTGTTTGCTAAATACATAGTCACCAAGCTTCTCTTTGGTCAGCATCTTCAGCTAAATGGGAGGATTATTGAATAAGGTTTATTAAGAAAAGTGAAAGAAAAGGATTGATACCAAGTGATGAAGATTTTTAGTGGTTTTATTCTTATTATGTTAATTATGGTTATTCTATATTTTTTGCTTGGGGTTGGTTTGTTCTCGGGCGGAACAGGTAATGAGGGGCTAGTTTATATATTTGGTACTTTGATTATTATTCTTCTTTCCTTTATAACTTCATTACTGGTGCATTTAATAGGAGTAATAAATAAAAATTTAAAGTGAAAAGTTTATTCAAGGGGAATTTGTTAAACAAGCTCTGTTCAAGTAAAGTGGCAGAATACTTGAATTAGATTAAATGGCAAATATGATTTAAATGTTTAAGGGGGGTAAGCAATGTTAGGTGAAAATTTTTATAATCAGGTAGAAAAGAAACGATTTAATTTTTTGATTATAAGTGTAATAGCAATTGTTTTTAATGCAGGTATCACGTTTACCTTTGTAATAACTACATTAAAAGGTTTTGAATGGTTCTTCTTATTTATTGCACTATTGTTTTACTTTGTAGTTGCGAATATATTTGTAGGGTTATTTAAAGACCGACTATCACTAATATTTATAGTAAGTTTAATTCTTAGTGCTTTAGGAATGGGATGGCGTTTGTTGCTTGAATGGGGTGAGTTTAGTTTAGTTGAACACACGAACCCATTTGTGTTAATTGGTTACCCTTTTATTATTGCAATTATAATTTCATTTATATATTATTTCTCTTCCAAATTTAATTTCAAAAATCGTAATTGATGAATTAAGTTTGTGAATCAATCTACTTAAATTAACGGGTGCTTTAATGATAAACGACTATAAAAAACCGGTCAGAGGCACATCAGCCACTGACCATTTTTATTTGCAAATACGTTATTTTTTAACTCGGGCTTTTTAACCTATTATTGCTTATCTATCAATGTTGGAGTGTCTTTCTTATTACATCTAGCGGTCCGTCATAAGATATTTTTTTTACATGGAAATCCTCATTTCCAGCTTCTGAGATTCTACGAAGTTTATTCTTTACTTTATTTTTCAAATTTCACTGATTCTTTGGGAGAAATACCAGATATCTGTTCGCTAACCACTCTGACCACTTATCTCGAGCTTATTATTCAGAAAACATTAAAGTTTCTTTGGGCGTTCAGTATCAAAATCACATTGATCTTAAAATGATAAAGAGGTGATAAAGAACTTTGTACCTAGGTGTGAAAAAGCATGTAATGTAGTTTTTTACCACGTACATCGTCATCATCAGCAAAAAAAAACGACCAGCGAGATTCCCGCTAATCGTTTCCTGAATCAATTATATGTTCACTCTGTTCCCCCATTAATAATTAAAACAGGGGACTGTGCGTCATTACCGCCTCCATAAAACTCTATCTGATTTTGATTGTATCCTGCGGTGGTTGTGGCTTTTAGTCTGAATTGGGTTTTGCCACCTTTATTGATTTGCGTTAATGCGCTGGCAGGTAGAACTAAGTCAATGTATCCAGTGGCAGAAGGTGATTGGACGCTCGCAACGTTACTTAAGCTGGCAACTGCGGAATAATCGCTTTGCTCAATCGCTGCGGTACCAAAGGTTCCATTCTTTATATCGGCTCCAACCGCTGAAACCGTTCCTTTTAGAGATTTTGTGTAAAGGCGGATAACGGCCGATTCTATTGTTGTTTGACCAAGGGTGCTTGTATCAAATGATAGAATCCCTCTATAGGTGTCTGTGTTGTACATTCCTTTATCTCCAACCTTGATGTCGCCGGTCCCTTTTCCATCCGCGGTGAATTGGCCGACAAATCCATCTTCTGCTGATAGGGAAGGAATGGTTAAGCCTTCTACTGGAGGAGCGGATTCATCAATAACATAGATTTCCTGTTTAGTTGTTTCTTTGTTTCCTGAAGAGTCAACGCTGAAAAATTTAATCGTAGTGTTCTCCGTAATCAGAATGGGTTCTGTATACAAAGTAGAATTCACCGTTGGAGCTGAACCGTCTACTGTGTAATAAGTAGTAGCTTCCTCATTTGCCTGCAGTGCTACCTGAACGGACTGATTGTACGTTCCTCCTTGTGGATCGGCTGTCGTAACCGGAGCGGTGGTGTCCGTTTCTCCGTCACTACCATCTTTGAAAGAATCAAAGAACTCCCACATCATCCGGCTGGCATCTGGTCCATTCGGATCGGTATAGCTTCCTTGTGAGCTGCCGCCTGACCAGGCATGCCCCATACTGTGGACCATCACCTTTTTCATCCAGACCTTTCCGTCTCCCGCCTCGTAATCACTTACACTATAACTTCTCCCACCTGGCACAGTGAAGTTTTCCGTACGTTCGGCCCGGTCATCAATCCAGTCATCATCTGCTCCGTTTTGTGCCAAATCATTGGTGACAGCCCATTGTGTAGTGACCTGGTCAGCATTAACCGGATAGACTGTATAGTCGGAGGTTCCATGAAAGACAATGACGGGCAGCATCTTAGCTCGGCTGCCCATTGCTCCATAGGCCGAAATGCCTTGCTGCGTAGGATCGGGACCTCCGCTGGACATCGCTGTGAAAGCACCCGACATACTTGTTGCTGCTTTGTATTCGAGTCCTGCTCCGACTCCAATTCCCGAAAAGAGATCAGGATAAGTTGCCCCCATGATCACACTCATGGCAGCTCCAGCTGAAAGACCAGCTGCATATACGTGTTCATCCTGAATTGAATAGTTATTCTTTACGGTATTTACCATGCCCGCAATAATCGCAGGCTCTCCACTTCCCCTTGACTGATGTGCTGTCTCGAACCAGTTCCAGCACTTATTAGAGTTCCCACTGCTCGTTTGCTCCGGATACAAAACCAAGAAACTTTTCTCATCAGCCAGCGTATTCATCTTTGTTCCAGTCGCAAACTGACTGGCATCCTGTGTGCATCCGTGAAGCATGACATATAAAGGGTAAGTTTTATTGGAATCGTACCCATTGGGAACATAAAGCTTATAAGGTTTACCGCCATATGAACCATTAAGAAACTGTCCTGCTGCAGAATACGAACCTGGAAACACTAAACATGCAAGGACCATGATCAAAGCCACCGTCATAAGCCATAACCGTCTACCTGTCATAGAAAAAAATCAACCCCTTTGATTTGATACTTCGAATTGTACATATGGGGAGTTACGGAATAGTTACAATAAAGAGGGGCAAATAATTCAAGTTCTAATGTTTGTATATCTTTTACAAGCGCAAGGACATCTTTAGGCCCTCTAATCAAAGCACTAATTCAGTTCCAAAGAAATAAGCATGTATGTTTCGTATAACATTCACTTCATACTATGTACAAGCTCCTTAAAGTGGTAAGCTAAAGATTCAGTGTCATTCCTTATAATTTTTCTTAGAGAATGACACGTGCAAAATTACAGGAGGTTTACCAATGAATATAGATAATAACGATATATTAATCCGCTTACGATATGCACTTGATATTAAAAATACAGAGATGGTGGAGATTTTCAAGCTTGGCGGCATCGATTTGTCCAAAGAAGAAGTGATGAAGGTCCTTACCAAATCAGAGGACGATGAGGTTCCGTCGGACAATCATATACCATGTGATGATGAAATGTTCGAGTCTTTCTTAAATGGTTTCATTACATTTAAAAGAGGACCTAAGCCAGTTGATCCCGACCGTCCGGCGTTAAGCTATGAACACGTGAATAACCTTCTGCTAAAAAAAGTGAAAATTGCTCTCTCTTTAACTAGTGAAGATATGATCGATATCTTGCAGGATGCAGGTGTGACGGTCACCAAAGGGGAAATGGGCGCCATCTTACGAAGAGAAGGCCATAAAAATTATCAAATTTGCGGTGATCGCTATGCCAGGAATTTCTTAAAAGGATTAACAATCAGATACAGAGGATAAGTCATGAATCATACTTTTTTAGGTGAAACGATCCATTTTGACATTAATTATAAGAACCGGAAATCCATCGGTATTTATCTTGATAGTTATGGACATGTTGAGGTGCAAGCTCCCAGAGGCACGCCTGATGAGTCTATCCTTAAGTTAGTAGAGGATAACTGGGAAGCGATTTTGGAAAACTCGAAGGAAAGGAAAGAGCGCCTGAAGGGAGACCAGGAAAAGGTCTATGTTCAGGGTGAACCTTTTCTGTACTTAGGAAAGACGTATCCTATAGAAGTCCATCAGGATCCAACCATCAAGCAAGATCATATCAAGTTTGATGATAAAACAATGCATGTCTTTGTCCAACAGATGGAAGAAGAACGAATCAAACAGGCTTTGAAACGTTTTTACTACCAACGGTGTAAAGCGATGGTAGAGAAGAGTATTTCCAAACACCAACATCACTTTAAAACCAAACCGACTTCCATCAAAGTAACTGACAGCAAAAAAACATGGGGAACCTGTGATGCGAAAAGGAAGATGACCTTCAATTGGAAGCTTGCCATGGCTCCCCCGGAAGTTATCGATTATGTAGTCATTCACGAAATGTGTCACATGGTCCATCTCAATCATGACCGGTCCTTCTGGCGTCTTGTAGGAAAAATCGTGCCAGACTATAAAGAGAAAGAAAACTGGCTTGCAGTGTCGAGTTGGAAGATGACGGTGTAAAGAATTTAATGAGACGGGGAGTTGAACAGTGTTTCAGCTTCAAAAAGCTTTGAGATTTAAAAAAGACTCGTCGATTGACGGGTCTTTTGCCTTGTCTAAGGGGAAGGGGCAGCTTTTTACTATGAATTCGAAATAAAAAGCACATAATATATCCATTTCACCAAGGGAAAGAGATAGGGGACTTAAAATAAGGGTAATTTTTTCCGTTAAACTGCAGAATTAAGCTGAAGAGAGAGAAATAAGGGAAAAATTTACCGTTAAGTCTGCTCATTCATACAATTTTTGTGTTTTTTAAGTTAATAGCGGAAGATTTTTCCCTTATTTGCCCTATTTTACTCGACATTTCTTCCCTAAGGGAAATTTTTTCCCTTATTCTATGATCTCATTGTCTAAGGGGAAGGGACTTGCAGCTGATATACTCGGAATTGGTGGTTCCTGCATATAAGCTCTTTAGAATTGAAAATCGCCATCCTTCATTAGCACTACTTCAGTTCCACCTTCTTTAATGCCCACTACTTTCATATCTTCAGTACCAAAGGTTACATTGACTAATAAGAGTGAACTATTCAGCCCAGTTGCCTTCAACTCTTCCTCCGTTAGGTCAGTGCCATTATGAATATTGGAGGGAGAGGCATTTCCGATACCAATATGGCAGGCCGTATTTTCATCGAACAAGGTATTGTAAAAAAGAGTCTCTGTCTGAGCAAGAGGTGACTTATTTGAGACCAAGGCAATTTCACCCAGATAATGGGAACCTTCGTCTGTTTCGATGGGATTTTGCAGCACTTCTTGTCCCTTCCCGGCATAATAGTCGGTAATCCGTCCATCTTTAAAAATCAGATAGAAATCATCGATGACACTTCCTCCATAGATAAGAGGTTTTGTACCAACCAATTTGCCGTTCACCTTATTTTTATGGGGAGCAGTAAATATTTCTTCCGTAGGAATGTTCGGAAAGAAAGAGATTCCGTTTTTATCCTTGACGCCCCCGCCGATATAGAGATGATTATCAGGCAGACCAATCGTTAAATCAGTTCCACGGCTATTTGTAAAATGCAGGGCTTGAAATTGGCTCTTGTTTAGGAATTTCTTTCGCGACTTCAAGGCTCGATTGTGACTCTCCCAATCGTTTATAGGATCTTTCCCATCTGCCCGAGCCCCTTTTAAAATCATTTTCCATAATGTTCGCACAGCTTCTTCTTTACTTAGATGGGGAAATACTTTGGCTGCCCATGCAACGTACGGGACAGTCAGCAGACACCAGCGTACTTCGTGAGATCTTATTTTCGCATGATAATCACTCAATTTGGTACGCGAAGCTTTTTGAAAACGACTTATCCTTTCTGCAGAAACTTCCTTAAAGAGGTCTAAATTCTCAGAAATAATATGGATGTAAGCAGCACCTTCATCGTCCCACTCCTTAAAACGGGCAGCCTGCCAATCAGGAAAGTGATCGATGGCACTATCTGCTGCATGTAGGTAAAATTCTTTAGCAGACTGTTCATCTGTCCAATTTATGAAAACATTTGAAGCTCCTGACTCATAAGCTGCCGTTTGGATTAAACGTGCAAACGCAGCATTTTGTACATCACTATGAATAATCAATAATTGATTTTTTTGCAAATTTACACCAGCTCGTACAGAAAGTTCTGCATACTTTTTTAACTGTGTTTCACTTATAAATTCATATATTCCTTTCATCATTTACTATCTCCTCTGTAATGTTCTTGTATAATTTTACTACAGAACCCTGACCTGCTTAAACTAAACTGTCATTTACCGGAACCTTCGCTTAACTTATAGAGCTTTATTAGTGGACTTAGAATTGTCATTGATTAACTTAGAAATATATATAAAGCCGTATATGGATAATCCAGTAAGGATCCAGCTTAATACTTGCCTTAGTATCAACCCTTTGTCAAAAGATTCAATTCCATATGTAACGATTAGCCATACTTTTATGGATGCTAATAATATATCTCTAAAAGCAAATCCAAAAGTAATGAGTTTAAAAATGGTTAATACTCTTGGTTGATAAAATACTTCCCTCATTTTTATTCGATTTTGACCTTGCAATTCCACGAAATCTAAAGCAAAGTATAGAGCAATTGGCTTATTAATAAATATGGTAGAAACAAAGAGTAAACCTATAAAATACGAATAAAAGACATTATTCCAAAGTAAATTAATTGCTGAACCAGAAAGGACATCAATTAAGGTCCCAATTAGTAGGTTACTAACTATAAATACACCAAAGAGATTAATCTTCTTTAAGAGAGCAAACCTAATCATACTATATATAATCCCAGGTACCGAAGATGCTAACATCGCATAGTAATCCCCTATATAATCTCTCCCTATATTCCAAATGACAATTGGGAAAATCAAATAAAAAATTAAATCTCCGTATACAATATTCTTATTCAAAAGACGTCACCCCGCAATGAATGAATACCGTGCCAATAAAATAAATTGTAGCTCAGATAGGGAACTTACAGGCCTTTCTTGGATTAAAGCATCAATAATTTAATATAAATTGTCCGATAACTTATAACTCTTTTTAATAGTTACTTCAATGCATTTTATAATTCAGTAAAGGAAAACCGTTTAATGATTAAATATTTACCTCATACAGCAACACCACTATAGTTTAATTCATGTTATAATTATCCAAAAATGATAGGGGATAATTATGTACATTGGTGATTTTCTATATTTAGCTGTTATCATCTCTTTACTACTTCTGGGAGCTATTTCGTTTACCCTTTTTATTCGCAGACTGCTTATTAATACTAAGGTGACTAGTAACACCTCTGATGATATCAACAAGAAATTAGATAGAATTATCGAATTGCTTGAGAAGCATTCTAAATAATATTAGCTAGTTCAATGCTCTATATGTATGGAGCATTTTTAAATTCGGCCTGAAATATATTTTTTATCATAATTCCTCAGAACAGTAAAAGTTCCCTCATTCTTCCCACCTACACCTCAGGCCGCACCCACAATTTTGAAAAATCGACATACCCAAAATGCTTGAACTTAATGTTCATGATGTCTGATGAGAATGGGATAAATCGTTTCTCATAATAAAGGGGGATCATGATCGAGTCTTCGATTAGCTTCTTTTCCACTTTTAAATTAAGATCTGACCAATTTTCAAATGGTGTCTGAAGGTACTCTTCTGCAAGCTGCTTCATTCCCTCGTTTTCTTTGAAAATATGATAAAGAGGGGAGAACCCATTTTGTAAGAAATGATAAAATGAGAAATCTTGGTTTGACTCGAAAATCTCCCCGTGAATGAAGAGGTCAACATCGAGTGTCTCCGGTTGTTTCGTCAGTGTGTCAGAAAAGGAGAACCACTTGATGACGTAAGGAATTTTTTCTTTTTCAAATATGTCAGCAAGCCATCGCGTTGGCTTTTCTGTATGGCTCGCTCCTCGAATCACAATCGGCTCATTGAAAGGGGGCCGGTCAACTTCTTGAATATTGAAAGATTGATCTTGGCCAACCATGACACTCTTTTTGTTCGGTATCAGCCGAGGACTGCACTCCCCAATAGAATGTCTGTTCTTGGCAATGATCCAATGCAGATAATCACGAACTTCTTTACGTTGGATGGCGGAGTCACGGCAAGGATTCATCACGACAATACCGAAGCCGGAATCACTTTGCACTTCCACTGATGCAGAACGTTTTTGCTGAACTTGAGAATGGTAGATTCCTTGGAAATCCATCGGTACCTGGACGAACTCCACTGCATCAAGCAACGGTCTTTCCAGAAAGTGATCGGAGAATGCAGATAGCGTTGTTTTCTGGTCACTGTTTTCCTGGAGTGAAAAGCAGCCTGTACCCAAAATCCGTTCTTTCGTTTCCCTATAAATGCTCCCGCACATCATCGTGAGCATAGGCAGTGTATAGCTGCAGCCTTCCGGGTGATGAATATCGATGATAAGAGAAGACTTTACTTCAATGGATACAATCGGTGCCCAGAGTTCTGCATAATGCTTGTGCCGCCGAAGTTTTTCCAGACATTCTGCCACGTGTTGAGCTGTCAGGATGGAGCCGTCATGAAATTTAACATCCTTCCTAAGATACAGACGTGTTTTTGCAGGAGAGGTATCCCAGCTATGTGCAAGTTCCGGGATGATTTTACCTTCTTCGGTGATGGAGACGAGACGATTAAAGACATTCGCCACCAAATGTGCACTGAAGACATCGGCTGCTTCTAGAGGGTGAATCGAGAAGAATGGATATCGTTTCGGGACAATCAGTTTGTCTTTGGACTCTTGAATGAAACCAAGCTTCGATTGAAATTTATTCATCAATCTCATTTTGCTGTCTGTGGACCAATTGAACATCAAATATTTGCTGCTCCGTTCAACCGGCTCCTGATCGATTCTTTGTAGAGCTTCTTTTTCAAATAGTGCTTCCACTTCTTTTTTCCAAGTCAAGGCGGAGACATTTCCGCGCCCTTTTCCTGGTTTAAAAGCAATCCAGTCCTGTTCATCCCATTTCTTCAAGTAGCGGGTGGTCTGTTTATGACTTAACTGAAGGGTTTCTGCTATTTCTTCAACCCGGATGCTTCCAGAAGGATAATACCTCCAGAGCGTGAGCAGTTTGTTATCCAATGGTATTACCTCCAAAAGGGGACACCTTTTTTTGAGATGTCTATTTTTATATATGTACGTCTAGTTTAATATACAGTATACAAAGGGAGTGGACAATATGAAGTGGAAGGAATTACCGAGAAATATTAAAGTAAGGATGATCACGTCATTCTTTAATCGAGCTGTTTCATCAGCTGTCATGCCGTTTATGGCCTTATTCTTTGCACAGGAAATGAATAAGGTTTGGGCAGGGGCGTTCCTGATCATGACGGTGGTGATTGGATTCGTGATCAATCTGGTTGGCGGGTATATCTCTGACCGATTTCCAAGAAAAAAAGTACTATTAACGACCTCTTGGCTCAATGCCTTGTTTTTCTTAATCATGACCATCAGTCTGTTTCCGCAGGATAAGCTGATTGTTCTGTTCGCAGGTGCCTACATAGGATTCATTATCACCAGCAGTCTCGGCCGTCCGGCAATGCATGCCATTATTATCGATTCTACTACTCCGGAAAATAGAAAAGCCGTCTATGCACTTGATTACTGGCTCATCAATCTTTCAATGGCAATCGGTGCCGCGCTTGGGGGCTTGTTATACCTTAACCATCAGACCGAACTGTTTATGATGTTGACGTTCACCTCCATAACCATTCCTATTGCGTATGGAATTTGGCTGGAGGATCATTTTAAGGACCAGCTGCAGAAAAAGCACCAAAATGTCTTCATCGATCTCATCAATAATTACCGGGTGGCATTGAAAGACTCAGCGTTCACCAAAGTCGTCGCGGGATCGACGTTCATTTTCGCGGCAGAGTTCTCATTGAACAGCTATATCGGAATCCGCTTGGCTGAAACGTTTGAATCGGTTAGCATCGGGAGCTTTGAAATTGCAGGGGTTAGGATGTTGAGTATCCTGAATATCGAGAACATGCTTCTAGTGGTATGTTTCACATTTATCGTCAACCGTTTCACCGACCGGCTCAACAAAAAACATGCACTTCTGTTCGGTCTGATCCTCTATGGAATCGGTTATGTGACCGTGACATCCGCTAACACATGGTATGTACTGATTGCCTTCAATCTGATTGCCACGATGGGTGAGTTGATATACTCTCCGATTCGGAATGCAGAGCAGGCCAACATGATCCCTGACGATCAGAGAGGTTCTTACTCTGCCTTTTCCGGCCTGTCATTCAGTGGGGCGGACCTTATTGCACGTTCCAGCATCATCATCGGTGCCTTCCTCATGCCAACGATGATGTCCGTCTATATCGGATTCATTGTCATGCTTGGTACGACACTTATCTATACTGGTTTATTCGCCAGGAAGTGGGCGGCTGATAAGGTGTTGGAAAGTACGGTCAGTGCGGGTGGAGGGAAATAGGAAGAAACCCGTCAATGCTTTGGCGGGTTTTTTGTTTTATTAAGGTTTGCGAAAATTGGCAACAAGCTGGTTTTGTCGAGGTGAACAATCTAGTTGATAGAGCAGTTATGGATAATCGAATAATCATAATAGGAAAACGGGACAGGTGAACTGCCCCGTTTTTTTACTGGCTTCCTTCATATCACTAATTTCGAGTGAATGACAAACTTTTTTCTTGAAGAAGTTCGGAAGCATGATCCAATTCCATCGGTTTGCCGAGAAGGTAACCTTGAGCAGTGCCACAACCAATAGAGTCAAGGAGCAGCAGTATCTCTTCACTTTCGATTCCTTCTGCAACTACCTCAATATCAAGGGCGTTTGCCAAGTCAATTATGGCTTGGATAATTTTATTATCTTTTGAGTTAACGGTTAAATTCCTCACAAACACTTGATCTATTTTAATAATATCGATGGGGAGGTTTCTTAAATAAAGAACAGATGAATATCCGGTTCCAAAGTCATCGAGTGCAATCTTAATTCCTTTACTTCTAACTTTAGCTAGAATAGGGACAAGTGTCTCAGTCAATGGAATCAAGGACGTTTCTGTTATCTCAAAGTGAATTTGGCTTGGCAAAATCCCATACTTTATCAGAATGTGATCTAAGTTATCAACATCATGGCCGTAATGAAGAAATTGAGCAGGAGAAATATTAATTGCTACAGAGAATCCAGTTCCATATTTTTTGTTCCAAACCGATATCTGCTTGCACACCGTTTCAAATATCCAATTGCCAAGGGGGATAATCTGTCCAGTTGTTTCTGCCATAGGTATAAATTCTGCTGGAGAAATGAAACCGAATTTTTCACTTTTCCATCGAATAAGCGCTTCAAAACCTGTAAGCCTTCTTGTACTGATATGATATTGAGGTTGGTAGTACATCTCAAATTTATTTTCACTTAGCTCCTGCAATAAATGGGACTCTATCCAAACACTCCGCTCTTTTTTTAGGATGATCTCAGGGGTACAGAAGGTGTAGCGTTTTGACCCTGTTCCATTTACTGAATCTTTTGCGAAACCTGCTAACTTAATTAGTGTGTCAATATTGCAACACTGATCTAAATCATACACGCTTATACCGATACTTGCAGTCAGATGAAAGGTTTGAAACTTTGTAACAATGGGTGCGGCTATTTCGTTAAGCAACTGTTCCGCATATTGGCCGCGCTGCTCATCGGTCTTTAAATCAAAGGTAATGACTACAAATTCATCTCCGTGCAGGCGTACTGCCAATCCGTCTTCTCCTGCACACGTTTTCAATCGATCAGCTATTTCTGTAATTAAAAAATCTCCTAAATCCACAGAAGCGTTTACGTTTCTAAACCGGTTTAGATTGATTAAAAATATAGAAGGATAGCGGTCATTGCTGACTTCAAAAGCTTCAAAAAACATATTTAAATACTGTCGTGTATAAAGTCCTGTTAATGAGTCATAATACACATCTCGTTCCAGATCAATGAGATATCCAAGAAAATGAGAGATTGAAACTATTAATTTAAGGTCTTTATCACTAAAAGTGTAATTCCTATCCATAGCACACAAAGTCCCAAACAATTCTCCATTACGTAATTTTATTGGGAATCCAACGAAACTGCTGCTGCCTTGTGCTTTAGTAACTGACATATCCTTAGTGTCTTCATCTAACACCGTATTTTGAATGACCGTTGGATACGTACAATTATCCACTACTAGTGAGCAATAGGATTCCGGAAAAGGGATATTCCCTTCCCGAACAAGAATTTCTGCTTTGTTTAACGCTTTAATAATAGTGTTTGTTTTTAAATCGTTGCAAGCAAGAAAAAAAGTGTTCGCATCTATTAATGAACTAAGGTGGTGAAGGATGTCTTCTGCCGCCGGCATAAAATATAAATTATCAAGTGACTTAATTGACAATCATTTTCCTCCTTGCTCCCGATGTGAATATTTATATAGAAGTGATTGTAATCAGTAAAGAATAATGAGTACTCCTTCATCACGGGAAATATATTAACTTGTATATACACTTTATAATAACACAAGGTCTTTTTAGAAGTGCCAACCTATCAAAATGGTAATTTTCGGGAGGTGAAAGTTTTCCTCTTCCTAGGATGGTGATGATGTAATTTTTACAAAAATATAAGTTGTAAGGTAGTCTTATCCATTCGTGCTCACTCTGCTGGTAAGGGAAGTGTGTTGAATTTCACCTAGTGCCAACTTACTATATGAATCGTGTTCCGCATATAGAGTAGATTTACTTGCCACTCCTGTTTTCACAGCCTAATTTTTTCTTTCATATTCCAATCTGAGTTGTGGAATACTTTTGGAAAGAAATAACTGTGCCCTTAGGAGGACTTTTATGAATGATCCAAAGAAAGAAAGCCAAGAAATACATAAAATCAGCCCGTTCGAATTAAAAGACAAACTTATTGATCTGGCCACTGGGAAAAAGAGGATGACCCGCTCGATGCTGGACGCCGGCCGTGGGAATCCAAACTGGATTGCGGCAACACCTCGTGAAGCATTTTTTGCTCTCGGCCAATTTGCGATTACTGAATCCAGGAGGGTATGGGATGAAGGTGATTTGACTGGAATGCCAAGTCGAACAGGGATGGCCGACCGGTTCAATCAATATGTACAAGACAACCAGCAGCCAGGCATCCCTTTGTTGAAGAAAGTTGTTGATTACGGCATTCAAAAGAAACACTTCGAGCCGGATGCCTGGCTCTATGAATTAGTCGATGGAATCATCGGGGACAACTATCCCAATCCCGATCGTATGCTTGTCAGGACGGAACAAGTTGTACACGATTTTTTATTGAAGGAGATGTGTGGGGACGATTCTACCTGCGGCCCGTTTGATTTGTTTGCGGTTGAAGGGGCAACGGCTGCGATGTGTTATATATTCGAGACGTTATATAAAAATCACTTGCTCCCGAGAGGATCAAAAATAGCCCTGATGGTCCCCATTTTTCCGCCATACATAGAGATTCCCGAACTGCCTGACAATAACTATGAGCTGGTGAAAATAAAGGCAACGGAAATTGATGAGGAAGGCCATCATACATGGCAATACCCGGCTGAGGAATTAGATAAGTTAAAAGATAAGGACATCAAGGCACTGTTCATTGTGAATCCGAGCAACCCGCCGTCCGTGGCTTTGAATAAAGAATCCGTTGATAGAATTATCGATATAGTAAAACAAGATAACCCAAATCTCATGATAATCTCCGACGATGTATACGGTACTTTTGTGGATGGGTTCCGCTCTCTGATGGTTGATCTGCCTTTCAATACAATCGGTGTGTATTCCTATTCCAAGTATTTTGGTGTGACGGGCTGGCGCTTAGGGACCATCGCCATCAACGAGAACAATGTGTTTGATAAGCTGATAAGAGAGCTGCCGGAGGAAAAGCGGGAAGTCCTCAACAAAAGGTATGCTTCACTCACACAGAATCCTGAAGAGCTGAAGATCATTGACCGTATGGTAGCTGACAGCAGGGATGTAGCGTTGAACCATACAGCTGGATTATCAACGCCGCAGCAGATCCAAATGGCGATCTTTTCAATTTTTGCCATGCTCGATACCAAGAATGAGTACAAACAAAAAACGAATGACATCCTACACCGAAGAATGAATCTTTTATACGAAGGTCTGGGGCTGCCGAAGAAACATTTACCGAACGAAGCGGATTACTATACTAAGATTGATTTGGAGATTTGGTGCAAACACCATTTTGAAGAAGGGTTCTTGGACTACTTGAAAAGTAATTATAACCCGGAGGATATTTTATTCCGCCTGGCCGAAAAGTCATCAATCGTCCTGATGAGCGGCGAAGGCTTCCTGGCCCCGGCATGGTCCATCCGCGTGTCACTTGCCAATTTGGAGGATGAAGCCTACTCACGAATAGGGCAGGAACTAAAAAAAGTGCTGGTTGATTATTTGGCAGAGTGGAAAGAAGGATAGGGTTTCGGTTAATTCTACTTCACATGAATCTGCATAGGAGCAAATATGTAAACCTTCACTTGAATTAATGTTAAATGGCTTTAAGGAAAGTAGTGAATAAAGCGTGCTTGATAAAGTCTACAACGATAAACTACGGTGAGAATCACGCTGGAACACTAGTAAGCCTCTTAAGATAGAAAGGGTTCTTAAGAGGCAGATAACCATATTAAATCCATTAAGAACTTGTTGATTGTCCTCCATCGACGTGCAATACTTGCCCATTGACATAGCGGGAGTCGTCTGAGGCAAGATACACAAAGGTAGGTGCGAGCTCAAATGGTTGTGCGGGCCTGCTCATGGGATTTGATGCACCGAAAGTCGCAACTCTGTCAGCGGTAAAACTGGACGGAATCAGCGGTGTCCAGATAGGACCGGGGGCAATCCCATTCACACGGATACCATCCTTGATCACATTCTTAGAAAGAGATCGGATAAACCCAACCTGAGCTCCTTTTGTTGCTGTGTAATCAATCATTTCAGGGTAGCCGGTATAGGTAACTATGGATGTTGTTTCAATAATTGAACTTCCTGGTTTCAAATATGGAAGGGCTGCCCGAGTTGTGTAAAAATGAGAATAAATATTTACTTTGAAGGTGTCATCGAACTGTTCGTCTGTTATATCGGTTAACTTTGGCTGCTGAAATTGAATACCAACATGATTACATAAGATATCAAGTCTTCCAAATGTCCTAATCGTTTCTTCGACAATGAATCTGCAATGATCTTTATTACGTAAGTCTCCTGGCAGCAATAGGCAATGTTGTCCTATCTGCTCAATTCGTGATTTTGTACGTTGTGCATCGTCATGTTCATTCAAATAGGCAATGGCCAGATGAGCCCCTTCCTTTGCAAAGGCAATGGCTGCTGCAGCCCCCATCCCACTATCGCCACCCGTTATAAGCGCCACTTTTCCTGAGAGTTTTCCACTTCCTTTATAATTCGGATCCTCAATGATTGGCCTTGGAACCATTAAACTTTCATGCCCAGGTTGGTAATATTGACGTTGCTCAGGTACCGTGATTGGGACATCCTGGTATTGTGTTATCTGTCCGTATCGAGGGTAAAGCGGATAGGGATCATTTACACGGTGGGTGTGAAAGAGGTGCTGCATATGCTGGATCTCCTTCAGCTGATGTGCTTCATCCTGCTGTATTTGAGGGTACCCGCCGTGATGTTGGAAATGGTAGTTGTTCATAAAGACCTCCTGTTGAATGACTAAGATTTGTTAATACAGTATTCGCCCATGAGCTGAATGTTCCTGACGTAATCAATATTCTGTCAGGCAGTGACGTCGACCAGTAAACCGAATATGCTGTATAAACTTTTCTTTTAAGAAGGAGGAACCATTGTGGTATTTTTCAGCCCTCGAGCCCACTACCTATTAAAAACAGAATCATCAAAAAAGGTGCAAATGCAATATGATGGTCATCAGTGGCCAGCACCTCAAATTAAGTCTAGACCTCCGTATTACACCAATCCCAGATATGAATTTAATTATTCGAAGATTTAGGAGCGTAACCTTTTCACAGTGAGATCCGGGATAAGTGTGGAAGGTTTTTGGCATTAGTAAGAGGCAATTCTTGAATTCTTCTAAGAGCTGGTTGTCGTCTAAAAATGATAGCCGGTTTTTTTGTTTTTGAGGGGGGACAAAGAGACAAGTGAACTGTTCCGTTTTTTGACTGGCTTATGTCTAATGGGATTTTGTCCCTCCGTCCCGATTACTTTGTTTTATTATTGCATTGGGTAATTGGGTGAAATTTTTAACTAAAAACTGAAACTTTCATCTTTATAAATCGTAAATTAATTAACTAGGAGGGATTCTTTGAAGAAATTATTCGTGTTAGTCGTGGTATTTTTATTAGCAGCATGTGGGGGAATCGGGGGTTCTAGCAATCTCGAAACCTTTGATAATTCAAAATTAAAAGAAGAACTTAAAGAAGGGGCATTTCAGCCTCGTTTGCCTACTAATACTCCGTTTAAAGTGACAGATACACAAGTGATTCATCCACCAAACCAGGACACTAGGCTGATGATTGATTTTATGAGTTACGGAGACAATGAAAAAATCAAAAATACAATGGGTCTAGTGGCTGTTAATGGAAAGAATGTTGAAAGCTCAATGTTGGAATTTGAAGAAGTAGAGATAGGAGAGATTACTGGGCAATATGCGGTAAACGGTGCGGAAGCTATGATACTGAAATGGAGTGAAGATGGTATTTCTTATTCCCTCACCTATTACGGTAAACAGTCAGAAAAGGAAGTAAAGAAAGAAGAATTGATTGATACAGCAGAGTCATTTGAATAATAGGAAGTTGAATAATGGAGTACGGGACTGGTGAACTGGCCCGTTTTTTGACTGGCTTACTTATAATAGGTAAAAGGGACCTGTCCCTAACTGATTTTCCGCGCAGTAATTATTCATACGCTAAAATTTAGAGATGTATGGCATGTTAGTGGAGTATTAAGGGAATGCGGGAAGTCACTAAGGAAAATATCAATCATAATATTATTATGTAAACAATATTAGAGCTGGATAAGCGATCGCATTTGTCGCTTTTCAGTTCTTTGAAGTTTGGGTAACACGAGAATTTAAAGTGGGGAAGGGGGTGGATCTTTGTCAGGAATTTTGTGGTGGAGTATGTGTAACATAATTGATTTTAATTTAGGCGGGCATACTTGTAATCACGAGAATAAGCTTGATAGCTGGCCAATGAGCTTTATCTAGAGTACGAGTTTTATAAGATAAAAGATGAGATATGGAGCTGATTATAAGAGATTCACTGCAGCATTTGTTCAGTATTCGACTCTTTTTTCTAATTGAAAAATACGCTTATCCATTTGAGTAAGTCTGCTGTTAATATAATCAGTTTCTAATTCAGTATTCTTTTTTGAGATTTTTAACATCCCAACTACATCCTCAGTTTGAGAAACTTCAATTCTGTTCACAGTACTCTCAATTTTTCTAACAGTTCCATCTACACTTTCTACTTTGTCTTTTACTCTATTTAAAGAACCTTCTAGATGTGCTACATTTCCTTCAACTTTTTTAAGTCGTTCATTCATTTCCACTAACAAGCCTTGTCCTTGCTTTAATTCTTTTAATTCTAGCATAATTTGTTTTAATGCTTGTTCCAATTTCAACACCTCCTTTTGAATCATTATACCACATGAATTCGGCGTGTTAGTATCAGTTTTTCTTACCTTCCGTTCGGTGAGTTTCTAATCTCAGGAGGGGGCCGACATTTACCTTTTCTGGTTTTTCAACAGTACTTCAATTGGTTGGATATTTTTTTCGCCACAATTTCATTGTTACTCCTATAAACTTTTCTCAATTTCATGTTACACTAGTTCAGGTTGTTCACGTAAATAAATATACCTATTAGGATAATACTTAGAGTATTATCCTTTAACATTTGGACGAAAAAGAGGGGGAGCCTTTCAGTGCAACCCTCGTTTTATTAGATATAGAGAAGGTGACATGATGAGTGACAAGAGTTTGGATTCAGCGATGCAAAATGTTTTATCAGGATTAAGCGATTTTAGAGACGAAGAGGAAGCGAAACAACATAAGAGGCTTTGGGGAGAAATAAGCGTCCCTTTAACCCTTCATGAAGGGTTAAGTAGTTACACCAAAACAGAGCTTGATGCTATCAGAAAAAAGATGGAGATCCCGAATGCCAGCAGTTTAAAGAAGGCAGAGCTTTTAAGTGTATTGGAAGAGTGGATTCCTTCACTTGGTAATCAATATCTTTTATGGGACAGCGAACGTTTTGGCTGGTTGACGAAGATCGCTAAAAACGATGGATATCTTCCTGCAAACAAGCTTGAGCCGGAGCAAGTGGAATATTTTCGTGCCACTGGATTGTTTTATTCGGGGACCTATGCAGGGAAGCAGATTTTGGCGGTGCCTGAAGAACTGATTGAACCTATCACAGAACTGGCAAACGATAAAGAGGTTCAGTTGACTGTGAAAAGGAATACTGAGTGGCTTAAATTGACGAGAGGTTTGTTGTATTATTATGGCACATTACCTCTTACAACATTAATAGACATGCTGGAAAAACACTTAGGGGAAACTTTGCGCCTTAAGACATACCTCCATGTCATCCATGAAGCTAACTTATATCGCGAGCGGGATATTCAAATAGATGAGGAAGGCTATTCTGACAGCAGGGTATTTTCCCCTAAAAGAGTTTTACAAGAGCATGAGTCCAGAATCAATGTGGAATTTTACCCTTTTACCAAACAGCAGCTTCTTACGGCAGGTGTACCGGATTTTGTTGAACGAAATGCGAGCTATAGTCAGTTTGTCAATTATCTTGAGAAAAATTTCAATATCGGTAAGGAAAAAGCTGACCAAATCGCAGAAGAATGTGTGTATGCTGCCAGGATCGGACACGGTCCAAACGATGTTATGCAGTTCTTGACCTATTCCGTTGAGTTTGACTCTTTAGAAACGATTCAATCGGTAATGGATCGAGTCGTCAAACTCATGAATAATACGCGGCAATGGTTCCTTAAGGGACATACATCTGTAGAATTAAGCAGTGTTGAGAAGAACCATTTACAGCATGTACGGTCTGCAGGAACTTCTCAAAGAATAGAAGTCGTGAAGGTCGGCCGGAATGAGCCTTGTCCTTGCGGCAGCGGGAAAAAGTATAAGAAGTGTTGTGGAAGATATGTTTAGATGAATAATTTGTAGGGGGTTCTTGTGCAATTGCCAGATTCGCCTACAATTTAACCCTATATATAAAAGAAGTAGATTTCTACTGAATGCTGACTTCATTAATAAGAGGAGTCAGCTTTTTTGTGTGTGGAAATGCCTTAATGGCTCGGCCAGAAAGTGACAAGCAACTAAACTAGTTTATAAAGTAAGGTAAAGCAGGTGTTAGGTGGTGGATAATTTCATTAAACATGAGGCACAGGAAAGTGGAAATATAGTAAATTACTGGTAGATACATATGTTGGGATTTGGTAAAATATAGGTGTGAAAAGGTAAAGGAGGATGGTATTTTGGTTAATGAGACAATGGCAGGACGAAAAAAAAGGGTAAGAAGGGCACGAAGAATTCAGTCGAAGTCAACTTATCTATCAGAGGATGCAAACCGGACGGCTCGACCCACATCCCGTTCCTCGTATGTCAAAGAATTGTTTAAAAGTAGTGAAAAAGCAGTAGATGACTTAATTGTCAGTAGAAGAGGAAGAGTGAATAGGTTGGGACAATAATCAACTCTTCAAAATACATACAGTACATTCTATACATAATAATATAATAAATCAGGGCAGATGAAGTTTTTCATCTGTCTTTTTTTGTGGATTTTGGTGATGTACGGCTTACTCTAGAACCTGATCCTCCATCAAATAGGTTTAGGCATGAGAAATTAAAGGAATTACGTTACTACCTTGATGTGTTGAGTTCGGAACGTAAAGGATAGTGTTTTCAGATTCATGCCAATGTAGGAGGGACACGATGAAATATGCAGGGATAGGCTTAGTTATACTAGCCGCTATATGCTGGGGGATTAGTGGGGGAATTGCCGATATTTTAATGAACAAGGGCTGGGATCCACTTGTCATTTCACTTTACCGGGGGGCTGTCGGATTTATATGTTTCTTCGTCTGGTTTCTTTTCCGATTTAGACAGAATTGGATGTTCTCTAATCGTTTATACATATGGTCTCTATTAGCGGGCGTTGGTGTTGCCGGTAATTTCACTTTTTATTTTCTGAGTATTAAAGCCTCAAGTGTGGCTGTGGCGGCTACTCTGATGTACACCGCACCAGTGTTCGTCCTATTAATCTCCTTTTTATTACGTATTGAACGCTCTACCTGGTTTAAATGGGGCTGCATTACAGGTGTGCTTTTCGGGATTATCCTCCTGACAGGTGCCTATAACACAGAATCCATTTCAGTAAGCTTTGCAGGGACGGCAGCCGGGCTTGGGGCAGGACTTTCTTATGCTTTATTCATTTTCGGTTTTAAAAAAGCCTCCTCAATAGGAAAACCGCAAACAGTGTTAACAATTGCTTTTTTTTCATTTTGTCTAATCCTCTTTCTTTTTGTGAATAAAGGAGAGGCAGCTGATGTGTTAACGTCCAGTGATATATGGTGGTTTTTACTTTTGGGATTGGTAGGTGCCGGCATTTCCTTTATATTGTATGTATTCGGCATTCGGAAAACTTCCGCGGCAACTGCCTCGATGGTCGCCATGGTAGAACCGGTGACAGCTTCCTTGTTTGGTGTTCTGCTACTGGGAAATCAGTTGACCGGCATTCAAGTTGTTGGGATGGCTGTAATCCTGATTACGATTACCGTGCTTAGTGTGAAGCAATCCGACTGAGAGGCTTAAAGAAATTGCCCGAAGAAATATAAAGTACAGCGTTTGATAGTCATGTGAAGAAGAGAACAAGAAACTTCTCTTCTTTTTACTTTCCTAAAGGTAGCGATTGGGTGGACAAAGGAGTTTTTATTCTCAGTAAGGAACTGAATTGGTTCATTATGGTAATATGTGGAGTGTATAGAATATTTGTAATTAAGAGTTTAGGAGGATTCATGGTGACTATTGAAGGTCTGATTCAACAAGTGAAAAAATATTTAATACAAAAGTATAACTGTCATACGATCATTCTTTATGGATCGTATATTTCTGGCGATTATACAGAAGAAAGCGATATAGATATCCTTTGTTTTTGGGATCACACAGAAGAGAAGAATGACGTGGAGATGTTCCAAGGCAAGCAATTGGATGTTTGGGTTTATAACAGCGACAAAATGAACCAACCCGGTGAATTTCTACGAGTCCATGGAGGCAGGATTTTATTAAATGAAAAAGGGGTCGCTGAGAAGTTTTTGTCAAAGGTTGAGGTTGTCTATAATGACGGCCCCGATAAACTTACTCAGGAAGAAAAGGACTTTTTAAAAGCATGGCTTCAGAAGATGTATTTAAGGTCGGAGAAAGGTGATCTTGAAGGGAATTATCGCTTTCATTGGATGCTGAAAGACTGCCTGGAACTCTACTTCGAGATGAAGGGCTTATGGTTTCTAGGTCCTAAAAAAGCGTTCAAGTGGTTGCAGGTGAACGATCCATCCGCTTACAATCTTTTTAGGAATGCTTTAGATAGAGGGGCAAACCACGAAGAAGCCAAGAAATTGATTCAATACATGCAAGAGATCTAGATGACCGTCGATTCAGCAAATATTTTTAAGAGGTGGCATTGCACGATTTATAGCAAATTTTTTTTTGTAAAATCTGCACACAGATTTGTGTATTTGGAACATGGGTATTTCTCGAAGCAACATGTAAGTGGATTTTAGTTAATTGTACAAATGTTCATGGGATTTTATGTTAATATAATGCTGTAGAATTAATTCATGCTAGGGTTGGAGGGTAAGACACTGACTAAAGAGAGGCAAGAAAAAGCACCATACTTAAGAAAGCTTCGGATATACTTCTCAGTTGTTGTAGTCGTTTTGTCAGTTTATATCTTATTGACTAAGGACTTTCACCTAATGACTTACAATATGTTTCTGTTAAGTGTTTTCTTATTGATAATGGGAATCTATGAATTAAAGAATGAAAGAAAACTATATGGATATATGAATGTAGCTGCATCATTGTTCGGATTCTTTGTTTCATTTCAAGCATACATTTTAAATAATGTTATGTTTTTTTTTAGATAAAAGCTACATTACTAAAAAATACGATGGTTGCGAGTTTTAAGGAGCGAGGAGGGAGAAGGGTAAAGTTTTTAGAGATATTCAACTATATCCTTGCTATCATTGGGTTAGGTCTTGCATTTGTTCACTTCAGATGCCCTTATTCATCATCCTTTTCATTCAATTATTGATGTATTCACTAATGGGAATTGAACAATTTAAGATCAAGCGCTTCAAAAGCGGGTGTTTTTACATTGTGGCAGCTATTATTATATCTATAGCGTTTATTAATGACATTTTTACATATTTGTATTGATAAACGTTCAAATTCCTGACACTTGTTAAAATAAAGCGGACTATAATAGGGGATGTTAATTTGTTAAAAATAAGCAGACAAGTTATAGCAGTATTCATAATTATCTTTTCACTCTACGGGCTGCTAACTGATCGAAGCGAACTTCTTCCATTTTTGCAGTTGCTTTTCGGTCTAACTATGTTAATTTATTGTATTGAATCTTTCGTAATCGATAGAAAAAGATTCTGGGGCATTCTATTTTTGGGCTGCTCTGTCATATCTTTTGCCACATTTTTCAATAGTTCAGTATTCCATTAGTGTTGGAGTTAGGTTAAATCAGAAAATACATATGAAATGAACTTTTCACAAAGAAGGAGTGAAAAAGATGGCAGGTATTCTAACAGTAATTGGTGATATTTTTAGTGCAATCGCTACTGCACTCATGGGCAAGAAAAATAAATAATATTAGTTTGAAGACTTCGATTGGCTTCAGAAGGTTATTGGGCAAAACCATTTAAGTAATTGGATATTTCTTGTTTGTTTACTAAAATTTGTTAATGTAGGTTGTAGAGATGTAAAGAAAGGGGAATCTATATTTCACATGGAATACCTTGAAATGATGCTTTAATAGGATAGAGACACACAGCGGTTCTTCAACTGGAAGGATACGCATATTTGTCAATCTGAAATCATTCAAGGGATACATGATTGGACATTCGAATTCCCATTACCCAGCGGATACCTTTGTATATCTGCTTTTTTTATAGGGGAAAAATTACATCTCTATTGAGCCCAACATCGAGTCCCTAAATTGGGGGAGTTTACATGAAAAATCCGTACGAAAATGAAGAAAAGCTAACAGGTGGGAATGTTTCAAACGTGTATCGTTCGGGTGATACTGTTCGGAGAGAATTAAAGCCTGATAGTATTAAAATTCAAACATTATTGAAACAATTGGAGAACAAAGGCTTTGATCGTACACCGAAGTTCATGGGAGTGGATGAAAAAGACAGAGAGGTTTTATCATTTATCGAAGGAGAAGCTGGTAATTATCCTTTGAAAAAATACATGTGGTCGGATGTTGCTTTAAAAGAAATAGCGAAGATGCTCCGTCAGTACCATGATGCGGTGAGTGACTTCCCTATAACTGAAGAGTGGAAACCACTCGACAATACTCCAAATAGCAGAGAAGTTGTCTGTCACAATGATTTTGCCATTTACAATATTATTTTTCATTATGAAAAACCTGTAGGGATAATTGATTTTGACCTTGCTGCTCCAGGGCCGAGACTTTGGGATATAGCTTATACTCTTTACACTTGCGTCCCTTTAAGCAGGCTCTATCATACCGAAACAGGTGAAGCGGTATATTATGATCCCGCACAAGATGCCATCCGTAAAAAGCAACGAGTTCAGATGTTTTTTGAAGCTTACGGAATGGACTGCTTGGAAAATGATTATTTGGATATTGTATTGCTGCGATTAGAAGGATTATGCAAAACAATGAAACGAAAAGCAGGTGAAGGAGACATTGCTTTTCAAAGAATGATAGATGAAGGACATTATGAACACTACCAAAAAGAAATTGAATTCATTCGTCAACACGGAAAAGAGTGGGTTTAAGGGTTTCGCTAAATTTATGATGGCTTATCCAGAATAGGGTAAGTTCTTTTTCTTGAGAAAGCTATTCCAACATGACCCCTTAAAGTGCAGATTTGAAGCTTTATAATTGAAAACATGGCATATTCTCGTGCTATTTCAGTAGTGTCCAAACGGATGTACACTTTTATCTGTTCAGTATAAGGTATTTGGATACTTGTTAAGCCACATGAAAAAACTTAATTTACCTAAAGCAGCATCAATACCGTCGCAGCCCATTATATATAATAAAAAGGTTACACGAGAGGTGAGTCCAAATTGAACTTCAACTTGCAAAAAGCTAAGCTCCTCACAGTGAACCTGCAAGGGTTTATTGATTTGGTTTCCCGAATTCATGATCAACAGTCAAACATTGTGGTGAATCAGGACATTTTGTACCGGCTGAAGCTGCTTGTCGAGGAATTCAGGCTGCAACTCTTAGCGGATGAGTTAAAGCGGTTGACGAAGTTTGATGGGGAAGAGAGACAAACGTTGTTGAATACCGAGAAAGTGAATGAAAAAATAATCATCATTGACGACTTCATTCAACAGAATTATGATGATTTGTTTATTTTTTCCGGAAGGGTGCATAGCATTCGTTCGATTATTAGTATGTTAAAAAAGTAGGAAAAGCATGCTATCCCCTAATATTTTTTGTGCTTTATCCGTATAATGTCCTCCATTCGCAAAATAATAAAATTATATATCTTTACTAATTGTAGAGTGGGGTAATGAATGGATAAAAATCAAGTTAGTCTAACTGCAGCAGAAATAGGTTCTTTATGGTCTTCTTATATGTACGATAGTATGTCTTTTCAGTTCATTCGGTTTATGAAAGAAAAAGTTCAAAATAAAAAGATTAAACCAGCGATAGAGAAAGCTTACGAAATTGCTTCCAGCCATCTCATAGAATACGAAAAGATGTATAGCCAGGAAAACCTTCCGCTTCCTTATGGCTTTAGTGACAAAGATGTGGAGCTGAATGCGCCTGATTTATTTACGGATACTTTCAAATTGACGTTAACTCTACATATGGCAAGGGTAGGCATGGTCACACATTCTGGTACCTTATCTCTTGCAGCCAGAAAAGATGTACGGCTTCTTTTCGGGAAATGCCTGAGACAGGTGGAGGAATTATACCAGTTGTCCTCGGACATAGCTCTAGATATGGGAGTATTTTTAAGGAGTCCATACATTCCGTATCCGAAACAAGCAAAGTTTGTGAATAATAAAAACTATATGAGCGGTTTAAATCCCTTATTATCACCCCGAATCCTTAATGCTCTAGAAATTACTCATTTAAGCATGAATATTGAAACCAATCAAATTGGCTTTATGCTGACTTCTGCTTTCATGCAGACAGCTCAATCGACAGAAGTGAAAAAATATATGCAAAAGGGAAATGAGATTTCCAAGAGTCACCTTGACAAATTCTCTGATGTGTTGCTGAAAGATGATATCCAGGCACCGATATCTGCTGATCATGCTATCACAGACAGCACGACCTCCGTCTTTTCAGAAAAGTTAATGATGTTCCAAATGGGCTTGTTGACCACTGCTGGTTTGGGCAACTACGCAACTGCTGCATCTCTAAGCCAAAGGTCAGACTTAATCCTTATGTATGAACGGCTGTCAGCGCAGATTGGCCTATTTGCTAAAGAAGGAGCAAAAATCATGATCCAAAATAAATGGATGGAAGAACCACCGGGGGCTCCTGACCGGCATCAGCTTGGTGAGCAAAAGAAGTGAGTTGAATAGGGGTCAAGGTAGAGAGCAATTTAAATTCATATATTTTCAAAAAAGAGCATCCTCGTAATCATTAGTGGGTGCTTTTTTTTAATGCTTTTCACTGGAAGTCTTGTGTCATAACCGCCAGGAAAATTAGATTAGGTCCAATTCTCGATAGCAAGTTAAAATTTTGGATTATTAACTCGACGAATAGTCCGTATTTACCAAAATCATTTGAAATCTTGGATCATTCTTGCTAAGAATATTAGCTGTTTAACAAAAAAAGGGTTCAATAATCCCGGGACAAGGAACCTGTCCCTCCGTCCGGAACAAAAAAAGTGGACCATAATCCTAAGGGATGGTCCACTTTTTTCAAAGAATCACAGCTGAGTTTTGATTGTATTTTTAAGATAATTCATCTTATCATCCTTGATGAATCGTGTATTAGGAAGGTGGGATGTTATCTGTAATGCCTTTTGCAGCTTGTTTGTTAAGCCTGTTATAAGGGATTGTTCGGCTTTTGAAGCATTGAATTGAATGCCGTATTGAATAAAACCCTCCTTCAGCTCTTCCTTCCACACAACATGTCCAAAGAATGGTTTCCTGTCACCCAGGATTTCAGTTTCAAATTCTAAAATAATATCCGGGTTCAACGGCAAATTGATGTGCGAGATGAACCGAAGACCTCCTGGACCGATATTTTCAATTAAGATCTCGGTTTTTCCTAATTTGATGAATCTATCCTTTATTTTGACAATGGTCATATTTCCGCTCAGAGGAAGAGGGAGGTCCACACGGAAAGTTTGACGACGATTGGCTACCGGTTGACTTTCATCGTTATCTTGAGGTTTAAGAACAGGGTTTCGAAAAAGTTCTTCAAGGTCTTCAGGTAGTATTGGCTTACTGTACAAGTATCCTTGTATCTGATCACAATCTTGTTTTTGTAAGAAAGATTGTTGTGCTCGCGTTTCGACACCTTCCGCAATAACTGTCATATCGAATTCATGTGCCATATTGATTATGGCTTTTGTTATGGTAGGTTTACCTTTTAAAATGTCATCGACAAAGCTTTTATCGATTTTAACTGTATCCAATTTAAACTTCTTAAGATAGAGCAGGGAAGAGTAACCTGTACCAAAGTCATCTAATGATATCTTGACTCCCAGCTGCTTCAGCTTTTCAATTCCTGCACTAAAGGATTCCTCATTTTTAATTAATGCTTGTTCTGTAATTTCCAACTCTATCAGCCTAGGGTCAACATTGGAATTATTGATGATATAAATCAGTTCCTCTTGCCATTCGTTCTTTATAAATATCTTTGGTGATACATTGATAGATATGGGAACCAAGGGAAGATTACGATCCGTCCAGTTTTTGATTTGTGTACAGATGGTTTGAAATGTCCAACTTGTCACTTTGAATATTAGATCATTCTCTTCTGCAAGGGGGATAAATTCAGCAGGGGAAACTTGTCCCCATTCCGGATGTTCCCAGCGAATCAGGGCCTCAGCACCTACCAATTTTTCAGTTTGGGCATCCACTTTCGGCTGGTAGTGGAAATAAAGTTCTTTATTTTTAACCGCTCTTCGTAAGTCATTTTCTAAGCTATATAATTTATAGGCTTCGATATTCATAGAAGAGTTGTAAATTTGATAATTGTTCTTACCCATTTCCTTGGCGCGATATAGAGCTTTATCCGCTTTTTGTAATATAGTTTGAGCATCATGCCCGTCTTGTGGATAGGCTGCCACTCCTACACTTGCCGTAACGAACAACTCGTATCCGTGAATTTTATAGGGTACTTCCAAAGCGGCAACGATTTTTTTTGCAATGGTTGTTGACTGTTCAAGTGAATGCATCTTGTCTATGAGTACTGAAAACTCGTCTCCGCCGATGCGCGCCACAAAATCATTTTGCGGGACACAATCTAATAATCTAGTTGAGATCTCAACTAATAATTTGTCGCCTATGGCATGACCTAAGGTATCGTTTACGCGCTTGAATCCATCCATATCGATATACATAACGCCAAACTCCTGATTGGCCATCTTTGATTGTTCGATGAATTTTTGTAGTTCCTGTTCAAACTTTCTCCGATTAGGGAGGTCCGTTAAATAATCATGATGTGCGATATAGTTCACTTTTTCTTCTGCTTCTTTTTGTTCGGTTATGTCTGAAAGGATTCCTTCTATCCTTACTAAATCCCCTTTTGTATTGAAGGTTGTAATGAGTTCATCCTGGACCCACTTAGTATTCCCATTTTTATGAACGATACGGTATTGTTGTTTAGGCACCTTGCCTGTGTGAAGTGCCTCCTTTCTTTGTTCAAAAAGATGCAGGTCCTCACAGTAAATAAGGTCTTCCCATTGTAGAAGTCCTTGTTTAAAATCTTCGGCAGAGTAGCCGCAAATTGTTTCAAACCCTTTGGATACAAAAATATACTGATTTTTTTTGACATCCATTGACCAGATACCTACATCAAGGCTGTTGGATATTTTCAGAACTTGTCTTTCTGTTTCTGCTAATTTATCTTCTATTATCTTTTGTTCAGTAATGTCATAAGTAGTTCCGATGTATTTAACCGGTTTTTGGTTATCATCAAGGATGACTTCACCAAAATGGGCGAGGATACGTTCGGCACCATCAGAGCGGATAATTCGGTTCTGACAATGGAAATTCCTTTTTTCATTAAGGGCACTCACAAATTCATTAAGGAATATATCCTTATCTTCTGGATGGGCGGTTTCCAGCAGCATTTGGAAGGTTGGGGTTATTCCATAAGGCATACCTAGCATCTCATATGATTTATACGACAGGGAACACTCATCATTTGCGATGTCATACTCCCATGTCCCTATATCAGCTAATTGTTGTGCCGTATTTAAGCGGATCTCTAAACTTTCCGCATGTTCTTTTTGAATCGCTAATGCTGAAATATCTGTGATGACTCCGGAAATAATAAAATCACCTTTGCCAAATTTGGTAGGGGTGAGCTTCACGTGGGATTCAAATGTATTTCCCTCTTTATTTATAAATTGGGTAGTAAAAGATTGTTCACGTCCGTTTAGAATCGGGTAAAAATATTCCGACCAATCAACATTTTGTTGCTTTGGATTTAACTTGTTTAATAGGTTGTTTCCGTACTTTATGGCCTCATTCCCAAAAAGAGAAAGGACAGCATCATTGTATACGATGATTTGTCCTGTATTATCTAAAATAAATATCGGTTCTGGATAATTTTTAAAGGAAAGTTCATAAAAATCTTTTAACGACTTTTCCATTGCATCAATCTTGCCCTCATTTAATAGCTTTTTCTGCTTTTGGATGATGGCTGTTAGTTTTTTCATTAAGACATTTACAACACCTTTCAGACTTCATAATATGTCTTTTATAGTTAGGCATAGCAATAAGGCAATCAGTACTATAATGCATATTTATGAACGAATCTAGCTTAGATCTGTATAAATAACACCGTTTCATTCTAGTTGGAAGTTTTCCAGTTGTCACGGATTTTGACTTAGGTGGAAGTTACTGAAATAGGTATGACACAATGTGGGATGGAAATATATTTACAATTTTAACACAGGTACTTAGTGAGGTTTAAGCGAAAAAAATTGGAAGATAAGGGAGGGCGGAGTATTAGTATAATGAATTGAGGTACCTTAATCTTACTGCCTTTGGTAGTGGGATTTTTTTAGGAACAGAGTAAGGATTCATCGCCTCAAATATTATGGCTGGTCGGACAAGGGTCGAGTCGGTCGTGGTAAGGTGGTGGGTTAAACGTTCCCTTACAACCTTGGATTCTTGGTGAAGGGGTACGATTATCGGTTAAACATACCCCTTCAGGCCTGTTTTGCCAAGTGAAGGTGCACGATTATAGGCGGAACGTATCCCTTCAGGTATGTTTCTCCTTGTGTAGTGGTACGATTATCGGTTATAGGTGCCATTATAAACTGGATTCACGCTTGGAGTGGTATGATACTTAACTAAACGTACCATTACAGAGTTGTTTTCTTTGTATAGTGGTAAGATTCTCTACTGCTAGTCATCCAATACATCAAATAAAATAGCACCGGCAAAACTAAACTACAGGAAACCGAAACAAAATGTAGAAACTATTCGTCTAATCCAAAAAAGACTATTTTGACAGTTTCAGTATAGGCAAATGAATGACAAACCTGGAGGCGACAATCATTGATTTATTTTGAGTCAAACGATATCAGTAAGTGGAAGGTAGAACTGGAGATTATGAATTCGAATCCTGACTATAACATGATGTCTAAAAATAAAAGCTCTATTACTATTGAAGATATACATGCTGAATATGAAGAGTCGAAGGAGTTAAACACTACAAGGCTATTAATCAAGCAAGATGAACATTACATAGGATTGGTAGACCTTTGTTTAAAAAATCGATCAGATCACAATCCCTGGATAAGTTTGTTTGTCATTCACAGGCAGTTTCAAGGGGGGCGGAAACTCGGCTTCCGCCTATCAACAAGTTGAACACCTAATTAGGCAGGAAACACAAGGGAAGATTCGATTGGCTGTACACCAGGAGAATGAGAAAGGAATTGAGTTTTGGAATAGAATAGGTTTTAAGAAGTTTAAAGAAGTGCGGCTTGATGGAAAACCACATTACTGTTTAGAAAATGACTGGTAGGGAATATCCAAAACGAGAACTCTTCTCGACACTACTCGTAGGAATGTTAAGGAGGAATTAGTATGAAAAGATTTTTGTTTTTGTTCCTTACGCTTTCCCTCATGCTGGCGGCCTGCAGCAGTGGAGCCAGTGGCAGCTTGGAAAGTTTTGATGCCAGTGATTTAAGATCTGACCTTGAGGAAATGTCCTTTCAGCCTCAATTACCGACACTAGTACCGTTTGAAGTGACTGATACCGATCTCAGAAAACCACCGAGTTCTGAAAATGCTCTGATGGTTGACTTTTTGAGTTCAGATCAAAGCAGTAACCAATTGAGTCTAATGGCTGTTAATGGCGAGAATGTTGAAAGCTCTGAAATGGTATTTGAAGAGGTGGAAATTGACGATATCACTGGCCAATATGCGGTAAACGATGAAGACGTTATGATACTGAAATGGTCAGAAAATGGTATTTCCTATAATCTCACTTACTATGGAGAAGAAACTGATCATAAGGTTACGAAAGAAGAATTAATCCAAACGGCAGCCTCATTTGAATAACAACATGAATGTAAAAGCTGGGGATAGTCCTCGGCTTTTTTATTTTCATGTTATGCTTAATATAAAAGGAAGAGAGAGGTTGTTGCAGCGTGAATTATCAAACTCATCTATTATTAGGATGGCTTTTTATTATTGCGGCTGGTGTCATTTATACACTTGAGAGATTAAGGAGTGCCATAGAATTTGTAGGGGTCAATGTAAGTGACGAAATGTACTCAAGAAGCCAAGATTCAACCAGTTTGGGTGACAATCTGGTTTTTGTCGTCTTCTTACTAATTAGTTTTTGGTTTTTCTATAAAGCCAAGAAAATGAAATGATCAATATAAAAGAATTTTTAGGAGGTTTTCACATTAAAATCATAGTAGCTGGGTTGCTTTTATGCGGTATATCGTTTGGGATGATCGCTTGCACAAGTCCTTAAGAAGAGGATGCTGCCGAACCTGCTGATATCGTTTTGACAGGTGAAGACAGTGCCAATTATCAATCAGAAATAGAGGTTGCTTGGGAGTTTGTTAAGAAAATGGGTTGGGATGAGTTAGCCGAAGGGGATTGGCGGAATGCTTCAGTGGAGGTAACTGACACCAGCCATGGACACCTGCTTGAAGGAGAAGATGAAAGAGACGAGGTATTAATGGTTTCTTTTGAATCTCAAGAAAATCTTATGAATGGGGTGCCGTCTATTTTTGTTGACCTCGATGAAAAAGCAGTGATTGGTTATGTTCCAACAGAGTAAGAAAATCTTTTATGAGAGCTAAGGAGAGACAAGTGCGGACAAACAAGGTGGTGGTATCAATGCAGCACTGTAAGAACTGTAATTCGAGATTTCAATGGAAAAAAGTATATCGTTACTTATTATTAGGGTCATTTTTCAACCCTTACTACTGTAATCACTGCGGAAAGGAGCACTATGTAACCTTGAGCGGCCGGTTAATCAATGTTTTTTTGATAGTCGGGCCAATGGTGGTTTTTGTTCAACTGCTTTCACCTTTTAAAAATATATACCTTACTATAGGTGTAGGCATTCTTCTAGGGCTTCTCGGTTCTTTGCTGTCACCAAGATTTATAACATTTACAACGGATGAAAATTAATCATGCCCAATTAAGGTTTAGGTGAGGCGTATTTTAGAATCCCCACTCATTTGAGCAGGCTGCAATTTAGCTGCCCTCATGTTCCAGGTCCTTTTGTGAGATTGAATTGGACAATTTACGATCTAAAAATCGGATGCATTCTATACATAAATTGACTAAAGCCCAGATGACAAAAACACCTATTTAGTACGTTCAACATAATGCTCCAGCAGGCAAGCCATTGGAATACGGAACAGAAGGTTGGGAACTTCACTGGGACCTTACACCTCGACCCGAAGACACGATCATTCAGAAAACCACGCCAGACTCATTTTTGGAAACCGATTTAGAAAAAGAGTTAAAGAAAAAGAGAATTAAACACTTACACTTTGCTGGTATCCAATCAGAAGTATGTGTGGATACCACTTGCCGGAGGGCTTTCAGTTTGGGGTATGAAGTTACATTGATTTCAGATGCTCACAGTACTTGGGATTGGCACCAAATGAACGCTCAACAAATAATAGATCACCATAATAATGTGCTGAGGTGTTTGCGAATATTAATGCCTCCGAGAAAATTAGATTTAGTTTAAAGAGTATTTAACATAACAAGGAGGAGAAATGCGAAAAACATTATTGTATAGTTGCATGATCATTATTGTGAATTATATGATTCTTGCCGTTTTATCTTATCTATTTAACTCAACTGTAAATTGGACTGATATCGGTGCATGGGGATTAGTAACAGGTTTTTTGCTGCTGATTTCTGCATTGCCCCTTCATAAGATCATCTACTTTGGCGGAAAAGGAATAATGGGCGTGCAAAGTCCTGAAATACCACCGGATGAACATCTGCATGAAAAATTTCGAAAGTCATATGAAGCAGAAAAGGAAAATAAATTAGAGCGAAAATACCAGGATATAGCAACGATTGCTGGTGCGGTCATCATATTTATCTCGCTGATTTTGCTATAGGACCTAAATGCAGTAAATAGGTAGTCATTCTGCGGATTAATCATTCTGAATATTCTATAAATTTAAGGGTGATCAATCTCTTTTAGTGTATAATTACACTAAAGGAGTGTGGTCTAATGAAGAAAATTAGTATATCCATTGGAAGCTCCATCATTATTCTCTTTAGTATTTTTGGTTTTACAAACATTCTAAGTAATACTACTAAGTGGGCTTCCATCATGTTGGCTGCTGGAATTTCAATCTTAGTAAATATCATCAACGTAAGTGTATTTGTTAATATGGGTGTTTTTTATAGGCTCTTTTCTAAAACTTTGTTGCTATTCATTATGAAATTCAAGGATATAAACATATTTCACAGGAATTACTCTGGTAAACAAGAAAGAAAAGAGCAATTCACCCTGTTCAGTTTGATAAGCCCTTGTACCTGAGGGAAAAATCCGGCCCTTTGGAATTTTCCGATAGCAACAATCTATACGAACACAGCGTTTTTATAAGAGACTCCTTTATCCTCTTGCACTCCAAAATTTTTTGTTTGTTCTAATACCCGGCACAATAATCATTTTTGTTTCAGAGATTGACTATATTGTAGATGCAATTGATGTTGTTTCTCCGTATTTGACCTTGATCCTTGTTTCTTTTACACACGGACTAGTAACGGCATTAATCGTAAGAAAGAATAAAAGGCTGTTATAGGTTTTTAAAATACAGACTAAAAAAATGCATGTAAAATTCTAATGAAAAGGTGCGTAGGATGATGAAGGTAAATAGATGTGGGGCCATTTTAATACTGCTCCTTTTCTTTATAGGTGGATGTGCTGCCGAGGATAGTCTTAGTGGGAGTGCTGAAATAGCAAAGGACGCTTTAGAGGAAAAGGGTTATAAGGTGGTTTCGTTCGTGAACGAATCAAGCTGGGAATTAACGGAAAAGTGGGTGAATAGCATTCCAGGGGATCAAGAGTGGAGGGTCCAGCCAGTTCCTTCAGATAAGTTTATTGGCAAACAAATAGAAAGAATCACCTTTGAAGTACAAAGCCATCCTCTTAATAATCGGTTTGATAAGGTTAATGTAACGGTCTTTCTTTATGAGAGGAAAGTCATTGGAGGGTTATCCTATCCCGTTCCAGATTATGATGGGGCTCCTTATTCCTTGGATGGGGAGTAGTGGACCATAAAAAAAAGCCCCCAAAAAGAAGGGCTCAAAAAATATGTATATTTTTCTATGTTGCATAACAGTAACGAGTCACATTTAGTTGATTTGTAATGATTTTATCGCCTGTTTAAGTGTGGCTTCCACCTTGATGTTTGTGAAGTCGCTTCGGTATAGAGTGGCTTTCTTTGCAAGCTCCGGGCGTATGCCTGTAAAAATCATACTGACACCTACCAATTTCAATGCATCTGCAATCCTCATCAAATTCTCTACACTTTCTTCGTCTATCTTCGCTAAACCGGACAGGTCAAAGACAATGTAGTCCAAGTCTCCTTTGGCCGCTTCCTGCAATGTATGTTCCATGATTCTGGATGTTCGCTCTGAATCCACTTCGCCAATGACAGGGAGGACAGCCACATTATCAAATATCGGAACGAGAGGAACAGATAACATCTGAACCTGTATACTTTTCTTCTCCAGATCCAATACGTTTCCAAGTAATTTGGCCATTGCCTTGAATAAATCTTTATGGTTATCTGTGAAATGATATGGCCGCAAATCCATCCCGCAGAGGGTTCCGTAATTCTCCCCATTTTTATAATTAATAGGAACGCCGATGAGTGACCCGCCCCCTAGGCTTTTGGTTACGTCCATGTCTTGAGTCATGGATGAGGTATTCAGGTTTTCAATGATGAGTGGTTCACGACCACCCTTAACGATGAATTGTCAGAAAGAATCCCGGTAAAGAGTTTCAAAACCTGATGGAAGAACGACCTCATTCCGGTTATAGGCACGTACGATGTTAACGTCTTTTTTATCATTTCTTGCAATGAAGAACGTATTCACATCTACAAACTTACTAATGAGTTCCAGAACATCGTCTGCTGCTTCTTCAATCGTTTCATACGTTTCTCTAATTGTTTTCGGCATATGTGTCACCCACTTTCTTTTTAAGGTACTTCCATACTAACGCAGATTTGGGTGGAAAGATACAGATAAAGACACTTGATTAATAGGAAGAGTAAACATCCTGGGAAATTTCCCGTGCATTTAATGGGGTGGTTCAGAATCGATTAAATTCAAAAGAGAGCATTTATAAGGAGAAGCCAAGAAAGGGGAGCTGAATGATAACGTGCTTTTCGTTGCCTAGGTAATGCAGCAGGTTTTATATCCTCAAAAAAGCCGAAAACCTTCTCAATTGTAATCTGCATTACATAAAGGTTTTCTCTTTGATTTTAAAATTCAAAACTGTTATTTTTATCATAACCTTAGAATAATTATGGGATGGAGGTGTATAAATACGAAGAAAATAGATGTGGGAGAGATAGTGTGACTTATTACTATTCTAATAGCTGTAGAGTTTAAAATGAATTGAGTAGAGTTGTAAATAACAGAAGAAATTCAAAATACTAAAAAGGCGGGGATTCTGTGCTACTAGAAAAAATTCAAGATATAGAACTTCCTGATTTAAAAGGAAATACTGTTTCACTAAATGATTACCGAGGTAAAAACGTCCTGATTTTCATGTGGGCTTCTTGGTGACGATGCAGAGAGCAACTGCCTGGATGGCAGGAATTTTATAATCAATATAAAGATGAGGACTTTGAACTGTTATCTGTATCTGTCGACATTCAAGGAGCAAAAGTCGTTGTCCCTTATGCAGAGAACCAGAGCTTCACAACTGTAATCGATTCTGATAATACGCTTGCCAATTTATTTGGTTTTAAAATAGTCCCCAACGGGATCTTCGTTGATAAAGAAGGGACCATCCGCCTAATTAAGCAAGGGTTTCAGGTAACGAATGAAAACCATACAGAGGCAGTACGGAAATTAATTTCCCAAGAAGTTGAAAAGGTTGAACTGGATGACCATTATTATTCTCCAACAAATGGGTCGAATGCACTGGAACAGCAGCTTGCCCAAACGAAATATAAGTTAGGTATGGAGTATGCCAAAAATGGCCAAAAAGAAAAGGCCCTACAGGAGCTCGATGAAGCGTTACTCCTTGATACCGATAACTTTTTAATTAGAAAACAACGCTGGTATATCAGATATCCTGAAAAGTTTTCGCCAACGATTGATATCGAATGGCAACAACAGCAGTTAGAAAAAGAAAAAGCTGAAGAAGCACAAAAAAAGAATGATATTGATTGTGGCCCTGAGGGGTGTGTAATCCCAGGTACTGATAATAGTGGTGAATAGGGACAGGTTCTTGTTCCGTTAAAGAAAGTAAAGCCTTCCATTCCAAGATGGAAGGCTTTACTTATGGTATACCTGCTATCCATCCTGAATGTCTTATGCGCTGTCCTGGTTGTTTGGATATTCAATTTTGAGCAACAACGGTCATACTATTACATAACAGCAACATACTTCAATCTTATATCCTAAGATATTATAAGTTAGTTTTCCCCATAAACTCTTATGGTCGAGGGACCGGCGTCACAGATAGAGTGGTTATATATAGGCAAATCCCCATATGTTAGGATAAAGGTAGAAAGCTTTCTATTAATAAATCAAAGAGGAGTGTGAAAATGCATTCTAAGGTCAAAAGGATATTAACCTATGTTGGTTATTGTATTATTTCAACACTTTTTGTATTTGCAACTGGGTTCAACGGAGAAAGAGTGGAAAACCAACAAGAATTGACAAATGCCTTTCCAATGGAGACAGGTTTTCCATTGAACTTTGCTGAATTACGTTATCCACGCATAGACCCTCCTCTTCCTTGGAACTATGGAGGGAATTGCTGTTCATTATTTATAACATCTCAGACCAACTTTTGGCTGTCAGTAATAATAGTCTTTATTTTTTTAATCGTTATCACAGAGATCGTGATTCGCTTAATAAAAAAATTTAGTCCTAATTAATAAGATGGACTGGCAGATCAGGGCTTTTATTCTACGACACTAAAAGATATCGCCATTTAGCCGAATGGAATATTGAAACCCGAAGATAAAGTGTTGGTTGAGCTCGAGGGAGGATGCAAGAGGTGTATCCGCAGAGGGCTAAAACGAAAAGATTTAAAAAATAGTGTAGAAGAAAACAATAACGGCCTAGAATAAGAGTGGTTACATAAAAGGTAATGTCAAATATAACTAAAGCAATTGACTGTAACCATAACATGAAATTTACTGTGCGTTTTGGTTTATGATGAGTTACTGCTTAAATAGTAAGGGGACCCTTCAAATTTAGGGTCCTTTATTAGTATGAATGTTTTGTGAACACTAAGTAAATCCAAAGGTGATTCCAAGCTTGTTATCGAAAGAATAGGTATTAGTATCCAATAAGTGGGTGTTCATATCAATCAAGCAACTCTGTTGAATAAAAAGAATTCATATTTATTACTCTTTGGATTGGGCATATCAACCTTAGGGGACTTTATTTATCTCGTGGCTATTAATGTTTTAGTTTTACAACTAACAGGATCGGCTGCTGCAGTAGCGGGTTTGTGGATTATCGGACCTTTAGCTTCCATTTTAACGAAGTTTTGGTCAGGGAGTTTTATTGACCGTTTCAATATACGAAGAATAATGATTGCAACAGATATCATCCGAGCGGTTATAGTAGGAATCATTCCTTTCTTCAGCTCAATTTGGCTCATATATGTATGTTTATTCTTTCTCTCCATTTCTAAAGCTTTCTTTGAACCTGCAGCAATGACTTATATTACGAACCTTGTTCCTGAGAAAGGGCGAAAACAATTTAACTCTTTTAGAAGTCTGATTACTTCAGGTGCATTTTTGATCGGTCCTGCTATTTCGGGAGTGTTACTGTTGATTACCTCTCTTAATATATCGATATGGATAAATGCACTTTCATTTGTTATTTCAGCTATTATGGTGTACTTTTTGCCAAACGTGAATACGGCTTCTGAATTAACAGTGCGAAAGATCAACTTGGAAATATTAAAGAATGATTGGAATGAAGTTTTTAAATTTAGCAAGCGCAACCTCTTTATTGTAAAAGTATATTTCTTAGCTCAATTTTTTATGATTGTCTCAATTGGAATGGATGCCCAAGAAGTTGTCTTTACTCAAAAGGTATTAAACTTATCTGAGACAGAATTCGGTTTGCTTATAAGCTTAACAGGAGTCGGGTCAATTCTAGGAGCAAGCACTGTATCATTCGTGGCTAAAAAGTTGTCAATAAGAGCTTTAATATCCCTAGGTTACTCTATGGTATCGGTTGGCTATTTGATCTATGCTTTCTCTTTTTCATTCTGGTCCGTAGCATTCGGGTTTTTGGTACTAGGGTTTTTTAACTCATTTTCTGGTACTGGTTTTATGACTTTTTACCAAAATAACGTTCCGGTTGCGATGATGGGGAGAATTTCTAGCATTTACGGTATCTTTCAAAGCTTTCTGCAGGTTATCTTCATTTTATTGATTGGTTTTACAGGAGACATTATTCCTGTAAGGTACAGTATCATTGCTGCCTCTACATTACTTCTGGTGACCAGTATTTTACTAATAAAGTTAGTTCGACGGCCAAGCAAATCTAGATACTTTGCAGATGCCGAACTAGCAAACATTTCTTGATATCCAGACGAGTCTTTATTTTTTAATTATTTGAAAATTATTAGTAGTATGTAAGACTTATATAAATTAGGTGATTAATTCTTGGGCACACACACACTAGTGACCGAATTGAGGAGGTAATATTAATGAAAGAAAAAAGCGCATTGATTATAGTAGATGTTCAAAAAGCATTTGACGACCCTAAATGGGGTGAACGAAATAATCTAGAAGCAGAAGAAAATATCAGGAAGATATTAAAAGTGTGGAGGGGAAAAGGACGCAAAGTCATACATATTCAACATAAATCAGATAATCCAGATTCTGTGTTTCATCCAAATAACAAAGGTTTCGCTATTAAGGAATTGGTTAGCCCTCTTGAAGGAGAAGTGGAAATTCCTAAGAAAGTAAATAGCAGCTTTATTGGTACCAATTTAGAGGAACTTCTTAAAATCAACAAAATTGAAACCGTAGTAATAACAGGATTAACAACCCCTCATTGTGTCTCTACAACTACAAGAATGAGCGGGAATCTAGGGTTTGAAACCTACCTCATTTCTGATGCTACAGCTGCCTTTGGTATGGAAGATCAGAATGGAAAATATTATAAGCCGGATATTATACATGATGTGTCTTTGGCTACGCTGCACGAGGAATTTGCGACTATACTTACGACGAAACAGTTGCTGAAGTTAATAGAATAATATTCTCCAATGGTCAGCTGCTTCTACTAACGTTTTACTTCTTCAGAAAGCGCTATAGTTGAAACAGGATAGTATATAATGGGCTGGACAGAATACTCCTAAAAAGTAGTATAGGAGCTATTGTATGAATAATACTTTAATGTGCTTATTCATTATGTTCATTGTTATCATTTGCGGAACGAATGAATTAACGGTTTTTGCCCATTCAACAGCTGAGAAGCCTTCTAAAATGGTTTGTATTGAGGAATCAAAGGAGGAATACGAAAGCTTCAATAATGAAGTTTTAAACGAAATCCTTAAAAGTTATAAACTTGATTTATCGGGCTATCAAGAATATACACATGACGACTTAAATTTAAAAGTCGGTGATAATCTTAATGACCACTCTGACAAAATTTCATTACAGCACTTATTTAGAGGAAGTAGTATTGGATCAAGGAGATTGTTTTTAGAGAATGGTTTAGAAGGAAAGAGGGGTTATTTTCTTTATAAGAAGATCGACGGGAATAACGTTTTAAAGGAATTACATAAAGAAGGCAAGATTTGGGTTGTTACTTCTGGATCGGAAAAGAAAGGGAAACGGCTTCGGTTAAAACCTTTCAACTGGGATAAATGTTTAGAAGATTAGGGTAAGCAATTGAGATTGTTTTGTTCAAAGCAGGGTATCGCTAAAATTAGCAGGAGCTCCCGGATTTGTTCCAATAAAGAGGCTGAATAGTTCAAGGAAAATTAATCAGTGATTTTGAAAAAGGAGCTGTACAATGAATGTAATTTTAGCAAGCTTTTTTCAGCTATATTAATATTTATTACTGTCTTTAGTCTAATTAAGGTATTTATTATCGCCTTTAATAGGAAAGAAATTTCGTTGCACAAATTAATTGTACTTGCTGCTTCTTCTATTATAATAGGTTTACTAGTTATTTCGACTTTACCTTTTGGCTATCAAAAAATAATGGATTACCTCCAGACTTAATTAAAAGCTTAGCTCCTCGCTAAGCTTTTTTTCTAAATCTCACTGTAAACTATTCTTCGTAATCCGTCGCTTTTATTAATTTAGTTCTTTTTTTAAATTTTCCCCTGGCCCAACTGGGGATTCTTCGCATTCGCCCATATTAAATGAAGTAACACGACTACCTCTAAATATAACTGAATAGTGTAGTTATAGAATGGGGGGAAGTGCATGCTGATAAAACTGATTAAAAAGTTGTTCGCAAAATGGGAGGTGGTCTATTTCACACAAGACTTTGCTGAATACACAACCATGAAAGGGAGACTAGAAGGCGCAGGCATCCCGTACAAGAAAAAAACACTGGATTCTGGAAGCGGCCAGGGTGGGGGAAACGGTTTCGCGGCCACGTATCAGTTATTGGTACCAGAAGAATTGATGCAGAAAGCTCAGGAAGCAATTGACTATTCGAATACCTAGTGATATAGCAAACAATAGTGTTGGTCAGTGGTGAAGCACCGCTGATCATTTTTCATTTACCGAATCTCATTCAAAGTGCGTTCATTTGAAACGGTTACAGTTTCAAGGCTTCCGTTTCGCATACTTAATTGGAGCGAGCGGCACCCATATAAGATCAAACATGTAATAAATTCACAGAATAAGCAAAACCTATTCTCATAAGAACATTCAATTTAAGAAGGATAACAATACAATGATAATTATTTTTATTTTGTTTTTAATGGTGTCAACTCTGCTGCTGTTTAGTTTGAAATACTTAAAAAAAAGATTTGATCCTTTTGAAATCTTCATATTGTTTATGTTTAATTCATACAACTGCCAGAACTTTTTTTATCTGCTTTCCTCCCCATATGACAGGATAACTGTAGTAAAAGAACACTTGCCATTTTGGATATCAAGAATGCAATATGGAATCATTTTTCCTGTCTTGTTATTGTGGGTGATGTATGCCATGCGGGGCAAGATGACATTATCAAGGAAACTATTTACTTGTTTCTCATGGGTGGTAGGTGGAGTCTTGATAGAGAAATTATTATTAGTCATAGGTGTACTGGACTCTAAAAGTGAAAGCTGGTATCCCTCTATAGACCTGGTCCTGTCGATGATTGTTCTCGTTACAAGTATTTTCTTCATGGAGATTTTACCTCCAATATTAAAGAAAGAGAAGGTGATCCGGGATGAAGGAAATATATGAGGATGCCATCAAGCCCATGCTCCCGAAACATTTTGATCAGAATGAATGGTTTACTATTGCTATTACTATCCTTGTTATTGCTTCTGTTTACTATATTACGGTCAAAAGCAGAAAGCTTCTCTGGTCGCAAATAATCTGTATTTCTCTGTTAAATATGCAGTTGACAACAGTAGGGGACTATTTCTTTGCCATGCCGCCTTATGATTTTTATGACACTGTGGATAGAAATAGCGGTGAACTCGCTGATATCATCCTTCAAAATATCGTTTACCCTGGGACAATTCTATATTTCATGCATCTTTATAAAAGGGTACTTAACAGTAAATTGTTATTTATCCTATTATGTGTGGGGATGTTAACTGTATTTGAAGCTGTATCCGTCCACCTCTTCAACTTATTCACCTATAAAAGCTGGAAGTTAGCTTATTCGATTGGCTTCTATGCTTTTGTGATGATACTCAATGTTGTGTTCTATGAAAAACTTAATGCCTTCTTGGAAAAGAGGATTGGAAAGGAACAAGGGGACGGGTTTATTATACGAGAATAGGGAGTGCAACTAACCTGTAAATAAAAGTCGTGTTTGGCAGGTGGGTTTTTAATTTTCTCCTTTTCACATACAAATTAACCTCTTTAGTTTACTCGATAAGGGGTGTTGGTAATTATATGATATGATCATTAATAAGCAAAAAGGAGGCGGGAGAATGGTTATTCAATCCAATATGTCACCAGCAGCCATTGTGGATGCTTGGGAAGATACAGAACCTGTATTTGTTAAATATGGTGTGCCCATTACTGAGGAAAAGCTTGAATCATTAGTAGGAAGTGAACGTTTATCTGAGATCCTGCATGAATTGAATGCTGTTGTGGGCAGTTCTGGGGCAACTTGTGTAGAAGGCGGCTGACAAGTCTTTTCAAAAAAGGAGTAGGCTACTTCTTTAGTTATATATAAGATAATTTAGTATGTGGATCTTGATACACATGCTTAGTGAATGAAGGCCAGGGAAAAGGAAACTTTTCTCCTGGCCGTTATTCTTTATATCTAATAAACTCAAAATTAGCGGTCGGGACTTCTTTAATGACATTTCCGTTCGCGTTCCGATAAATTTCAAACTCACGATAGATCTCAACGATATACCCATTGTCCTCAAATTTTGCATCGAAAAAATAGTCCAACTCCGCTGGTAACACCTCTGCCTGTTTGGATGAAGGGGCGTCATTATTCTTAAACATCTCTCCTAGATCTGCAGGCACCAAAAGGGGTGACTCCTCAGAATCAGCAGCTTCCTCTGCAGAAGAGCTGGATATAGTTGAAGAAACTTCTTCGACCTGTTCACCCAAGCCGTTAAGAATAAAGACCGCTCCGACTGACATGATGATGGCGGTTGATAGTATAAATTGTTTCAATGGTTTCATCTCCCATTCGTATTCTACTTTACCTTATGGTTTGTCCCTCGGAAAAATGACTACTATCACAAAAAGGACTTCATCCTACTGATGAAAGTCCTTAAGTGAGTTACTATGTTAAAAATTAGCCATGCCAATAATAAATAACAGGACTACAGCTACATAACCAACAGGCAATAAAATTAAAATAGTGGCGGATGCCTTTCTCCAAAAACCATTCACACTGTTCCATGAGAAATATACAGCAAGTGCATAACTTAAGCCCATAATCAAGAAAGACAAGTTGCCGCTGACATTTCCATCGATGGAATCTAAAAACAAATAGGCAGCCAGCAAAACCATAATAGATAACATTCCAGCGTATTGTTTCAATCGATTCTCCACCTTGAATGCTAATAGCTAGGGCATTTTAAAATTTCACTCTCTATAACCAAAGAAGCACTGGAAACCGCATTTTTAAGCTAGAAATGGATTTTAGCTAATTCTTTGATGGCATTTACCAATTCATCTGTATTTCCTTCATATAAATGAAAGTTAAGGGAAGCACGCAGTTTATCAAACTGAATACTTAGATCATCTTCCTGATTGAATTCCGCAGACCAATGAATGGCAGGGATGGAAACAATAAATCGCTTATCAGGTGTCAGATGTAAAAATACTTCCGCAGTTTTGTTTCCAGATAAATTAATTTTTTCGTAGGATGTTATCATGATATCACTCGCTTCGATATATATAGTTACTCAATTATATCATTATCTATCTCAGGATTACCTTTAATTGGTCCTGAAATTGTTCATGCAGGTACTTATGAACTAAAATAGAGTATAAATAACTTCCCACATGTAAAACTACCTAGTAAAACAAGGTGGGATTAGTTTGATAAGTAAAATAGTACTTTGGATAATCCTAATTGCTCCATGGTTCACATTATTTTTATTAACGAGGGAAGATGTTAAGCGCTTTATGCCTGTTGGGATATTAGCTTCCTTTTTAATGATTCTTTACAACTTAATAGCTCACAATCAAAATCACTGGGTAATTAAAGTAGCAATAATACCACTGTTAAAGCCTACATTTGCGTCAGGTATACTGGGAGCTTTTTTGGTTGTAACCATATGGATTTTTTACTTTACATACGGAAAGTTCTGGATTTACTTGGCAACTAATATTGTAGCGGATTTTATGTTCGCTGTTTTTCCATTGCACTATTTGCTTCAAGAAAAATTAGGGATATATCAATTAGTTGATATTACTCCTTGGCGGCGTTTTGGTTTATTCGTCGTCCTTTCAATTGTTATTTATGGATATCATTTTTGGCTGGATGAAGTGCTAAAGCCTTCTGCTAAAGAAAGAGTACAAGCATAATATTTTTTACTATTGGCATAGACAATGTATACACCCATAGTATAGCTGGAAATGAATTTGATTGCTTTGCCAGAGTTTACAATAGGTTATGTAAAATATATGGTCAAAAACGCTCAAATTTCTGAGCGTTTTATATTGCCTTTTGTGGTGGCATGTTTTTTTCCGGATGAGTATATCTCTAACAAATGAGTTTGGAACTTCCCTTTTCATTTTGCTTAACCTTTCCTTTTATGGAATAATGTAGAGATGCAGATGGAACTGAGATTCATCATAAATATCCATCTGTTTTGCTGGAGGAATTATAGTTGAATGAAAGTATTAATAGTAAAAAGAACTTATCTTTTAAACAGCTCTTGGCTTTTGCTTTTCTGGCCATCTGCTGTATAGGATCTATCTTCTTTGTCTTTCACAATCAGGAATTTTATGACCGACCGATTGCCGAGGTAGTCAGTAGCACGATTGTTCAGGAGACGGAAGCAGAGGATATGAACGGGAATAAAGATGCCTTGTTTGTACAGGAAATCGCAGGCGAAATAAAGAATGGGGAGTTTGAAGGTAAGAAGATAAGGTTGACGAATGAATTTTCTTCTTCCGGAGCCTATGATCAGAAATATCAAACAGGAAACGAGTTGTTTGTGTCGTTTGATAAGGATTCTTTAGAGACAGGGGAGGAATTGCGCGGGACGATTCAAGATGTAAAGCGCGATCAGTACTTAATGATCATTGCATGGGTCTTTATCCTGCTATTACTGTTCGTGGGAAAGAAACAGGGGTTATTTTCCCTTTTCAGTCTGGCAATCAACGCGTTGATATTATCCTATGCCTTGGACATTTACGTGAGTTCCGGGGATGTCAGTCTTATAGTGGTATGCAGTGCTGCCGTTATTTTATTTACGGGGATATCCCTTTTACTTGTAAACGGTTTTAATGAAAAAACATACGCAGCGGTGGTGGCTACCCTCATTGTGACATTCGCGACGCTGCTCATCAGTTATATTGTAGTGGAAGCGAGTGCAGGTAAAGGACTGCACTACGAGGAGATGCAATTTCTAACCCGTCCGTATAAAGTCGTTTTCATGGCTGGGATTTTGGTTGGATGCCTCGGGGCTGTGATGGATGTCGCGATCACATTATCATCGTCGATTTTCGGACTGTATGAAAAAAATCATACCATCTCGATTGAAGCACTGAAAAAATCAGGTTTTGATATAGGCAAAGACATCATGGGGACTATGACGAACATCTTGTTCTTCGTTTATATCAGCGGGGCGATCCCTATGCTCATATTGTTTTTCAAAAATGCGTCGCCGCTTGGGTTCACACTCTCCTTGAACTTGTCACTCGAGGTGGCAAGGGCGTTGACGGGCGGCATCGGAATCGTACTGACAATTCCAATCGGCATCTACACTTCCATTTTCTTTATTAATCGAAAGAGGGCCAAGATATGACGGTACAATGGATTCTTGCTATTATCCTACTGATTCTGATGGTCTCTGTCGGCGGTAAAAAAGGGGCCAGATCATTCATTGCCTTATTTCTGAATTTCGGGGTGTTCCTGTTCGTGCTTCTTTTTATGAATGATCCAGATATCAACCCTATTATTCTCACGCTCATCGCATGTATCCTGATCAGCTGCATTTCGCTGTTTTATATCAGTGAGTACAATATTAAAACCTTAACGGCTTTTATTTCAACAATTGTGACGACAGCCGTGCTGCTTTTCTTTATTTTAATGCTGACTGAGATCTCCATGATTCAGGGATTCAGTGAGGAAGAGATTGAAGAAATCGGTGCATTCTCTCTGTTTGTCGGAGTTGATTTCGTGAAAATCGGAGCTTCCATGATTCTGATGAGTACGATCGGCGCTATCATCGATTTATCCATTTCCATTTCATCACCGATGAAGGAAATACACTTTCACCATCCGGACATCAGCCGGAAGGATTTATTCAGAAGTGGAATAGCGCTGGGGAGAGATATACTGGGCACCAGCACCAACACGCTGTTCTTTGCCTTCTTCGGAGGGTACATGGCGCTTCTCATATGGTTCAAAGATCTTTCTTATTCCCTTGGTGAAATCGTGAATTCCAAAGTATTCAGTTCGGAAATGATCTTCATCGGTTCGGCCGGAATCGGCGTGGCTCTTGCCATTCCAATCACCGCCTGGATCACTGCTTATTTTTTGATGAGGAAGAGGGATAAGCGTATCGAAGGCTAGAGGATGGGGGGCGACGCCTGTATGCCTATCATAAAAATCATAAAAAAGAACAGCAGGGCGATTCCTGCTGTTCTTTCATTTAAATTAAAGTATTCATAGCTCATTCTGTCTTAGGAATAGAATTACTTACCTTGATATTGGTTCATCATGTCGTCGTCTTCTTCAACATCATTTTGGTCTACAGAAGTTTCTGCTTCTTCCGATTGATTTTCATCCGAAATATTCTCTTCAGTATTACTTTCTTCATTAGTATTTACATCAGCATTTTCTTGGATAGCGTCATTTTCATTCGTGGAATTCTCTGTTTCATCAGCGTTGTTTTCGCTGGTGCTATCTTCATTTGAATTATTTTCTTCTACTGAATCTTGATCCGCACTATTATCTTCTGAAGTATTAACATCAACATTGCTATCTTGCGGATTATTCGCCGTTTGGTTTTCATCCTCGAGAGCAATGACCAGTTCATCATTGCCGTTACCGATGACAATACCATCACCCGGTAAAAGAAGATAAGGATCGATGCCAGGGTTCATAGTAATGAGGTCATCAACAGTGGTGTCGTTGTCAGCCGCAATGGTTTCTAATGTGTCTCCATTTCCAACAACGTGAACATCTTCACTTGTATCAACATCAAGAATTTCTCCAATAGGAAGGGCGAGTGGATCAAAATCATTATTCGCTTCCATCAAATCATTCACATCGACGTTATACTCTGAAGCAATTCCCCAGATTGTGTCACCTTCTTTAATGACAACTTCATCCGCGCTGGCTGTTGCACTTCCACCGAACATTACACCTGCGGTAAGAGCGATAGTTGAAAGTTTTTTTGTGTTATTCATCTTAACTCCTCCTAGTAATATTTTGGTGTTCTATTATTTTGTTATCCTAAATAATGTCCTCTAAAACATTATTTAATGCCAGGAGTCAGGTATAATCTTCTTCACAACAACAAAAGGTAATATCAGTGAAAATTGGCAGGAGGTATAAAGGATGAATTTCACCAAAGAAGACCAGGCAATCATCGAGCAGGCCTTAAAAACAGCATGTGCCAATACGAAGGACCATCACGCAGTCTTTCAATATCAAAAGGTGCTACAGAAATTCCAAGGCAACAGTGAAATGGAAGTATCGGCAAATCAGGACGGTTTTCGTTATGACTACGATGATGCTTCGGATGTTTGACTAATAGTTAATTGTTAGAATGGTGTTCTGAGGGTTATAGCACACGGAAGAAGAATGCCGATGATTTTGGCATTCTTTATTTTCGTCCAGGTAGATTTTTTCAGCTGAATAGGGAGCATCAAACTGGAATATATATGGTAAAATAAATACAGAATCTTCTATAAAATGCAGGGAGGAAAAGGAGAAATTTATAGGGATGGTTAAAGATTTCAAACACATGGTTTAAGTTTAGGAATATAGACGGCTGTGCTTGATAGTGGTGAAGAATTGCAATATCTTATAAAAGTTGAGAATAAGGTTTGAAATGGATATTTTTTCTGGTGGAATGGACGTTCAGGGAACAACAAAAAAACGGTCAGCGGCACTGACCGTTTTGGGGTTTAAAAATGCCTCAGTTATTTTCATTCTCTTCTTCTTTCAACTTTTCTATTTCCATATGAGTCTGCGGAAAACCGTTTGCCTGCCATTCTTCGCGGTAGGTATGGTCCAGTTCAGACAGTCCTTTCTCAGCGTCTGACTTGTCGGCATCGACACTTTCCATTTCGTCATATTTCGTGTTATTCATCAAGTCAACATCTTCGTCTACTTCGAATTTGTCTTTCTTTTTTTTCTTGTAAACCGCAGTGGCCAGTGCAGCTCCTCCGGCGGAAACGGCAGATCCAATAATAACGTTCTTAGTCATTTTTTTCATCAGTAACCCTCCTATTGAATTATTCTCTACTACTCTATTACTTACCCTAAAGTTCGTATAGATAAAACGTAAAAATATGGAGGGAGTGTGTAAAGCGTTTGGGCACATCCCTCTACTATAAATTCAATTAAAACTACTGATGAAGAACTTCATTTTTGGTCTGCTTAAAAACTGTTAAAAAATTATATTATGATACCATTATAAACCTGAATATTCATTATAATATGTTTAAATGAAACTAATTACCCTTTGATTTCTTCTAATTCAAAGGTGATATTATTTTAAAGGAGAGGGATTAAATTGTTTCGAAGAATGGTGATTCTTATTGTATCTTTATCATTGTTAGCGGCCTGCAATTCTAGAGAAGTTACCTTTTCAGGATAAACAGATAACTGGAAGGCTGAATTGGAATTCATCCAAAATAGCGATACTTTTGAACGTCAGGATTTCTTGCTGAAATATAAAGGCGATGAAGTTGAGTCTGTTGGGGAGATTGCCTATAGCGTTGACAGCATAGGCAGTGGTTTTGGCAGAGAGGGAGAATCATTGGCGGGTAATGGCACTATCAGAGATACCACGGAATCCAGAACAAGAAATGCGGAGATTCCTGAAGATACTGAAATTGAAGTCACAGTAGAATGGAATGATGTTTCTGAAACATTTACATTAACCAAGGAATAAAGGGTGCTCATAGAGGGGGATAAACATATCAAATTCAGCAAGGAAAGAACAGTAAAAGATTGGACCGTTTTCTTAGCGGCAGCATTGGTAATTGTAGGCATTGCTCTGTATTATGTAGTTTTTTTCACCCCTAAAGATTCACTTGAGCTATATCAAACCATTTCAACTGCAGATGATTATAAAGATGTGCAGTCTTTGGTGTTAGAGGGGTACGGAGAGAATTTTAAAGAAAAGGATTATATGTTTATGAAGGATACGTCCGCGAACAGTGTAAATCAATTTACCCTATTCCAATATGAAGAAAAATCTTATCTAATTATGACTACCCCGGGAACTGAACGATTAAAGGTGCTTAGAGTTGATGAGCTGCCTGAGGATATTAGAGAATACTTTCTTACATTAACTCGTTGAATTCAGGAGGGATAAATGTGCTCTGGGTAAAATTTGGATTGTTTGTACTAATTGTGTTTGCCATAGTCTCAGCTGTTAAGTTCCTATTAAGAAAAACTTTCAAAATAGAGAAGGTTAAAAAGAATTTATTTTCCTATAATTATATTAATGATTCTCATCGTAAAGTTGATAAATGGGTGAGGATAGTAACTGCACCTACCCTAATGGTTATGGCATTACTGATAATCAATAAAGGTTTAATCAATCTATACTTAATCGCAGTCATAATACTATTCACATTAGACTATGGTGTAAGGGCATTTTTCGAGCTGAAATATAGTGAATTTCCAAAACAAGCGATATTAACGATAGCCGAAATGCTTCTGGTATTAACGGCATTCATAATTGTGGTTCAATACTGGATTGCTTAGTTCTTTCTGCTGAAACACATTGCCCTGAAGATATATTTTAATGTGGTTTCCTGGAATAAAAGGAGAGAGCTTAAACATGATTAAAAAAATTATAGATATTTTCATTATCATTGGAATTGGGTTAATGTTAATTCACTTCTTTGTTAAAGATTTTGAGATCCCCACCAATTTGATGCCTGTTTTTTTATCGGTATTTTTTCTCCTGATAGGAATCGGAAAAGTACTGGATAGACAGGTTTGGCAAGGTTATTTCCTTATAGGCACCGCTGTTATTATGGGGTTGGTAATGATAAAAGCTTTATTCGAAAACTTGTTATAACTTCATGGGAAGGCTGTATTTCTTAGCAGGATCTTCTATAGATGCATTATTAGACTCATAGTAAGCAGCAACAAAGCTTAAGAAAAGAGTCTTTCAGAAGACACTTTTTACATAGTGGTACGTAAATAGGAAAAGGGCAGGTGAAAATAGGTGAAAAAATATGTAATATTTATTATTAGTTTTATTTTGATGTATGTAATTGTACAAGTTTTAGCGGGCTGGGTTTTGACAGCACTTTATGCTCCTACTTTCCCTGCCAGCACCAGTGGATTACCACAGGAAGTAGAGTTTGGACAAGTTACAACTATTGGATTCCTGTTGTCATTAATCGTTGCAACCTTAGCATTCTATTTCACTCAAAAATTCACACGCACTAGCAAGTAGTGGTGCTGATAAAGCTTGTCCTGGACTGGATAAGCTTTTTTATATGGGCTGAGCTTTAAATAATTATATTTCAATAATAATAATTAAGGGATAGAGAGTTCTATTTAACTATCGGCAATGAAAATACAAACTTCAGGATTCTCTAATAAAATAAAAAAATTTGCAATTTTCTAATAAGTTTGTTGTATAATAGTCACATAAGACAGCTTTGTTATACATAACACACCAATTGGATAGGAGGTTGTTTTCTAACATAAAACGATTGAGCGTTCGCTCACAAAATTAAAAAGCTAGGAGGACTAGTATGGGAGCTTATAAAAAAGAAGTATGGTTTACGATCGGAATGACTGTACTATTTTTAGTTGCTGGGAACATGGGGCTGATCTTTACCATTTTTCCTGTAGAGGGATATTGGTTTGGTTTCCCGATAATGTATATCGTTCCGGTGGTTGTAGGCTGGTTTGGAGTCGTGCTGTTAACAATTGTTGCTGGCAGACTCGGCAATAAAATTGATGCTGCTATTGAAGCTGAGGATAAGCGGAACCAGCAGCTAAAAGGTAATGTGGATAAGGAGGCTGTGTAAATGGAGCAGAACTGGCAATTAGAGAATCCAATCATTGGACTTATTGTTGTAGCGATCACCTTCGTATTATTTTACGGAATTAGCTGGTTTTCAAATAGAACAAGTAAATCGGTTGAAGATTTATATGCAGCCGGAGGTGGAGTGGGGGCTATCACGAATGGCCTTGCAATGGCTGCTACATATATGAGCTTGGCGACTTTCCTGGGTGTAACCGGACTCATCCTTAATTTAAAAGCACCATTCGTATTTTTATGGATTCAATTAATATTGGCAATCCCATTAATCACAATTATCTACGGTACGAGTTTGAGAAGAATGGGTGCTTTTTCACCAGCACACTTTGTTAAAGAACGTTATGGGAAATCCGCAGCTGTCATCGTTGCTCTATGGATGATCTTGATTTCCATTATGTATGCATTAGGGCAAATGATCGGTATTGCAAAGACATTTGAGATGCTTTTCGGTATCCCTTATATGACAGGTTTATTTGTAGGCGGGCTTTTGATTACTGGATATGTAACTATTGGCGGAATGAGAGGGGCTACGAACAATGCCGCAGTCCAAATGGTTATTATTGCCCTCATGTTTGTTGTACCGCTTGGTGCAATTATGAAGGCCATGGGCTCTTCCGGCTGGTTCTTCCCGCCTCTGTTTTACTCGGATATGGTGCCGGCAATGTTGAAAGCGGTTCCAGACTTTTTTGATTATCAATTTGATGCAAAATGGTATTTTGCCCTCATTCCGGCCATGACATTAGGTTCTTTAGGTTTACCTCATCTGGCCATGCGTATTTATACTGCTTCAAGTCTTAAAAGTGCACGCCAGGCAATGATCTGGTTTGCTTTGGTTCTTGGATTGGTATTCTCGGCAACTTATGCCATGGGATTTGCTGGTGTGTTCTTTAACAGCAGCAACGGCAATATGATTTCGGCAGCAGACGCTGACAAACTTACCATCATTCTGAATCTTGTTTATAATCCTGAATGGGTGACAGCACTGGTTATTGCGGGTGCCATTTCTGCTGGTGTCTCCACATTAAGCGGCAACCTGCTGGCAATTGGAGCTCTTTTATCACAAGATATTTTTGCAACATTATTACCGAATATCACTTCCAAAACAAAGATGCGTTTGGGTTACGCAGCCATTGCTTTGGGAGGACTGACAAGCGTTCTGCTTGCAGTAAAACCGCCTGCCTTCCTTGTAGTGAGTATTCTATGGGCATTTGGCCTTGCGGCGGTTACGAACGCCCCGATTATCCTGATGGGAGTTTGGTGGAAGGGCGCCAATAAATATGGGGCCATTGCATCTGTAGTTATTTCCGGAGCCATTTACGTTATCGTTTCTCCATTTGTTTTTCCAAGTATTGTTGTGAGCGGTCACGGGCTGACAGACAGCTTGGGCTTATCAGGAGCTATGCTATGCGTGCCAATTGCTTTCATCATTTTAGTGGTGGTTTCCATGATTACAAACAAAATGCCTTCACTGCAAAACAAATTGACAACACTTCAAGACCACAAATTGATTGAACGCATTCACGGATGGAGCGATGTGAATCCAGCCAGATACAACAGCCTGACTGGTGCCATTATTGTCGTAATCGCGAGTGCCTTGACTTTAATTTGGGCCTTGACACCTTGGCAATACTAACATAAAGGAGAAGGGGGGATTCCTTCCTTCTCTTTTCCTGGCAAAGGAGAGACATTATGAATCAGCTATCATCTATTTTTCGAGCGATTTTGTTGGATAAGGAAGCGACAGAAAAGCTTGCTTCCAATGAATCTTATAACAAATGGGCATTTATTTTTACATTTATCGTTGGCGCTTGTTATGGATCGGTCATTTACTTTAGAGTGCCGGAAGAATATATAACATTCGACTCTTCCACATTGCAGTCAGTTGTCTACCTGTTCCTCATTCTTTCAGGAACGGGGATGGTGTATCTTACCAGACTGGGTCTTACGCTTTTATTGTGGGCAGGAGGAAAAGCATTCGGCGGAAAGGGGTTTATGGGCATTATAAACCGGCTTACCGCATTTGCTCTTGTTCCTTCCATTGTTGGCTTGCCTTCTGTAGTTGCATTAAGCACAGGTGAACAACTGTCCCTGATAATGATAATTCTTCTGCTAATCTCTTTATTATGGATGTATTTTGTTTCGGTGCGTTTTTTACAAATCTCACAAAAAATAAAAACATGGAAGGCGTATGGAGCGGTATTGATTGCTTTTTTATTCTTTTCAAGTGTATATTACTTAACCTTGCCGCCTGCTGCCTAATACGAATTATAATTACATGGCCCTCACCAAAAGTGGGGGTTTTTAGTATTGAGCAGAAGATTTGCTAGTAATTAATTGTGAAGTGTTTTATTAATCGAGCAGAAGTTGTTTCATTTAGCTGGCGGTCACCCTAAATTCTTCTTTAAATTAGTGATGAGGTTCTTTGACCGGGCTCTCAGTCTTCAAGCCTTTTTGCAAGAAGTCCAATTCTTCTTTAGAAAGCTCTCCGACAATGAACTGCATTTGCGGGCTGATGATGGACCCGCTGCTGCCGGCATGTACTTTTACATAGTATAAACCGTCACTTTCAAAATCCTTGGTAACACTATAGGTTCCATTACCAAGTGATTCCGCTTCCTCCATAGGATAATGGACCGACCCATCCTGCTTCCAAATTTCAAAGTGAACAAAATCTGGTTCATCTACTTTTTTTCTATATTGAGTAAGGATCACCTCAATGGTTTCTTTTCCGCCTGAAAACTCTTCTGGCAAGAAAACTTTTGCCTCCAGCGGTAGTTCTTTTTTATATAAATCAGCTGCATTCTCATCGAGAGTGCAGGCACTTAACAGAAAACTAAAAAATACTATACTAACCATCAGTCTTTTCATGGCTATTGACTCCTTCATTATGCATTCAAAAACCTTTTTACTGCCGGGATTCTTTGGATAATAATCCAGTCAACAATCCAAACAACAATGAGTGACAGACCGACTAGTGGAAACAAGACCCCAAGAGCAACTAATATCGTAAAAAAGGTCTTCTTTTTAAACGTTCTTGGTCCTTTGGGTGCGCCCATTTTCTTGGTAGGTTTCCGTATCAGCCATAGGGCAAAACCACTGATGGCTACCAGGATGATTCCCAAACAGATGAACAGGGAGAACAATTGATTGATGAATCCAAATTGTGTTCCTTTGTGAAGCGTAATGCCCATTGCTACCATTTTTCCAACAAAGCCATAATTATCGTAACGATAATCCGTCAACACGGCACCCGAGTACTGATCAACATGCATGGTGATTTCATCCTGGGCTTTTGGAGGGTACGCAGATATGGTGTAGACGCCTTCTTTTTCGCTGGGAATTCTTATTGTATAACTCGGGTGGACGCCTTCACGATCAGCAACTTTCATGATTTCATCGACTGACATCGGAATAAATCCTTGGATATCTGATTTAGGGACATCCAGTGTTTCTGCTGCCCATGGTACATCGGCAATATCTTTTGTTTGCACAGTGGAAGCCGGCGCGCTGCCTGCCCAGATTGATGGCGGATAGCCAGCACCGGAATTGGTAGCGATCGTTTGGAAATTGCTGCCCCAAAAACCGGACCAAGGCAGTCCCGTCATGATCAAGACAACCATTCCTGCTGAAATCCAGAAAGCAGGGACGGCATGCAAATCTCTAAGCATGATACTTTTTCCTTTTGTAAAACGTGGGATGAACACCCCTAACACTTTCTCCTTGGTGCGCGGAAACCATAGAAATGCCCCTGTAACGACCAACACAATAGCCCAGGAGGCAGCCAATTCAACGATGCGGTCCCCGAGTGTTCCCGCCATTAATTCTCCATGTATTTCTTCAATCTTATTCATCACTCGATCATCATTGTCCAGAGAGCCAATAGATTTCCCCGTATAAGGGTCCATAAAGACAGTCAGTGACTTCCCATTCGAGGTAATGCCCACTTCACTGGAACGAGAGGGGTTCTCGCCTGGGCTGTACTTCGTTACCACGGCATTCGGATAAAGCCGTTTGACTACCTCCAGCTGCTGTGTAGCCGAGCCCCTTGTTTCTTGCGGAGTCACTTCAAAATACTCCTTATAAAGAACCTGCTCAATCTGAGGTTTGAATAAATAAACCGAGCCTGTCACAGCCAAAATGACAAGGAACGGAGCAAAAATGATCCCAGCGTAAAAATGCCATCTCCAGATTGTGCGGTATAACGCGGAATCAGGTTTTTTCTCTGTTTCATTTGTAGTGTTAAACTTTTTCACTAGTTTCATATAGTTTCTCCTTAGGGTCAGAATACAAGACTCGTAGATTATAGCAGGCAATTGTGAGGAAAGTATGAAGTTGGGAAAATAATTTGTGTCTGCTTTTGCTACAGGGTGGGCAGGAGGGGAGATGATGTTATCGGGGATGGGGACTGGGTTTTACAGGCCTGTCAGAGAAAGGTTTGTCTTTTTGGGAAAGGACCAGATTTTACAGGGGGAGTTAGAAAAATGGACTATTTTTTATTGAAATGGACTAAATTCTAAGACGAGAGCAAGAAATGCGGTCTATTTTTAGCGGGTATGACCCAAATTTCCCGGAGAGAGGAAGATAAACGGTCTATTTAATATTGAAATGGACCATATTTTACGTGGATGGCTGGAAATTGGACTATTATTCTTAAAAAGTGTCCAAGTTTTACACGGAGAGCAAGAAATTCGGACTAATAACTTTAAAACAGGGCTGGACCAACTGAACCCTGCTATAAAGATTAACCATAAAAATATGAAACTTTCTCTTGTAAACAACGTAAGTAATTACAAACATAGAAGGGGAGAAATCCAATGGAGTATTTTAACAGACTCTTTAACAGACTCAAGGAAATTCACCGTCTGCAGTGGGAGTTATTTATAGATTATTGGTATTTACATATTGCTCTATTGGTAGTGGGATTACTACTGGTTGTTTGGTGGATTTTAAAAAGATAACAATTTCTGCTTCGAGCAGAACCTTTAGTAGTCACTGTTTAAAGGAATCGCATTTTTATTGACTGGATGGCCACTTCCTAAAATTGTAATATATGAAACTATTCTTGTTCATAAACGTACTTGTATTCAGACACAATTATGAGAGGTGAATTATGGAGTTAAATTACAAGACTTCACCAGTGGACCAGCCTGTTGCCTTACCCCGGATTTCAGTAAGAGCAGTGATGAATTTTATAGGAGTGGTGATATTTGGCGGTTTACTGTTAATGCCGTTTACACTGCCAATTTCTTTGAGCAGCGGTTTCGAATTTTACCAGAGTGAAAAAATAGCTATGAATGAGAGTGAGTTTGTGGAATATACACTGTTTACATTGGGAAGTGGTGTGCTTTATTTTTTGCTCGCTAACATATATTTAAGGGGACAACAATGGAGAAGGGTATTCTCTATTATTATAGCTTTATTAGGTTTATTCAGTGTTATCTGTATATTTTATTTAGTAATGCATTCCTAAATTTAATATTAACGAAAAATTTATTGAAAGACATTAAAGAAGCGAAAAATGTTAGTTTCTTACAATTTATTCTCTGATTAATCATGATATACTGTTAAAAAAGGAGGTGATTTATATGGAAAAGACCCTAACATTAATTCTCAATGAATTGAAAGATCTTAAGGGAGGCGTTAATAATCTTACCAAAGGCCAGCAAGAACTGAGACAAGATGTAAATGATCTTGCCACAGGCCAGCAAGAATTGAGACAAGATGTAAATGATCTTGCCACAGGCCAGCAAGAATTGAGACAAGGTCAACAAGGATTGAGACAAGACGTTCATGCTCTAACCGAAGGCCAGCAAGTACTTATACAAGACGCGAATGATCTGAAGGTAGGCCAATTTAAACTTCAGAAAGATGTTTCAATTGTTAAGGATAATTTAATCAGTGGACTTGGTCCTTACTTTGAAGGCATTGAGAAACATATCGATAACAAGACAGATGAAATAAAAGATACATTAGAGGGACAACAGCGGGTAATCGACACTCTAGCAGCACGTTCTATTAAGCATGAGAGCGAAATGCAACATTTTAAACGTGCTTAAAAGTCAGAGTCCAGATGTTTTTCTTACGAGAGGATTACCTGACTTTTTTGGTGTTCCTAGTTCTCCTCAAACTTAACTTCTACGTAGAAACCTCATTTTATTAGACCACAAGAAAGCTACTTAAAATATTCCACATTGAAATATTTGAATCATAGTATCAAATGAGAATACCCTAAAAAGGCTCAGATACACTGAGCTTTTTTAGGGTATCTTGTTCTTACGCTGTTTTCGTATATATTGTTGCTCTCGGAAAAATCCAAAGAGTCGGATTTTTCCCTTGGAGACATGTGCTTTTTTCCTGAACGATGTGAATTAGCTCTTTTCTAGCTTCATTACCAGTATATTTACTGTGAATCAAGGCATATCTCAGGAAATTTATATTAAATAGCAACAAACTTTAAGAAAAGGCGTCTTTTTCTTAAGAAAAGAGCTCTAATTCCAACTCCGCTGCTTCCTTTCTCAACTCATTGACCTCAGACAGCAAACTGAACATGCCCTTGATGACCAGTTCATCTGGCTTTGATTTGCGGCATTCTTCGGAGATGCGGTCCGCTATGTTGATGTATTCTCCGGAACTTGGTAAGGAATGAATTTTATCATACAGGTTCTTCCATGCTTCCTCGCGTTTTTCAAAGGAGATGAAGGTACCTTCGCGATCCATATTGACGGAGAATGGCTTCATGATTTCGTCATCCAGGAGAGGGGTGCTGTTTCCTTTGAAGTAATCTTCTGCAAGGATGGAGATCTGCCGGACGATATGATTACCCAGTTCTTCTGGATCAAGTCCGCTCTCTGTTGAAATGAGCAGCATCATATAGGAGGAATAGATGGACTGCGTCATCCACATAAGATCCCATTTGTAAGGCATGATTTTATCTCCATACAATTGTAGAAGGTTGTGTTCCAGCCAGCTGAATAATCTGCCTCTCATCCTATGTTCCATTGCGGCTAATTTCTCGCTGTTTTTCGTTGTATCGCCTCTCATATGCATTTTCATATAAGATTTGTATTCCACTATTCCCTCAAATTGGACCTTAAACTGCTTTGCCAGCCGTTCTTCTCCTGGCATATTCGCATCCAAGCCGACAACGTACGCCCGCTCAAACACCAGCTGCTGATAATGCTCATAGATCGAAATGATTAAGTCCTCCTTGGAGTGAAAAAATGAATACAGCGACCCTTTTGAGATGCCGATGCTATCCGCAATCTGCTGCATCGATGTTTTTGCATACCCATGTTCGGCAAAGAGTTCAACTGCAGCTTCGAGAATTGCCTTCCGCTTATTCATGGTTTTCACCTTCTTTCTTTAAAACTCTTATGTGGTTGTTTCCTCTAAATCACTCAATTATAGCATATACATGAACCTCCATAACTCATGGACAGGGTACACCTATACGGATTATCATTAGCACATTATCACTTGACTATCTCCAATATCCCTGTAGAATGACTAATGAGTCAAGTGAAATAATACTATCATATCAATGGTTAATCACAGATGTTAATTTAATTTTGACCGATGAGTCGGACGCCAATCAGGGAGGTTGTTTTTAATGTTGAAAGCGATTTTGAAACGGTCAAGGATCACGCTTATATTCGTGTTGTTATTCGTGATCATTGGAATCTTTACTTTTTTCCAGCTTCCGCAAAGGGAAATACCCGAAACAGAAGTCAATATTGGAACAGTGTCGACTGTTTATCCAGGAGCGACCGTTGAGACCGTCGAACGGACCGTCACCAATCAGATCGAGGATTCCTTGCAGTCCATTGATGGGGTAAGTGAACTGAACTCATCTTCTGCTGCCGGCTTCTCTACTATTATTGTAGAGGTTGAGGACGGCGCTGACAAAAAAGAAGTGTTCAGTAATGTGCGCCAGGCAGTTTCTGATGCTGCGGCAGGCTTTCCGGATGAAGTTTTTGAACCGGAAGTCAATGAATCTATAGTAAAATTGCCGATCGTTTCTTATCAGCTGACGGCTGAAACCCGTGAAAGCCTTGAGGCATTGAGAGGCGAGCTTGACCGCTGGACTGACGAAGTAACAGAATTGGCCGGTGTTGAAGGGGTGGCGGTGAAAGGGTTGTCTGACGAAGAAATCCTGATCAAGCTTCAGCCGGATGCTTTGAAAGAAGCGGGCTTGAATGTCGGCAGTGTCATGTCAGCGATCAACGCTGAGTTTTATCCGACACCGCTAGGGAAACAAGAGATTGATAATGAAGTCGTGCAGTTATCTGTAGAGAACTATTCATCGATTGAAGAAATGAATGAGGTCTTCATCGGAAAAAATCCTCAAGGAGAGTCTGTGTTGCTCGGCGATGTTGCAGATGTTGAAGTGACTCCTAAAGAAGTAAAAGACCTGATCACGTTTGAAGGAAAGCCTGCAATTTCCTTTACGGCTTTTGTGCAGGCGGGTGAGGACATCCCGACTGTCGATGAACGAGTCAGTGAAAAGGTAGGAGAGTTGGCGGAAGGTTTGCCGGAGGGAATCGAACTGGTTCCATATTATTCACAGGCGAGCCAGGTAACCGATATCTTTGACGGGCTCTTCACGTCACTCGCGATTTCTGTAGTGGCGGTAGTTATTGCAACTTCACTCGGTTTAACCGGTTCGGGCGCTTTTGTCGTTGCGCTAGCTGTCCCGATTTCCGTGTTGATGGGATTGATTCCGCTGCCATATGCAGAAGTAGACCTTAATCAGATTTCTGTCGTTGGAGCCATTATCGCGCTCGGTATTCTCGTAGATGACTCGATTGTCGTCAATGATAATATCCAAAGACGATATAAACTTGGGGACGGTGCATTGGCAGGTGCGATTACCGGAGTAAAAGAAATTTGGGTGTCAATCGTAACCTCATCATTCGCGATTGTATTCACCTTCCTGCCGCTCGTATTTTTATCCGGCGGAAACGGTGCCTTCATTCGTGCATTGCCGACCGTGTTGATTACAACAATCGTTGCTTCTACACTGGTTGCACTGATTTTTGTTCCAGTGATGCGCTATCTTTTATATAGTAAAACAAGGAAAAAAATTTCGGATTCTCCTGGGTTCCTTGGAAAGCCTTTGGATAAACTGGCTGATTTTTATGCTGATACGATTCTAAAGAAATTTTCGAAGCGTCCGTTTATTACGTCGCTGATCGGCCTGGTTTTTACAACGGCAATCTTTGGATTAGTCGTCCTGACACCGTTTGAATTTTTCCCGACTGCGGACCGTGAAGAAGTGACGATTGATGTGACACTTCCGCTCGGCACGACGCTCGAGGAAACAGCTGGCACACTTGCTGAAATGGAGGAAGTTCTGAAAACAGACGAGGGCGTCTATGAAACAAGTGTGTTTGCGGGCACCGGAGTTCCCAACTTGTTTACAGGATCGATGTCAAATACTGGTTCCAACACCGGTCAGATCGTAGTCCGTGTGGACCGGGAAAATCAAACAGCAAAAGGTTTAATCGATGATTGGACAGAAAAGTTAAGGGACGAATTCCCTGATGCCGTACTTTTCATGGAAACGATCCAGCAGGGACCTCCAGTCGGTGCACCTGTAACGGTGACCGTATCAGGTCCAGAATTAGAGCAGCTTCTCCAACTGCGGGATACAATCATTGAAGACATCAATAAGCTGGAAACAAACTTAGTCGTAGATAATGTCGGGGAATTTGCGCCAACCATTGAATATATTCCTAATCGTGAATTAATGGAAGAGAACGGAATTACCGTCAATCAAATCAGTGAGCAGATCCGCCTCGCAACAGAAGGGATTCCTTTGAAATCGTTCGACAATGGAATCAAGAAGCGGGATATGACCATCGTGCTTCAAGGGGATGAAGGAGAGCTTGACCTATCTGCTCTGGAAGTACCAGCAGCAAGTCCGAATCTTGCAGGACCTCCTGCACTGATTTCTTTGGATGACTTAGTAACGATTGAAAAGAAAGAAGAAATCCAGCAGATTCCACATAAAGACGGCGAACGGGCTATCACCATTCGTGCGTTCCCGCTTGATGAGGAAGGCTATAAAGAAAATGTTCAAAACATCGTAGCTGATATTAAAAATAACCTGAATAAAAACTACAGTGTGACAATTGGCGGGGAAAATGAAGCACAGGAAGATTTCTTCTCGGAGATCATCATCCTGTTCACAATCGTTATTTTCCTCGTGTATCTCTTGATCGCGCTGCAGTTCAACTCCCTGTCACTGCCATTCCTTGTACTGGTCGCTGTGTACCTGGCCATTGCCGGAGCCATTCTTGGATTGTTCGTGACACAAACACCAATCAGCTTCTTGGGCGTCATGGGAATGGTATCCCTGACAGGAATCGTCGTCCGGAACTCCATCGTACTGATAGAGTTCATCGAGCAGCGTAAAGAAGACATGGATGTAAAAGAAGCCGTCGTGGAAGCAGGACGAACAAGACTGCGACCAATCTTGCTGACAGCGTTGACGTCCATCGTTGCATTGCTCCCCGTCGCCGTAAGTGGAGATGCCCTATTCACACCATTAGCTGTGACGATCATTTCCGGTATCTTGTTCTCAGCGATATTGACGCTGTTGATCGTGCCGATGTTGTACCTTGTGTTCGACCGTTTTAGACGGAATAAAAAAGAAAAAGCAGTTTCATAAGGTTTGTTTGAGAGAAGTCTTTGGCTTCTCTTTTTTTATAGCTTGTGAGGTTAAGGGGAGGTCGTTGATAGAACAGTGAAAGTCGAAGATAGCCGTGCAGCGGGAAGATTAATTTGCTTTCCGGAAGGATTGGTACTGAGCTGGAATTTATCGTTTTGTTGATAGAACCGCCATTTTCGACGATAGAAAGGTGAAAGTCGACGATAGAATCAAAATCTCGTCGATAGATTGAGTGAAGTCGTTGATAGAACCCCAAAACTCGTCGATACCAAAACCAAAGCTGTCTAGCCCTATCCCAACTCAAAGCACAACTCCAAAAACTTTCAAGAAAGATGTTCACTCTACCCGAATACATTAATCTGTATGAGTTTTTAAAAAGGAGTGTGTCTCATTTGGAAAAGGCCAAAACCATGACGTCGCTTCATCCGCTCGGACTCTTGAACAACTTCAGAGACGATCCATTGATGTTTTTAGATGAAATGAGGACATCGGCTGAAGATCTTGTTTCCTTCCGTTTTGCCAATCGCAGGGTGCATTTGCTGTTAAATCCGGAACTGATTAAGGAAGTACTGGTGACAAAGGCAGCCAGTTTTCAAAAGTCGAAGCAATTCCAGGAGCTGCACCCCTTGCTTGGAGAAGGATTATTAACGAGTGAGGGTCCGAAGCATCGGGAACAGAGAAAGCTCATTCAGCCTTTTTTCACACATCGTCATATTGAGAATTACATAAACGATATGATCGATGTCACGGAGAAGGCCATCGGAAATATGAGTGAACACGAAACTAGAAATGTTTCCAAAGATATGATGGAGGTCACTTTGGCAATCATCTCTAAAACAATGTTTGCGATGGATATCGAAGAAGGACATGAGAAGGTTGGAAAGCCACTGGAAGTCGCGATGGAGACGGCGACCAAAAGGATCCGTTCTTTCATCAAGTTGCCATTATCCTTTCCGTCAAAAGAAATTAAAGATTACGTCCATGCAATTAACCAGTTAAAAGATGTCGTGGAAAACGTGATTACGACCCGCGAGTCACAAAAAGAAAGATACCCTGACTTGCTAGATGCATTGATTCACGCCAAAAGTGATGAAGGAGAAGGCATGCCGAGGGAGCAGCTTCAAGATGAACTGATGACCTTGACACTTGCTGGTCATGAGACGACTGCGAATCTTTTGACATGGTGTCTGTATGCACTTGCGAAAAATGAGGGTGCTAAACGAAAATTATATAGAGAGATTGACAGAGTGTTGGGGACGAAACGGATCACCTCAGATGATCTCCCGAGATTGACCTATACTAAGCAAGTCCTGCAAGAGGCCTTACGTTTATATCCACCGGCATGGATGTTTGGGAGAATAGCCATTGAAGATGAGAGCATAGGGGACTACTCAGTCAAAAAGGGGGAAAATATCCTGGTTTCCCCCTATGTCATGCATCAAAAAATAGAGTACTTTGAAGAGCCGTTGGCGTTTAAGCCGGAGCGATTCCTGGAGAAGCAGCCGCCGTATGCCTATTTTCCGTTCGGAGGAGGACCCCGTGTCTGCATCGGAAACCATTTTGCCTTGCAAGAAGCGACTATAATTTTAGCAATGCTGGTACAAAAATTTGATGTTTGCTTGGATCCAGGTTCAGGAGAACCAGACTTTGAACCATTGATAACGCTGCGTCCGAAAAATGGGTTGTTTTTAAGAATGGTTGAGAGGTGATGTAATAATATTATGTAAACATGCGGAAGGCTAGGAAGAAAAGTGAAATGTTAATAGAGTTGTAGAAGGTGTAATTATGCAGCCGACGCATGCTTAATTAACCACGAATATAGTCAATGGGGCGAGCAAATCGCAAAATAAAGAGCACCTTCCCAACGGAAAGTGCTCTTTGACCATCATTCAAAAAACGCATTCACTTGTTCTTCATCCTGTAAGTATTCCTGAATGAACGCACTCAACTCATCTTCGCCGGCAAAGTCCCTCAGGTCTTTTCCATACCAGTTTTCTATTTCTTCTCTTGTCACCGTCATTTCTTTTTCAAGAAAATTAAATTGCACCCAGTCAGCATTCTTCACCAACGAAAGAATAATGGAGGCATTATAGAGTGCCAACTCATTGTAGTTGGTAACCTCGTCTTCACTGATATGGGCTTCTTCATAATTGATAATGATGCCATAAGGTTCGTCGGTCGTTTTTAGTTCCAACCCATTCATTTGTTCACCGTTCGGCATTGGCAATTCCCTGGTGATATTTCCGACCGCACCGTTATCTCCAACATAGGAGTCCTTATATTGGAATAGGTCTTCTTTTTCGGTCAATGTGCCTGAATCACAGCCATTTAAGAATAGGAATGCCATCAAAACAACTAGTATCTTCTTCATCAATTTCCCTCGCCAACATCATTTTTTTGTATATGTCACTGTATTACGTAAATCATCCTTATTTAGTTTCAGATTTTTATGAAAAAACCCAGAGAACAATCCCTTAATGGGTCATTCATCTGGGTTTACGTCATCCTTCCACTTCAAGTTCCATCCGCATCTTCGCTTCTTTCCTTGCTTTTAAGAACTTAACTAAATTGATGATGACTGTTTTGATCACCGCATAGGTTGGTACGGCCAAGATCATTCCGAGTACGCCGGCTAGGTTTCCTGCAGCGAGCAACAGAATGATGATGGTGGCTGGATGGGTGTCCAGTGTTTTTCCTAAGATGAGAGGTGAGAGGATGTTTCCTTCCACCTGCTGCGCGATGACCAGTATAAGCAAGACAAGCAAGGCCTTGGTCGGTGACTCAAATAAACCGACAATGACGGCTGGTGCACCGCCAATAAGCGGTCCGACATACGGAATGATGTTCGTTACAGCGACAGTTATCGCCAGAACCAGTGCAAACCGCAGGTCAATAATCAGATAACCAATAAGGGAAAGAATCCCTACGAAAAGTCCAACCGTGACCTGACCCTGGATATAGGCGGCCAGCGTGCTTCCCGTTTCCTTCAAGATCGTGATCGCTTCTTTTCTATATTCTGAAGGAAAGAACTTGGATACCGCGATAGGGAATTTGTGTCCGTCCTTGAACATGTAGAAGAGCAGGAGCGGAACGGTCACAAGGATGATCGCAATATTGGCGACAAGCCCCAGCAGATTTTGAAAGCTTCCAGTGATCAGTGTAGGGAGATCATTGGCAAAGGCGACTAGCCGTTCCTGAGCAGTTTCCAACAGATCTTGCTGTTCGTTCATGAATTCTTTAAATTCGGCTGAACGGGACAAATTCTCAAAGTATTGAAAAGTCTTTGCAGCATACGTTGGAAGTTCATTCGCCAGTGCGGTAAACTGCTTCGTAATCGTCGGGACGATGTTTCCAATAGCGAGGACGAGCAGGCCGATGATCAACACATAGATGATCAGGATGGCAACGACCCTGGGTACTTTATAGCGCTGAATGAAATTGACAATCGGGTTCAGCAGGAAGTACAGAAACAGGGTAATCAAAATCGGGAAAAACAAAGTCGTGATAAAAATGGTAAGTGGATGAAACAAAAATGAGATTTTGGTAGAAACAAATACAATCGAAACAATCAAAAGGATTTGAATCAGCCAGAATTGCAAACTTTTTTTCGACACGGCAATACCTCTTTTTACTGTTATGTAGAGCTTGATTATATCAAGAATTGGTTCATTTAACAATGAATGGAAGGAATTTGGGAGGATTTTTGATTAGGAATGAAAAGCGTTCATGGCTTTGAAAATGAAGAATCCAGCTGTTATGAGGATAAGAGAAATTATATATCCACGGCCAATTGGAGCTTAATTTGGTCTTAAAACAGCTGGTGATTTTATGGTACTCTATAGAGGACAACTTGGTTATCAGCAAATATAAGAGGAGGATATTTTATGTATTTAATCGTTAGTACACTCCTTAGTGTCGGCTTTGTTTTTTTAATACTAATTTCATTTTTGGTTTTCTACACTGTAAAAAATAGAAAATAATGCGTTCAAGGCTGACTAATGAAACTTACATAACAACGAAAGCGTCTAATTAGAAAAGTACAGGATTAATAGGTAACTAGGATGAAAGAGTTCAAATGAAATTGAAGTGCAGTCAAGCGCTCTTTAATTTTTAGGGAACGAGGGAAGCCATTTTGAAGGATAATCATATGTATTTCCACATGATCATGGGCACGGTTGGCATGGTAATGACAGGGCTGGTTCTCATTAATTATTTTACCTTGGTGTATGATGCTCAAGGGTACGGACTTGGTATTATCGGTTACGCACTGACCAATAGTTACATATTTTACCTGGAGAAGAAGGCGGGGATTAGCACAAAAATTGTGTGGTCGCAATCCATTCTGGGAGTATTGACTCTCGGCATTGCAGCGTATTTCCTATATTTGTAGCCTTGGAGGGGAGAGAATTGATCACCTTATTGAGAAGAGTAAATGTAGTATGGCGATTATCGTATTGAGCGGTTGTTTCTATCACTTTTTTATAGGCAGGATCAATCTTAATGTGAACTTCCAGCTTTCTTTATTAGCCTCGTTGTTTTTACTAGTGGGACTGGAAACAGCACATAAAAAAGAAAAGACAATGGCTTTTCTATACTTTTTAACCGCATTTGTTGTGTTGAGTGGTCTGTTAATAGAATTAGTGAGGGTGATTCAATGAACTTTTTTTATCCGTTAAAAGGAGACCTAGAAAAAGATCCTGTGTTAATTCAATTACCGAAAGATTATTATTTCTCAGCAAAAATCTTCTATCCTTTTATTAAGATGCCAGTTGACTGGAAATCAGAGAGGAGTGCATACCCTCACATCTTTTATCCGGTAAAAGAGGATATTCTTAAGTTTGCAAGTCCTGTTTCTTGGGCTTATGTAAAAGAGAAATGTGGCTTCAATAGTATATCGGATGTGTCGAAGGCAGTTACTGCAGGGATTACAGGCGGAATTGGCAGAAAAATATATAGAAGACCTGATTTACTTATACGTCTAAATGAAGTCATTGATGAGAACACATATTATCCTCGGGAAGATGAATTTCCTGTCATTATCATGAAAAATATTTTCAAAGTGTTAGGTTCAAAAGGCGCCACAAGCATTCAATACGTAAACCTATATGACGAGCGAGGTACATATAAGATAAACGAGATCGATAGGAATATCCTTTTACAGTTGTGTTCGGGACCCATCACTATCACAGACGAGAATGAGGACTTTGTTTTCACCTGTTATTTCGACGAAGTGTCTGCGCTATTTTTCGCAAAAGAAGATGTAAGAGAAATATTAGTTCAATCGGGATTAGAAGGTGTAATCCTAGGCGATGATACTCCTCTTGTGTGGGAAAATCATCATTTCGAATTGTTGGAATAATGCTGCCTCTTTAAGCATTCATTTCATATTCCCCCATTTAACACAATTGTTTATACTATAGGTAAATAAAAAGAGAAAGGGGTCTTTACATACATGACGAAAAAGGAATTGGAATATAAGATTAGTGAGATTAAGGCTGATTACATTCGGATTCAGGGTGATCTGGAAAAGCTCGAATCTGTAGGCCGCAACACAGAAAAATCTGAGAGAAGATTAGTTGAACTTGAAAACGAATTAGCACAATTGAATAAGCAGTTAGCTTTGGTGGCTGAATAATTCCCAAAAGAGCATTTCCCTATAAGGAAATTTGCTCTTTTTTCGGTATTGTATAAAAAATTCAAATAAAATAGTTGATTTATGATAGCATTGTTAATGGTAATATAAGGAACGAAGATTAATGCCCATTATATTATTATGTTAACTAAAAGCAGGTGAATTAAATTGTATTATATCATTGATGTAACGGCAGTAGGGTCCGTAGCTTTACTTTTATACACAGTCATCGATTTTATAAGAAAAGGTAAAGTAAACCTACTGAACAGGTTTTTGTTTTACAGCTTTATACTTTATCTTCTGTTCGTGACACAACTTACAACAGGTGGGATTAATATACCGCCTCACCGTATGATGGAACCACGAATGCAGTTGATTCCGTTTTATTTTATAGGTGATTTATATACTATGTACCAAGGACACGGGCTGGATTGGTTTTTCAAAAATTCCTTAAAGCTGACTTCTTACAACCTTCTATTGCTGGTACCTATGGGTGTGTATTTATCGCTTTTATTAAAGATAAGAAATTCAAAACACGCTCTACTAATTATTTTTCTCAGCAGTTTAGTAATTGAAACGGGTCAGCTTGCTTTTTCTTATTTAGGAATTATCGAAGGAAGAGTTTTTAATGTGGATGATTTGATCCTTAACACAACAGGTGGTTTTATTGGTTATTTTCTTACTAACTCTTTAAAAAGAAGAAAAAGTAAAGGGGAGTGGAGAAATGCATAATCAGGAAAACAATAAGGGTAAAACTTTACTTTTGGTTGCTGGATGGTTATCCGTGGTACTTGCATTTTTTGAAGGGTCCCTGATTCTCAGCATTATTGCAGTTTGTATTGGTATTGTCCTAAGGAAAGATTACCATGATCGAAAAAAGGGATTGTACTTGATCATTTTTGGTATTGTAATGGGTCTGTCCGGACCGCTATTGGGGTGGTTCGTAATTAGGTCAATGCAATGAGTTTCAGAGTTTTTGAGAAAAACCATCAACAAACATCTAGGTGGAGGTACATTGGAAATGCAAATTAGAGAAGCCACAAAGAGCGATTATGAAGTGGTTCATCAACTTCAAAAACAAGTTCATGCAATGCATGTAAAAGAAAGACCAGACCATTATAAGATGACTGATACCACATTGGACCAAGAGTATTTCAATAACTTGATAGATGGGGAGAACACAAGGGTACTCCTGTTAGAAGAAGATCAACCAATCGCTTACTCCATCATTACAATAAAATACCCAACCGAAAGACCTATCCTAATGCCTAGAAAAGTTGTCTATATGGACGATTTTGGTGTCGATAGTAAGTACAGAGGAAAAGGTATGGGGAAAGTATTCTTTGAAAAAATATTGGAGTTTGCAAAGAGTATAGAAGCAGACTCATTGGAATTAAGCGTGTGGGAGTTTAACGAGGATGCTGTTAAGTTTTATGAATCAATGAATTTAAAGACAAAAATGAGACAGATGGAAATAAACTTAGACTAGCAGCGATTAGGACATTTTTGCTAAATAAAATGAAACCTTCCTGCTGGGTTTTCGTATAGTTTATTAAGGCATCTAGTGAAATTGCTAATTTAAGGGAGGCTCTATGAAAACAATACTTGAAGGAATACAGAACATTTTTTTAGATTTATTTGCAATGGGGAAAGGGTTTATCTATGGTTTTTTTATTGTTGCACTGTTTTTTCTAATCGGTGGAGCTATTTTGTACGGTTTTTTATACATACCTAATCTAATCTTTTGATTTTATTGGGATAATCAAGAAGACCTTTATTCTGAGATAATCGGTAAAGGAAGAACACCTACAAGCAAGCCATTACAACAGGAGGGATAATTTGAAGAAAGAAGCACCACCAGAGAAGTCAAAATGGCTTGTTTTCAAAAACATCACTTTAGCTGTCATCCTCTTAATTTCTATAAGATATTTATTTGATGACAACCCTTTCAATGATCACATTGGTGGGTTTTTGATGTTAGTTTTTTGGATTGTTAAAGGTCTGTTTGATTTTATTGATCAGAAAAGAAATGATGATAAGAAATCAATGATTGGGAGCCTCATTTTTGTCATCATTGGTGTTTGTTTACTACTTTGGCAAAGTATTAAATTTATCTCTGTCTAGCGCAATAACTAGAGATCAGCGGTGATATCAAGTTAATTCAAAGAGGAGATATGACCAACGGAGGTTATATGAATTTTTTTTAAAACAAACATCTAAGAAGTGGAATATTGCTTTTGAACTTTGTACTAATTGTTGTCTTAATACTGACGCTGGCTGACGGTTATTTCACTAGCAAAGAGTTAAATAACTTAACTGCGAGATTATGATATCGGAGGAACAGTTAAGATGGATATAGAGGACATATCAAAGGGCAAATATTCTTTCAAGTGTGTTAAGAATTGACCTCTAAGTTTCTATAAGTATCCAGGCCCTTATTCATATTGTGTAAGGGTCTTTTGTATAAGGCTCTTTTCGTAAACTTTGTTGTACTTAATTAACTAAAAATAGCTGATAAACAAGAAGAAAAGAGCTAATTCACCTTATTCAGAGAAAAAAGCCCTTGTCTCCAAGGGAAAAATCCGGCTTTTTGGATTTTTCCGAGAGCAACAATAAATACGAAAACAGCGTTTTATAAACAGGTAAGGAAACGATTTGAAACCTTAGTGAGTGGGTTTCCGTCTAATTAATAAGTTTAAGTTTCAAGAGGAGAAGTTTTGAAAAGATTGGGTTTGAGGACAGTGTATAAACCTTAATAATGAACTGAGAGAAGGCGATTCAATGTTTGCAAACAATAAAAAATATTGGTTCGTTAGTCTGGTCTTAGTCTGCGTAGGAACTGCAATACCGCCTCTTGGTATGAGAGTAGATGAATATTCTCCATCTTATTTTCATTTTGGCTTTCCAGCAGATTGGTTTCATTTTTATGGTGGATCTAAAGTTGATTTCGAAATTCTTGGCTTTCTATTTAACTTGGTATTTTTTTATGTGATTATTCGTCTTGTGTCCAAGATATTTAAGTAGAAGGATATTACCTTATTATCTGCCAGTGCCGAATTATGGCTTAAGGAGGGCTAAATTTGTGGTGGATGCAAAATTTTTTTAAATATTCATGGAAGGTAAACTTACTTTTTCTACCTGGTTGGTTTTTTCTGTACTCAGCCTTTCATTTAGGATTCTCCAATTGGTTCGACGGAATTATTAATAAAAATGATCTGTATTTATTAGGTTATGTCATTGGTATGTTTATATTTTTTTTGCTGACAAGAAGACAAGCAATAAAAGAATTCAATAAACAGTACAGTCCCCCTGAAAAAGAATGAATACAGTTGAACAATTTATTTCTTTCCCAGTAAGAAATGCAAAAATCTAAAGGAATATTCTGAAACACTTAAGGTCAGGTTTTCGTCTAAAAAAGTATCAGATAAAGGGGGGAGGAATGAAAAAAGGGTGGATTTCAACTATTGGCGGGATAACCTTAGGCTTAGTCATCTCCTTCTTTACACTTGAGTATAATGGTTGGAAATTTATCCGTCATGATAGGGATGGGGAGGTTTATCAAGTTACCAATGAGATTGACGTAAACCTAATAACAAATTCATTTTTTATTATTGTCGCTTCTGGAGTTGCTATTTATATAGCATTGAGGCTTGTAGAGAAATTTTCGGGCAAGAATCATCAGGCATAACGTATTAAGGGAGTCGCATTTATATGCTAAGAATAAAAACAATATCCATTCCCCTCATATTAACTCTAATTCTGATCGGATGCCAAGATAGCAACCTAAATTTAAACAATGATGTAACAGTTATTCACGTATATAAGTGGGATACTGAAGAGCTGATTGCTACTATTGATGATGAAGAGATTATAGAAGATCTTGTAAAAGAGTTAGACAACGCAAGCACACATTCTACTGAGACTATTGATTGGCAATTACCAGATTATAAACTGCTTTTAAAACAAGATAGTGAGGTTTTGTATGAGATTGGTTATTGTAAAGATATACAGAACTTTGGTAATGGAGCAGTGGGACGATATTGGGAATTCGATAAACTTTATGAAGTAAGTACAAAATTGCCTATTGAATAATTTTTTTGTTTTCACCTGCCAAATTAACAATAGGTAGATCAAGCAAAATTACTTCTGCTTCTTGTGCTAGGTTTGTTAGATACATAACCATGATGAACGGGGGAGTTTATTTTGCAGGAGATCACTGGAAACGATCTTAATCCTAATTTTCATGACATGAAGAAATTGGATCTTATAGTTCTTCAAGCAGAATTAGATGAATTACAACAAGAGAGCACCCATAAAAGGAAAATAAAAATTGCCACATCAAATTCCTTTATTATCGCTGAAAGGATTAATACGGAGGAACCTGACATTTATAAAGTTCCTTTATTAGATAAAGCGATTTTAAAGTCTGAAGATACCACATTAAAAACGATGCAAGAAGGAAGCGTTGTGAATTTGCATGCTATGATTGTGTTGAACAATGTTAAAATAATGCCTTTCTCAAACCCTGATGTCGAGATGGAATGTGAAAGTTTTGCCATTTATACGGATCATATTATGGGGATAACATTGACGGATTGAGGATGCCAGGCAGTAGGTCATTAGTTGAAATGCGATATTAAAGAAAACGGTCAGAAGCACTAGCCGCTGACCGTTTTTGCAATTATCTTACTGCTTTTTTACTGATAATTGCAGCTTAAAAATTACATACATTAAAGATCACAATTCACTCTCAGATTCCTGCTCCAGACGCTCCATCTCTGCATGAGTCATCGGGAATCCGTTGGCCTGCCATTCGGAACGATAGGTTGAATCCAATTTCGTCAGGCCGATTTCTTCCTCCTCGTAAGCTGCATTGGGGCTTTCTTCATGGTCGGCCCTCAGATCGTGTTTTGTATCTATGTCCTCATCTACAGGAAAGTTCGCTTTTTTTCGCTTTTTGTAGATAGCTGAGGCTAAAGCGGCACTGCCTGCTGATACAAGTGAACCCATTAGTACATTTCTAGTGGTTCTTTTCATCAGAATCCCTCCATATTTCCGATTGCTCTTAGGTTCCATTTTTACACTTTTGAAGTGAATTTATGTGTGATAAAATTTTCCTGAAAGAAAAATGTGTGACTGTCCATCCTAATAGTCATAGCATTCCATAGACATCTGTGGTACCATTTACCTTTAAAGGAAAAGGACGTGACCAAATGATTAACATTGAAATTCCAAAAGTGGATGTATCCATTACAGAACGCACACAATCTCCAGATAGCAATGAACCGGTGATCAAATCCGTTGAAGGCTTTATCGACCTTCACCAAATTCCGAGAGACAAAGGCGGCATGATTTTGTTTTACAACATCAATGACGACCTGTTGTTTGTCGGAAAAGCAAGGAAATTAAGACAGCGTGTGAAAAAACATCTTGAGGACAACGTTTCTCCATTGAAACCTTATCGTGAAGAAGTATATCGCATCGATGTCATGTATGTAGAAGATCCGATGGAACGTGAGATTTATGAAACGTATCTCATCAATACGCTGCAGGCTAAGTACAATGTCGATAAAGTGTTTTATAAATAAGTTTTGCAAAAAATCAGCTGGATCCTAATCAGGAATCCAGCTGTTTTTGTTATGTAAGCTTGGCCACCATCCAGCGGAAAGCGGTCGTTCTATGATTAATTGAGCAGCAACGTCTACAATTTTTTCTTAAGTGACGGTTATGTGATAATAACAAAAGCGTTTATGACATGTTTCTGGTAGTATCAGGGTACTAACAATGTTGGGAGAGCTGCCCATATGAAAAACAGAAAAAGAAAAAATGCTCGCCGGTGAAATGTATGACCCCGTTGATCCTGTTTTGATGAAAGAGCGTGAGGAAGCGAGAAGACGGTGAGAAGCGTACAGCTATGTTGAAGGAACTGCTTGGCTCTACTGGTGAAGCCGTGTATATGGAGCCGAATATCCGGTTCGACTATGGATATAATACCCATGTTGGAGAAAACTTTTTTGCCAGCTTTGACTGCACCATCCTTGATGTATGTGAAGTAAGGTTTGGTGATAACTGCATGTTCGCACCGGGCGTACATATCTATATTGCGACACATCTACTGGACCGGACTGAACGGAATTCCGGCAGAGAGTATGCCAAACCACTCAGCTTTGAGATAACGTTTGGATTGGCGGCAGTGCAGTCATCAATCCCGGTGTAACGGTCGGTAATAATGTGGTCATTGCTTCTGGGGCGATAGTGACGAAAATGTACCGGATAATGTCGTCGTTGCTGGCAATCCGGCGAAAATCATCAAGCACATGGATATCGATGTATCTAAAAGCTAATAAAACAGACAGTGATGAGCTTAATTTATTGACATGAAAAACTGTAAATAATACCATTACAGTATCAATTTAATAAATGAAGAAGCTTAGACAATGTTTTAAGCTTTTTTTAAAAGATAACTGTAACTTATGATTTTACATTTAAGAAAAGATTGAGAGTGAGTCACTCTGCTATATTGAAACCATTAATGCCCTAAGAGTGACGTATTTCCCTAATAGAAAGGACTAGTTGAAATGGCAAATATAAATATACCTGTTTCCGTATTGAACCTGGCGCCGATCCGCGAAGGTCAGAACTCAAAGGATGCCATCGATTCTATGATCGATTTGGCACAGGCAGCAGAGGAAATGGGCTACACCCGATATTGGATCGCTGAACATCATAACACTGCCACACTTGTGAGCTCAGCGACTTCTCTTTTAATCAAACATACATTGGAACACACCCAGAAAATCCGTGTTGGATCCGGTGGTGTCATGCTGCCAAACCATTCGCCATTAGTAGTGGCGGAACAATTTGGCACAATGGCAACCATATACCCTGACAGAGTGGATTTAGGGCTCGGCCGTGCGCCGGGAACAGATATGATGACAGCCAGCGCACTGCGAAGGTCATCCACACAGGAAAATGTTTACACATTTCCAGATGATGTTCAGCAGCTGCTGACCTATTTCGGCCAACCGGAAGAGCAAGGGTATGTAAAAGCGTATCCAGGAGTGGGGACCGATGTACCGATCTATATCCTTGGGTCGTCCACCGACTCTGCCTACCTTGCGGCGAAACTTGGCTTACCGTATGCTTTTGCCTCACACTTTGCTCCAAGGCACATGGAAGAAGCATTATCCATCTACCGCAGCCGGTTCCAGCCATCGAAGTACCTGGATAAACCACATGCCATCGTCTGCCTGAACGTCATTGCAACAGAGACAGATGAAGATGCAAAAAGGCAGTCAACGACCATGCAGCAATTCTTCCTCAACGTAGTCCGGGGCACCCAGAAACCAATGAGCCCGCCGGTAGACGACATGGATGAAATATGGACTCCCTCTGAAAAACAAGTGGCCGATTCCATGACAAGCGTGACCTTAATGGGAAGCAAGCAAACGGTCAAAGAGCAATTGACCCGTTTTCAAGAGAAATACAATGCAGATGAAATCATGGCCGTTTCCTATATCTATGATAAAGACAAGCAGAAACGCTCTTATGAAATCTTTAAAGAAGTCGTGGATGGGAAGTGACTTTATTCTCAAGTAAAACATTAAATAATACAACGAGTGGAGTGTCAGGATTCAACTAATTCTGGCACTTCTTTTTATTTGGGCTGTTTACTGGTAACTCACTTTGGTCCTACCCCCCTCCAAATAACCCTTTTACCTATATTGAAATGAAACTATAAATTCTATATAATTGTTGCTCCATATATAGAAATTTGAAATAATTGGTAACGAAGTAAAACTTTTTAATTAATTGAATTTAAGAGAGAAGGGGAAAATAAAAGTGAGCAAACGTTCAATTATTAGATATGTAGTTTTTTTAATTTTTGCTCTTGCCATAATCGGGATATGGGGTTATAGAGAACAGCAGCAATCGTATAAGGAACCGTCTCAAGCCATTCAAGCGAGTGAGGAAGGACTCTTGTTGATTCCTGCGTATAAAAGGGATGATAAGTCTTTGTACTTCTTTATTAAAGATAGAAATAACCTGGGGTCAACATATGCTCACAAAGGCATGTTCGGATGGAAAAGCGATTTTTTCACCTGGGGTTCAATGGATCCGAATAGAAACTATGAGCAACTTTGGGGATTCCAAGTGCATGGTGAAAACTTGGTTTATGGTCTGATTAGACTTGGTACTGAACAGACAGTCATGGTAGATAATCAAGAAGCGCAATTATTGAATCTGGCAATGTTACCCCCTTCAGTAGTAGAGGATTATCAATTAGAAGGACTGTTTCTTTGGTATTTTGAAAAAGAAGATCAGTCAGAATATAAACAGGTAAAGTTGCTGCAAAGGGATACTCAGGAAATTATTCAAACTATAGATTTATAGATACTTCAAGGAGTATGGAATGTAAGATCTTCAATTAGATCAAGCAAGAATTGTTCAAACTAATCTGGGATAAAGCTGTTGTATTCTCCTTCTATAATTTTAAGATCCACTAATTTATGAAAAATTTTGAAACTTCTATCCTGTTAGTCCGTATATGTACCAAGAAGACATTTTACCGGATAAGGAGGGATAAAAGTGGCGTTCATCTATATCAGCCTGGGCATCATCTCATCAGCCATCTTTCTATATTACTGGGGCAAGTCAGGATATGATTGGGGAACAACGGAAGAGGATAGGGAATAGGGAATAGTGAATCTACATAAAAACCTGTGGGGGAGATGCAGATGAAGAAGAATATCATAGGCACAGTGATTTCAGCAGCGGTATTCGGAGTATTGGTTTGGGGAGCAAGTTTGATCTTTTCATTTTCCTTTTTGGACTGGGGCTTCTTTATTGGCCTGGCAATTTCAGTAGTACTGTTTTTCTTTAACAGCAGCGGCGGTATGTTATCTAAAAATGCCACCCTGGATGCGAGCACGGCCGGTTGGAAGATCCAGCAGGATAATGAACTGAAAGCCAATGTCGGCTTTGTCTTTTATGGAGCTGTTCTGTTTACAGTTATCAGTTTTATCATGATGATTGTTACTTATTATTAATAAAAATTAAACGTCATAATAAAGAAAGTCCTGTTGATTGGTACAGGGCTTTTTAGTTTGTTATTCTTTCTGAAAAAATCTCTACATTAGTGGCCCGGAATCTCCTCAAAAGACGAAACTCATTGGGCCGTTTAGTTCTTAAATGGCCCAACGACTATTCAAAAATGGAATCTCAATGTGCCATATCCCTCTTAAATGGACCAGCACCTCATCAAAAACCGAATCTAATTGGCCCATTTAGCTCTTAAATGGTCCAACATCTTCTTGAAAATGGGATCTCAATGGCCCAATTAGCTCTTTATTGGGCCAACATCTCATCAAAACACGAATCTCATTGGGCCGTTTAGTTCTTAATTGGGCCAACATCTACTCAAAAACACAATTTCATTGGCCCATTTATCCCTTAAATGGCCCAACGACTATTCAAAAATGGAATCTCAATGGGCCATTTCCCTCTTAAATGGGCCAGCACCTCATCAAAACACGAATCTCATTGGCCCATTTAGCTCTTAAATGATCCAACATCTCCTTGAAAATGGGATCTCATTGGGCCGTTTATCCCTTAAATGGCCCAACATCTCATTAAAATTGGAATCTCACTGGCCCATTTAGATCTTTATTGGGCCAACATATACTAAAAATCGCAATTTCAGTGGCCCATTTATCTCTTAAATAGCCTAACATACCCTCAAAAACCAAACCTCACTGGCCCATTCCCCATACTCTCGGCCCAACACGGCACAAGCAATTTCACTAATTCCCCACAATAGTGCATAAACACTAGCAACCCAAGACCAACCCTCACTAAATCAGAACCAAATTCTCTTCAAAAGGATATATACCTTAATACAAGGTAATTCAATCACCAATGTAGAATGTTAATAAAGTACAGCAATAGATTACATACCAGAAAAAGAAAGGTTGATGAAAATGAGTGAAAATAAGAAAAGTGCAGTTTCATTTCTGCAAATGGTAGCATCCGGAAACGTTCGGGAGGCTTTTAAAACATACACAGCCCCAGGCTTTTTCCATCATAACCCTTACTTCAAAGGAGATGCAGAATCAATCATTCCTGCAATGGAAGAGAATGCAGAAAACAACCTGGAAAAATCCTTTGAAGTTTTACGAGCAATTGAAGAGGGGGAAACTGTAGCAGTGCATTCTTACGTGAAGCAAAATCAGGAGGATCTTGGCGCTGTTCTGGTTCACATCTTCCGTTTCGAGGGAGAACGCATCGTGGAAATGTGGGATGTCGGTCAGGTCATTCCGGAAAATTCACCTAATGAAAATGGCGCTTTTTAACCGTGTTATAACAAAACGGCTGTCTTGCACAGCCGTTTTTCAATTGTTACTTAAGGAAGATGTTTCTTTAGGAGATTTATACATGGCTGCCTGGAGGTTGGTATTTAAAGTAATATCCACATTGATGGCTACAATGTTGCGGGGGAATGGCTTTTATTGTCCGGACTTGGATACCGTCACTGGCACGTTATGACACCTTAAAAAAGCTCAGAAACCAATCTGAGCTTTTTAAATTATTTCCTTTTCTGTGCCTGCTGCTTGTTGGCTTGCAATTCGGCTGCGTACTCTTCCTGAGACTTCCCTTGTTTTGCTGCCTCAGACTGGATTTTGCGGAACTTGTTGTCGTTTAAATTCGGCATAGTGACACCTCCTTACGAACATGGATATTATGCACGTTGAGACCTGTTTTATTCGACAAAAAATAGACGCATTTTCCTATAAGAAAATGATAGTCAAAATGGAAGGTACAGTGTAAAATAAATTTAAATTTCTGTGGTGTGCCAAAGAGGCTTCCATCAGAGAATATAGCCCTTTTCAAAACTTCATAATTTTGCCGCTTCCAGTATCAAGAGATTTCTAATTATTTCGAATTTTAATAGACAAGAGGTAGATGAAAGTTGACAATGGAGACTCAAGAATTAGCTGTTAAGGAACAAAGTATTTTTCATCACGTTGGGAATAAAATCAAAACGGAAGATAGAGAGATAAATATTATTGCCAAATTGGAAGAACCACTCATCGTCGTCTTGGGAAATGTACTGAGCGACGAAGAATGTGATGCGCTAATTGGATTGTCAAAGGATAAACTGAAGCGGTCGAAAATAGGGAACACTCGGAACGAAAATGACATGCGGACAAGCAGCAGCACGTTCATGGAAGAGGGCGAAAGTGAAGTCGTAACAAGAGTTGAAAAAAGGATTTCCCAAATTATGAATATCCCTTACGAAAATGGAGAAGGGCTGCAAATCTTGAATTATAAAATCGGACAGGAGTACAAAGCTCATTTTGATTTCTTTAAAAATGCAAGCAACCCCCGGATCAGCACATTGGTCATGTATCTGAATGATGTCGAAGAGGGCGGGGAAACGTATTTTCCCAAATTGAATTTCTCGGTTTCTCCCCAAAAAGGTATGGCGGTGTACTTCGAGTATTTTTATGACAACCAAGAATTGAATGACCTGACCCTGCATGGCGGGGCACCAGTTATCATCGGAGATAAATGGGCGGCCACGCAATGGATGAGAAGGAAGCAAGTAAAATAAATATATGAGCGTACCAGTGTATATAATCGCTGGTACGCTTTTTTTTTGAGCAGGAATAAAGTTTATTGGTAAATTTTTCTCGTTGTTAAATAGAATAAGCTTATAAACAACAAATATTTATTGAAAAACAATAAATAATCCATTAAACTAAAGTGGAACATTTTACTAAACAGGGGGACCGGCCAATGAGAAAATTAACACCTCTTTTGCTATCCGTTTTAATGCTTTCTGCTTGTTGGAATAATAATCAAGTTCAAGAAAAGGAGAATGTTGTATCTATCGTTATCGAGAATAATTCAGATATTGAATTCTCCTCGATGGTCATCAAGCTTTACCAGGAAGGTGACTTAACATCCTCTCAGGGTACCGCGAATGCTGATGGGTCCAATTTTGAAAAAGATGATGTCCTTCGTTTAAAATACTATGAACAAGATATGAACCTAGAGGGAATTGCCTCAATGGAAGTGTTCCTTGTCGACTCCAATGGCTCAGAAACGTCAGTTAACCAAACACATTCTCTGGTTCTAACAAAAAATAAAGAATTCAACTTTGAAATAACCGGAGATACAAAAGATAATGCCAAAATCTCAAAGATAAACTAAAGAAAGAATCTAATAAGAGTAAATGTCCATCCTAATAGCAGGAGGGATACACTTGATAATAAGGATTCTTGTTGTACTTTTAACTTGTATGTCTTTACTTCAATCTGCCCACGCGGAAACGAATTTGAAAGCGGTCTTCATCCGCAGCCACCAGTTATGGATCAAAGAAGGAAAAGGTGAAATCCAGATTACAAAAAACGCGTATGTGTCTTCACCAAAATGGTCATATGACGGAAGGTTTGTTGCTTTCATTGATGGGGATGAAAAGGGGAAGAAAACGGAATTATTCATCTATGACACGAAAGAGAAAGAAACCTTTCAGCCGTATGTAAAGATCGAAACGTCCAACTTCAAATGGTCGCCTGTCAACAATCAGCTGGCTTACACTTCAGGCGGAGTTTTAAATGTGACCAAGGTAAAAAACGGCCGGCCGCAGGGATTTGAAAACGTGTCTTTGGGGGCAGGTGACTTTGAATGGTTTCCAAACGGCAAAGAGTTTATTGTCTCTTCCCAGCCGAATCTGCTTCCGACGGGATGGGAGCCAATCAAGCTTTATAAGATCCCTGTTGAAGCAAAACTTTCTCCTGAAAACGTGAAGCTATTTTATACTATTGAAACGAATGAACCAGATTTTTTTGCAATTACGGCTGATTATTTTAAATGGAGCCACAATGGAAATTGGCTGAGTTTTCTCGCCACTCCGACTGCTTCCTGGTCGAATGACAGTAATACATTGTGTGTCTTGAATTCAAAGGGAGAGCAGTTTCATACTATTGGAAAAATGCTGTGGTATCCAGATTGGATGAAATGGGCTCCTTCAACTGACCATCTTGCGTATATATCTGGTGAAGGAAGGTTCTTCGTCGAAAATAAGAAATCAACAATCGCGGACATGCCGGCAGCTGTCCAGCAAAAACAATATACTCCTGACGGCTATGTCGACCTTGATTTGGCCTGGTTTTCACCGGAGCGTGTCATCGTCGCCCGTGCAGAAGAAAATAAAGAGTGGGATGAAGGACCGATCCCGACCATGTTCACCAGCCTTCATGCAATCAACATTGGTACAGACAGTCAAGAACAGCTTACATTTCCAGGGAAGAATGAAGTGGACCTCGATCCGCAAGTAGTAGGTACAACAATCACCTGGTTCCGGAAAAAGCCAGACCAAATGTATGGAGACGTTTTGGCGAAAGAAGGTTTAAAGGGCAAGGAAAAAACGCTGATAGAACATGTGGATTCAGCTCCAACTTATTACTCGGAATAGTGAAACGATGCCAAGAAAAAAAGACCTCCGGGTGATTCCTGAAGGTCTTTCAGTTGTTATATAAGTTCACTCTTGGAGACTAATGTTTTTTAGTAACGGGTGTAGTTACTACTTCAAAAACTTTCTTTTTTGTTTCTTAAAGTAAGCTCTCTTTTCAGGGATTCTTTTCTCATACTGTTTAGCCTCTTTCTCATACAACTCACGTGCTTTCTGATAAATGTAAGTCATGTTAATCCCTCCCGCATATACTTATAAATAACCCTGCATTTTTACTGATTGTATGCTGGGTTATTTCCTTTCATACTAAAACCTGTAAAAAGATTTGTCTATAGGCATAAGGAAATTTTTCTGAAAATTAATACAAATGCAACATTTTTTTGACCATAAGCAAAAATGCCTAACTTATGGATATAAATGAATGAAAAGCCGAGGGAGGTAGAAAACTACTAAGGATTCAACCAATTCAGGGGTGTATGATGAATAATTCTGGAAATCAACAACAGAGCAGATGGGAGCTGGCCCATCTCAGTATATTCGGCACAACCCAGGTTCATTTAAGAAATCCATATACCATAGCATTCTGGTCTATCGCCTTTCCTGGTTATGGTCATTTGCTTTTGTCCAAGTATTTACGTGGTTTCTCTTTGGTTATATGGGAGATTTTCATCAATCAATTGACGCATTTAAATCTTGCAATGATCCATTCTTTTACAGGAAATATTGACGCTGCCAAAGACGTATTGGATGTAAGGTATATGCACTTATACATACCGGTTTATCTTTTCGCCATTCTGGATAGTTATCGTTCCACTGTGGACTTAAATAAAATTTACCTAATAAATGAAAATAAATCGCCCTCAGTGAAAAAGCTCATTATCCGGCCGTTTGAAATCAACTACCTTGATAAACGGAACCCAATGATCGCCTTCTTTTCTTCAATGACGATTCCTAGTGTTGGCCAGTTGTACACACACAGGATTTTTGGGGCTATATTTACTCTTATTAGTACCGTTATATATGTTTATTACTCTCATGTGCTCGAAGGTGTTCATTATCTGCTGATAGGGGATATAGAGAAGTCAACCAGCGTACTTGATCCGCAATGGCTGCTTTATATTCCATCTTTTTATTTTTTTACCATCTATGATTCCTATATGAATGCCGTGGAAAATAATAAATTGTTTGATTCAGAACAAAAACAATATCTTAAAAGAAATTACCAGCCCAAGGACTTTAAGATAAAGAAAGGTGTGAAGGTGGAATAATGCAGATATTTGCGACTTTTGACCATTCACAATACCTTGAAATAGCGATCTCCAAACTGGAACAGAGAGGGATCACCGACATCTTTGCCGTTCCATTGGACAACCGTACTGAAATGCCGAGACTCTTTGACTCACTGCATCGGTCTGACGGCATCTCGCTCATTAATAAAGGCATGTTTTTTGCGGTGCTTTTTGCGGTCATAGGAGCGAGCAGAGGGTTTATCCTTGAATGGGGACCGATTTACTGGGGTCTGATTGGAGCAGGTTCCGGTTTCTTACTCGGCTTTATCATCGATTTAATACAAGTCTTTATTAAAAGAAAAAAAACAAAACTGTTAAAAGGAAAAAGCTCTGAAGTGATTATGATTATTAACTGCAGTGAAGAAGATAGCGATGAAGTCGTGAAGATTCTTTGGGACAATTTATCACTTGGAGTCGCGAAGGTGAAGTAAGAGGGGGGCGGATCGTTTCTACTAGTAAACGATTATAGTCGGTTTGGTGCATAAATGTCGCTTTTTTACGCATAAGTACCTCGATTTGATGCATAACTTCCAAAGCAGAAGCAAAACTACCCGAGTTTGATGCATAATCACTTCATTACAGTGCATAACATCAAATTGATACAAAATTTTGTGTCTCCCATTATCGAGAAAAGCGTCAGAAATGCTGATATTTTCAACAAGGAAAACCCTAAGCTAATATAGAATACAATTAATAGCTATCAAAAAAGCCCTGACCGGATCATTCATCCGAGCAGGGCTGTAAAAGGTATATTATTCAATCAGCGTTTTGATATATTTTACAGCTTGTTTGACATTGTTCAAGCTTTTCAAAGAGCTCAAATCAAAACCTAATTCAACGGTTTTCTGCGCCATTTCGGGTCTGATGCCAGAGAGGACCGGGTTAATTCCGAGCATCTTCATAATTGAACTCAATTTATAAAGAAATTCAATAACCTGTTCATCAAGATTATAAACACCGGAAAAATCCAGGATGACATACTTTATGTCTGTTTCTCCTTTGAGTTTTTCAGGTAACGTCTCCAACAGCAGGTTTGCTTTGTCGTTATCAATCGTTCCGACCAGTGGAATGATTGATATGCCATCGGAAACAGGGACGACCGGCGTGGAAATTTGGTGAATTTCATCTTTTAGCCGTTTTTCTTGCTCTTTCCGGCTAGTAATGTCACGTAACACTGATAAAACATAACGTTTTCCTTCATGCAGGAAAGGGTGGCAGTACAGTTCGACTTCCACTTCCCTGCCGTCGATGGTGACCACAGGCTGTTCGATAAGTTGGCCAATCTCATTTTCTACCAAAGCTTTACGAATTCTTTCTTTTATCATAGTTTTTGAGCCATTAGGAAATATATCCAGTACTTTTGCACCTGCCAGGGCCTCTTTGGATGCTCCAAGAAAATCTGCACCTGACTGGTTGATATAAACAACCCGATAATCGCTGTGAATTATAATGGTTTCAAACGTATTTTCAATTATATTACGTAAGAGACTCTGGTTTGCATAACTTTCGATATCGATGGACTGCGGAGTTTGTTCCATATTTCCACTCCTATCTTCTAATTTCTTACTCTAGCATAAACCCTTTAGGGCTGTTTGGCTAGGTTTGTACGGAAATTCAAAGATTTAGATTAAGTTGGTGGGGTTTTAACTTTTATTTAAATGAGGAGGTTTGATGCAAGTAGGGGGCAGGTTGAACGTGTTTTATGTTGAACTCTGCAAAATACGTCCGTTAACCATACTTTTCAGTACAGAATACATACGTTTTATTGTAAAAAATGAGCAACAAGGAGTGAATAACAATGAAGTGGAAACGTTGGTTACTCATAGTCCTAGCCATATTTTTAATGGCGGCCATCTTCACCAATCCAACAAAACAGGACTATATACAGTTTAGTGAAGAGAGCATTGGGGAACCCATTCCGGAAGAGGCGGACAATACATATATTGAGAGAATCAATTTTGTTCTTTTTTCTGCCTATACTCCGGTTACCCATCTTGAACACGGCATGACCCATCTTGGGATCTTTGGGAAGTTTGTTAAGGTATCTGATGGGCAGTATGATTATCCCTTTTGGCTGGAATTTTTCAATTGAAGAGAGGGGCGGGTTACAGGCCCGTCCCTGTATTGGATAAGGTATAGTTAAGCCTCTGAAATGATAATCGTCTTCTGGACTGCTTCCGCTTTTTTATAAGCCTCAGCGATGCCCAATTCTTTCTTGAAATTTTTGGATACCTTTTTGTACGGAAGCGCTAACTCGAAATCCTTCATAAAAGGAAATGATTCAATTATTACTTCATCCTGGCTTTTCCAGTGAGCCTTCAGTAGCTTTTGTTTCGGGTGAAACAACTGGGTATTCTTAAATCCATTCCGAAACCAAGGGTGCTCATCCTGTTTCTCAACTCCGGGATCGTTCAAGCAGAGGTAGAGGGAAAGATTATCCGAGAATTGCAGTAGAGCAAAATGCTGATGAAGCAGCTGTTGGTCAAGTTCAGGTGTATTCTGTTTAATTTTCTTTTGCCGTTTTGTTTCTTCGTGGATAAAATGAATGCCATCAGGGTCTTTGGATTGAGAAAAGAATGAACAGAAATGCATACTGCAAAGAAGAGCCGCATAAGGGTTCATGCTCTCAATCTCATGGAGACCGATTTTATAAAAAGCCAGCTTTGGAAGCAGGGGGTAATCAGAAAAAGTGTAAGGCGCATCCGCCTGGTCATTCCAAATAGGCGTCTCATCCAACCCGATCCACCCGCGGTCGTGTTCACGTGCTGCATATACAGCGTCATTAAAGTAGGAGTCCGATTTAAGTAACGATCTATTAAGCTGTCGGGTGATTTCACCCGACAAAAAGGCGTGGTCATGCTGTGTAATCATGATGAAAGAGTCATTATTTTCCCTGATTATCATTTCATGTGACCCCTTTCTGATACTTTTTTTCTTCCTTATATACCCTTTCATATGGTGTTCTGTTAGACAATAATATAATTATTAAAAGCGGGAATTTATTATATCGATACAACCAGTATATCTAAACACAATACTAATATCATGTTTTGGATTAGTTTCTTTGGGTGGAGCATTAACTTTATTGCGCCTGTATTGACTCCCTTCTAATTAAAAAGGGACTACAAGATTTTGGTGAACAGGTTTTTTAAAATACCAATAGTTGACTGTTCCAGTCGCTTTACTGTGGGCATGCTTCTAATTGAAAATACTCAGACACAAAGATTTTCGATTAATAGGTAGGTAAGGGGCATCATCTCGTTCGATAGTGCAAATGGTGTGCCGCGCTAAAATCTTCAGCACATTATAATACATATTTCTTCAAATTATTATCACAACCCGCATTCAATATTCAGACAAGTTTGAATATTAGTCTTTCCTATGTCATAATATTGGTAATTATCTACAGGGAGGGATATCCGTTGAAGGCTGTTGAAAAGAGCAGGGACCGCCACCTGGCCATTAATGAATGGGAGAAGGAAGCGGAAGGCTTCATCAATAAAAAAGCATTTGATTACATAGCAAGAGGTTCAGGGGAAGAGTCGACATTAAGAGCCAACAGAGAGGCGTTTTCACAGTATGAACTATCCCATCGCATACTCCGGGATGTTTCAAGCATCGAGACATCCGTAACTGTACTCGGCCACACTATTCCTTCACCGGTACTATTTGCACCGATTGGGGTTCAGGCGATTGCTCATCCAGATGGGGAACTGGCTACTTCACGGGCCGCTGCCTCTATGAACCTTCCATTTGTTACAAGTACCGTTTCTTCATACTCCATGGAGGAAATAGCTCAACAGATGAAAGACACCCCACGCTGGTTTCAGCTTTACTATTCGGGGAATGAGATGGTCGCCGAGAGCATGATCAAACGAGCGGAATCTGCAGGTTACTCCGCCATCGTTCTAACTGTGGATACGCCGATTATGGGATTCAGGGAAAGTGACCATATCAACAACTATTCACCGATTGGCGAGGGAAGCGGCAGCGGAAACTATTTCTCTGATCCAGTGTTTAAAAGTTTGCTGGAAAAACCTATTTTAGAAGATAAACAGGCAGCGCTAAAGAAGCAGCTCGAACTGTTCGAAAATCCAGCGGTCACCTGGGACGCGATACATCGAATCCGCCAGTATACAGACCTTCCAATCTTATTGAAGGGTGTCGTTCATCCTGAAGATGCCAAACTGGCTTTGCAATACAAGGTTGATGGGTTAATTGTGTCCAACCACGGCGGCAGGCAGCTCGACCACGGCGTCGCGACATTGGATGTTCTTGAAGAGATCTGCCAGGTCGTACAAGGAGAAATACCAGTATTAATCGACAGTGGTATCCGTCGCGGCAGTGATATTTTTAAAGCTATAGCCTTGGGAGCAACAGCTGTGTTAATCGGACGTCCGTTTATGTACGGCCTTGCCCTGGACGGAGAAGAGGGTGTCAAAAGAGCGATGCATCAAATCCTGAAAGAGTTTGAAACAACAATGAGACTGGCAGGTACGGTCAAAATCAGCGAGATTGATAAAACTTATTTGGTTTCCAAATGACTTTTTAATATTACAACTACATGGACTATAATGGGTGATAACGAGGTAAACACCGTATTATAAAAGGAAACGACCTCTATAATGGTTGATTCCAGCGAACCCGGCCTCACAAAACAAAGCCGAGCTCCATGATAAGGCGCGTTTTTCGTTACCAGAAGATATAACCTCTATGTACACGACCAATAAACTAGCTATCAATTAAAACAAATAAATGGCCACTAAGCCTCTTATAAAGCCCGGGTTAACCAGACAAGCACATGGTCATCCCGGGCTTTGCCATGCCCATCTGAACTATTTTTTTGACAGATTCAAAATACCCTTGTATGATATGAAAAGTAATTCCGACTAATTTTATCAGGAAAGGGTGTTTGATGATGGCTATTACAAAAGTTCAGCCCGTCAACGATGCGAAGGATCCGATACCTCGTTCAGATACAAACTTAAACAGCCCGCAAATGCCGTTAATATACGGCGGTTTGATTGCAGGGGCAATTCTACTAATCTATTTAATGATGACACAATCAGCAGCACAACCGTTGCTGCTCATGATTGGCCTGGGAATTGGATATACTTTATTCCATGCACGATTCGGCTTCACCTCTGCATTTCGCAGATTCATGTCTGTCGGGAACGGCGAAGCGTTGCGCTCGCATATGCTGATGCTCGGGGTGGCAGTAACCTTATTCGCACCAATTCTGGCATTTGGTTTATCCTTCTTTGGCGGTCCGGTTAATGGATATGTTGCGCCGGTTGGTATCAGCCTGCTTGTCGGTTCGTTTATGTTCGGCATCGGCATGCAGCTTGGCGGAGGATGTGCGTCAGGTACTTTGTATGCTATTGGCGGCGGCCGCTCCGTTATGTTCATAACGCTATTATTCTTTATTGTTGGTGCAACCGTCGGAGCAGCTCACCTGCCGTTCTGGACAGAAGATTTACCGTCCTTTGAACCGGTTTCGTTGGCAACTTCTACTGGTTTAGGATATGGTGGCGCATGGATTGTATCCATTGCTCTGTTTGCGCTTATTGCATGGGTATCCACTGTTGTAGAAAAGAAGAAAAAGGCGCCGAAGATGGCACCAGTTCCAACGGCAAAGGGATGGAAAAGAATCTTGCGCGGTTCATGGCCGCTGTTCGTTGCTGCTATAGCGTTAGCCGTGTTGAATGCTTTGACCCTTATGACACGCGGTGCTCCGTGGGGAATCACTTCTGCCTTTGCTCTATGGGGATCCAAAGCGGCAATGTTCTTTGGAGTGGATGTTGCGAGCTGGGGTTATTGGCAGGGCGCCAACGCAGCAGCCCTTCAGTCTTCCATCTTCGCTGACTCTACCACAGTATTGAACTTCGGTGTAATCTTGGGAGCCTTCCTGGCATCGGCTGCCGGAGGACTTTTCAGATTCTCAAAAGTGACAGGCAAAAATGCAGCCGCCTCTGTCATTGGCGGTCTGCTTATGGGTTATGGTGCCCGTCTTGCATTCGGATGCAATATTGGAGCCTACTTCGGTGGAATTGCTTCCTTCAGCCTGCATGGCTACATTTGGGGTATTCTTGCAATGGCCGGAACCTTTGTGGCGCTCTTTTTAAGACCGATGTTCGGCTTGTCCGTTCCTAAACCGAAAGATACATTCTGTTAGTGAAAAGCAGTTCAGTTGAGAGGCATACTCTTGGCTGAACTGCTTTTTTTAAAAGTCGATAAAGGTTTTCAGCATTTAAAATCGTATTCTAAAAGTAAAAGGATTATAGTGTCGGCTAGAAGGGAATGGAAAGTAGTTGAAGATGGTGAAGCTATTAGGAATGGTGAAAGGTACGGTTCAACGAAGGGAGGATATCAGAGTGAGTCTGGATGTTAAGCTTCTTAAAGGCATGGAAATCCATTTAGAGAAAGGCATAGTGAAAAATGGATATATAAAAATAGAAAATACAATAATAACCGATATTGGTCCGATAGAAGAATTAAAACAGGTGGAACACTGGGAAGTCATTGATCTTCCAAGTAGTTTCAAGGCCATTCCCGGTTTCATTGACGTACATATTCACGGAGTAAACGGCGCTGATGTGATGGACGCTACACCGGCTGCCTTACATACAATGGCGCAAACACTGCCAAACGAAGGGACAACGTGTTTCCTTGCGACAACGATCACCCAGAGCCGAATCGAAATTGAAAAAGCATTAGCAAATGCAGGAGATTTTATCCTAAACAAGCAGCACCCTGGCAAAGCAGAAGTCGCCGGGATTCACCTGGAGGGTCCTTTTGTAAATAAGAAACGTGCAGGGGCCCAGCCGTCCCAACATATCGTCGATCCCGACATTGAGCTTTTTAAAGAGTGGCAGTCATTGTCTAAAGGAACGATTAAACTTGTTACGCTTGCTCCGGAGCTGGCAGGGGGATTGGAGTTGATCACCTCCTTAAAAGAGATGGGTGTCATTGCCTCCATAGGCCATTCTGATGCGACTTTTGAACAAGTGCAAGAAGCAGTCCAGGCAGGGGCGATTCATGTGACACATTTATTCAATGGAATGAGGGGCTTGCATCATCGCGAACCGGGTATAGTGGGGGCAGCGTTTTTACTCGATGAACTGAAGGCAGAAATAATTGCGGACGGCATTCATGTACGTCCTGAAGTCATTAGACTGGCCTATAAGCAAAAGGGAAGCCAAGGGGTCATCTTAATCACGGATTCCATGCGTGCAAAGTGTCTGAAAAACGGGCATTATGATTTAGGTGGACAGAAGGTAACCGTAAAGGATGGAAGAGCAGTGCTAAGCGATGGTACACTCGCTGGCAGCATTTTAAAAATGAGTTCTGCCATAAAAAATATGTTGCACTACACCGAATGTTCACTTCCAGAGGTTATCGAAATGGTCTCTGTGAACCCGGCTAAGCAGCTAGCACTTTATGAGCGGAAAGGCAGCCTCTCAAAAGGAAAAGACGCGGATATTGTCATACTGGATGAAAATCTGGATGTTTTCATGACATTCTGCAGAGGAGCACTCGCTTTCAACAAGGAGGAATAGACCCATGAACTTAATAGCCGTAGAAGACTACCAGGAAATGAGTAGGCGGGCTGCCGCAATTATAATCGAAAAAGTTCGTTCCTCAAACGCTGTTAATCTAGGTCTTGCCACTGGTGGGACTCCGGTTGGCACCTACGAATGCTTGATTGAAGACCACAATGAAAACCATACATCATACCAGGGGGTTACAACCTTTAATCTTGATGAGTACGTCGGTTTTTCAGGGAAGAACCCGAAAAGTTATCAATACTACATGAATGAAAAGTTGTTTAACCATATAGACATTCCTTCATCCAAAACCCATATTCCCAATGGACTGGCAGCAAATATGAAGGATGAATGTCTGCGTTATGAACAGGAAATCGCTCATCACGGGGGAATCGATCTTCAGGTGCTTGGCATCGGAAGCAATGGCCATATCGGGTTCAATGAACCGGGCACTTCCTTTATGTCAAAGACTCATCTCGTCGAATTAACACCTTCCACAAGAGAAGCGAACGCGAGGTATTTTGAAAATAAAGAAGAAGTACCGACCAAAGCGATCACAATGGGCATTGCCTCCATTATAAAAAGCAAGGAGATCCTTCTCTTAGTTTCAGGAGAAAAGAAGAAAAAAGCACTGACCCAACTTTTCGTAGGCGAAGTGGATGAACGTTTTCCAGCTTCTGCTTTGAAGCTTCACCCACGTGTGACCGTCATTGCGGATAAAGCGTCGATCCCTGATAAGAATGAAAAGCTGTTTAATTTATAGTGTGTGTAATCAAGGGGGCCAGGTAAAAAATATGCGAAAGTGTAGTTGGCAAGAGGAAAACAAGGCTGATTTCATAATGAATTCAGCCATTATTATTTATAAAGAAACGATGAGTTTGGGCATAACTCTCTAAAGAACAAGCAAAATAAGAACGAAGAGGCAGGGAAACGTCTTTTCTTATTTCCTGGCCTATGATTTGTTTTTATATAAAGGATGGTGAAAAAAATGTCCAAGAAAAAGAACAAAGACCTGCAGTACAACAAAGCAATGCAAAAAACAGACGTAGAATTTGCACAAAACGGCCTTGAAAAAGTCGCACTGAAAGCTGACGAAAGAAAGAAATAACACACTTTACCACACTGAAGCACTAAGAGGGACAGTCCCTCTTAGTGCTTTAAAGTATTAAAGGGATGATGTTAATCCGCCTAAATAGACGCATATCTCAAAGATGTGCGTCTTATTTGCGTACAAAATAGATTGATGAATCACCGAATGTTTGAAATAATTGGTATTAAGAGATAGAGGCTAGGGGGAATAAAATGTTGATGTCCAAGGAACGAAAAATAACCGTTTTTTTAGCTGTATCTGCACCATCATTTATAGCTGCCGGGATGGCCCTGAAACAATTTATGTATTTCGCTCCATTAGTAGGCTGGCTGGCCTGTTTGGCAGCACAGGTGACTGCCCTGATGTATGCCTTCAAGGCGCATAAAAAACAAAGATGAAAAGGATTTCCTCTGGAACAAGCTGAAGACCCTGCTGAAAGGAATGTTTATGTTGTTTTTAATTATTAGTGCAATTATATTTTTAATTTCCGGTTACTATTTTATCCTTACTCTCATAGAAGCGGTGCAGGATGTAGGATCTCCAAAGCTTGCCGCGTTCCTTTTTACTATATGGGCTTCCTCGGCCATTATTGTAGCAGGAAACATAATTAAGTAATTCAACACCAAAGTAATAAAACCAAGTTCACACTTGATCCAATTGAAGACAATGAAACTAATAGGTTGTATGTGTCGTCAATATAAAAAACTGCTCCATCAACTATTAATCGAGGTGTTCTTGTGAACAAAATTTTATTATTTTCCGTTCTTTTTCTCTTTCTCCAGGGGTGCAGCGAAAAGGAGACGGAGGAACTAACCTTTTCTGAAGTGGAGAGCATTCCTTCACAAGTCAGTGAATTTATCGATGCTGTGTTGATGGACGAGGATGGGTCTGGGAACGGAATTTATATTGCAGAAAATAAAGGGAACAAATATCTTTTCCTCAGTCAGGAATTTCTGGATGAAGGAAAGGAATTTGGAGAACCCCGAGTGGAGAGCGAAGATGATACTCTAAATGTCTACCTTTATGACACTTGAAGCGACAACTGCTCACAACAAGCAGGCGGCAAATTGTACTACATAGAAACAGATAAAAACTACGAGTTCCTCGATAAATTAAAAAATGGCGTAGAAACATATATAACAGCTGTCACTGCCATAGAGTAATGGAAGAACACTTTAGTCCACTAAAAGGGACTGTCCCTCTTAGTGCTTTAAAGTGCTAAAGTATAAAATTATTGAGGAGCGATTATGAAATCAATTATTGTGTTTTTTCTTGTTTACTTATTGCTCAGTCTTCCCGCAATGTTCAGTTTTGGTTATGTGATTGACTGGGTGCCAGAAGCGACATTGCTGCAAAAGTTTAAAGGGTATGTGGTAGAGGGACTTGTTCAGTACTTCCTTTTGAAAGTTGTCATTTCTATTATCGCTGCATTCAGCTTTCATTACATTCCTTCTTTACTACAAAGAAAATAAAAAGAGGTGCCCCAATGAGCAGACTTGTGATATTGACAGTTGGAAAAACTCACAGCGGCAAAACGACTTTTGCTAGAAAAATAGAAGAAAAACTCCGAGGTTCAGTCGTCATCGATCAAGATAATCATGCTGAATTCATCAATACTTTTTACAGAAATCTACTTCCCCCAGAGGGACCGAACACATTGAAATACGCCATCTCCCAGACGATTCTGGATTATGCCGTTGATCACACCACATATCATGTTATCCTATCCAATTCGAACCGTCATCAGAAAGGGCGCACAAATATAATAAAGTATTTTCGCGCAAAGGGATTGAAGCCCATCCTTGTAAACTTCAAAATTCCCGATGAAATCCTTCAAATGCGAGTATCCGAAAGCAAACGAAGTACCAGGATATTCAGAAGTGCCTCTACTTTTGAAGAAGTACTGGCCAAACAAAATAAAGAAGTCGTAAAGGAACCGAATGAAGAAGAAGCAGACCACCTTTTCACCATTCACAAACAAGAAGATGTAGACAGTGTGATCAGTGAGATCATTAAAATATCGCAAAACGAAAAAGGAGGGGCTGACAATTAAATTATTTGCCGCTTTCGCTGTCCCCATCCTGACCATGATCTCCTGGTTAGCTGTCGGTTATTGGTCGAAGTCAGTGGAGGGTTTGGAAGAAAAGGAGAAGTAGTTAATAAGAGGTTACCGGAGGGATCACAGATAAAATTAGACCCCTTCCATCGAGATGATCAAGGAGTCCTTAATAGGTTTTCGATTTCATCATCAGAAATAAATTTCCACGTAATATCCTTAAAACTTTCTTTATCAGCGGGGTCCAATAGTCGATCAATTTCTTCCGGAGTAAGTTTAGTAATGCGATTATACATGCTGTCTCACCTGTCCTTTCACTACAACCTTCGAAGGGAACTTCCTGTTTATGAGGGTCATAGTCAGGATTAAAACAGAAAAAGATGGCTCAATACAGAACGTGAATTCACTTTTTAGTAGAAAATTTAAAGGAGAGAAGAACATGAAGGCCATTTTAATCGGAGCGACAGGTGCAACAGGTAAAGACCTGCTGGATTTATTGTTAAAAGATGATACTTATAAGCAGGTGGACATTTTCGTTAGACGTGAGGTTGAACTCCAACATGATAAATTACGGATACATGTTATTGACTTTGATAAACCAGAACAATGGAATCATCTAGTTAAGGGTGATGTTTTGTTTTCGTGTTTGGGTACTACCCTAAAAGATGCGGGAAGTAAAGAAGCTCAATGGAAAGTGGATTACGATTACCAATACCAGATTGCTAAGGCCGCAAAAGAAAACAATGTAAATCATTTTGTGCTGGTATCTTCCAGTTCAGCTTCTCCTGATTCTCGCTTCTTTTATCTAAGGATGAAAGGGCAGTTAGAAGAGGCTGTAAAGTCATTAGGATTTTCTAAATTGGTAATTTTTAACCCTCCAGGACTGGTGCGGAAAAATAGTGATAGAAGAGGCGAGATTGTTGGCATGAAAGCCATTCAGTTTTTAAATAAAATAGGGCTTATCCGCTCTTATAAAGTTATGCCGACAGAAATATTAGCTAGAGCCCTCATCAACTCTACCAAAAGTAAAGAAAATGGCATCTTTATGCTAAAGGGAAAAGCGATTTGGGAATGTGCCATGGCTAATAAGGGATAAAGGTCACTTATCAAGAATGTCAAAACTGACGAAGGCTTCCTGTAACGGTTAATGAACCTCATAAAAGGGTTGATTGGAGCTAGAAACACCTCGTAATCTGCGAGATATCCAGCTCCACCCCCAAGCCCCTAGAGCGCGCACCTGGGGGCCGAAATTCAGCTCGTACACTAAACTTTTAATGAACTACCTTCACTCATCTCCTGTGACATAGGTTTTCTAATGATCATCACAAATAGGCTGGCCATGCCGCAAAAAATACCTGCCAGCAAAAATGCCCAGGTGTAAGAGTCCAATAGATTAAAGATCACTCCACCACCAAAAGCTGCGACTGCAGCCCCCATCTGATGCGAAGCAAAAATCCAGCCATATACGACCCCGCTTTTTTCAACCCCGAACACCTGTCTTGATATACCGACCGTTGGAGGAACGGTCGCAATCCAATCCAGTCCGTAAAAAACCGAAAAAATGATAAGCAGGACGTAAGATCCTTCCGATAGGGCAAATGGAAGCAATAGGAGGGAGGCTCCTCTTAAACTGTAATACTAAAATAATAGCCATCTATTGTCAAAACGGTCCGATAGCCAGCCTGACAGTGTCGTCCCTATCAAGTCAAAGACGCCCATGAATGAAAGCAGGGAGGCGGCAGTGACCAAAGGGATCCCATAGCTGAGACAATAAGAGACAAAATGAGTACCAATCAATCCGGTTGTTGACAGGCCGCAAATAAAGAAACTGCCTGCCAGGAGCCAAAATTCTTTGTGTTTTACAGCTTGGAACAAACCGTTGAATGCAATGCTAATTGGATTTCTTTTTTGTTGATATGTATTGATTTCAGCTTCTTCCTCAAGACCATAAGGGAGGACCCCGGCATCACGCGGAGAATTTTTCATGAAAAGCAAAATGATTAATAGCATGACAACGCTGAGAATCATAATTAAGGCTATGGCCCAAATCCATGAATATCGTTCGATAAGTATTGCGAGGACGGGGAGCAATATCAATTGGCCTGTTGCCGTACTTGCCGTCAAAATCCCAAGCGCAAGCCCTCTTCGTTTTTCAAACCATTTATTCGCCACATAAGGGCTTAACACCGTTAAAAACACACCAGAACCAAGTCCGATGATGACACCCCAGATGATGACAAGCTGCCAGGACTCTTGCATGAAAAAGGTAAGTAATGTCCCCGTCAGCAAGGTTGCCATGGAAAGGACCATAACTTTTTTCAAGCCGAGAACTTCAATCAAGGCGGCCATGAAAGGTCCGGCTATACCATATAAGAATAAGCCGACAGCAAAAGCGAGTGATATAACGGATCGGTCCCATCCAAATTCAGTTTCAAAAGGATCGATAAAAACCCCTGAAGAAGACCTTACAATTCCGGCCACAATAATGGAGAAAAACGTTATGAGAAGGATCACCCAACTGTAATGGAAACGATTTAGTTTCAAGCACTTCACTCGCAATCTATATAATGAAAAAATTCACCATTATACAATTTTCCTATATTGTACAGTAGGGACAATTCAATTCTCAACAAGATTATTTGTCCTCTAAAAAATGACCTATGCCTGGACATAGATCATCTAAAATAAAGTCATTTTCCTACCTCAATCCTACCTGGGTTCTGGTTGATAGTTTATCTCTTTTAAAAGAAATACTCAAAAAGGAGCCCTCACTTTCCCCATCCCATATATAGGCCGCGTTCGAATCACCTTCTTCAGTCATTTGTTTTCCCTCTGTCCCAATAATCTCCTTCACTTCCTCATAACTCATCCCTTTCTCCAGCTGCTGGTACATCTCAAGAGTGACAGCACCTGTCGATTTTTCTTCCATTTCCTCACTGTCGTTCTGCACTTCTTTTTCAGCACCTGTTTCCAACCGGCAGCCACTTAAAATAATGGCTGAAGAGATTGCTCCAATTGTAAAAAGACGCTGCATTGTTATGTATTTCTTTTTCACCTTTCTTCCTCCTCCACTGTAGTTCTTAGAAGTTCTTCTAACTCTTTATCTATTTAACGTTGCTTCCCCGAAAATTGTTTCAAATTTCATGAAACTTTTTTTACCGCCATACGATATAAAGGATAAGAAAAAAAGGAGGGATACCATGTCCAATCAAGGTTGTATAAAATGCGGCAGCACGAATGCGGCAAAAAAAGAGGTTGCTATGACGGGGACTGGATTATCAAAAATGTTCGATATCCAGCATAATCAATTTATTGTCGTGTACTGTGAAAGCTGCGGGTATTCAGAGTTCTACAATAAAAAAGCCTCTTCAACTTCCAATATATTAGACTTATTTTTTGGGTGATCCGTTACGGCTGCTTTCATCCTAAGAGGATAACGGTATGAAACTATTTTTCCGGTTACCTCGTCCAATTAAAAAAAGGGGGAGACTATGACACCTATCGTAAAATACAACTTTCATCTGCTCATTTTTTTCTTCTCACTTATGTATCTTACTTTTGGACAACAATTAGGGTTGCCGAACTTTTTGGCACCTGTTTTGTTCATAATGATGATTTTCGGATTTATCATTTCAGCTGTAGTCGGTGAGAGGTTTAAAAAGGGGATTCATCCTCAGTTTGTCCTGGTTTCTAAAATGGCATGGACTCTGCTCTATGTTCTGTTCGTTCTTACTGGGGGATTGGTATTTGGCACAATTTCAGCCAATACAGTTCAAGCCGTAATGCCCCTTGCCGCTCTGTATCTTGCGTATGCACTTTGGAAACTCCGTAAAAATAAAGTAAAAACCAGTTAGCTCAAGAGGTGAGTTATGAGAACAAAGTGGTCCATTGTGATAGTGCTCGCTGCATTGGCAGCTACACTTTATTTAGTTCTCACTGAAGAAAAAGATCAGGAGCTGCCGAACGAAGAGGAGGAGAACACTGAGAGACAGGTTTTCCATGAGGTAGCACAGACAGATGTTGTGCAACTTCACGGGAAACAGTACTATTTATATTCGGGCATTCTTTCTCATCCGGAATTCCTTAGGGAAGAGGCAGGCGTAGTGAAGGCAAATGTGTTTGAAGAAGCACAGGCAAATCCACACTATAAACTGTCAGACGGAGATGCCTCCTTTTTGCCAGAGGGAACCCGTCTTTATAAGATAGCAGGCCTCGAGAAGTTCATTGCAGCAGCCTCAGATGATTCCCCTCAGGGGTACATGATTTATCAAGAGAACTCCAGATCTCCTGAAGAAATCGATATCCCATTTATTGCAAACCAAAAAATCAAAAAAATAGAAATCTATAAACGTTCCCGTTCTCCTCTCCTCGTGAACACCATCTCGGACAATCAGAGTATCTATCAATTCAAAGACGTGTTACTTAAAGGGCAGGTACATAACAGGATGTACTTGCCAAAGGTCTCCGGACCAACGTTTTATAGAGTTGTGTTCTATTCCGAAGGGCCTATCGCTGAATCATATTCCATTTCGTATGACGGAAGCGAATGGTATAACGGGCATCGAACATTCAAAGGCCTTCATCAGTTTATTCCGGAAGCAAATTGATATTGGGATTTTCCCACAAACAAATAAAACATTCAAAGGAGTGCAAAATCTTATTGAATTTAGCACTTCTTTTTTTTAGGAAACTTTTCTCACTAGCAGGATTGCGATGTTTCGTTCATTAATGTTGAAAGGGGCCTGTCTGAAGATGAAAAACCGGCTAATACCAGCTTTACTAAGTTTACTTTTGATTTTAACGGGATGTAATTTTCTCGAAAATAAAAAACCTCCCCTGGAAATGGTTGCATTTAATAGCTTAACAAGTGAAGAGAAAAATAAAATTCCCGTATCACCCAAAGATTCTATTGTTGATAAAGTGACTGCAGACAAACAACTGGGTAAACAATTAGGCGATGAATACGTTGGTGATACACTATATACAGTAACATTTCAAGGTACCGAAGACGAAACTAATGGAAGACTTGTTGTATATATCAATATAAACAAAGAAACAGTTATCGGGAAGGGCTATGAGAAGAACGCTTCTCCAACGGATTAATCAAGGGAGGAACATTTAAAATCTTAGCCTTGATTGGCGGAAGCCCCCCTTGCCGAGCCATTCTGTAAAAGGACAGCGTTTTACTAAACCGGGAAACTGAGCTCACCAAATGACATCCTTGTCTATAAAAGAATTAATTGATCCTTCAAGTGACCTCATAAAGGAGGTCTTTTTTTAATTAGCCCTTCATAAAAATATAAAATCTTCAATTTTAAATTTTAAAAGGGACTATTTTCCTTAATTACTACAAATTCATTGACGTTGATAATCATTTTCATTTATTATTCGAAGGGTATTGAAAAAGATTCTCAATTGGAATATTCGTAAGGAGGAAAATAATGTCTGATAAACTTACTGAGAAAAATAATACTGACATACATAAAAAATTTATTTCTACTTCAGAGAAAAGAATCCTTCACAAACTAGTTCAGGCTATAATCAGAGAGGGAGCAGCAGTATCCCAATGGATACCATATGGAGAATTTGGTGGAATATACAGGCTTCAAACACATCAACTTCACTCATCCATTCATATCCATATTAACAAAAAGTATTTGCTGGGCCATATAGATATCGATCAAGTAATACATATACAAGAAGGAAGTAAGAAGGAAGTAACCCATCCTGTTGAGTTCCTGCAAGCCTTATTCCAAGAAACAGACGAGGTCCTTCAATTGATGGAGGAAATAAACGACAGTGTTAGAAATGATGCTCTCGCTTTAACTGCTGCAGAGAGAAAAAAGGTCCGCTTCCACTATGACAAGGGATTGTTCAATGCACTGCTCCATCAGAAAAACAGTGTTCCAGCTTTCAGTCCGCTTGTTTTTCTTGAACAGTCCGTAATTGAAGGTCACACACTGCATCCTTGTTCAAAGACAAGAATGGGGTTGAGCATAGAAGAAAATCAGAAGTATGCACCAGAATGGGAAGCGGAAGTTGAGTTAAAGGTACTGGCTTTACATAAAGATATCGTCAATACGACGAGTATGAGCAAAAAAACGATGACAGACCTTTTGCTTTCTGATTATCCAGACATGGTAAATGACAAAAATTACGATTGCACTTCATACGAACTTATACCTGTGCATCCATGGCAGTTCGAACATGTCATTGAGAAGCATTTCTACAGTGATTTGTCAGATGGAAATATTACCGTCTTAAATCAGGGGATTATGGTCAAGCCATTGATGTCTTTCCGTTCCATGGCTCCGGAGAAGGGGACAAAGCTTCATCACATCAAGACAGCGGTCAATATCCAGATGACCAGTGCCAAGCGGCTTGTTTCACCGGCATCAGTTCATAATGGGCCTGTGGTGTCAATGCTTTTAAAAAAAGTGGAACAAGATGATCCATTCATTTCAGGCAAAGCAATTTTCCTGGCTGAAGTGGCGGGGAGCCATTATTCTGGATCTGTGCAGTCAGATGAAATTGTTCCTGAAAAGAATTTATCTTGTCTGATAAGGGAAAATCCAGAAGCATATCTGGCCCAAGGGGAATTAGCGGTTCCGGCTGCCTCATTGATTAATAGGATCCCATCTTCGAAGAAAATCGTTCTTAAGGAGTTGATTGAGAGCTTCTCTGAAACTAGAAAGCTTACTTTAGAAGAGGGTGCCGCCGAATTCCTAGGACATTATACGAAAGTGCTGATGCCGGTCCTGATGCACTTGTTGATCAAGTATGGAATCAGTTTGGAAGCTCATCTCCAGAATACCATCATTATTTTTAAAGAAGGCATACCCGTTAAGTTGATGGTCCGTGATAACGGTGGTGTCCGAATTCATAAACAGCTTTCGGCAGAATGGATGGATGTCAATAAAATCAACGATTCAACGAATTTATTGACAAATGACACTAGGGATCTTTATCAAATGTTTTCCCATGCCGTGATTCATAACCATTTGGGAGAAATGATTGTTGGGCTCGCAAGGGAAAATGGAATCAAAGAAAAAGTCCTATGGGATAAGGTAAAAGCAGTTGTATGCTCTTACCTGACTGAAATACGGGTAGAAGAACGGCTACAGGGAAGGATCGCTGAACTGGAAGACCACTTATTCGCACCGTTCACCTATCTTAAAGCCTTGGTTAAAATGAGGCTGTCTGATTCGTTCACTGAAGGCGTATATGTAAATGCAGGCAACCCTTTACATCCACTGAATAAAGGAGGAAACATTCTATGAATGTGAATCTAAAAACCATGGAGGGCTTTGCAGTTGAGAAAGAACCGTTCAAAGGTGAAAAACAGTATTTAAAAGGTATGGATACTTCTATGTTGGAGTCGTATTTAGGGTTTGTTGAAGAGGGCAGGCGTCACATATTACACAAGCTGGCAGCATCTCTTCTGAGGGAGGATATCGGGAACTTATACACTGAAAGAATCGAATTAATAAGGATTGGTTCCGCCTATCTCCCAAGTTCAGTGGATGGGTATAGAGCATGCGAACGTTTTCTTCCTCAGGTGCAGACGCTGAACTTGAAGGAACATTTGACTTACTGGTTGAAATCCTTTAAAGCGTATATTCTTCTGTTTCCCATCCAAAATGAATTTGCTTTTCGAAGGGTTACTATGGAAGGTGACATTCTGCTGATTACAAAGGACTCTTGCCGCCGAGTAGAAACAGCAAGCGAACTCCTTAGATTAATGTCATTGGAGAAACAAAGTGAACGATTGCAAGAGGAACTTGACAACGGTACAGCCAACATAACGATGGCGTACAGCTATCATCAAGAATGGGCCAATCAACTTAGACAAGAAGCAAGGAAACAAGATATAAAAAGCACCTTGGAATACAACACGGCAAAAAAGAAAGAAGAACCCGAGTGGAGTTCTATGCTGTTTTACGAACAGCTGGCGCTGGAAGGGCATCATCTTCATCCGGGAACGAAAACCAAAACAGGAATGTCTTCTGAAGATGTCAGACGGTATTCACCAGAATTTCACGGTAAATTCCCTATTTTCTTTGTGGCGGTGCATAAGGAACATCTCCATAAGAGTGAGCTTGTACCAAAAACAATAGAGAAGTTATTTAACAATCAGTATTTGGCATTCAAGCGGACATTGAAGGACCAAGGTCTTGAACCAGCATCCTATCAGCTTCTTCCTGTTCATGAATGGCAATACCATCATTCGCTTTTTTCTATTTATAGAGAGGAAATCGCAGCAAATATCATCATCCCGCTTCCTTCGATAACTGCTCAAGGAACCGCCACCTCATCATTTCGAACGGTGCTGGCAGCCGAGGGAAAGAGCCCATTTATTAAACTTGCGGTTAATAGTCAGATGACATCAACGGTTCGTTCCATCTCTAAAAATACGGCCCTGAACGCGACTGTGTTCAGCGAAATGACGGAAAAAATCCTTGAAAGAGAACCCAGTTTGAAGCACTTCATCCCGTTAAACGAAACGGCTGGATATGCATTTAAGTCAAATGATAATGCGAAATCAAGAAATCTGACAGTAGTCATCCGGGAAAACCGTGAAAATGACCTTGAAGAAGATGAGTTTCCCATTGCCGGGAGCAGTTTATACAACAAGTCTCCCTTTACAAACAAAACGATACTAAGAGAACTCCTGGATGAATATGTTTATTTTTATGATTTACCAAAAAGGGAAGGGGGTATTTCCTTCTTTAAACAATACTTGTCCATCACTTTGCCGGGATTTTTAACTCTTTTGACGAAATATGGGGTTGCTCTTGAAGGGCATTTACAAAACAGCGTCCCTGTGTTCAAAAACGGAAAGCCTGTCAAATTTTATTTTCGTGATTGGGGCGGTGCGAGGATTTATACAAAACGCCTTAAAGCACAGGGTCTTAAACCGAATTTTCTTTCAGGAAGCTTGATTCAAACAAGCGATCCAGATGAAATGTATTCAAAGGCCCACTATACAATTATACAAAGTCATATAGGGGAAATTATCCGGCAGCTCGTTGAATGTTCCGGATTAAATGAAGGTCTGTTCTGGAGGGAAGTCAAAACCGCAATGGAGAACGTGTTCCTCTCCTTGTCTTATTCTGCCGGACAAAATGTAAAGGAGGATCGAATCTTCTTTTATCAGGAGAAAATGAGGCATAAAGCTTTGACTAAAATGAGAATGAGTGATTCAGACGGGTATTTGTATAGTTCGGTGACAAACCCGCTGGCAAAGAAAAATGAATAATACGACTACGGAATCGGTTAGCGGATCCTTCGCGTTTAAATCGAGGACTTATCGCAGGTTCCTTTATGGAAGCTTCTTCGTCAGGACATCTGACTGGATGGACCTGACCATTTTGAATTGGATTGTCTATGATTGGACACAATCTGCGGTGGCCTTAGGAATTCTGAATGGCTGCAGGTTATTGCCGGTATTTTTCTTCTCACTTTTCGCCGGTTCTATCGCTGACCGGTTTAATCGAAAAAAATCGCTCCAATTTATCCATACAGGCCTTTTTCTAACGACATTATTCATTGCCTTTGTAATCTCCGAGGGGAATTCTACTATCACTCTGATGACGATCGTTACCTTGAAATCTATACTCATGAGCTTCGAAGTTCCCATCCGGAATGCGTATCTTTCAGACATTGTCTCCATAGACATGCTCGGAAGCGCGGTCACCCTTCAGACCACCATCATCAATGTTGCCAGGATGATTGGTCCGGCAGCTGCCGGTTTACTGCTTACATATTATCCAGCAGGGGATATATTGCTGCTGATTTCAATCGGACCATTGATAGGACTCTTAACATTATGGGGGATGTCTGATGCTCGTAAAGCGGATAAAGAGAGGAAACTCAGTCAGAAAAAGACGGTAAAAGAAACTTTGGTTTATATGAATAGTCAACCCGTTCTAGTATCCATTGTACTACTCTCAATTGCTCCAATGGTATTGGGGTTCCCCTATACCACGATGCTTCCAGTTCTGGCAGGTGAACTGATGGAAATAGGACCTGACGGCTTTGGCTTGCTTCTCTCTGTCTCGTCCGTCGGTGCGATTGTTTCTACTGCCGTTTTAGCTTGGAAGCAGCCGAGGAATGGAGGAAAATGGCTGATTCTGTCCTCCCTTGGATTTGGGACGAGCCTTGTATTGTTTACAGTCTTCAGTGATTACTACTTGTTGGCCTATCTTTTTATGTTTCTAGTAGGCTTTGTCAGCCAATTTTACCGAACGTTAAACAGAATCATGGTTCAGATGAAAGTGGCAGAAGAGTATAGAGGAAGAGTCCTTAGTATCGTCTTGATGGACAGAGGCTATATTCCCCTGGGTGCTATAATGGTTGGTTTCGTGGCAAACTCATTTGGTGCCCACAGCGCCGGAATCTTTATGGGCGCAGGAACCATCGTGTTGACCATATCGATCCTGAGAAGTAACCGCAGACTTTGGAAGGAGTAACAAAATGAATACAGATAGAGTAACCGAACATTTGAAAAGGCTGATGGAAATTCAAAGCGTCGATCCGGTATGTGCCTATGTATATGATTTAAAAGGTTTAAGAGAACATGCCCGTAGACTGAAAGATTCACTGCCGGCTTTTTGTTCTTTATACTATGCCGTCAAGGCCAATCCGGATAATCGGATCCTGGAAGCTCTTTCTGGCATTGTTGATGGTTTCGATACAGCATCAGAAGGGGAGATTCTCAAAGTACATAAGCTCTCCGCGCTCCCTGTCATATTCGCTGCTCCTGCTAAAAAGGACAGAGAGTTGGCTTATTTGGCGGATGGGAGCCTTCGCTTCATGAACGTTGAAAGTGAGCGGGATTTGTATAGGCTGAATCGAGTTGGGAAAGAAGCGGGAAAGGCGCTCCCCGTTTTGATACGGATCAATTTGCAGCATAATGTCAGTAACAGTTCTCATAAGATGTCTGGGGTGCCGACCCAGTTTGGCATCGAAGAAAGAAAGATTCCTTCCATTCTTGAAAAACTCTCAGAATTTCCATACATTGAATTGAATGGCTTCCACTTTCACGCCATGAGCAACAACCTGAATGCCGAAGAGCACCTGATTTTTGTGAAAAGATGTTTGGAAAAAAGTTTAGAATGGAAAAAAACCTTCTCGCTGGATTTAGGAGTAGTGAATATCGGGGGCGGAATCGGGGTGAATTATGAAAATCCTTCCGAATCATTCGACTGGACTTTTTTCAGTGAAGGACTTCATCAAATGCAAGAAGAGTTTGAAGCTAATCAACTGGAGTTAATCATGGAACTTGGCCGCTATTTGACGGCTCAGTGTGGATTTTATATAACAGAAGTCATTGACCTTAAACAAAATTATGATGAATGGTTTCCCCTGGTCAGGGGAGGGACCCACCATTTAAGGCTGCCGGCAGCATGGAAGATGAGCCATCCATTCTCAGTATATCCAGTCACAGAGTGGAAGGAAGCACCCCTGCCAAGACCTGCTGTAAAGGGAGAGAGAATCACAATCGCTGGGGAGCTGTGTACCCCCAATGACCTCCTTGTCAGAAAGCAATATGTCGATGATTTGAAAGTCGGCGACCTGGTGATGTTTCACCTCTCAGGAGCCTACGGATGGACCATCTCCCACCATGACTTTTTATCACACCCGGCTCCAGACTTCCATTATCTTGATTAGCGGATAAATATGTAAAAAGGAGCAGAATCGCCTGCTCCTTTTTCTGTTACAGCAACACAAAAATACTAACCACCATCGGATTAATATCCGCCGCCAACATAGGCTGCACCGACAATGATCAAAAGGATGAACAATACAACAATCAGAGCAAAACCTGCTCCATATCCTCTTTCACTCATGTATTAACACCTCCTTCAAAAGGGGCTTAAATAGTATATGTGAAGTAATCGGCAGTGTAAGGGCAGGGGCCTCAATGCTCCAGATTATTCTTCGTCCCAGGCACTCCTCGGAATTTGTCGAACCGACAAAATACAAAAAGACCCGTCATACAGGGCCTTTTTGGGCTAAATCCTTTAACACATACTAGGCGGGACCATGTCACTCTTGAGAACGGAAGGAAGAGTATCATGGATATAAGGCGGTGCAGGCGAAAGGGAAGGTTTCTGTCCGAATGGAACTGGATGCTCCACATAGTTGAAGGTTCCAAGCCCATCCATGCTCGGTCCGCTCGCCCATCTGCCGGCAGCACTCTTGTTTCCTCTGGAAAGATTGAAGAGTGTATAAGAAACCTCTTGTTTTTCCAATTCTTTCGGAAACGTACTAGGCACCACGACATTTTCTTTCGCCTCTAATTCCTTAATGGCGGCAATCCATTGATTCTGGTGCATCGTGTCACGGGCAATCAGCCACGACAGCATATCCTTGACGCCGCGGTCTGTGGTTGTTTCGTACAAACGAACAGCTTGAAGGCGCCCTTGTGATTCTGCATTCAAGTTCGCTCTGAAATCAGCCAGCAGGTTGCCGCTCGCTCCGACATAGTGTGCAGTCCATCTGTTTCCAACACTGTCAACAGGCATGGCACCGAGCCCTGACACTATCGCATGCTGCGGATTCATTCCGCCTAGGACTGCACCGATGACCGGATCCTGTGCAGCCACTTCCAGGTCGCCAACAGGTGCCCCGTCTAAAAGCCTGGCAATCATAGTGGCAAGCATTTCAATATGCGCCAGCTCTTCGGCCCCCGTATCCATAAGTAAATCTTTATATTTTCCGTTCCCTCTCACATTCCAGCCTTGAAAGAGATACTGCATAGCAACCGATATCTCTCCAAACTGACCTCCCAGAATTTCCTGCAGCTTCTTCGCAAACAACGGATCCGGTCTTTCCGGTTTCGCCTCATATTCAATTCTTTTATATGATAAAACACTAGGCATATCTCCTTTTCTATACATGATTCCATTTATCTTATTGCCATGGTTGTATTGTGTGTATGTCTAATGGTAAAAAAGGTGCTTTCACGCACACGCATAAATATATTAGAATGATGAGAGTAAACGAAATTTGTCGTTAACTAGGTTACCGGCTTTTGCTGGGAAGACTTTAGGGAATAATTGAGAGTTTAAAAGATAAGTGATTAAGAAAATAAGAATTCCAGGGGCCTTAGGAAAATGCATCTAACTGAGGTTTTTGTTTGAAGCGAACGGCCACAAAACTGGCGCGGTAATCACAGCACTGCATATAAAAACAAAAGGTAAACGGAATGAGCCTAATCTAAAAACAAGGGAGCAGCTCACATGAAACCAACGATAAGCAATCTCGCTGCATATTTAAAAACTAATGAAAACGAACTTGCCAAAACAATTGTCGATTCAGTCCTCGAAAGGATGGAGTTGACAATATCACAACAAGAAAAAGACCGGGCCGTCACGATGTATGAAGCACTTGTGAATTTTCTGAGTGTGTCGTTAGAATCTGATGAAGACAGCATGCCTCCGGAACTGATCGAGTGGTGTAAGCTGAATGCTTATGAACTCGTGTCTGCTAATGGGGAAATCTCAGAAATCATTGTCCGCTATCCGCCAACCAGGGAAGTATTTACCGACCTGATCTCTGGATGGAGCAAACAATTTGAATTATCCACCGATGATTTTACCCTCGTCTTGAAAAAGGTTAATAGACTTCTGGATGTCAGTCTGGAAGAAACTGTGATCGCTTTTGAAGATTACAACAAAACGATGAAAGAAGAATTCAAAGAAGAGATCGATGTTCTCTCATTCCCGGTTGTACCCTTGACGAAAGAAATGGCTGTCATTCCGCTTGTCGGGAATATGGATGAGCACAGAACAAATCACTTGATTGAAACGGTATTGCCAAAAGTAAATGATTTGAAAATTAATTATCTTATTGCCGATTTCTCAGGTGTAAATGATATCGACGAACTGGCCGTCAGGAACCTTGATAGTGCCGGCAGCATGCTTCGCCTGTTGGGAATCAAAGTCATCTCGACCGGAATATCACCGGAGTTAGCGAAGACAGCCGTCGCAATTGGAGTTGAAACAGACAGCATCAGCTTTTACGGAAGCGTCAGGCAGGCTTTGGAAATGCTTAATTCATAGGGGGGCGTACTTCCTTTTGTTGATGTCGTTCGCTTAGCTTGCGAAGGGCATCATTTTCAATTTTTCAGCGTTTGAGGTACCCCGCTTACTTTAAAATCCGTGTTGGTTTTATACTAACTTAAAAGACTTACAAGGCAGGGGGAAGAAACATGATTATCAGAAAAGCTTCAATAAGTGACGCTTCAGGCATTGCAAAGGTTCAGGTCGATACCTGGAAAACGACTTATAAGGGACTAGTACCAGATGATTATTTAGACGCCATGACCTATGAAAGCCGTGAACAAAAATGGGATATGATTTTAAAAGAAGGCACTGCCTATGTGGCAGAAGATAAAGGGAGAATTATAGGATTCTCTAGCGGAGGAATGGAAAGAACACAGAAATATCCTGAGTTTAAAGGTGAATTATATGCAATCTACATTTTGGAAGAATACCAGAGAAAAGGGTGGGGAAAGAAGCTCATTAAGCCTGTCGTCAACGACCTATTACAAAAACAGATTGACAGCATGACGGTGACTGTCCTGGAAGATAATCCCTCCAGACTTTTTTATGAATCACTTGGCGCTGTGAGGCTGGATTCTGTGGAAGTTGAAATGGCCGGTGTAAAGCTCCCGGAGCGGGTGTACGGTTGGAAGGATATTAAAAAGATCCTTTTCACCTCTGAATGAAATAAAGCAAGCGGGGCGGCAATCGCAGGTACACACTTACATAAGCAGATGAAAATATCATGGCTTTGTTATCTAATCCACTTTGTCTTCATATAGTGATGGAAAGGAATTATATCCTATATGAAGCAGGTGAACCTCAATGTATATTGTGTACTTTTATGAAAACAGAAATCTCTTGCTGCACCAGTTAAGGCAGAGCGTGCCTGCAGAAGGGGAAGAATTAAAGATCAAAGGCCGGAAAGCAAAGGTGGAAAGTACCCAGGCTACAGAAGGCAATAAGGTTCATGTCCAGGTCCAACTCGAGAAGGTTGTTAAAAAACCGGCAGTCGACCTTTCCAAAAAGAAGAAAAGATGATTTACGATCCCTGCAGTTCATTTGTTTATACGAATGAACTGTTTTTTAATTCCTCTCCAATTAGGGTACATTCTATCGCCTTGGGCATAAGATATTTTGAAAAACTTTGGAAGGGAATGAAAGTCGTTGTCATATTTTTTTCAAGTGAACAACCAAGATGCACAACATGATATCAGTGAAGAACTCTTTTCTATCATAAAAAAGAATGCTGAAGCCTTGGACCTTTTTAACCGGTTATCTCATGCAGCACCGAATCAGGAGCACCAATGGATCCTTTTTGACGCATTGAGAAACAAAGATTACCACCTGAGACAATTTGCCGCCCTGTATACAAGTATGACAGGCGGGCAACCTCAATACGAAATCGATCAAATTGGATTTGACAGCTATCAGGACGGATTGGAAAAAGCTTTCCACGCTGAATTCAGCAACTCAGAAGAGTATCGGAACAATTTTTATTTAGTTTCTCATCACCCGATTATACAAAATGCAATCCTCCAGGCATTTGCATCTCAAAGGGATAATGCCTTAAGAATTAACTTCTTAAGAGAGCAAGCTGGGAGCTCCCTTCAAGATTTTGGATCCAACCCTTTTGTCGTGGACATAGAGAAAGTGACGACTGAAAATAATACGTATCGAACCGCATTATGGACAGGAGATCTTTTGCAAGTAACGTTGATGAGTATCGACGTGGGAGATGACATCGGCCTGGAAGTGCATCCTGAAACCGACCAATTCATCAGGATTGAAGAAGGACAGGGGCTTGTTCAAATGGGGGATACGCAGGATGATTTAACCTTTGAGCAATATGCTTACGCGGATTATGCCGTCATGATTCCAGCGGGGAAATGGCATAATATCACCAATACTGGCAGCACACCGATGAAAGTGTATGCGATTTATGCTCCGCCTGAACATCCTTTTGGGACCGTACATGAAACAAAAGCCGATGCAATGGCTGCGGAAGAATATTGAAAAAAAAGCCCCTTGGAGATTATGTCTCCAGGGGGCGAAACTATTTTTAAGGATTTGTAGACCACATACCTGAGGATTTAATGAACACTCTGCGGTTCAACTTCAACGTAGACACAATCAGCTCAGCAAGGTCTTCCGGCTGCATCACATTTTCTGTGTTATCTGATAAAAGGTTGTTTTCCTGCGCCAGATCAGTTACAACTGTACTAGGCGTTAAAGCCGTCACACGGATATTATGCTTGCGAACTTCCTGCATGAGGGACTCAGTCAGCCCTAGCACACCGAATTTGGACGCGCTGTAAGCACTCGTAACCGGAGCACCTTTTTGACCGGCTGTTGAGGAAACGTTGATGATATCTCCCGTTTTTCTCTCAATCATTTCTGGAAGGACCGCTCTTGTGGCATTATATACGCCCATTAGATTAACACGGATGATTTTTTCCCATTCTTGGGGATCTAAATCAAGGAACCCTCCGAATTTACCGATTCCCGCATTGTTGATGAGGATATCGATAGGCCCCAAATCAGATTTGATATGCTCCGTTGCATGATTTACCGATTCCAGATCAGAGACATCGGCTGTGGCAGCAGAAACTTGAACATCATACTGAGATAATTCCTCAGCAACCTTTTCCAAATTCTCCATTGTCAAACCGACTAACCCGATGTTTACGCCTTCTTTCGCCAATGCAATCGCTGTGGCACGGCCGATTCCACGGCCAGCCCCCGTAATGAGTGCTGATTTACCTTTTAAGTCCATTCAAACTCGTCCTTCCTATAGTAAAATTTTACACTACATGATTTTGGCCTGAAACCATTTCTAAATCAAGAAATCTGCTTAAAATTTTTATCAGGCAAATGAAACCCCTCTGTAGTTTGGCGTACGTGCTGGTGAAATATCCTGATGAATAAGGGAAATAACCGAGAAGTTCATTGCACTTAATAAGAATAAAACTGCTGCCATTGACAGACTGAACTGTAAAACCTATCATTACAGTAAGCTGTTTTTGCAAACTTGTTGTTTCGAAAAATCCGGCTCTTTGGATTTTTCCGAGAGCAACAATATATACGAAAACAGCGTTCTAAAAAGATGAAAGCAGCTCTTTTCTTTCTTGCTTACCAGGATTTTGCATATGAAGATATCAACTTTTTTGAAATTCATATTAAAAAGGCAGCAAAGTTTTAGAAAAGAGCCTTACAGTAAGATATCTGGAGGTGATGTATGTGAATAGTGAATTTACGATTGCCGTTCACAGTCTTGTTTATTTAGCCTATTTACCAGATCATATGGCGAGCAGCCAGGCGATTGCCCAGAATGTGGCCACCAATCCTGTGAGGGTCCGTAAAATCATGAGCTGTCTTCGCGACACCGGGTTTGTTAAAACGAAAGAAGGGACCGGCGGAGGCTATACATTAACTGCAGAACCTGGGGATATAACCCTGGGCCAAGTCTATCGATCTGTTTCATACGGTGCGATTAAACCGACCTGGTGCAAGGGGGAAAGGGAGGAATCCTGTTTGATTTCAACGAACATACAAGAAGTGGTGAATGGTATTTTTACCGAAGCCGATCAATATTTTGCCGAGTACCTCGATAAAACAACGATAGAATCCGTGCTGAATCAAATCAGGCAAACACGATAATCACGAAGTTTGACTTCATCAACTGTAAGTTATATGATTACAGTAAGAGTTTTGGGGTAAATACTTCTCAAATACAAAAGCAGGCTTAGGTGTTCCGAACATTTAAGCTTTTCTTTTAAAATAACTGTAACTAATATAATTACATTTCGAGGAAGGTGAATGGCATGAATAAGAAAAACTTTTCACTTGGAGACTGGGTAAAAGCAAAAACGGTTGAAGGTGAACTTGTCATAGGCTATATCGAAGGAGTGAATGATGACAGCAAAACAGCGAAGATCAGAGCAGTCCAGACTGAACAGGCTTCCATCGCTGGAAGAACCATCGAGACATTCCTTCGCTCTGTGTCAGCCCTTCCTTATACACCAATATTAACGAAGGAAGATGCAGCAGAATTGATCGATTTGGCTCTGCAGACACGAGATGAAAAATGGTTCATGGAGTTGACTGCGGAATTAAGTCAGTTAGAACAGAAGTCCAGTAAGAGAAAGACTGTAAATCGCTCTGACGTGATTAACAGATTAAATTTTCCTCATGTAAAATAACAATAAACAAACAAAAGAACAGTACTAAACATGTAAATTGGAGTGAATAGGATTGAATGAAAACTATAAACCTTTAGTAGAGCCTTTTCAATTTAAAAAGGGTGTTGAATTAAAAAACCGTATTGTTTTGGCACCGATGACAAATTTTGCATCCAACCCGGATGGAACGGTGAGTGATACTGAGATTGACTACTATATCCGCCGGTCAAAAGGGGTAGGAATGGCCATCACCGCCTGCACGTATGTGACGCCAAGCGGCAAAGGATTTCATGGAGAATTCGGCGCGGATAACGATGACATGATTCCCAGCCTGAAAAGACTCGCGGATGCTCTTAAAGAAAAAGGTTCGAAAGCTGTTCTTCAAATTTTCCATGGTGGACGGGCTTGCCCTCCGGAACTCGTTCCCAATGGAGATATCGTCAGCGCTAGTGCTGTGGCAGCTGAAGGAAGCGAACATACACCCAGGGCTTTGGGTAAAACGGAAGTGGAAGACATTATTTCCGCATTTGGCGAAGCAACACGCCGCGCCATACTGGCAGGATTTGACGGTGTGGAAATCCATGGGGCAAACGGTTACTTAATTCAGCAATTCTTTTCCCCGCACTCAAACCGTCGTAAAGATAAGTGGGGCGGAAGCCTGGAAAAACGAATGAATTTCCCGCTTGCTGTTGTGCAGGAAGTGAAAAAAACTGCTGCTGAACATGCGGATGACTCTTTCATCATCGGCTATCGCTTCTCTCCTGAGGAGCCTGAAACACCTGGGATTACAATGGATGATACTCTTGTTTTAGTAGACAAGCTCGCTGACCAGGACCTGGATTATATTCATGTCTCCCTGATGGACTTCTGGTCAGAGCCGAGACGAGGCGTCGATTCTGGCAAGACTCGGATTCAATACCTGCTAGAAACAATTGGCGACCGTGCTCCACTTATCGGTGTAGGGGGCATCCATACACCAGAAGAAGCAGTGAAAGCCATAGAAGCTGGAGTTCCTCTCCTGGCACTTGGCCGTGAACTGATCATGGAACCTGACTGGGTACAAAAAGTCGAGGAAGGAAGAGAAGACGAAATCGCTGCAACTCTTTCTAAGAATGACCAGGAGAAACTCGTCATCCCAGACTATCTTTGGAACGCTATCATCAACACACCTGGCTGGTTCCCGGTGAAAGACTAAACTTATTTGTGACGATTCTATTTGTCCCTGCCTGCCCATTGAATTTGATGGGGGGCAGGGTTTTGTTTATGGGGGTACCTCAAGGTGATATTAAGGTTTTTTTGCAGGTGAGCTTGGTTTATAACTATTATCGCCTACAAATAATGGCTTGTTTCGTGTGTGATGAAGAGAAAATGGAGAACTCACCTACCAATCAGGCCCTTATTTTTAGGTGAGTTTGTCTATTTGGTTGATACCACATACAAATAACGGGTTATTTAGTATGTGATTATGAGTAAATGGTAAACTCACATACAAAATTTGCAGCTAAGTTTGTTATTTTTATCAAAAGCATCAAGAACCTCACTGACTAAGAAGTGAACCTTCATCAACCAAGATACTGTGTTTAAAAAATTGTCTCTTTTACAGAAGAGACATGCATTTATTTTTTGTTATAATGGGACTTTGATCATGAACAATAGTGGATCAATCCCTGAACAATATATCTAAACATCAAGATGAAAAGGAGGGCGGCAAGCATGGGAATTGTAGTGGTGGAAATTTGTGACGGCAGTTTGATTAATTCTATCAATCTGGAAGAGATACTTGAAGGCAAGTATCCGGAAGTTTCTGTTCTTGAAAACACATGTCTTTCTTTTTGCGGAATGTGTGCGAAACGGCCGTATGCGATTGTGAATGGTAAGCGGATATTTGCCAAGACCGCAGAGGAATGCCTGATAAAGATTGAAGAGCATATTGAAAAGGAACTTGCGATTTATGCATAGGATGGAATGGTGAGGGTTAGCATGAAATTATTTCATATTTATACGAACGCACTGCGCCTGCCGAAGAAGAAGGCACGGATCTATTTGAATAAGACCAATTTGACAGAAACATTGCTGTATTTGTTTTCTCTCGTTATCTTTATTAATGTACCCGGGTTTACTGAGTTATTTTTAAAAGAAGGCAGAGAGATGGACGGTCTATTTCTGCTTCAATACTTGGTTCTCGGACCGTTTTTTTCAGCTTTCATCGTATTGGCGGGAATTTCTGTGATGACCATCATCCTCGTCGGCTTAGCAAGGATGACCCAACGGAACCTTAAGTATCAATATCTTTGGAAAATGGCGGCTTTTTCGCTGCCCTTGCCCATCCTAGCAGCTCTTCTGGGCAATTTAATCCTGGGGAAAGATTTTCTGACATCTCTTGTCTTCCTGATTGTTTTCTTCATCATTCATATTAAAATGATCATGGACTTCCCCAAACGAAAGCATAATTAACGAAAATCTGCCAGTTATGTGTTATTGTAGAATCGTAAAAATCATTTGAATGTTTGCTTATTGCATAACTCTTTAGGAGGTAAGTATTTATGAAGCTTTTAGGAATCTCAGGCGCACTGGCCGGTTCAAAAACAGCCATCGCCGTAAAAGAAACGTTGAACATCGCAAAACAACAGGATGAGACTCTGGAAACGGAGTTACTCGACCTGAAGGATTATGATGTTGAAATGGTAAAAGGCTATCCTTTGGAACAATATAATGAAGATACACAGAACGTTGTACAAAAAATTCTTTCTGCTGATATGCTGGTGATCGGGACACCGATTTATCAAGCTTCGATTTCCGGGGTATTGAAGAACCTCTTCGATCACATTCCCCAAGAAGCATTTGATGGAAAAGTAGTTGGAATGGTGGCAACAGCTGGATCAGAGAAGCATTATCTAGTATCTGAATATCATCTTAAACCAATCATCGCATTCCTGAAAGGTACATTGCCGGCGAGGAATGTATTCGTTCATAATTCCTGCTTTGATGAAAAGAACAAAATCACAAATGAAGATGTCTTGACCAGAATGGAAAAAATGAGTCAAGAGATGATCAAGCTTCAGAAAGCATTATAAAAACTGTGTCGTAATTCACCTTTCACCCCCATGAATTTACTTTTCTGTAGTAAATTAGCCTCAAAAAACTCGATATTTTTTATATAATGAGAGTAATACATATGTAGTTTGGGGGCTGCCAGGATGAATGAAAAGCCGGTTTACTATGATGGAAGCGGAAAGAACCTTTCTTCATTGAATAAAACATTTACAAAGGAAACTGTAGTAAAACCTGATAATGTTAAAAACACATTGAAGTTTCCTTGTTTTCCTTATCAGAAATAACAAAGAAGTGGATTGCCAGGCCGGCAGTCCACTTCTTTTGATTTATTAGGGATAGAAGAACGCATTACACTGTCTATCGGCGAGCCAGCTCTGCAGCTTTTTCCAATCCTTCTGCAATTATACTTCCGGCTTGTTCAGGATACTGATTATGACCTTCGATGATTACTTTCTGGATGTCTTCCACACCCCAGAAGCCAAGCATCGTTTGGACATAGCTCACTGACATTTCAGCGCTTTGGGCAGGACCTTCTGAATAGACTCCGCCTCTCGCGTTCAAGAGTACAGCTTTTTTATCAGTAAGTAAGCCGACTGGACCTTCAGGCGTGTAGCGGAACGTTTTACCCGCTTGAGCCAGGTAATCCAGATACGTATGCAGGACAGCCGGCACAGTAAAGTTCCAAAGAGGGAAGGCGAAGACGACTTTATCAGCATCCAGGAATTGTTGTAAGTACTTATTCACTGTTTCTGTTGCTTGTCGTTCTTCCTCAGTCAACTCCATGCCTTTGGAAAACTTGAACATTCCATTGATCATGTCGTTACTGTAATATGGCAGATTTTCTTGAAAAAGATCCAACTCTATTATTTGATCCTGTGGATGTGCTTCCTTGTAATTGTCTAAAAATGTATGATAAAGCTTAACGCTCACAGACTGTTCAATCGGTCTGCTGTTTGCTTTGATAAATAATACTTTTTCCATGATGTAAAAACCTCCGTTGATTTCTATTTAAGTTGTTATAGCAACCATTAAACCCAGAGAGGCTGGCTATCTCTCTCTTTGAACATTTTCATTAATTTTCGTCAGTAATCTTTCCAGCTCTTTGATTTCAGCTTGGGATATCCCTTTGCATACAATTCTGTTGAATTCCTCGGCAATAGGGAGGACCTTGCAGCCCAATTCGTTCCCCACTTCGGTAAGATGAAGCTTCAAGGAGCGACGGTCATTCTGGCAGCTGGTACGCTTGATGAACCCTTTTTTCTCCAAACTGGATGCCATACGAGCAAGGTTCGTTTTGTCTTTCCCAAGTCTTTCGGCAAGCTGGTTTTGCGTTAGCCCATCCTTCTCCCAAAGCAGCATCATGACGAGATTCTGCTCGGGTGCCAGATTGAATTCTTCCAATTTGGACTTGATATAGCTGGTGAGATTAAGATCGGTTTTATGAATTTTAATACTGATATAATCATGAAATTTAATGTTCACAATATACCTCCGGATTTTAGTTGCTATAACGACCATTTACTCGAATCAGTATAAACACATAGAACAGCCATGTCAAATGATGAAGTTCAGTAGGCGAAAAATAAACAAGTTATGTAGTTCTTACGATTAGGGGCTTAATAGAATAAGGAGAGGGATGAACAAGTTATTTCCATCCCTTTTTTGATAAGAGAAGATTGTAGAAGTACTATCATACATGGTGGGTAATCCATTTTTTGAAGCAAATTTTTCCTCAAATACCATCAATGTTTATGGGCTTATTTATTCGGATCAACCTGGTTGATAGTACTGAAATCTGGATTATCCGAGCTGTTGCTTTGTTCCTGTGCAACCGGGCTTTCTGAAGGGTTATCAGAAGCATTGCTCTTTTCCATTGCGACTGCACTGTTCGATGGGTTATCAGAGGCTTTACTTTTATCCAAGGCAACGGCACTATTGGATGGGTTATCAGAAGATGCACTATGCTCTTGCGCGACAGAGCTGTTTTTTGGATTATCAGAGGCATTGCTATGCGCCTGTGCAACCGAACTGTTGACCGGATTATCGACTGCATTACTGTCTTTAATGGCCACCGCGCCATGATTTACATGTCCGACTGATATTTGTTCAGGATTCTGCTGCTGGTGAATATTCAGATTGAGGTTGATATTAAAAGGTAGATCCTTAAGCTTCTTTTGAATTTCTTCTGCCAACTTCTCTTGAGTCATGCCGGCTAATTCTTTGGAAATGGTGATGCTGACTTCTCTCAATAAACCAGAGTATAACTGATTTTTTATTTCTCTTCTAATAGTTTCCGTTAAATCTGGTTGACGGTAGATCTCATTTTGAGGCAAGTATTTTTTATCCTTTGCGTTTGCCTGAAGATAACCAACGTCCTCTGCATTCCGCTTTTTTGGTTGAAACTCCGGGTTTTTTTGGATGAACTCAAAAGGCGGAAAACTTGGAGGATTCTCTTTTGGATAAGTATTAGGTTGAGGTTTGTCTTCGTTGTCTCTCAACTGAATCACTCCTTTCTGATTATCAGTTTAATCAGCAACCCCTAAAAAGGGATTGCTGAATGCTTACTTGATTTTCTTTTGGTCGACATCACTATAATTCGGATTATCGGAGGCATTGCTGTCTTCCAGTGCCACTGCGCTGTTTGTAGGGTTGTCGGACGCATTACTGTCTCCTTGAGCCACTGCACTGTTAGTAGGGTTATCAGAAGCGTCACTATTATCCAATGAAACCGCACTATTAGTAGGATTATCAGATGCGTTGCTGTCTCCCTGAGCGACCGCGCTGTTTGTAGGATTATCGGATGCATTACTCCAATCCTGGGCAACTGCACTTCTATCAGGGTTATCAGATGCATTGCTTCGGTCGATGGCGATTGCTCCATTATCTACATAACCGATTGCAACTTGTTTGGGGTTTTGGAACTGTTTTAGAAGGGAATCATCATCCTTCTTATCATGACGCTTGTCACAAAAGTCCTTTTTACGATCATCTTTCTTGTGAGGATATCTGAATTTCTCGTACATACAAATCTCTCCTTTCTTATTTAATCTTTTTTTGTTTTACATCACTGTTATACGGGTTATCCGAAGCGTTGCTGTCTTCTAGTGCCACTGCACTATTGTTCGGGTTATCCGAAGCGTTGCTATCTTCCTGTGCAACGGCGCTGTTTGTCGGGTTATCCGAGGCGTTACTGTCTTCGAGAGAAACAGCGCTGCCAGTCGGATTGTCGGACGCATTACTCTTAGCTTGAGCAACAGCACTATTTTCAGCATTATCTGAAGCGTTACTGTGATCTTGTGCAATGGCACTCTTATCAGGGTTGTCGGACGCATTAGATTTATCTATAGCGATTGCGCCATTGTTGATATAACCAATTGCAACTTGTTCTGGTTCCTGTTCCTGCTTAAACCATGGTTCTCTTTCTTTTCTTTTTTTCTTCCTCATACCAAAGCCCTCCTTTCCTGGAGATAGTGAACCACTATATTTATATTGGTAAGCCAAGTAAATTGCTTGTACATTTAACTATTAAATTAAAATTAGAAAAAAATAGACAATCATATTATTGAAAAATAGAATAAAAGGTAATGGTCATTATACTTATTCGAAAAATCAGGAATGGGAGGACGTGAATTATGTTGATGAGGGAGAGCATATACAGGATGATAGATGAAAAAGCTGAAATCGTTTTACTTGAAGAGCAAGGCTGCACGTCAGAAGTCCGGAAACTGGTAACACAAAATAACTCCTACATATTAAAAAGTTCATTTACGTCAAAGTATCGTGAATGGCTTAAAGCAGAAGCTGACGTTCTGAAAAACAACCAACACTTACCGCTGCCTCAATACTTTGAATTTATAGAAGAGGAAAACAGCAGCCATCTCCTCATGTCATTTGAGGAAGGGGTACCCCTCCGAAAGGCTTTGGAAATCGCTGAATCTCTTCAGGAAGAAAAGGACCTGATAAAAAGCTTCGGCCTTTTCCTAAACAACTTGCATGAAGAAAATCTCGTGAATTTTAAGGATCACAATTGGCTTCAACGGCAATTAACGAAAGCGGCAGATTACTTGCAGAACGGAGAAGCAGATGGAACCTTGGAACTGCTCCACCACCTGAAGGAGAAAAAACCGGAACCGGTCCAACAAACCCTCATCCATGGAGACTGTACGTCTGATAATGTAATGGTGAGGGAAGGGGAAGTTTCTCTGTTTATTGATGTGGCAGGAATGACACTCGGCGACCCCCGTTATGATGAAGCACTGGCGATCGGCCGCTTCAAGGACAAAAAGGAATACTTGGAAGCGTTTTACGAAGGATACACGCGCTACCGGATTACTGAAGAGGAATATCGTTACTTTGACGAGGGGCTTTATGAATTTTTTTAGAGATTGACCCATTTATGAAAGTCGCTTGTTCATGACTAAAACAAGGGACACTATAGATACTCGCGTTTGTACTGCTTATGTCCAAACTCGGGCTGGTACATCTTTCGCTATTCTAGGCGGCAGATATCTAATATAAGAAAGGTGAAGATCGTGCAAATCAAGCAAATTAGAAACATATCAAAATCAAAAGTTGAAGTTTTTTTCATCACCCATTGGGGCAGTCCGGAAATGGTCATTTCAAGCGGAATATATGACTGTAGCAGCCTGGACGGCTTTGTTGTCCAAAACCAAAAAGAAGAAATCATAGGGATGATAACCTATGTGATACGAGGGGCTGAATGCGAAATCATCTCATTGGACAGCCTTGAGGAAGGGAAGGGTGTTGGTTCAAGCTTGATTCGTGCAGTTGAGGAAGCAGTCGCGTTAATTGGTTGCACCTCCGTTAAACTTGTTACCACAAATGATAATCTCTCCGCATTGAGGTTTTACCAGAAAAGGGGATACCATTTATCACACCTTTATAAAAATGCGGTAGAAAAAGCAAGGAAGATTAAATCTGAAATCCCGCTGGTCAGTGAGGATGGAATACCTATTAGAGATGAAATCGAACTGCAAAAGATATTATTTGGGAAAGCAGAAATTTAAAGTACTATAGAGGAGCTTTAAAGGATGTTAACTCAAAAAAAAACGAAAATTAACGTCCTCTAGAAGAGTTTTAAAGGACGTTAACTTGGAAAAAAGAAAATTAACGTACCATAGACCAGCTTTAAAGGACGTTAACTCGAAAAAAAAGAAAAAAATAACGTCCTCTAGACCAGCTTTAAAGGACGTTAACTTTGAAAAAAGAAAATTAACATACCATAGACCAGCTTTAAAGGACGTTAACTGCTTGGTAATAAGGGCCCCATTACACACAGCCCAAAAACAATTTACTGTCTTTCACTTTACCGGATATGGTAGAATCTAAAAACTCATACAATAAAAGGTTACCATTCAACTATAAGGGGTACGATAAATGAGTAAAATAAATGGTTTTTAGTAAAGGTATGATAGATCATGAAACAATTACATAACCGTCCCATATGGTTCGGACGTTTTCTCGCGTCGGACCCGGGGAGAAAAAGATTTCAGTCTGCCGGAAAAACAACGATCAGTATTATCACTTCTGTCTTTACGATGATTTGGTTGTTGGATATGGCTGATTATGGAACGATCACACCAGCGATAGTAGCAGGGATGGTCGGCTTATTCGGCATCATGCTGGTCATGGACGATACCATGGCGAAAAAGAAGGTTACCACCTTTTTGATTGGTGTTAGTGCTGCAGCGGGAATCACGCTTGGTTCTCTTTTGGCTCCTTATCCGCTGTTCCTGAACGCTTCCATGCTGCTGACTATTTTTAGCGCCTTCTATTTTTCCCGATTTCAGATCCGGTACTTCTCAATGGGAATGACCGGCTTCATGTCGACTTATTTTTCCTCGATACTCCAGTTGGATGCAGCCCATTTGCTTTGGTTTTACATAGGAATCGCCTGCGGGGCTGTTTTCGCTTTTCTTTATAATTTTGTTTTATTTAAAGGAACTGCCCATGGGTTAAGACAAGGGATGAGGTCTTTCCATATTCAATCCAACTTGACCCTGACTCTTTTAATCCAATGGATACAGGAAGGCGGAAACAATGACAAGAAAAAGAAGCTCCTGGAGAAGAATGTACAAAGGCTGAACGAATACTCGCGGCTGGTTGCCGGCGACATTAACGATGAAGACTTAAAGAAGCTGTGGCCCGGAATTTCCTCTTCTCAATTGAGGCTGTATATATTTGATACAGAGATGCTGATTCAAACACTTACTGTCTCTGCTGAAAAATTGAAGGAACATGGTGCTTTTGATCAACAACAAGTGAAGTCAGTGGTGATATGGGTCATCCGTTCGTTGAGGGATGCCAAGGTCCTTTCCGACAATTATTCTGCCTCTGCACTTCAAGATGCAGAAAAGGCTGTTCAGGGACTTCGGTTACTGCTTACAGAAGTTCTTAATGCAAAAGATAACCCTGAGAGATGGGTCTTCCCCCTGCGCAGGATCGAGTCGATTGCCAATCATGTTGTCAATGCAGCCGTTGGCATCCAGGAATCACTGAAATCAACTGGACCTATTCAAAATGAAAGCCCTGTTGAACCAGTTGAAGAGACAGAAGATAAAGCAGAACCAAAAGATGAACCCAATACATTAAAACCATCTACCCGAAAAGCGATTCAAGGACTTGTTGCCGGAGTACTCGCAATTATAACTGGTCATATCATTTCTCCTGTCCAGCCTTATTGGGTTCTCCTCACGACATTCATCATCCAGATTGGAACGGAATCTGTCGGTAGGACTTACATAAAAGGCTTCCAGCGCTCAGTTGGCACAGTTATTGGAGCCGTCTTTGGCTTTGCTGCTGCTAAGCTTGTTAGCGGACACGCAGGCCTGGAAGTGTTTTTGTTGTTTGTAGTGATTTTTCTGATGTTCTATGTTTTTACAGTTTCCTATACGTGGATGAGTTTTTTCATCACAATGCTGATCGCCTTCATGTATGACCTTCTGCTTGGAGGGATCAGTGTTGAATTGATTTCCGCCAGAGTCATCGATACCATTGCGGGAGCACTCATTGCCTTGCTTGTTTCGGCATATGTTTTACCGAAAAAGACTCAAGGAAAAGTCACCGAGGCTTTCGATGATTTTCTTGATGAACTGAAAAGCTATACAACGGCGTATTTAGATTCCTTAAAAAATGAACAAAATACAGAACTTACCGACAAGGCTTTTGAGTTAGATCAAAAGCTGCAGGTGATAAGGGATGAAGCTCAGTCACTTCTGAAACGGCCTGATTCCCTGAAAAAAACCGGGATCGCTCGCTGGATGACCGTGGTCACGGCAATCAATTATTATGCCAAACATCTTCTTGCATCGTCACATCGAAACAGGAAGGCGGAGATTCCTGAAGAATTACAAGGTGTCTTTCATTCGATTGACAAGAAACTGACGGTGAACATTGAACTATTGCAGGAACTCATAAAAGAAAAAGAAGTCCATGCGGATTTTTGGTCACTGAACGAAGAGAGAGCGAAGGTTGAAACTCTTTCTCCCAGCAGACAGAAAGGGCATATCGACCTCGTTCACCATACGTACTATATTTGGCGAATCAACCAGTCCATCATAGCACTGGGAAAGGACTTGGGGGCAAAAGAGCGGAAATGATTTCCGCTCTTTTTTCATGAAATAATTACCATTTCAAATAGAATATGTTACAATAAGAATATATGTTCGGTCAGAGGTGAGCTATGAAAAATGAAGAAGAAGTACTAATGGTGATTAAAGAAGATAAGTGGATGATGGATATCCTGAAGGCAGCTCAAACGCTTGATTTACCAGACTGGTGGATTTGCGCGGGGTTCGTACGCTCTAAAATCTGGGATAGCCTCCATGGATTCAGCAAAAGGACAAGCTTACCTGATGTCGATGTCGTATATTTTGATCAGAGTAATTGTGACGAAGCACATGAAAAGAAACTGGAGAACTGCCTAAAACAACTACTCCCTAATGTTCCATGGTCTGTGAAAAATGAAGCCAGAATGCACATCATCAATAACATCCCGCCCTATACATCCACAGTAGACGCGATATCCAAGTTTCCTGAAACCGCTACAGCTTTAGGAGTGAAACTCGACAAAAATGACGACCTTGTCCTCACTGCCCCACATGGCCTTGAGGATGTACTCAACATGGAACTCAGACCTACACCATACATGAAAACCAGCAAAGAACTTACCGCACTTTATGAAAAACGCATCCTAAAAAAGAACTGGTCCGCAGCCTGGCCCAAAGTGAAAGTCTACTACTGATTAATGGAGGTCCCTTAATGCTTAAAGAGATTGGTATTTAAAAGAAACGCACCTTGAAGATGCCTGGACCTATACATACAAGTGTTTAACAGAGCCATGGAATGACGGGAGGGAAGAAAATGATGGGAAAGAGGCCTGACTGACATTTTTTCCAACCCGCGATTCTTTGGTATCGATCTACTTGATCCTAATGAAAACTTATCGGCTTTACACTCGGACACACACAGCGTTGGTTGAAGAATCAGCATTTCTACCTGCAGGAGATGTGCATCAACAATGAATTCCAGGGAAAGGCAGCGGCAGCTTGCTGTTGAAACAGCTGGAGGACTATTGTAAAAGCAACAGGATTACCCGTATAGAACTTTTAATCGAACGAAACAGCATGGCCGATCGTTTACAGAAGAACGGCTTCTATGTCAGTCCCAGAATGGCGATGATGGCCAGAACTTTTACTATGACATAGATATTAACTGTAAATTTCGGATATGTACGATAGAGAAAGTGTAAAGGGGTACTTATGACTCAAAACTTCTAGGTCATAGCTTTACAGTCATAGCGGTGCAGCAAAAGTGATAACGATAATCGATATTAAAATGAAAACACTCCAAGAGCAACACGGAAGTGTTTGATGCATACACACATACGATGATTACACAAACCTCTCTATGTAAAGTTTCTTGCTCAGGCTGAAGATTCAAGGAAACAGATGGTGAACTAAAAAAATGGATCATTCGCGAACTTGCCAGTGAAGCTCTATTTTATAAAACCGATTTAACTCACGACCAAATCCTTGAGAGGGCTAAACGAAAAATGGAAGAAGACGAAGCCTGGAAGCAGATCGCCGGGGAGGAGTATGGTGTATCCATAACGGAGGAAGAGGTGGACACCTATATCCAAGAAGGTCCAGACACAAGCAGCCTGCCGCAGCATCTGGCTCTTGCCGACGCACTAGGAATGCCGCTTCAGGAGTTAAATCATACATATGACAGAGACATATATATTAAAAATGCAATGTGGCAAAAACTGAAGCCCGTTTTAGAGAAAGAGTATGGGACAACCAATCATAATGAATTGGTTGAAAAATATAACGAAGAAGTGATAAACGAATTGAATCGCTAATTGGCTCTTGGCCGGAATGAAAGGAAATAATTAAAAACCTATTGACATACCCATTTCTTTCCACTAAAATGTTCATAATTATTAAATAACGGCATTAAAGGCAATGAAGAGAAGAGTAATTTTGATTCATTATTTACAGAGAGTCCCGGCTGGTGGAAAGGGGCATTAATGGTCTTAATGAAAAAAGCCTCCGAGCTTCGTATGGATCTAAGGTGAATCTTAGTGATGGTGCGACGGGATCTCCCGTTACAGAGATAGAGTATACCCAATGTTTGTTGGCGTACTCGAAGAGGTTGGTATGGCAACATATCAACAAACTGAGGTGGTACCGCGAAGTGAACAACTCTCGTCCTCAAGATTCTAAATCTTGGGGGTGGGAGTTTTTTTATTGAGTAAAAATCTGTATAAACATAAAAAGGAATGGAGTGAGCAATTTGAGTAATGAACAAACGGAACGGCGATTGGACAAATTAAATACTTTGAAATCAGAAGGTACCCCAGTGTACCCGGAACGATTTTTGACAAATGTTGAACTAAAAGAAGCCGCCCTCATGAAGGATGGAGCGGAGGGCATCCGTGCAGCCGGCAGAATCACAGGGATCAGAAGTTTCAGCAAGCTTCTTTTCATTACCATTTCCGATATCCAGGGATCCTTACAGCTTTTATTGAAAAAGCAGGAGATTGGCGAAGGGCTTTTTAATAAATTTGAACAATTCTTTGATATCGGCGATTTTATCGGTGTGGAAGGGAAAATGTACACAACTAAAACAGGGGAAAAAACCCTGAGGATCGAAAAATATGAATTTCTAGGGAAAGCATTAAGACCCTTACCTGAAAAATGGCATGGGATCAGTAATATTGAACTTCGATACAGACAAAGGTATCTGGATATGCTCATGACGGAAGAAACGCAAAACCGCGTTCTCGCCAGATCTCAGATGGTTCGCTCGATTCGCAGGTTTTTTGAAGACCAAGACTTCATCGAAGTGGAAACTCCTGTTTTACAGCACACCTCATCAGGGGCATTGGCAAAGCCTTTCAAAACGTATCATAACGCTTTAGATACTGAACTCAACCTGCGTATTGCTCCTGAAACATATCTAAAGAGATTGATAGTAGGTGGATACACGAAAATTTTCGAAGTAGCCAAATGCTTCAGAAATGAAGGAGTCAGCCCTCAGCATCTGCAGGAATTCACTATGGTGGAAGGATATGCTGCATTTTGGAACTATGAAGATACGATGAGACTGATGCGGAAAATGATCCTCTCCGTCCTGCAAAACACATTTAATACGACCACGATTACACTGAAAGGACAGTCCATTGATTTTACAGCAGAATGGGACGTAATTTCTTTTAGAGAGCTCATCTTAAAAAATACCGGCATTGATATCGATCTGTTCCCTAAAGTGAAAGATCTGCTCCAAGAAACTAAACGAAGAAAGATAGAGCTGGACTACCAAGAAGCAGACAGCATGGGAAGAGGGAATTTCATCGATTTTCTCTACAAAAAAACTTGCAGGCGGCTGATTGTAAAACCCACTTTTCTGATTCAACATCCGATCGATCTGTCGCCATTGGCCCGGGCAAACGATGAAGATCCAAGCCTCACCGACCGTTTTCAACTGGTGGTCAATGGAGCTGAAATCATCAATGCCTATTCAGAACTGGTTGATCCCCTTGAACAGAGAAAGAGGCTTGAGGTGCAAGCATTGTTAAAAAGCAATGGTGATGCCGAAGCGATGGAGATGGATGAAGACTACCTGAAAGCCATGGAATATGGGATGCCTCCGATTTCAGGGTGGGGGTTCGGGGTCGAACGGCTTTTAATGATCCTGACTGACAGTGAATCCATCAAGGATTGTGTATTCTTTCCGTTGACAAAAAAACTGTAATAGAGAATAAAGTTCATCCTTCTGTGAAAAAGGTCCTGATAATTTATAGAAGAAGGATTTCCTGTTCTATTGCAGAATAGTAAGGTATCAATTGAATAGGGAGTGGGTTGTATGTTTAGCAAGGTGGGGCAAATTATGCTATACGTGAATGACCAAGATAAGGCAGCGGAGTTTTGGAGGAATAAACTAGGGTTCATTGTGAAATCTGAAGAGGATAATGGACAAGGTATGAGATGGATTGAATTGTCTCCAAACAAGGATGCAGAGACAACGATCATTCTTCACAATAAAGAGTTCGTAGCTAAGATGTCTCCTGAGTTGAATCTGGGCACACCTTCTTTAATGTTTTTCACCGAAAACCTCGAGCAATTGCACAGCGACTTGTCCAATAAAAATGTAACTGTCGGTGAGATGATAAATATGCCATCCGGTAAAGTGTTTAATTTTGCCGACAATGAAGAAAATTATTTTGCCGTTATGGAAAGATAACTATAGCAAAGAAGAAGACTCGTCGTTGGCGAGTCTTCTTCTAATGGGAATGAATTTTTACATACATCTTAAATCAACCCTATCAGCCAGCCTCCAACTGCTCCCGTCAACACAACCACCCACGGCGGCAGCTTCCAATACACCAGCATACTGAACAATACTGCTGCAAAAGCAAAATCGACAGGCGCAAGTATGGAACTTGTCCATATCGGATGATAAAATGCCGAAATCAAGATTCCGATTACTGCAGCATTCACACCCATCAGAGCTCCCTTTATCTTTGGATTTCTGCGGAGCGTGTCCCAGAAAGGGAGAGTCCCATAAATTAACAGAAAAGCGGGGAGGAAAATAGCAAAAGTGGCTAGGAGACCACCTTGCCAGCCGTTCATCACAGCACCCAGATAGGCAGCAAAAGTGAACAGCGGACCCGGAACGGCCTGCGCGGCACCATATCCGGCAAGGAACGCTTCTTCACTCAGCCAGCCTCCAGGAACAAATTCAGTTTGAAGTAATGGAAGTACAACATGCCCGCCGCCAAACACCAAGGAACCTGAACGGTAAAAGCTATCAAACATCGCAACCCAATTGAGTGCCGTTGCTTCTCTTAGAATCGGCAAAAGAAACAGCAAACTAAAGAATAAGACCAGGCAAACGGCAGCGAACGATTTCGAAATGGGTACTCTTAATTGGGCATCCTCAGTGTCAGCATGATTTTTATATAAAATATAGCCAATCAATCCTGCGACTAGGATAACCCCGACCTGAGTGAACGCTGTCTGCCATAAAAGCGTCACAACAAGCGCAAGAAGGGCCAGAGTCTTCCTTGATAAATCTGGAGTCAGCTTCTGTGACATTCCCAAAATCGCATGCGCAACAACGGCAACCGCCACAATTTTTAATCCATGAATCCAACCTGCATCAGAAACATCAAATTCTTTTAAAAGTAAAGCGAATAGAATCAATGCGATGACAGAAGGAAGGGTGAAACCGATAAAGGAGATAATACCCCCAACAGCGCCCGCACGCATGACCCCGATTCCGATGCCGACCTGGCTGCTTGCCGGTCCGGGAAGGAATTGACACAGAGCCACTAGATCGGCATAACTTTTCTCATCCATCCATTTTTTCCTCTTAATATATTCGTTATGAAAGTAACCCAAGTGGGCTACAGGACCGCCGAATGAAGTCAGTCCCAATCTTGTAGAAATAATCAGGAGCTCCAAAAGAGCACTGATACTTGTCTTTTTTTTCACTACTTCACCTTCTTAATTAATCTTTTATTTCCCTAAACAACTCAAATGCCTTTTTCCTGGCTTCCCCCAGTATTTCATTCCCTTTTTCTGTCGTAGAATAATACTTACGGATTTTGCCCTCGACTTTTTTGTCTTCCCTGACCAACAATCCATCCGATTCCATAGAATGCAAGATCGGGTAGAGCGTCCCCGAACTGACATTATACCCGTGTTCTTTCAGTTCCTCGGCCATCCACGTCCCATACACCGGGTGTTCTTTTGCATGATGTAAAATATGAATATGGATAAAACCGAGAAACAATTTTCTCAAAACCTTATCCTCCAACCAAATAACCTCCCGACAGATGATTTCTCAGTCCAATATCGAAAACCGATATCGAAAGAATACAATATACAATCAGCTTTTGCAACCATCTATTCGAATTCTAATTACTGTAACGACCATTCCTGGTTGGGTTCCCATAAATAGTGAATTTTGATGCCTAAAGGTAAAAATTCTCGAGATGTCTTTAGAAAAACGGATCATTACCGGAAGTAATGAACCAAATTTCCGAGCTGCCTCAAGGATAACGGACCATTCCTCGGAGTAATGATTCAAGTTTCCGAGTAACCTCTACAGAAACGAATCATTCCTTGGGGAAATGGACCAAATTTCCAAGTAATCTCTAGAAAAGCGCACAACTCACAACCTAATACCAACAACCCCTACAAAACCCAAAAATGTAACTATATGGTATGATAAAAGCAAATCTGAAAATTTGAAAAAGGAGGAAACAATGAAACGATTACTGCTGGCTGTCACAGGATGCATGATTCTGGCAGGTTGTACCGAAAAAACAACCGAGCCGGAAGCTGAAGCCCAAATGAAACAGGAAAAAGTTACATTTGAAGATATCACACACTCTTTTGAGCATCCGGAAACAGGGCAGTCCTACCAAATCATTGACGCCTATAAGCTTTATGACAATTACATAAGCGAGCTGGAGGAGAATCCCGATACAGCAGAGAAGGAGCTTTATCAGCAGGAGATCATTGATCCAGTTAACAAGGCTTGTTTTGAGGGCGGTGAATTCTATCACATGGCAGGTGCCGTCACTGAACAAATCCCACATTCGCTAGAGCGGATTACCGAATTGAATCAAAAGATAGAGGACAGCCAGTATATCGGTTCCATTAAAGACGCGCTGGTCCAGTCTTCAGATCTGCTTCCTTCTGACATAGAAACAAACGTATGCATCTTTCCAAATATTAATACGAACAATGCAGGTGCCGTAACAGTTGGAGCCGGAAAAATCAATGTACTCTATTCTCCGTTTTATACAGAAGACTTTTTAAAAACCGTCATTGCCCATGAATACCATCACAGTGTCTGGGCGGAGAAATTTCTAGCGACTACACCTCAATCGGTCCTGGATAATCTTGTTTTTGAAGGAAAGGCAGTCATGTTCGAAAAGGTGGTATATCCAGACCTGGAAGGTACTCGTGTTAATGACGAATATAATAAAAAGTACTGGGCACAGATTCAGGATGACTTAGGAAAGTACGATTTTAACCGGTCGATAGAAATCCTTTTTGGCGGAAATGGACTTCCCCAGTTATATGGCTACATGGAGGGATATAAAATGGTGAAATCCTATTTGGACCTCCACCCGGAAGCCCAACCGATGGATTGGACCTCTTTAAGTGGCGAGGAAATCTTTGAAGCAGGAAAATATGCCGACCATTATCAATAGAGAGTAGAGGAGCTTGGATTGAATCAAGCTCCTTTTTACATTGCAATCCTGAAAAATATGATAAAATGCTGATAGCGCAAATCCTCAAAAGGAAGGAGAAACCACAATGGACATCAAACTGAATTCAACGATTATCACAGAAAAGTGCGGAAGTGTCTCCTTCAAAAGAGGTGAAATTTATTATAAAAATAATGCTGTTGAAATAGAAGAATATACCCCGAAATTTTGTAAGGCGGTCGTGAATGGCGGCGAACAATTTGAGGTCACCGTCTCGAAAGGCTTCCATGGTGAAATTATGACGGAGTGCACCTGCCCGAAACTCGCTTCATTCAAATTGGACTGCCAGCATGTTGCAGCCGTGTTTCTGGCAATAAAGGAGAGACAGCAGGGAGGACAGGACCTGACCGAAGGATTCCTGACCCTGTTTGAAAATAAACAAAAAAAGTCGAGCGGCCATCAGCGCCATTTTGAAACAAGAACGGTTGTGGACGTGGAATTCAAAATAAAACCCGTCCGTACACTAGAGGCTGGCTGCCTTTTTGGCATGGAATTGTTAATCAACCGCAGAAAAATTACTGACATCCGGTCCTTTTTACAGAAAGCAAGCGAGGGACAACCTTATCTAGTTGATGACCGCCTGACATATGATCCGGAACAGCATTGTTTTGAATCTCATTCAGATCAAATCATAAATCAACTTCTCAAGGTGACGCATGACGAAAAAGTGTATGGAGATGACACACAGCAGGATGAACAGGTCTTGCCTGTTCCACCAACATCATGGGATCAGCTCCGTCCATTGTTACTGAAAGCAGAAAACCTGCTCCTCGATGATGCCGGGCATTTGTTCAGTGGATTGGAACTGTCAGAAGAACCTCTTCCGCTTAAGTTCACATTCGAGGATGACAGAGAAAGCGGATACCTTCTGAAGGTAAAAGGGCTTCAATGGATGACGGTTTTCCTTCCCTATAACACTGTACTGAGTGAGGGAAAGCTGTATCACCTGAAAGAGAAAGACTGCGAACGGCTTTCTGAAATCAAAACCATGCTCGAGAATAGAGGGATGAATCAGATCCCTATTTCATCTGAAAAAATCCGATATTTCCTTGAAAAAGTGGCCATTGATTTGAAACGCATCGGTCAGGTCGAAATTTCCGGCTCACTGAGAGAGGAATATATGAAGACACCTCTGACTGCAAAACTCTACCTGGACAGAGTGAGAAACCGCCTGCTCGCTGGTCTCGAATTCCATTATGACAATATCGTCATCAATCCTTTAGAAGAAAAAGAAATTCCAACGGGAAATATGCTGGTCAGGGATAGAGAGAAAGAAAAAGAAATTCTTGCGATAATGGATGATAGTTCATTTGCCAGGACAGAGGGCGGTTATATTCTTCAAAACGAGGAACTGGAATACGAATTCCTTTATTATATGGTTCCTAAACTGAAGAAACTGGCGGGCATCTATGCGACGACTGCGGTAAGAAACCGGATATTCAACGGAAAATCACGACCGCAAATCCGCGTGAAGGTGAAAAGAGACCGGATGAACTGGTTGGAATTTAAGTTTAGCATGGACGGCATACCAGAAAGAGAGGTTCATGAACTCTTATTTGCATTGGAAGAAAAGAGGAAGTATTACCGGCTGCAGAACGGATCGCTCTTATCATTAGAGACCAAGGAAATTCAAGAAATCCAACGTTTCCTCATGAGCTCGCAGGCTGATCATATTGACTTTGCCAAGGGGCTGGCGCTTCCCATGAACCAATGTCTTGAACTTCTGGATCACGTCGAATCGAGTGAGGGGTTCCAAATGGAGAAGTCCTTCCGCGATCTCCTCGAAAGCTTGAGGAAACCAGGGACCATGTCCTTTCCGATTCCTGAAACATTGTCCCCAATCTTAAGAGACTATCAGAAACAAGGATTTCATTGGATGAAGACCCTGGCTCACTATGGATTCGGGGGTATACTGGCAGACGACATGGGGCTCGGGAAAACCCTGCAAAGCATCACGTTTGTAGAATCAATACTCCCTGACATCAGAAAGCATAAACAGCCGGCACTGGTCGTCTGTCCATCATCCTTGACTTATAACTGGCTGGGAGAGTTCAAGAAGTTCACTGCGGATATCCGGGCATCCGTCATCGATGGTGATAAAAAACAGCGACAAAAAAGGCAGAAAGATTTACACGAAAGTGATGTTGTCATCATCTCTTATCCATTGTTACGGAGAGAAATACAGTGGTTCGAGAAGCAGCATTTTTCTGTCGTATTTTTCGATGAAGCCCAATACTTCAAGAATCCTGTTACACAGACGGCAAGAGCCGTGAAGAAGATCCAGGCTGAACACCGGTTCGCCTTAACAGGAACACCGATTGAAAATTCCATCGAAGAACTTTGGTCGATCTATCATGTCGTGTTTCCTCAATTGTTCCTGGGATTGAAAGATTACAGCCGCCTGACCCGGCAAACGATCGCCCGCAGAATCCAGCCTTTCATGCTGCGGAGGGTAAAAGCGGACGTTCTTTCCGAATTGCCGGCGAAACTGGAAACACGCGAATCTGTCGAGCTGCTTCCAGACCAGAAGAAACTATATGCTGCGTATCTGGCAAAATTGAAGCATGATACCTTGAAACACCTTGATAAAGACACCCTGAGGAAGAATAAGATCAAAATCCTTGCGGGCATTACGCGCTTACGGCAAATCTGCTGTCACCCCGCACTATTCGTCGACGGATATCAAGGAAAATCAGCCAAGCTGCAGCAGCTCATGGAGATCATCGAGGAATCAAAATCATCGGGGAGAAGGGTATTGATTTTTTCCCAGTTTACAAGGATGCTCGGACTAATAGGAAGGGAATTAACCGGAGAGGGGCTCCCATATTTCTACCTTGACGGTGCGACCCCTTCAGAGGAACGCATGGATCTTTGCAACCGGTATAATACGGGGGAACGAGATATATTCCTGATTTCCCTGAAAGCAGGTGGAACTGGCCTCAATCTGCACAGTGCCGATACCGTCATCCTTTACGACACCTGGTGGAACCCTGCCGTCGAACAACAGGCAGCCGACAGGGCGCACAGGATGGGACAGCAAAACACAGTACAAGTCATCAGGCTTGTGGCAACCGGGACCATCGAGGAAAAGATGAATGAACTACAGGAAAAAAAGAGGCACCTGGTTGAAGAATTGATCGATTCTCAAGAAAATAGGAATACCATGCTCACAGAAGATGACATCAAAGAAATCCTGAATATATGAACAGAACAAGCCTGGACGGATGTCCAGGCTTGTCTAGTTTGTTATATAAGTTTCAATTAAAAAAGTAAGTCCTATTTCAGCTGATTTTGTTCAGTATACTTTTCGTACGCTCTGTGTCCATCTCTTTCATCAACTGCTGCAGTTCTTCTTTCGTATTGCTGTCCAATCCATTATAGATCAGCAGAGCTTTCGTCTCATCAGAAGTAACGATCCTTCGATAAAGCTTCGAAATTTTTTTACTCCTGTGACTTTCCATTTAACCACCTCGTGAAAAAGATTGACTTAATTATAATACTGAATGAAATGTCTTATCAATACATAAGTATTAAAAATTTTTGAAAATGAGTACTTTATCCAAAAAAAGGTTAAAAAATTTCAAAAATTTGCAACAAAAGACCTGATACTTTGTCTGATTCATGTAAACTAAATATATAGAAATTAATAATTCATAAGGTGAACGTGCATGAACGACTTACTAAATAAAATGAAAACGGGTAGCGCGAAACAGATGGCAGCATGGGAGGCGGTCAATCAGTTAGGAATTCTAAGTGATTTGAAAGAATACAAACCGGTATTGTGCGGCACTATTCCCATCGGTATTGATACTGCCGATTCCGACCTCGACATCATCATGGAAGTACAAGATTTTGAGAAATTTCAAAGACGTTTGAATAAGCTGTACAGCCACTATAACGATTATAGAATAAAAAGGCTATTCATCAGGGGAATGGAGGTCAGTAAAGCAAATTTTTCATACAGCGGATATCAATTTGAACTTTTTGGACAAGCACAGCCAGTAAACCGGCAAAATGCGTTCCTGCATATGATGATTGAGCACGAAATACTGCAAAAAAATCCGGAAATGAAGGAAGAAGTGATCAGCCTGAAGAAAACCGGTATGAAAACCGAAGCCGCGTTCTGCAAACTTCTGGGCATTGAAGGAGATCCTTATTCAGGACTCATTGAATATGGAGACGCTAATGGGTATTTAAAAAGACCCTGAACCCAATAGTATTCAGAGTCTTTTCATTTATTCTTTTTCAGGCTCAGGATCTATTTCTTCTGAAAACTCATAGGCCAATCTCTGGTTGAAAGCAGGGCTTGTTTTCCGTGTCTCTGAAGGAATATTTTTCAGAATATAAGAATGCACAAACACTTCAGACCCTGCGATAAGTGCGGCAGAAATGATGCTTCCCCAAGCCACTTGTAAATAACTCTCAAAAAGGATGCCGCCAAAAATCCAGACAATGAGATAAGTCAGGAAGAAATCCGTCACAACTGTATTCAGCTTTCCAACCCGCGGCAATAGTATCCGGTCACCGACAAAATAAGAAACAATCGTAATCAGCAGGGCGAAAGACACAATATCCACGATCGTTGCCTCAAAGAACAGATCCAAACTGATCCAAAAAACAACAAGGCTTGCAACAAACTTTATCAATAGGATGGTTAAATTCTTCACTAGGCTAAACTCCTTTTTCTCCTAGTGTGTCGTAAATAAGGGAAGTACATACATTTGATATCCCTTTAAGATTCAATAATCGTCGAAGACTGTCACGGTAATTCATATGCTTAATTAGAGAGTTAAAAATTTGGTCCAAGCACCTAATTATTATTTTTTCAGAAAAACAATTGACATTTCAGTTTCCGATATCATATAATACCGAAAAGTAATAATTTTCGAACTAATCTTTATATAATAAGCATCGATGGGAACCGAGTAATTCTTTATCTCCCTGTACAGAGAGCTGATGGTGGTGCAAATCAGCCATAGATAAAGAATGAATTACAGTCCCGGAGCTTCTTTTTCGTAGTAAAGCCCCATGCTTTATGAAGGGAAAGACGGTCTATTGATCGTTAACAATGTTGAGTGGTGAAGTTAATTCTTCACAACAAGGGTGGTACCGCGATTATTCGTCCCTGCTGATTATACAATCAGTGGGGACTTTTTTATTAGGTTCTTTTCTAAGAGATTGCTGCTTTTACACAAACTTCTGGATGTTTTTACACAAAGTTGATTGGAGCGGAAGGTGTGCGATCTCCTGCGGGACTAGCGGGACAGGTGAGACCCCTAATCCAGTTGCAGCGCCCGAGGTTACGTACCCACTGGAACGTAACCCAGCCCCTCGCGCAGTGAGAAAAAGGAAAGATCACCTTTTTACACTGCGGAACATTTGCCTGTCGGGGCTGAACAGGGCGCTTCCACTTTTTAAACAGGCGCAGCCGAGGAGGCTCACCGCCCGCCCCGCGGAGTCGCGCACCTGGAGCGGAAATCAACTTTCTCATCCAAATAGCAGCAATATATATACGAAAATAGCCTTTCATTATAACCGCCCCAAAAACCATGAAAATCGAATACCCGGCAATGAACGGATCACAGTAGTGTCTTACCTCCCTGTCCAGAGAGCTGATGGTGGTGCAAATCAGTCAAAGGTAAGCATGAATTACAATCCCGGAGCTTCTTTTTCGTAGTAAAGCCCCATGCTTTATGAAGGGAAAGACGGTCAATCGATCGTTAACAAATCAAAGTGGTGAACAGTTTTGTTCGCAATGAGGGTGGTACCGCGAGTCTTTCGTCCCTGTCGTTTATTCGGCAGGGATATTTTATTTACTTAATAACAAATTGGAGGAATGAAAAATGAGTGTAACTAAATTAGGAATTAAAGAATTGAGAGATAAAATCGATGACATCAACTTGCAGCTTTTGGATTTATTGAATGAACGGGCAGAAGTCGTCCAAGAGATCGGCCGAAACAAAAAAGAAGGTGTGAACCGTTACGATCCGGTGAGAGAGCGTGAATCACTCGATATGATTTTGAAACAACATAACGGTCCTTTCGAGTCGTCGACCATCGTTCATATCTTCAAAGAGATTTTCAAAGCCAGCCTCGAGCTACAAGAAGAGGATCACCGGAAAGCCTTATTGGTATCCCGAAAAGACCATCCTGAAGATACAGTCGTCAATGTGAACGGAACCTTGATTGGCAATGGTGTACAGAATTTCATCATGGGACCTTGCGCGGTTGAAAGCTATGAGCAGGTGAAAGAAGTGGCCAAAGCAATGAAAGCACAAGGACTTACATTGCTAAGAGGAGGAGCTTTCAAGCCGCGGACATCTCCATACGATTTCCAAGGCCTTGGCGTGGAAGGCCTGAAAATCTTGAGAAGGGTTGCTGATGAAGAAGGCTTGTCCGTTGTCAGTGAAATCTTAACACCTCATGATGTAGAGGAAGCCCTTGACTATGTCGATATGATTCAAATCGGCGCGAGGAACATGCAGAACTTTGAATTGTTAAGAGCGGTAGGAAAAGTGAATAAGCCCGTACTTCTCAAACGGGGGTTGTCTGCAACAATTGAAGAATTCATCCATGCAGCAGAATACATTTACTCTGAAGGAAATAAGAACATTGTCTTATGTGAACGGGGAATTAGAACCTATGAAAAGGCAACTAGGAACACATTGGATATCTCCGCTGTCCCTATCTTGAAAAAAGAAACACACCTGCCTGTCGTGGTCGATGTGACTCATTCCACGGGAAGGAAAGACCTGCTTTTCCCTGCTGCCAAAGCAGCACTCGCGATTGGAGCAGATGCCGTCATGGCGGAAGTCCACCCAGATCCTGCTATTGCATTATCTGACTCGGCACAGCAAATGAATATCGAAGAGTTCAATGATTTCATGGAAAAACTAATAGAATTCAAAGGCCGACTGGCGTAAAGAATACTGGGAAGTGACCTTCATTTAGTTGGAGGTCACTTTCTCACTTTATTTGATTAGTGGAGGCAAAGTTAGTATAAGATTATCATCAATCAACTTTTGATTGTGGGTTCCTTAAAACTTTGTAAGAATACTTTTAAAATGGACTCTTTGCTACCTTTTTTTAATTTCCTCCCACAAAAAGAAAAATCAATAGTATACTAATATGTAAATACATGGAATTAAAGCCCTGCTAGGTCTGGAAAGGGGGAGGTTCCCGTCTTTAGACGATTTGTACATAAAAGCAGCCACCTGCATCCTTTTATTAAATTTACCATCAAATATCGTTACCTGATCTTAATTATTGCTGCTGCAGGTATCTGGGTAGATGCCACTATTTATTCCGGCATAAGCCTGGTCGCTCTTTACAGCCTGATATCCATCCTTTTGGGAGTTGTCTATAATAATATCTGGCAGGGCATTCTAAACAGCTTTTTGGTCACTTTTTTTAGATTTTATAGTTCCCCTGATGGTTTACCGGATGACATTGTAGTGTTTTTCTTTCAATGGCTGAGTTACTTTTCGATATGGTTCGCGGTCTCCATTCTCATCAAGATGTTCATTGAGCAGAAGGAGAACCTGCTCAGGTTCACCACCACAATGGCGAAGACGCTGGATTCCCGCGATAAATACACAGCCTCCCACTCAGAAAATGCAGCCAAATTTTCCTTAGAAATTGCCAAAGAGTTAGGCCTTTCCCGTTCTGATTGCAGAAATATCGAACTGGGTGCCAAGCTGCATGATATTGGCAAAATCGGTATTCCCGAGAGTATCCTGAATAAGCCTGGCAGATTGACGGAAGAAGAATATGAACTCATAAAAAGCCATACTGTTATCGGTTACAACATGGTGAATCATATTAAAATCTTTGAAAAAAACGACATATTTAATGCCATTCTCTATCATCATGAAAGAGTCGATGGTACTGGTTATCCGGAAGGGCTGACGGGTGAGCAGATACCAATCATTGCAAAAATCATTGCGGTGGCTGACTCTTTTGATGCCATGACTTCAACCAGGGTCTACAGAAAAAGCAAAAGCCTCCAGTATGCAGTGGGTGAGATAAAAAAGTATCGCGGTATCCATTATGATAAAGAAGTAGTAGATGCTTTTTTAAGAGTAATCAATCATTCAGAAGACATATACTTTGAAGATCAGGAAAATGTTAAGGCTAAGTGAGCCGTCATTTTCCTGTTTTCTTTAGTCAGAATAAATGAAGGAGGGCCCTGAGCATATAAAGCTAATTAAAAAGAACGTCCACTAGTTATTCCTCAAGGACGTTCTTTCCTGCGCTTATTTGATCAACTTATTCCGGTCTTCCATACTTGGCGGTTGTTCAAGCCAGCCGTTTTTGGCCATAAGTTTTCCGCCGTCCTGCCCATACGTAAGAATATCTTTCGCTTTATCCACCAGTTTCAGCGGCAGGTCGCTCCTTAGACTGAATGCCGTTCCGACGGCATTACTTCCAAGACCAAAATTGCAGAAAAGGCTGGTACAATACATCATCAGTTTATCGGAGAATGGAGCTACAGTCGAGTCAGTAGCGTTAGCACCCCATGTGGATGGCGGCTGAATATCACTCTGGATCAAGACCCCTGTAAAGTCACTGACGATTTTTTTTGACAATTCTTTTCCCTTTACGAAGTATTTCTTTACTTCAGGTTCATTCGCAACCTGAGCGAAACCTGTCATCAGCTGCATACCGAAGACATTGGTCTCAATGGCGAAATATAGAAAAGACACTTCAACGGTATTCAATGCTCTTTTCTCAGAGAAAAGATTTAAGCCTGACATGTAGCTTGGACCGTCAGCAAATTCAATAGTTTGAGGCATAGTGACAGAGGGAGGACTCGGCAGGACATCCCGTTCCTGCAAATAATCCACACACTTATCATACACGCCTTGAGCGAATACCGACAAATCCTTATACAAAAGAATTAAATCATTACGATGCGACATACTTAAATGCAGCGTATGCAGACCCATACTGATTTCTGTCAGAAGACGGAGGAACATAATGTCAAAATGATTATCAAATAATTTCGGAACTCCTGTATGAACATCCTTTTCCGTAAATCCAATAGGTATCACAGCACCCTCACTCTCTAAAATGCCAGTGATGCGGTCCACATAGCTCAATACATTTGCATGCGTATCCTGAAGGATCTCTTTTGCCTGTTCATCTTCGGTATCTTCAATGAAATATTCAAGTATCCTCTGAATCATCGTCTTTTCTTGATAGGTCATCCACAATGTCGCCAGTTCTGATGAGCTAATCGCTTTATCTCTAGTCATGAGTATCATCCTTTTGCAGTTTCTTCCTTCTAAAAACCTCTTTATAAAGTTTGTCAAATTCAGGTCCACTATACACTTTTAGAAAAATCAACTTTTTTCAGATTCAGAAGTTTAAAAACTGTTCGCCCAATTCTTTCAAAAAAAATGGTAAACTATACATATCATGAGTTTTTAGTAGCCAATGTGGATAAAAGGAAGGGAAACTATGTCAATTGAAAATGAGCCAAATATCACCAGATTGAATCTGGATGGAAAAGAATTCATCCTGATCGGTACGGCGCACGTTTCCAAAAAAAGTGCTGAACAGGTTAAAGAAGTCATCGAGAGGGAACAGCCTGATGCTGTTTGCGTTGAATTGGACGAACCCCGTTATCAGTCGGTAATGGAGGGGAACAAATGGAAAGAGATGGACATATTTAAAGTCATCAAAGAAGGAAAAGCTTCCTTGCTGTTGATGAACCTTGCCATCTCTTCTTTCCAAAAAAGGATGGCCAAGCAATTCGGCATCAATGCGGGCCAGGAAATGATTCAAGGAATTGAATCCGCTAAAGAAGTCGGTGCCAAACTTGTACTTGCTGACCGAAATATCCAAATTACATTCGCGCGGATCTGGAATCAAGTAGGATTCATAGGAAAAGGAAAACTATTGATGCAGATCATTTACAGCATTTTTAGCAATGAAAGCATTACAGAAGAGGAATTGGAAAGAATCAAATCACAAGATATGCTGGATGCGATGCTGAATGATTTCACAAAACATTTCCCGCGTTTAAAAAAGCCTTTGATTGATGAACGTGACCAGTATTTATCACAAAAAATCAAGGAAGCTCCCGGAAAGAAAATTGTAGCTGTCCTCGGTGCTGCCCATGTACCGGGTATCAAAGAAGAGATTAAAAAAGAACATGATTTAAAACATTTGGATGAACGGCCGCCTAAATCAAAAGTTCCGAAAATCATCGGGTGGGCAATTCCCGTCCTTATCCTGGCTGTCATTGCTTATACGTTTATTAGCAACCCCGCAGCAGGAATTCAGCAGACAATCAGCTGGGTTCTTTGGAACGGCGCTTTCTCTGCATTGGGAGCGGCTGTCGGTCTCGGTCACCCGCTTGCGATTTTGACAGCCTTTGTGGCAGCCCCTATTACATCTTTAAACCCATTGCTTGCTGCAGGATGGTTTGCCGGATTTGTACAAGCTTACTTCCGCCGCCCGAATGTAAAGGATTTTGAAAACCTTCCGGAGGATGTTTTGAGCGTCAAAGGATTCTGGAACAACAAGGTGACACGCGTATTATTGATAGTTGTCCTTGCAAACCTCGGAAGTACACTTGGCACACTTATCGGCGGTGCTGATGTGGTGAGGTTGTTCTTGGAAAACCTATAAGTCAGCCAGAAAAAATTGAATCATAATTCAGTTTTTTCCAGAGTTTATGCAATGAGGGAGTTCAGATTTTATGAATTACTTGATTATGTCAATTATTTTAAGTGCTCTCTTGGGATTTGTCCTGATGATGATGGGACCTTTGGCTGGTGGAATCCTGGCCTTTGCCATCATCGCAGGCTCCATTTTCAGGGGATTACATGTTCTCAGTGAAATTCACCAGAAGATTTCTCTCCTGGTACCTGATCAGGATAAAGCCAAACAGGTGTACGAAGACTATTTAAGAGAAAAAGATAACGATTCAAGGTAACGAAAAAGACGGGCTTCCCTGTAAAGGAGCCCGTTTTTTAACTTTTAAAGGGGAGTGACCTCTCGTAAGAACTATTAGAAAATAGTGAAAAAGAGATTGTTCCTCTATCAAATATCTGGAATAATATACTAAATAAGTCTTATTCCTGGAGGTTACTATGAGAGAGCTGCTTAAATGGTTTATTTTTAGTTTCGGCCTGGCTGTTATGCTAGGTGTCATGATATGGGGCTCTACGATAGAGAAACCCTATTCCAGCGGTGTCGATCTGGGTTTAGGAATTTATTATTTTGGAGCGGTGATGTTTGGCGGACTACTTATCTTTATCAGTTCGAGAATCGATACCAGTTATAAAGGAAACGACCATGAATAATCAACGCAGGAGGAGTTATTAATTTGAAATTTGTTCTTATATTTGGTCCACAGGCTGTTGGAAAAATGACTGTCGGTCAATCACTAGCAAAACAAACAGGAATGAAATTACTACATAATCATATGACAATCGACCTTTTGGAACCCTTGTTCGGTTTCACCCCTGAGATGTGGAGGCTCACACATCAGTTTCGGGAGGAAATATTCAAATCTTTTGCTACGACAGATGAAAAAGGGCTGATTACCACATTTGTTTGGGCGTTCAATATGAAAGAAGATTGGGAATTCGTTGAAAAAATATGTGACATATTCAAGAACCAGGGTGCTGAAATCTATCTCGTTGAATTGGAAGCAGACCTGGATGAAAGATTGAAGAGAAATCAAACAGCGAACCGGTTAGAACACAAACCAACCAAACGAAATATTAAGCAGTCAGAAGAAGAATTGCTAAGTTCAATGGAAGAAATGAGATTGAATTCCGCAGAAAATGAAATTAAAGCAGAAAACTACATTAGAATTAATAATACCAACCTAAGCCCTGATGAAGTGGCCGGGAAAATCATAGCGGCCTTCCAATTTTAAAAAGGAGATGATCTTGATGTGTGGGATTTAAAACTGGAAATGAAGAAAGAGACAATGAACTTCCATTGGTCCGGCAACAAATAAAAGCAGCCATTGAAAGGGATTTAATGGACGATGACAATATAACCAGTGTGTTTTATGGAGGGTCTATCGGAACAGGAAACACCGATTTATATTCCGATATTGACCTTCGAATGATCGTGAAGGAAGAAGCGTTTGAACAGTACCGACTCAATAAAAAAGAGAAGGCAAAAAACTGGGGCACCGTTATGTTCTATGAAGATTTTTCCTGGGCAGCCCATAGTGTTGCCCACTACAAGGGTTTCATAAAAGTAGATTCTTTCTACTATACCGAAAAAGACATACAACCATCCGTATGGTATAAGGAATTAGAAATTGTCTATGATAGGGAAAATTTTATGCGGAGAATTCAAAGAGAGTCTAAGGACCTGAGTTATAAACCAACCCTTGAGGAATTCTATCTGTGGAAAAATAGGTTTCTCGCTTATGCTCATGAAGTTTATCGCGGGGTGAAAAGAGAAGAATTTTTCCATGCAACCTCATCACTGGAGTCCCTCCGGTTCCTGTTAACGACAGGATGGTTTATGGAAGAGGGAAAACAGCCCAACAATCCAGGCTATTGGGCAAAACTTGGCGGCAACCGCAGCAGGCTGCAGAACTGGCAATTAACGTTTCTTGAAGAATCAATGGGGAGCAGGGATCCTCAATCCATCATGTCCTCCTTGGAACTTCTGGTGCCGGAGTTTATCAGGACACACAAAGAATTATGTAAAAAGTTTGGGATAGATGAGAACTGTGCGCATATCAACGAGATTTTAGGTATGGTGCTTTGAGGTTGAGTGAGTGTAATATCACTTTGTTAAGTTTTGTGTAATGATGACTTGCGTAGCGTAAGCGCGGGGTGTCATTGTGTCTGATTTGCGGAAATGATGACTTGCGCGGCGGGGGCGCGGCGTGTCATTGTGTTGGATTTCCGGAAATGATGACATGCGCGGCATGAGCACGGGGTGTCATTGCATCGGATTTGCGGAAATGATGACATGCGCGGCGGGTGCGCAGGGTGTCATTGAGTCGGATTTGCGAAAATGATGACATGCGCGGCGTGAGCGCGGGGTGTCATTGTATTGGATTTGCGGAAATGATGACATGCGCGGCGTGAGCGCGGGGTGTCATTGTGTGGGATTTGCGGAAATGATGACATGCGCGGCGCGGGCGCGGGGTGTCATTGTATTGGATTTCCGGAAATGATGACTTGCGCGGCGCGGGCGCGGGGTGTCATTGTGTTGGATTTCCGGAAATGATGACTTGCGCGGCATGAGCGCGGGGTGTCATTGTGTTGGATTTGCGGGAATGATAACTTGCGCAGTGTGAGCGCGGTACATCATTGGGTAGAAATCCCGCAAATGATCCCATGCGAAAGAGTAACATACTATTAGCTAATACAGATTAGGCCAAAGAGTAAAACCAGAAGAGGCTGAGGAACCCCCCAGCCTCTCATCTTATCAATACTCTTCAATTTCCCAGGAGTGATCAAATTCCACGGCGCCTTTAAGTGTTTGGGCTACAGGGCAGCCTCTTTCAAAGACGGATAATGCACGTTCTGCCGCATCCCGTTTTCCTTCAGGGACTTTTACGTTATAACGACAATTGATTTTTGTGATTTTCAAAACGCCTTCCGGTGCCTCAATGACACCTTGAATATTCGCAGAGACTAAATCGGGTGAAGTCGGAATTTTACGCGCCTCCAGCGCGCCTGATAAGGTACCGACCAGTCAGCCGCCAGCAGCTGCTACGATGTGGTCGAGTGTGGATGGATATTCCACTTCAGGTTCAACGCCATAAAACTTTTTGACGCCGCCATGCACACCATACAAGACAGGCTCTTCAAATTTCCCAATATAAGCTTCTCTTATTTTATTGGGTGTATCCTTTTGAATAATCGTAATTTCAGTTAACTCTTCTGGTTTACCCATTTTTTCCACCACCTTTTTTTCAGGATACCTATTTCATTATTTCTTTGCAAATAAGGTGTATTGTGCTCAGGAAAATTTTTAAAAGCAACTAATATTTCGATGAAAAATGACAAATATCTTTATTTTTCATCCGCTGCCTTTAAAAACTCATCTCGAAGCACACCCATGATGATGTTGTCATGAAACTCCCCGTCATAAAATAATTCACTTCGTATGATGCCTTCCTGTTTGAAGCCAAGTTTTTCGTATGACTTCTTGGCACGTGCATTAAAAGAATAGACATTTAATCCGATACGGTACAAATTCAGTGTCCTAAACCCAAACTCAAGGACCAGTCTTAACGCCTCGGTCCCATAACCTTTCCCAAAATACTTTGGATCATGCAGAGCAATCCTTACATTGGCATTGCGGTTAAGGTTATCAATCTCATTCAAGGCCAGGTCTCCAATCACTTCATTTGTTTCCTTAAGAGCGATGACCAGATCCACTCTGCTGTCATCGAGTGCAAACGCCTCATAGGCTTTTTCAATTTTTTGAGGCGTAAGGAATTTTTGAAGACCCGTCAACTTTCGGATTTCAGGATAAGATAGGGCTTTCAAAATCTTCTGAGTGTCTTCCTTTTGAAAATATCTTAAATAAATGGTTTGTCCTTCTAAAAACTTCTCCATAATATAATCCCCTATTCAAGTAGTGAAATTCATATTCATTATATCAATAAATTAAAAACGAGTGGGAATTTTCAATTAAACGGAATATTCTGCTAAAATTATGATATACTCTTTAAAATATCTCAACGATGGAGGAGGCAGTGAAGTTGAAGGATCATTCACAAGCAGTGCTGGAAGCCGTGAAAGAGAAGAAAAAAGGTAACCGGTTTATCCTTGGCATTGATGGACTGAGCCGGTCTGGTAAGACTACTTTAACCAAAAGCCTTTGCGAGTCATTGAAGGAGCAAGATATTCCTCATATCGTGTTCCACATTGATGACCATATCGTTGAGAAGAAAAGACGATATGATACCGGGCGGGACGAGTGGTTTGAATATTATTTCCTGCAATGGGACCTTCAAGATATCCGGGAGCATTTCTTTGAGAATTTACTCCTGGGCAAGACATTCTCCCTTAATTACTATGACTCTTCGGCTGATTCACACACCCTTAAAACCATCCAGCTCCCGGAAGAGTGTTTCATCATTGTGGAAGGCGTATTTCTGCAACGACAGGAATGGCGTGATTATTTTGACTATGTTGTCTTTCTTGACTGTCCTAAAAACAGGAGATTTCAGCGGGAAAGGAAGGAAACTCAAGAGCAATTGAAGAAGTTCCAGAACAGGTACTGGAAAGCCGAAGATTTTTATATGAAAGCCGTTTCCCCAAGACAGAAGTGTGATATGGTTTTAAGGGTTTGAACCTAGCTGTTATATTGAATTTTCAAACCGGTATTCGGCCATCCTAAGAAAAAAAGCTAGAGGCGGAACATATGGGCACCGGAGACGGAAGGTTTTATGGATTTGTCACAAACATTTTCATCGATGAAGAACAAACAAAACTGCTTCAGGACCAGTATGAAGTATATGTCGACCATGACTTTGTCGGAAGGAAAACACTATTTAATCAAGTCGATATGCTATCGGATATTGACGATTTTCTAAAAGCCAACGGAATTGATTCTTTCCAGACTAAACTTGAAGGAGACCACTATAAGATAAACCCTCAAGGTCAATCAGAGAATATTATCAGTGCGTTGGAAGTATATTTCAAAAATAGATAAACGTTTTCCAGCTATAATGTTAATGATGAAAGCAGATAATAAATGTTGAAAGTGCCTTTTGTACTTTCCAATGATTCTAAGCGAAGAGGTGTTTCGTTTGAATAATTTGTTGTCGATGCTTTTCAATAACCGGAAAAAATCTTCTTTTCTTAATATGTTCGGTCGAAGAAAAAGGATGAACAGAAGAATGCTTTGGAGTTCCGTTTTGAGTCTCGGGATGAGTGCTGCCGCCTATGCCTTGAATAGAAGGAACTCGAATACGGGCACAGGCAGCTCAATTCAAGGCTTGATGAAGAACAGGAACATGAACACGCTGCAGACAGCTATGGCAGAATTCGCAAACGAAATTGCACCGAATAGCAAATTAAAATAGAGCGATAACCAACATGCCCGGAACCTTTCCGGGCATGTTTTTTGAGGGAAAATTTTCTCATTGTTATACTGAAGAAAAAGGAATGAGGACTATGTATGAATATTATTGACGTGCAGTCACAGGACATCCAGGAAACAATGCTGGATGAGTTCAATCGTTCTCAGGAAACGAAAAAAGTTGTCAAAGAGCTAGACGGAATCCTTTATCAAGAAACCGACTATTTCATTGATGACTGGTCCCTTGAGAGAAGAAGGGAGATTGCAAACCATTTTAAGAACGTGGTAACGGAAGGAGGGGCCGTCATCCTTGCGGTCGTTGAAGAAAAAGTTGTTGGTTTCGCCGTCATTGAACCAGCATCCTTCGGTAAAACCGCTGTCTACAAGGAGTTGTCTTACATTCACGTGGCACGCGAGGCTAGGGGAAAAGGAATTGGGGCATACCTCTTTACAGCTGCAAAAAATAAAGCGAGGGAAATGGGAGCAGACAAATTATATATCGGCGCCCACCCAGCAACGGAAACACAAGCATTTTATAAAAAGATGGGCTGCACTCTTGCCAAAGAAATAAATACGGAAATCTTTCAACGGGAAAAACTCGATATCCAACTCGAAGTTTCTGTGGGTTAATCGGCATTCGACAAATTCTGGGGCGTGCCTGGCAAGAAGGAGGATTCTTTTCTTTTGTACCGAATAGATTTATGAAGGATCATTTTCTAGGAGGTAATTTTTATGAGAAGTCCACTTTCGAACAATATAGGGGTTATCTTCATTCCTGTCAGTGACATTGAAAAGGCACGCGATTGGTATTGTGATATATTCGGCTTCCCGACTGATGGCGAAATTATGTTCGGTCATTTGTATGCCCTGCCTATGAAGGAACCAGGTGTCATTTTGGACAGCAAGATCTACTCGAAGGAAAACACCTTTAAAGTTTCCCCTTTTCATATCAACACCGAAAATATTCATGAAGCCTATCAATTCATGAAAGAAAAAGGAGTTAAAATGGATTCGGATATTCAGCATGATCACTTCTTCAACTTCCAGGATCCAGACGGTAACCACATCATGGTTTGTCAGTGTTAATTACATATGGAGAAAAGTTTTTACCTGAACGAAGCTTTGCTATAGGAAGTGAGGAAAAATGAAATCATCATGGAAAGCATTAATATGGATAGCGGTTTCTGAATTGTTTGCATTGAGTCTTTGGTTCAGCGCTTCCGTTACAGCCCCTGAACTCATCAATCTATGGGGGGCAGGCCCAGAAACAGAGGCCTGGCTGTCCGCATCAGTCCCAATCGGTTTTGTCATCGGCTCGTTTGCCAGCGCTTATTTCGGACTGGCTGACCGGTATAACCCGCGGATTATATTTGCCGTTTCGGCCACTTTAGGTGCAGGTTTCAATGGGTTGATTCTATTGAGTGAAGGAACATGGAGCGGGATGACGCTTCGCATTTTAACAGGGATGACACTTGCAGGGGTCTATCCTACCGCTGTTAAAATTTTATCCCTTTGGTTCCCAAAAAGGAGGGGACTGGCTATTGGAATTTTGATAGCAGCATTGACACTCGGGTCCTCATTGCCACATTTTATTGCATTATTTTTCTCTGCCCTGCAGTGGCAATGGATTATTTTATCAAGTTCTGTCCTTGCAGTGCTTTCAGCAGGCATCATTTATTTCATCCTTGATGATCCTCCCGTTGCTACTAGAAACACGCCATTTTCTTTTTCACTGTTAAAAAAAGTAAGGCAGAATCGACCTGTTATGCTTGCGAATTATGGTTACTTCGGGCACATGTGGGAGCTTTATGCGATGTGGACGTGGCTGCCGGTTTTTCTCGCTGCTAGTTTTCAAAGTCACACCGGTACCGTTTCACCGGTACTGTTGGCATTCTGTTCTTTTCTTACGATAGGAATTGCGGGCGCAGCCGGATCTGTTGGAGGCGGCTGGCTGGCAGACAAGATCGGCAGGTCATCCTTGACCATTTTATCCATGGGTATCAGCTCTGCATGTGCTCTCAGTATCGGGTTTACATATGCACAGCCTTTGTGGGTGACACTCACGCTTTCCTTCATCTGGGGGGTTTTCGTAATTTCTGATTCTGCACAATTCTCGGCAGGAGTGACCGAATTTGCTGAAAGTGACTATGTCGGGACAGCGTTAACTTTTCAAATGTGTGTCGGATTTCTAATTACCATTTTCTCCATCAACTTAATTCCCTACATGCAAAAACTTTTGGGTTGGGAATGGGTGTTTTCGATACTTGCAATAGGTCCGCTCCTCGGGATGCTTTCCATGGTGAAATTCAAAAGCTACGAAGTTATAAAAAAGAAACAGCCTGAGCATATATCAAAGCAAGCTTGAGAAGATATGGTAAAATAATAAAAAATAATTTTACTATATTAAGAGGTGGCGACTTTGAAAATCGTTTGCTTTGGTGACAGCTTGACCCGTGGTGTTTCTTATGTAAAAGGGCGGTTAAGGATTGTAAAGGAGAATTACCCGAACATCCTTCAGCAACTATTTTCAGAAAATAATAAAGAGGTATCTGTTGTCAACAAAGGAGTGTTCAATGACAATTCCGAACTTTTGTTAAACAGACTTGAAAAAGATGTGATAAAAGAAAGACCCAATTATGTGATCATCGAAATCGGCGGCAATGACTGTAACTTCAATTGGCATGAAGTGGCTGAAAAGCCTTGGGAGAAACACCAGGCAATCGTGCCGATGAATCAATATCTGGACAACCTGAAAGCCATCATTACCAATATCAAACAGCATGATATCATTCCGGTTGTTGCTACACTTCCACCACTAGACCCAGTAAGGTATTACAAGAACATTTCCGAAAAATACAGCCCGGCTATCAGCCATTGGATCAGTGAGGTCGGCGGCATTGATTACTGGCACGGCTTGTACAACCGCAATCTGAACAAATTGACAGAGGAGTATAATATCCTCAAAGTGGATGTCAGATCTGCCCTCAAAAAAGCAGGGAATCTCATGGATTTCATCAGTGACGACGGCATTCATTTAACGGAAGAGGGATATAAAATACTAAGTCAGGAAATTTACCGCAATATCGAAAAATGGTCTGCTGAAGAGAATACTCACTTAATTTAAAGGATGAGGCCTTATGGTTTCATCCTCTTCTTATTTCATTTGGTATAGTTCTATACAAAGCAGGAAATCGTATGAAAGAAAGGAGAGACTACCGTATGGATCAGGAAAAGAAGAAGCAAGCCGATGAAGCCACGATTGCACCTGGCATGGATGATGGAGCAGGGCTTAATGAGGAAGCTACCGAAAAAGAAATAGAAAAAGGGGACTATACGGAAGTAACGACACTTTCGTATGACGAGGTGGATCCCAGCTGATTTTCTTTCTGTTAAAGCACTTAGTCTATTTAATGGCTGAAGTGCTTTTTTTGGTTTCTTTTTTTAGGAGGAGAGTGACATTATTAGGATAAGCACTCCTGGTTTTGTGAGGAAGTTGGGGACCTGGATACTATTTTTATTTGCGCCTAGCATCATTTCGTCCCGACCCCTCCATTGATGTACCGCGCTCGCGACGCGCATGGCATCATATCACACTGATCCCCACAATGATGTACCGCGCTCTCACCAACGGACACCACCATTTCACTAGAAATTCCACATACAAACAAGCCCTCGAATCCTATACAGAATTACCCCATACAAATCCACAGTTGTGTTTTTCTAAAGTACAAACAGGGAAAATGCCTATAACGCAAAGCTAGAAAGGAAGTGCAGGCATGAAAATAATTTCTGTTACCAGAATTCTAGATGATATGGGGCGTATCGTGATACCAGAGGAAGCCAGAAAAGCTCTGGATATTGGCAGCGAAATATTTTTAACAATAAATAAAAAGAAACACCTAATTCATCTAAGGAAAAGCGGCAAGGGGAAGAAGGTTACTCTTGATGACAGCGGCCGTTTAACTCTTCCTGCAAAATACCTTCAACAGCAGAACTGGGAAACCGGCTCTGAAATCGGACTCCATATAGAAGGGGAGAAAGGGACACTTCAAGAACAAGCACCCACCTGTGTTATCTGCGGCAGCAATCAGTCCCTCCTGAAAGTGAAGAAGACGCTCATCTGTGATGATTGCAATCAGGAGGGAAATGATGCATTGGTGAGAAAGTGGGAGGATGTATTGCAAACTCTCTTAAAAAAATACAAACATTACTGTGATCAGGCCATCAACTCTGGGGACACTGAGAGCATTCATAAATCACGGACGAAAGGGCGAAGACTTCGGACACTCATTCATTTTATCGGAGTCGACAAAGACCATCCATTATATAAAAGATTGAAGGATGCTCACGATGCATTAGGGAAGGTGAGAGAGGATGATGTCTTCATACATTCCTTCGAAAAGAGGGCTGAAATGGATCAATATGGGGACGTCTACCATGAATTTGTAAAGGTGGCACGTCAAGACAGGGAGAAACACCTGAAAAAACTGAAAAAGAAGCTTCCGAAAGCCATTAATGATGAGTTTCTCTCTTTATTTAATAACTTTCTACAAGACGAGTTAAAGAATAAGTTACTCACTTTAGATATACCTGGGGAGCTTCAAAAACAAGAAGATGATTTCAAAGCACTGGTCAAGGAGTATCATCAAGTCATTGGAGATAAAGGCAAAACATCTGATGTAGGAATCGATGCCCTCCATGAAGTAAGGAAAAAAGCCAAAAAGCTCCGATACATCTATAATTATCTCGATAAATTGTATTCCAAGGACTACAAATCCTACTCGAAGCCGTACAAGAGAATACAAAAGAAATTCGGTGAAATCATCGACATCCGTGATTGGCTGGAGGAAGTGAAAAGCCTAAAGCCGGATGTAGACAGTAATAAAGATGATATCAAAAAGATCATCAAGCAGCTGGAACAAGAAAAGAAAAAGCTTGTTAATGAAGTAGAGTTATAAAATATGGGACATTAACAGTTAGGTGGCAATGTTCAAGGGATTTGAAAGTAAATGGGCCAAAATGTCCACCAAGCCCCAATCTTATTGGCCCATTTTCTTGTTTTATGGGCCGACATCAAACGCTAACCCCATCCTCCTTGGCCTGTTTACCTTGTAATCGACCCAACAACTTCTCCAGAACCCAATCTCCTTGGGCTGTTTACCTCGTAATCGACCCAACATCTTCTCCAAAACCTAATCTCCTTGGGCTGTTTACCTCGTAATCGACCCAACATCTTCTCCAAAACCCAATCTCCTTGGGCTGTTTACCTCGTAATCGACCCAACATCTTCTCCAAAACCCAATCTCCTTGGGCTGTTTACCTTGTAATCGACCCAACATCTCACTCAAAATCCGTTCTCCTTGGGTTGTTTACCTCGTAATCGACCCAACTTCTCCTCCAAAATCAAATCTCCTTGGGCTATTTGTCTCGTAATCGACCCAACATCTTCTCCAAAACACAAACTCCTTGGACTGTTTATCCCCAAACAGCCCAACATCTCCTCCAAAACTCAATCTCACTGGTTCGGTAACACCGTAAACAAACCAAAATCTCATACAAAACCGATTCTCCCTGGCTCATTTACCACGCAACACCCCTTCACAACCCAATAGTCCAATAAAAAAATAGCCCAATAACTAAGTTACGGGCCATTAATCAATCAAATTTCATCTAGAACAAAGCAATTTACAACTTCGATGCATAGGTATTCAATTCTCGGCTCATCTTTTCGATCTCATCTATAAATGCGGAAATTTCCTGAGTGGAAGCTGCCTGGTTTTCCCCGACAGTCACGACTCTTTCGATGGAAAGAGCCATTTCCTTCATCGACTGCTGTAAGGAAGAGATGATCGTTCGTACTTTATCAGTTGAAGCGACCGTTTCCTTTGATAATTTGCGGATTTCCTTGGCGACGACATCAAATCCACGGCCCAGTTCTCCGGCACGAGCTGCTTCAATGGAGGCATTCAATCCAAGTAAATTGGTTTGATCAGCGATTTTTTTGATCATCGTAATGACTTCATTTGTTTTCTCCATTTCATTTGATGCCTCTTTCGATTGTTGCAAAAGGTTGTTGCTGATTTCCGCAAGGCCATCGGCGCCCTTCTCAACATTACTGATGCTTTCATTCGTATGAGAGACAGAAGAGACAATCTTGTCAGCTATACGGCGTAAATCTCTTTCATTCTGTTGCTGCATCTGAATGGCAACAGCCCCAATCACACGACCGTTCTTAACAATCGGATTGGCAAGGCCTGTAAAAGAAAAGCCAAAAAATTCAGCGGGGACTTCTTCTTTTATTACTTTCTTATGTAAAATACAATCCGCTAGAGGTTCTTGAGGATTGATCTTTGTTCCTGGTTTTACACCTAAATCGATTTTGCCGCTAGGGAAATAGGCAATCCATTCCTCCGTATTAGTGATGCCCACCGCAATGTCAGGCAGCATCGAAGCAATTAATTTGGATACCTCAACGTAATATGCCAATATCTGTTGGTCTTCGTTTACATTCATTCTGGTCTCTGTATTATACATTTTAATCCTCATCTCGTTAGTCATTAGCAATAGTAGTATAGCAGTTAAATTGTCTCGAAACCAAGATAAATGTGCTCACGGAATGCCAAAAACTAAGTTTGTATAGAAGACTTTCTAAAGCTAAAAATAAATACGAAGAAAAAAGATCTTTTATATATGAATAAAATATACGCATAGGGGTAAAGGAAATACTAACTTAACCATAAAGATTAAATCAGAATTAATTAAAGGAGGTTCTTCAATGGCTGTAAAAAACATCACAGCAAAAGAACTGGCAAAGAAAGTGCTGAGCAAAGAAAAAGTATTTATTATCGATGTAAGAAATACCGACGCTTTTGATGATTGGAAAGTCGAAGGAAGAAATGTAGATATCATTAATGCACCTTATACAGATATTAAAGAAAAAGGGATCGATCCATTTTTGGATAAACTTCCAAAGGACCAGGAAATCCATGTCATTTGTGCAAAGGGAAACTCTTCGAAAAAAGCAGCTGAAGAAATCGCAAACGCAGGGTATTCAGATGTATATTCTGTAGAGGGCGGGATGAGTGCCTGGAGTGAACATCTGGAGCCTGTCAAAATTGGCGACTTGAAGAACGGAGGGGCCATCCATCAATTTGTCCGTATCGGAAAAGGCTGCCTATCTTATTTAATTCAATCTAACGGAGAAGCGGCCATCATCGATGCTGCCAGGATAACCAAACCTTACCGTGAATTCCTCGCTGAAAATGATGTTAAATTAACCCGTGCAATGGACACTCATTTACATGCTGATCATATAACCGGCGGAAGAGAGCTGGCGGAAACTAGTGATGCCCAATATTATCTTCCATCAAAGGATGCTGAAGGCGTTCAATTTCCATATGAATCCGTAAATGACGGAGACAAGTATGAAGTTGGTTACTCTGTCATAGAAGCCATGTACTCCCCGGGCCATACCATCGGTAGTACTTCCTATATAGTTGATGATCAGTATTTACTGACTGGTGACATCCTATTTATCGATTCCATCGGAAGACCTGATCTGGCAGGCAAGGCGGAAGACTGGGTAGGAGACTTGCGGACAACTTTATATAAACGGTACAAAGAACTGTCTGATGACTTGATTGTTCTTCCGGCCCACTATATGGGTATAGATGAAATGAATGAGGACGGAAGTGTTTCAGAAAAGCTGGGAACGCTATATAAAGAGAACCATGGATTGAATATTGAAGATGAGGATGAATTCAGAAGTACCGTGACGGAGAACCTGCCTCCTCAGCCTAATTCATATGAAGAAATCCGGAAAACGAATATGGGAAAAGAAGATCCGAATGAAGAAAAGCAGAGTGAAATGGAAACCGGACCAAACCGTTGTGCGGTCAGGTAATGGATTCGATTAACTAAAAAAGGAGGAGATAAGACATGTTTGATTATACTCTATCTACAGATAAAAGTATGGAAGAAGCAGTGAATAGTTTGGAAGCAAGTTTAAAGGATGAACAATTTGGTATCCTATGGACATTTGATATTAAAGATAAGCTGCAGGAAAAGGGACTGGATTTTGATAAGGAATTCAAAGTGCTGGAAGTCTGCAACCCTAAAGAAGCGCAAAGAGTCTTAAATGAAAACACAATGGCCGGTTACTTTCTTCCATGTAAAATGGTTGTCTATGAAGACGGCGGGCAGACTAAAATCGGAATGCCAAAACCTACTTCACTTATTTCCATGTTAGATGATGAAAAGATGAAGGAATTTGCAAAAGACATTGAGGACCGCCTGATTGCCTGCATGAAAAAGAGTGTATAGAAAAAAATACGCTGCATTAAGGATGAACTCATGAGTTCATCCTTATCTTATTGAAAGGATTGTACATATATCAAGCAAAATAATTGATTCCATTATTAGACAGGTGGTATATTAGCCTCATTATAGGCAAAAGCCGGTAATAGTCCCGGTCTTTCAGCTTCTATCATCCACTTTTTAAAAGCTTTGAAAAAATGTTTAAAGGGTGTTGACTTAATACCCACACGGGTATATAATAAGTTTTGTAAGCAAGGCAATACTTTAAAAATTGAATAGGGTGGTACTGAAATGTTACTATTGATTATCATAGCAGTCAGTATGATAATAGCACTATACAAAAGATACTTTCCTGTCACAGGAGTGCAGCGATTAAACAAAACTCCCAACAAGACAGAATCCATACAAATCTTAGATGTAAGAGATTATAATCAGTCTTTTAACGATCCTATACAAAATTCTGTAAATCTTCCAGTTGCTTATCTTAAGAGGAACTGGCATGAACTTGCAGGGGCCCAAATCCATATAGTAGCTTCAACGAATCTTGAAAAGAATATGAGCATCAGGATGCTGAGAAGAAAAGGGTACGAGATAACTGGTTATACATTAACTGAAAAGCAATGTCCGCCAAGACAGGATAAAGGAAAGGGGTATTGTTATGGAATATAATGATCAGGTCAAAAACCGTGTGAAACGGATGGAAGGCCAGTTAAGAGGCGTCCTGAAAATGATGGAAGAGGGCAAAGATTGTAAAGATGTAATCACGCAATTATCTGCAGTCCGTTCTGCCGTCGATCGAACTGTCGGGGTTATCGTAAGTTCAAACTTGGTAGAGTGTGTTCTTGAAGCTGAAAATCGCGGCGAAAAAACAGATGAAATGATTAAAGAGGCTGTCAACCTGCTGGTTAAAAGCAGATAAGCAATTCAGGGTTGACATCCCTTTTTTTAAATAGTAACATACCCCTATGGGTAACAAACAATGAAAATATATTACAGGAGGAATTACACATGAATGCAGATAAAATTTTAGATGCAAAAGGGCTTGCTTGCCCAATGCCAATCGTAAAAACAAAGAAAGCGATGAATGAATTGGAGTCAGGACAGGTATTGGAAGTCGTTGCAACCGATAAAGGGGCAAAAAGTGATTTGACTGCCTGGGCAAAATCCGGCGGTCATGAATTGCTTGACCATAAAGAGGAAAATGATATCTTTACGTTTTGGATTAAAAAAGGATAATTTTTTAACCTATAACAATACCCCTGTGGGTAGGGGTAAAAAACAGGAGGAAAAACAATGACAGCAAAGAAAAAAACAACGATTGTATTATTCAGCGGTGACTATGATAAAACGATGGCGGCATACATCATTGCCAATGGGGCAGCTGCCTATGATCACGAAGTAACGATCTTTCACACATTTTGGGGATTGAATGCCCTTCGAAAAGAAGAAAACATTGAAGTGAAAAAAGGATTCATGGAAAAATGTTCGGTAAAATGATGCCAAAAGGTGCGACAACATGGGGTTATCCAACATGAACTTTGCAGGCTTCGGACCGAAAATGATCAAAGGTGTCATGAAAAAGCACAATGTCATGTCATTGCCTAATCTGATTGAGATGGCACAAGAACAGGACGTTAAATTGGTAGCCTGTACGATGACAATGGATCTTCTTGGTTTGCAAAAAGAAGAATTATTGGATAATATCGATTATGCTGGGGTAGCAGCATACTTGGCTGATGCTGAAGACGGTAACGTTAACCTGTTCATCTAGTAAGGGGGCCATCATTCTTGGAATACATGAGGTATATCCTTGTCGGAATTTTAATTATCATTATTATCATGCGTCTTATGCCAGCAAGAGGTGTAAGGCATATCACAACCGCTGACCTTAAAAACGAACTGCACGATGGAGATAAATTGTTCATCGATGTACGTACAAAAGGTGAATTCAACAAAAGAAGTATTCAGGGATTCAAAAATATCCCTTTATATGAATTACCATATAAAACAAAAGAACTTACGTCCAATAAAGAAATAGTCTTGATCTGCCAGAGCGGCATGAGAAGCAACAAAGCTGCTAAGCTCTTAAGAAAAAAAGGCTTCAACAAAGTCGCAAATGTAAAAGGCGGCATGGGCGCCTGGTCTTAATTCGTCAGTAACTATGCTCTTTTCCCCAGCAAATTATTTAAACAGGAAAAGAGCTTATCAATAAGGAGGATAATAAAATGAAAGAAATTTCACCAAAAGAAGTTGAATTAATCGTGAATGAAGGAAAACCGGCCGATATCATTGATGTCCGGGAAACGGATGAAGTGGCACAAGGAAAAATTCCCGGTGCAGTCAACATCCCGTTAGGATTAGTTGAATTTCGCATGAATGAACTGGATAAATCCAAAGAATATATCATGGTATGCCGTTCTGGCGGCAGAAGCGGCCAAGCGTGCCAGTTCCTCGAGAATCAAGGTTACAAAGTCATCAACATGACAGGCGGCATGCTTGCATGGGAAGGTAAAACTGAGTAAAATTATACCCCGTAAGGTAAATCAGGAGGGACTACTATTGGAAAACATTAAAGTGAATCAGGTGCTGGATGCCAAAGGATTAGCTTGTCCAATGCCGATCGTTAAAACGAAAAAAGCTATCACTAACCTTGAAGCCGGCCAGGTATTGGAAGTAGAAGCAACGGATAAAGGTTCGAAAGCAGATATCAAAGCGTGGGCAGAGAAAGCGGGCCATCAGTATCTGGGAACAATTGAAGAAGGCGACGTCCTTAAGCATTACTTAAGGAAAGCCTCTGGGGAAGAAACAACTGAAAAAAAGCATCCCAATGTAGTCAATAATGAAGAGTTAGAATACAAATTGGGAAGCAATGTCGTT